>NZ_JAFBBW010000001.1:2400000-3884057 GCF_016907355.1 Agromyces aurantiacus | reverse complement strand
GCTGGTCCGCCACCTCGTCGCCGACGTTGCGCGCGGGCTGGTCGCCGGTCGCCGGCGTGCCCTCGTCCTCGACGACGAGCGCGACGGGCACGTCGGGGAACTTCGCGTACGGGTCCTGGTTGGCCCAGAGGTAGAGGCCGCCGTAGAGCACGGGCACCGCGAGCAGCGCGAGCAGCGCGAGCACCGACATGCGCGTCGAGGTGAGGCGGCGGAGCTCGGCGGCGATCATCTGCGGGACCTTCACGCCAGGCCCCCTTCGGCGAGCGCGAGCGCGTCGTCGGCGTCGTCGGCGTCAGCGTCGGCGCCGGCGAGCCGGTCGAGCAGGTCGGATGCCGCGATCGCCGACGCCGCGGCATCGCCCGCGACGACGAGCACCGCGTACCCGCGCCCGGCGAGTCCGCGCGCGAGGCCCCACCAGGCGTCGGGCGTGCCGCCGTGCCGGTCGGGTGCCACGATGACGAGGCCCTCGACGCCGTCGCGCAGGAGCGCGAGCTCGGTCAGCAGTCGCAGTCGCGGCCCCGGCTCCACGTCGGCGATGGGCGTGCGTGCGAGGTCCGCGAGACCGAGGTCGCCGAGCCAGCGCGCGACCGAGATCGGGTTCGAGGGGATGCCCGCGAACATCAGCTCCTCGGCCGCGACGCCCGCGACGGTCACGTTCGGGGCGGGATCGGAGACGCCGGGCGCGTCGACGAGCGCGACGCGGCGGCGGAGGTCCGAGGCATCCGCTCGACCGTCGATCTCGACGCTGCCGGCGTCGGGCCGCATCCGGCCCGACGCGAGCAGGCCGAGCACCGTGGGGCGCTGCTCGGTCTCGGCGGTCGCGAGCGTCGCGCGCCCCGACTCGAAGGCGACGGTGGTGGCGGGCAGCGCGGTGCCCCGGCGTCCCTTGGCGACGCCGCGCAGATCGATCCTCATGGTTCCTCGGTCGGTGCAGTGGTGAGTTCGGGGGTGGTCGCGACGAGCGCGCCCGCCTCGCGCCAGGACAGGCCCGCGGTGCCGAGCACGGCGAGCACGACGAGTCGCCGGCCCTCGGCGTCGGCCAGGTCGCTCCGTGCCGCCTCCTCGAGCACGGCGATCGCCGACTCCTCGATGAGGCGCGCGAGCACAGGAGGGCGGATGTCGCCGCGCACCGTGCCGTCGGCGGCGCCGCGCTCGACGAGCTCGGCCAGGCGGGCGCGCACCGGCGCGAGCGCCGAGGCGACCCGGTCGACGTACGGCGGGCGCAGCGCGACCTGCGCGAGGACGCGGACGTGCTCGACCGCGTCCCACAGCCGGGCGCCGAGCAGCGCGATCGCGGCCGGGGCGTCGGGGTGGTCGGTGCCGACGGCGGCGAGGTTGAGGCGCTGGGCGCCGCGCTCGATGAGCGCGACGATCAGCTCGTCGCGGTTGGCGAAGTGCCCGTAGAGCGCGCGCCGGCTGAGCCCGGCGGCCGTGGCGATGGCCTCGAGCGACGCGTCGGGCGTCGCGGCGAGCACGCCGACGGCGGCGGTGAGCAGGGCTTCGCGGTTCTCGGCCGCGTCCCGACGTGGCACGCGACGGCCCGCGTCGGTGACGGACGGCATGCGACCAGCCTACGACGAACTTGCACATCAGTGTGCAAGTTCTGCCCGACGCTCGGCGAACGCCCAGCCTCGTTGCTCGCTGCGGAGCGGGGCCGGGCGGGGTCGCGCTCGCCTACTGCAGGGCCGAGGTGAGCCGCGCGATCCCGTCGAGGAACGTCGCACTCGCGGGCTCGCGCTCCCACTCCTCGAGCGTGAGTTCACGGCCCAGCTCGCGGTACTTCGCCTCGACCTCGCGCATGTCGGCCACGAACGACGCCCCTCGCACGAGCAGCGTGACCTCGAAGTTCAGTGCGAATGAGCGGATGTCCATGTTGCTCGACCCGATGACCGCGACGTCGTCGTCGATCGAGAGGTGCTTGGCGTGCAGGATGTAGGGCCCCGGGTAGAGGAAGATCCGCACGCCCGCCGTCAGGAGCGCCCGGTAGTACGACCGCTGCGCGTGCCAGACGCCGCCCTGGTCGCCGATCTCCGACACGAACAGCTGCACGTCGAGGCCGCGGAGCTTCGCCGAGGTGATCGCGTAGACCATCGCCTCGTCGGGCACGAAGTACGGACTCGTGATGATGACCCGCTCCTGCGCCGAGTTCACGAGCGTCAGAAACTGCCGGAGGTTGTTCTCGCTCTCGAACGCCGGACCGCTCGGGACCACCTGGCAGTCGAGTGCATCGGGCCCGGTGGCGACCGGGATGGCGGTCGCGGGCGTGTTCCATTCTTCGCCGAGCACCTCGCCCGTCTCGGCGTACCAGTCGGAGCGGAACACGGCGTTCAGCTCGGCGACCGCCGGGCCCGTGACGCGCGCGACGAGCTCCTGCCACATCAGCCCGCGCTTGACGTTCTTCGGCGAGTCGTACGTGCGATCGATCAGGTTCTGCGAGCCCATGTGGCCGACCACGCCGTCGACCACCACGATCTTGCGGTGGTTGCGCAGGTCGGGTCGTTGCCACTGGCCCTTGAACGGCCGCACCGGCAGCAGGTAGTGCCACTCGACGCCGATCCGGTCGAGCTCGGCCACCGTGGCCTTGTGCAGCGGCACCTTGCCCGAGGCGATGTGGTCCATGAGCAGCCGCACCTTCACGCCGCGCCGCACGGCCGCCTCCATCGCCGCGAAGAAGTCGCGGGTCGTGTCGTCGAACGCGACGATGAAGAACTCGACGTGCACGAATCGGGTCGCGGTCGCGACATCCGCCGCCATCGCGTCGATCGACCCCTGGTAGTCGTCGATCAGCCTCGCGCGATTGCCCGACGTGACGGGGAGTCCCGTGAGGCGCGTGTTCTGGGCGACCGTCGACGCGAACCAGTCCGGCCACGCGTCGTGATCGGCCACGAGGTCGACGCCCGCCGCCCGCTCGGCGATCATCCGGTCGGCCGCCTGCTGGCGCGCCATCCGCTGCTTCGGCAGCCGGATGTTGCCGATCAACAGGTAGAGGACGATGCCCACGAAGGGGATCAGGAAGATCGCGAGCAGCCACGCCATGGCCGCGGTCGGCTTGCGGTCGCGCGGGATGATCACGAGCGCGACGATGCGGATGATCCAGTCGAGAAGGATGGCGATGCCGCCGATGACCGCCGTCCACTCGCCGCCGCTCACGCGCGGGTCCTCGCTCGAGCCCACAGCTGCACGGTCATCGCGCCCTCCCCGAAGGTCTGCGTCCCGCAGCCCGGGGGTCGGTGCGTGCGGCCGATGCCCGAGTATCGCACCGGGCGCGCGCCGGTGTCAGGACCTTCGGCTCAGTCGGTGCCGAGGTCGAACGCGGCGGCCTCGTTCGCGGCATCCGTCTCGACGCCGAGCTCGGTCGTCGCCTCGCCCGCCGCGATCTGCGCGGCCTGTCCCGACGCGATCTCACCCACGAGCTGTGCGGTCGCGCCGCCCACGATGCCGAGCTGCGCGTACTGCTCGAGGCGCGCTCGCGAGTCGGCGATGTCGAGGTTGCGCATCGTGAGCTGGCCGATGCGGTCCTCCGGGCCGAAGGCCTGGTCGCCGACGCGCTCCATCGAGAGCTTCTCGGGGTGGTAGCTGAGCGCGGGACCCTCGGTGTTCAGGATCGTGTAGTCGTCGCCGCGGCGCAGGCGCAGCGTGACCTCGCCCGTCACGGCCGAGCCGACCCAGCGCTGGATGGACTCGCGCAGCATGAGCGACTGCGGGTCGAGCCAGCGGCCCTCGTACATCAGGCGGCCCAGGCGACGGCCCTCCTGGTGGTAGTTGGCGATCGTGTCCTCGTTGTGGATCGCGTTGAGCAGCCGCTCGTACGTGATGTGCAGCAGCGCCATGCCGGGCGCCTCGTAGATGCCGCGCGACTTCGCCTCGATGATGCGGTTCTCGATCTGGTCGCTCATGCCGAGGCCGTGGCGCCCGCCGATGCGGTTCGCCTCAAGCACGAGCTCGACCGGGTCGTCGAACTCGACGCCGTTGAGCGCGACGGGGCGGCCCTGCTCGTAGCGGACCGCGACATCCTCGGCCGGAATCGCGACCGACTCATCCCAGAAGCGCACGCCCATGATGGGCTCCACGATGGTGATGCCCGCGTCGAGGTCTTCGAGCTTCTTCGCCTCGTGCGTGGCGCCCCAGATGTTCGCGTCGGTCGAGTACGCCTTCTCGACCGAGGCCCGATAGGGCAGGTCGCGCGACTGCATCCACTCGCTCATCTCGGTGCGGCCACCGAGCTCGGTGACGAACGCGCTGTCGAGCCACGGCTTGTAGATGCGCAGGCGGGGGTTGGCCATGAGGCCGTAGCGGTAGAACCGCTCGATGTCGTTGCCCTTGTAGGTCGACCCATCGCCCCAGATGTCGACGCCGTCCTCCATCATGGCGCGCACGAGCAGCGTGCCCGTGACCGCGCGACCGAGGGGCGTGGTGTTGAAGTACGTCTTGCCGCCGGAGCGGATGTGGAACGCGCCGCACTGCAGCGCGACGAGGCCCTCCTCGACGAGCGCGGTCTTCACGTCGACGAGGCGGCTGAGCTCGGCGCCGTACTCGAGCGCGCGGCCCGGCACGGCCTCGACGTCGGGCTCGTCGGGCTGGCCGAGGTCGGCGGTGTAGGTGCAGGGGATGGCGCCCTTCTCACGCATCCACGCGACCGCCACGGAGGTGTCGAGACCTCCCGAGAAGGCGATGCCGACGCGTTCGCCGGCGGGCAGGGAGGTGAGGACCTTCGACATGGCCTCAAGCCTACTTGCGTCGATGCGCACGAGACGACGGGGGTTCCGCCATGCCTCGAGGAAGGCTCATCGAATGCCGGCCCGCCGGGTCTATCCCTCGGACTGGGGGCATCGATAGGCTCGCCGCTACCGGCTGCGCGGCACCACCGTCGCTGCGTCGCGTCGCAACCACTGGACCGGCCGGACCCGTCGGTCGACCGCGTCCGGCGGGGAACTCCACACCGAACGGAGACAGGATGAGGAACCACAAGGTGATCGGCGCGGCATCCGCCGTCGCCCTGGCCGTGGGGCTGATCGGGACGGCTGCCGCCGTGCCCGCCGCCGCGGCCGGCCCGGAGAGCACCTACCTCGTGCTCGCGCCGCAAGGCGCGAACACGACCGCGGCCGCCAAGCGCGTCGCGGCAGCCGGCGGCACCGTCGTCGCCAGCTACGACCAGATCGGCGTCCTCGTGGCGACGTCGACGAACACGGCGTTCGAGACCGCGGTGCAGGGTGCCGGCGTGCAGTCGGTCGCATCGACCGACGGGCTCGGCACCGAGCTGGTGGACGACGAGACCGTCGCGGCGCTCGACGAGTCGTCCGTCCAGGCCACCGGCGATCCCACCGCCGAGCCGCTCTGGGGCTCCCAGTGGGACATGGAGCAGATCGACGTGCCCGAAGCGCACGCGGTCACGACCGGTGACTCGTCGGTCGTGGTCGGCGTGCTCGACTCGGGCATCTCGTCGACGCACCCCGACCTCGCGTCGCAGATCGCGTTCGACCAGAGCGCGTCGTGCATCGGCGGCGTCGTCGACACCGACGAGGCGGCATGGAACCCCACGACCTCCGACCACGGCACGCACGTCGCCGGCACCATCGCCGCGGCGATCAACGGCGTCGGCATCGCGGGCGTCGCGCCCGGCGTGAAGGTCGCCTCGGTCAAGGTCGTCAACGACGACGGCTACATCTACCCCGAGGCCGCCATCTGCGGTTTCCTCTGGGCCGCCGACCACGGCATGCCGATCACGAACAACAGCTACTTCATCGACCCGTGGGAGTTCAACTGCGTGAACGACCCGCGCCAGCGTCCGGTGTGGCAGGCCGTGCAGCGCGCGCTGAGCTACTCGCAGTCGAAGGGCACGCTCACCGTCGCCTCGGCCGGCAACAGCAACGTCGACCTGCAGCACAAGTTCGTCGACTCGGAGAGCCCCAACGACGGCAGCTACCCCGTCGAGGACCGCACCATCACCGGCGCGTGCCGTGACCTCCCCGCCGAGGCGCCCGGCGTCGTGACGGTCTCGGCCGTCGGCCCGACCGAGCAGAAGAGCTACTACTCGTCGTACGGCCAGGGCGTGGTCGACGTGACCGCTCCCGGTGGCGACACGCGCTTCCGGACGGGCGGCGCGTCGTCGACCATCACCGACGCGGTCCTGTCGACCACGTGGAGCCCCACGACCGGCAACGGATGGGGCTACAAGCAGGGCACCTCGATGGCCGGGCCGCACGCGGCCGGCGTCGCGGCGCTCGCGCTCTCGGCGCACCCGGGCATGAACCCCGGCCAGCTCGCCTCGTTCCTCGAGCGCACCGCGACGCCGCTCGACTGCCCCGACGGCGTCTACGAGCCGCGTCCCGGCTACCCGGCGACCTGCACGGGCGGCGAGCGCAACGGCTTCTACGGAGCCGGCAACGTCAACGCGTACAACGTCGTCAAGTGACACGCTGACCACGCGAGCGTGAGGGGTCGGGCCTGCGGGCCCGGCCCCTCTGCCGTGCCGGCCGCCCACGATGACGCGGCGGCTCGGAACGGATGACGCGGCGGCGTAGGCTCGGCCGCGTGAGCATCGATGCCGCCATGCCGCATGCGCCATCGCCGCGCGAGGGCTACACGGCCGCGCAGGTGCGGGCCGCCGAGGCCCCGCTGATCGCGGCCGGCGAGCCGCTCATGCAGCGCGCGGCCCGCGCGCTCGCCGACGAGGTCGGGCGGCTGCTCGGTTCCGCCCCAGGAGGGTCGTTTCCCGACAGCGCGACGGGCCCGACGCCGTCCGCGCTTCGCGAATCGACCCCCGTGGGGGACCGCGAGGCGAACGCCGCCGGCAACGGCGACGCGAGCCCGGTGGGCGACCGTGAAGCGACCGCCGCGGGCGACCGCGACGCTACCCCCGCGGACGGTGGCGCGGCGACGGATGGCGCGCCGCGCCCGCTCGTCGTCGTGCTCGCCGGGTCGGGCGACAACGGGGGCGACGCGCTCTTCGCCGGCGCGCACCTCGCCGACCGGGGCGCCGACGTGCGGATCGTCGCCGTCGGCTCGCGCCTGCACGAGGCCGGCGCCGAGGCGGCGCGCCGCGCGGGCGCGACCGAGCTCGACCCCGACGCCGACCCCGGGTTCGACGCGGTCGTCGAGCGGGCCGACGTGCTCGTCGACGGCATCCTCGGGATCGGCGCCGCGGCGAGCCCCGCGCTTCGGGGTCGTGCACGCGAGGTCGTGGCGCGCGTGCTCGATCGGCTCGGGCCCGAGTGGGGCGCACGTGCGGGGCGCGCGCCGCGCCATCCGCTCGTCGTCGCCGTCGACCTGCCGAGCGGGATCTCGCCCGACGACGGGAGCGTGCCCGACCCGACGGTGCTGCCCGCGGATGTCACCGTCACGATGGGCGCGGTGAAGGCGGGGCTGCTGTCCGGACCCGCGGTCGAGGTCGCTGGGCGCGTGATGCTCGTCGACCTCGGACTCGGGCCCACGCTCGCCGGGGTGCAGCCGGTCGTGCGCACCGGATGACGGCGCGGGCTCCCCTGAGCCCGGGCCGCGGAATGCCCATGCGATACCGTTGAGTGTGACTCAGGAACAGACCCCCGTGGAGGGCGAGGCGGTGCTCGCCGACGAACCCGAGGTCCGGCAGGCGTTGACCGACGCCGACCGGGGCCGCGTCGCCGGAGTCGTCGCGGAGCACCCGTCGTCGCCGCTCGCCTGGGCCGAGCTGGCCGACCTCGCCGACTCCGAGGGGCGCGCGCTCGACGCCTTCGCGTACGCCGTCGTCGCCGTCGACCTCGCGCGCGAGCAGCTCGCGGCATCCGGATGGAGCCCCGGCACGCCCGTGCCGTGGTCCGAGGAGCCCAACCGCGCGTACCTGCGCGCCCTCGACGCCGAGCGCCGCGCAGCCGAGCGCCTCGGCCTCGACGCGCGCGCCGAGCGCGCCGCCGACGATCTCGCCGCGGCCGATCCCGAGGCGCCCGCGCGCATCGCGTCGGAGTTCACGCCCACCCAGCTCATCACCGTCGTCGGTGCCGGCGCGGGCGCGTTCGCCCCCGCCGTCGGCGCCGAGGCGCACACCGGCGACCCCGTCGCCGAACCGATCGCCGCCGACGCGGCAGGAGAGGACTGATATGCCCGCGGTCGTGCTGATCGGAGCACAGTGGGGCGATGAGGGCAAGGGCAAGGCGACCGACCTGCTCTCCTCGCGCCTGGACTACGTGGTCAAGTTCAACGGAGGCAACAACGCCGGGCACACCGTCGTCGTGGGCGACGAGAAGTACGCCCTGCACCTGCTGCCCTCCGGGATCCTCACCAAGGGCGTCACGCCCGTGATCGCGAACGGCGTCGTGGTCGACATCGAGGTGCTCTTCGAGGAGATCGAGGGGCTCGAGTCGCGCGGCGTCGACACGTCCAAGCTGAAGATCTCCGCGAACGCGCACGTGATCACGCAGTACCACCGCACGCTCGACAAGGTCACCGAGCGCTTCCTCGGCAAGCGCCAGATCGGCACGACCGGCCGCGGCATCGGCCCGACCTACGCCGACAAGATCAACCGCGTCGGCATCCGCATGCAGGACCTCTTCGACGAGAACATCCTGCGGCAGAAGGTCGAGGGCGCCCTCGACCAGAAGAACCACCTGCTCGTCAAGGTCTACAACCGGCGCGCGATCGGCGTCGACGAGGTCGTCGACGAGCTGCTGAGCTACACCGAGCGGCTGCGCCCGATGGTGACCGACACCTCGCTGCTGCTGCACCGTGCGCTCGAGGCCGGCGAGACCGTGCTCTTCGAGGGCGGCCAGGCGACCATGCTCGACGTCGACCACGGCACGTACCCCTTCGTGACGTCGTCGAACGCGACCTCGGGTGGCGCCGTCACCGGGTCGGGCGTCGCGCCGAACCGCATCGACCGCGTCATCGGCATCGTGAAGGCGTACACCACGCGCGTCGGCTCGGGCCCGTTCCCGACCGAGCTGTTCGACCACTGGGGCGAGTTCCTCGCCGAGACCGGCCACGAGTACGGCACCACGACGGGCCGCCGCCGGCGCACCGGATGGTACGACGCGCCCATCGCACGCTACACCGCACGCATCAACGGCGTGACCGACTTCGTGCTCACCAAGCTCGACGTGCTCACCGGCATCGAGCGGATCCCCGTCGCGGTCGCGTACGACGTCGACGGCACGATCGTCGACGAGGTGCCGGTCTCGCAGTCCGACTTCCACCACGCGAAGCCCGTGTACGAGGACTTCCCCGGCTGGACCGAGGACATCTCGGGGGCGCGCTCGTTCGAGGACCTGCCCGCCAACGCGCAGAGCTACGTGCGCGCGCTCGAGGCGATGTCGGGCGCCCGGTTCTCGGCGATCGGCGTCGGGCCGGGCCGCGACGAGATCGTGCAGCTGCACGACCTGCTCGACTGAGCCGCCGCGCCGCGCCGCGCTGCGCCGGGGGTAGGTGCGGGCAGGTGCGGGCCGGGGTGTTCCCGCGTCCCGCGGTTGCGCGAGTCCCGTGTTTTCGCGGGTGCACCCACGCGAACCCGTGATTCGGTGGGTGTGCGGCGGATGCGGCGCGTGGCGCCGTCGGCGTGCGGCGCCGTCCCCGTGGGTCTGGTCTCTCGAGTCCCGTGTTTGTGCGGGTGAACCCGCCCGAACCCGGGATTCGGTGAGTGTGCGGCGGACGCGGTGTGCGGTCGGGGTGTGCGTCGTGCGCGAGTCCCGTGTTTGCGTGGGTGCACTCGCGCAAACTCGGGATTCGGTGGGTGTTGCGCGCGGCGTGCGGCGCCGTCGCCGTGGGTCTGGTCTCGCGAGTCCCGCGTTTGTGCGGGTGAACCCGCCCGAACCCGGGAGTCGGTGGGTGTGCGGCGCACGCGGTGTGCGGTACGGGTGTGCGTCGGGCGCGAGTCCCGTGTTTGCGTGGGTGCACTCGCGCAAACTCGGGTTCGGTGGGTGGTGCGCGCGGCGTGCGGCGCCGTCCCCGTGGGTCTGGTCTCGCGAGTCCCGTGATTGTGCGGGTGAACCCGCCCGAACCCGGGAATCGATGAAGGGCGGATGCCGCGTGGCATCCGCCCTTCTCTCACGTGATCGAGTGCCGGCCTACGGCTCGGTGCCGATCGACTTGTCGATGTTGGCGCGCACCTCGTCGACCTTGGCGTCGTGCTCGTCGGGCAGGACCTTCTTGGCGGTGTCCGAGACCGCGTCGAGGACCTTGTCGCTGATGTCCTCGGCCTGCTCGCTGTTGAGCGCCTCGTCGATCTTGTCCTTGTTCTGCTCCACGAACTCCTGCGCGTTCTTGGCGAGGTCGTCCAGTGCTCCCATTTCCCCCGGGTCCCTTCTCTGCGACGGTAGGCGGTTCCGGGGTCATCGTACGGGCGTCGGATGGTGCGCGCACCGCTTCCACAGGCAACATTCGGTTATCGGGTCAGCGTCGACCTGCTCGACGCCTCCGGGCCATGGGCCGTCCATCGCGCACGTGCGAGACTCGGGGCATGCCCGCTCGCCGCCCACGGTCCGCGCCGCTCATCGGCCGCTTCGTCACGCTCACGCCCATGACCGAGGCCGACATGGTCGCGCTCGAGCGCGCCATCCGCCGGCCCGAGGTGTTCGCGAACGGGTTCGGCGGAGGCCCCTCGGGCCTGCCGGCCGACGCCGACGCGTTCGCGGAGTTCTTCGCGCGCTCGTACACGCCGGCCGACGACGCCCTGCCGTTCGCCGTGCGGCTCCGGGGCGGTGCCGACGACGGCACGATCGTGGGTGGGACGAAGCTCGGGGATCTCGACCTGCACAACGAGTCGGCGCACATCGGCTGGACCGCCTACGACCCGCGCGTCTGGGGCACGGCCGTGAACCCCGAGGCCAAGCTGCTGCTGCTCGGGCTCGCGTTCGACCACGGGTTCGGCCGCGTGAAGCTGCAGGCCGACGCCCTGAACGCCCGCTCGCGCGCGGCGATCGAGCGGCTCGGCGGGCGCTTCGAGGGCGTGCTCCGCCGCGTGCAGCGCCGCCCCGACGGGTCGTGGCGAGACACCGCGGTGTACTCGATCCTCGCCGACGAGTGGCCCGCGGTGCGGGCCGGCCTCGAGGCCCGCCTGGCCGAACGCGGCGAGCGCCCGGTCGAGCTCGCACGCGCCGTCGCGGCGCCGTAGCGCGGCATCCGCTCCCCGCAGGTCGCGGCCGAGCTGCCGCCTCACGCGCCTGCGCAACGCAGGTGCGGAGCGCGTGTCTGGCTCCACAGCCAGCCGACACGCGGGCGACACGCGCTCCCCACCCGCATTGCGCAGCCCGCAGTGCGCAGCCTGCAGTGCGCAGCCTGATCGCGCAGCCTGATTGCGCAGCCTGATCGCGCAGCCTGCAGGGCGCAGCCCGCATCGCGCGGTCTGCATCGCACCAGCCCGATGGCGCAGCCTGATCGCGCAGCCTGCGGGGCGCAGCCTGATCGCGCAGTCTGCTTCGCACCAGCCCGATCGCGCGGTCTGCTTCGCACCGGCCCGATCGCGCGGCCCGATCGCGCGGCCTGCATCGCGCAGCCCGCATCGCGCAGCCTGGCGCGGCGCGTGGGAGAAGCTCAGGCGCCGCCGCGCTCCGGCAGGTGGAGGCGTGCGAGGAACGCGTCGACCCCGCGCGGCACGCGCCGTCGGTCGGCGCGCGATACCAGCACGGTCACGAGCACCGCGATCGGCACCGTCCATGCCGCGGGCTGCTCGACGAGCGGGCGGATGGCGGGCGCCGACGCCGCGACGAGCGCTCCGCCGAGGATCGCCGCACCGGAGAGCAGCGCGCCCGTCGCCATGCCCGCGATCGCGCCGCGCGCGGTGAGTCCGCGCCACCAGATGCCGAGGATGAGCACCGGGCCGAGCGTCGACGCCGTGAACGCGAACACGAGCCCGACGCTGCCCGCGAGCCCCGCCGGTTCGGTCGCGAGCGCGACCGCGAGCGGCACCGCGGTCGAGGCGAACGCGGCGATCCGGAAGCCGCGCACGCTGCCGCCGAGGAGGTCCTGCGAGATGACGCCCGCGACCGAGACGACGAGGCCCGACGAGGTCGAGAGGAACGCCGCGAACGCGCCGCCGATCACGAGCGCCGTGAGCAGCTGGCCGCCGAGGCCGGGAACGAGGCGGTCGGGCAGCACGAGCACGAGCGCGTCGGCCTCGCCGGCGCTCGCCAGGTCGGGCGCGAACGAGCGGCCGAGCAGGCCGAACAGCGTGGGGAAGAGGTAGAACGCCGAGAGCAGCGCGAGCACGATGACCGTCGTGCGGCGCGCGGCCGGGCCATCCGGGTTCGTGTAGAAGCGCACGAGCACGTGCGGCAGGCCGAGCGTGCCGAAGAGCAGGGCGACCATGAGCGACACCGTGCGGTACACCTCGAGGCCGGCCGGCCCGGCCTCGGCCGGGAAGGCCGCCGACGGTGCGAGCGCGGGCTCGACCGCGCCCGTGACGATGAGCAGGGCGACGACCGGGATCGCGAGCGCCGCGAGCTTCAGCCAGAACTGGAACGCCTGCACGAACGTGATCGAGCGCATGCCGCCGGCGGCGACCACGACCGCGACGAGCAGGGCCACCGCGACCGACCCAGCCCAGCTCGGCAGGCCCGTCGTGATGCGCACCGTGAGCGCCGCGCCCTGCAGCTGCGGCACGATGTAGAGCCATCCGATCACGACGACGAGCACGCTCGTCACCCGGCGCACCGCGCCCGACTCGAGCCGCGCCTCGGTGAAGTCGGGGATCGTGTACGCGCCCGAGCGCCGCAGCGGCGCCGCGACGAACAGCAGCAGCATGAGGTAGCCCGCGGTATAGCCGATCGGGAACCACAGCGCCGACGCGCCCGTCAGCAGGATGAGCCCCGCGATGCCGAGGAACGACGCCGCCGAGAGGTACTCGCCGCCGATCGCCGAGGCGTTCCACCACGGTCGCACCGTGCGCGAGGCGACGTAGAAGTCGCTGGTCGTGCGCGAGATCCGCAGGCCGTAGACCCCGATGAGCACGGATGCCGCGGCCACCGTCGCGATCGCGGCGTAGCCGACCGCGGGGTTCACGAGTCCTCCGCGAGCGCCCGGTAGCGCGCCTCGTTCCGCGCCGCCGCGCGCACGTACAGGGCGGCCACCGTGATCGCGAGCGGGTAGACCCCGAGCCCGAGCAGCAGCCACGACACGGGCACGCCCGCGACGAACGTCTCGTCGAGCGCGGGCAGCGCGGCGACGCCGATCGCGAACACCGCGGTCGCGCCGACGAACGCGACCGCGCAGACGATCGCGAGCCGCAGCTGCGAGCGGATGAGCGAGCGCACGTACACGGCCTGAACGTCGCTCGTCGGCCCGGCGCCGGGCGCGGAGCTGCGGCGGCGGGCCGTCGAACGGCGGGCGGATGCCGCGGCCGCCTCGGTGCGCGGCGCCGTCACGCGCACGCGCCCGGGTGGCGCCGGTCGCGGAGCCGGCGTCTCGGGGCGCCGGGCGGCGGGGTCCTCGGCGTCGGCCCTAGGGCCGGGCGCGCCGTGCTGGGGCGGCTCCGGCGCGTCGGGCTCGCTCATGGGCGGGCCCGGGGGGTCGCCTGCTCGAGCCGGTCGCGCAGTCCGGGCAGCAGCCTCCGGCTCACCGGCAGCTCGGCCTGCCCGACGACCACGGTGGGCCGTTCGCCGCCGAGCCGCACGCGCGTCACGTGGGGGAGCGCGACGAGGTACGACCGGTGCACACGGACGAACCCGGCATCCGCCCACTGCCGTTCGAGGTCGCTCATCGGGACGCGCACGAGGTAGCTCGCCTCGTCGGTGTGCAGGCGCGCGTAGTCGCCCTGCGCCTGCACGTAGCGCACGTCGTCGCGGCGGATCATGCGCGTGGTGCCGCCGAGGGTCACGGCGATCATCTCGGGGCGCGCGGCCGCGGCATCCGTCGTCCCGGGCTGGGCCTGCCGCATGGCCTCGACGATGCGCGTGACCGATCGCTGCAGCCGCTCGGTGCGCACGGGCTTCAGCAGGTAGTCGACCGCGGCGAGGTCGAACGCCTCGAGCGCGCCCTCCTCGTCGGCCGTGACGAACACGAACGCGGGCTTGTGCTCGAAGCGCTGCAGCGCCCGGGCGAGGTCGAAGCCCGAGAGGCCGGGCATGTGGATGTCGAGGAACGCGGCGTCGACGGGCTCGCGCGTGAGGATCCGGATCGCCTCGGAGCCCGACGTCGCGCGGTGGATCGTGCCGATCCGGGGATCCTGGCCGAGCAGGAACGCCAGCTCGTCCACCGCGGGCTGCTCGTCGTCGGCGATGAGGACCGAGATCACGGCACCAGTCTCCCATCCGCGCCACGGCCGCCGACGTCGACGGATGCCGCGCTGCGGCCGGGCTGCGACTTCGGCACGCGCATCCGCACGAGCGTGCCCGCACCGACGTTCGTCTCGACGACGAGTCCGTGCTCGTCGCCGTACACCTGCCGCAGGCGCAGGTCGACATTGCGCAGGCCCACGTGCTCGCCCGGCGTGCCGCCCGCGAGCACCTCGGCGACGACCTCGGGGTCGATGCCCACGCCGTCGTCCTCGACCGTGATCTCGGCATCGGCGCCGCGATCCTCGGCGGTGATCGTGATACGCCCGCCGCCCTCCTTGCCCTCGAGGCCGTGGCGCACGGCGTTCTCGACGAGCGGCTGGATCGACAGGAACGGGATGACGGTCGAGAGCACCTCGGGCGCCACCTGGAGGGTCACCTTCAGCCGGTCGCCGAACCGCGCCCGCTCGAGCTCGAGGTAGGAGTCGATCGAGCGCAGTTCCTCGGCGACGGTCGTGAAGTCGCCATGCCGCCGGAACGAGTACCGCGTGAAGTCGGCGAACTCGAGTACGAGCTCGCGCGCCTTCGCCGGGTCGGTGTTGATGAACGACGCGATCGCGTTGAGCGAGTTGTAGATGAAGTGCGGGCTGATCTGCGCGCGCAGCGCGCGCACCTCGAGCTCGGCGAGCGCCGCGCGGGATGCGTCGAGCTCGCCGAGCTCGACCTGCGCGGCGACCCATTCCGCGACCTCGCCCGTCGCGCGCACGAGGCCCGCGCGCACGCGCGGCGCGAAGGCCACGACGGCCCCGACGACCTCGTCGCCCGCGCGGATCGGCGCGGCCGCGGCATCCGTCTCGCCCGACGGGGTCGGCACGCGCCGCTCGACCTGCGGCCGGCCCGACGCGACGGCCTCGTCGGCCAATCGCTCGGCCGCTGCGACGAGCGTCTCGTCGCCGTCGACCGCGACCGGGCCGCCGGCCATCACGAGCGCGAGCGTGTCGGCGCCGAGCATCGCGCGCAGCTGACGCGCGGCGCGCGCCGCATCGGACTCGGTCATGTCACCCCGGAGGTGCTTCGCGGCCCGGGATGCCAGGTGCAGGGTCTGGTAGGTCGCCTGCTCGGCGTCCGTGCCGAGCTCGCGCGACTGCACCACGAGCCGCCGCAGCAGCACCACGACGCCCACCGCGAGCGCGCCCGCGACGACGCCGGCGGCGGCGACGAGCAGCATCGACTCGGGCATGCACGTCACTCTAGAGGTCGCGCCCGGCGTCGTCGCCGTCGTTCGTCGTGCCCGCCCGCCGTTCGTCGCACCGCTCCCGCCGTTCGGCGACGACGAACGGTCGAGCGCCCCGTCGCGACATCCGCCCGACCACCATGGACGCATTGCGACCGCAGCGGCGCGGGGCCAGCCCCGGCCGCGACCCCCTCGAAGGAGAGACGCCATGGGCAACGACGCCCAGAGCGCGGATGTCGACCTGAGCCACGTCGACTACCCCGCCGTGCAGCAATCACCAGAGTTCCAGGAGCTCCGCCGGACCCACCGGAGCTTCGTCTTCCCCGTGCTGGGCGCGTGCCTGGTGTGGTACTTCGCCTACGTGCTGCTGGCCGTGTACGCGGTCGACTTCATGTCGACGCGCGTGTTCGGCAGCATCAACGTGGCCATGCTCCTCGGCCTCGCGCAGGTGGTCACGACGTTCGCGGTGACCATGTGGTACGTGCGCTTCGCGAACCGGCACTTCGACCCGCAGGCCGAGCGCATCCGCGACGAGATCGAGACCGGCGTGTTCGCCGAGCGGCTCGCGGCGAACGGCGAGGGGGTGACCCGCTGATGCTGCACTTCGAAGCGGCGAGCACCTCGCCCGGCAACCCCTGGCTCAACATCGGGATCTTCGGCGCGTTCGTCGCCATCACGATGGTCATCGTGTTCCGGGCCAGCCGGAACAACAAGACCGCGGCCGACTACTACGCGGCCGGCCGCTCCTTCACGGGCGGCCAGAACGGCTCGGCGATCGCGGGCGACTACCTCTCGGCGGCGTCGTTCCTCGGCATCGTCGGCGCGATCGCGATGACCGGGTACGACGGGTTCCTCTACTCGATCGGCTTCCTCGTCGCGTGGCTCGTCGCGCTGCTGCTCGTCGCCGAGCTGCTGCGCAACACGGGCAAGTTCACGATGGCCGACGTGCTCTCGTTCCGGCTGAAGCAGCGCCCCGTGCGCATCGCGGCCGCGACCACGACCCTGGTCGTCTGCTTCTTCTACCTGCTCGCGCAGATGGCCGGGGCGGGCGGGCTCGTCTCGCTGCTGCTCGGCGTCGGCGACGGCGTCGGGCAGGCCGTGGTCATCACGGTCGTCGGCGCGCTCATGATCCTCTACGTGCTCGTGGGCGGCATGAAGGGCACCACGTGGGTGCAGATCATCAAGGCGGTGCTGCTCATCGCGGGCGCCGGCGTCATGACGGTCTGGGTGCTCGCGATGTTCGGGTTCAACTTCTCGTCGCTGCTCGACCGCGCGGTCGAGGTGGCGGGGAACCCGGCGATCCTCGACCCCGGCCTGAAGTACGGCGTGTCGGATGTCTCGAAGATCGACTTCGTCTCGCTCGGCCTCGCACTCGTGCTCGGCACCGCCGCGCTCCCGCACGTGCTCATGCGCTTCTACACGGTGCCCACCGCGAAGGAGGCCCGCAAGTCGGTCGTCTGGGCGATCTGGCTCATCGGCATCTTCTACGTGTTCACGCTCGTGCTCGGCTACGGCGCCGCGGCCCTCGTGGGCCCCGAGGTCATCGCTGCCGCACCCGGCGGCCCGAACTCGGCGGCTCCGCTGCTCGCGTTCTCGCTCGGCGGCCCGCTGCTGCTCGGGCTCATCTCGGCGATCGCATTCGCGACGATCCTCGCGGTCGTCGCCGGCCTCACCATCACCGCGGCGGCCTCCTTCGCGCACGACATCTACGCGTCGGTCGTGAAGAAGGGCAGTCCCGAGCCGGGCGCCGAGGTGAAGGTCGCGCGCCGCACGGTGGTCATCATCGGCATCGTCGCGATCATCGGCGGCATCGGCGCCAACGGCCAGAACGTCGCGTTCCTCGTGGCACTCGCGTTCGCGGTCGCCGCCTCGGCGAACCTGCCCACGATCGTGTACTCGCTCTTCTGGAAGGGCTTCACGACGCGCGGCGCCCTCTGGAGCATGTACGGCGGACTCATCTCGGCGATCGTGCTCATCGCCCTCTCGCCGGTGGTCTCGGGCTCCGAGACGTCGATGCTGAAGACGGAGGCGATCGACTTCGCGATCTTCCCGCTGTCGAACCCCGGCATCATCTCGATCCCGCTGGCCTTCCTCCTCGGCTGGATCGTGAGCGTGCTCGACAAGCGCCGCGAGGACCCGGTCAAGCAGGCCGAGATGGAGGTGCGCTCGCTCACCGGCCTCGGCGCCGAGAAGGCGGTGCAGCACTAGGAGCTCCGGCGGGCGCCGCTGTCCGGGAAGCAGCGGCGGCCGCCGGGAACGACTGCGACGGGGCGGGAACGCCTGCCCGGGCCTCGTCGCCGGCACGACGGGGGCGGATGCCGCGGACTTCGAGTCCGGCATCCGCCCTCGTTGCGCTGCGTCCCGTGGTCGAACAGGACCGCATGTCGTTGCGCCGCGCCGACGAGCCGGCCCGCCGCCCTACCCGCTCGAGCCGCGCCGTCGGCGGATGAACCCCCACGCGAGCACGGCTGCGCCGGCGAGCGCGACGATCGGCCCGAGGAACGCCCACAGCGCCACGCCGCTCATGACGGAGCCGGGCAGCACGCCGACGCCCTGCAGCGTCCACACCCCGCCGACCACGATCATGAGCGCGCCGAGGCCGATCAGGAACCCGTTCATTCGTGCTCTCCTCCCCGTCGTCCTCACCCGCAGCAGGCGGATGACACGTTCATCATCTCCCCCACGGGCCCGCGAAACGCGTCGTGCGGCCATCCGGCCGGGCCGGGCTGGGTCTGCACCACGCGGGCGAGCTCGAACGGCACGCGCGATCAGTGGCGCGCGCGATCAGTGCTGCCCGGCCGGCATCCGGACGGACCGCAGTCGGATGTCGTGATCGATGCCGAGCAGCTCCGTCGCCGCCTCGAGCGCGAGCGCGGCCTCCTGCACGCGGTCCGCGCCGATCCGCGCCTCGAGGGCCGAGACGAACTCGGCCCTGGCGTCGCGTGCGACGGCGATCGCGTCTCGGGCCCGGTCGGTCAGGGCGAGCCGGCGGGCGCGGGCGTCGGAGGGGTCCGGTCGGCGTGCCACGTAGCCGAGGCGCTCGAGTTCGCTCACGGTCTTCGAGGCCCCTTGCTGGGTGATGCCGAGGCGCCGCCCCAACTCGGTCACCGAGGTCTCGCCGACGAGGAGCACCTGGAAGACGTACCCGTGCGCGACGCGGAGCGCCGGGTGCCCGGCGGCGGCGAGCCGATCGAGGACGCGCTGCTCGAGGGCGCCGGCGGCCAGGGAGATCAGCGAGGGGAGATCGACGCTCATCGTCCCAGCGTGGCATTGACAACTGAAGTTGTGCAACTAAGGTTGTGCATATGCAGAGCGAACCCAGCGTCAACCACGCCACCGCGCGCCGGCTCATGCGCGCACTCGAGTCCGGAACGCACGGCGAGGAGCTCCGGTCGTTCTTCCATCCGTCCGTCGAGCAGGTGGAGTACCCCAGCCTGGTCGCGCCGACCGTCGGTCGGCGCGGCCTCGACGCGATGATCGAGGCGAGCGCCGCGGGGGTCGGGCTGCTCCGCTCGCAGCGCTACCGCGAGGTCCGCGCGGTCGAGTCCGGCGACGACCTCGTCCTCCAACTCGAGTGGCACGCGGTCCTCGCGGTCCCGCTCGGGGCGGTGCCCGAGGGCGCGGAACTGCACACCTACAGCGTCCTCAGCCTCGGCTTCGAGGATGGCCTCATCCGCCGCATCGAGGCGTACGACTGCTACGACCCGCTGCCGACGGCGTGAGGTGACGACGCCGCGCGTACTTCGAGACCCGGATCGGCGAGGCCTGCCGCTCCGACGCGCACCACTACGACCCCTCGCGCTCCGGGCCGGACACGTGCCTGCGGCTCAGGACGCTCACGAGGAGTGTGTAGCCGGCGAAGACGACGCCGGCGGTCAGCGCGGTCACGTACAGCGCCTCCTCGGCACTGGGCCACACCCCGATGACGATGACGACGAGGCTGCCCGCGATGACGAGGTGGAGGGGGAGTCCGACCACGGGGAAGAGCCGGTCCACACGTTCGAGGTCCCGGCTCCGGTTGAAGGCCCGCAGGTCGGCGGTGCTGTTCAAGCCGAACACGGTGATCAGCCAGATGCCGAGCGCCGCAACGGCGCACCAGAGCCAGAGGGGGTGACCGTCGACTCCGTAGCGCTCGACGGCGATCGGGACGAGGGCGAAGATCACCACCCACACACCCATCGCGAGCACCGACTTCAGGTAGACGACGTCGTGGAGGTCGAGCCCCTCCCTGCTGCGCAGCCCGATCAGCGCCCCGAAGCCCACGAAGATGCCCGCGATCTCCGCGAAGTGCACGAACAGCTCGGTGTCCACGATCCGCCCGGATCCGCTACATGTTGATCATGTGCCCCACGAGCCCGTGGAACGCCTCCTGCAGCCCCTCCGAGAGCGTCGGGTGCGTGTGCACGTTGCGGGCGAGCTCGAGGGCGCCGAGGTCCCACTTCTGCGCGAGGGTGAGCTCGGGCAGGAGCTCCGAGGCATCCGGGCCGATGAGGTGGCCGCCGAGCAGTTCGAGGTGCTTCGCGTCGGCGATGAGCTTGACGAACCCGGTGGGTTCGCCGAGGCCGTGCGCCTTGCCGTTCGCGCTGAAGGGGAAGGTCGCGACCTTCACGTCGTAGCCCTCGTCGCGCGCCTGCTGCTCGGTGAGGCCGAAGCTCGCGACCTGGGGCTGGCAGAACGTCGCGCGCGGCATCATCCGGTAGTCGTCGAAGGGCATGGTCTCGGCGCCGGCGATCGCCTCGGCCGCGACGACGCCCATCGCCTCGGCGACGTGCGCCAGCATGAGCTTGGCGGTCACGTCGCCGATCGCCGAGATGTGCCGCACGTTCGTGCGCATGTAGTCGTCGATGGCGATCGCCCCGCGCTCGGTGAGCGCGACCCCGGCCGCCTCGAGCCCGATGCCGTCGACGTTCGGCGCGAAGCCGACGGCCATGAGCACGCGGTCGACCTCGAGCGATCCCGGCTGCCCGTCGGCGCCCGTGTAGGTCACGGTGACCGACGAGCCCTGGTCGACGACCGTCTCGACCTTCGTCGAGGTGAGGATGGGCACGCCGAGCTTGCGGTACTGCTTGGTGATCTCCTTCGAGACGTCGACGTCCTCGTTGGGCAGCGCGCGGTCGAGGTACTCGATGATCGTCACGTCGACGCCGTAGTTGCGCATGACGTACGCGAACTCCATGCCGATTGCGCCCGCGCCGACGATCGCGATCGACCGGGGCAGTTCGCGCTCGAGGATCTGGGTCTCGTACGTGACGATGTTGGCGCTGAGCTCGACGCCCGGCAGCAGCCGCACTCGCGAGCCGGTCGCGATGATGGCGTTCGCGAACGTGACCGACTCGGTCGTGCCGTCCGCCTTGGTCACGTCGATGGTGTTCGCGTCGCGGAACGCGCCGCGCCCGTCGATCTCGGTGATCCCGTTCTTCTTCATGAGGAAGTGCACGCCCTTGACGCGACCGTCGGCGACCTTGCGGCTGCGATCGAACGCGACGCCGTAGTCGAAGGAGGCCTCGCCGGAGATGCCGAACTCGGCGGCCTTGGCGTGGAAGATGTGGGCGAGCTCCGCGTTGCGCAGGAGCGCCTTCGACGGGATGCACCCGACGTTCAGGCACACGCCGCCCCAGTACTTCTCCTCGATCACGGCGGTCTTCAACCCGAGCTGCGCGGCGCGGACGGCCGCGACGTAGCCGCCGGGGCCGGCGCCGAGGACGACGACATCGAAATGGCTGGTCATGCGGCCCAGCCTAGGCGGGCTCGCCCCGCGCGGACAGGGCGGGGACGGCGCAGCCGCGCGAGCGCGCCCTCCTGCCAACGTTCGGCGGGTTCCGGACATCGCGTTCGGGAACCCTCGTGGCGGGCGCGGGTGCGGACGTACCGTGAACCGGTGAACACGCGCACCGACTCCGCCGCCACCCGGCCGCAGGCCGCGCCTGCGGCATCCGCCCCGCCCGCGGCATCCGCCGACCGTCGCGCCGCCGGCGGCCTGCGCACCTGGGCCCAGTTCCTCGGCGCCGGGCTCGTCTGGGGCGCGAGCTTCCTGTTCATGACGGTGGCGCTGACGGGGGTGTCGTTCACCCAGGTCGCGTGGTCGCGCACGGTACTCGGTGCGCTGACGCTCGGGCTCGTGGTGCTCGCCGTGCGGCCGCGGGTCGACGGCGGCCCGATGCTGCCGCGCGAGCCGATCGTGTGGCTGCACTTCCTCGTCATCGGCGTCGTGGGCTGCGTCATCCCGTTCCTGCTCTTCTCGTGGGCGCAGCAGTCGGTGACCTCGAGCCTCGCGTCGATCCTCAACGCGACCACGCCGATCATGACGGCGCTCATCGCGACGCTCGCGTTCCGCGTCGAGAAGCTCGACGCCTCGCGGTGGTTCGGGGTGCTCGTCGGCATCGTGGGCGTCGTCATCATCATCGCGCCGTGGCAGGCCGCGCTCGCGGGCAGCATCGCGGGCCAGCTCGCGTGCCTCGGCGCGACCGCGTGCTACGGCGTCATGTTCGGCTACACGCGCCGGTTCCTCAGTGGCCGGCCGATCGCGCAGACGACCTTCGCGTTCCTGCAGGTGGGCACGGGCGGCGTGGTCATGCTGCTGCTCACGCCGCTGCTCGCCGTCGGCCCGGTGCGGCTGGATGTCGCGGTGATCGTGTGCCTGGCGATCCTCGGCGTGTTCGGCACGGGCCTCGCGTACGTGTGGAACATCGGCGTGATCCGCGCGTGGGGCCCGACGAACGCGTCGACGGTGACATACGTCACGCCGGTCGTCGGCGTGCTGCTCGGCGTGCTGATCCTGCGCGAGCCGCTCTCGTGGAACGAGCCGCTCGGCGCCCTCGTCGTGATGGTGGGGATCCTGCTCACGCAGGGTCGCATCCGGATGTCGCGCCGCGCGCCCGCGCGCGCCTGACCGGTCGGTGCCGTCCAGGGCTTGACACGGGCTCCGTGAGCTGGTTGGTTAGTTACTCAAGTACCTAACCAACCCACTCGAGACGGGAGCCGGATGGACGAGACCCGGCCGATCTTCCTCCAGATCGCGGAGCAGATCGAGAACGAAATCGTCGTCGGCGCCATCGCCGAGGATGCCGCGATCCCGTCGATCAACGAACTCGCGGCGTTCCACCGCATCAATCCCGCCACCGCGCTGAAGGGCGTCAACCGGCTCGTCGAGCAGGGCGTCGTCGCCAAGCGCCGCGGCGTCGGCATGTTCGTGGTGCCGGGCGCGCGCGAGCGGCTCGTCGCCCGCAGGCGGGACGAGTTCGCCGCCGACTACCTCCGACCCCTGATCGCCGAGGCCGCCAAGCTCGGCATCGGGGTCGACGAGCTCGCGGGCATGCTCCGCGGGGAAAGGATCCTCTCATGACCAGCACCGTCGTCCGAGCCCAGGGGCTCGTGAAGCGCTACGGGTCGTTCACCGCGATCGACGGCATCGACCTCGCGCTCGAGGAGGGCCGGATCTACGGCTTGCTCGGGCGCAACGGCGCCGGCAAGACCACCGTCATGCAGATGCTGACCGGTCAGCTCTTCCCCAACGCGGGGCGGCTCGAGGTGTTCGGGCGTCCGCCCGCCGAGCACGCCGACGTGCTGCGCCGCCTCTGCTTCATCGCCGAGGCCCAGCGCTACCCCGAGGACTTCACTCCGGCGCACGTACTGCGGGCGGCGCCGTGGTTCTTCGAGCACTGGGATGCCGCGTTCGCCGAGCGGCTCGTCGCCGACTTCCGCCTGCCGGTCAAGCGGCGCATCAAGAAGCTCTCGCGCGGCCAGCTGTCGGCCGTCGGGGTCGTCGTGGGCCTGGCGTCACGGGCGCCCCTGACCTTCTTCGACGAGCCCTACCTCGGACTCGACGCGGTCGCGCGGCACATCTTCTACGACCGCCTGCTCGAGGACTACGCGGAGCACCCGCGCACGGTCGTGCTCTCCACGCACCTGATCGACGAGGTCGCGAACCTGCTGGAGCACGTCATCCTGATCGACGAGGGTCGCATCCTGCTCGACCGCGATGCCGAGGAGGTGCGCGGCTCGGCCACCTCGGTCGCCGGCCCTCGCGAGGTCGTCGAGCGGTTCGTCGCCGATCGTCCCGTCATCGGCCGCGACGGCATCGGCGGACTGGCCTCCGTCACGATCGACGGGCGGCTCGACCGCGCCGATCGCGCCCGGGCTGCCGAGCTCGGCCTCGAGCTCGCGGCGGTCTCGCTCCAGCAGCTCATCGTCCACCTGACCGGTACCGAACTCACCGGCACGCCCGAGAAGGAGGTGGCGGCATGACCGCCGTCGTCAACGCTCCCGCACCCGTCGGCCAGTCCGTCTCGCGCGTGCGGCCGAACGAGATCTGGCGGATCGTCCGCCTGCACACGGTGAACCCGTCGATCTTCTTCGGCGTGCCGGCCATGGTCCTCGGCGGCGCGTGGGCGATCACGATGGTGATCGCGCTGATCCTCAACGGCGCCGGCGTGCCGATGGAGAACACGGGGTTCCAGTACAGCTGGGCGGTGCTCTCGCCGCAGTGGTACCTCGTCGTGGTCGGCGTCCAGGCGGTGTCGTACACGTTCCCGTTCGCGCTCGGCTTCGGGGCCACGCGTCGCGACTACTGGCTCGGCACGAGCCTGATGTTCGTGCTCGCGTCGGTGCTGTACTCGGTCGTGGTCGCGACGCTGCTCATGATCGAGCGCGCCACCGGCGGCTGGGGCATCGGCGCCGGCATGTTCGACGCGCTCTGGTACGTCGGTGCCGACTGGTTCACCGCGTTCTACACGACCTTCGCGCTGCAGTTGCTCGTGCTGTTCATCGGGGCTGGGGTGACGACCGTGTTCATGCGGTGGCGCATGAAGGGCATGCTCACGCTGGCGTTCGGCGGCATGGCCCTGATTCTCGCGATCATCGCCCTGCTGACGTTCACCGAGTCGTGGGGGCGGATCGGCGCCTGGCTCGCCTCGGTCGGCCTGGTCGGCGGGTTCACGGTCCTGCTGGCGGTCGCGTCGGCGTGGGCCGTCGCCGGATTCCTCGTGATCCGGCGGGCGACGCCGCGATAGGGGGCGCGGCTCGCAGGGCGCGGCATCCGTTCGGGGGAGCGGGTGACGCGCCCTTCGTCGTGCGCGCTGCGGTGGGTGCCGGCTTGTGGAATACCCCTAGGGGGTATAACGTTGGGAAGTGACATACCCCATCCGGGTACCATGAACCGACGAGATCCACGAGGGAGTCCACGATGAGCGAGCGCGAGTACCAGGTGACCGGCATGACCTGCGGCCACTGCGAGATGTCGGTGCGCGAAGAGGTCGAGCAGCTCCCGGGCGTGACGGACATCCAGGTGTCCGCCGCCGCGGGCCGGCTCACGATCTCCGCCCCGGCCGACCTCGACGACGCGGGCGTGATCGCCGCGGTCGAGGAGGCCGGCTACGCCGCCGTGCGCGTCTGACGGGAGTCGACATGCACACGGCAGCCAAGCTGGGGCTGTACGCGGCGGGCGCGGCGGCGGTCTTCGCCGTCGCGCTCACCGCCGCCCCCCTCATCATCCCGGCCGACGCATCGGCCGCCTGGACCTCGAACGAGGACGAACACATGGACACCACCGACGCCGGGCACGGCGGTCACGGCGCCGCCGCGGCATCCGCCTCGCCCGCCGACGACGTGCGGGGCCTCTCGGTCTCGCACTCCGGCTACACCCTCACGTCCCTGAGCGCGCCGGGCGAAGCCGGCGAGCAGGGCGAGCTCGCCTTCCGCATCACGGATGCCGCGGGTGATCCGCTCACCGACTACGAGACCTCGCACGAGAAGGACCTGCACCTCATCGTGGTGCGCGCCGATGGCGCGAACTTCCGCCACGTGCACCCCCGGCACGACGGCGACGGCGGATGGAGCATCCCGTTCGCCTTCGACGCGGCCGGCACCTACCGGGTGTTCGCCGACTTCGTGCCGAGCGAGCACGGCGAGACCGTGACGCTGACCAGCACCGTCGACGTCGCGGGGGGCTTCGCCCCCGCCCCCATCACGGCCGACCGCGCCATCACGACCGTCGACGGCCTGACCGTCGAGGTCGAGGGTGAGCTGGTCTCGGGCGCCGAGAGCGAGCTCACCTTCACGGTGACCCGCGACGGCGAGCCCGTCACGACGCTCGAGCCGTACCTCGGCGCGTACGGGCACCTCGTGGCGCTCCGCCAGGGCGACCTCGCCTACCTGCACGTGCACCCCATGGGAGAGCCGGGCGACGGCGAGACCGAGCCCGGCCCCGAGATCGCCTTCATGGCGACCGCCCCCACCGCGGGCCGGTACCTCCTCTACCTCGACCTCCAGCTCGACGGGCAGGTGCGCACGGTGCCCTTCGTCCTCACGGCCTCGGCCGGGTCGACGGATGCCGCGGGCGACCACGCCCACGACGGCGGCGAGTCGCACGACGCGCCGGCCGAGGAGGGCACCGACACGCACGGCGACACCGACTCGCACGGGGAGGGCCACTGATGACGACCGACCTCGCCACCTCCGGCGCCGACGCCCGCACGGTCGAGCTCGAGATCGGCGGCATGACGTGCGCGTCGTGCGCCATGCGCATCGAGAAGAAGCTCAACAAGCTCGACGGCGTCACCGCGACCGTGAACTACGCGACCGAGAAGGCGCGCGTGACCGCGCCCGCCGGCGTCGACCAGGACGAGCTCATCGCGACGGTCGAGGCCGCGGGCTATCGTGCCTCGGTGCCCGCACCGCCGGCTCCGGCGGGGACGGGCGGCGGCGCGGCCGGCACGGCCGGCGCGCCCGCCGAGACGCGCGCCGACCTCGAGCTGCGCTCGCTGCGCACGCGCCTGATCGCCTCGGTCGTGCTCTCGCTCCCGGTGATCCTCATCTCGATGATCCCCGCGCTGCAGTTCACCTACTGGCAGTGGGCGTCGCTGGCGCTCGCCGCGCCCGTGATCACGTGGGCAGCCTGGCCGTTCCACCGCGCGGCGCTCGTGAACCTGCGCCACGGTGCCGCCACGATGGACACCCTCGTCTCGCTCGGCGTGACGTCGGCGTTCCTCTGGTCGCTCTACGCGCTGTTCCTCGGCACCGCCGGCGAGCCGGGCATGGTGCACCCGTTCGAGCTCACCGTCGCCCCGAGCGACGGCGCCGCGAACCTCTACCTCGAGGTCGCCGCGGGCGTGACGATGTTCGTGCTCCTCGGCCGATACCTCGAGAAGCGGTCCAAGCGCGCCGCCGGCGCGGCCCTGCGAGCGCTGCTCGAACTCGGCGCGAAGGATGTCGCGGTGCTCCGCGACGGCGTCGAGACCCGCATCCCGGTCGAGCAGCTCGCGGTGGGCGACGAGTTCGTCGTGCGCCCGGGCGAGAAGATCGCGACCGACGGCGTGGTCGTCGAAGGCCGCAGCGCCGTCGACGCGTCGCTCGTCACGGGCGAGTCGGTGCCGGTCGAGGTCGAGGCGGGCGACGCGGTCGTCGGCGCGACCGTGAACGCGGGCGGGCGGCTCGTGGTGCGCGCCACTCGCGTCGGCGCCGACACGCAGCTCGCCCAGATGGCGCGGCTCGTCGAGGACGCCCAGGCCGGCAAGGCCCAGGTGCAGCGACTCGCCGACCGGGTCGCGGGCGTCTTCGTGCCCGTCGTGATCCTCATCGCGGTCGCCACGCTCGGCGCGTGGATCGGGGGCGGCTTCCCGCTCTCGGCCGCGTTCACGGCGGCGGTCGCGGTGCTGATCATCGCGTGCCCCTGCGCGCTCGGTCTCGCGACCCCCACGGCGCTGCTCGTCGGCACGGGTCGCGGCGCCCAGCTCGGCGTGCTCATCAAGGGGCCCGAGGTGCTCGAGTCCACGCGCCGCGTCGACACGATCGTGCTCGACAAGACCGGCACGGTCACGAGCGGGCGGATGTCGCTCGCCGGCGTCCTCCCGGCCGACGGCGTCGACGAGGCCGACCTGCTCCGCCTCGCCGGTGCGCTCGAGCACGCGTCCGAGCACCCGATCGCGAAGGCGATCGCGGATGGCGCGGCCGCACGCGTGGGCACCCTGCCGACGCCCGAGTCGTTCGAGAACCGTCCGGGGCTCGGCGTGCACGGCGTCGTCGACGGGCACCTCGTGCTCGTGGGCCGGCCGGCGCTGCTCGCGGAGTGGGCGATCGAGCCCGACGCGCGCGTCGATGCATCCGTCGCCACCGCCGAGGCCGAGGGCCGCACCGCGGTCGTCGTCGCGTGGGACGGCGCCGTGCGCGGCGCGCTCACCGTGGCCGACGCCGTGAAGCCCACGAGTGCCGACGCGGTCGCGCGCCTGCGCGCCCTGGGGCTCGAGCCGATCCTGCTCACGGGCGACAACGCGACGGTCGCGCGGCAGGTCGCCGCGGAGGTCGGCATCGACCGGGTCATCGCCGAGGTCCTCCCCGCCGACAAGGCCGACGTCGTCGCGCGGCTGCAGGGCGAGGGCCGGTCGGTCGCGATGGTGGGCGACGGCGTCAACGACGCCGCCGCGCTCGCGCAGGCCGATCTCGGCATCGCGATGGGCACGGGCAGCGACGTGGCGATCGAGGCGGCCGACCTCACGCTCGTGCGCGGCGACCTGCTCGCCGCGGTCGACGCGATCCGGCTGTCGCGCCGCACGCTCGGCGTCATCAAGGGCAACCTGTTCTGGGCGTTCGCGTACAACGTCGCGGCGATCCCGCTCGCGGCGCTCGGGCTGCTGAACCCGATGCTCGCCGGTGCGGCGATGGCGTTCTCGAGCGTGTTCGTCGTGGGCAACAGCCTTCGCCTGCGCGCCTTCCGTTCCGCCGTCGGAGGCGACCGGCCCTGAGTGGCCGTAGGGTCGAAGCATGACCGCCGAGACCCCCGCCGCCCCGATCGACGAGCGAGACGCCGCGATGACGGAGCTGCTCGGCATCCGCTCGAGCATCGACAACATCGACGCCGCCCTGATCCACCTGCTCGCCGAGCGGTTCAAGTTCACGCAGCAGGTCGGGCGGCTCAAGGCGATGCACGGCCTGCCGCCGAGCGATCCCGAGCGCGAGAAGCGCCAGATCGCCCGGCTGCGGGCCCTCGCCGAGGACGCGCACCTCGACCCGGCGTTCGCCGAGAAGTGGTTCAACTTCGTGGTGGCGGAGGTCATCCGCCACCACGAGGAGCTCGCCGACACGACCGGCTCGGAGGGCCTGTGAGCTGGTACCCGGTGCCGATCCCGTCGCAGGCGGGCCGCTCGGTGCTCGTGACCGGCGCGAACGCGGGCCTGGGCTTCTTCACGGCCGCGCGGCTCGCGCGGGCCGGCGCCCACGTGACGCTCTCGGGGCGCAGCCCCGAACGGCTCCAGGCCGCCGTCGTCGCGCTCCGGCACCGGATGCCGCGGGCCGCCGTCGACACGCTCGTCATCGACACGTCGTCGCTCGAGTCCGTGCACGCCGGCGTCGAGCGGCTGCTCGACCGGGCCCCGCTCACCTCGGTGGTGCTGAACGCGGGCATGGTGCACACGCCCGGGTCGCGGCACGAGAGCGTCGACGGGCACGAGCTCGTGCTCGCGACCAACGTGCTCGGGCACTTCGCCCTCATCGCGCGGCTGCTGCCCCACCTCGCGGCGGGCGCGCGCGTGGTGACCCTCGGCTCGCTGTCGACCCGGCTGTCGACCTTCCGTGTCGACGACCTGGAACTGCGGCGCTCGTACGACGCGTGGCGCGCGTACGCCCAGTCGAAGATCGCGGCGACCTCGATCGCGTTCGAGCTCGACCGGCGCCTGCGGCGTGCCGCGGAGGACGCCGCGGAGGCGGTCGGCGCGGCATCCGCGACGCCCCGCGTGCACAGCGTGGTCGCCCACCCGGGCTACGCGATCTCGGGCCGCACGCCGTCGGTCCCGGGCGTGAGCGCGCCGCCCCGGATCGACCGGTTCCTCGACGCGCTGCAGGCGCCGTTCGCGCAGGGCAAGCACCGCGGCGCCGAGCCGGTCGTGCACGCCGTCGTCGCCGACGACGTCGAGGGCGGGCAGTTCTGGGGCCCGCGGTTCCTGACCAAGGGCGAGCCGCGGCTCGCGACGCCGACGCGGACGTCGCGCGACCCCCGCATCGGTGCGCGCGTGTGGGCGTTCGCCGAGGAGGCGACCGGCGTGAGGCTCGACGCCCGGCAGGTGGGGTCGTGATCCGGGGCGCCCTGGGGCGCTGGTGGTCGAGTCCGCGCACGCGGCTCCGGATCACGCGCGTCATGGTCGTCGCCGGCGCCGCGCTCGGACTCATCGGCGTCCTGACCGCGCGGTACGGGCTGCTGTTCGCGGGCATCATCGTCGTCGGACTCGCCGCGGGGCTCGGCCCCGCGCGCATCCGCCGGCGGTCCGACGACTCGGGGGAGCCGCGATGATCAGTCGCGACCTCGCACTGCAGCTGCGCGACGCCGGGCTGGTCTGGCACCCCGAGTCAGGCGATCGCTTCCAGCTCGACCTGCCGAGCGACGTCGAGTCCGACGTCGAAGCAGACACCTTCACCGTGAGCGAGATGACGATCGAGACCCGGCGCTATCCCACGGGCACGATCCTCGCGTTCAACGGCACCACCGAGTGGGCGCTCGACTCCGTCGCGCTCGCCGACGCCGTCTGGCTGCCCCGCGAGGACCAGCTGCGCGACCTGCTCCGCGCGACCTTCCGGGTGCTGCGGCGCCTGCCCGACGCGTTCGAGGTCGAGATCGAGCTGGCCGGGCAGGAGCGCCGGTTCGAGCACCCCGACGCCGCCGAGGCGTACGGGATGGCGCTGCTCGCGCTGATCGAGCGCACGCGCTGACCTCCGGTTCGCCGGCCCGGGCCGACCGGCCCGCACCGAGGCATCCGCCCGTGACGAAGGGCTCGCGGAGCCCGTTCCCGGGTCGCCGCGAGCCCGTTCGTCGGTCGCTCAGGCTCCCTGGAGCGCCTTGGCCTTGAGCGACTCGTATTCGGCCTGCGTGATCGCGCCGCTGTCGAGCAGCTTCTTGGCCGACTCGATCTCGGCGGCCGCCGACTGACCGGATCCCGCGACCGATCGGATGTACTCGGCCTGCTGCGAGTTCATCGCCTGCGCGCGCTCCAGGTTCCGCTGCGTCATGCTCCGGCCGCGCGCGATCAGGTAGATGAAGGCCGCGAGGAACGGGAAGAAGACCAGGAAGAGCACCCACAGCGCCTTCGCCCAGCCGTTGAGCGTCGAATCCCGGAAGATGTCGATGAACACCGTGATGAAGATCCAGATGCAGGAGATGATCACGTAGAACCAGAAGAGCCAGACCAGGAAGTCCCAGAAGGTGTTGGACCCGGAGTAGAGCACGGCGTTCCCCTTTCCCGCGTGGATGTGAGGGCCACGCCCACGTCGGATCGACGGTATCGGCCAGACCCGCCGGGGCCATGGGACCAAAGGCACGTCGATAGGCTCGTCGCATGGAGGCCACGGATGCCGCGGCGGCGGCAGCGCGCGACGCGGTCGACGCGGCCGTGCGTGCGCTCGCCGAGGCATCCGCTCGCACCGAGACCCTCGCCGAGTACATGCCGCCGCGGCGCGTGCTCGGGATCCCGCGGGCGGCGCGCATGCGCGTGATCGGCCCGGTGTGGCGGCTCGGCGTGCTGCTGCTCGACGCCGACGGCCGCCTGTACGCGACCGGGCGCGTGGTCCGCGCCGAGCGGGAGGTGCGCCGGAGCGTCCTCGCCGAGTCGGTCGCCGAGCAGCGCGCCTATCGTGCGGCGGCCGTCAAGGGCGGCATCCCCGAGGGCGCGACCGTCGTGTTCGACGCAGTCCCGCTCGCGCTCGACGCCGACGCGCTCGCTGCGCCATCGGGCGCGCTCGCGCCTATGACCGGCGCCGACGGTGCGACGCAGGTGGGCGTGCGCTGGGATCCGTCGCGTGCCGACGCGCTCATCCCGCTCGCGTCGTACCTCGCCGAGCGCGTCGAACTGCTCGCACACCCGCCCCAGGGCGCCTGACGCCCGCGCTTCAGCGGTCGTCGGCGTCGGTGCGCGACGGCCGCTGCTCCTGCTCGGCGATGGACTCGATGACCGAGTCCTGCAGCCCGCGCTGCCCTGTGTGCAGCTCCTGGTAGGTCTCGCCGGCGCCCATCAGCGGCCCGAACGCGGCGCGCAGCCGCTGGCCGCGCGGCGCGCGCAGCGCCCGAACCGTCATGCCGATCACGATCGCGGACGCGAACAGGGCCGCGAGGATGCCGATCGCCGCGTCCACGTCAGAATCCGAACGCCGTGATCGCCGGCAGGCCGCCGTCGCGCCAGCCCTCGAGCGCGAACCGCTCGTGGTGCACGAGCCGCTCGGGCAGCCCGTCAAGCGGAAACCACTCGAGCGCGCTCGCCTTGTCGGCCTCCTGCAGCGCCGGGGTGCCACGCCACGTGCGAGTGACGAAGAACACGTCGAGGCGCTGGTCGATCGGCAGGCCGGTCGGCGCGGTGCGGTGCATGGCGGTGATGGGTTCGAGCTCGGACTCGGCGACCTCGACCCCGATCTCCTCGTGCGTCTCGCGCACGGCACCGGCCATCAGCGACTCGCCCGGGTCGACGTGCCCCGCGGCCGACGCCGCCCACCACCCGTCGTAGTAGCCGGTGCCCTCGCGCATCTGCAGCAGCACGCGGTCGCTGTCGACGAGGAACACGTAGGCGGCCGGGATCAGCGCGAACGTGCCGTGCTCCGCGGCGTACGCCGCGGGATAGGTCTGCCGCGGTTCCGTCGTCATCGTCGGCCGCCCGAGTGGATCAGTACCCGACGACCGGGCCGAACGCGTCGGCGAGCGGGGCGCGCTTCACGCCGCGGAGCTCGTCGACCGGGACGGTGAACGCGCCCTGCACCTCGAGCGCGTTCGACGCGGCATCCGTCACGCCGATGCGGCGGACCGGGTAGCCGCGGCCCTCGCAGAGCCCGCGGAACCGCACGTCGTCCTCGCGCGGCACGGTCACGATGACGCGGCCGGTCGACTCGGAGAACAGCGCCGTCGCGAGGTCGATGCCGGCGTCCTCGGTGACCTCGCCGAGGACGACGCGCGCGCCCACGCCGAAGCGATCCACGGCGTCGGCGAGCGCGATCGCGAGTCCGCCGTCGCTGAGGTCGTGCGCCGAGTCGATGAGACCCTCGAGCGCCGCGGCCTGGAGCAGTTCGGCGAGCTGCTTCTCGCGAGCGAGGTCGACGTACGGCGGACGGCCGCCGAGGTGGCCGTGCACCACGCCCGCCCAGGCCGAGCCGTCGAGCTCGGCGTACGTGTCGCCGAGCAGGTAGATGTTGTGCCCCTCGTCCTGCCAGCCCGACGGGATGCGGCGGGCGACGTCGTCGATCACGCCGAGCACCGCGACGACCGGGGTCGGATGGATCGGCACGTCGCCGGTCTGGTTGTAGAAGCTCACGTTGCCGCCGGTGACGGGGATGCCCAGCTCGAGGCATCCGTCGGCGAGGCCCTCGACGGCCTGGGCGAACTGCCACATGACCTCGGGGTTCTCGGGGCTGCCGAAGTTCAGGCAGTCGGAGACGCCCATGGGCTTCGCGCCGGTCGCGGCGACGTTGCGGTACGCCTCGGCGAGCGCGAGCTGCGCGCCCGCGCGCGGGTCGAGCTGGCAGTAGCGGCCGTTCGCGTCGGTCGCGACGGCCACGCCGAGACCCGACTCCTCGTCGACGCGGATCATGCCCGCGTCATCCGGCGACGCCAGGGCCGTGTTGCCGAGCACGTAGTGGTCGTACTGGTTCGTGATCCACGCGGCATCCGCCTGGTTCGCCGAACCCACGAGCTGCAGGAACTGCGCGCGCAGCTCGTCGCCGGCGTCGTCGGCCGGCCGGGCCAGGTCGGCGGCCGTGTCGGCCTGCAGCGCGTCGAGGTACGACGGGTAGCGGACGGGCCGCTCGTAGACCGGGCCGTCGACCGCGACCGTGCGCGGGTCGACGTTGACGATCTCCTCGCCGCGCCAGGTGATGCTCAGGCGGCCCGTCTCGGTGACCTCGCCGAGCACGGATGTCTCGACGTCCCACTTCTGCACGACCTCGAGGAAGCCCGCGAGCTTCTCGGGCTTCACGATCGCCATCATGCGCTCCTGGCTCTCGCTCATGAGGATCTCCTCGGGCGTGAGCGTGGGGTCGCGCAGCAGCACGTCGTCGAGCACGATCGACATGCCGCCGTCGCCGTTCGAGGCGAGCTCGGACGTCGCGCACGAGATGCCCGCGGCGCCCAGGTCCTGGATGCCCTCGACGAGGTCGTTCGCGAAGAGCTCGAGGCAGCACTCGATGAGCACCTTCTCGGCGAACGGGTCGCCGACCTGCACCGCCGGGCGCTTGGTCGGGCCGCCCTCGGCGAACGTGTCGGACGCGAGGATCGACGCGCCGCCGATGCCGTCGCCGCCCGTGCGGGCGCCGAAGAGGACGACCTTGTTCCCCGCGCCCTTCGCGTTCGCGAGGTGCAGGTCCTCATGGCGCAGCACGCCGACCGCGAGGGCGTTCACGAGCGGGTTGGCCTGGTACACCGGGTCGAACCAGGTCTCGCCGCCGATGTTCGGCAGGCCGAGGCAGTTGCCGTAGAAGCTGATGCCCGAGACGACGCCGTGCACCACTCGCGCCGTGTCGGGGTGGTCGATCGCGCCGAAGCGCAGCGCGTCCATGACGGCGACCGGGCGCGCGCCCATCGAGATGATGTCGCGCACGATGCCGCCCACGCCGGTCGCGGCGCCCTGGAACGGCTCGATGTAGCTCGGGTGGTTGTGCGACTCGATCTTGAACGTGACGGCCCAGCCCTCGCCGATGTCGAGCACGCCCGCGTTCTCACCCATGCCCACCATGAGGTGCTGCTTCATCTCGGGTGTGACCTTCTTGCCGAATTGGCGCAGGTACACCTTGCTCGACTTGTAGGAGCAGTGCTCGCTCCACATGACCGAGTACATCGCGAGCTCGGCGCTCGTGGGCCGGCGGCCGAGGATGTTGCGGATGCGCTCGTACTCGTCGGGCTTCAGGCCCAGCGCCGCGTACGGCTGCTCCTTCTCGGGGGTCGCGGCGGCGACCTCGACGGTGTCGAGCGTGGCGGTGCGCGGCGCCTCGATGAGCTCGGCGTCGGACGCGGCCGGGCCGCCCGGCTCCGCGGTGGTGCTGGCAGCGGTGGGCGAGGTCTCAGTGGTCACGGGTGGCGAGCTCCAGAAAATGGCGGCGAGCGGATGCCGCGGGGCGGGTGCCGGACCCACTGAGTCTACCCGCGCTGCTCACGTGAGCAGTCGCGCTCCGGCCCCCGCACCCCTCCCACGTCAGGTGTGGACACTCGTTGTGGGTGCTGGCGCCGATGCACCCGCAACTACGGTCCTCACGACGAGACGGCGAGGCTACTCGGCGCGCGAGAAGGCGGAGGCGCGGTCGACCTGGTCGCGCGTGAGCGCGACGCCCGTGTAGCGCTCGAACTGCCGGGCGGCCTGGAGCGCGATGACCTCGGCGCCGGTGATCACGCGCGTGCCGGAGGCGCGCGCCGCCGCGATGAGCGGGGTCTCGGCGGGGAAGGCGACGACGTCGAAGACGACGGAGGCCCGCTCGACGAACGCGGGGGAGAAGGCGAGCGCCGCGGCATCCGCCCCCTGCATGCCGATGGGCGTGACGTTGACGATGACGTCGAACTCGGGCGCGAGCTCGTCGGGAGTCCACGCGTAGCCGTACTTCGCCGCGAGCGCCGGGCCAGCCTCGGGGTTGCGCGCCAGCACCGTGAGGTCGCCGAATCCCGCGCCGCGGAACGCCGCGACGACCGCCTTGGCCATGCCGCCCGATCCGCGCACGAGCACGCGCGCGGCGGGGTCGACCCCGTGCTCGGCGATCAGCTGGGCGACCGCTTCGTAGTCGGTGTTGGATGCCGAGAGCCGGCCGCCGTCGTTGACGATCGTGTTGACCGACTCGATGGCCGCGGCCGACTCCTCCATGACGTCGACGAGGGGGATCACCGCCTCCTTGAACGGCATCGACACCGAGCAGCCGCGGAAGCCGAGCGCGCGCATGCCGCGGATGGCGCCCTCGAGGTCGTCGGTCGTGAACGCCTTGTACATGAAGTTCAGGCCGAGCTCGTCGTAGAGGTAGTTGTGGAACCGCGTGCCGAGGTTCGACGGGCGGCCCGAGAGCGAGATGCAGACCTGCATGTCCTTGTTGAGGATCGGCATGCCGCCATTCTCGCGTGCGGGCGCGTGGCGCATTTGTTGTGAGAGCGCTCTCTCAGCTGCGCCATGTGGCGAACGGTTTCCCGTGGCCGGATGCCCGCCGGACCGCTCGGCGCCCGCGATGCCAATGTTTGCAACAGGCTTGTGCCGTGCCGCACGACCCGTTTAGCCTGTCCGAGACCACCTCGGTCGATCCATCCCTCAACTGCAATGGAGCACGAATGGACTCGAGAATGAGAGCGCTCTCACGCCGGAGCGTGGGAGCGCTGGTGGCCGGCGCCGTCGTCGCCGTCCCGTTGGCGACCGCCGTCCCGGCATCCGCGGCCGGCAGCGTCGCCGTCATCGCCGACTTCGAGGGCGGTGCGCCCGACGGCTTCTTCTCCTACGGCTCGGCCGGCTTCGGCATCGTCGACGTCGCCGCCGGCTCACCCGAGGCCAAGCCGGGGCAGACCGACCCGACGAAGGTCGTCTCGTACGGCTGGGACGTCACGGCGCCCGGCTCCTTCGGCGGCGTCGGCCAGACGTTCGCGGGGGCCCGCGACTACAGCGCCTTCGACGGCGTCAGCCTCATGGTCGACGGGTCGGGCAACGGCGCGGCGTACCAGGTCGAGATCTTCGACGGCGGCCCGAACGCCGACGCGTCCGAGCGGTTCGACGTCACGGTCGTCGACGACACCGACGGCTGGAAGGAGGTGCGCCTGCCGTGGTCGGCCTTCGCTCGCGCGACCGATTACCAGCCGGGCGGTGCGCCGAACGACGGCCTCGGCCTCACCTCGCTGTGGGGCTACGCGATCCCCGCGGTGAACGGCTCCGACACCATCCGCGTCGACGACATCGCCGTCTACTCCGACACCGAGGTCACGCCGTCGGTGTCGTTCACCGCCCCGTCCGCCTCGGCGATCGAGGGCGACGCGGTCAACGTCGAGGTGCGCCTGGACATCGCCGCGTCGGTCCCCGTGACGGTCGAGCTGGGTGCGACCGACGGCACGGCCGTCGCGGGCGAGGACTACGTCGACCCCGCGACCACGATCGAGTTCGCCCCGGGTGAGACCAGCCGCACCGTGCAGGTGGCCACCACGGGGGACGACGCCGAGGAGCCCTCGGAGACGTTCACGCTCGGGCTCGCGAACCCGAGCGGCGCGAACCTCGGCTCGACGCCGTCGTTCGAGGTCACGATCCTCGACGACGACGGCGAGGTCGTCGGTCCGCCCGACGGGCGCACCACGATCGTCGACGACCACGAGGCCGAGCTCGTCGAGGGCCAGGCCGGCGGGGTGCCCGTCGGCTGGTTCGCCGCGCAGGACCCGAGCAGCACGGTCGCCTTCGAGCGCACGGATGCCGCGCCCGCCCCGGTTCCCGGCGCGCCCGCCGGCAACCACGCGCTGCGCGCCGACTACTCCGTGTCGTCGTACGGCGTCGTCATCCGCAACTTCACGAACGAGGCGGCCGACGCGTGGACGACCGAGGACTGGTCGACCTACGAGGGCATCGGGTTCTGGATGTACGGCAACGGATCCGGCACCGACCTCTTCCTCGACCTGCTCGACAACCGCACGCCGGGCTCGACGAAGGACGACGCCGAGCGGTTCGTGGTGTCCTTCTCCGACGACTGGCGCGGATGGCGCTTCCTCACGTTCGACTTCGACGACTTCTCGCGCAAGGAGATCGGCAACGGCGCACCGAACGACGGGCTGACGCTCACCGAGATGCACGGGTACGCGTTCGGCTCGCTGCGCACGACGACGCCGCAGACCTTCTACTACGACGACGTGCTGGTGTACGGCGAGGCCGAGCCGCCCGCCCTCTCGGTCGGGTTCGACCGCGCCGGCTACGAGGTCGATGAGGGCCAGGCCGCCACGGGCGTCATCCGCCTGAACCGCGTCGCCGAGACCGACGTGACCGTCGACTGGGCCTCGTCGGCGACCGAGGCGCGCACCGCGACCGAGGACCTGTCGGCGACGGCCGACCGCGACTTCACGCCCGCGAGCGGGACCGTCACGATCCCGGCCGGCCAGCGCGAGGCCTCGATCGAGCTGCCCACGCTCGAGGACGCCAAGCACGAGGTCGACGAGACGTTCGTCGTGCGGCTCTCCGAGCCGGAGGGTGCGGAGCTCGGCTTCGGCCGCACCGCCACCGTCAGCATCCAGGACGACGACCCGGCCGACGCCGGCCTCGTCGACGACTTCGAGTCGACCCCGTGGCGCTTCGACACGACCGACAACGCCCAGCTGACCACGCGCGAGATCGCGGCCGGCGACGCCGACGCCTACCCGGGCCAGGACGCGTACGAGCAGGTCGCGGACTTCGCGCACCGCGGCACGGCGACGATATCGCGCGAGTTCGCGGGCGGCCAGGACTGGTCGGACGCCGAGGGCATCAGCCTGATGGTGAACGGCACCGGGAAGCCCACGCGCCTCACCGTCGGCATCCAGGACGACCCGGCGCCCGACGAGGGTCCGGCGACCTGGGAGCTCGCATGGAGCGACGAGTTCGACGGCCCGGCCGGCTCCCGCGCCAACCCCGAGAACTGGACCTACGAGACCGGCGGCTGGGGCTGGGGCAACGACGAGCGCCAGTACTACACCGACAGCACCGACAACGCGGCGCTCGACGGCGACGGCAACCTCGTCATCACGGCCCGCGAGGTCGACCCGGCCACGACCGACCTCGAGTGCTGGTACGGCCCGTGCGAGGTCACGTCGGCGCGCCTGATCACCGAGCAGAAGCAGGAGTTCGAGTACGGCCGCATCGAGTCGCGCGTGCAGCTGCCTGAGGGCAGCGGCATCTGGCCCGCGGTGTGGTCGCTCGGCACCGACTTCCGCGAGGTCGGCTGGCCGCACACCGGCGAGATCGACATCATGGAGTACGTCGGCCGGCTGCCGAACGAGACCTTCGGCACCATCCACGGCCCGGGCTACTCGGGCGGACAGTCCTACGGCGGCATCTACGACTTCGGTCAGCCGGTGCCCGACGGATGGCACGACTTCGCGGTCGAGTGGACGCCCGAGCGCATCACGTGGGAGGTCGACGGCATCGTCTACCACGAGGCCGACCCGGCCGACGTCGCCCCGAACGAGTGGGTGTTCGACCACCCGTTCTCGCTCATCACGAACGTCGCCGTGGGTGGCAACTTCGGTGGCACGCCCGGCGACGACCTGGTGTTCCCGCAGTCGCTGACGGTCGACTACGTGCGCGTCTACCAGGCGCCCGACACCGCCGAGCGCTTCACGGCGAGCATCGTCGACCGCACGGCCGGATGGCACGAGGTGACGATCCCGTTCGACGCGTTCACGCGGGCCGACGAGCAGCCGGCGGGCGCGCCCGACGACGGGCTCACGCTCACCGACGTGCAGGGGTACTCCCTGACATTCGCCGGCAAGGGCACGACCACGCTCGACCGCGTCACCGTCGAGTAGGCAGGGCGGCGATCGGGGCGGATGCGCGGCATCCGCCCCGATCGGCCGTTCCGGCCGGACTCAGGCCTCGCGGCCGCCGGGCGGGCCGACGATCAGCAGCGCCGTGAAGACGGCCGCGACGCCGACCACGGCGAGCACGGTGAGCAGCACCGGCCGAGCGAGCCCCCAGCGCAGCAGCCGGTTCACGACGTTGCCGTCGGCGGGGTGCTCGGTCGCCTCGCGGCGCCAGTCGCCCTCGAGCCGGCCGCGGCGCACGAGCCAGAGCTCGAACGGCACGGTCGCGTAGGGCACGACGGCCGTGGCCACGCCGAGTGCCATGAGCCCGACGCTCCAGCGCTGGTTCACGCCGACGAGCAGCACCGCCGCGCCGTACGCGAGGAACACGAAGCCGTGGATCGATCCGCCGACGAGCACGGCCTGGTCGAGGCCGGCGGTCGCGCGGAGGATGAGCGCGGCGATGAGGATGGTCCAGGTGATCGCCTCGGCGATCGCGAGGCTGCGGAAGAGACGCAAGGGTGACACGATGCTCCTGGGGTGGGGGGGTGACTCCATCCTCGCAAGGGCAGGCGACCGCGGCATCCGTCGAAGGATGGACGGCCCGCCGAGCCCGGCACGGAGCCGGAGGGGGTCCGCATGCACGACCACGAGTCCGCCGGACGCACGGCGGTCGCGCGCCCAGCCCGGCTCGTCCTCCGCGCCTACCGCACCGAGTCGGCGGTCTACGGCGTCGTGCTCGTGAGCACGCTGATCGCGATCGGCTGGGAGGACGACACCGACCTCGAGGTGCTGCTGTTCACGCTCGGCGCGGTGGCCGTGTTCTGGCTCGCGCACGTCTACGCGGGCACGGTGGCGCGCGAGGAGGGGCCGGAATCGGGCCGACCGCGATGGCGGGCGATCGTCGGCGCGGCCTGGCGCTCGGCGGCGGACTCGTCGGGCCTCCTGCTCGCCATGATCCTGCCGACCGTCTTCCTCGGCCTCGCGGCGATCGGCTGGCTCGACGAGTACGTCGCGTACTACCTCGCGCTCTGGGTCGGCGTGCTCGTGCTCGCGGTCATCGGCTGGTGGACGGCCGCCCGGCGCGGCGGGCCGTGGGGATGGCGCCTGCTCAGCGCGCTCGTGACCGCGAGCCTCGGCCTGCTGGTGATCTGGCTCAGCACGCTCGTGCACTGAGCCGGGCGATACCCTTGCCGGATGCACGAATCCGAGGTCCGCGCCCTCGTCGAGTCCAAGCTCGCCACGATCCCCGACTTCCCCGAGCCCGGTGTGGTGTTCCGCGACCTCACGCCCGTGTTCGCCCACGGGCCGGCGTTCCACGCGCTCGCCGAGTCGCTCACGGCGCCGTTCGCGGGACGCTTCGACGACCTCGCGGGCGTCGAGGCGCGCGGCTTCCTGCTCGCGGGCGCCGCGTCGGCGCTGTGCGGCGCGGGCGTGCTGCCCGTGCGCAAGGCCGGCAAGCTGCCGCGCGCGGTGATCCGCGAGGAGTACGAGCTCGAGTACGGCACCGCCGCGCTCGAGGTGCACGAGGGCGAGCTCGCGCCGGGCTCGCGCGTGCTCATCGTCGACGACGTGCTCGCGACGGGCGGCACCGTCGAGGCGGCGGCGCGCCTGGTCGAGCGGGCCGGATGGCACGTGGCCGGCATCTCGGTCGCGATCGAGCTGCCCGCGCTCGGCGGGCGCGAGCGGCTCGGCGGGCGGTACGAGATCCACAGCCTGCTGCAGTACTGACCCGTCGCGGACCGGGCGGGGCGCGATGGTCGCGCCGGCCCCGTGGCGCGTGAGGTGAGCGTCGCCTGTGAAGCCCGCGCCATCCGCTCGCCCGAGGAGTAGCGTTCGGCGCATGGCAGCCGAACCGGACTACTCCGACCTGACCGCGCTCTACGTCAACTGCACGCTCAAGCGTTCGCCCGAGGTCAGCAACACCCAGGGCCTCATGGATTCCAGCATCCGCCTCATGCGGGAGCACGGTGTGTCGGTCGAGCACCTCCGCCTGGTCGACCACGACGTCGCGACCGGGGTGTACCCCGACATGCGCGAGCACGGCTGGGCGGCCGACGCCTGGCCCGACGCGATCTGGCCGAAGGTCGCGGCCGCCGACATCCTCGTCGTGGGCGGGCCGATCTGGCTCGGCGACAACTCCTCGGTCACCAAGCGCCTCATCGAACGGCTCTACGCGATGAGCTCCGAGCAGAACGCGAAGGGCCAGTACGTCTACTACGGCAAGGTCGGCGGCGCGATCATCACCGGCAACGAGGACGGCATCAAGCACTGCGCGTCGAACATCCTGTACAGCCTGCAGCACATCGGGTTCACCATCCCGCCGGCCGCCGACGCGGGCTGGATCGGCGAGGCAGGGCCTGGCCCGAGCTACCTCGACGAGGGTTCGGGCGGCCCCGAGAACGACTTCACCAACCGCAACACGACGTTCATGACCTACAACCTCATGCACCTCGCGCACCTCCTGAAGCAGGCGGGCGGCCTCCCGGCGATCGGCAACGTGCGCTCGGCCTGGGACGCTGGCGAGCACTTCGGCTACGTGCCGACGCCCGAGCACCCGAACCCCGAGTACCGCTGAGCCGGCCCACTGCCCGGGTTCGGCGTGCGGATGCCGCGGCGCCTCAGCGCGCGCAGCGGAAGCCGATGTGGGTCGTCGCCGAGTCCTCCGCCTGCGCGGAGCGAGCCGCGGGGCGATAGCGCCGGCAGTACTCGGGCGCGCAGAGGTGCGAGCCGCCCTTGATGACGTGCATCGCCTGCGAGGCCGGCAGCCCGGCGAGCAGGTCGCGCCGCTCGCCGCGGTCGACGGCGGCCGCACCCGGCGGCACGTGCCGGGGGGTGAACGCGTCGACGGTCCACTCCCAGACGTCACCGATCATGTCGAGCAGGCCGAACCCGTTGGGCGGGTAGGAGCCGACGGGCGACGTGCCGCCCCAGCCCTCGCTGCGGTACGGGAACGCGCCCTGCCACGTGTTGGCCATGACCGCGCCGCCCGGCATCCGCTCGTCGCCCCACGCGAACTCGGCGCCGACCAGCCCGCCGCGCGCGGCGTACTCCCACTCGGCCTCGGTCGGCAGGCGCCGGCCGGCCCAGGCGGCGTAGGCCGACGCGTCCTCGAACGCGACGTGCACGACCGGGTGGTCGAGCCGGTCGTCGATCGACGAGCCGGGGCCGAGCGGATGGCGCCACTGGGCGCCCGGCACCCACCGCCACCACTGCCGCCAGTCGCCGAGGTCGACCGGCCCCTCGGTCGGCGTGAACACGAGCGACCCGGGCACGAGCTCGGCAGGGTCGGCGCCGGGGAACTCGGCCGGATCGAGCTCGCGCTCGGCGACCGTGACGTACCCGGTGGCCGCCACGAACTCGGCGAACTGCGCGTTCGTGACCGGATGCCGCTCGATCGCGAACGGCTCGACGCGGCGCTCGTGCTGCGGCGCCTCCTCGGGGTAGTGCCGATCGGATCCCATGAGGAACGTGCCGCCGGGCAGCTCGACGAGCTCGGTGAGGCTCATCCGATCAGGCTACGCGTCCCGCGGGCGCGAAGCGTCAGTTCGTCGACGTGGTGCCGCTCTCGTCGCCGTCGCCGTCGAAGTCGCCCTGCCCCGGTAGCGAGTCGCGGTCGCCGAAGCCGGGGCGGCCGGGCCCGAACCCGTCGCCGTCGAGGTCGCCGTCGCTCCAGCCAGGCGGGGTCGCACCGCCCGCGGGCACGCCGAGCACGCCGTTGAAAAGCGCCGCCGCGTTGCCCGCGACGAAGCCGCCCGCGAACGAGAGCAGCGCGAGGATCACCGCGGCGATGGCGAGCACCCAGGCCCGGCGGTACCAGGGCGTGCGCGCCGCCGCGGGCGGCAGCGCGGCGGTCGGCGTGTCGCCGGCAGGGGTGCCGGGGGCTGGGTGGAACAGCGGCGGATTCGCCGCCGGAGGGGTCGTGGTGGTCATCTCGGTCCTTCGCGCCGTCGGTGCGGGACGGTACGCCCGCGTGATCCGAGGCTCGGCGACGACGCTATGCGAGAGCTTTGCCTGAGCACGGTGCAGGCCGCGAATGCGTGCCCAGCGAGCTGCACCCAGGTGGACACCGCGTCGGCGACGGGCAGGCCCCGCCGGTCGATCACGCGTGCCGTCCCTGTGCGCAGTTCATGGCCGACGACCCCGCGCGTGCGGGGCGGCCGGTTCGGAGCGAACGACGAGACGTGCAGCGGCGCATCGGAATCGAGATCGCCAGGGAGGGGGATGCCCCACAGCAGCGCCGCGGTGTCGTGCGAGAAGAACTGGCCGCTCCGGAGTCGGGGCAGGTACGTACGGCACCGATCCAGCACGTCGGATGGCGCGTAGGCGGATCGGACCCCGTGGAACGGCCTGGCGAGGTCGCGGCCCCGCAGGCGCCCATCGCCCACGCCCTCGCGGCGCGCCTCGGCGGTCGAGAACGCCCGAGCGGCGAGGTGGGATGGTAGCTCGACGCGACGCGGCATCCGCCCACCATGCCCGAGCACGGCTTCCGGTGGCCTCGCCCCATCCACAGGTCGCCCGGGATCCTCGCCGACCCGCCGAATATCGACCCAACGGCGGAGGTATGGGTCGATTTCTGGCGACTCGATGCTCGGCTCGCGGACCTCCCGTCGGGTAGGGCAGAGGTGCCCTAGTCTCGTCACAGCCGAGTGGGGCGTTGGCTCCTCGTCGTCCGTCGCAGGAGGTCTCACGTGGGTGTGCAGAACGTCGCGGGAACGTTGCGGAACTACCGCATCCACCGGTACGTGAACGCGTTCTGCCCGCGATGCCATGAGGAGGATCCCGAGCGGGACCTCGACACCGTCCAGCGCCTCTCCGGCTGGCTGGCCGCCTACGACGACGACTCAGTGTGGCTCGAGCGCGGATGCCCCGAGCACGGGCTCGTGCGCACGCTCTACGACGAGTCCGCCGAAGTGCTGGCCTACCTCGAGCAGTGGACCGCGCCGACCAAGTGGCACGCCCCCGACGTCGCTCGCAACTTCAGGCCCGTGCCGGGCGCGTACCTCGACGGGCTCCCGGCGATGCAGTCGCAGCACACCTGCATCCTGCTCGAGGACCTCACCGACCACTGCAACCTGCGCTGCCCCACGTGCTTCGCGGAGTCCGGGCCGGCGGCGACGGCGACCGCACCGCTCGCCGACGTGCTGGCCTCGGTCGACGACCGGCTGGCGAAGGAGCACGGTCGACTCGACGTGCTCATGCTCTCCGGCGGCGAGCCGACGCTCTACCCGTGGCTCGAGCAGCTCGTCGAGCACCTGGTCGCCCGGCCCATCGTCCGCATCCTGATCAACTCGAACGGCCTGCGCATCGCGAACGACGACGCCTTCGTCGAGTTCCTGAAGCTGCACCGCGAGCGCGTCGAGGTGTACCTGCAGTACGACGGCGAGAGCCCCGAGGCGTCGCGGTTCCATCGGGGTGCCGACATCCGCCGCTTCAAGGAACGCGCGATCGAGCGGCTGAGCGCGGCCGGCGTCTTCATGACCCTCACGATGACCGCGGCGAAGGGCGTCAACGACGACGAGATCGGCGCGGTCATCCGGCGGGCCATGACGACGCCGTACGTCGGCGGCGTGACCATCCAGCCGGTGTTCGGCTCGGGTCGCAACTCGGGCATCGACGCCGAGGATCGACTCACCCACGGCGGCGTGCTGAAGCGGTTGGAGCCCCAGACGAACGGCGAGATCACCTGGCGGGACCTCACGGCGCTGCCGTGCTCGCACCCGCACTGCTGCTCGGTGGGGTACTTCCTGCTCGACGACGCGAAGGAGTGGAAATCGCTGACGAGCATCATGGGGCATGACCGGCTCAAGGGCTTCCTCGACCTCAATCCCGACCTCATCGCCAACCGCATCGCCGACAGCGAGGTGAACACGCGGATGAAGGAGGCGGTCAAGCACTCGCTGCTCGACTTGTTCAGCGAGCAGTCGAGCCTCTCGCACCCCTCGATGTCCGCCATCTGGCGCGACATCTGCACGAACTGCGACCTCGGCATCGGCACGCTCACGAAGCTGGCGACGTCGGCCCTGCCCGGCCAGCACGCGCGATTGCGGAAGTTCCTCGGCGAGCGCGTCCTGCGGATCACGGTCAAACCGTTCATGGACATGAACACGATGATCGAGGAGCGACTCACCCAGTGCTGCGTCCACGTCGCGACCGTCAACGACGACAACGGAGCGCACCAGTGCGCCCCGTTCTGCGCCCTGCAGGCCTGGGCGCCCCTCGCGCGACAGCGCCTCTCGACGGCCAGCGCCCGCAACGCGGCCGACTGGGGCGACGACCGTGCCCCGGTACCACTCGGCGAGGTCATCCCCGTCGGCGGGCCGGAGTAAGGCGATCGAGATGACCACCGATTCGGGGCTGCGCCGGTACGACGAGCACGTCGGGCTTCCGTTCGACCCGCTGCGCCTGTGCGTGTTCGCGACGATCGCGCTCCTCACCTGCGTGTTCGGGCCGCTCTCGCTGCTCGTGTTCTCGGTCATCGCGATCCGCGGGTACGCCCGCGCCCGCCGTGCCGGGCTGCTGCAGTCGCGCTGCAAGCTCGGCGACACCCGCAACGTGCTCGCGTACCTCGTGGTGCTCGTGGTGCTCGCCGTCGCGGCCGTGCCGCTCTGGGTCGGCATGTGGATGTCGCTGCTCACCCACGGGATCGGCTGACGCGTGGCCGCCACGCTCGGCTCGTTCTGGAGCGCACTGCCCCCGATCGACACGCACGCGCTGTTCGTCGCCCTCGGACTCGCAGTCGGCGGCCTGGTGTTCCTCAGAGAGCAGCGGCGCCGCGGGGTCGCCGACCCGCGGATCCCGGCGCTTCTCGCGGGGACCCTGCTCGGCGCCGCCGTGTTCTCGCGTCTGGGCACGTGGGCCCAGCACCTCGACCCCCGCGAGAACCTCACGCTCCTCGAGCAACTCGCGCGCGGCAACGCCTCGATCCTGAGCGCGCTGGTGGGTGCGTGGCTCGGCTTGCACGTCGCCAAGCGGCTCACCGGGTACCGGGAGCGCACCGGCGACCTCTTCGCACCGGCCGTCGCCGTCGCCCTCGCTATCGGCCGGTTCGGATGCTTCTTCACCGAGCGCCCGGGAACGCCGACGGGTGCCGACTGGGGCGTCGTCCTCTCGCCGGAGGCCGCCGCGCGACTCGCCGCTCCCGCGGGGGTGCCGCTGCATCCGAGCTTCCTGTACGAGATCGCCTTCCACGCGGTGGCCTTCTGCGTGCTGTGGCTGTGGCTGCGCCGAACCCGGATCGCGTCCGGCGAACTCCTGACCCTCTACATCGGCGCGTACGCGGTCTTCCGGTTCTGGGTCGAGTTCGTGCGGGGCAACGAGGTGGTGTGGATGGGTCTGACCAGACCGCAGCTGTTCCTCGTGGTGACCATCCCGTTGTTCGTCGCGCGCATCGCGTGGCTGGTCGCGCACGGGCGATTCCTCGACCGCGTGGTGCCCGACGCGGCGAACCATGCGCTCCACGAGCAGCGGGACATCGACGAGGAAAGGACGGTGGGCGGTGCCGGGAACGGATGACCACGACGGGCAGGCGGGGCCGGGCGACGAGGTTTCGCCAGGCCCCTCGGGGCCGCCCGAACCTCAGGGGCCCGATGCGGAGGATGGCCGGGTCCCGCCCGTTCCGCAACCGGGGCCGGTACCCGGCGGTGGAGGGGCCCCGGGTGCAACGCCCTGGGTCGGTGCGGCGCCCTCCCAGCGCGGGCCCGCCCCGGGGCTGAGCACCGGCGCCGGCATCGGCATCGGGTCCGGCATCGGATGCGCCGCGACCGGGATCGCGTTCATGGTCGGGCTGCTCCTCGCGGCGGCGGCGGGGGCCGGCTACGGCTTCCTGTTCACGATCACGTGCGCGCTGCCCGTGCTCGCGGGCATCGGCCTGCTCTTCAGTCGCAGGACCCGCAGCGTCGGCGTCGGCATCCTGATCGTGGCATCCGCCGCCTGGCTGGTGCTCATCGGACCGTGCGTCGGGATGATCGGCTCCTGACGCCGCGCCGACCGCGCGACTGCGGGCGCAGTCGCGCGGCTAGGCCTCGACGAGGGTGCGGCGCACGACGCTCGTGAAGAAACCGAGCCCGTCGACGCCCGACCGCATCGCGGCGGCCGTGTCGGGCCCGAAGCCCGGCTCGACCGCGTGCTCGGGGTGCGGCATGAGGCCGACCACGTTGCCGCGCTCGTTCGAGATGCCGGCGATGTCGCGCAGCGACCCGTTGGGGTTCACATCGACGTAGCGGAACACCACGCGGCCCTCACCCTCGAGGCGGTCGAGCGTCTCCTCCGACGCGATGAAGCCGCCCTCGCCGTTCTTCAGCGGGATCGTGATCTCCTGGCCGGCCTCGAACTCGCCGGTCCAGTCGGTCGAGGTGTTCTCGACGCGCAGCACCTGGTCACGGCAGATGAACGAGCCGTGGTCGTTGCGGATCAGCCCGCCCTCGAGCAGGTGCGCCTCGGTGAGCATCTGGAAGCCGTTGCAGATGCCGAGCACGGGCAGGCCCTTGTTCGCGGCATCCACGACCTCGGTCATGATCGGGCTGAGCGAGGCGATCGCGCCGCAGCGCAGGTAGTCGCCGTAGCTGAACCCGCCCGGCAGGATCAGGGCGTCGACGCCTTCGAGGTCGTGCGAGCCGTGCCAGAGGGCGACGGGCTCGGCGCCCGCGAGCCGCACGGCGCGCTGCGCGTCGCGGTCGTCGAGCGAGCCGGGGAACGTGATGACGCCGATGCGCATGCGGGGGCCTCCGGGGCGAGTGGTCGGTTCGGTCAGTGGGTCTCGCCCGCGGGGGCGTCGTAGCCGTCGTGATGGGCGGCGACGGTCTCCTCGGCGAGCTCGGCGTTGGACTGCTCGTAGTGGATGCCCACCACGTCCTCGATGACCGAGTTGGAGAGCACGTTCTCGGCGAGCGCGGCGACCTCGGCCTTGATCGCGTCGTCGATGGGCCCGTCGACCGTGAGCTCGAACCGCTTGCCGACCCGCACCCCCGAGATGGAGCCGTGCCCGGTGCGGGCGAGGGCGCCGGCCACGGCCTTGCCCTGGGGGTCCAGCAGCTCGGCCTTGGGCATCACGTCGACGACGATGGTGGGCACAGCGGTGCTCCGTTCGGTGGGGGAGGTGCGGATGCCTCGATTCTACCGATCGCGCGTTCCGTTCGCGTCGCCGCCGCACGACGGGCCGCGAGGCGCCGGCACCCGTAGACTGCGGCCGTGGGCAGCCGCGCGGCACGACGCGAACGGCTCACGGCCGCCGATGCGTCGAACATCGTGATCGACGCGCCCGACCAGGTCAATGCGTTCCTGATGGCGGGCGTGCTGGCCCCGGGCGGCCCGATCGGCACCGAGGGCGAGGTGGATGTCGCGGCCCTGCGCGCATCGTTCGCCGGCGTGATCCCGTCGGAGCCCCGACTCTCGCAGCGCGTCGTGCCCGACGGACGCCGCTTCGCGTGGGCGGCCGCGCCGGTCGACCTCGAGGCGCACGTGCGCCTCGTCGCGCCGGTCGACGGGCTCGCCGGATTCGAGGCGTTGTGCGCCCGGCTCATGGTCACGGCGATGCCGACCGACCGGCCGCTCTGGGAGGTGCTGCTCGTGCCGGGGGTCGCGCGGCGGCGGGTCGGCGTGGTGCTGCGCATCCACCACGCGATGGCCGACGGGCTCGCCGCCGTGCGCCTCGTCGAATCGCTGCTTCGTGCGCCGGGCGTCGGCGCGACGGGGCCGGATGGCTCGACGTCGTCGGAGCACGACGCCGCGTCGACGAGTGCCGACGACCGGGCGCGACGCGGTGCGCGCGAGCGGATGCGGACGATCGCGTCGGGGATCGAGCGCACCATCGCGGTGTTCCGCCCGGCCGTGCCGCACACCGTGCTGCTCGGCCGGATCGGCCCCCGCCGCGGCGTCGCGTTCGTCGACGCGCCGCTCGACGCGCTCGCCGCGGGCGCGGCGACGGTCGGGGCGACCGTGAACGACGCCCTCTTGGCCGCCGTCGTCGCGGCCGCGGAGGCCGCGCTGCGCGCACGGGGTGAGCCCGTGCCGCCGGTGCTGCCCGTGAGCGTGCCGGTCGCGCTCGCCGCGCGCGGTCGGTCGGGCAACGCGGTCGGCGTCATGCTCGTGCCGCTGCCGACGGGCGAGCCGGATGTCGCGGCGCGTCTCGCGCGCATCGCCGCGCTGACCCGGGCGCGCAAGGCCGACGCCCGCGCGCGCGGGCAGTTCGAGCTCACCCGCACGCGCCTCGGCACCGTGCTCTTCCGGCGCTTCGTGCGATACCAGCGACTGATCGTGACGTTCGTGACGAACGTGCCCGGCCCGCGCCATCCGCTCGCCCTCGCGGGGGCGCCGCTCGAGCGCGTGTGGCCGGTCGGCGCGATCCAGGGCAACGTGCGGCTCGGCGTCGCCGCGCTGTCGTACGACGGGATGCTGCGCTGCGGCGTCCACTGCGACGCCGACGCGCTCTCGGCGGGGGTGTTCGGCGCGGCGCTGCGGCACGAGCTGGATGCGGTCGCCGCCCTGGCGTGAGCCGCTCGCGCTACGCGGGCTGCGCCATCCGCTCGGCCCGGTGACGGCGCAGCACCGCGACGAGGAGCACCGCCGCGACCACCTGCAGGGCGGCGACGATGCCGATGAGCACGGGCACGCTGCCGTACAAGGCGCCCGCGACCGAGGCGCCGGCGAGCGCGCCGACCCCCTGGAAGACGGCGAACCAGCCGTACGCCGAGCCGCGCTGCTCGGCCGGCACGAGGTCGGCGACGAGCGCCTTCACCGTCGAGTCCTGCACGCCGGTCGCGAGGCCCCACACGACGACGCCGAGCACCACGAGCCCGAGCGTGCCGGCGAGCGTGAAGCCGGGCACGAACGCCGTGAGCAGCGGCACCGCGAGCAGGATCGACGCACCCGCGCGGTCGTAGACCCATCCGGTCGCGAGCGCGCCGACAGCCGCGGCCGCCATGCCCGCGGCGTAGACGAGCGGCACGCCCGCGACGGGCACGAGGTCGGCGGCGACCAGGTGGAACGACATCACGCCGAAGCTCAGCAGGCCGAACGTGGTGAGCGCGGCGAACGTGCCGAAGAGCAGGAACGTCGTGCGCACGTGCGCGGGGATCGCCGAGAGTCCGGCGAGGCGCGACGCGAGTGAGGTGCGACGGGATGCCGCGGCCGCGCCGGGGCTCGCTGGCGACGGCTCGGCGTGCGGCTCGCTCTCGCGCGCGGTCTCGCGCTCTCGCGGCTGGGCCCCGAGCTGGTCGGGCTCGGGCGCCTCGCGGTACACGCTCGTGTCGGGCACGCGCGACCGGAGCCACCAGAGCAGCACCATCGCGATCACCGCCGGAATCGCGAGCGCGAGGAAGGCGGGCCACAGCTCGCCGGTGAGCGCGGCGATCGCGGCGACCACGAGCGGCCCGGCGAACGCGCCGACCTGGTCGAGGAGCTTGTGCACGCCGAAGCCCTTGCCGCGGCCGACGACTCCCGCCGCGTCGGCGAGCAGCACCGTCTTCGCGGGCCCGCGCACGGCCTTGCCGGTGCGCTCGACGACGATCAGCGTGCTCGCGGTCGCGAGCGAGGCCGTGCCGAGCACCGGGGTGAGCGCGAGCAGCGGCACGCTCACGGCGCTCATCGCGTAGCCGGCGATCGTGAAGCCCCAGTACCCGCCCGTGCGGTCGGCCCACGGCCCGGTGACCAGCCGCAGCACGAGCGCGATGGCGGTCGCCGCACCCGTGACCACGCCGACGAGCGCGGCCGAGGCGCCGAGCTGCTCGAGCAGCGCGCCTCCGACCGAGATGGCGCCGTCGGAGACCATGTCGATCGTGAGGCTCACGAAGCCGAGGCCGAGCACCATCGACCAGGGGCGCAGCCCGGGGCGCCTGCTCGGGGCCGTGTCCGTCATGTGCGCCTCCTCGTCCGCCGCGCGGCAGGACGCCAGCGTACTGCAGGGCGTCGCGTCATCCGGACGGGCCTCAGGCGTGCTCGCGGCCGAGCGTCATCGCCAGCAGCGTCGCCGTGAGCTCGTGCGTGCCGACGCCCGGGCCCGCGCGCCATCCGCCCGCCGCGAGCTGCTGGAACCCGATGACCGCGGCGACGACGGCCGCACCCCGGCGCCGAGCCTCGCCGGGGTCGAAGCCGGTGTCGACGAGCAGCTGCGCGACGTACGAGACGCGTCGCTCGGTCACCCGCGCCACCGCGTCGGCGACGCCGTCGGCCCCGGCGCCGATGTAGAGCGTACGCTCGCCGCCGCGCTCGCCCATGCGCTCGACGATGACGTCGTAGAGCCGGGCGAGCCGCTCCTCCGCGGTGCCGGTGCGCTCGACCAGCTCGATCACGAAATCGGTCTCGAGCTGCTCCCATCGCCGCATGACCGCGGCGACGAGCTCGGCGCGGTCGGCGAAGTGCCAGTAGAAGGAACCCTTCGTCGCGCCGAGGTCGCGCGCGACCGCCTCCACCCGCACGGCGGCGAGGCCCTGCGCGCTGAAGCGCTCGTAGGCGGCTTCGATCCACTCCTCCGCGGTCACCCTTGCCATGACTGTACGGTACCGTATAGTCTCCATACGCCCCCGTATGGAGAAGTGATGCACCCGCCCGCGTTCTGGTCCATGGCGTTGGAGGAGATCCGAGATCCCGACTACGCCGACGTCGCCGTCGGCGTGCTGCCCGCGCACGCCACCGCCGACCCCGCCGCCTGGGCGCGCAGCCTCTTCTCGATGCGGTCGCTCCCGCGCTGGCTCGCCATCGCGATCGTGCTCCGACAGGCGATCGGCCCGCTCGTCGGCATCGCCGCCCACCCCGCCGACCGGTTCCGGGTGCGGTGCGTGCGCGGCGAGGAGGCGCTGCTCGCCGTCGACGACCGCCACCTCGACCTCCGCGTGGCCGTCGGCGTCGACGAGGCGCACGGCATCGTGCGAGTGGTGACCGCCGTGCGCATGAAGGGATGGCGCGGGCGGCTGTTCATGATCCCGGTACGGATGGTGCATCCGCACCTCGTGAACGCCATGATCGCCCGATCGCGCCGGCGGCTCTCGGGCGTCACCGCGTAGGCGCGACGGGCGCGAGCCCCGGCGGGCGCGGACGCTCGCTGGCCCGCTGCCGCTGCCGCTGCGACCGCGCCGCTGTGACCGCGCCGCTGTGACCGCGCCGCTGCGACCGCGCCGCCGCGGCAGCGCTACCGGCGGAACGCCGCGCGCACGAGCGCGCCGATGCCGACGAGGACCGCGACGCCCGCGGCCGCCGCCAGGACGACGACGAGCACCGGGTTCTCGCGGTACTTCTCCTCGACCCACTCGGCGGCGTCCTCGAGCAGGTCCTCGGCGTCGTCGAGCGCATCCTCGGCCACGGCCCTCGCCTGGGTCGCCGCATCGGAGACGGCCGCGGCGCCGCGCTCGGCGGCATCCTGCGCGGCATCCTTCATCGCGTCGAGCGTGCCGGCGGCCTCCTGCGAGGCCCGGTCGGCGGCGGCCTTCGCCTCGCCGATGGCCTGCTCGACCCGGTCGTCGAGCTCGCCGCCGGCCGGGCTCGGCTGGTTCGTCGCATCCGTCATGGAACCGTCCTTCCATCGGGCATCGCGTGCTGCCGCCATGCTACGCGGACCGGGGTGCCGGGCACGACCCGCTCATCTGCGTCGGCCGAGCCCGCGGACGATCGCGCCGAGCAGCACGGCGGCGCCGACGGCCACGCCGATCACGACGCCCGGGCGCCGCTCGTACTCGTCCCTGATCCGCTGCGTCCAGTCGCTCGTGACGCGCTTGGCCTGATCGGCGAACTCGTCGAGGTCGGCCTGCTGCGCGGCCTCCTTGAGCTTCGCGCCGGCCTGCTTCGCCGCATCGGCGGCGGCGCCGGCGATCTTGCCGACCGGCGATTCAGTCGTGGCGCCGACCGAGTCGACCGCCTCGCGGTCGCCCGAGTCGATCTCCTCGCCCGGTCCGGCGGGAGCGCTCCGCCGGCCGCCGGTCCTGGTGGAGGTGGTGGTGGATCCGGTGCCGACCGACTCGGCGCCGACCGGTGCGGTCGGCGGCATGGTCGCGGCGCCGCCGGATGTGCCCGTGCCGGACGTGCCGTTGCCGGACGTGCCGTTGCCCTCGCTGCCCGTGGACGTCGCGGCGTGGGTTCGGATCGTGTTCTCGTCGCTCATGCTCGTCTCCTCCGGTTCGCGGCGCGCCCTCGAGCCGAGGGCGTCGCGTACCTTCGAAGTCTCACCCGGCCGGGGTGCGCCGTCGAGGGCGTTGACAGCCCGCCCGGTGCTGCCTAGGAGCGACCGAGCGCACGCCGCGGAGGGTCGTCCCGCCCTCCCCCATCCGCCCATCCCTTCCCCCGAGTCCCGCCTTTGGGAGGGTGCACCCGCAGGAACCCGGGACTCGGTGGCCGTCAGGCGAGGCCGGCGAGACTCGGCGTGCACCTCGACTCCCCGAGTCCCGCCGTTGGGAGGGTGCACCCGCAGGAACCCGGGACTCGGCGGCCGTCAGGCGAGGCCGGCGAGACTCGGCGTGCACCTCGACTCCCCGAGTCCCGCCATTGGGAGGGTGCACCCGCAGGAACCCGGGACTCGGGGACTCGGGGACTCGAGCTGGTGCTCGGTCTGCGAGTCCCGCCTTTGGGAGGGTGCACCCGCAGGAACCCGGGACGCGGCAGCCGTCAGGCGAGCCCGGCGAGACTCGGCGTGCACCTCGACTCCCCGAGTCCCGCCTTTCGGTGGGTGCACCCGCAGGAACCCGGGACGCGGCAGCCGTCAGGCGAGCCCGGCGAGACTCGGCGTGCACCTCGACTCCCCGAGTCCCGCCTTCGTGAGGGTGCACCCGCAGGAACCCGGGACCCGGCAGCCGTCAGGCGAGGCCGACGAGTCAGGCGAGGCCGACGAGTGAGGCGAGCCCGGCGCCTCAGGCGAGCCCGGCGCGCTCGGCGAGCACCTCGCGCAGCACCTGCCGCGTGGCATCCAACCCGCGGTAGACCTCCTCGAAGCTCGTCGACAGCGGGGCGAGCCCCACGCGCAGGCCGCCCACGTCGCGGTAGTCGGGAATCACGTCGCGCTGCCACAGCCGCGCCGTGACCTCGCGCATCGCCTCGTGCTGGAGGATCACGTGGCCGCCGCGCTCCTCGGGGTCGCGTGGCGTGCCGAGCGTCACGCCGAGCGGCCCGAGCCACTCGTCGGCCACGTCGATCGCGAACGCGGTGAGCGCGACCGACTTCGCCCGCACGGCCGGCATGCCGGCCTCCTCGATCATCGCGAGCGTCTCCCGCATCGCGATCATGGCCGAGATCGGCGACGTGCCGCTGACGAACCGGCGGATGCTGCGCGCGGGCACGTACTCGGGGCCCATGGCGAACAGGTCGGCCGTGCCGAACCACCCCTGGATCGGCTGCCGCAGCACGGCGTGCAGGTCGTCGCGCACGTAGGCGAACGCGGGCGAGCCGGGGCCGCCGTTGAGGTACTTGTAGGTGCAGCCGACGGCCAGGTCGAACTCCCACCGGTCGGCGTGCACGGGCACCGATCCCGCCGAGTGGCAGAGGTCCCACAGCACGAGCGCGCCGGCGTCGTGCGCGATGCGCGTGAGCTCCTGCGCATCGGCGAGGTACGCCGAGCGGTACGACACGTGGTTGAGCACGACGAGCGCCGTCTTCGGGCCGACGGCCTCGGCGAGCTGCTCCGAGGTGACGCCTCGCGTGAGGTCGACGTCGATCCAGCGGAGGTGGCATCCGGTCTCGTTCGCGATGCCCTCGAGCACGTACCGGTCGGTGGGGAAGTTGTCGCGGTCGACGACGATCTCGCGACGCTGCGGGTCGCGCGCGAGCTGCGCGTCGACGGCGGCGCGTGCGAGCTTGTAGATGAGCACCGTGGTCGAGTCGCCGATCACGGTCTGGCCGGCCTTCGCCTCGATGACGGCACGCCCGATCTGGTCGCCGATCTCGTACGGCAGCCGCAGCCAGGACTCGTCCCATCCGCGGATGAGGCGGCGCCCCCATTCCTCCCGCATGAAGTCGGCGACGCGGTCGATCGCCGAGGCCGGCGGACGGCCGAGCGAGTTGCCGTCGAAGTAGACGAGGTCGGTGTCGGCGCCGACGAAGCGCTTGCGGTAGTGCGCGAGACCGTCGGCACGGTCCATCCGGCGGGCGTAGGCGAACAGGGGATCCATGGTCAGCAGGGCTCCAGTTCCTCGGCGGGCAGGATGCGGGCGGCCGCGAGCCACGCCGCGACCGTGTCCGGGTCGGTGAGGCGGTCGGCGTCGGGCGGCGGCCCGGGCACGAACGTGGCCACGCCCGCGTCGGTCCACGCCGGGGAGGCGTCGGGCCAAGGGTCGGCGAGGGCGGCGATGACGTCGGATGCCGCGAGGCCGGCCCGCACGAGCGCGGCGACCTCGTCGGGGTTCACGCCCGGTACGAGGTCGCCGTTCCCGAGGTCGGTGCCGTAGAGCACACGCCCGCCGGCCGCGTGGAAGCGCCGGACGTTCTCGATCGCCGTCTCGGCGACGGCCGCGTCGTCGCGCACGTGGATTGCGAGCGTCGAGATCCAGGCCTGCCCGGCGGCCGCGGCACGCGCGATGAGGGCGTCGTCGAGGCGCTCGGTGAAGGGCGCGTGCACGAGCACGTCGACACCGGCGTCGATCGCGAGCTGCGCCATCCCCGCGCCTTCGGCGTGCGCGGCGACGGGGAGGCCGCGGGCCCGCGCCGCCGCGACCACCGCGTCGAGCGTGGGCCGGTCGAACACCGTGCCGGCGACCGAGTTGAGCGCCACCTTGACGACGGATGCCCCGAACGCGCGCTGCTCGTCGACGGCGGCCTCGACCGGGCCGGCGAGGGCGTGGTGCGCCAGTTCGCGCGCCTGCTCGTCGGTCGCGCCCCCGTCGACGGACGGCAGCTCGCGCACGCTGCCATCGGGCCGCCACGGCCGGTCGGACGGGTAGCCGCCGGGCGCGGTGAGGAATGCCCCCGCGTAGCGCACGCGGGGGAGCCCCTCGGTGCGCGCGATCGTCGCGATCGCGCCCGGGTCGGCGCCGAGGTCGACGACCGCGGCGATGCCGCCGGCGACCGCGTCATCCGCGCGGCTCAGCTGCAGGTGCACATGGTGGTCGACGAGCGGGGGGAGCATGGTGCCCACCTCGCCCGGGTGGTCGCCGTTGAGCGAGCGCCGGACGCGGCGCGCGAGCGGCCCGAGGCCGTGCCCCGCCTCGACGGGGTCAGTTCGCGACATCCGCACCGCCTTCTTCGCCGGGCGCCGTCGCAGAACGACCCCCGCGCACCGCTCGCGCCTCGCGCATGCCGCTCACCCGGGGATCTCCGTCCGCACGGCGTACAGCTCGGGGAAGAACGTCAGCTCCAGCGCGCGCCGCAGGAACGGCGCGCCGCTCGAGCCTCCCGTGCCGGTCTTCGAGCCGATGATCCGCTCGACGGTCTTCAGGTGCCGGAACCGCCAGAGCTGGAAGTTGTCCTCGAGGTCGACGAGCTCCTCGCAGGTCTCGTAGGCGGCCCAGTTGTGCTCGGGGTCGGCGTAGATGCGCGTGAACACCGGGACGAGCTCGGGATGGAAGGTCCAGGCGCGGGTCACGTCGCGCTCGAGCACCTCGCCGGGGATCTCGTAGCCCGCCCGCGCGAGCAGCCGCAGGAACTCGTCGTAGAGGCTCGGCGCCTCGAGCGCGCGACGCACGATCGCCGCCGCCGCGGGGTCGGCGTCGAAGACCTGCAGCATCTTGGCGTTCTTGTTGCCGAGCACGAACTCGACCGCGCGGTACTGGTACGACTGGAACCCGCTCGCGTTGCCGAGCACGCCGCGGAACTGCGCGTACTCGCTCGGCGTGAGCGTCGCGAGCACCGACCACTGCTCGGTGAGCGTCTTCTGGATGTGCTTGACGCGCGCGATGCACTTCAGCGCCGGCGCCAGGTCGTCGGCGCGCATCAGCTCGCACGCCGTCTCGAGCTCGTGCAGCACGAGCTTCAGCCAGAGCTCGGTGGTCTGGTGCTGGATGATGAACAGCAGCTCGTCGTGGTGCTCGGGCCGTGAGATCGGGCGCTGCGCCGAGAGCAGCGTGTCGAGGTCGAGGTAGCCGCCGTAGCTCATGCGGTCGCTGAAGTCGGTGACGACGGATGACTCGATGCGTCGGGTGTTCGCCTCGACCTCGTCGCTCCGCCGCTGCCGGGTGGCCTCGCCCGCTTCGTCGTCGGATGTCACGCGGTCAGCCTAGCCAGCGCGCGCACGACCTCGTCAGGGGTCCCCACCGTCGTCGTGTCCGGAACCCCGGACGGCGGCCGCGCGGTGTCGCCGGTTGCGGGTAGGTTCGCGGGCATGGTGGAGAGGTATCGGTTCCGCAGCCGCGTGTACCGGTGGGACGAGCGCGCGACGGACTCCTGGTACTTCGTCGACGTGCCCGAGGAGGAGTCGGCCGACATCCGGGATCGCCCGCGGATGCCGCGCGGCTTCGGGTCGGTCCGGGTCGAGGCGACCATCGGGCGGACCACCTGGCGCACGTCCATCTTCCCCGGCGGCGAGCGGTACGCGCTGCCGCTCAAGAAGGCGGTGCGGGTCGCCGAGGGCATCGAACCCGGCGCCGACGTCGAGGTGCGGATCGAAACGCTCGAGTAGGCCGAGGGTCGAGGCGAGGCGCGGCTCCAGGTGAGGATGGGGCGCGGCGGGCGCCCCCCATCGCCCCCAGTCGCACGATGTTCGCCCGCCGCACCGCCCCCCTCTCCCCGAGAGGGCCGGACGCCTCCGGCTCGGGTAAGCGGAGGATCCTTTCCGGATGATACCCGACCGTGCGGATCGACTCGAATCCGTCGCGTCGCGCGGCGCGCGCGGGCGCGCGCCGCAATGAAGCCCCGGCCGGGCGTAGATTGGTGCCGTGGGCTCGATCGCGTCGCCGCGCCGCGATGCGCGGCGGAATCACGAACGCCTCCTCGTCGAGGCGAAGCGTCTCTTCGCCGAGCGCGGAATCGGCGCTCCGCTCGACGAACTCGCGACCCGGGCGGCCGTGGGCGCGGGCACCGTCTACCGGCACTTCCCGACACGCGACGCGCTGATCCGCGAGCTCTACGACGACGGAGTCGACGAGCTGCGGGCGTTCACCGCCGAGATCAGGACGGCCGAGACCGGATGGCGCGCCATCGAGCTGTGGCTCGAGCGCCTCTCCGAATGGCTGATCGAGCGCCCGTACCTGCCCGCGGTCATGCGTCGCGTCGCCGAGCTCGATCCCGAGCACCGGCCGGGCACCGAACTCCAGGATGCCGCCGACGCCATCGTCGAGCGCGCTCAGGCCGAGGGGTCGCTGCGACCCGACGTGACGGTGGTCGACCTCAGCGTGCTCGTCGACATGCTCGGCTCGCTCGGGCAGTACGGCGGCGCCTACCTGCCGTTCTGGCGGCGGCAGCTCGCCGTCATCCTCGACGGCCTGCGCGCTCGCCCCGACGTGTCGCAGCTTCCGGGCGCGGCGCTCGACTTCGGCGAGTTCCACGACATGTCGCACCAGAAACGCCCGGCCGACTGAGTCGCTCGCGGGACGAAGGGCCCCTGCCGCCGCAGACCCGCGATCTATGGTCGGCCCCACCGGCATCGCGTTCGCGCTGCCGTGAGGGAGGGGAACCACCATGGGGATGGACAACCTGCTGCTGTACGTCGCGACCTACGACGACGCGGCATCGGCGGCGGACGACTACCGGCGCCTGGAAGCCGCGAAGGAGGTCGACCTCGAAGTCGTCTCCTCGGTCGTGGTACACCGCGACGACGACGGCAAGGTCACGGTCGACGAGCGCGGGACCGGGCAGGTCAAGAGCGGGGCGCTGATCGGCGGCGGTGCCGGGCTCGTCCTCGGGCTCTTCGCACCACCGCTGCTCGCGGCGACCGCGATCGGCGCGGGCGTGGGCGCGGTCGCGGGCAAGCTCGCGGAGCGGCACGACGAGAAGAAGATGGGCGTCGAACTCGAGGCGTCGCTGCCCCGCGGGTCGTCGGCCATCGTGGCGGTCATCGACGACCGGTACCTCGATCGCATCGACGCGGCGCTCGAGAAGGCGCAGCGCAAGATCGACAAGGCGATCGACCGCGAGGACTACGAGGCGCTCGAGAAGGCGATCGCGGAGGGCGGCGAATCGGTCGCCCGCGCGATCTCGTCCTGAGGGCGGCGCCGGAGACGGCCCGAGGACTCGGAGTCCAGGGGCTCCGAGTCCTCGGGCTCAGAGTCCGAGCGTCAGCCGTTCCACCAGCGCGCGGTACCGCTCGGACGTCTGCTCGACGATCTCGGCGGGAAGCGTCGGCGGTTCCGCCTGCGTCGACTGGTCCCAGTTCGCGGCGAGCCAGTCGCGCACGATCTGCTTGTCGAAGCTCGCCATCCGCACCTCGGGCGTGGCTCCGGTGAGGTACGCCTCGAGGTCCCAGTAGCGGCTCGAGTCGCTCGTCAGCACCTCGTCGGCGAGGGTCACGATGCCGAGCTCGCGGTCGGCGCCGAACTCGAACTTCGTGTCGGCGAGGATGAGTCCTCGTTCCTCGGCGAGTTCCGAGGCGTGCGCGAAGACCTCGAGCGAGATGGCCCGCAACTGCTCGGCGACGGTCTCGCCGACGAGCTCGATCGTGCGCTCGTACGTGATGTTCTCGTCGTGCTGGCCGAGCGGCGCCTTCCACGCCGGCGTGTAGATGGGCTCGGGCAGCCGGTCGCCGTCGGCGAGCCCCTCGGGCAGGCGGATGCCGCCGATGGCGCCGGTCGCCACGTACTCCTTGTACCCGCTGCCCGTGAGGTACCCGCGCACCACGCACTCGATCGGGAACATGTCGAGGGTGCGGCACAGCATCGCGCGGTCGGCGACGCGCTCGGGGATGCCCGGCAGGTCGTGGTACCGGTCGTCCTCGGCGTAGGCGAGGTGGTTGGGCACCTCGGGCAGCCGGTCGAACCACCACCGGGTGAGCGAGGTGAGCAGTGCCCCCTTGCCCGGGATCTCGGGCTCGAGCACCTGGTCGAACGCGCTCACGCGGTCGCTCGCGACGACCAGGACGACCGGCGACAGGCTGAGGGGGTCGCCGGTCCAGGTGTCGTCGTCGGTCATCAGCGCGGTCGGCACGTAGAGGTCGCGCACCTTCCCCGAGTAGACGAGGGTCCATCCGGCGAGATCGCTCACGTGGGTCATGCCCGTCTCCTTCTCCTCACGGATGCCGCGGCTCGGCCGAGCGCGACGTGCCGAGCTCAATCCGCGACGCGCGCGGCGATGTCGGTGCGGTACTGGCCGCCCTCGAGCCGCAGGTGCCCGAGCGCCTCGTAGGCGCGGCGGCGCGCCTCGGCGAAGTCGTCGCCGAGGGCGACCACGTTGAGCACGCGACCGCCGGTCGCGACGAGGTGCGGCTCGGCGTCGTCGGCGGTCGGGCCGAACGCGGTGGCGGCGTGCGCGAGGTGCACCCCGGGCACGGATGCCGCGGCGTCGAGCCCGTCGAGGCGCCGGCCCGTCTCGGGCGACTCCGGGTAGCCCTCGCTCGCGAGCACGACGGTCACGGCCGCGTCGGAGCGGAACTCGGGACGGCCGTGCTCGGCAAGGCGACCCGTGGCCGCCGCGTACAGCAGACCCGAGAGCGGGGTCGCGAGGCGCGGCAGGACGACCTGCGTCTCGGGGTCGCCGAAGCGCGCGTTGAACTCGATGACGCGGATGCCGCGGCTCGTGAGGATGAGCCCGGCGTACAGCAGCCCGATGAACGGCGTCTGCTCCTCGTCGAGCTGGCGGATGGTGGGCAGGGCGATCGTCTCGATGACCTCGTCGACGAACGCCCGCTCGCTGCCGAAGCGCTCGTCGAGCCACGGCAGCGGCGAGTAGGCGCCCATGCCGCCCGTGTTCGGCCCCTCGTCGTGGTCGCGCAGGCGCTTGTAGTCCTGCGCGGGTGAGAGCGGCAGCACGTTCGCGCCGTCGGAGAGCAGGAACAGCGAGACCTCCTGGCCGTCGAGGAACTCCTCGATCAGCACGGGCCCCTGCTGCAGGTAGTGCGCGGCGTGCGCGAGCGCGGCCTCGCGGTCGTCGGTGACGAGCACGCCCTTGCCCGCGGCGAGGCCGTCGGCCTTGACCACGTAGGGGGAGCCGAACTCGTCGAGCGTCGCGACGACCTGGGGCAGCGAGTCGACGAGGCTGGCACGACCGGTGGGCACGCCCGCGGTCTCCATGATGCGCTTGGCGAACGTCTTGGAGCCCTCGAGCTGCGCGGCCGCCTTCCCGGGGCCGAACGTGGCGATGCCGCGCGTGCGCAGCGCGTCGGCGACACCCGCGACGAGCGGGGCCTCCGGACCGATCACGACGAGCTCGACGTCGTTGTCCATCGCGTAGTCGGCGACGACCACCGGGTCGGTCGGGTCGAGCGCGATGGTCTCAACGCTGCCGCGGGCCGACGAGGTGGGGGATGCCGCGATGCCGGCGTTCCCCGGCGCGGCGATGATCTCGTGGCCGGCCTCCTCGTCGAGCAGGGCGAGGATGATGGCGTGCTCGCGCGCGCCCGAACCGAGGACGAGGATTCTCACCCCGTCAGGCTACCGGAGCGGCCGGTGCCGGGCGCGGCCCGTGACGCCCGCACGCACGGGCGTCGGCGGGGTGCGCGAGGATGGAGGCATGGCACGAGCGCGCATCGCAGACGACCTCGGCCGGGCGGCGGTCGGCGTGGTGGTGAGCGTGGGCGGCGCCGAGGGATCGGCGCCCACGGTCGACCGCACGACGCTCGCGCTCGCCGTGCGGTACACGCTGCAGTTGCTCGCCGAGCAGTCGCCGGGCGGCGCCGTCGAGGTGCGCGTGCCGCCGTATGCCGCGGTGCAGTGCATCGAGGGCCCGAGGCACACGCGCGGCACGCCGCCCAACGTCGTCGAGACCGACCCGGCGACCTGGCTCGCGCTCGCGACCGGGTCGCTCGCCTGGGCCGACGCGCGCGCGAGCGGCCGCGTCCGCGCGTCGGGCCAGCGCGCCGACCTCGAAGGCGTCGTGCCGGTCATCGACGCGTCGCGCCTGCACTGAGCCGCGCCCGCGGACCGATCGGCGGCATGGGGGAGAATGGCGGTGTGAGCGATGCGCCGAAGAGCCCCGAGCCGAACGAGCCCGACGTCGACGCGGCCGACGGGCCGGAGGCCGCCGTCGAGCCCGTCGAGCCGGTCGAGCCGACGCCCGAGCCGCCGCACCCCACGATCGCGCACATGGACGTCGACCCCGACGCCGGCGAGCGCCTCGAGACCGAGTTGAGCAGTGATGCCGTGACGGTGCGCCGCGCGCCGCGCTATCCCGCGTTCATCGGCCTCGGCGTCGTCCTGGGCGCCATCGTCGCGCTCGCGCTCACGTTCCTCTACCCCGCGAACGGCGAGTTCGACCGCGGGCAGGTGTTCGGGTTCCTGCTGCTGTGGTGCGGGGCGTTCGGCGCGGCCCTCGGCGGCGTCGTGGCGCTGCTCGTCGACCGCTCGCTCGCGCGGCGCGCCGGCTCGGCCGTCGCCGAGCACGAGTCGACGCACTACGTCGACGACGACCCCGCCTCCTGAACCACGGCGACCTCGCGCCGCGACCGGCGAGCGGGGCGCCGGTTCACGCGGTTCGCGCGGTGGCGAGTATCCGCTCGAACGCCGCCACGCTGCCCTCGGCCCGCTCGAGGTCGGCGCGGCGCAGCACCGGATGCCACGCGCCCGTCGCCCCGCGTGCGAGCACGACGGGCAACCCAGCGTCCTGGATCGCGGCCAGCGCCGCGGCATCCGACACCTCGTTGCGGTGCGCCAGCCGGAACGGCACGCCGAGCCGCCCGACCATGCGGTCCCACTCGGGCTTGCGCCGCCACGTGTGGGTGATGTCGCACAGCGCGCACTCCGCGCGGCCGAGCAGGTGCCCGATCAGGTAGGCCGCCTCCCCCGCCAGCCCGCCATCGGCGTCGTACACGCCGAGGAACTCCGTCGTGCCCGCCGCGGATGGCGCGGCATCCGTCGTCTCGCTCATGTCCGGATGATCGCAGCGCGCGCCGAGCGTCCGCTGCGCGCATGCCGTGGCCCGGCTGCGAACTCGCTGCGGGGGAGCGGTCAGCTCAGCTGGGTCCGCTCGACCCAGTCGAGGTACTCGGGCGTGACCGTGCCGGTGACGTACTCGCCCGTGAAGCACGACAGGTCGAGTTCGCGGATGCCGGTGCCCTCGGTGATCGCGGCCTGGAGGTCGGCGACCTCCTGGTAGATCATGTGGTCGGCGCCGAGCTCGCGCGCGATCTCGGGGATCTTGCGGCCGTGCGCGACGAGCTCGCGGCGGCTCGGCATGTTGATGCCGTACACGTGCGGGTAGCGGACGGGCGGCGCGGCCGAGGTGAACGTGACCTTGTTCGCGCCGGCGGCGCGCGCCATCTCGACGATCTCCTTCGAGGTCGTGCCGCGCACGATCGAGTCGTCGACGATGAGGATGTTCTTGCCCTTGAACTCGGTGCCCATCGCGTTGAGCTTCTGGCGCACCGAGCGCTTGCGCTGCGCCTGGCCGGGCATGATGAACGTGCGGCCGACATAGCGGTTCTTGTAGAAGCCCTCGCGGTACTCGATGCCGAGCTTCTGCGCGACCTGCATGGCGGCGGGCCGCGAGGAGTCGGGGATCGGCATGACCACGTCGATGTCGCCCTTGTCCATGTGCGTCTCGATGGTCGTCGCGAGCCGGTTCCCCATGCGCAGGCGCGCCTCGTACACCGAGATGCCGTTCATGATCGAGTCGGGTCGGGCGAGGTAGACGTACTCGAACGAGCACGGCACGAGTCGCGGGTTCTCGGCGCACTGTCGCGAGATCATCTCGCCGTCGAGCGTGATGAAGATCGCCTCGCCGGGCTCGACGTCGCGCACGATCTCGTAGTCGCCGTTCTCGAGCACGAGCGACTCGGACGCCACGATCCACTCGTCCTTGCCGGCCTGCGTCCTGCGGCGGCCGAGGATGAGCGGCCGGATGCCGAACGGGTCGCGGAAGGCGAGCAGGCCGTACCCGGCGATGAGCGCGATGACCGCGTAGGAGCCCTCGACGCGCTGGTGCACGTGCGAGACGGCCTGGAAGACCTGGTCGGGGTCGAGCTCGAGGCCGGTGATCTGGCCCTGCAGCTCGGTGGCGAGCACGTTGAGCAGCATCTCGGTGTCGCTCGTGGAGTTCACGTGCCGCCGGTCGATGCGGAAGAGGTCCTCGGAGAGCTCGCGCGTGTTCGTCAGGTTGCCGTTGTGCACGAGGATGATGCCGTACGGCGCGTTCACGTAGAAGGGCTGGGCCTCCTCCTCGCGCTCGGCGGCCCCCTTGGTCGTGTAGCGCACGTGGCCGAGGCCCATGGTGCCGAGGAGCGATCGCATGTCGCGCGTGCGGAACGCCTCGCGGACCTGCCCGCGCGCCTTGTGCATGTGGAAGACGGGACCGTCGGCGGTGGCGATGCCGGTCGAGTCCTGACCGCGGTGCTGCAGGAGGAGCAGGCTGTCGTAGATCTGCTGGTTGACGGGCTCGGTGGAGACGATGCCGACGATGCCGCACATGCGAGCGATGGCTCCTCGTGGGGGTGGGGATGCGTCCGAGCTGGACGCTCCATCATCCCATACGCGCGCGTGTGAGCCGGCTGAGCGGATGGGGCTGCTCACCTGAGCGCAACCCCTCACCATAGCCCGCTCCGGCGGTCCGATGTCGAAGTCTGCGGTTCCGCGCGGATGTTGGTCGATTCCCACGAATCCTCCCCCGAGGACTCCCCCGAACGGGGGCCACCTGTCAGGCTCTCCCGCATTCCGTTGGACGCGGCGCAGGGACCGACTTGGGGGGACCGGCCGCTGGTCATGAAAGGACGAACCGTCCATGAGACTCACCTCGCTCCGCGCCGCCCTCACCGGCGCGGCTCTCGTCGCGTGCGGCCTGCTCGCGATGCCGACGGCGGCGAACGCCGCACCCCCGTCCGTTCCGCCGGGGATCGACCAGCACGCCGTGCCCGCCGCCGAGGCGGCGGCGGCCGCGTCGTACTGGACCGCCGAGCGCATGCGGTCGGCCATCCCGGCCGACACCCTCCTGGCCGGCAAGGCGGCGACGACGCCCGCCGCCGATCTCGCCGCCGGCGCGCCCGTGACGTACGGCAAGCCGACGCAGGGCGGCGAGATCCAGCCGATGGCGGCGAGCGTCTCGCCGATCCCGAACATCGGCAAGGTGTTCTTCACGCTCAGCGGTCGCAACTACGTATGCTCGGGTAACTCCGTGAGCTCGGCGAACGGCAGCGTCGTGGCCACGGCGGCGCACTGCGTGCACAGCGGGAAGGCCAAGTACGCCACCAACTGGGTGTTCGTCCCCGCGTACCTGAACGGCTCGGCGCCGTACGGGCAGTGGGCGGCGCGCACGCTCACCGCGCCGTCGCAGTGGACCAAGGGCGGCGACATCAGCTACGACACCGGATTCGCGACGGTGGGCACCCTGGGCGGCAAGACGCTGTCGGCGACCGTGGGCGGCACGGCGATCGCGTTCAACCAGGCCCGAGGCCTCTCGTACACGGCGTACGGCTATCCGGCCGCGGCGCCGTTCGACGGCCAGTCGCTGAAGTCGTGCTCGGGCACCGCGAGCCCCGACCCGTACGGCCAGACGCAGTCGCAGGGCATCCCGTGCGACATGACGGGCGGGTCGTCGGGCGGCCCGTGGTTCATGGGCACCGGAGCGCAGAACTCGGTGAACAGCTTCGGCTACAACAACATCCCGAACGTGATGTTCGGGCCGTACTACGGCACGGTGGCGCAGCAGACGTACGCCACGGCCGCGGCATCGTGATCCGCTGATCTCCGACGAGGGGCGCCCCGCACCGACCACCGGTGCGGGGCGCTTTCGCATGCCTGCGCACGTCGTCCGAAGCAGTACTTGCTTTTCTACTTTGTTTAGTCGTAAATTTACTCCACCCACCCCGCACGGCCGACCCAGAGGTATCGATGGCGATCCACTCCAGCAAGCGCACCGACGTCAACCGCTCGGCGATCCTGGCGCAGCTCGGGGCGAACGGGCCCGCCTCGCGCGCCGACCTCGCCCGCACGCTCTCGCTCTCGCCCGCCCTCATCACCCAGCTCGTCAAGGACCTCCTCGCCGAGGGCCTCGTGGTCGAGCTCGAGCAGGCACCGTCGAACGGCGGGCGGCCCGGCCGCATGCTGGGCCTCGCCACGTCCGCCGGCCGTGCGATCGGCATCAAGGTCGTGGCCGACCACGTGGCGTTCGTCGAGGTCGGCATCGACGGGCAGGTCGTCCGCTCGGCGAGCGTGCCGTTCGACGCGACCTCCAGCACGTTCATCGCCGAGCTCGTCGAGCGCATCCGCGACTTCATCGACGCGGGCGACGGTTCGACGCTGCTCGGCCTCGGCGTCGGCGTGCCCGGCAGCGTCGACCGGCCCGGCAACGGCGTCGTCGACTCGGCGCAGCTCGGCTGGGCGGGCGTCGAGCTCGGCGGCGCGCTGCGACGCGCGATCGGCCTGCCCGTGATCGTCGAGAACAACGTCAACGCGCTCGCGGTCGCCGAACGCCTCTTCGGTCTCGGGCGCTCGCACGACGACTTCCTCGTGGTCACGATCGGCACCGGCATCGGCGCGGGCATCGTCGTCGACGGCAGCGTCCTGCGCGCCGCGTCGGGCGGCGCGGGCGAGATCGGGCACATCCCGATCTCCGACGACGGCCCGCGGTGCAGCTGCGGCAACCACGGCTGCCTCGAGGCGAGCATCGGCGAGTCCGCGCTCGTCCGCCGGGCGCGCGAGGAGTCGGTCATCGGCGCCGAGGATGGCATCGGCGTCCTGCTCGCCGCGGCCGAGTCGGGCGACGAGCGTGCCGCGGCGATCTACCGCGAGGCCGGGCGGCTCCTCGGCCGCACGCTCGCGGGCGTCGTGCACACCATCGACCCGGCGTTCGTCGTGGTGCTCGGCGAGGGCACCGCCGCCTGGCCGTTCTGGTCGGCTGGGTTCGAGCCCGCCTTCCGGTCGCACCTGCTGCGCCACCGCCGGAGCCTCCCCGTCGAGGTCGAGACCTGGCAGGACGAGAGCTGGGCGCAGGGCGCCGCGGCGCTCGTGCTCGCGACCCCGTTCGACGCGGCGGGCGATGCCGGCGACCAGGGCCGCCTCATCCGCGCGCGCATCGTCGGACAGGCGGTGCGGCCATGACCGCGCTCATCGGCGACGCGGCCGCCGAGGTCGCGGGCCGCGGACTGGAGGAGACCCCCGCCGCGACCCCGCGCCGCACGCGCGGCCGGCGCGCCCGACGCCTCCGCTACGCCCTCACCGTGCTCGCGTTCCTGCTGCCGAGCGCCGTGCCGCTCGCGCTGTTCGTGCTCGGCCCGATGGTGGCCGCCGCGTGGATCAGCCTCACCGAGTGGAACCTGCTCGCGCCCGCGAAGTGGGTCGGCCTCGAGAACTACGCGAACCTGCTCACCGACCCCGAGACCGCCGACGTGTTCCTGCACACGCTGTACTACATCGTCGGCTACCTGCCGCTCGTGTACGTCGGCGGGCTCGCGATCGCGCTCGCGCTCAACACGGCGCTGAAGGGCCGCACGCTCCTCCGCGGCGTGTACTTCCTGCCCGTCATCACGAGCTGGATCGTCGTCGCGCTCGTGTGGCGCTGGCTGCTGAACCCCTCGAACGGCGTCGTCAACACCGTGCTCGCGTTCTTCGGCATCGAGGGCCCCGGATGGTGGACCGACCCGGCGTGGGCGATGCCGTCGATCATCCTCGCGTCGGCGTGGAAGGACCTCGGCTTCGTCATGGTCGTCCTGCTCGCCGGCCTGCAGGCGATCGACCCCGAGCTGATCGACGCCGCGCGCGTCGACGGCGCCGGATGGTGGCGGCGGCTGTTCTCGGTCACGCTGCCGCTGCTCTCGCCCGCGACCTTCTTCGTGGTCGTGATCTCGCTCATCAACGGCTTCCAGGTCTTCGACCAGGTCTACGCCATGACCGGCGGCGGGCCCGGCGGAGCCACGCAGGTCGTGGTGCAGCAGATCTACGACCTGACCTTCCGCTACGGACGCGCCGGCGAGGCATCCGCCCTCTCCTGGCTGCTCTTCATCGTGATCCTCGCCGTGACGGTCGTCCAGATCCGCGGCCAGCGCAAGTGGGTGAACTATGGCTGAGACGATGCTCGCACCGACCACGGCGCCGCCGCGCGGCATCCGTCACCGCACCGCCGCGGCGCGAAGCGCGATGGCCAGGAGCGTGCTGCTGCACGTCGTGATGGTGATCGGCGCGCTCGCGATGTTCTTCCCGTTCTACTGGACGCTCGTCACGTCGCTGAGCCCCGGCACCGGCCTCGGCTCGACGCCCACGCTCGTGCCCGCGAACCCGAGCCTCGAGTCGTACCAGCGGCTGTTCGCCGACCTGCCCTTCGCGCGGGTCGTCGGCAACAGCCTGCTGCTCGCGACGATCACCACGCTCGCGCAGCTGTTCACGAGCGCGACCGCCGCGTACGCGTTCAGCCGACTGCCGTTCCGCGGACGCACCGTCGTCTTCGGCGTCTACCTCGCGACGATGATGATCCCGCTGCAGGTGCTCGTCGTGCCGCTCTTCGCCGAGCTGCGCGCCTGGGGGCTCGTCGACACCTACCTCGGTGCGCTCCTGCCGACACTGGCGGCCGCGTTCGGCGTGTTCCTGCTGCGGCAGGCCATGAACCAGGTGCCGTTCGAGCTCGACGAGGCGGCCGCGCTCGACGGCGCGGGGCACTTCCGGATCTTCTGGACCGTGATCCTGCCCAACATCCGCCCGGCCCTCGCGACCCTCTCGGTGTTCGCGTTCATGGGCAGCTGGAACAGCTTCCTCTGGCCCCTCGTCGTGCTGCGTTCGCCCGAGCTGCAGACGCTGCCGGTCGCGCTCGCCGGCCTGCAGGGCCAGTACACGACCGAGTGGGACATCGTCATGGCCGGCTCCGTCGTGAGCATCCTGCCGATGCTCGCCATCTACCTCTTCGCCCAGAAGTACGTCATCCAGGGGGTCGCGAACACCGGCCTCAAGTGAGGCCCGCGACCGCCCGGTCCGAGTCCCGAACACCCCCTCACCAACCCCTGCCTCACCCCTATCGAAGGAGATACGCACCATGAGGACCACCGCACTGGCCGGCGTCGGCATCGTCGCCGCCACCGCCCTCGCCCTGACCGGCTGCGCCGCGGGCGACTCGGCCGGCGAGGCCGACGGCCCCGTCACCATCACCTACACGAACTTCATCTCGAACGGCGGCAACGAGGAGAACCTCCAGAAGATCGTCGACGCGTTCGAGGAGGAGAACCCCGACATCACGGTCGAGGTCACGACGCTGCCCTACGCCGACTACGGCACGGCGCTGCAGACCGACCTCGCCGCCGGCACGGTCTCCGACGTGTTCGACATCGAGTACGCCAACTTCGCCCAGTACCAGGCGAACGGCGTGCTCGCCGAACTCGACGTCGCCGACCCGTCGGTCTACCGCGAGAGCGTCCTCGAGGCGTACCAGGCGGATGGCACGCAGTACGCGCTGCCGAGCTCGTTCTCGACCGTCGTGCTCTTCTACAACCGCGACCTCTTCGAGGCGGCGGGCGTCGACACCCCGACCGCCGACTGGACCTGGGCCGACGAACAGGCCGCGGCCGAGCAGCTCACCGACCAGGGCGCGGGCGTGTGGGGCGACCACCAGCCCGTGAGCTTCTACGAGTTCTACAAGGTGCTCGCGCAGAACGGCGGATCCTTCCTGAACGAGGACGGCACCGAGGTCGCGTTCAACACGCCCGAGGGCGTCGAGGCCGCCGAGTGGCTCGTCGGCAAGAGCGGCACGGTCATGCCGACCATCGAGGACGGCCAGGGCACGCCCGACTTCGACACGAAGCTCTTCACCGATGGCAAGCTCGCGATGCTGCACACCGGCATCTGGATGTTCGGCGCCTTCGCCGATGTCCCGTTCGGCTGGGACATCGCGGTCGAGCCGGGCAACACCCAGCAGGCGAGCGCGCTGTTCTCGAACGCGGTCGGCGTCTCGGCCGGTTCGGAGCACCAGGAGGCCGCCGCGAAGTTCGCCGAGTTCCTCACCTCGAGCGACGTGATGGTGCAGACCCGCCTCGACGCCGGCTGGGAGCTGCCCGCCACCTCCGACGAGGCCGCGCTCGAGAGCTACCTCACGCTCGGGAACCCCGAGAACCGCCAGGCCGTGTTCGACTCGCTCGACCAGGTCGCGCTGCCGCCGGTCGTCGCCGAGGGCCAGCAGGAGATGCAGGACATCATGACCGAGGAGCTCGTCGAGGCGCAGTCCGGCCGCAAGACCGTGCAGGAGGCGCTCGACTCCGCCGAGCAGCGCATCAACGCCGCGATCGGCGGCTGACCCGCCCCCACCCGCCGGGGCCGTGCGCACGAACGCGCCCGGCCCCGGCCCATCCCACCACCACGAAGGCAGCAGCACGATGACCCTTCCCCTCACCGCCCGGCATGAGATCGCGGCGCTCGCGGCCTCGAGCGCCGACCTCATCGCCTCGCTCCAGGACGACTGCGGCGCCTATCCCGCGAGCCCCACGTTCTCGGCGTACGCCGGCTACAGCTGGTTCCGCGACGGCGCGTTCATCGCCGACGGGATGTCGAGCGCCGGCCGTGCCGACTCGGCGGAGCGGTTCTTCGACTGGTGTGCGCGCGTGCTCGAGGCGCGACGCGCCGACATCGAGGCGATCGTCGCGGCAGCCCGTGCGGGCGCGCCCGTACCCGACTCGGCGATGCTGCCGACGCGCTTCACGTTCGACGGCCGCGCGGGAGACGACGAGTGGTGGGACTTCCAGCTCGACGGCTACGGCACGTGGGTCTGGGCGGTCGGCGAGCACGTGCGCCGGCACGGCACCGACCCCGCACGCTGGGCCGGCGCCGTCGCACTCAGCGTCGACTACCTCGCGTCGTCGTGGAGCCGCCCCTGCTTCGACTGGTGGGAGGAGCACGCCGAGCACGTGCACGTCTCGAGCCTCGGATGCCTCGCCGGGGGCCTGCGCGCCGCCGCCGGTCTCGGGGTGCTCGACGACGAACGCGCGGCGCTCGCCGCGGCGACGGCCGACGAGATCGTCGCGTTCGTGCTCGCGCGCGGCGCGACCGATGGCCACCTCGCCAAGTGGGTGGGCTCGTCCGCGGTGGACGCGAGCCTCGCGGCGATCGTCGGCCTCATGGACGTCGTGCCGGCCGGCTCCCCGCTCGGCCGGGGGACCATCGCCGCGATCGAGCGCGACCTCGCGGTCGACGGCGGCGTGCACCGGTACCTCGGCGACACCTACTTCGGCGGCGGCCAGTGGCCGTTGCTGTCCTGCTTCCTGGGGCTCGCTCACGCGCGCGCCGGTGAACGCGAACGCGCGCTCGAGCTCCTCGAGTGGGCCGCATCCACCGCCGGGCCCGACGGCTCGATGCCCGAGCAGGTCGAGCGTCACCTGCTCGATCCGACGCGCGTCGACGAGTGGGTCGAGCGTTGGGGGCCGTCGGCCGACCCGCTGCTCTGGAGCCATGCCATGTTCATCCGACTCGCCGTCGAACTCGACGGCACCGCATCCGACCGCACTGCATCCGACCGCGCCGCATCCGAGGAGTCCGCCCGATGATCCGCCACCGCCCGCTCGGTTCCGGGCACCCGTACTCGGTCGACACCGAGCAGCGCTGGCCGCTCGACCCCGTCGCCGGCGAGCCGCTCCGGCTCGGCGTCCGCGCGACGCCCGAGGTCGAGGCGGTCCAGGTCGAGGTCGAGATCACGGATGCCGCGGGCGCGCTCCGCACGGAGCGGCATCCGCTCGCCCGGGTCGCGAGCACCTCGCGCGGGCAGACCATCGACGGCGGCCATCTCGCGTCGGCGCAGGCGCGCCTCGCGCGGAGGGCGGGCGGCTGGGCCGTGGAGGTCCCGGCGCCGGAGGCGGGCAGCGCCATCCGCTACCGCTTCGAGGGCCGCACAGCCGGGGGTGACCTGCAGCGCACGCGCGCATTCGAGGCGGTCGTCTCGGGATGGGCCGATGCATCCGACGACGTGGTCGCGACCGACGGTGCGCGCCGGGTCGTCCCGGGCAGCGTGCAGGTGCTGACCGACGGCACGCGCGTGCGCCGCGTGCGCTTCGCGCTCCCGCTCGTCGCGGGCGAGCACGTCACGGGGTTCGGCGAGCGCTTCGACCGGCTCGACCACCGCGGCACCGAGCTCGACTCGGTCGTCTTCGAGCAGTACAAGTCCCAGGGCGCCGAACGCAAGACGTACCTGCCCATGCCGTTCGCGCACGTCGTGGGCGGCGAGGGCTGGGGCTTCCACGTGCGCACGTCGCGCCGCGTGTGGTTCGACGTCGGTGCGAGCTCGCCCGACCGCATCGTGGTCGAGGTCGAGACGGATGCCGCGGCCGGCGAGCCCGCGGTGACGGTCGCGTGCTACGACGGCACGCCGACCGCGGTGCTCGACGCGTTCCTCGCCGAGGTCGGCCGCCCCGAGGAGCTGCCGGACTGGGTGTTCCGGCTCTGGGCGAGCGGCAACGAGTGGAACACGCAGGCCGAGGTCATGCGGCAGATGGACCTGCACCGCGACCACGACGTGCCCGTCGGCTCGGTCGTGATCGAGGCGTGGAGCGACGAGCGCACGTTCACCGCGTTCCGCGACGCGCGCTACGAGGTGAGCGAGGACGGCGCGCCGCATCGGCTCGCCGACTTCGACTTCCCGGCGGATGGCGCGTGGCCCGACCCGAAGGGCATGGTCGACGAGCTGCACGATCGCGACATCCGTGTGCACCTCTGGCAGATCCCGCTGCTGAAGGCGCGTCCGCACCCGACCGGTCAGGCGCGCGCCGACGCGCTCGCCGCGGCACGCGAGGGTGTGCTGATCCGCGAGCCCGACGCGCGCGGCGGGCTGCGTCCGTACCGCAACCGCGGCTGGTGGTTCCCGCTCTCGACGATGCCCGACCTCACCGACGAGCGCGCGGCCCGCTGGTGGACCGAGAAGCGCCGCTACCTCGTCGAGGAGGTCGGCATCGACGGGTTCAAGACCGACGGCGGCGAGCACGCCTGGGGTCGCGAGCTCGCGTACCTCGACGGCACGCGGGGTGGCGAGGGCAACAACCGCTTCCCCGTGGCGTACGCGAAGGCGTACGGCGACCTGCTGCGTTCGGCGGGCAAGGCGCCCGTGACCTTCAGCCGGGCCGGCTTCACCGGATCGCAGGCGCATGGCGCCTTCTGGGCCGGCGACGAGAACTCGACGTGGGACGCGTTCCGCTGGTCGATGTTCGCCGGGCTCTCGGCGGCGGCGAGCGGCATCCTCTACTGGGGCTGGGACCTCGCGGGGTTCTCGGGCGACCTGCCGAGCGCCGAGCTGTACCTGCGCGCGACGGCCGCGTCGACGTTCGTGCCGATCATGCAGTACCACTCGGAGTTCAACCACCACCGGAGGCCGTCGCGCGACCGCACGCCGTGGAACCTCGCCGAGCAGACCGGCGACGACCGCGTGCTCCCGGTGTTCCGGGCGTTCGCGCACCTGCGCGAGCGGCTCGTGCCGTACCTCGCGGCCGAGGCCGCGGAGAGCGTCCGCACGTCGGCGCCGCTCATGCGGCCGGTGTACTTCGACCACCCGTCGCTCGAGACCGCGTGGACTCACCCGCTGCAGTGGTTCCTGGGTCGGGACCTCTTCGTCTCCCCGGTCGTGACCGAGGGCGAGACCGAGCACGAGACGGCGCTCCCGCCGGGCGAGTGGGCCGACGCGTGGACGGGCGAGCCGGTCGCGGGCGACGCGATCGTGCGCGCCGACGTGCCGATCGACCGCATCCCGGTCTTCGTGCGCGCCGCCGCCTGGCCGACCCTCCGCGGCGTGTTCGAGGCGCGAGCATGAGTGACCAGCGCGCCGCGTTCGAGGACTTCCTCACGCGGGCCGAGTCGGCGGTCGCCGAGCGCGACGGGGTCGTCGGGCTCGTGGGCATGGGATCGACGGCCGAACGCGATCGCGTGGACGAGTGGTCCGACCACGATCTCGCGCTCATCGCGCGCGACGGCCGCCAGGACGAGTTTCGGCCGGCCGCGACCTGGCTCCCGGACCCGGAGCGGATCGCCGTCGAGGTGCGCGAGCACCACGGCGGTGGGAAGGTCGTCTACGACGACGGCCACGTCGTGGAGTACGGCGTCGCGAGCCTCGGCGAGCTCGAGGGGTGGGCGGCGAACGCGTACGACGTCCGCATCGATCGCGGCGGCGTCGCCGAGACGATGGCGACGCTCGCGGCGAGACCCGCTCCCGTGCCGCCGGACCCCGACCGGGACCTCGGACTGGTGCTCGCACTGGCGCTCATCGGCGTGGGCCGTGCGCGGCGCGGCGAACGACTGAGCGCGAGCACGCTCGTGCGCGGTGCCGCGGTCGAGGCGCTCACCCGGGCGGTGGCTGCGCGCGTGGCGCCCGAGCACGGCGCCCGGCTCGACTCGCTCGACCCGACGCGACGATTCGACTCGGCGTATCCGTCGGTCGCGGCGCGGATCGAGGCGCTGCTCGCGAGCCCGGTCGAGCCATGCGCTCGCGGCCTCGTCGAGCTCGCGGTCGAGATCTTCGGCGTCGGCGATGCCGGGGTTCCGTCGCGGGGACTCACGGCGGTGCAGCGTCGGCTGGGCTGGGCGCCGGTGGGGACGATCGCCTGACCCGCCGTGCGGATCGGCGCCAGGTGACTACCGCGCGTGGAGCTCGACGAAGCTGCGCAGCATCCGGCTCGGCTCCGAGACCGTGGCCCGGCGCACCGCGGCGAGGGTGAGCTCGAGCTCGTCGGGCGCGAAGTAGCCGTGCGACGCGTACGCGTGGATGCGCACGATGATGCCCTCGAGGTCGAGCTCCGGATGGAACTGCGTGGCATACACGTTCGAGCCGACGCGGAAGGCCTGCACGGGGCATCCGGGTGACGAGCCGAGGAGCGTCGCCGAGCCCGGCAGTCCGCTGATCGCCTCCTTGTGGCCGACGAAGGCGTTGAACGTGCGCGGCAGCCCGGCGAGCAGCGGGTCGGCCGCGCCGTCGTCGGTCAGGGTCACGGGCACGACGCTGATGGGCTCGCCGTACGTGCGGTCGATCACCGCGCCCTGGTGGGCGCCGACCGTGCCGACCCCGTAGCAGGCGCCGAGGAACGGGAAGTCCCGCGCCACCACCTCGTCGAGCAGGGTCGCGAACTCGGCCTCGACCCGGTGCTGCACCGCCGACTTCCGCTCGGGTGGATCGGAGGCGTTGAACGGCCCGCCGCCGACGAAGATGCCCGACAGCGCGTCGAGGTCGAGCGCCGGCATGGGTCCGGCCTCGAGCCGGATCCGGATGAGGTCGCGCTCGTCGAGGCCCGTGCCGCGGAGGAACAGCGCGTACTCCTCGTCGGCGGGCACGTCCTCGGCCCGCGTGGCGAGGAGGACGAACGGCTTCACGCGTCCACGATATCCGCCGGCTCCCGGCCGAGGCTGACTCCTCCTCCACCGGCACCGGTTCGATCGCCGGACATGCGATTCCGCTCGCGATCCGGGTGGCGCGAGCGCCTGCTCGACGAGGGGCTCGACGAGTCCGCCCAGCGGCTGGCCCTGGCGAGCACCAGGCACGAGCTGCGTCGCCGGGCCGGGGAGCACGCGACGACCCCCGCCGAACGCGTGGAGCGCTCCCGCATCGGCGCCGCGCGCATGTCGCCACGCGTCGAGGCCGCACTCTCGCCCGCCGAGCTCCTCGAGCACCATCGCGATGAGGTCGAAGCGGCGTTCTCCGAGTACGGCGCGCGCAATCCCCGGTTCGCGGTCGACCCGCGCCGCTACGGCCACCTCGCGGAGCATCGCGTGATCGTGGTCGACCTCGATCCCGGGCGCCGCCTCGACCAGGGGCGGCTGCAGGCGGCGGCGTTCACGGTGCTCGCCGAGTGGTGCTTCGTCGTGCCGTCCGACTGGGCCTCGCCCGCCTGAGGCGGGGGACGCGGTCAGTACTGCGAGGGCGTCGCGAGCACGGCCATCGTGCAGCGCGAGACGCACACGAGGCGGCCCTGTTCGTCGGTGATGCGGATGTCCCACACCTGCGTCGTGCGGCCTCGCGTGATCGGGCGCGCCTCGCCGTAGACCCATCCGTCCGCGATCGGACGCACGTGGTTCGCGTTGATCTCCATGCCCACGCAGTAGAACTGCTCGGGGTCGACCGTGAACGAGGCGCCCCAGCTCGCGAGCGTCTCGGCGAGCGCGACCGAGGCACCGCCGTGGAGCACCCCGGCGGGCTGGCGGGTGCGGTGGTCGACGGGCATCCGGCCCTTCAGCGAGTCATCCGTCAGCTCGGTCATCTCGATGCCGAGGGTGCGGATCATCGCGTGCTCGCTGCGGGAGTTCGCCCACTCGAGGGAGGGCTCGCCGAACCAGATGCTCATGCGGTCGAGTCTGCCACGCGCCCTCAGGCGAGCTCGGCGATGATCGGATGGATCGCATCGTCGAAGGCCGCGGCATCCGCCCGCAGCGAGTCGGTCACCGCGACCGTCTTCGCGCCGATCCACCAGACGCCCGACGCGGCGAGCGGCAGCACCTCGACGTTGAGTTCGAACGAGTGCGCCCGCCGCCCGACCTCGCGCTCGTGCTCGGCGATGCTGCCCGCGTACGCGCGGTAGCTGTCGCCCGACCTCGCGGCGGACGCGCTGCGGTACCGCTCGTGCGCCCACTCGGCCCAGGCCAGTGCCGCCTCGGCGTGCGGCCGGATGGCGGCGGCGAGCGCCTCGGCACCCGAGACCGGCAGCGCGACCGCGGTGCCGTACTCGTCGACGAGCTCGAGCGGAACGGAGGACGGGTGCGTCTCGGGCTCGACCGTCATGGCCCACCACTCGCGCCACTGCTTCTCGAGCGCGTCGTGCGCGTCGACGTCGCGCGGGCCATCGGGGCCGACGCGCCCCACATCCCGCAGTCGCGGGAGTTCGGTGGGCGACGCGATGCCGAGCACCTCGCGCAGGTAGAGGGCGAGCAGCACCGCGGTGCTCGCGTTCTCGCGAATCACCCACGACGGCGTGCCCCCCGCGTGCATGGTCGGATTCTATCGCCGCCCTCCGTCACCGGGCCCGGAGGCGCGCGCCCGCACCGGTACCCTTGTCGGGTGAGCGCGAACTCGTCCTACGCCGCGGCCGGAGTCGACACCGCCGCCGGCGACCTCGCCGTCGAACTCATGAAGGATGCGGTCGCCAAGACGCACGGGCCCAACGTGCTCGGCGGGGTCGGCGGGTTCGCGGGCCTCTACGACCTCTCGTTCGCGAAGGACTACCGCCGCCCGCTCCTCGCGACCTCGACCGACGGCGTCGGCACCAAGATCGCGATCGCGCAGGCGCTCGACGTGCACGACACGATCGGCCAGGACCTGGTCGGCATGGTCGTCGACGACATCGTCGTGGTCGGCGCGACGCCGCTCTTCATGACCGACTACATCGCGTGCGGCAAGGTCGTGCCCGCGCGCATCGCGGCGATCGTCACGGGCATCGCGCGCGCGTGCGCCGAGACCGGAACGGCCCTCGTCGGCGGCGAGACCGCCGAGCACCCGGGGCTCATGGGCGTCGACGACTACGACGTCGCGGGCGCCGCCGTCGGCGTCGTCGAGGCCGACCGAGCGCTCGGCGCCGAGCGGGTCGTCGACGGCGATGTCGTCATCGCGATCGAGTCGAGCGGCCTGCACTCCAACGGGTTCTCGCTCGTGCGGCACATCCTGTCGAACGCGAACCTGCGGTACACGGATGCCGCGGCCGACCTCGGCACGACGTGGGGCGAGGCGCTCCTCGAGCCGACGCGCCTCTACTCGGGCCCGCTCGTGCAGCTCCTCGGCCACGAGACGCTCGGCGGCGCCGTGCACTCGCTCTCCCACGTCACGGGCGGCGGGATCGCCGCCAACCTCGCGCGCGTGCTGCCGCGCGGCTCGTGGGTCGAGGTCGACCGCGCCACGTGGTCGCCGCAGCCCGTGTTCCGCGTGCTCAACGACCTCGCCGGCACGACGATCGAGTCGACGGAGGGCACCTGGAACCTCGGCATCGGCTTCTTCGCCGTGGTCGACCCCGCGTCGGCGGCCTCCGTCGTCGCCGAGCTCGGCGCGCTCGGCCTGCCTGCGTGGCAGGTCGGCACCGTCTCGACCGCCGAGCGCGACCTCACCGGCTTCGAGCAGGGCGCGAAGGGCGTCGACGGCGGCGCCGTGCGCCTCGTCGGGTCCTACGCGAGCTGACCATGCGCGCCGCGCTCTCGATCGGACTGCCCGGCACGACCGACCACGCGACCCTCCGCGCCCTCGCACCGCGCCTCGAGCGACTCGGGTTCGACCGCCTCTGGCTGAACGACGTGCCCGGCGGCGACTCCCTTGCGGGCCTGCGGGTGGTCGCCGAGGTCACCGATCGCCTCGGGCTCGCGACCGGGGTGATCCCGCTCGACCGGCGCCCCGTCGAGAAGCTCGACCTCTCCGGGCTGCCCGCCGGGCGCACGACGATCGGCATCGGGTCGGGCGGGGCGCGCCATCCGCTCGAGCTCGTCTCCGCCGGACTCGCCGACCTGCGCGCCCGCACGACCGCCGCGCTCGCGGTGGGGGCGCTCGGTCCGCGGATGCGCCGGCTCGCCGCTCGCAAGGCCGACGCGGTCCTGCTCAACTGGCTCACGCCGACGGCCGCGCAGCATGCGATGGAGGACCTGCACCGCGACGCCGGCGATCGCGCCGGGTCGGTGCGCGGCGTGCTCTACGTGCGCACGATCGTCGACGGCGCCGCCCGCGCGGCGCTGCAGCGCGAGGCCGACCGGTACGGCTCCTACTCGTCGTACGCGGCGAACTTCGCGCGCCTCGGCGTGAGCCCGATCGACGCGACGATCGACCGCGGTGCGACGCTCGCCGCCTACGACGTCGTCGACGAGGTCGTGCTCCGCGCGATCACGGTCGAGGGAACCCTCGCCGAGCTCGAGCGGTTCGCCGACGAGGCCGCACGCTGGCGCGCCGCGGCCGCACCCGCCGAGGAGTAGCATCCCCCGTACGCCGAGGGGCGATGGAATCGGGGCGGCATGAACCTGGCGCGAGTCGACGCGATCGTCACGTGGGCCTACGCTGCTGGTTTCGGGCTCCCCACCATTCCGATCGCCGTGTACCACTTGCGGACTGCCGGGCGGCTGCCGACCTTCTTCGGGATGTTCGAGATGTACGGCGGCCGGTGGTCGGCTCGCTACGAGCCCGGGGCGTTCGCGGCGCTGCTCATGGGATTCCTCCTCGTCGCCGCGGCCGTCGCCTTCTCCGGCTGGCTCCTCTGGCAGGGGTTCCGCGCCGGCGCCGTCCTCAACCTCGCGCTCCTGCCGGCCGAGGCGGTGTTCTGGATCGGGTTCGACCTGCCGATCCCGTGGGTCCTGGGTGCCGCGCGAGTGGTGCTCGCCCTGCTCGCCTGGAGCTCGCTCTCGCCGCGCGGCGCGGCACTCTGAGGAAGCGGCCCGGGAGTCTCGGGACGGGACGTTGGACTCCGCCGCGCCTCGGTGATCGACCGTACGGTGGGGTGATGGACCAGGCGAGGGAGGCGCCGCGCCTCGGGCGCTGGGTCGGTTTCACCGTGCTCGGCGAGAGTCTCGGCTTCCTCGTGCCGGTGACGGGGTTCGCGCTCGCCGCGACGCTCGGCCTCGAGGCGTGGGCGACGTGGGCGCTGCTGGTGATCTTCGGCGCGGGGGAGGGAGCCCTGCTCGGCCTCGGCCAGTCGCTCGGCCTGCGCGGGTCCGCCGCTGAGGTGCCCGTGGGTCGCTGGGTCGCCGCGACGGCCGTCGCGGCATCCGCCGCCTGGTCGATCGGGATGCTCCTGCCGACGTTCGCCGACCTGGGCGTCGAGATCGACTGGGCCTCGCCGGCGGCCTGGGCGGTCGCAGCGTGCGCCGGACTCGCGCTGCTCGCGACGATCCCGCTCCTGCAGTGGCCCGTGCTCGCGCAGGCGCGCGTGCCGCGGGCTTGGCGCTGGGTGCCGCTCAACATGGGCGCGTGGCTGGTCGGCATCGTGTTCACGTTCCTGCCGTCGCCCTTCATCGACGAGTCGAGTCCGGTGTGGCTCGTGTTCGCGTCGTTCGCGGTCGGCGGCGTGCTGATGGCGGCCACGGTCGCGCTGCTGACCGGACTCGGCCTGCGGCGGATGGTGCGCGGGTCGGAGGTCAGCGGCGACCGGCCAGCGCCGTCGCCGTCGCCGATCCGGGCTCGTAGCTGACGGCCCGGGCCGCGATCGGCATGAGCAGCCGGTTGGGCGCGAGCCGGGCGAGCGCGGCCCCGAGGCGGTTCGCGAACCCCGTGACCAGCACGCTCGGCGTGCGGTCGCGGTCGAGCGCGCGCAGCAGCGCATCGACGACCTCGGCGGGCTCGGCGGGCGTGCCGACAGCCGCCTCAGGATTGCCGACCACGTCGAAGAACTCGGTCCGGGTCGCACCGGGGCAGAGCGCGATGACCTTCACGCCCGAGCCGCGCACCTCGTGGGCGATCGCCTCGGTGAGCTCGCGCACGAACGTCTTCGTGGCGGCGTAGACCGCCATCCCGGGCACGGGCTGGAACGACGCGGTGCTCGCGATGTTCACGATCGCCCCGTGGCCGTCGGCGAGCATCGCCGGCAGCGCCGCGCGCGTGAGCTCGACCAGGGCGGTCACGTTGACCGTGACCTCGTCGCGGATCCGGTCGGGGTGCTCCGCGGCGAACGCGCCGTGCGTGGCGAAGCCCGCCGCGTTCACGAGCGTGTCGGGGGTCGCGCCCTCGAGTCGCGACCAGACCTCGGCGGCGGCACCGGGCCGGGCGAGGTCGGCCTCGATGACCGTGCTGCGCGTGCCGTGACGCTCCGCCAGCCGGGCGGCGAGCGCGTCGAGCCGGTCGCGCCGGCGGGCGACGAGCACGAGGTCGGCGCCGCGCTCGGCGAGCCGCTCGGCGATGAGCTCGCCGAGTCCGGAGCTGGCGCCGGTCACGAGGGCGAGTCGAGGGGCATGGGTCATGGCGATCCTCCTAGGTGAACACCTGTGCACTTTGCTATGTTGACAGGTGTACAGCAAGCCGCGACGCGAGTCAAGGAGTTCCATGGCACTTCCCGGCGAGACCCGACGCCCGCGCTCGGCGCGCGGCGAAGGCGAGCACCTGCGCACCGCGCTGCTGGAGGCCGCCGAGTCACTGCTCGTCGAGCCCCGGTCGGCGCCCCCGCTGTCGCTGCGCGAGGTCGCCCGCCTCGCCGGCGTCTCGCCATCCGCGGTCTACCTGCACTTCGCGTCGGCCCAGGAGCTCATCGCCGCCGTCGTGCAGCTGCAGAGCCGGCGGCTCGTGGCGGCCGTGCTCGGGCTCGAGGCGGCGGACGGCGGGGCGGTGCCCTCCGTCTCGCTCGCCGACATCGCCACGGGCTACGTCGAGTGGGGGCTCGCGAATCCCGGCGCGTACCAGTTGCTCTTCGAGAGCGCCGATCGGCTCGGCAACCCGGTCGGGCCGAGCGAGCCGGGGTGGATCGTGATCGACGCCGCGGTCGCGGCCCTGCGGCAGGCGCACGGCAGCTCCGAAGCGGATGCCACGACGACCGCCATGCGCGCCTGGGCGGCGCTGCACGGCATCGTCAGCCTGCGCATCCACAAGGGCGATGCGCTCTGGCCGACCTCGGCGCGCGCGGACGCGCTGGCCGTGGCGGCGTCGATGGGCTGATCGCGGCGCGTTCGGGGTTCGCCGCGGAGCCCGGGGGCCTCAGGAGCGGTGGCTGCCGTCGTCGGGCACGTAGGACTCGTCGTCGGCGTACTCGGCCCACTTCGACATCTCGTCGTCGTGGTCGTGGTGCGAAGCCGTGAGCTCGCGCTCGAGCGCGCTGTAGTCGGTCGCGGGGCTGAAGTACTTCAGCTCCCGCGCGACCTTGGTGTGCTTGGCTTTCTGACGGCCGCGCCCCATGCGTGACCCCCTTACGACGTCTGGCCGGGTGGGATGGTCGTCACCCGGCTCTTTCTGATATGAACAATCCCGGCTGGTAGTTTACCACCGCCATGGGTTCGACTCTGCTGCCGCGCAGGCGCTGTGGAGGGCGCAGATCGGCCGACGCGACCCCTCCGGACATGGTGGGATAGACGGGTGGATCCGATCCCCGACCGCGTGAAGGTCGCGGTGATCGGCGCCGGACAGGCGGGGCTGTCCGTCGCCTATTACCTGCGGCGCTTCGAACTCGTCGCCGACGAGGACTTCGTCATGCTCGACCGCGCCCCCGGACCGGGTGGCGCGTGGCAGCATCGTTGGTCGTCGCTGCGCCTCGGCACGGCGCATCGCGTGAACGACCTGCCGGGCATGGGGGAGCTCGGCCTCAGCTTCGAGACCGCCGAGCGCGCGCTTCCCGCCAAGGAGGTCGTCGCCGACTACTACGGGCGGTTCGAGGAGCACTACGACCTGCGGGTGCGCCGACCCGTCAACGTGCGGCGCGTCTCGAACGACGGCGTCGACCTGCGCATCGAGTACGAGGACCTCAGCCCGCAGCCGATCGAGGAGCTGCGGACCCGCGGGTTCTTCGCGCGTCGGCGGCGGACCTTCCAGGAGCCCGAGACGCCCTCGGCGCCGCGCGGCGAGCTGCGCACCCAGTTCCTCGTGAACGCCACCGGCACGTGGGGCTCGCCGTTCGTGCCGTACTACCCCGGGATGAGCGAGTTCCGCGGGCGCCACCTGCACACCTCCGACTTCGTCTCCGCCGAGGACTTCCGCGACCAGCACGTCGTCGTCGTGGGCGGCGGCACGTCGGCCATCGGGTTCATGCTCGAGCTCGAGCCCGTCGCGGCGGGCCTCACCTGGGTCTCGCGCCGTCCGATCGACTGGCTCGACCGGCAGGAGCTCGACCTCGAGGGCGCCTCGGCCGCGGTGTCGCGGCAGGACGAGGCGGCGCGCGCCGGCCGCGCGCTGCCCTCGATCGTGAGCGGCACCGGCGTGCCGAAGAGCCGTCGCATCGCGGCCGGCATCGAGCGCGGGCTGCTCCACGCGCGGCCGATGTTCGACCGCATCGAGGCCGACCGCGTCGTCTGGAACGACGGCTCGTCCGCTCGCGCCGACGCGATCATCTGGGCGACCGGCTTCCGGCCCGAGCTGCGGCATCTCGCCCCGTTGCGACTGCGCGAGAAGGCCGGCGGCATCGCGGTCGGGCAGGGTGCGGCGTGGCAGGACCCGCGGGTCTTCCTCGCGGGCTACGGACCGCAGGCCTCCACGATCGGGGCGAGTCGCGCCGGTCGGATGATCGCGCGCCAGATCATGGCGATGATCTGAGCGCGCTCCGTCGACCGGGCCGCCCGGCGCCGGGCCGTCCGCGTCAGCGCCGGCGCGCGCCCACGGCGTCCTGGTGCGGCCGCCGCGGTACCGGGCGCACCGGTTCGCCGCGACGGTCCTGGCCGGGCAGCGGTCGCGACCGCCGGCCGTAGACGAGGTCGCTCGAGTCGAGCAGCCACGGCACGAGCGAGACGGTCACGCCGTGCACGAGCATGAGCTTCTGGCGGATGCGCCGGGCCTTGTGGTTGTGCAGCAGGCTCTCCCACCAGTGCCCGACGATGTACTGGGGCAGGTACACCGTGATGACCTCGGAGCCGTGCTCCTCGCGGTGCTGCTTGATGTACTGGATGAGCGGGTAGCTCAGGTCGCGGTAGGGCGACGAGAGGATCCGCAGCTTGACGTGGATGTTCTGCCTGACCCAGTCCTTCTTGAGCTGCTTGGTCTGGGCCTCGTCGAGCGAGACGTGCACGGCCTCGAGCGAATCGTGCTTGGCCGCGATCGCGTAGTCGAGCGCCTTGAGCACGGGCTTCTGCATGCGCCCGACGAGCACGATCGCGTGGTCGCCCTCCGAACCGAACGTCGTCGTCGCGTCGGGCTCGATCTCCTTCTCGACGTCGCGGTAGTAGCGGTGGACGCCCATCATGAGCAGGAAGAGGATCGGCATGAGCACGAACACGATCCACGCGCCGTGCGTGAACTTCGTGACGGTCACGACGACCAGCACGACCGCGGTCATGACGGCCCCGACGGCGTTGATCACGAGCGCGCGGCGCATCGCGCCGGCGCTCAGCGGCTTCGCTCCGGTCTCGGCATCCATTGCGGCGCGCCCGCCCGGGCGCTTCGATCCCGACGGATGACGCAGGCGCGACAGCTCGCGGAGCCAATGCCGCACCATCCCCGTCTGGCCGAGCGTGAACGAGACGAACACGCCGATGATGTAGAGCTGGATCAGCACGGTGAGGTTCGCCTGGAAGACCACGAGGATCACGGTCGCGGCGAGGGAGAGGATGAGCACGCCGTTCGAGAAGATCAGGCGGTCCCCGCGCGTCGAGAGCGACTTCGGCGCGTAGTTGTCGCGCGCGAGCACCGAGCCGAGGAGCGGGAAGCCGTTGAACGCGGTGTTGGCCGCGAGCAGCAGGACCAGCGCGGTCGCGGCCTGGATCACGTAGAAGAACACGCTGTCCCCGCCGAACGTCGCCGCGGCGACCTGCGCCATGAGGCTCAGCTGCGGCTCGGTCGCACAGGCCTCCCAGCCGATGAGGTGGCACGGGTCCTCGGCGTAGTGCACGTTCGAGATGAGCGCGAGCGCGGTGAGGCCCGCGAAGAGCGTGATCGCGATGGCCCCCATCGCCACGAGCGTGCGCTGGGCGTTGCGGATCTTCGGCGCGCGGAAGGCGGGCACGCCGTTCGAGATGGCCTCGACGCCCGTGAGCGCCGAGCATCCGCTCGCGAAGGAGCGCAGCAGGAGCAGGATGACGGCGACTTGCGTGAGCTCCTCGGCCTCGACGGCGTACTGCGCCGACTCGGCGACCGGCGCGTCGCCGAGCGCGGTGCGAACGAGGCCGACCACGATCATCACGAAGACGCTGCCGATGAAGAGGTAGGTCGGCACCGCGAAGGCCTTCGAGGACTCGCTGACGCCTCGCAGGTTCACCGCCGCGAGGATGATGACGAACACGACCGCGAGCTCGACGCGGAACGGCGCCAGTTCGGGCAGCGCCGAGATGATGTTGTCCACTCCCGACGCGACCGAGACGACGACGGTCATGACGTAGTCGACGAGCAGGGCCGACGCGACGACGAGCCCGGCCTTCTCGCCGAGGTTGCGGTGCGCCACCTCGTAGTCGCCGCCGCCGGAGGGGTAGGCGCGGATGAGCTGGCGGTAGCTCATCACCACGGTCACGAGCAGGACGACGACCGCGAGCGCGACCCACGGTGCGAAGCTGAGGAAGGCGAGCCCGCCGACGAGGAGGATCATGACCAGCTCCTGCGGCGCGTACGCCACGGAGGAGAGCGGGTCGCTCGCGAAGATGGGGAGGGCGAGCTTCTTGGGGAGCAGCTGGCCTTCGAGCTTCTCGGTCGGAAGCGGGTCCCCGATGATCCAGTGCTTCGGGGATTTCAGCTCGGCCGGCGGCGTGGTCGCCTCATGAGTCACGGCGGACGACACTACTCCGGCGGATGCGGAAGTCAAGTCGACCCGATCCGGCGCGTCACGGGTGCGACCGGACCGGCCGGTTACCGGGCGAGCAGATAGCCGGCGACGGCCGCTCCGAGACCGAGCGCGAGGGTCACGACGACGTTGAGGATCGCCGCGCGCCAGCGCCCGCCGTCGGCGAGCTCGATCGTCTCGACGCACCAGGTGCTGAAGGTGGTCAAGCCCCCGCAGAACCCGGTGACGAGCACGAGTCGCAGGTCGTCGGCGAGCGCGGCCCGCTCGGCGAAGCCGATGACCGCGCCCGCGACGCCGGAGCCCACGACGTTGACGATGAGGATGCCGCCGGGCAGGTGCCCCGGGCGGACCGGGTACGCGCGCGACAGCGCGTACCGGATCACCGCGCCGATCGCGCCGGCGACGAGGAGCGCGGCGACCGCGAGGGGCGTCACAGGGTCGCCCCGTCGTCGGTCACCTCGACGGGCATCGGGCGGTGGGCGATCGACGAGCCGACCTTGAGGCCTGCGGTCGCGGCGGCGAGGCCGCCCACGATCGAGACGCCGAGGTAGGCGGCGGCGAGCCACGCCTCGCCCTCGCGGCCGAGGATCGCTGCCGAGCCCATCACCGCCGAGAGGGTCGTGAACGAGCCGACGACGCCCGAGCCCACGCCCGCCTTGAGCCAGGTCGGCACGCTCGGCCGGGTCCAGAGCCCGCCCGCGAGCCACCCGAGCGCGAACGTGCCGAGGAGGTTGACGATGAGGGTGGACCACGGGAACCCGGAGTCGGGGTGGGGGAGTGCGAGGTCCATCGCGAGCCGCAGTCCGGTGCCGACGAGGCCGCCGGCGAACACGGCGAGATAGGGGAGCACGCGTCGAGGCTACGCCGTCGAGCCGTGCTCGGGCGGGAGCACCCACACGTTCGACGGGAGCCACGTGCCCGTCGGGTACTCGAACTCCTCGACTCCCTCGAGCCGGAACCCCGCCCGCCGGCAGATCGCGTTGGACGGCGCGTTCGAGACGCGCGGGAACGCCAGCAGCGCACGGGCCGGGTCGACGCGACGCGCCTCGTCGACGAGCAGGCCCAGCGCGGCTCCGGCGATGCCCCGGCCCTGGTGCTCGGCCAGCACGGTCCAGCCGGCCTCGAAGGCCGGGCGACCGTGGTGCTCGTGCGGCCAGAAGCCGATCGTGCCGACTCCCTCGGGATGCTCGGGGGTGACGATCGCCGACATCCACGAGCTGCCGTCGCGGCGGCCGCGCAGGTAGCGCTCGTGCCGGTCCACCACCTTCGCGTCGGACTCCGGCCCGCCGAGCTGCTCCATGAGCTCGGGCGCGTTGGCCCGGCGGAGCAGGTCGAGGTCGCCGTCGGACCACGGGCGCAACGCGACATCCGGCATGCCACCAGACAAGCGGATGCCGCCGACATCGGCCGGCGGCATCCGTGTCGAGGCAGGGGTTGCTAGCTGCGCTCGGCCAGTTCGCGCAGCACCTCGCTGCGCACGTCGGCGAGCCGCGAGCGGAGCAGCGACACGGTGTCGCCGCTCACGCGGCCCCGGTTGGCCTGGGTGCGCAGTTCGAGCCGCAGCTGCTGGCGGAACTCGGTGATCACGAGGTCGGCCTCGTGCATCGCGCGCGTCGACTCGGCCGACGGCTGCGGCGTCGCGGGCTCGGTCGTCGCGGCCTTCCGCGCCTCGCGCGCGGCGTTGGCGAGCTCGGCGCGCAGGGTGCGCATCGCCGAGTCGACCTCGGCGCGCACGCCCTCGGCGAGCCGGCGGACCGAGTCGGTCACGTCCTCCTCGATCGCGTCGAGCTCGTGTCGGCGCGACTCGAGCTCGGCCCGACCGGCGTCGGTGATCTCGTACACCGACTTGCGGCCGTCGGTGCGCTTGGTCACCAGCCCCTCCTCCTCGAGCTTGGCGAGCCGGGGGTAGATGGTGCCGGCGCTCGGCGAGTACGTGCCGCCGAACCGGTCGGACAGGGCCTGGATGAGCTCGTACCCGTGGCGCGGCCGCTCCTCGAGCAGCGCGAGCAGGTAGAGCCGCAGGTTGCCGTGGGCGAAGACGGGCGGGGTCATGCCGAGGCCTCGCCCGCGTCGGGTGCCGTGCCGGCGCGCTGGCGCCGGATGACCGAGATGTCGCCGGAGACGCTGTTGGCCGCGAGGTCGAGCCAGACGCCCTCGAGCTCGCCCGTGACCCGCTCGAAGCCCTTGCCGAGCGTGCCCTTGATCTGCGTGTCGTCGAGCAGCAGCTTGCCGCTGACGGTGTTCACGCGGTAGCGGGCGCCGCTGCCGGGGTCGAAGCGCAGCGTGAGGTTGCCCGACACGGCGTTCGTGTCGACCCGGCTCGGCGTGCCGCGCACGTCGAGGATCATGTCGCCCGAGACGGTGTCGGCGTTGAACGAGGTGACCTCGCCGGTGACGGTGACGTCGCCCGAGACGGTGTGGGCGGTGACCCGGCCCGTGTGGTCGCCGACCGAGACCTCGCCCGAGACGGTCGAGCACTCGATGTCGCCGGCGTGGTTGTCGATCACGAGGTCGCCGGAGACGGAGCTGAACCGGCCGTCGTCGTCGAAGCCCGAGACGAGCGCGTCGCCCGAGACGACCCCGAGCTTCATGGTGATGTGCCGCGGCGCGAGGATCGACACGACGGCCTTCGCGCTGCCGGTGAAGCCCTTGAACACCTCGATGAAGTTGTCCCAGCGCAGCTGCGGGTGGTCGATCTCGAGCGAGTCGCCGTCGATCTTGATCATGAGGTCCTTGCCGGTGACGCTCGACACCTCGACGCGGGCCCCCGGCTCGTCGTGCGCGATGACGTCGACCTTGCCGCCGATGAGGCTGACCTTGAGCTTGCGGACGAGTTCGAGGTCGATGACCCGGGTCTCTCCTGGGTTGACGACCCACTTCTCGATGGCCATGCGTGTGCTCCTTCGTTGTCGGCGAGCGGAGTTCGCCGCGCCCGCTTCGCGATATATCGCGTTCTGCCATTCACGATATATCGCGTTGGCGGATGGCACAAGCCTCCCCTGGTGGGTCTCGATGCGACCGGGCGCTTGACTTTGACGCTGCGTCAACTTCTACAGTCGAATCGAACCGACACGACGAGAGGGGCCGACGATGGACTGGTCCATCCAGGAGATCGCGAAGCTCGCCGGCACGACGAGCCGCACGCTGCGTCACTACGACGACATCGGGCTGCTCGCGCCGAGCCGCGTCGGCGCGAACGGCTACCGGTACTACGACCGGCCGGCGCTCGTGCGGCTGCAGCGCGTGCTGCTGCTGCGCGAGCTCGGCCTCGGATTGCCGGCCATCGCCGAGGTGCTCGACGGGCAGCGCGACGAGTCGCGCGCGCTCGAGGCGCACCTCGCGTGGCTCCGCCAGGAGCAGGCGCGGCTCGCGCGGCAGGTCGCGTCGGTGGAACGCACCATCGAGGCAGTGGAAGGAGGTGGAGAGATCATGGCGAAGGACATGTTCGACGGGTTCGACCACACGCAGTACCGCGAGGAGGTCGAGCAGCGCTGGGGTCGCGACGTGTACGCGCGCAGCGACGCCTGGTGGCGCGGCATGGCCGACGACGAGCGGCAGGCGTGGAAGGAGCGCGCCGCGAGCCTCGGCCGCGACTGGATCGCGGCGGCCGAGCGGGGCATCGACCCCGGCGGCGACGAGGCCCAGGCGCTCGCGCGCCGGCACGTCGAGTGGCTGACCGGGATCCCGGGCACGCCTACGGCCGAGCACGGCGGCGACGCGAAGGCGTACGTCGTCGGCCTCGGCGAGATGTACGTGGCCGACGAGCGATTCGCGGCCAACTACGGCGGCGAGTCGGGAGCGAGGTTCGTCCGCGACGCGTTGCGCGCGTTCGCGGAGGCGAACCTGTAGCGGATGCCGCGGGAGCGCGCCCCGCGGCATCCGTGCTCGCTCGAAGCGGAGGCGGTCCCGAGCGCGGGGTCAGGCCTGGACGGGCGCCGCTCCCGTGGCGGGGTGCGGGATGTCCCGGTCCGGCACCCCGCCGCGGTTCGTGGTGGGCGCCGTCGCGGCATCCGCTCGCCGCTTCACGGCGAAGAACGGGATGGTCCAGCCGCACAGCGGGCCGATGAGCAGCGCGAAGGCGAGCGTGCCGATGCCGACGTTGCCGCCGAGCAGGAACCCGGTGCCCAGCACCAGGAGCTCGATCCCGGTGCGGACGATCCAGATCCTCCAGCCGGTGCGGCGGTGCAGGCCGGTCATCAGGCCGTCGCGCGGGCCCGGGCCGAAGTGCGCGCCGATGTAGAGGCCGGTCGCGACGGCCAGCACGAGGATGCCGCCGAACAGCATGAGGACGCGGGCCCACAGGTCGAGCCCGGGCGGGATCAGCCAGAGTGACAGGTCGGCGAACGGGCCGACCAGCAGCGCGTTCATGAGGGTGCCGAACCCCGGCTTCTGCCGGATGGGGATCCAGAGGAGGAGCACGACGCCGCTCGTGATGACGGTGATGAGGCCGAAGCCGAGCCCGGTCTGCTTCGCGATGCCCTGCGTGAGCACGTCCCACGGGGCGACGCCGAGCTCGCCGCGCACGATGAGCGCGATGCCGAGGCCGTAGAGGTACAGCCCGACGAACAGCTGCACCAGCCGGCGCACGAAGACGGGCGCCGGATCGGCGGAGCGGAGGGGGCGGAGGCGGACCATGTCAGCAATCCAATCCGACGATTGGCCTGTTCGCAAAGAGCCAATCCCGCTAAAGTGGCTCGCACCATGGAAGCCAATCTCAGTGCCCGCGCCCTCGAGACCCTCCTCGGCGCGTGGCGGGGCGACGGCGGCAGCGCCTACCGCGCGCTCGCCGACCGCATCCGACTGCTCGTCCTGGACGGTCGCATCCCGGTCGACACCCGCCTCCCCGCCGAGCGCGACCTCGCCGAGCGGCTCGGACTCAGCCGCACCACGGTCACCGCCGCCTACCGCGAGCTGCGCGACCAGCGGCTGCTGCACAGCGTGCGCGGCTCGGGCAGCGTCGCGCGCCTGCCCGGGGCGCCGGCCCTCCTGCCCGTCCCGCCCGCGGCCGAGTACATCGACTTCTCCAAGGCGGCGCTGCCCGCGCTGCCCTGGCTTCCGGATGTCGCGCGCGCGGCCGTCGACGACCTGCCGGCGCACCTCGGCGACCCGGGCTTCGACCCCATCGGCACGCCCGAGCTGCGGGCCGCGATCGCCGACCGCTACACCGCGCGCGGTCTGCCCACGAGCCCCGAGCAGATCATGGTCACCATCGGCGCGCAGCACGCGATCGCCCTGCTCTCGCGCGCGCTCGTCGGACGCGGCGACCGCGCGCTGATCGAGGCACCGACCTACCCGCACGCCTACGAGGCGCTGCGCGGGGCCGGCGCGCGACTCGTGACGGTCGCGACCGCGCCGGACGACGCCGGCCCTGACGGGTTCGGGGCGACCGATGAGGCCGCCGACCTGGTCCGTGCGATCGGGCACGCCAATCCCGTCGCCGCGTACCTCATGCCCGACTTCCACAACCCCACGGGTCGCTCCCTGGGCGCCGAGGCGCGCGAGCGCGTGCTCGACGCCGCCGCGCGCCAGGGCACCGTGATCATCGCCGACGAGACCACCGCCGAGCTCGACATCGACCGCGGTTTCGACCTGAAGCCGCTCGCGGCGTACGGGCCGGCCGTCATGGTCGGTTCGGTCGGCAAGACCGTGTGGGGCGGCGTGCGCGTCGGCTGGATCCGCGCCGACCGCGGGCTCATCCGGCGACTGCTGTCGGTGCGCTCGCCGGGCGACCTCGGCACGCCGATCCTCGAGCAGCTCATCGTGACGCGGCTGCTCGGCCGCATGGACGACATCCTCGACCTGCGCCGCGAGCAGCTCCGCGCCGGGCGGGACCGCCTCGAGGGGTTGCTCGCCGACGCCTTCCCCGACTGGCACGTGCCGCACGTCGACGGCGGCATCGTCACGTGGGTCGGGCTCGGCGCCCCGGTGAGCTCGCAGCTCGCGCTCGCCGCGCGCACCCAGGGGCTCCTCGTCGCGGCGGGCCCGCGGTTCGGCATCGACGGCGCGTTCGAGCGCTTCCTGCGCCTGCCGATCTGCTACTCGGCCGAGGCGACGGATGCCGCGGTCCGGGCGCTCCGCCGCGCGTGGGGATCGCTCGCCCGCACGCCCGTGCCCGACCAGAGCGTGCTCGCCGCGGTCGTGTGACCGGCGCACCCGGATCCGCCCGCCGTGGGGCGGCCGGCGGATCCGGGTGCGTCCGGACCGGATCGTGCGGTCAGTGCGCGACGACGGGCTCCTCGGCCACGGCCGCCTCGCCCTCGCGCGGGGCGTGGTGCGCGAGCTCGTTCCGGTGACGGAACAGGAGCGCCGCGAGCACCGCGCCGAAGGCGAAGAACGCCGCGCCCCACCAGTACGCGACCGTGTAGCTGTGGATCGCGGCATCCGCGAGCACCTGCTCGGTCGGCGGCGTGTGGGCGGCCACGTAGTCGGTCGCCGCGGTCGCCGCGAGCGTGTTCAGCAGGGCCGTGCCGATCGAGCCGCCGACCTGCTGGCTCGTGTTCACGGTCGCCGAGGCGACACCCGCGAACGCGCGGTCGACGCCGAGCGTGGCGGTCTGCATCGCGGCGGGCATGATCGAGCCCATGCCGAAGCCGATCACCATGAGCGCGGGCATGATGTCGGCCGCGTACACGCTGTCGAGGTCGAGACGCGTGAGCAGCACCATCCCGCTCGCGGCGAGCACCATGCCGATCGGCACCATGATCTTCGGCCCGAAGCGCGGCACGAACAGGTTGGTCGAGAGCTGTGCGGCGAGCACGAGCATCGCGATCATCGGCAGGAACGCGAGGCCGGTCTGGATCGGCGTGTAGCCGAGCGAGGTCTGCAGGTAGTACGTGACGAACAGGAAGATGCCGAACATGCCGGCTCCCGCGATGAGCACCGAGGCGTAGGCCGCGCCGCGGTTGCGGTCGAGCACGATCGACAGCGGCAGCAGCGGGTGCGCCGCGCGTCGCTGCCAGAGCACGAACGCGATGAGCAGCACGCCCGAGGCCGCGAGCATGCCCCACGTGAGCGGCGAGTCCCAGCCGTCGGTCTCGGCGTGCGAGAACCCGTAGACGAGCAGGAAGACCGCGCCCGAGACGAGGATGGTGCCGGGCAGGTCGAGCTTCGGGCGCGGCCCGGTGCGCTCGAGGTGCGGCACGAACACGGCGGCGCCGACCACGGCGACCGCCGCGATCACGACGTTGATGTAGAGGTTCCAGCGCCAGTCGAGCTGCTCGGTCAGCACGCCGCCGAGCAGCAGGCCGATCGCGCCGCCGGCACCCGCGATCGCGCCGAAGACGCCGAACGCGCGGGCGCGCTCCTTGGGGATCGTGAAGGTCGTGGTGAGCACGGCGAGCGCCGTCGGGGCGAGCAGCGCGCCGAACGCGCCCTGCAGCGCCCGGCCGCCGACGAGCACGCCGAACGTGGGAGCGGCGCCCGCGAGGGCCGACGCGGCGGCGAAGCCGACGAGGCCGATGATGAAGGTGCGCTTGCGACCCCAGAGGTCGGAGATGCGGCCGCCGAGCAGGAGCAGGCTGCCGAACGCGAGCGAGTAGGCGGTGATGACCCATTGGCGCTCGCCGTCGGTGAAGCCGAGGTCGGCCTGTGCGGCGGGAAGGGCGATGTTCACGACGGTGGCGTCGAGCACGACCATGAGCTGGGCGAGGGCGACGGTGGCGAGCGTCCACCAGCGGCGGGATGGCGCGGCGGGAAGTGGTGGAAGGAGAGCGGGGTCGTGTGGCATGCGGGCCACTCTATACGAGACTTGACAGTTTCGGATATGAACAGTTCCTGAAGTAACATGGCTGCAACACCCGGGCAGGTTGACGAGCAGGAGGACCGGATGACGCAGCTGGAGCCGTCCGTCGACGGGCCCCCCGCGGCATCCGCTCGCCTCGGTCGCAAGCGCGACCACACGCGCGACCCCGAGATCCTCGACGCGGCTGTCGAGGTGCTCGCCGAGACCGGCTACGAGGGCATGACCATCGACATGGTCGCCGCGCGCGCCAAGGCCGGGAAGGCCACCATCTACCGGCGCTGGCCGTCGAAGGCCGACCTCGTGGTCGACGCGGTCGCGTGTCTCAAGGCGAACGAGCTCGCGCCCGAGCACCTGCCCGACACCGGCAGCCTGCGCGGCGACCTCGTCGCGATGATCCGCCCGCGCACGGTCGAGGAGGGCGAACGGAAGCTCCGCGTCATGGCCGGGCTGTTCAGCCTGGTCTCGAGCTCGCCCGAACTGGCCGACGCCGTGCGCACCGCGATCATCGAGCCGCGCGTGGCCGTCAACCGGCTGTTCCTCCAGCGCGCCGTCGATCGCGGCGAGATCCCGGCCGACGTCGACGTCGACCTGCTGGCGATGGTCGCGCCCGCGATGATCGCGCACCGCCAGCTCGTCGAACGCCGTCCCATCGACGCCGACTACCTCGTGTCGCTGATCGACGGCGTGGTGCTGCCGGCGGCGCACGCCGGGCGGCGCCCGACGCCGTAGACGCCGGGAGTTCACCCGGGCGACACCGCGACGTCGACCGCTCCGGGCACTGTGGCGGGGACCCGTCCCCACCCGACAGGAGCCATCCCATGCAGCGAGCTCTCCTCGCACGCCGCGCCGCCGCGGTCGCGGCATCCGCCCTCGCACTCGGCGCACTCGGCACGGCACCCGCGCTGGCCGGCACGGCCGTCGCGCCGGCCAGCGCGACCGAGTCCGCGAGCGCCGCCCCGGTCGCCGCGTTCAGTCGCCTCGCCACCTACCCCGTGTTCCAGAACGTGCCCGCGGGCGTCGACCCGGCCGACGAGACCGTCGCCGAGATCTCGGCCGTGAGCGAGGACGGGCGCACGCTCGTGTACACCGACGCGGCGGGCAAGCGCATCGGCTTCCTCGACCTCTCGGACCCGTCGCATCCCGTCGGGCTCGGCACGGTCGACCTCGCCGAACTCGGCCACGCCGACGACCAGCCCACGTCGGTCTCGATCGTGGGCGACCACGTGCTCGTGGTGATCGACGAGACCGGCGGCGCGTTCACCGCGCCGAAGGGTCGACTCGACGTGCTGCGCCTCTCCGACCGCGAGCGCGTCGCGAGCATCGACCTCGGCGGCCAGCCCGACTCGATCGCGGTCTCGCCCGACCGGAAGTACGTCGCGATCGCGATCGAGAATCAGCGCGACGAGGAACTCGAGGTCGACGGCGTCGAGGGCGGCCTGCCGCAGGCGCCCGGCGGTTTCGTGCAGGTCGTGAAGCTCACGGCCGCCAAGCCCTCGAGCTGGAAGGCGCAGCCGGTCTCGTTCTCGAGCGCGGCCGCGCAGCGCACCCTCACCGCCGCGGGCGTGTTCGCGCCGACCGACCCCGAGCCCGAGTACGTCGCGTTCGGGCCGGACGGCACGCTCGCCGTGACCCTCCAGGAGAACAACGGCGTCGCGCTCGTCGACGTGCGCACGCGCACGCTCACGGGCGCGTTCTCGACCGGCACGGTCACCGCAGCGGGCTTCGACACGGTCAAGGACAAGGTCATCGACGCATCCGGCTCGCTGACGAGCGTGCCCCGCGAGCCCGACGCGATCGCGTGGGTCGACGCGCACCACGTCGCGACGGCGAACGAGGGCGACCTGGCCGGCGGCACGCGCGGCTGGTCGGTCTTCGACGTCACCAACGGCGAGCCCGTCTGGGACGCCGGGAACACCTTCGAGCAGCTCGCGATCGCGCACGGCGTCTACAACGACGACCGCGCGGCGAAGAAGGGGCCCGAGCCCGAGGGGCTCGCGATCGCCGAGTTCGGCGGGACGCCCTACGCGTTCGTCGCGAGCGAGCGCAGCAACATCGTGGTCGTCTACGACCTGAGCGAGCCGACCGAGCCGGCGTACGTCCAGACGCTCTTCGCGACGAACGGCCCCGAGGGCATCCTGCCGATCCCGGGCCGCGACCTGCTCGCGGTGTCGAGCGAGGTGGATGACGCGTCGGCCGGCGTGCGCGCGAGCGTGAACGTCTACGGCGTCGGCGACGGGGAGGCCGGCCGGCCGAGCATCGTCGCCGACTCGGTCGACGGGCGCGCCATCGGCTGGCAGGCGCTCGGCGCGCTGTCCGCCGACCCGGTGGACGCGTCGACGATCTACGCGGCGAGCGACTCGGCGCTCAAGCGGAGCACCGTCTACACGGTCCACGTCGCCTCGACGCCCGCACGGATCACCGACGCACTCGTCGTGACGAAGGCCGGCTCGCCCGCGAGCCTCGACATCGAGGGCCTGTTCGCGCGCCCGCAGGGCGGCTACTGGCTCGCCGTCGAGGGATCGACCGGCGCCGGCAACGCGCTCGTGCGAACGGATGCCGCGGGCGCGATCGTGCAGTCCGTGTCGCTGCCGTTCGAGATCACCGCGCACGTCGGCAAGTGGGGGCTCGAGGGCGTCACCGCCGTCACCGGCGAGTCCGGCGCCGAGATCGTGTACGTCGCGCTCCAGCGGCCGCTCTGGACCGACCCGGCGGCGGCGACCGGCCCGATCGACGGCGAGGGCGTGACGCGCATCGGCCGGTACGACGTCGCCACCGGCGCATGGACCTGGTTCGGCTACCGGCTCGAGTCGACGGATGTCGCGGGCGACTGGCTCGGCCTCTCCGAGATCGTGGCGGTCGACGCCGACACGCTCGCGCTCATCGAGCGCGACAAGCTCAACGGCCCGGCCGCGGCGGTCAAGCGCGTGACCACGGTCGAGCTCGGCGGCGTCGAGGGCGTCACGGGCTTGGGCGCGCTTGGCCAGCTCCCGGTGCTCGAGAAGGCGGACGCGGTCGACGTGCTCCCCGCGCTGCGGGCCACGAACGGCTGGACGCAGGAGAAGCTCGAGGGCCTCACGATCGCGGCCGACGGCGCCGTGTACGCCGTGACCGACAACGACGGGCTCAAGGATGCCACGGGCGAGACGGTGTTCCTCCGGCTCGGGTCGGCGGCCGACCTGTTCTGACCCGGCGCGGCGCGGACACGGGAGAGCGGGGCGGTGGGACCCGATACCCACCGCCCCGCCTGGTCGCGCTCCAGGAGGGCGCGACCGGCCCGTGCCGCGACCCGATACGCGGCAGGGGGGATCGTGGGGCGGCACGGGCCGCCCTGGGACGGGACCCGGCGCCGGCAGGGCGGCGCCGGGCCCTCATCCGGTCAGCGGCGCAGTGCGAACCGCCGGACCCCGACGAGCAGGCCGCCCGTCAGGAGGAGGAACAGCGCGAGTCGCTGCCAGAACCCCGCGTCGACGCCGGTCGAGGCGAGCCCGCCCGCGGCCGACGTCAGCGGCGCCGACGCGGCGACCGACGAGCCGGTCGAGGTGTCCGAGCCGGAGTCCGCGCCGCCGTCACCGGGGGTGCCGGGCGTCGACGGGTCGACCGGGTCGGTCGGGTCGGTCGGGTCGACCGGGTCGGTCGGGTCGACCGGGTCGGTCGGGTCGACGGGGTCGGTCGGGTCGACGGGGTCCACGACCGTCGTCGAGCCGTCGGTCGTCGAGTCGCCGATGAGCGACACGGCGTTGCCGCCGATCGTGACGGGCAGCGACAGGCCGGGCAGGATCTGCGTGCCGCCGAGGATCGAGTCCTCGCCCGAGGTCCACGCTCCGTTGCCGTTGCCGGCACCGGAGCCCGTGTGCACGACCGTGGTCGCGTCCTCGCTGGTCGAGTCGCCGATGACCGAGACGGCGTTGCCGCCGATCGTGATCGGGGCCTGGATGCCGCCGAGCAGCTGCGTGCCGCCGAGGATGGAGTCCTCGCCCGAGGTCCACGCGTCGGTGCCGTCGCCGGCACCGGAGCCCGTGTGCACGACCGTGGTCGCGTCCTCGCTGGTCGAGTCGCCGATGACCGAGACGGCGTTGCCGCCGATCGTGACCGGTGCCTGGATGCCGCCGAGCAGCTGCGTGCCGCCGAGGATGGAGTCCTCGCCGGAGGTGGTGGCATCCGCACCGCCCTGGTCGCCGGTGGCGACCTCGGTGGTCGCGTCGCTCGACGACGAGTCGCCGATGACCGACACGGCGTTGCCGCTGATCGTGATCGGGGCGTCGACGTCGACGATGCCCTGCGTGCCGCCGAGGATCGAGTCCTCGCCGGAGGTGGAGGCATCCGCACCGTCCTGGTCGCCGGTGGCGACCTCGGTGGTCGCGTCGCTCGACGACGAGTCGCCGATGACCGACACGGCGTTGCCGCTGATCGTGATCGGGGCGTCGACGTCGACGATGCCCTGCGTGCCGCCGAGGATCGAGTCCTCGCCGGTGGTCGCGGCATCCGCACCGCCCTGGTCGCCGGTGGCGACCTCGGTGGTCGCGTCGCTCGACGACGAGTCGCCGATGACCGACACGGCGTCGCCGCTGATGGTGATCGGGGCGTCGACGTCGACGATGCCCTGTGTGCCGCCGAGGATGGAGTCCTCGCCGGTGGTGGTGGCATCCGCACCGCCCTGGTCGCCGGTGGCGACCTCGGTCGTGGCGACCTCGGTGGTCGCGTCGCTCGACGACGAGTCGCCGATGACCGACAGCGAGTTGCCGCTGATCGTCACGGGCAGCTCGATCGCGATCCCGAGCTGCGAGCCCGAGAGGAGGCCGTCGTCGCCGCTCGTCTCCGAGGCGTGCGCGACGCCGGCGCCGAGGAGCATGAGCCCCCCGGTGAAGAGGGTCGCGTACAGCGCCCTCGTGGCGAATCGCTTCATGATGTGTACTCCTGACTGAATGGGTGATGACGCTCCCGGGCAGGGAGCGATGACCGTGTTCCGCCTGCGCGCAGGCGGATCGGCACCCGTCAGTCAGGGGTGGTGTCGGTCTCGAAGACCGGTGACGACGGCAGCGCGTCGTCGACCGAACCGAGCACGAGCGACGCGAGCGCGTCGAGCGAATGGGCGGCGAAGGCCGCGTCGGAGCCGCCGGCGGCCCCGGAGCCCGAGCCTGCCGAGGCGGAGCCGCCGGCGGGCGCGCCCGAGCCGAGCGGGGCGCCGTCGGCGGGCGAGGGCGAGGTCGGCACGAGCGTGCCGACGGGATCCGCGGCGCCGGGCGGACCGTCGAGCGAGGGTCCGGTGCCAGTGCGCACGAGCAGCCCGGATGGCGCGGCCGGAGAGACGCCTGACGTCGAATCGCCCGGGCCGGCCGTGGCTCCAGTCGGGCCGGCCCAGTCGACCGGGACCACCGAGCCGGGCACCTCGGGCACGACGCCGAGATCGGGCAGCGACGGCAGCACGCCGTCGGACGGAAGCGGTCCGAGCCGGCCGACGACGGCGCCGAGCGTGTCGTCGGCGAGGTCGACCACGGGACCGAGGAGCCCGCCGAGGGTCTCGTCGCCGAGGATCGCGCCGACGACCGGCACTCCGCCGACGAGGCCGTCGAGGCCGTCGATGACGGGGTCGGCGAGCTCGCCCACCGGCGCGCCGCCCGCGAGGTCGGCGACCGCCGAGCCGAGCTCGGAGACGACCCCGGTGAGCGTGCCGTCGGCGTCGTCGAGCGTGCCGCCCGCGGCATCCGTCGCCTCGTCGATGGTCACCGGCACGGCATCGATGACCGGCTGCGCGGGTGCGGGAGCGGCCTCGTCGACGACCTCGACCACCTCGGCGGTGGACGGGACGACGACCTCGGCCACGGGCTCGACCACCTCGTCGACGACGGCGTCGAGCGTTCCGTCGACGACGCCCACGACGCTGCCGACCGTGCCGAGCAGCCCGTCGGGCCGCTCCTCGGCCGAGGCGCTCGATGGCGAGGCGAGGAGGCTGACGACGACCCACGCGGCCGCGAGGCCGGAGCCGACGAGGGCAGCGCGGACGAGGGGCATCCGGCGTTCCGCCACGGCCGCTCGCATCCGCTCACCCCCTTCGCACGTGGTTCGGAACATATCGGGGAATCGGTTTGGAATCCATCCCCTCGACGGGATGTTCACACTTTCGGAGGACTCGGGTCGGTGCGCGTCACTGCGAGAATCGACACCATGTCCCTGCTCGCGAAGCTCAGCATGCGCAATCGCGCCCTCATCGCGCTCGTGACGATCGTGGTCGCGATCTTCGGCGGCATCGCGCTGAACGGGCTCAAGCAGGAGCTCGCGCCGTCGATCCAGCTCCCGCAGCTCTCGATCATCACGGCGTACCCGGGCGCCTCGCCCGATGTCGTGAACACCGACGTGTCGACGCCGATCGAAACCGCGATCCAGGGCATCACGGGGCTCGAGTCGACCTCGACGACGAGCTCGACGGGCGTCTCGCGCGTCGTCGCGAGCTTCACGTTCGGCACCGACCTGGCCTTCGCCGAGCAGAAGCTGCTCTCCGCGGTCAACCGCATCGCACCCGACCTCCCCGAGGACGTCGAGCCGCAGGTCGTCGCGTTCAGCTTCGACGACCTCCCGGTGCTCGCGGTCGCCGTCACGGGCGCCGACGACCCGTCGACCCTCTCCGACGAGCTGACCCGCACCACGCTGCCCGAGATCCGCGACATCGACGGCGTCCGCGACGCCGCCCTCGTCGGCGATCGCGGACGCCGCGTGGTGATCACGCCCGATCCCGCCCAGCTCGCGACCTACGGGCTGACCGCCCAGGCGATCCGCGACGCCCTCCAGCAGAACGGCGTGCTGCTCCCGGCCGGCGAGATCACCGAGGGCGATTCCACCTTCGCCGTCCAGGCGGGCACGCGGCTCGGCAGCGTCGACGACATCGCCGCGCTGCCGCTGCTCGGCGCGACCGAGCAGCAGCCGGCACCCGGCACCGAGACGGGCGGGATCCCCGCCGTGCCCGGCACCGGCACCGAGACCGGCACCGGCACCGAGACCGGCACCGGCACGGAGACCGGCGCCGGCGCGCAGCCGGGGGCCGGTCTCGGCACCGACGTCGGCACGGTCGCGGTGCCCGTCGCGCTCACGATCGGCGACGTGGCCTCGGTCGAACTCACCGAGAACCCGCAGACGAGCATCTCGCGTGTGAACGGCGAGCCGGCGCTCGCGATCTCGGTCACCAAGCTCCCCGCCGCGAACACGGTCGAGGTCTCGAACGCGGTGCGCGACGCGCTGCCCGACCTCCAGTCCGCGCTCGACACGACCAACCCCGGCGCCGAGTTCACGGTCGTGTTCGACCAGGCGCCCTACATCGAGAAGTCGATCGAGTCGCTCGCGGTCGAGGGCCTGCTCGGCCTGCTGTTCGCGGTGCTCGTCATCCTCGCGTTCCTGATGTCGGTGCGCGCGACGCTGGTCACAGCGATCTCGATCCCGACCTCGGTGTTCATCACGTTCATCGGACTGCAGGCGGCCGACTACACGCTGAACATCCTCACGCTCGGCGCGCTGACGATCTCGATCGGGCGCGTCGTCGACGACTCGATCGTCGTGATCGAGAACATCAAGCGGCACCTCGTCGCGGGCGTCGACAAGGCCTCGACGATCGTGCACGCCGTGCGCGAGGTCGCGGGCGCGATCACGGCGTCGACCATCACCACGGTCGCGGTCTTCCTGCCGATCGCGCTCGTCGAGGGCGTGACCGGCGAGCTGTTCCGTCCGTTCTCGCTCACGGTCACGATCGCGCTGCTCGCCTCGTTGCTCGTGTCGCTCACCATCGTTCCCGTGCTCGCGTACTGGTTCCTCAAGCCCGCGAAGCCGGCCAAGGGGCAGAGCGAGCAGGATGCCGCGGCGGCGGCCGCCTTCGTCGACGAGGTGTGGCTCGCGCCCGAGCTGCGCGGCGCCGACGGCGCCACGGGGCTCCGGCCCGAGCCCGCCGCCCGCGGTGGCGCGGCCCCCGCGGCCGTCGCGGCGCCGGCCACGACCACCGGCGCGCCGCGCGTCGACGAGCTCGAGCACCCGTCACGGCTGCAGAAGGGCTTCCTCCCGATCCTCGGCTGGACCCTGCGGCACTCCGCGATCACCATCATCGTGGCGGTGCTCGTGCTCGCCGGCACGGTCGCGCTCGCGCCGCTCATGAAGACCAACTTCCTCGGCTCGAGCGGCCAGAACACGTTCCGCGTCACCCAGGAGCTGCCCGTCTCGTCGAGCCTGGAGTACCTCGCCGAGGCGTCGCTGCCCGTCGAGGAGGCGATCCGGGGCGTCGACGGCGTCGAGACCGTGCAGACCTCGATCGGCACCTCGACGGGCGGTGGCGCGCTCGCCGCCTTCGGCGGCAGCGGCTCCACGGTCACCTACAACGTGACGACCGACGAGGACGCCGACCAGGACGCCCTCCAGGCCGAGGTCCGCTCGGAGCTCGCCGACCTCGAGGACGTCGGCGAGGTCACGGTGTCGGCGCAGAGCGGCTTCGGCGCGTCGAGCGACATCGAGGTCGACATCACCGCGTCGAACGCGGAGGACCTGCGGGCCGCGACCGACGCCGTGGTCGAGGAGCTCTCCGGGCTCGACTCGCTCAGCCAGGTCACCTCGAACCTCGAGGAGTCGCGCCCCTATATCGCCGTCGAGGTGGATCGCGCCAAGGCGGCCGACGCCGGGTACTCCGAGGTCGCGCTCGCGAGCGTGGTCTCCGCGGCCATGCAGCCGCAGGCGGCCGGTTCGATCGTGATCGACGAGCAGACGCTGACGATCTACCTCGCCTCGGAGGAGCCACCCGCGTCGGTCGAGGCCCTGCAGGCGCTCGAGGTGCCGACCCCGACCGGACCGGTCCGGCTCGACACGCTCGCCGTGGTCGAGCAGGTCGACGGCCCGGCCACCATCACCACGGTGAAGGGCCTGCGCAGCGCGACGGTCTCGGCGACGCCGGCCGGCGATGACCTCGGAACGGCGAGCGGGCAGGTGCAGCAGGCGGTCGCGAGCGTCGACCTGCCGGCGGGCACGTCGGCGTCGATCGGCGGTGTCACGGCCGACCAGCAGGAGTCGTTCTCGCAGCTGGGGCTCGCGCTGCTCGCGGCGATCCTCATCGTCTACGTCGTCATGGTCGCGACGTTCCGCTCGCTGCTGCAGCCCCTGCTCCTGCTCGTCTCGGTGCCGTTCGCGGCGACCGGCGCCATCCTGCTGCAGGTCATCACCGGCATCCCGCTCGGCGTCGCCTCGCTCGTGGGCGTGCTCATGCTCGTGGGCATCGTCGTGACGAATGCGATCGTGCTCATCGACCTCGTGAACCAGTACCGCGACCGCGGCATGAGCGTGCGCGACGCGCTCATGCACGGCGCCTCCCGACGGCTCCGGCCCATCCTGATGACCGCGCTCGCGACGATCTTCGCGCTGCTGCCGCTCGCGCTCGGCATCACGGGCAGCGGCGGCTTCATCTCGCAGCCGCTCGCGCTCGTCGTGATCGGCGGGCTGCTCTCGTCGACGCTGCTCACGCTGCTCGTGCTGCCGGCGCTCTACGACCTCGTCGAGGGCGGCCGCGAGCGCCGCAAGGCGAAGCGGGCGGCCAAGCGGGCCGAGCGCGAGGCGGCCGCGGCGGCCGAGCCGGCCGAGCCGACCCCCGCGGGCTGACCCGTCGCACGGGGTTCACCGAACCTTCACCGGAACGTCGCGTCGCGCCCACCCCCGCCGGGCGGCGAGTCCGTACGGTCGAGGCATGTCGACCGAGGCCCCGCTGCACGAGCGAGTGAGCGGCGTGCTGCGCGAGCGCGTCGCCCGCGGCGAGTGGGCCGCCGGCATGCGGCTGCCGAGCGAGGCCGCGCTGTGCCGCGAGTTCGGCACGTCCCGCGGCCCGATCCGCCGGGCCCTCTCGGTGCTGCGCGAGGAGGGCGTGATCGTCGGCGGCCGGGGTCGCGCCCCGGTCGTGGGCCGCGTCGTGCCGACCCAGCCGTTCTCGACGTTCTCGTCCTTCACCGAGTGGGCCCGGTCGATCGGGCGCGTGCCCGGCCAACGGACGATCGAGGCCGCGAGCCGCCCCGCCCCGTCGACGGTCGCCGGGCTGCTCGGCCTCGACGAGGGCGCCGCGGTCGTGCAGGTCGTGCGCGTCCGGCTGCTCGACGACGTGCCAACGATGGTCGAGCGCACGTCGTTCCCGCCGGAGGTCGGCGCGCTGCTCGCCGACCTCGACGCCGACCGCGGCTCGCTGCACGCCCACCTCATCGCGCGGGGCGTCGAGTTCCGGCGGGCGCGGCACACGATCGACGCCGTCGCGGCGAATCCGCTCGACGCCGAGGCGCTCGAGGTCGCGTCGGGCAGCCCCCTGCTGCGCGAGCGCCGGATCGCGTTCGACGCCGCGCGTCGCCCGCTCTCGTACGCCGACGACCGCTACCGCCCCGAGCTGGCCACCTTCACGATCGAGAACGAGGTCGATCGGCGGTCGCCGCTGACCCGTTCCGATCCCACCGTCGACGGGAGCGCCCGATGATCACCCTCGCCGTACTGGGGTTCGAGGGCGCCGTGGTGCGACGAGCGGCGGATGCCACGAGCGCGCCGATCGCGCTGCGCGGCGTCGCGGCGACGCTCGCCGAGCTGCGCCGCCGGGGCGTGCGGGTCGCGCTGGTCGGCGAGGGCGGGGCCCACGACGTCGCGCGTGCGCTCGCGGCGATGGGCTGGGCGGCGTCGGCCGGGGCTGCGGCCGGGCCGGTCCTGTTCGACGCCGTCGTCGCGGCCGACGAGGTGCTCGCCCCGCCGCCCGCGCCCTTCGCGGTGCACCACGCCATGGAGTCGACCGGCACCCTCGACGTGCGCCAGGTGCTCGTGGCGGGCGACTCGCTCGCGCTGCTCGAGGCGGGCCGCGCGGCCGGCGCCGGGTGGGTGATCGGCGTGCTGAGCGGCGCGGCGCGCCGCCCCGAACTCGAGGGCGGCCCGCACGACGCGATCCTCTCCGACGTGAACGACCTCATCGCCCTCGCCGTGCCCGCGGCGCCCGCGCGCTGACGCCGGCCGCCCGACCGACCGCACCCACCTCGAGTGGGCGATCCTGGCGGTCTCCGCGCGCCGCGGAGCGCCAAGATCGCCCACTCGAGCTGCCGCGGGGTCAGGCCCGCTCGAGCACCGCTCGCGCCGACGCCTCGGGCCGGAGGTCGAGGCGGCGCAGCAGCTGCGCGTTCGCCGCGACGATGATGGTCGACAGCGACATGAGCAGCGCGCCGACCGACATCGGCAGGACGAACCCGATCGGGGCGAGCACGCCCGCCGCGAGCGGCACCGAGATCATGTTGTACCCGGCGGCCCACCAGAGGTTCTGCTGCATCTTTCGGTAGGAGGCCCTCGACAGCTCGATCACCGAGAGCACCGAACGCGGGTCGCTCGAGGCGAGGATGACGCCGGCCGAGGCGATCGCGACATCCGTGCCCGCACCGATCGCGATGCCGACGTCGGCCTGCGCGAGCGCTGGTGCGTCGTTGACGCCGTCGCCGACCATCGCGACCGAGAGGCCCTCGCGCTGGAGCTCCTGCACCTTGGCCGACTTGTCCTCGGGGCGCACGTTGGCGAACACGCGGTCGATCCCGAGCTCGGCCGCGACCGTTCGGGCGACGGGTTCGGCGTCGCCGGTGATCATCACGACCTGCACGCCCGCGGCGTGCAGCGCGTCGACCGCCTCGCGCGACTCGGGCCGGATCTCGTCGGCGAGCGCGAGCGCGCCCGCGACCTCGCCGCCGACGACGACATGCAGCACGGTCGAGCCGCGCTCGGCCCAGGCCGCCGACGCGGGCAGCGCGGCGAGACCCTCGCGCGCGAGCAGGCCCGGCCCGCCCACGTGCACCTCGCGTCCGCCGACGGTCGCCGTCACGCCGACCGCGGGCGAGGCCTCGAAGCCGGATGCCGCCTGCAGCGCGATCCCGCGGCGCGCCGACTCGGCGACGATGGCCTTCGCGAGCGGGTGCTCGGAGTCGTGCTCGGCCGACGCCGCGAGCCCGAGCACCTCGGCGAGGTCGTGTCCCTCCGCGGCCGCGGCATCCGTCACCGCGGGCTCGCCCCTGGTCAGCGTGCCGGTCTTGTCGAAGAGGACCGCCTGCACGGTGCGCATCGTCTCGAGTGCCAGCCGGTCGGTCACGAGCACGCCGCCCCTGGCCGCGCGCTCGGTCGCGATCTGCACGACGAGCGGGATGGCGAGGCCGAGCGCGTGGGGGCAGGCGATCACGAGCACGGTCACGGTGTGGATGACGCCCTCGTCGGGGAGGCCGACGGCCCACCAGGCGACCGCGGTGATCGCCGCGGCGCCGAGCGCGAACCAGAACAGCCAGCCCGCGGCGCGGTCGGCGAGCCGCTGCGCGCGCGAGCTCGAGGCCTGCGCGTCGGCGACGAGCCGCTGGATGCCCGCGAGCGCGGTGTCGTCGCCGACGGCGCCGACGCGCACGCGGATCGCGGTGTCGGTCGCGACGGTGCCGGCGACCACGTGGTCGCCGGGGCCGCGGCTCACGGTGGTCGACTCGCCCGTGATCATCGATTCGTCCATCGCCGCGGTGCCCTCGATCACGTCGCCGTCGGCCGGGACGCGGCCGCCGGGCCGCACGATCACGACGTCGCCCACGACGAGCTCGGACGGGGAGACCGTGACGACGGTGGTCGTGCCGTCCGGGGCCTCGGTCACGCGCTCGGCCTCGTCGGGCAGCAGCGCCGCGAGCGCATCGAGCGCCGAGGAGGTCGCCGCGAGCGAGCGCATCTCGAGCCAGTGGCCGAGCAGCATGATGACGATCAGGAGCGCGAGCTCCCACCAGAAGTCGAGGTGGTGCGGGAAGAACCCGAGGCTCGCGCCCAGCGAGGCGACGTACGCGACCGTGATCGCGAGGCCGATGAGGAGCATCATGCCGGGCTTGCGCGCCTTCAGCTCCGACCAGGCGCCCGTGAGGAAGGGCGAGCCGCCCCAGAAGTACAGGACCGAGCCGAGCACCGGCGGGATCCACATCACGATCGGGTTGTCGGGCAGTTCGTAGCCGAGGAGGTCGGCGAACATCGTGCTGAACCCGATCGTCGGGATCGCGATGACGAGCATGATCCAGAAGAGGCGGCGGAACTGCGCCACGTGGTCGCCGTGGCCGGCGTGGCCGGCGTGGCCGGCGTGGCCCATGTGCCCGGCGTGCGCCTCGTGGCCGGAGTGGTCCATGGGTCCGGCGTGCGCGTCGTGCCCCGCGTGCGCGTCGTGGCCGGCGTGCTCCATGTGCCCGCCGTGCGCGTCGTGTCCGGCGTGCACGGCCGCGGCGTCATCGCCGCCGTGGCGGTCGTGGGCCGCGCCGTCGGGCTCGGTCGCGATGGTGCCGGATGCCGCGTGGGCGGTGTGGCCCGCGTGTGCGGCGTGGTCGTCGTGGTCGTGCGGCTCGGGCGCATGCCCGCCGTGCGGTGTCGGGGAACTGGGGTGCCTGTCCATGGTGACCTCCGGGAACGTGGGTCCGAATATACCCCGAGGGGGTATCTCCGTCAACCCATTCGGCACCGCCATCATTCCCGCTTCCGCGGCGCGTCGCATCCATCGGAGGCCGTGCATTGCGACCCGGCCCGCCGGGCCCGGAGGATGGAGCCATGGGGATGCCGGGGGACGCGTCGACCGGGCTCGATCCGGCGCTGACCGACGCCGACGAGGTCGCCCGGCGGCTCGGCGTCGACCCCGACCACGGGCTGTCTTCGGCGGAGGCGGCCGCGCGTCTCGCCGTGCACGGCCCGAACGAGCTCCGCAGCGCACGCCGCACCCCCTTCTGGCGACGCGCGCTCGCCCAGGTCGCCGATCCGCTGATCCTGCTCCTGCTCGCCGCCGTGGTGGTCTCGGTCGTCGCATGGCTCGTCGAGGGCGCCGAGGGCTGGCCGATCGACGCGCTCGTCATCCTCGGCATCATCGTGCTGAACGCCGTGCTCGGGCTCGTGCAGGAGTCGCGCGCCGAGCGCGCGGTCGCCGCCCTCGCCGTCATGACCCAGGCGCGCTCCTCGGTGCTGCGCGACGCCGAGCTGCGCACCGTCGCGAGCGCGGAGCTCGTGCCCGGCGACATCCTCGTGCTCGCCGAGGGCGACCAGGTCGGGGCCGACGCCCGGCTCATCCGTGCCACATCGCTGCAGGTCGCCGAGGCCGCCCTCACGGGCGAGAGTTCGGCGGTCGAGAAGCACCCCGGCACCCTCGGCGGGGCCGTGCCCCTCGGCGACCGCCGCGACATGGTGTTCAAGGGCACCGCGGTCAGTCGCGGCACGGGCCGCGCCGTGGTCACCGCCACCGGCATGGCCACCGAGATGGGCGCGATCGCGACCATGCTCGACCGCACCGAGGCGGAATCCACGCCGCTGCAGGTCGAGGTCGGCCACCTGGGTCGCACGCTCGGGCGCATCGTGATCGTCATCGCGATCGTGGTGATGGTCACCGTCGCGCTCGTGCAGGGCGTGCGGACCCCCGCCGAGTTCGTGACCGTGCTGCTGCTCGGGGTGTCGCTCGCGGTCGCCGCCGTGCCCGAGGGCCTGCCCGCGATCCTCTCGCTGGTCCTGGCGCTCGGCGTGCAGCGGATGGCGAAGCGCAACGCGGTCGTGAAACGGCTCTCGAGCGTCGAGACGCTCGGGTCCGCCTCGGTGATCTGCACCGACAAGACCGGCACGCTCACGACGAACCGGATGACCATCCAGCGCGTGGTGACGGCGTCGGGTGCGGTCGACCTCGGCGGCGTCGGCTACGAGCCCGTGGGCGAGGCGACCGTGCTCGGGCGGCCGCTCGCCGACGGACCGCTCCGGGTCGAGGCGCAGATCGTGCTCGGCGCGGGCTCGCTCGCCAATGACGCCCAGCTCGCCGAACGCGAGGGCGCCTGGCAGATCGAGGGCGACCCGACCGAGGCCGCGTTCCTCGTGGCCGCGCGCAAGCTCGCGGGCACGGTCGACGAGGCCGCCCGGTACGACCGCATCGGCGAGGTGCCCTTCAGTTCCGAGCGCAAGATGATGTCGACCGCGCACCGGCACGAGGGCGGCGCGCTCGTGGTGCTCAGCAAGGGCGCGCCCGACGTACTGCTGCGGCACTGCACGCGCATCCAGGTCGGCACGCGCGTGGTGGCGCTCGACGCGGTCCGGCGCGCTCATGCGCTCGCCGAGGCCGAGGCCCTCTCCGAGGAGGCGTTCCGCACGATCGCGGTCGCCTACCGGCCCGCGCCCGAGCTTGAGGGCGGCGAGGGCCGGGCGGATGCCGCGGGGTTCGGCGAGGCCTCGGAGCGCGACCTCGTGTACGCGGGCGTCGTGGGCATCATCGACCCGCCCCGCCCCGAGGTGCGGCCGGCGGTCGCCGAGGCGCGCGCCGCCGGCATCCGGGTCGTGATGATCACGGGCGACCACCCCGCCACGGCGACGCGCATCGCGCGCGACCTCGGCATCATCGGCGAGGAGGGGATCGCGCTGCCCGGCGCGCGGCTCGACGGCATGGACGAGCACCAGTTGCGGGATGCCGTCCGCACGGTCTCGGTGTTCGCGCGCGTCGCGCCCGAGCACAAGCTCCGCATCGTCGACGCGCTCCAGGCCGAGGGGCTGGTCGTCGCGATGACGGGCGACGGCGTCAACGACGCGCCCGCCCTCAAGTCGGCCGACATCGGCATCGCGATGGGCATCGCGGGCACCGAGGTCACCAAGGAGGCGGCCGACATGGTGCTCGCCGACGACGACTTCGCGACGATCGTGCACGCCGTGCGGGAGGGGCGGAGCATCTTCGACGACATCCGCAAGTTCCTGCGGTACCTGCTCTACTCGAACATGGGCGAGGTGCTCACGGTGTTCCTCGGCGTCGTGTTCGCGGGGGCGCTCGGCTTCACCGCGGCGAGCGCCGACGGCCTCGTGCTGCCGCTGCTCGCGACGCAGATCCTGTGGATCAACCTCGTCACCGACTCGGGTCCCGCGCTCGCGATGGGCGTCGACCCCGAGGTCGACGACGTCATGGCGAGGCCGCCGCGAGGCCTGCACGATCGGGCGATCGATCGCGGCATGTGGATCGGCATCGGCGTGACGGGCCTCGTGATCGCGGTGATCACGCTGCTGACGATGGACGTGTTCCTGCCAGGGGGGATCATCCCGGGCGGCACCGACACGTTCGACGTCGCCCGCACGGCCGGGTTCACCACGCTCGTCTTCGCGGGGCTGGTCACGGCGTTCAACGCCCGGTCGGCGACGTCGAGTGCGTTCCGCGGGCTCTTCGCCAACCGCTGGCTCTGGGGCTCGGTGCTGCTCGCGGTCGCGCTCCAGGTCGCGGTGGTCTCGCTGCCGCCGTTGCAGGTCGCGTTCGGCACCGCGCCGCTCGACGCCGCGCACTGGGCGGTGTGCGCGGGCATGGCCTCCGTCGTCCTCTGGGTCGAGGAACTCCGCAAGCTCGGCATGCGGGCGGCGGCGCGGCGCCGGGCGGATGGCGGGGCCCCGCGGGTTCGCGCTGCGTGAACACGCGCGCGAACCACGGGTCGGCCGTGCTGGGATGACCGCATGGACCTCCTCATCCTCGGCGGAACCCAGTGGCTCGGACGCGCGCTCGCGACGGAGGCGCTCGCGCGCGGCCACGACGTGACGTGCCTCGCGCGCGGCGAAGCCGGCGCGGTCGCTCCGGGCGCCGACCTCGTGGTCGCCGACCGCGACGCCCCCGGCACGACGGCGTACGACGCGGTCGCGGGCCGCGACTGGGACGCCGTCATCGACCTCACCCGCCAACCGGGCCATGCGCGCCGCGCGGCCGCCGCGCTCGCCGCGCGGGCCCGGCACGTGGTGTTCGTCTCCTCGTGCAGCGTGTACGCCCGGCACGACGAGCCCGGCGCCGACGAGTCGGCCGCGCTGCTGCCGGCCCTCGACGCCGACGAGTCGGCGCCCGAGACCTACGGCGAGGGCAAGGTCGCGTGCGAGTCGGCGTGGCGCGAGGCGGCTCCTGCTCGGCTGCTGGTCGTGCGCCCGGGCCTCATCGCCGGACCCGGCGACCCCTCCGACCGCGCCGGCTACTGGGTCGCGCGCGCGGCGCGCGACGACGAGCCGATGCTCGTGCCCGACATCCCGGATGCCGCGGTGCAGGCCATCGACGTGCGCGACCTCGTCGCGTTCGTGGTCGACGCGGTGGAGGGCGGCATCGATGGCACCGTGAACGCGGTGGGCGAGCGCACGACGTTCGCCGACTGGCTCGCGGTCTCGCGCGAGCTCGGCGGGCACGACGGCGAGCTCGTGCCGGCAGCTCCCGATCGGCTGGCCGAGCTCGGCGTCGCCGAGTGGGCCGGCCCCGACTCGCTGCCGCTGTGGATCGCCGACCCGACGTGGAACGCGTTCCTCGACCGCTCGAACGCGGCGGCACGCCGTGCGGGGCTCCGCCTGCGCCCGATCCGCGAGACGCTCGCCGACGCGCTCGCGTGGGAGCGCGAGGCGGGTCTCGACCGGGTGCGCCGCGCCGGACTCGGAGCCGACCGGGAACGCGAGCTCGTGGAGGCCTTTCGGCCCTGAGCCGGGCGGGTCGGCGACGTAGCCTCCTTGCAGCGGGGCGCGCGCCCCGCTGGGCATCGGAGGTGGTGCACGTGTACTGGGATCACTACGGCATGGGCTGGGGCTGGATCTGGGTGCTTCTGCCGATCCTGCTCATCGTGACGGCGGTCGTGGTCGTGATCGTCCTGGTCACGCGCACGAGCTCCACCACCCATCACGCGGCCCCGCCGGCCGGGTACGGAGCGGCTCCGCCCGCGGGCACGGCGAGCACCGCGCGCGCGATCGTCGAGGAACGCCTCGCGCGCGGCGAGATCACGCCCGACGAGTACCGCGAGATCGTGCGCGCGCTCGACGAGACGTCGCGTCCGCCCGGCCCGTGACGGTGACCGTGCGTCCGGGATCGCAGACGCGCGGCGGTGGGCGTGGCGACCGCCGTAGCATCCGCCTCGCTAGCGTCGGACCATGACCGCCGGCGCCCTCTCGCACGACCCGCTCTGGCCTCGGGCCGGGGACTGGCCCGACCTCGACGGCCTCCCGCCCGGCGTTCGCGCCGACCTCGCGATCATCGGCGTGCCCGCGTGGCGCACGTCGCTCTCGCCGACGAATGCGCACGCGACGCCGGCCGCGATCCGCGAGGCGCTGCGCCGCTACAGCCCCGCCCTCGTGCCCGACCGGTCGCGGGATCCGTTCTGGGACCCCGGCCTGCCGGGCGCGCGGCCGCCCGGCGTCGTCGACCTCGGCGAGCTCGCCTACGCCGATGCGGGCGACATCGACGAGCCCGACGGCGAGCCCGGCGAGGCGCGAACGCGCGCCCGCGTCGCCCACGCGCTCACCCGGTCCGAGGCCCTCGTCGCGCTCGGCGGCGACAACTCCGTGACGGTCGCGACCGCGCTCGGCGCGTGGGGCGACGACCTCGGCACGGCCGGCCTCGTCACGATCGATGCGCACTACGACCTGCGCGACGGCGTCTCGAACGGCTCGCCCGTGCGGCGCCTCATCGAGGCCGGGCTCGATCCCCGGCGCATCGTGCAGATCGGCATCGCCGACTTCGCCAACTCGGCCGCCTACGCGCGCCGCGCGCACGACCTCGGCATCACGGTGGTCCACCGCGACGAGCTGCGGTACTACGCCCATCCGGCGAACCTGATGGCCGAGGCGCTCGCCGTCGCGGGCGCGGCGGGCGGGCCGGTGCACCTCGACGTCGACGTCGACGCATGCGATCGGTCCGTCGTGCCCGCGTGCCCCGCCTCCGTGCCGGGCGGCCTCTCGGCATGGGAGCTGCGCGCGCTCGTGCGCGCCGCCGCGACCGACCCCCGCGTGCGCAGCGCCGACCTCGTCGAGATCGACGCGACGGCGGATGCGCCCGACGGGCGGACCGTGCGGCTCGCCGCGCTGTGCGTGCTCGAGTTCGCCGCCGGACTCGCCGTGCGCCGCGCCGCCGCGGGGGTGCCGCCCGAGCCGGAGGGTGGCAGACTCGGCGCATGAAGACGCTGGTGCTCGTCCGCCACGCGAAGTCGGCGTGGGGCGATCCCACGCTCGCCGACCACGATCGGCCGCTGAACGACCGGGGCCGTCGCGACGCGCCCGAGATGGGGCGTCGGATCCGCGAGCGCGGGATCTCCCCCGGCGCGATCCTCTCCAGCACCGCGGCGCGGGCGCGGACGACCGCCGAGGCGATCGCCGAGCAGCTCGACGTGCCGCCGGGCGCGCTGGTGCTCGACGAGCGGCTCTACGCATCGTCGCCCGAGACGATCCTCGATGTCGTCGCCGAGCTCGACGACGAGGTCACGACCGCGGTCGTGGTCGCGCACGACCCGGGGATGTCCGATCTCGCGCACCGGCTCTCCGGCGAGATCGAGCACCTGCCCACGTGCGGGGTCGCCGAGTTCCGATTCGCCGTGTGGTCCTGGTCCGAGGTCGGCGACGCCGAACCCCTCGAGGTGCACCTCGACACGCCGCGCTGACCGCGGCTCGCCCTCAGTCGCCGGATGACGCGAGCATCCGCCGCACGTACGGCGTCGCCGGATCGGCCGCGAGGTCGGCGAGCGTGCCGCGCTGCGTGACGGCGCCGGCCTCGAGCACGAGGATCGCGTCGGCGAGGGCTGCGGCATCCGCCGCACTGTGCGTGACGAGGACGGTCGCGCCGCCGAACTCGCGCACGTGCGATGCGAGCTCCGCGCGCATGTCGTCGCGGAGCTCGACGTCGAGGGCCGACATGGGCTCGTCGAGGAGCAGCACGTCGGGTTCGGCCGCGAGCGCACGGGCGAGCGCGACGCGCTGCGCCTGCCCGCCCGAGAGCTCCCGCGGCAGCCGGTCGGCGAGCGGGGCGAGCCCGTACCGCTCGAGCCATGGGGCGGCGGCGGCGCGTGCGGCCGCGCGGGACCGTCCGCGCATGCGCGCCGCGAACGCGACGTTGTCGCGGACGCTGAGATGCGGGAACAGCAGGTAGTCCTGGAAGACCACGCCCACGCCGCGCTGCTCGGGCGCGAGCCCGTCGATCGCGCGGGTTCCGATGCGCACGCTCCCGGCCTCGAGCGGCACGAGCCCGGCGATCGCCGCGAGCAGCGTCGACTTGCCCGCGCCGTTCGGGCCGATGATCGCGAGCGGATGCCCCGGCGCGACCTCGAACGCGGCCGCGATGCGCTGCGCGCCGCGCGCGACGGCGACGTCGGCGTGGAGGATCGGGTGAGTCTCCGGCGCGGCGGCGGCGGGCGTCATCCGCGCACCCCCGGCAGCCAGCGGTCGCGGAGCGCGAGCAGCACCGCGACCGAGACCCCGAGCAGCAGGAGCGCGAGCGCGACCGCCTCGTCGGGGTCGGTCTGCATCGCGAGGTAGCTCGCGATCGGCAGCGTGCGGGTCACGCCGGGCAGCGAGCCGGCGAACGTGATGGTCGCGCCGAACTCGCCGAGCGCGCGCGTGAAGCACAGCACGGCGCCCGCCGCGACGCCGGGCGCGACCACGGGCAGCGTCACGTGTCGGAACACCTGCCAACGCGACGCGCCGAGCGTGGCCGCCGCGAGCTCGGTGCGGCGGTCGGCGGTGCGCAGCGCGCCCTCGACCGCGAACACGAGGAACGGCAGCGCGACGAACACCTGGGCGAGCACCACCGCACCGGTCGTGAACGGCACGCCGACCCCGAACCACGCCTCGAGCAGGCTCCCCACGGGCCCGCGCCGGCCGAGCAGCATGAGCAGCGCGATGCCGCCGACCACGGGCGGCAGCACCAGGGGCACGGTCACGGCGGCCCGCAGCAGCCGCCGCGGGAGCGTCGGCCAGTCGGCCGCGCGGGCGAGCAGGGCCGCCAGCGGCACGCCGAGCACGAGGCAGAGACCGGTCGCGATCACCGCCGTCACGAGCGAGAGCACGAGCGCCTCGCGCACCGACTCGCGTGCGACGAGCTCGGGCAGGTCGGCCCAGGGCGCACGGGCCACGAGGGTGACCAGCGGGAGCACGAGCACGGCGAGGCCGACGAGTGCGAGCGCCGCGACGGGCCACGCGAGGCGGCCGGTTGCCGCGCCGGGTCGCGTCGTCACGGGGCGCCGAACCCGGCCCCGTCGAGCACCTGCCGGCCCTCGTCGCCCGTCACGAACGCGACGAAGGCGGCAGCCGCGTCCGCGGCGGCCGAGCCGGTCACCGCGGCGATCGGATAGCGGTTGACGACGGATGCCGCGGCCGGCACCTCGATGCCCTCGACGGCGTCGCCCGCCGCCAGCACGTCGGTGCGGTACACGAGCGCGGCGTCGACCTCGCCGAGCGAGACCTTGGTGAGCACGGCCTTCACGTCGGACTCGAGCGTGTCGGGCGCCGCCTCGACGCCCTCGGCGCGGAGCAGCTCGTCGGACGCGGCGCCGCAGGGCACCGACGGGTCGCACAGCGCGATGCGCAGCTCGTCGCGAGCGAGATCGGCGAGGCCCTCGACCCCCGCGGGATCGCCCGCCGGGACGACCAGCTCGAGCGTGTTCGTCGCGAACACGACCGGCTCCTCGACGAGCCCCGCGTCGACGAGGGTCTGCATGGGCGCCTCCGCCGCCGCGGCGAACACGTCGGCGGGTGCGCCCTCGACGAGCTGCTGCGCGAGCGCCGAGCTCCCGCCGAAGCTCAGCCGCACGTCGACCGCCGGCGTGCGCTCCTCGAACCGCGCGGCGAGCTCGTCGAACGCCTCGGTGAGCGACGCCGCGGCGAACACCGTCAGGCTGACCTGGTCGGACCCGGACGAGTCGCCGGTCGCGGGGGAGCCGGCGCCGTCGGCGACCGGCGCGCAGCCGGCCAGGGCGACCCCGAGGGTCGCGGCCAGGAGTGCCGCGGCGCGACGCGGCATCCCGGTCACGCCTCCCCGCCCGCCGGCAGCTCGATCGAGACGACGGTCGCCTTCGCGCTCGCGGTGGCGAGCATGCCGGGCTCGAGTCCGAGCTCATCGGCGGCCTCGCGGCTCATGAGCGACACGATGCGGAAGGGGCCGGCCCGCAGCTCGACCTGGGCCATGACCCCGTCGCGCCGCACGGCGGTGACGAGGCCCACGAACCGGTTGCGCACCGACGCGCGCGCGAGCGGGAACGCGTCGGCCAGCGCGCCTCCCTCGGGCTGCTCGGCGAGCAGCCGCGCGAGCTCGACGCCCTCGACGACGAGCATGCCGTTCGCGGCGCGACCGAGCGCCAGCCGACCCTGGTCGCCCCAGCGGCGGACGGTGTCGTCGCTCACCCCGAGGAGGGCGGCAGCCTCGCTGATGCGGAACTGCGTCATGATCGGTTCCGCGGATGCGTCTGCATTCCGCGATCATACCCGCGGATGCGGACATGCGAGGGTGTCGGGCGTGAGGCTCCTGAGCTCAGTCGAGCGGATGCCGGGACCGCCAGTCGTCGGCGGTCATCACCATCACCCGCTCGACGCCGTCGTCGGAGCGCAGCTCGAATCCGAGGCGCTCCGCGAGCGCGGTCGACGCCTCGTTCGCCGACGTCATGTGCGCCTCGACGACCGCGGCCGACACGTCCTCGAACGCCAAGCGCAGCATCGCCTCCGCCGCCTCGCGCGCGTAGCCGCGCCCCTGCCATTGCGGCCCGATCACCCAGCCGATCTCGAGGCGCCGTTCCGCCCGGTCGAGGCTGCGGAGGTGCAGCGACGCATCGCCGATGAGCTGCCCGTCGAGCACGACCGCGAGCGCGAGGAAGTCGTTGCGCTGCTCGAGCCGCGTGTGCCGCGTGCGGTGCGCGAGGTGCACGAACGACTCGGCCCGGGTGCGGAGCGGCCACGACAGGTGCTCGATCACGCGCGGATCGGACTGGAGCGCGTACCACGCGTCGGCGTCGGCGAGGCGGTGCGGCCGCAGCAGGAGGCGCTCGGTCCGGATGACGGGGGAGCGGACGCCGTCGGGGATCCGTGGGCCGCGCAGGAACCGGGGCCGCTGCGGGAGCGCTGAGCGGAGCAGGCGCAGCATCGAGTGATCGCCGTGGTCCTCGACCATCGGCGACCCTTCGCTCGTCCGGCTCATGCTCGACCCTTCGCGACCCGGCGGGCCAATACCTTTGCATTCACGCTATGCCGCGATCCTGAGAATCCGTCAGGCGTTGCGCCGAGCGGATCCGCACGCTATGCGCCGCAGGTGCTGCGAGAATCGAGGGATGGCGGCTCTCGATCCCGGTGCCCTCCGCTACGCGCGGCAGCGCGTGCTGCCCGGCTTCGGAACGGCGGGCCAGCGCCGGCTCGCCGAGGCGCACGTCGTCGTGCTCGGCGCGGGCGGGCTCGGCAGCGCGGTGATCCCGCCGCTCGCCGCCGCCGGCATCGGACGGCTCACGATCATCGACGACGACCGCGTCGAGATCACGAACCTGCACCGCCAGACCCTGCATGCCGATGCCGACGTGGGGCGTCGGAAGGTCGATTCTGCGAGGGATGCCGCGGCGCGGCTGGCCCCGGACGCCGACATCCGCGGGCTCCCGGTCCGGTTCGACGAGCACGACGCCGACGAACTGCTCGCCGACGCCGACCTCGTCATCGACGGCACCGACGACGTGCTCACGCGCTACGTCGCCGATGCCGCCGCGGCCCGCGGCGGCATCCCGCTCGTCTGGGGGTCGGCCGCACGCTTCTCCGGACAGGTGGGCGTCGCTTGGGAGGCCCGCGGGGTCTCCTATCGCGACCTGTTCCCCGAGCCGCCGGCCGACGCGGGACTCAGCTGCGAGGTCGACGGCATCCTGCCGAGCGTGTGCACCGTGACGGGCGGGCTCATGGCGGGCGAGGCGCTCAAGCTCCTCACGGGCATCGGCGAACCGCTCCTCGGTCGCGTCGCGGTGTACGACGCCCTCACCGGGCGGACCCGCGAGATCGCGTACGCCCGCGCCGAGCAGCCGGAGGAGGCGGCGGTGCCGGTTGCGGCGCCGACGGCGCACCCGCCCGCCGGGCCGGACATCGCCGAGCTCGACGCGGTGGCGCTCGCCGCCGAACTCGCCTCCGCCACTCCGCCCCGTCTCCTCGACGTGCGCGAGCCGTGGGAGGCGGAGGTCGCCGCCATCCCCGGAGCGACCCTGATCCCGCTGCACGAGCTCGGGGCGCGCGCGCACGAACTCGACGCGGAGGCCTCCCTCGTCGTGTACTGCCACCTGGGCGTGCGGTCGCGCCTCGCGGCCGAGCGACTCGTCGCCGCCGGCTTCGCCGACGTGCGCAATCTCGCGGGCGGCATCGACGCGTGGTCGCGCGCCGTCGACCCGAGCGTGGAGCGCTACTGATGGCCGAGCGGATCCCCGTGGACGAGCACGCGCGGTTCGTGCGGTCGCTGCTCGCGCCGCTCGGCGCCCGCCCGACCGAGCGCGTGCGGCTCGACGATGCGCTCGGCCGGATCACCGCGTCGCCCGTCGAGTCGCCGATCGCGCTGCCCCCGTTCCGCAACGCCCAGATGGACGGGTTCGCGGTCCGGGGCGCCGACGTCGCCGAGGCCCCCGTCGAGCTGCCCGTCGCCGGCGAGATCGCGGCCGCGCCCGGTGCGCCGGCCGATCTCGCCCCCGGCACGGCGGTGCGCATCATGACGGGCGCGCCCGTGCCCGCGGGGGCCGATGCCGTCGTACCCGTCGAGGACACCGAGCCCGGCGACGCCGGCAGCGTGCGCATCCTCCGCGGGCGCGCGGTCGGCGAGTACGTGCGGGAGCCCGGCTCCGACCTCGCGGCCGGCTCCGACGTGCTGCCGCCCGGACTCCGGCTCGCGCCGCGCCACCTGGCCGCGGCGGCGGCATCCGGCCTCACCGCGCTGCTCGTGCGCGAGCGTGTGCGCGTCGCGGTCATCAGCACGGGCAGCGAGCTCGTCGCGCCGGGCGAGCCGATCGGCCCGGGTGAGATCCCCGACGCGAACGGCACCGCGCTCGTCGCCGCCGTGCGTGCGGCCGGCGCGGTCGTCGTCCACACGGCCCGCGTGCGCGACGACGTCGCGACGCTGCACGCCGAACTCGACGCGGCGGTCGACGCCGGGGCCGAGCTCGTCCTGACGAGCGGCGGGATCTCGCAGGGCGCGTACGAGGTCGTGCGCGAGCTCATCGAGCCGCTCGGGGCGTGGGTCGGGTCGGTCGCCATGCAACCCGGCGGCCCGCAGGCCACCGGCGTCTACCGCGGGGTGCCGCTCATCGGGTTCCCCGGCAACCCCGTGAGCGCGCAGCTCTCGTTCGCCCTCTTCGTGGCGCCGTCGCTGCGCGCGATCGCGGGACTGCCGCCGGCCGGCACCGACCGGCTGGCGCTCGCCGAGCCGGTCGCGTCCGTCGCCGGCCGACGCCAGTACCTGCGCGGCCGGCGCACGCCCGACGGCCGAGCCGAGCCGGTGGGCGGTCCGGGCTCGCACCTCGTCGCCGCCCTCGCGGCCTCCGACCTGCTCATCGTCGTCCCCGAGGAGGTCACGCGGCTGGACGCCGGCGCCCTCGTCGATACCGTGGACCTATGAGCCCGCTCACCCACCTCGACGACGACGGCCGCGCGCGCATGGTCGACGTCGGCGGCAAGCCGGTCACGCACCGGGTCGCGATCGCCGAGGGGCGCCTCGACACGACGCCCGAGGTCGTCGAACTCGTCCGCAGCGACGGCCTGAAGAAGGCCGACGTGCTCCCGACCGCGCGCATCGCGGGCATCGCGGGCGCGAAGCGCACGAGCGAACTGATCCCGCTCGCGCACATCGTGCCGCTCGACGCGGTCTCGATCGACTTCGGCTTCGAGCCCTCGGCCGTGACGATCCGGGCGACGGCGTCGACGACGGCGAGGACCGGGGTCGAGATGGAGGCCCTCACCGCGGTCGCGATCGCCGGCCTCACCCTCCACGACATGGTCAAGGCGGTCGACCCCGCGGCGCGGCTCGGCGGCATCCACCTCGTCGAGAAGCGCGGCGGCAAGCGCGGCGTCTGGCGTGCCGACGGCCCGGGCGAGCCGCTCGAGGCGGGCGCCGCGGTCGTGGGCGAGGCTCCGGATGCCTCGGCCGGCCGCCGCGCGGTCGTGCTCGTCGCATCCACCCGCGCGGCCGCCGGCACCGCGGCGGACACGACGGGGCCGGTCATCGCGCAGTGGCTCGCGGAGCACGGCCTCGACGCCGACGCGCCGCGCGTGGTGGCCGACGCCGCGATCGCCGAAGCGCTGCGCGCCGCGGTCGACGAGCGCCCCGCCGTCATCGTGACCACGGGCGGCACGGGCGTGAACCCGCACGACCGCACGCCCGAGGCGACCCGCGCGGTGCTCGACCAGGAGCTGCCCGGCGTCGCGGAGGCGATCCGTGCGGCGGGTCGCGCCGCCACGCCCACCGCCTCGCTCAGCCGTGGACTCGCGGGGCTCGCCGGCCGCACGCTCGTGGTGAACCTGCCGGGCTCGCGCGGCGGCGTCGCCGACGGGCTCGACGTGCTGGAACAGCTGCTGCCGCACCTGCTCGACCAGGTCGCCGGTGGCGACCACGCCCCGCGCGGGCACGCGCACCAGGGCGAGGCCGACCGGCTCGAGCACGGGGGAGCCCCGCATGCCTGACGCCGACGTGCTCGCGCTGGTCACGACCGAGGTGCTTGACCGGGCCGCGCTCGAGGCGTTCGTCCGGTCGCGACGGGACGGCGCGCTCGTGACCTTCGAGGGCGTCATCCGCGACCACGACCACGGCGAGCCGGTCACCGCGCTCGACTACGAGGCGCACCCCGAGGCGGAGCGGTTCCTGCGCGAGACCTGTGCCGAGGTGGCTCGCGAGACCGGGTTGCGCGTCGCCGCGGCCCACCGGGTCGGCGCGCTCGCGATCGGCGACGTGGCGCTCGTCGCGTGCGTCGCCGCGCCCCACCGTGCGGAGGCCTTCGCCGCGTGCGCGCTGCTCGTCGACCGGATCAAGGAGCGCACGCCGATCTGGAAGCGGCAGCACCTCGAGGGCGGCACCACGGAGTGGGTCAACCTCTGACGGGCGGGCGACCCTCTGCCGCGGCTCAGCCGGCCGCGGCTCAGCCGCCCGCGAAGGGCGGAAGCACGTCGACCTGCGCCCCGAGCGGGGTCGCCGGGTCGCGGCGCACGACGCCGTCGACGAGGAACGACCCGTTCGCGACCACGCGCGCCATGGCCGGGCCGTAGCGCTCGACGAGGAGGTCGCGCAGGGCGCCGACGGTCGGCGCCTGGTCGGCGAGGCCCGCGAACTCGATGCGCTCCTCCTCGACGCCCGCGGCCTCGGCCGCCGCCGCGAAATACCGAACTAGCACCGACGTGCCGGTCGAGACGGATCCCGCGACGCTCGTCGTCGTTCCCTCAGCCACCGATGCCCCCCATCGTCCTGACCGGACGCACGAAGTCGAGGTCGTCGATCCCGTGCCCGGCCTTCTTGCCCCACATGGCCGCGCGCCACCGGTCGGCGAGCTCGGCGTCGGATGCCCCGGAGCGGAGCAGCGCGCGCAGGTCGGTCTCATCGTCGCCGAACAGGCACGAGCGCACCGACCCCTCGGCGGTGAGCCGAGTGCGGTCGCACGCCCCGCAGAAGGGCCGTGTCACCGAGGCGATGATGCCCACGGTGTCGGGGCCGCCGTCGACGAGCCACTCCTCGGCCGGCGCGGCCGGATCCTCGCGGCCGACCGGTTCGAGCACGAATCGCTCGCGCAGCACGGCGAGCAGCTCGGCCGCGTCGACCATGTTCTCGCGGACCCATGCCTCGTCGGCGTCGAGCGGCATCTGCTCGATGAACCGCAGGCGGCACGCGTGCTCGATCGCCCAGGCGAGCAGCTCGGGCGCGTCGTGCAGCGTCTCGCGCATGAGGACCGCGTTGAGCTTGAGCGGACCCAGGCCGGCGCGATGCGCACCGGCGATGCCCGCGAGCACCGCCGGAAGCCGGTCGCGTCGGGTCAGGCGCGTGAAGTGCTCGCGGTCGAGCGTGTCGAGCGAGACGTTCACGCGCGTGAGGCCGGCGTCGCGCAGCGCTTCGGCCTTCCGGTCGAGCCCGATGCCGTTCGTCGTCATCGACAGGGGCGTGCCGGGCGCGGCGAGGGCGCTGAGGCGCACGATCTCGACGAGGTCGGGTCGGGTGAGCGGTTCTCCGCCCGTGAACCGCACCTCGCGGACGCCGAGGTCGCGCACCGCGATGCCGACCAGCCGGGCGATCTCGGGGGCCGAGAGCAGTTCGTCGCGCGGGATGACGGGCAGGCCCTCGGCGGGCATGCAGTAGGTGCACCGCAGCGAGCAGGCCGACGTGATCGAGATGCGCAGGTCGTGCGCGACGCGGCCGAAGCGGTCGACGAGTGCGGGCGTGTCGGGCCGGCCGTCGATCGACGGCGCCTCGGCCGGCGACCGCCGCACCGCCGGCATCCCGAGCGCGAGCGTCGTCATGCTCCCCACCCTACGCGCGGGCGACTCGGGTGCGACCCCGGATGTCGGCGGTGCGATCTCGCGTGGCGGAGCACGGCGCCGTCACATCGCGGCGCCCTCGCCCGCGGCGCCGCGCTGCTCGGCGAGCGCGCCGAGGCGGTCGGCGAGCGTCGTGAGGTCGTCGGCCGAGCGGCCCGAGCCGATCGCGAGGCCGAGGACGAAGGTCGTGACGGGGGCGGCCGGGCGCGCGACCCCGTGCGCCGCGCGTCGCGCGAGATCGAGCAGCGTGCCGATGGGCACGTCGGCCGGGTCGATGCCCGCGATCGCGGCGGCCTCGGCGACCCACTCGTCCAGGATCGCGGGGTGCTGGGAATCGGCCATGGTGTCTCCTCCGGTCCGGCGGCGCGCCTCGGCGAGGTCGCTCCACGTGTCGATGTCGTGCGTCGTCCCGTCGTCGGCGACGGTGGTCAGGTCGAGGGATGCCGCGAGCCGGCGCATCGCGGCGCCGTCGAGCGCGGCCGGGTCGCCGGTCGGTCCCGTCAGCACGTCGAACGCACGTGCGAGCGCCGCCCGCGAGTACACCGCGGCGAGCCACTGCGCGCGTCCGGTCACGTCGACGAGGCAGACCCCGTCGCTGCCCGGCGTCGCCGCGCGCGCGGCGACGAGCCGGGCGGCGGCGCCCACCGCTCCGGGCATGTCGCATGCGAGCACGAGCACGTCGCGAGCCGGAGCGACCGCTCCGTCACCGCCCGCCCCGACACTCCCGAGCGCCGCGAGCCCGGCGGCGAGCGCGGCGACCGGGCCGCCGAACGGCGGGTCCTCGCGGACCACGGGGCAGCCGTAGGCCTCGAGCTCCGGCGGACCGACGACGACGACCCGCTCGCCGCCCGCGGATCGGACCGCCGCGATCGCGGTCTCCAGCAGGGGACGCCCGCCCACGACGAGGTCGGGCTTGCTGGCGCCGCCGAGACGGCCGGCGTGACCCCCCGCGAGGATGACCGCGTCGAGGGACCTCATCGCGTGATCGCCACCTCGACGGCGTCGCCGGCAGCCACGTCCTCGACCTCCTCCGGGACGATCGCGAAGCCGTCGGCCGAGGCGAGCCCCGCGACGAGGTGCGAGCCCGCCCCGCCTCGCGTGGCGCGGCGCACGACGGGCCGGCCGTCGCGGACTGCGAGGGCGACCGGCATGTACTGGCGGCGCCCGGGGGGCGAGCGCCATCCGTCGTCGACCGTCGCGCGCCACGTCGCCCGCCGCACGTCGGCGTGCCCGAGCATGCGCCGCAGCGCGGGCCGCACGAACGCCTCGAATGAGACGGCGACGCTCACCGGGTTGCCGGGCAGCCCGAACACGGGCGTGCCGCCCGGCAGCGCGCCGAACGCCTGCGGCGCCCCCGGCTGCATCGCGACGCGCGAGAACCCGACGCCGCCGAGCCCGCCGAGCACGTGCCGCACCACGTCGTGGGCGCCCACGCTCACGCCGCCCGCGAAGACGACGAGATCGCACGGCTCGCGCGCCTCGATCCACTCGAGCAGGAGCCCCGGGTCGTCGGGCACGCGCAGCGCCTCGGACACGACGCCGCCCGCGTCGGCCACGAGCGCCGCGAGCAGCAGCGAGTTGGAGTCGTGGATGCGCCCGCGCCCGAGCGGGGCGCCCGGCTCGACCAGCTCGCTGCCCGTCGCGACGACCGCGACCCGCGGCGGGGCCGCGACCGCGAGCTCGGCCAGTCCCGCCGCCGCGGCCGCGGCGACCCGCGCCGCGTCGAGGAGCACGCCGGGCTCGAGCACGCGCTCGCCGGCGCGCACGTCCTCGCCGCGACGGCGCACGTGATGGGCCGGCCTCGCGGCGGCGAGGATCGCGACACGGTCGCTCCCGCCGTCCGTGCGCTCGACCGCCACCACGGCGTCGGCACCAGGCGGGATCGGCGCGCCGGTCATGATGCGCGCGGCGCGACCCGGCTCGATCAAGCGGTCCTCCGCCGAGCCGGCCGGCAGGTCGGCGACCACGTCGAGCACGACCGGCGCGTCGGGCGACGCGCTCGCGACATCCGCCCTCCGCACGGCGTAGCCGTCCATGGCCGAGTTGTCGAACGCGGGCACGTCGACCCGGGCGTCGACGGCGGTCGCGAGCGTGCGCCCCGCGGCATCCGCGAGTCGCACCGCATCGACGCGGCCGATCGGCGCGACGCCCGCGAGGACGCGCTCGAAGTGCGCGTCCACCGAGACGGCGGCGACGCCCGCGGACGCCGGCGGGAAGGTCGGCATGACCCCACGGTATCGCCGGAACCAGTGACATCGCGCCCCCGCATCGTTATCGTCGAACCCGACGGTGCTCGACCCGACCGGGAGGAGACGGGCATGTCGTTCATCACCAGGGGATTCAGCGGGCGTGGTCGCGAGCGGGACGACCGATTGCCACCTGGGCAGACGCTCGTGGGCGACTTCCCCGTGCTCTCCGCCGGGCCCACGCCCGACATCGACACCGCCGACTGGGCCTTCACGATCCGCACCGAGTCGGGCGTCGACCACACGTGGACCTGGGACGAGTTCATGGCGCTGCCCATCGAGGACGTCACGACCGACATCCACTGCGTCACGCACTGGTCGAAGCTCGGCACCGGATGGCGCGGGGTCGCGCTCGACACGCTGTTCGAGGGCGTCGACACCGACTACGGCTACACGATGGCGCACAGCTACGGCGGCTACACCACCAACGTGCCCCTCGAGGACCTGCTCGACGGCAAGGCGTGGGTCGCGTTCGAGTTCGACGGCGAGCCGCTCGACCCCGAGCACGGCGGTCCGGCGCGGCTGCTCGTGCCGCACCTCTACTTCTGGAAGAGCGCGAAGTGGGTGCGCGGGCTCACCATGATGGAGGAGGACGAGCCCGGGTTCTGGGAGCAGAACGGGTACCACCTGCGCGGCGATCCGTGGAAGGAGGAGCGGTACTGGTGAGTGCCGACGGGATCGCGGCGCCACCGGGCGCGTCGCCGCTCGCGGCGATACGCGCCGTGCCGCGGGCCGGATGGCACGTCGCCACGGTCGCGGCCACGCACCGCGAGACGCCCAACGCCAGCCGCATCGAGCTCGATGTCGACGGCTGGCCGGGCAACGCCGCAGGCCAGCACCTCGACGTGCGGCTGACCGCCCCCGACGCGTACACCGCGACGCGCTCGTACTCGATCGCCTCGTCGGGCGACTCGACGCGGGTCGTGCTCGCGGTCGACAAGCTGCCCGACGGCGAGGTCTCGCCGTTCCTCGTCGACGACCTGCGCGCGGGCGACCAGCTCGAGGTGCACGGGCCGCTCGGCGCGTTCTTCGTGTGGCGGCCCGCGGTCGAGTCGGGCGACGACCGACCGGTCCAGCTCATCGCGGGCGGTTCGGGGGTCGTGCCGCTCTACGCCATGGCGCACGCGCACGCCGACGCGAGCGACCCGACGCCCTTCCGGCTGCTCTACTCGGTGCGCACGCCGCGCGACGTGTACTTCGCCGACGAGTGGCGCGCGCTCGCCGCGGCATCCGCACCGCTGCAGGTGGACCTCGTCTACACGCGGCAGGCGCCCGACGACTGGCCGGCCCCGCCCGGCCGTATCACGCGCGAGGCGCTCGAGGCGGCCGTCATCCCCGCCGCCGAACGGCCCCGCGTGTACGTGTGCGGCTCGACCGGTTTCGTCGAGCGCGTCGCGGACTGGCTCGTCGGCCTGGGCCACGCGCCCGGCGACATCCGCACCGAACGATACGGAGGCACGTGATGACCGGCCACCTCGACGGCAACGCGCTCGCCGGCCCGCTCGCCGACTTCTTCTCGTTCGACATCACGACCACGACCGGGCGGTGCAACGCGTGCGGCACCGTCGCCGAGTTCGCCCGCGCGATGGTCTACATGAGCGGCGCCGGCACCGTCGTGCGCTGCGCGACCTGCGACCACGTGCTCGCGGTGCTCGTCGACACGGGCGAGCGCGCCTGGATCGACCTCGCGGGCGTCAGCGCGATCGAGGTGCGGCGGTAGCGAGTCGTGATGTGGATCGGGTGGATCGAGTTCGACCTCCTGCTGAGCGATGTCCACTCCCTGAAGGAGAAGCGCGCGGTGCTGCGGCCCGCGCTCGCGGAGTTGCGGCGGGCGACCGAGGCCTCCGTTGCCGAGGTCGGCGGGCAGGACCTGCACCGGCGCGGCGCGATCGGCGTCGGGATCGTGGCTTCCGAGGCCGATTGGGTCACCGACGTGCTGGACCGCGCCGAGCGGCTCGCCGCGGCCCACCCCGAGTTCACGCTGCTCGCCACGCGCCGCCGCCCTCCGGCGCGGCGACGATGACTGAGCGCGTCGGGCGACGAACGCTCGGGCCGCATCAGGCCGCCGTCGAGGCGACGGCCAGCCACCACACCGGGAAGGCGAACCACGCCAGGCCCCCGACCGCCCCGCCCACGACGTAGAGCGTCGTCCGGCCGGCCGAGCCGGCGGGCGCGAGGGCGCCGATGCCGGCGGCGACCCCCGCCACGACCAGCGCCACGACGAGCGCGATCGCGAGGAACGACACCCACGCGGGGATCACCCCCGCCGACCGGGCCCGCTCCGCGGCGACCGCCGTCCAGGCGAAGGCGACGAGCGTGGCTGCGAGCGCCACGACGGCCTGCGTCTGCAGGCTCGCCCGGCCGGACAACATGAGGAGGGTCACGATCGCGATCGCCGCGGCGCCGACGCACGCGGCCGCGGTGAACACCCACAGCCATCTGGCGGCGCCGATCCGCATCGCGAACAGGATCATCGCCACGATCCACGGGGCCGCGCCGATCACCGACAGCCAGTCGTTCACCGGGCCGAGCCACGACCACCGCGACGTGCCGCCGCCGAACGGCGCCGCGAGTGCGTAGAACAGCGCGAGCGCCACGAGGGCGGCCATGCTCACGAACCCCTGGACCCCTGCCCAGATGCGCACCTGCTCCACCGAGATCATCGGCTGCACCGCCATCTCCATCGAGCCACCCCCGGTCCGGGCCCCGGACCCATCGTCCTCCCTCCGGGGCCGATCGGCCGACGCCACGCGCAGTCAGCCGACGGGCACGCCGTCATTCCAGGTCTCCGCGATGAGCGGCACGCCCGGCCGGCGCGCGTCGGGGTAGGGCTGCCGCGTCGAGAACTCCACGCCGGGCAGCAGCGTCGCGACCGTGCGCGAGCCCGCGAGCGCGGCGACGTCCGCGTCGGAGCGGTACGTTCAGCGGTCGACGGAGGCCGCGTCGAGCTCGGCGGAGCGCCACGACCGCTGTCGGCGGCGCGGCGTAGGCTCCGGTCGTGGCCGCCACCCTCGATGACCTGCGCCGCATCACCGCCCTGCTGCCCGGCAGCGAGGAGCGGGCGATGACGGGCGGGCTCGCGTGGTTCGTCCGCGGCCGGCTCTACGCGTGGGAATGCCATCCTTGGCCGAGCATCCCCGCCGACATGCGCGAGATCATCGCCGGCGAGCCGGTCGTCGGCGTCAAGGTCGCCGAGCGGCTCGACGCGCTCGCGCTCGTCGAGATGGCGCCCGAGGTGTTCCTGCGCGAGACCACGTCGTGGGGCGAGCCCAAGGTCGCGTTCCGGATGGCGGGCATCGACCGGGACCATCTCGTCGAACTCGTGACGGAGGCGTGGCGCGTGCAGGCGCCGAAGTACCTGCGGCGCGCGTTCGACGAGGCAGGCGACCGCGGGCCCGCCGCCGAGTCGGCCCGCCTCGGCGCGCACGAACCCGACCCACCCGGCTCCTGAGCGGTCACGCGCTCCGGAGGATCGAGCCCATCTTCTTCCCGCGTGCGAGTTCGTCGACGAGCTTGTCCATGTAGCGGATGCGCTGCATCAGCGGATCCTCGATCTGCTCGACGCGCACGCCGCAGACCACGCCGGTGATCAGGGCGGCGTCCGGATTGAAGGCGGGCGCGCTTGCGAAGAAAGCCTCGAGGTCGCGGCCGTCCGCAATGGCCTCCTGCAGGCCGGCGTCGTCGTAGCCCGTGAGCCACCGGATCACCTCGTCGACCTCGGCGCTCGTGCGGCCCTTGCGTTCGGCCTTCTGCACGTAGAGCGGATGGATGCTCGCGAAGCTCGTCGCGAAGATGCGGTGCGCGGCCATGCTCGCCCCTCCCTCGAGGTCGGTCGCCTGCACCTGCAGGATACGGGCCTCGGCGAGATGCCTCAGCCCCGCGTCCGTGCCACGCTGGCAGCGTGTGGATCGGCTGGATCGAGTTCGACGTGCTGCTCGGCGACGTGCACTCGCTGAAGCAGAAGCGCGCGGTGCTGCGGCCCCTCCTGGCTGAGTTGCGGCGGGCGACCGAGGCATCCGTCGCCGAGGTGGGCGACCAGGAGTTGCACCGGCGCGCCGCGATCGGCGCGGGAGTGGTCGCGGCGGGCGCCGAGCGCGTCACCGAGGTGCTCGACCGCGCCGAGCGCCTGGTCGCCGCGCACCCCGAGTTCACGCTGCTCTCGGCGCGTCGCCGCCTGCGGCGCAGCGACGACGACTGACCGCGGGCGGGCCCCTGGCTGCCTCGAGTGTCCACTCGATGCGGGTTCACGGTGCGCGAGGCCGCCATTCGTGGACACCTGGCACCGGCTGACGGTGAGGGTGGCGGGGTGGCGGGGGTGGATGGGTGGCGGGGCGTCAGCCGACGGGCACGCCGTCCTTCCAGGTCTCCGCGATCAGCGGCACGCCCGGGCGGTACGCGAGGTGCACGTGCGAGGTCGCGTCGAGCATCGTGAGGTCGGCGAACGCGCCCGGCCGCAGCGCGCCGACATCCGTTCGCCGCAGCGCCGCGGCACCGCCCGCCGTCGCCGCCCACACGGCCTCGGCCGGCGTCATGCCCATGTCGCGCACCGCGACCGCGATGCAGAACGGCATCGAGCTCGTGAAGCTCGACCCGGGGTTGCAGTCGCTCGCGAGCGCCACGGTGACGCCCGCGTCGATCAGCCGGCGCGCGTCGGGGTAGGGCTGCCGCGTCGAGAACTCCACGCCGGGCAGCAGCGTCGCGACCGTGCCCGAGCCCGCGAGCGCGGCGACATCCGCGTCGGAGAGGTAGGTGCAGTGGTCGACGGAGGCCGCGTCGAGCTCGACGGCCAGGCGAACGCCCGGGCCCTCGCCGAGCTGGTTGCCGTGCACGCGCACACCGAGGCCCGCCGCGCGGCCGGCCTCGAGCACGCGCCGCGACTGCGCGGCGTCGAACGCGCCGCGCTCGCAGAACGCGTCGACCCAGCGGGCGTGCGGCGCGCACGCCACGAGCATCTCGCCGACCACGAGGTCGACGTACGCGTCGGCGCCCGGGCCGTCGGGTTCACGGAACTCGGCCGGCACGACGTGCGCGCCCAGGAACGTGACCTCGTCGGTCACCTCGCGGGCCAGCCGGGCGAGCCGCGCCTCGTCGGCGACGGTCAGCCCGTACCCGGTCTTCACCTCGAAGGTCGTCGTGCCATGCCGGTGCAGCTCGCGCACGAAGCCCGCGAGGCGCGCGCGCAGCTCGTCGTCGCTCGCCGCTCGCGTCGCCGCGACGGTCGAGCGGATGCCGCCCGCCTCGTACGCGCGGCCGGCCATCCGCGCCGCGAACTCGTCCGCGCGATCGCCGCCGAACACGAGGTGCGTGTGCGAGTCGACGAATCCGGGGATCACCGCGCGACCGCGTGCGTCGACGACCTCGATCCGGTGCGGGTGCGGGTGCGCGGTGTCATCCATCGAGTGGGCGATCTCGGCGGCCTCCTGGCGGCTCGGGCCGCCAGGATCGCCCACTCGATGATCGGACGCGCTCGCCGGCGCGGCCACGAGCTCCGGTGCCTCCGCGGACGGCCCGATCCACGTGATCACGCCGTCCTCGGCGAGCAGCGCGGCGTCGCGCAGGATGCCGAGCGGGCCGCCCTCTCGCCCGGGCGCCGGGTCGTTCGTGACGAGTTCGCCGATGCCCGTCACGAGCAGCCGCGAGGAGACGGCGGGTCGCGCCATCCGTCAGCCCTCGAGCATGGGCACGCGCAGCCCGCGCTCGCGCGCGACCTCGACCGCGCGGTCGTACCCGGCGTCGACGTGGCGCATGACGCCCGTGCCGGGGTCGTTCACGAGCACGCGCGCGATCTTCTCGGCCGCGAGGTCGGTGCCGTCGGCGACCACGACCTGGCCGGCGTGGATGGAGCGGCCGATGCCGACGCCTCCGCCGTGGTGGATCGACACCCAGGTCGCCCCCGAGGCGGTGTTCAGCAGCGCGTTGAGCAGCGGCCAGTCGGCGATCGCGTCGGAGCCGTCGGCCATCGACTCGGTCTCGCGGTACGGCGACGCGACCGAGCCCGAGTCGAGGTGGTCGCGGCCGATCACGAGGGGCGCCGAGAGCTCGCCCGAGGCGACCATCTCGTTGAACTTCAGGCCGGCCAGGTGCCGTTCCTTGTAGCCCAGCCAGCAGATGCGCGCGGGCAGGCCCTCGAAGTGCACCTTCTCGCCGGCCTGCTCGATCCAGCGGCGCAGGTGCACGTCGTCGGGGAACAGCTCGAGGATGGCGCGGTCGGTCGCCGCGATGTCGGCCGGGTCGCCCGAGAGCGCCGCCCAGCGGAACGGGCCCTTGCCCTCGGCGAACAGGGGCCGGATGTAGGCGGGCACGAAGCCGGGGAAGTCGAACGCGTGGTCGTACCCGCCGAGCTCGGCCTCGCGACGGATCGAGTTGCCGTAGTCGAAGACCTCGGCGCCCTCGGCCTGGAACCCGACCATGGCCTCCACGTGCTTGGCCATCGAGCGACGCGAGAGCGTCGTGAACTCGTGCGGGTCGGATGCCGCGAGCGCGTGCCACTCCTCGACCGAGACGCCCTCGGGCAGGTACGACAGGGGGTCGTGCGCGCTGGTCTGGTCGGTGACGATGTCGACCGGCACGCGTCGCTCGAGCAGCTCGGTGAAGACCGTCGCCGCGTTGCCGGCCACGCCGACGCTGAGTGCCCGGCGCTCGGCCTTCGCCGCGAGCACCCGTTCGACGGCCTCGTCGAGCGACGGCGCGACCTCGTCGAGGTACCCGTGCTCGACGCGTCGCTCGAGGCGCGCGGGGTCGACGTCGACGATGAGCACGGCGCCGCCGTTCATGGTGACCGCGAGCGGCTGCGCGCCGCCCATGCCGCCGCATCCGGCGGTGAGCGTGAGGGTGCCGGCCAGGGACGCCGTCGCGGCTTCGGCCTCGCTCGCGCCGCGCTTGGCGGCGAGCGAGCGGGCGACGGCGCCGAACGTCTCGTACGTGCCCTGCAGGATCCCCTGCGTGCCGATGTAGATCCACGATCCGGCCGTCATCTGCCCGTACATGGTGAGCCCGAGCTGCTCGAGCCGACGGAACTCGGGCCAGGTCGCCCAGTCGCCGACGAGGTTCGAGTTCGCGATGAGTACGCGCGGGGCCCACTCGTGCGTGCGGAACACGCCCACGGGCTTGCCCGACTGCACGAGCAGGGTCTCGTCGGACTCGAGGCCCTCGAGCGTGTGGACGATCGCGTCGTACGCGTCCCACGTGCGGGCGGCCTTGCCGGTGCCGCCGTAGACGATGAGGTCCTCGGGGCGCTCGGCGACCTCGGGGTCGAGGTTGTTCATGAGCATGCGCAGCGGCGCCTCGGTCTGCCAGCTCTTCGCCGAGAGCTCGGTGCCGCGTGCGGCGCGGACGGTGCGGGGACCGGCGGCGGTGCCGGTCGAGGTGGGTGCAGCGGTGGTCATGTTCCGATCACACACCGTCGAGGGGCATCGTTCAACGGATGTCGCGGGGCGCGCGTCCGGGATCCCGGACGCGCCGCTCGGGTCAGCCGAGCCGCACGCCGCGCGCGGCCATGAACGGCACCGCGTCGATGGCCGTGCCGTCGATCCGCACCTCGAAGTGGAGGTGGCATCCGGTCGAGGCGCCCGTGCTGCCGACCGCGCCGATCAGGTCGCCCGCCTTCACGGCTTGGCCCACGGAGACGAGGATGCCGCCGTCGCGCAGGTGGGCGTACCCGGTCGCGACGCCCGCGCCGTGGTCGATGAGGATCCAGTTGCCGTACGTGCCGTTCGGTCCGGCGTCGACGACGACGCCGTCGGTCGCCGCGAACACCGCGGTGCCGCACTGCGTCGCGAGGTCGGTGCCGCGGTGGAACTCGTTGACGCCCGCGAGCGGCTTGTTCGGGCGCGGACCGTAGCCGTCGGTGATGCTGCCCGCGACCGGAGACGCCCAGCCCTGCGCGCTGAGCTGGCCGGAGTCGGAGGGCAGGTTGTCGAACGCGACGACGCTGCCGGCCGACGCGAGCCGCGTCTGCGCGCCGTTCAGCTCGGCGCGCGCCGCCGAGACGACGCCCTTGGCGGCGGTGACGGCGTTCTCGAGCTCGGCGACCGGGATCGCATCGACCGCGGCCCAGGCCGCCTCGGCGCGGGCCTCGGCCGCATCGGCCTCGACGTCGCGCTGCTCGGCGATCTCACGCAGCCGGCTCGAGTCGCCGGACAGCTTCTGCACCCGTTCGAGCCCGCCGAGGCCGGCGAGCAGGTCGTCGCCCGCCCCGAACGCCGCGCTCATCGACGAGAGCGCGGCCCCATCGCCCTCGACCGCGTCGAGGTAGACGCCGGCCGCGGTCTCGGCGAGGTGCCGCGCCTCGGCGGCGCGCTCGTCGAGTCGTTCGGCCACGGCGCGCGCCACGACGCGGGTGCTCTTGGCCGACTCGAGCGCGGACTCGGCGCTGCGCAGCTCGGTCATCGCCTGCTGGAGCTTCACGCGCAGGGTGTTCACCGCCGTCGCCTCGGCGCTGCCCGAGGCGGCCGACGAGGTCGTGATCATCCGCGCGACGGGCCCGTCTCCGACGAGGACGAACGGGGCCTGCACGCCGGGCGTCGGGCTCGCGACGGGGGACTGCGTCGGGCTCTGGGTCGGTGTCGGCGTCGGGCCGTCCGTCGGCGTGGGCGTCGGCGTGGGCGTCGGGGTCGGCTCGGGTGTCGGGGTCGGGGTGGGCTCGGGCGTGGGCTCGGGCGTGGGTGTCGGCTCCGGAGTGGGCTCGGGGGTCGGGGTCGGCTCCTCGGTCGGAGTCGGCTCGGGCGACGGCGCGGGCGTCTCGGTGGGCGTCGGCTCGGCGGTCGGCTCCGTGGTCGTGCCGTCCGTGGTCGTGCCGTCGGTGGTCGTGCCATCCGTGGTGGTGGTCGTGCCGTCCGTCGCGACGACGGGGTCGGTCTCCTCCGCCGAGGCGGGCGCGACCGACGAGAGCGCGATGATCAGGCCGCCGATGGCGGCGATCGCGATCGAGCACCTCCGAGCGGGCCTCACTCGGATCGGGTTGCGCTCGTCGACGTCTCGGGTTGGGAACATAGGGCTTCCAGTGCGGCCGGCTGCGGCGCCGGCATCACCCAAGTCTGTCCGATCGTCCGGGCCCCCACAAGACGCGGCCTCGAACCGGTGCTCCCCCGTTCGGGGCGCAGCGGGCGGTGCCCGTCAGGCGAGCTCGACGACGGCCGCCGCGCGACGGACGATCTCACCCGATGCGACCGCCGCCGCGAGCGTCTCGATCTCGGGCGAGAGGAACCGGTCCTCGCCGGGCACGGCGCCCGTCGAGGCGACGAGTCCGGCCACGGCGCCGGTCGCCGCTCCGGGCTCGAGCGGCGCGCGCAGCGCGAGTCCGCGCGCGGCCGTCATCACCTCGATCGCGAGCACGCGCGCGAGCCCGTCGATCGCCCGGCGCAGCTTGCGCGCCGCGTGCCAGCCCATCGACACGTGGTCCTCCTGCATGGCCGAGGACGGGATGGAGTCGACCGACGCGGGCATCGCGAGGCGCTTGAGCTCCGACACGATCCCGGCGGCCGTGTACTGCGCGATCATGAGGCCCGAGTCCACGCCCACCTCGTGCGCGAGGAACGGCGGCAGGCCTTGGTTGCGCGCCTTGTCGAGGAAGCGGTCGGTGCGCCGCTCGCTCATCGATGCGACATCCGCCACGGCGATCGCGAGGAAGTCGAGCACGTAGGCGACCGGGGCGCCGTGGAAGTTGCCGTTCGACTCGACGCGGCCGTCTGGCGTGAGCACGGGGTTGTCGACCGCGCTCGCGAGCTCGGCGTCGGCGACGGATGCCGCGTGCGCGAGCGTGTCGCGCGCGGCGCCGTGCACCTGCGGGGCGCACCGCAGCGAGTAGGCGTCCTGCACGCGCGTGCACTCGGGGCCCTTGTGGCTCGCGACGATCGGCGACCCGGCGAGCAGGGCGCGGAGGTTCGCGGCCGAGGCGGCCTGGCCGCGCTGCGGTCGCAGTTCGTGCAGGTCGGCGGCGAACACCGCGTCGGTGCCCATGAGGCCCTCGACGCTCATGGCGGCGGCGACGTCGGCGGTCGTGAGCAGCATCCGGAGGTCGTCGACCGCGAGCGCGAGCATGCCGAGCATGCCGTCGGTGCCGTTGATGAGCGCGAGGCCCTCCTTCTCGCCCAGGCGCAGGGGGGTGATCCCGGCGGCCGCGAGCGCCTCGCTCGCGGGGCTGGGGGCGCCCGGTCCCGGTGCGACCCGGACCTCGCCTTCGCCCATCGCGACGAGCGCGCAGTGCGCGAGCGGCGCGAGGTCGCCCGAGCAGCCGAGCGAGCCGTACTCGCGAACGACGGGCGTGATGCCCGCGTTCAGGATCGCGGCGTACGTCTCGGCGGTCTCGCGACGCACGCCCGTGCGTCCGGTCATGAGCGTCGAGAGCCGCAGCAGCATGAGCGCACGCACGACCTCGCGCTCGACCTCGGCGCCGGAGCCCGCGGCGTGCGAGCGCACGAGGCTCGCCTGCAGCTGCGCCCGCCGGTCCTCGGCGATGAACGTGGTCGCGAGCGCGCCGAAGCCCGTCGAGATGCCGTAGTGCGGCTGCGGGTCGGCGGCGAGGCCCTCGATGATCGCGCGGCTGCGCGCGACCTCCTCGAGCGCGGCGGGATCGAGCACGACCCGCGCGTCGTGCCGAGCCACGGCGACGACCTCGTCGATCGTCAGCGCTCCGGTGCCGACGGTGACGGCGCCGTCCTGCACCGGTCGGGCGGAGGTCGCGACGGCGGGGGCGGGAGAGGGCGCGGTGCTGCTCATGTCCTCGATTCCACACCGCGACCGAGCGCGGCGGAACGCGTGCGCGTACGCTTGCGTCCGGGATACCGGACGACGCGCCGGACCCCGCGAGCCGACGGAGGTGGCCGATGCCCGAGACGTCCAAGGTCCCCGCCGCCGACCAGGCGCTGCGGATCCTCACCCACCTCGCCGCGCAGCGCGGCCCCGTGCCCGCGGCATCCATCGCCCACGCGCTCGACCTTCCGCGCTCGACCACCTACCACCTGCTCGGCGTGCTGCAGGAGCGCGGCTTCGTCGTGCACCTTCCCGAGGAGCGGCGCTACGGCCTGGGCGTCGCCGCGTTCGAGCTCTCGAGCGGCTTCAGCCGCCAGCAGCCGCTCACCCGGCTCGGACGACCCCTCGTCGCCGGCGTCGTCGACCGTCTCGGCGAGTCGGGACACCTCGCCGTGCTGCACGGCCGCGACGTGCTCTACCTCGTCGAGGAACGCGCGCCGCGGCGGCCGTCGCTCGTCTCCGACGTCGGCGTGCGCCTGCCCGCACACCTCACCGCGTCGGGCCGGGCGATGCTCGCGGCGCTCCCGCCCGCGCAGCTGCGGGCGCTCTACCCCGACCGGGACGCGTTCAGCGAGCGCCATCCGTCGACCGCCGGCGCGACCCCCTGGACCTATTCGCGGCTCAAGGCCGTGCTCGCCGAGGCCCGGCAGGCCGGGGTCGCCGGCGAGCACGGCGAGGTGACCGAAGGGCTCGCGTCGGTCGGCGCCGCCGTGCTCGACCACCTCGGCTGGCCTGCGGCCGCGATCGCCGTCACGTTCGCCGAAGGATCGCCGCCGGAGCTCGTGCAGTCCGCGGCCGACGCCGTGCGCGACGCCGCGGCCACCCTGTCCCGCCGCATCCGCGGCGCGCGCTGACGCCCTCCGGGGGCTCAGGACGGACGCGGCCGGAGGCGCCCGGCCCCGCGCCGCGCGAGCGACCGCGTGTCGGGCCGCAGCTCGCCGGCGTCGAGCTCCGCACGAGCGCCGCCCGCCTCGACGAGCACGCGCACCCGGATCGGCCCGCCCCCGGCGAGCAGCGCGGTCTCGGTGCGCGACAACCGGAATCGCACGTGCCCGGACCCGGCCGTCGCCGTGCGGCGGAGCACCGCGTCGGTGCGGCGGGGCCGGAGGTCGATCGTGACGCGGGCGCCCTCCGGGGCGCCGTGCAGCCGCAGCCGCACCCCGAGCCGCTCCCGGGGGCGTCGCAGCCGCACGCGTTCGAGCGACACGGACAGCGCCCCGGCGGACCGCTCGGCGAGGTGCCGCTCCGCCGCCGCGCGTTCGACCTCGCCCCACCGCTCCACGATGCCCGCCTCGGAGAACTTCGCCGCCGTGGCCCGCGCCGCCTGCCGGATCGCGGCGCGCTCCTCGGGCGCCATCCTCGCGATCCGCGCGATCGTGCCGGCCATCGCCCATACCCCGCCCGGCGGCACCAGGAACCCGTTCACGCCGTCGTCGATGACGTCGGCCGGGCCGTACTCGATGTCGTCGGCGATCGGGATGCACCCGCGGCCCATCGCCTCGAGCAGCACGAGCGGTGCGCCCTCGGACGTGCTCGTGAGCAGGGTGACGGACGCCTGCGCGAACGCGTCGGCGGCGTCCGTGCGGTAGCCCGCGAACTCGACCGCGTCGGCGATGCCCTCCTCGCGCGCGAGCTCCTGCAGCGCCTCGGCCAGCGGGCCGTCGCCGACCACGCGGAGCCGTGCGTCGGGTCCGCGGTCGCGTGCGAGCGCCACCGCGCGGATGGCGCGGTCGACGCGCTTGCGCGGAGTGAGGCCGGCCACGACCACGACCGACGCGGGGTCGCGCGCCGCGTCGTCGGCGACGGGGTCGGCGGGGGGCGCCGCGGGGCGCTCCGTGGGATTGGGCACCACGGCGAAGTTCCCGGGCGCCCCGAGGAGCGCTGCGGCATCCGCCCGCTGCCGCTCGGTCAGGAACACGACCGCGTCGAAGCGCTCGGGATGCGAGAGCACCTCGCGACGCGTCGCGCGGAGGCGGCCGATCGGGCCGCCGGGTGCCGCGAGATGTGCGTTGTGCACGACGTGCAGCGTCACCAGGCGAGGAAGCCGCACGTGCGCCAGGAAGGCGGCCGCGGTCTTGCTGTCCACGATCGCGAACGCGTCGCCGTCGCCCGCGACCTCGGCGATCCAGTCGGCGGAGCAGGCCCGCGCCGATCGCCATTGGCGGACGGGACGCCCATCGGCGCCGAACGCGGTGATCAGCCGCCTCGGCCGCTCGGCCCGGCCGTGCTCGTCGAGCACCGCGAGCGAGCCGTCGGCGCGGAGGTGTGCGACGCGCAACCGACCGTCGGCCGAGGACACCTCGAGTCGGGCCGCACCGTCGGCGGCGGTCTCGCGGCGGATCCCGGCCTCGTCGAGCCCCGCGACATCGGGTGGGATCGGGACCTCGCCGGGCGTCACCGGCTCGGTGCGCAGCCGCTCGTACAGGTTCCGCACCCGGACCCCGTCGACCAGCTGCCCCCGCTCCTCGAGGCGCGCCCGCACCTCGGCGTAGTCGGGCCGACCATCGAAGGTGAGCACGTCGACCTCGGTGCCCGCGAGTCGGACGAACGCGCCCGAACGCCGCAGCAGCGCCGCGGTCATCCCGCCGAACCCGTCGGGGATCGACCACGTGATCGCGAGCTGCCGGCCCGGCGGCAGCAGGGGTCGCCCGCTCATGCGCGCGGCGCCAGCCAGTTCCGCAGCATCCGCGTCACCCACGGCAGCACCCAGTACGTCATGATCGGCGTCAGCACGAGCGTCGTGAGCAGCACGCGGAGGGCGAGCGGCACCCCCTCCCACGCGGGCACGAGCGACACGAGCAGCGCGAACGCGAGGTTCACCGGGAAGAAGCCGAGCCAGATGCTCACCGCCTGCTTCCAGCGCGGCGGGGCGGGCGGCAGCGCCGCGCCCTCGACCGGCCCCGCGCCATCCGCCACTGCCGGCACCGACCCCGTCGCCGGCTCGTCGAACCAGCCCTCGATGCCCGTGCGACGCCGGGCCCGCTCGGCCCGCACGAAGCCCCGGCCCATCTCGAGCCACCACGCGCGCTCCGGCGAGCGCTCCCACGCCTCGAGCGTCTCCTCGTTCGCGAAGCGGTAGAGCATGTGCCACACGTCGGAGTGCTCGCCCGCCCGCACCCAGCCCGAGCCGAGGAAGCCCGGGTAGCGGTTGGCGAGGTTCACGCCGGTCTGCACCCACACCGTCGCCTCGGCGATGCGGTCGGGGTCGACCTCGCGGCGGATCGACACGGTGATCGGTTCACTGCCCATGCCTCCATCGAAGCGCACGGATGCTTCGGGGAGGTTGCGTGCGCGGCTCCGAGCGCGTGCGGCCACCAGCCCTGGGCGCCGTCCGCGTGCAGCCGGCGCGGTGCGCCTCACGGCTCGTCGGCGGCCGCCGCCGGGCGCATCGCCGCCGACGCCCGCACGTCGGACTCGCGCTGGCGGCGATTCAGACGGATCAGCCGGTCGTCGCGCAGCTCGAGCTCCAGGCGCTCGTGCGCCGGGACGCCGGCCCGGAGCTGGCGGGCCCGCTCGAGCTCGGCGTCGAGCACGCCGCCGACGAGGATCGCCGTGTTCGACAGCCAGATCCAGACGAGGAACGCGACCACTCCGCCGAGCACGCCGTAGACGCGGTCGTAGTGCGAGACGTTCCACACGTACACGCCGAACAGCGCGGTCGTCGTGATCCAGATGGCCAGCGCGATCGCGGCGCCCGTCGAGACCCACCGCAGCTGGGGACGGCGCACGTTCGGCGCCGCCCAGTACAGCACCGCGAGCATGAGCCCGGCGAGCACGGCGATGACAGGCAGCTTCGCGACATCCCACACGCGCGCGAGCTCCTCGTCGAAGCCCATGGCATGCAGCACGGCCGTCGCCACCGCGCCGCTGACCAGCAGTCCGAACGCGATCAGCGCGCCGAGCAGCACGAGCACCGCGGCGGTCGCGATCATCGCCGGACGCGAGCGCCAGAACGGCCGGCCCTCCTCCACGCCGAGGATCCGGTTCATGCCGCGCCCGAACGTGCCGAGGTAGGCCGACGCGGTCCACAGCGTCAGCGCGAGGCCCGTGACGAGCGCGAGGCCCGCGCGCGACGCGCCGAGCAGCTGGTCGATCGGCTCGGCGAGCGCCTGCGCGACGCCCTCCCCGCCGAGGTCGCGCACGACGTGCAGCGCGCCCGTCGCCACATCCTCCGCGCTCCCGAACAGGCCGAGGAACGCGAGCGCGGCGAGCAGCGCCGGGCACGCCATGAGGACGACGTAGTAGGTGAGCGCGGCGGCGATGTCCCAGCACTGGTGGATGCGGAACTCGTGGGCCGTGCGCACCAGCACGACGCGCCATTCGGCGCGGGAGAGCCGTGCCGGCGAGTCGGACGTCACCGGTGCCGCATCCGGGTTCCCTGGGCGCGAGGTCATGGGCCCGAGCCTAGGCGGCGACGCGCCCGCGGCTGAGGCCTTGCGGGGTCAGCCGAGCTGTGCGTGCAGGAACGCGGCGACGCGCTCGCGCAGGCCCGCGTCGAGGATGCCGATCGAGTGCGCGTCGCCCGGGACCACGGCCAGCTCGACCGGCACCGCCGAGGCCTCGAGCGTGGCGGCGAGCCGCTCGGACTGGCCCACGGGCACGACCTCGGCCTCGGCATGACCGATGAAGAACGGCGGGTCGCTCGGGTCGACGTGCGCCGTCGCCGAGGCCTCGATCGCCTGCGGGCAGTCGGCGTCGGCCGCGCCCGGGTCGCACCCCAGGAACTGCCCCACGATGCCGCGCAGCCACTCCGACGCGCCGTCCGCATCGAGCTCGGCCCGGCCGAGGCCGACCGGGCCCGAGAGCTCGACCACGGCGGCGACCCGCGAGCCCGCGTCGAGCGGGCCGTCCCCGAGCGTGCCGAGCAGCGACGCGAGATGGCCGCCCGCCGACCCGCCGAACGCCGCGATCCGGGTCGGGTCGATGCCGTACCGCTCGACTTGCCCCGGTTCGCGCAGCCACGCGACGGCCGTCGCGACATCCTCGATCTGGGCGGGGTAGCGAGCCTCGGGCACGAGCCGGTAATTGACGGATGCCGCGACGAAGCCCTCGCTCGCGAGCCACAGGCACACCGCGCGCCAGTCCGAGTTGGCCTTGTCGCCGCGCGCCCAGCTGCCGCCGTGCACCGACAGCACCACCGGCAGCGCGTCGTCGATCGCGTCGTCGGCCTCGGGGCGGCAGAGATCGAGCGTGAGCAGCGTGCCGTCGTCGGCAACGCCGTACTCGAGGTCGGCGTGGATCCGCAGCCCCGCGGGCGGCTCGAACGTGCGGATGCCGATGACCTCGGTGCCCGCGACCTCGCTCGAAGCCTGCTCGGCGTTCGGGTCCAGCTCGCGCAGCGGCTGGTGGAACGCCGAGACGGCGCCGACGATCGCGAGGGCCGCGGTCACGGCGAGGGCGATCCGGGCCGACCGGCGGCGCCGGCCTCCGAGACCGCCGGAGGGTCGGGTGGTGGTCACGGGGGCTCCGGGTTCAGGGGTGCAGTGATGCTAACCCACGATCGGCCGGATGCAACCGTCCGGGGCGGTTTCGCCGTGCCGCGCGGCGTCGGCCGTTGCCGGTAGCCTGCGAGGACCCCGTCTCCTCCTCCCCGATCGGACCCGCGTGACCCGACGCCTCGTCCGCGCCGCGCTCGCCGCGGCGCTCAGCCTCGCCCTGTGCTCGTGCGCCGCGGGTGAGGAGCTGCTCGACCTGCTGCCCGAGATCGAGATCGTCATCGAGGCCCCGGATGGCGCGGCGCCGACTGCGACCGACGCGGCACCCGAGGGCGCTCCGGGCGGCTCGCCCGACGGCACGCTCGACGCCGCCGCGGTCGATGCGACCCTCGCGACCCTCGCGCAGCTGCCGGTCAAGGGCCGGGCCCCGATGACCGGGTACGAGCGCGACGAGTTCGGCCACGGCTGGATCGACGTCGACCGCAACGGCTGCGACACGCGCAACGACATCCTCGCGCGAGACCTCGTCGACCTCGACCGACCGGCCGGATGCCGCGTGCTCGCCGGCCTTCTCGACGACCCGTACACGGGCCGGTCGATCTCGTTCGTCCGCGGCGAGGGCACGTCGCAGCTCGTGCAGATCGACCACGTCGTCCCCCTCGCGAACGCGTGGGTCACCGGGGCGCAGCGCCTCGCCGAGGAGGAGCGCGTCGCGTTCGCGAACGACCCGCGCAACCTCCTGGCCGTCGACGGCCCGACGAACGCGCAGAAGGGCGCGGGCGACGCGGCGACGTGGCTGCCGCCCGATCGCTCGTTCCGGTGCGAGTACGTCGCCCGGCAGGTCGAGGTCAAGGCGTCGTACGGGCTGTGGGTGACGGCGCCCGAACGCGAGGCGATGGTGCGCGTGCTCGAAGGCTGCCGACCCGCGGCCTGACGATCCGTCAGCCGAGGACCTCGCCCGTGGCGGGGTCGATCTGCACCGTCGCATCCTCGTACGTCGAATCGAGGATCACGAGCACGCGGACCGGCCGCTCGCCCGACTCGTCCTCGATGGCCGCCCGCTCCACCGAGACGATGACCGAGGTCGGGTCGGTGATGCCGGAGTGCTCCTCCGCCGTGGCGATGTGCGCGGGGATGCCCGACCAGTCCACCTCGCTCGCATCGAAGAGGTCGGATGCCGGGTCGTCGGGCTGGATCAGGTCCGGCCCCTGGTGCTCGGTGCGGTCGTAGCGGAACTGGTAGGTGTCGATGGTGAGGGCGCCCGGCGCGCTCGGCGCGGCCGCGAGCGCGTAGCTGTCGTAGAAGCCGATCCGGATGAACTGCGTGCCGCCGGTCTCCGCCGCGAGGGCGTCCACGATCTCCTGGTGCCGGTCGCCGAGCACGACGCCGGCGCCATCCGGATTCCCCGAGGCGAACGCCTGCACGGTGCGGCCGATCGAGTCGTACGCGGGGATCAGCACGATCGCGGCGGTCGCGACGGTGACGCCCGCGAGCAGCACGCGCCGCCACGGGCGGGCCGGCCGCTTCGGTCCGCCGAACAGCGTGGTCGGCTCGGCCGCCCACAGCGGAGCCTGCTCGGCGACCGGCACGGTGCGCTCGGAGCCGGTGCGGAGCCGCTCCGCGTCGCGCACGCGCGCCCAGTCCTCGGGGGGTTCGAGCTCGAGCACCACGTTGGCCTTCGCATCATCCGGTCGGCGCACCACGATGATCGACCCGGGCTGCACCTGGGGGAGCGTGACGATGTCGACGATCTGCCGGTGCGTCGTCGTGTACGCGGGGCGGAACCGCGGCGCGACGGTCAGCAGCAGCTCGACCTGCGGCTGGTCGTTGACCGTCAGCCCCGTGCGGCTGATCCGTTCGACGCGCGCGAGGGTGAGCTCGCCCGTCGGCGGCTCGGGGGCCGCGCCGGCGCGGCCGCGACCGAACAGCCCGGCCGCGCCGAGGCCCGCGAACGTGCCCGTGAGGATCGCGATCGTGAGCGTGATGCTCCACAGGATCGTGTAGCGCGGGTCGCCGGTCGCGATCGCGCCGACGGCGCCGCCGATCGTGACGCCGAACGCGATGGCCGAGATGAAGGCGAGCATGGGTCATCCTCCGAGAACAGTTGGGATGAGTCAGAGGATGCCGCGTCGCGGTGCCCGCCGGGATGGGTAGGCGTTGCTCATTCCGCCGCGCGGTTGCTCACCACTCGGCGGCTGCTCACTCGCCGACGGCAAGCGGGAGGTCGTCGAGCGCGCCGGACGCGAATCCCACGAGCGACTTCGCCATGCACACGCTCGTCGGCTCGCCCACGTACCGCCCGAAGGGCGGCACGCGCCGATACCCGTGCTTGGCGTACAGCGCGAGTGCCGGATGCTGCAGCCGCCCGGCCTCGAGCACGATCTCGCGCAGGCCGCGCGCCGCGGCATCCGTCTCGATGCGCTCGATCAGGGCGCTCGCCACGCCGCTGCCGCGCGCGCCGGGATCGACGTACATGCGCGTGAGTTCGCCGCGGCCGGCGCCCACCGTGTCGCCCTCGACGATCGCGGCGACGCCGAGTGCCTCGCCCTCGCCGCCGCCCGACCGGGCGACGTAGACGAGCGTGCCCACCGCCTCGAGCTGCGCGGCGTCCGGCAGCGTGGCGGGTTCCGACGGGTACAGCGCTCGCGCATGGGCGATGCCCGCGTCGAGCAGCAGCTCGACACCGGGTGCTCGAGGCGACTCGATCGAGATCGACGGCGGTGTGGTCACGCCGAGAGCGTACGCGAATCGCGTTACCGGGTCGTTACGTTCCGGTGGTGCGGATGCCGCGCCGAGGGGATTCACAGGAGCGTGTCCGGTAGCATCGGAGGGTCGGTTCTGGACGCCGCGCGCCGCGCGGATGGGTTTGTGAGTCCTGAGGGCCGGTTCCGTGCGCGATCCGCGTGCGGGAAGTCACACCGTATGTGAACGGCCCCGGTCGACGATGCACCCGGGTTCTCAGTCGAGCCGCGCTCCCGCGCGGCCCGCTGCCATGTACTTCGATACAACCCGGAAAGCAGCCATGCCCAAGAACACCAAGCCCGCCGGCGGACGCCCCGCCCGCGATTTCGACCCCGCCGCCTCCGGCGCTCGCCGGAAGCCGGGCTCGCGCAGCCCCGGCCACCGCGGTCACCGTCCCGAGGAGCCCACGCGCGACCGTGCGCCCCGCTGGTCGCGCGAGGAGCGCGTCGCCTCGGGTCGCTCGCCGCACCGCTCCGAGCGGGCGGGTCGCGATGACCGCGCGGAGCGCGGCGACCGCGCGGGCCGCGATGAGCGCGGCGGGCGCCGGTTCGACCGCGACGACCGCGCTCCCCGCCGGTTCGACCGCGACGACCGCGGCCCCCGTCGTGACCGCGATGACCGTCCGGCCCGTTCGTACGATCGCGACGACCGTGCTCCCCGTCGGGACCGCGATGACCGTCCGGCCCGGTCGTACGACCGTGACGAGCGCGGCCCCCGTCGTGACCGCGATGACCGTCCGGCCCGGTCGTTCGACCGCGACGACCGCGGCCCCCGTCGTGACCGTGATGACCGTCCGGCCCGGTCGTACGACCGTGACGAGCGCGCTCCCCGTCGGGACCGCGATGACCGTCCGGCCCGGTCGTACGACCGTGACGACCGTGCTCCCCGTCGTGACCGCGATGACCGTCCGGCCCGGTCGTACGACCGCGACGAGCGCGGCCCCCGTCGGTTCGACCGCGACGACCGTGCTCCCCGCCGGTTCGACCGCGACGACCGTGCTCCCCGCCGGTTCGACCGCGACGACCGCGCGGCGGGTCCGGCCGGTCGCGACGACCGCGCTCCGCGCCGCTTCGACCGCGACGACCGCGCCCCGCGCCGCGACCGCGAGTTCGACCGTCCCGGCTTCCGGGACTCGGAGCGCCGCCCGTCGTCGTTCTACCCCGAGGCATCCGCGCAGCGCGACCGCGTCGCGCCGGCCGACGACGTCGTGCTCGAGCGCCTCGAGGCCGAGGCGATCCAGGCCGAGGCGGTCGACGGAGTCGGCTTCGCCGACCTCGGTCTCGGCGGCAACATCGTGCGCGCCCTCGCGGGTCTCGGCGCCGAGTCGCCGTTCCCCATCCAGGCCGCCACGATCCCGGTCGTGCTCGAGGGCCGCGACGTCCTCGGCCGCGGCCGCACCGGCTCCGGCAAGACGATCGCGTTCGGCGCGCCGACGGTCGAGCGGCTCATGCAGCTCTGGGCCGACGAGGGTCGTGACGCCGGCGGCGACGCCCGGCGCAAGCGCTCGATGGGCCGTGCCCCCCGCGCCCTGATCCTCGCGCCGACGCGCGAGCTCGCGCTGCAGATCGACCGCACGGTGCAGCCGATCGCGCAGTCGGTGGGCCTCTTCACGACGCAGGTGTACGGCGGCGTGCCGCAGGCGCGCCAGGTCGGCGCGCTCCGCCGCGGCGTCGACATCGTGATCGGCACCCCCGGCCGCATCGAGGACCTCGTGCGCCAGGGACACCTCGACCTGTCCGACATTCGCATCACCGTGCTCGACGAGGCCGACCACATGTGCGACCTCGGATTCCTCGAGCCCGTGCAGCGCATCCTCCGCCTGACCCGCGACGGCGGCCAGAAGCTGCTGTTCTCGGCGACCCTCGACACCGGCGTCGCCGCGCTCGTCGAGGAGTTCCTCGTCGACCCGGCCGTGCACGAGGTCGCCGGCGAGGACCAGGCGTCGGGCACGATCGAGCACCGCGTGTTCGTGATCGACAACCGCGACAAGCGCGACATCGTCGCGCAGCTCGCCGACCGCGACGGCAAGACGCTCGTGTTCGCGCGCACCCGCGCGTTCGCCGAGGACCTCGCCATGCACCTCGAGGACGCCGGCATCTTCGCCGTCGCGCTCCACGGCGACCTGAACCAGGCCAAGCGCACGCGCAACCTCCAGCAGCTCACGAGCGGCCGGGTCGACGTGCTCGTCGCGACGGATGTCGCGGCCCGCGGCATCCACGTCGACGACATCGACCTCGTGATCCAGGCCGATGCGCCCGACGAGTACAAGACGTACCTGCACCGCTCCGGCCGCACCGGCCGTGCCGGCCGCACGGGCCGCGTGGTCACGCTCGTCCCGCGCAATCGGCAGCGCCGCCTCGCCGAGCTCCTCGGCCGCGCCGAGATCGAGGTCGACTTCGAGGACGTGCGCCTCGGCGACGAGCAGCTCGCGGACCTGGGTCCCGTCGCGGTCGCCACCCCGTAGCGGCGCCGGCTCACCCGGCCAACCTTCCCTTCCCGAATCCCGGGTTCCTGCGGGTCCACCCGCAGGAACCCGGGATTCGCGCATTCCGCGCCGCCCGCAGTCGCGCGCGCATGCCCCGCGTCGCGCCAGCGCAGGTTCGGCGACGCCCCGCGTCGCGCCAGCGCAGGCTCGGCGAGGCCCGCGTCCGAGGCCCCACGGGACCAAAGGCGCACGGCGGCGCGCCCCCGACGCCGTAGCCTCACGCCCGTACGACCGCACGGCGCGACGAGCCGGACGGCGTGATGCGAGGGGCGGCCGGTATGAGCGACGAGCGGACTCCTGCGGGCGAGGCGAGGCGATCGGACGAGCGGGCGACTCCCGCTCCCACTGCGCCCGCGCAGGTGAGCCGCGGATGGCTCATCGGCTTCGGGATCGCGATCGTGGTGCTCTCGTTCGTCGCCGCGTTCCTGGGCGGATGGCTCGCCCGTTCGTCCTCGACGGATGAGGCCGAGGCGACGCCGGCGCCGACCGAGACGGCGGCGGCCGTCGACTACGAGCAGGCGCTCGAGGAGATCCTGCCGGCGGGGTCGGCCGTGCGAGCCGGGACGGGTGCTCCGGAGTCCGGCAAGGGGTACGAGGGCGACGTCTACATCGACATCTCGACCTCCGACGTGTACCTCTTCCAGGACGACTGGGTGCTCGTCGGGAACATCCGCGAGTCGGCGGCCGAGAACCTCAGCGGCGAGACCGGGCCTCAAGGCGAGCAGGGCGCCCAGGGCGAGCAGGGCGCCCAGGGTGAGCAGGGCGAGCAGGGCGAGCAGGGCGCGCCCGGGACCCAGATGACGCTCGGCCTCGGAGCACCCGAGGACGACCGGTGCACGACCGACGGCGACCTCTACGTCGATACCGAGGCGCTCCAGTTCTACGAGTGCGCGTCGGGACGGTGGGTGCTCTTCGGCCCGGCCGCGACGCCGGCCCCGACCGAGACGCCCGAGCCCTCCGAGACGCCCGACCAGGGGTGATCTGCGGAGCCCCGCGGCTGCGGCGCCGGGCGCCCGACTGGCGTCCGCGCCATCCGTTGGGCATACTTACTGACTGAACGGTCGGTTTTGAAATCGGCCCCGAGCGGATGCCGCGACCCGTCGATACGCTGGCGGGCGAGGTTCCAGACGACGCAGTCAGGAGTGACCCCATGGCCGAGGCCTACCTCGTCGGCGGAGTGCGGACGCCCGTCGGCCGCTACGGCGGAGCGCTCGCCGGCGTCCGGCCCGACGACCTCGCGAGCCTCGTGGTGGGCGAGGCGATCCGGCGGGCCCGGCTCGACGAGGAGGCCGTCGAGGCCGGCGCGATCGACGAGGTGATCCTCGGCGCCGCGAACCAGGCCGGCGAGGACAACCGCAACGTCGCGCGCATGTCGGTGCTCCTCGCGGGCCTGCCCGACTCGGTGCCCGGCATCACGGTCAACCGCCTCTGCGCGTCGGGCATGTCGGCGATCATCATGGCCGCGCAGGCGATCCGCGCGGGCGACGCCGACCTCATCGTCGCGGGCGGCGTCGAGTCGATGACGCGTGCCCCGTGGGTGCAGGCCAAGCCCGAGAAGCCGTGGGCCAAGCCCGGCGACGCGTACGACACGTCGATCGGCTGGCGCTTCCCCAACCCCACGCTGCTCGCGCGCGACAAGGCCACGTTCTCGATGCCCGAGACCGCTGAGGAGGTCGCGCGCGTCGACGGCATCACGCGCGAGGACGCCGACGCGTTCGCCCTCCGGAGCCAGCAGCGCGCCGCGGCCGCGATCGACGCGGGCCGGTTCGAGGCCGAGATCGTCGGCGTGCCCACGGCGCGCGGCGAGGTGCTCGTCGACGAGGGGCCCCGCCGCGACACCTCGCTCGAGGTGCTCGCCGGGCTGCGCCCGGTCGTGAAGGGCGGCTCGGTCGTGACCGCGGGCAACTCCAGTTCGCTCAATGACGGCGCGAGCGCGATCGTCGTCGCGAGCGCCTCGGCTGTCGAGCGGTACGGCCTCACGCCGCGCGCCCGCGTGGTCGTCGGCGCCTCGGCCGGCCTCGCACCCGAGATCATGGGACTCGGCCCCGTGCCGGCGACCGAGAAGGCGCTCGAACGCTCGGGCATCCACCTCGACGAGATCGGCTCCATCGAGCTCAACGAGGCGTTCGCCACGCAGTCGCTCGCGAGCATGCGACGCCTCGGCCTCGACCCCGAGCTCGTCAACGCCGACGGCGGCGCGATCGCCCTGGGCCATCCGCTCGGCTCGTCGGGCTGTCGCCTGGTCGTCACCCTCCTCGGCCGCATGGAGCGCGAGGGATCCCGGTACGGGCTCGCGACCATGTGCGTGGGCGTCGGGCAGGGCACCGCGATGATCGTCGAGGGGGTGCGATGAGCCAGGCGGATGCCGCGGCCACGCCGCTCCTCGTCGAGCGCCGCGACGATCGCGTCGTCGCGACCCTGAACCGCCCCGACAAGCGCAACGCGATCGACCAGGCGACGATCGACGCGCTGCACGCGCTGTCCGAGGAGCTCGAGGCCGAGCCGCGCACGCTCATCCTCACGGGCGCGGGCGGCGTGTTCGCCTCGGGCGCCGACATCGCGCAGCTGCGCGACCGCCGCGCGGCCGACGCGCTCGCGGGCATCAACGCGAACGCGTTCGTGCGCGTCAACGAGCTGCCGATGCCCGTGATCGCGGCGATCGACGGCTGGGCGCTCGGCGGCGGCGCCGAGCTCGCGTTCGCCGCCGATATCCGCATCGCCACGCCCGGAGCGAAGTTCGGCAACCCCGAGACGGGCCTCGGCATCATCCCGGCGGCCGGCGCCACCTGGCGGCTCCGCGAGATCGTCGGCGAGGCGCGCGCCGCCGAGCTGCTGCTCACCGGTCGCATCGTCGACGCGGCCGAGGCGCTCTCGATCGGACTCGTCACGTCGGTCCATCCGGTCGGCGAGCTGCTCGCCGAGGCGCACGCGATCGCCGACCGCATCGCGCGGAACGATCGCGCCGCGACCATCGCGACCAAGCGCGTGCTGCGGGCGCCGCGGGCCGATCACCCGCGTGTCGACCTCGAGGAGCAGGCCGTGCTCTTCGAGAGCCCCGAGAAGCACCGCCGCATGACGGAGTTCCTGGAGAAGCGAGCGAAGAGGAGCGCGGAATGACCGACACGACCGGCTCCGAGACACGGCCGCCCGCCGCATCCCGGCCCGCGCATCACGCCCCGGAACGCGTCGGCGTGCTCGGCGGCGGGCGCATGGGCGCGGGCATCGCGCACGCGTTCCTGCTCGCGGGGTCGCACGTGACCGTGGTCGAACGCGACGACGTGGCCGCCGAGGCGGCGCGCACGCGCGTGCTCGACTCGGTCGCGGCATCCGTCGCCCGCGGCACGACCGGCGAGACCGCCGAGGCGCTCGGCGCCCGGCTCGCGGTCGCGACCGACGTCGACGGGTTCGGCGGGGCGGGGCTCGTCGTCGAGGCGGTCCCCGAGGACCTCGACCTCAAGCTCGACGCCCTGACCCGCGTCGAGGCGGTGCTGGCAGCGGATGCCGCGCTCGCGTCGAACACGTCGTCGATCTCGATCGACGAGCTCGCCGGGCGGCTCGAGCGCCCGAAGCGGTTCCTCGGCCTGCACTTCTTCAACCCCGTGCCGGCGTCGGCGCTCGTCGAGGTCGTGCGCGGCACGCAGACCGACGGCGCGCTCGTCGAGGAGGCGCGCGGCTGGGTGCAGGCCATCGCGAAGACGCCGATCATCGTGCACGACGCGCCGGGCTTCGCGTCGAGCCGGCTCGGCGTCGCGCTCGGCCTCGAGGCGATCCGCATGCTCGAGGAGGGCGTGGCCTCCGCCGAGGACATCGACGCGGCCATGACGCTCGGCTACAAGCACCCGGTGGGCCCGCTCAAGCTCACCGACCTCGTCGGACTCGACGTGCGGCTCGGCATCGCCGAGTACCTCGCGGGCGAGCTCGGCGACCGATTCGAACCGCCCGCCCTGCTCCGCCGCATGGTGGCCGAGGGCAAGCTCGGCCGCAAGACCGGCGAGGGCTTCTACCTGTGGGACGCGCAGTGATGCGGTCCCGCGGTGCGGCGCCCGCGGCCGGCACGCCCGGCGCGCCACCTCGGCGTGCGCCGCGCCACCCGGGCCGGCGCAACGGGCGTGCAACCGGCGCAGGGGCGTGGAGCACCCAGGCATGAACGAGGAGAAGAACACGATGACCGAGATCCTGCCCAGCTACGTGCGCGACGCGTGGTGGACCCCCGGCGCCGACGCCGCGGCATCCGCCGCCGAGGTGCGCGACGCCTCGACCGGCGAGCTCGTCGCGCGCGTCTCGACCGAGGGGCTCGACCTCGGCGCCGTGCTCGAGCACGCCCGCACGGTCGGCCAGCGCTCGCTCGGCGACCTCACGTTCCACCAGCGCGCGCTCCTGCTCAAGCAGATGGCGCTCGCCCTCACGGAGCGGAAGGCCGAGCTGTACGAGCTGTCGGCGCGCACGGGCGCGACCCAGCGCGACTCGTGGGTCGACATCGACGGGGGCATCGGCGTGCTCTTCACCTACTCGTCGAAGGGCCGCCGCGAGCTGCCGAACGCGAAGGTGCTCGTCGACGGGCCGGTCGAGCCGCTCTCGAAGGACGGCTCGTTCATCGGCCGCCACGTGTACACGCGCCTGCCCGGCGTCGCCGTGCAGATCAACGCGTTCAACTTCCCCGTGTGGGGCTCCCTGGAGAAGTTCGCTCCGGCGTTCCTCGCGGGCGTGCCGACGGTCGTGAAGCCCGCGACGCCCACCGGCTACCTCACCGAGGCGTACGTGCGCATCCTCGTGGAGTCGGGCCTGCTGCCGGCGGGCTCGCTGCAACTCGTGTCGGGCAGCGTGCCCGACCTGTTCGACCACCTGAAGCTCGGCGACCTCGTCGCGTTCACCGGGTCGGCCTCGACCGCCGAGCGGCTCCGCGCCCACGACTCGGTGCAGACCGGCGGGGTGCGGTTCTCGAGCGAGACCGACTCGATCAACGCGTCGGTCCTGGGCACGGATGCCACGCCCGAGACGCCCGAGTTCGACGCGTACGTGAAGCAGCTCGTCGTCGAGATGACCTCGAAGGCCGGCCAGAAGTGCACCGCGATCCGTCGGGCGATCGTGCCGGCCGCATCCGTCGACGCGGTCATCGACGCGGTGCGCGCCCGCCTCGCCGAGCGCGTGGTGGTCGGCGACCCGCGCACCGAGGGCATCACCATGGGCCCGCTCGCCTCGACCGGGCAGCGCGACGAGGTGCTGCGCCAGGTGCGCCGCCTGCAGGAGGCCGGCGGTGAGCTCGTCATCGGCTCCACCGAGCCGCCGTCGGGCGTCGAAGCCGAGGGCGCGTTCGTGCAGCCCATGCTGCTGAAATTCACGGATGCCACCGCGCCGGCGGTGCACGAGGTCGAGGCGTTCGGCCCCGTGGCATCCGTCATCGCCTACGACTCGCTCGACCAGGCCGTCGACCTCGTCGCGCGCGGCGGCGGCTCGCTCGTGACGAGCGTCGCGACCCACGACCCCGAGGTCGCGGTCGCGCTCGCCACGGGCATCGCGCCCATGAACGGGCGCCTGCTGTTCCTCGACCGCGACGACGCGCGTTCGTCGACCGGTCACGGCTCGCCCGTGCCGCACCTCGTGCACGGCGGACCGGGTCGCGCGGGCGGCAGCGAGGAGCTCGGCGGGATGCGTGCCGTCAAGCACTACATGCAGCGCACCGCCGTGCAGGGCTCGCCCGCGATGCTCACCGCGCTGACCGGCGTGTGGCACTCGGGTGCCGAGGCGCGGCCCTACCAGGCTGCGGGGGAGCCGCACCCGTTCCGCAAGTCGCTCGCCGAGCTGCGGATCGGCGACCAGGTCGCCTCCGAGCCGCGGACGGTCACGCTCGAGGACATCGAGACGTTCGCGAACTTCACCGGCGACACGTTCTACGCGCACATGGACGAGGCGGCCGCGGCCGCGAACCCGTTCTTCCCCGGCCGCGTGGCGCATGGGTACCTGCTCGTGTCGTGGGCGGCGGGCCTGTTCGTGGATGCCGCGCCCGGCCCGGTGCTCGCGAACTACGGGCTCGAGAACCTGCGGTTCATCACGCCCGTCTCGCCGGGCGACTCGATCCGCGTCGAGCTCACGGCGAAGGAGATCTCGCCGCGTGAGACCGACGAGTACGGCGAGGTGCGCTGGGACGCGGTGCTGAAGAACCAGAAGGACGAGATCGTCGCGACCTACGACGTGCTCACGCTCGTGGCGAAGGAGCCGGCGCCGGTGCCTGCGGGGGTCGAGTAGCCGCCGACGGAGGAGGCCGTGTAGCGAGACCGCGGAGGTCTCGATACGCTCGCTGCGCTCGCTACTCGACCACCGGATCCGGCCCGGCCCACGGCGTCACGAGCGTGCCGCGGCGCCCTTCCCGACCCAGGCGATCGCCTCGTCGAGGCGGTCGAGCGGGAACACCCGGAATTCGCCGGGCACGAGTCCGCCGAAGGCGACGGCGATGCCCGTGAGCACGTCGCGGTCGGTGACGAACGCGGCGCGGTCCCAGATCGAGAGCGGGCGCCCGAGCAGCTTGGCGTCCTCCATCATCGCGCCCAGCGAGTAGTGGTCGAACTCGTCGTCGATCACCAAGACCAGGTCGAGTTTGCCCGAGGACGCCGCTGCCGCGTCGATCGCGGGATCGAGCACCTCACGGTAGTCCGAGGCCGTGACGGTGCCCACGGCCCGGAAGCCGATGACGTCGGACGGCAGGTCGTCCAGCAGTTCGATCATGATGGTTCCCCCTCGCGGCCATCATGCCCGGCTCAGCCGCGCAGCGCGAGCGCGAAGGGCAGCACGGCGGTCGCGCCCGCCTGCCGGAGCGCGCGGGCGGCGATCGTGAGGGTCCAGCGGCTGTCGGCGAGGTCGTCGACGAGCAGTACCGGGCCTGCCGGCACGTCGAGGCCGTCGGCCGAGAACCGGTTCCAGACGCCGGCGAGCCGGAACGCGCTGTTGCCGCCCGGCGCCCCGGTCGGGCCGCCGTCGACGAGCGCGAGCGCGCCGAGGTAGGACAGCCGCCCGACCTCGGCGAGCCCGCGCGCGAGCGAGTCGACCAGCTGCGGGCGCGAGCGCGACGGCACGGATGCCACGGCGACCGGCCGCTCGTCCCAGCCCCAGTCGGCGAGCACGCGCACGCACGCCGCCATGACCTGCGGCGGCACCGGGCCGTCGGGGGCGCCGGCGGCGAACAGCTCGCGCAGGGTGCCGCCCCAGCCGAGGTCGGTCAGCCGCGCGAGCGCCCGCCCCTCGGCCGCCTGCTCGCCCGGCGTGAGGCGGCCCTTCACGGGCACGCCGAGCCGGTCGGCGCCGGTCGGCCAGGCGCGGCGCGGCTCGATCGGCACGCCGACGCGGTCGAGCGCGCCGGCCGCGGCGTCGGCCGCGCCCGCGGCGAGCGCCGTGGGATACCAGGCCCCCGCGCAGGTGTCGCACCGGCCGCACGGCGCGGCGGTCGCGTCATCGAGGGATCGCTGGAGGAACTCCATGCGGCATCCGTCGGTCGTCTCGTACTCGATCATGTGCTGCTGCTCGGCCTCGCGCGCCTCCGCGATGCGGGCGTAGCGGTCGGCGTCGTACACCCACGGTTCGCCCGTGGCGACCCATCCGCCCTGCACGCGGCGGACGGCCCCGTCGACGTCGAGCACCTTGAGCAGCAGCTCGAGAGGGGTCCGGCGGAGGTCGACCCGCGCCTCGAGCGCGGGCGTCGACAGCGGCACGTCGGAGAGCTCGGCGATCACGCGCTGCGCACGCTCCTCATCGGGCATCGACGCGGTGGCGAAGTAGTGCCAGATCGCCCGGTCTTCCGGGCCGGGCAGCAGCAGCACGTCGGCGCTCTCGCTCGACCGGCCCGCGCGGCCGACCTGCTGGTAGTAGGCGACGGGCGAGGAGGGCGCGCCGAGGTGCACCACGAAGCCGAGGTCGGGCTTGTCGAAGCCCATGCCGAGCGCGCTCGTGGCGACGAGGGCCTTCACCTCGTTGCGCTTGAGCAGCCGCTCGGACTCCTCGCGCTCGTCGGGGTCGGTCTGGCCCGTGTACGCGCGCACGTCGTGGCCGCGCTCGCGCAGCAGCCGCGCGGTGTCGTTCGCGGCCGACACGGTGAGCGTGTAGATGATGCCCGAGCCGGGCAGGTCGCCGAGGTGGCTGAGCAGCCACGCGAGGCGTGTCGGCGCGTCGGGCAGGCGCAGCACCCCGAGCCGGAGCGACGTGCGCGCGAGCGGCCCCCGGATCGTCAGCACGTCGTCGCCGTGGCCGAGCTGCTCGGCGACATCCGCCACCACGCGGCTGTTCGCGGTGGCCGTGGTGGCGAGCACGGGCACGCCGGCCGGGATCTCGGCGATGAGGTCGCGCAAGCGGCGGTAGTCGGGCCGGAAGTCGTGGCCCCAGTCGCTGATGCAGTGCGCCTCGTCGACCACGAGCAGGCCGATGCGCCGCACGAGCGCCGGCAGCTGCTGCTCGCGGAACGACGGGTTGTTCAGCCGCTCGGGTGAGACGAGCAGCACGTCGACCTCGTCGTCGGCGAGTCGCTGCTGCACGTCGGCCCACTCGTGGGGATTGGTCGAGTTGATCGCGACCGCACGCACCCCGGCGCGCTCGGCCGCGGCGATCTGGTCGCGCATCAGCGCGAGCAGCGGCGAGACGAGCACGGTCGGTCCGTCGCCGCGTCGGCGCAGCAGCAGGGTCGCGACGAAGTACACCGCCGACTTGCCCCATCCGGTGCGCTGCACGACGAGGGCCCGCCGCCGCCCGTCGACGAGGGCTGAGATGGCCTCGTACTGCCCGTCGTGGAACTTGGCGTCGTCGCGACCGACCAGCTCGCGCAGCGCGGCGAGCGCCTCGGCGCGGGTGTCGGCGGGCGCGGTGGTCGAGGTCATGCCTCCACTCTGGTCGACGCCGCTGACAGTCGCCCGGGGAGGACCGCGTCGGACTCGTGCATCCTCAGGCCGGGCCCTGTTCCCGGCCGCCGACACGGTCGGGAATAGGGCATCCGCCCGATGCCCGGCACGCACCTCAGCGAGCAGGCTGATCGCACCACAGGAAGGAACCGGAATGATGCAGATCTCGGAGTTCAGCTTCCCCCACCTTCGCGAGGCGCACGACGACCGGATCGCGGTCGAGCTCGAGCGGCGGCGCCTCGTGGCAGAGCGGCGGGCGGATGGCGCGGCGGCCGCGTCGCCCGCGGTCGCGCCTCGCGGGTTCCGCGCGTGGGCCGCACGACTGCGGTCGAGCGAGACGGGCGCGCGCACCGCGCCGGCGCGGCGCGGTGCCGAGCCGTGCGTCGCGTGCCCGTAGCCGCGGGCTACTCCACCGCCGGGGACGGCACGCGGAGCCCGTCGAGCGCGACCGCGATCACGTCGTCGGCCAGCCGTGCGGCGTCCTCGCGCCCGCCGGGGCGGTACCACTCGACGATCGAGTTGATCATGCCGAAGAGGAGGCGCTCGACCACGCGCACGTCGATGTCGCTGCGGAGCGTGCCCTCGGCCTGCGCGGCCGACACGAGCTCGGTCACGCGGCGGTCGAACGCGCGACGACGGGCGAGCGCGTTGCGCTCCACCTCGGTGTTGCCGCGCACGCGCAGCAGCAGGGTCACCGACGGCAACTCGGCGACGAGCACGTGCACCGCACCGCGCAGCACGTGGTCGAGCCGATCGGCCGCGGTCCCGCCGGATGCCTCGGCCTCGTCGATGACGCGCTCGAGCGAGCTCAGCGCCTGGTCGAGCGCGCGGTCGAGGATCTCGTCCTTCGATGCGAAGTGGTGGTAGATCGCCGACTTCGACAGCTTGAGCCGGTCGGCGAGCACGCCCATCGACGTGGCGTCGTACCCGTACTCGTTGAACGCGGCGACGGCGATCTCGAGGATCCCCTGCTGGTCGTATCCCGGGCGCCCGCGCCGCTGCGCCCCGTTCGCGTTCTCCGACATCCCCCTCAGTCTCGCATCAGCGGGGCTCGCGGAGGTCGTAGACCCGCTTGTACTTGCCCTCGCTGCGCGGCAGCGCGCCCGGCTCCTCGAGCTTGACCTTCACCGACGAGCCGATGAACTCCTTGATCTTGCCCGCGAGCACGACCGTGGCGGCCTGGCAGGCGTCGACGGGCAGGTCGGGGTGGCGCTCGATGCGGACGGTCATGTCATCCATGTGACCCGTGCGCGTGAGCTCGAGGATGAAGTGCGGCGTCAGGTGCTCGATCTCGAGCACGAGCTCCTCGATCTGCGTCGGGAAGACGTTGACGCCGCGCAGGATGATCATGTCGTCGTTGCGGCCCGTGATCTTCTCGATGCGGCGCATGCCGGGTCGCGCGGTGCCGGGCAGCAGGCGGGTCAGGTCGCGCGTGCGGTAGCGGATGACCGGGAACGCCTCCTTCGTCAGCGACGTGAAGACGAGCTCGCCCTTCTCGCCGTCGGGCAGCGGCTCGCCCGTCTCGCCGTCGATGACCTCGGGCAGGAAGTGGTCCTCCCAGACGTGCGGACCGTCCTTCGTCTCGACCGTCTCGTTCGCGACGCCGGGGCCCATGACCTCGCTGAGGCCGAAGATGTCGACGGCGTCGATGCCGAGCTTCTCCTCGATGCGGCGGCGCATCTCGTTGGTCCACGGCTCGGCGCCGAGGATCGCGACCTTGAGCGACGTGGACCGCGGGTCGATGCCCGCCTCCTCCATGGCGTCGGCGATCGTGAGCAGGTAGCTCGGCGTGCACATGATCGCGTCGGGCTCGAAGTCGCGGATGAGCTGCACCTGGCGCGCCGTCTGGCCGCCTGACATCGGGATCACGGTCGCCCCGAGCTTCTCGATGCCGGCGTGCGCGCCGAGGCCGCCCGTGAAGAGGCCGTAGCCGTACGCGTTGTGCACCTTCATGCCGGGGCGCACGCCGCTCGCACGCAGCGAGCGCGCGATGAGCGAGGCCCAGCGGTCGAGGTCGCCGTGCGTGTAGCCCACGACCGTCGGCCGGCCGGTCGTGCCCGACGAGGCGTGGATGCGCGCGACGCGCTCCATCGGCACCGCGAACATGCCGAAGGGGTAGGTCTCGCGCAGGTCGGCCTTGGTCGTGAACGGCAGCTTCGCGACATCCGCGAGGGTCTGGATGTCGTCGGGGTGCACGCCGTGCTCGTCGAACTTGCGGCGGTACAGCGGCACGTTCTCGTAGGCGTGGCGCACGGTCCACTGCAGGCGCTCGAGCTGGAGCGCCTCGATCTCGGCGCGCGAGAGGCGCTCCTCGGGGTCGAGCTCGTCGGCCGCGGCGGGCGCGACGCCCGAGACGGTGGCGCGGATGGCGGGCGCGGCCGGGGTGGCGGTGGTGCTGGGAATGGTCGTCGTCGACACGGTGGCTCCCGGGGTGGTCAGAACGTGCGGTTGGTGGAGATCGAGCGGCCGCGGAACTCGGCGACGGCGTCGCCCTGCTCGTCGACGACCGTCACGTCGTAGAGGCCCGTGCGGCCGCTGCGGGCGCGGCGCACGGCGGTCGCGGTGAGCGTCTGCCCGGCGACCGTGGACTTGAGGAAGGTGATGTCGGCGCCCGCCGCGACGGTGACGCGGTGGTCCTCGTTGCAGGCGATCGCGAAGGCCGTGTCGGCCAGGGTGAAGACGAGCCCGCCGTGGGTGATGGCGAACCCGTTGGTCATGTCCTCGCGCACGCGCATCGAGACGACGGCGTGGCCCGGCTCGTCGCGTTCGACGACCATGCCGAGCATCGCCGAGGCGAGGTCGCGCTGCATCATGTCGCGATTCAGGCGGGATGCCGCGGCATCCGTCGTCTCGCCGGCCGGCTGGGCCGCGTCGTGGCGTTCGGTCGCGACATCCGTCATGCGCTGCTCCTCATCGAGTGCGGGGGACCTGCCGCGGGTCGTGTTGCCGCGGCGCTTGACACGAGCCTATACTAACTGAACGATCGGTTGGTAATGCGGATGCCGCGACATCCGTCCCGCCCGATCCCGAGAGCATTGGAGTCGACGATGACCGCACCCGCCGACCTGAGCGTCGTGGAGGACGAGGCCGCCCAGGCCCGCTTCGACGACCTCATCGCCCAGGACTCGCGCATCGAGCCGCGAGACTGGATGCCCGAGGCGTACCGCAAGACGCTGATCCGCCAGATCAGCCAGCACGCGCACTCCGAGATCATCGGCATGCAGCCCGAGTCGAACTGGATCTCGCGCGCGCCGAGCCTCAAGCGCAAGGCCATCCTCATGGCCAAGGTGCAGGACGAGGCGGGCCACGGCCTCTACCTGTACTCGGCCGCGCAGACGCTCGGCATCGGCCGCGAGGAGATGACGCAGCAGCTCATCGAGGGCAAGGCCAAGTACTCGTCGATCTTCAACTACACGACGCCGACCTGGGCCGACATGGGCGCGATCGGATGGCTCGTCGACGGCGCCGCGATCTGCAACCAGGTGCCGCTGTGCCGGGCCTCATACGGCCCCTACGGCCGCGCGATGGTGCGCATCTGCAAGGAGGAGTCGTTCCACCAGCGGCAGGGCTTCGAGATCCTGCTCGAGCTCATGCAGGGCACCGAGGCGCAGCGGCGGATGGCGCAGGACGCCGTCGACCGCTGGTACTGGCCGTCGCTCATGATGTTCGGTCCGCCCGACGACCAGTCGCCCAACTCGGCCCAGTCGATGGCGTGGAACATCAAGCGCTTCTCGAACGACGAGCTGCGCCAGCGCTTCGTGGGCATGCTCGTGCCGCAGGCCGAGGTGCTCGGCGTCACCCTGCCCGACCCGAACCTGAAGTGGAACGAGGCCGAGCAGCGCTACGACATGAGCGAGATCGACTGGACCGAGTTCCACGAGGTGCTCGCCGGTCGCGGCCCCGCCAACGCCGAGCGCCTGCGTCGACGCCGCGAGGCGCACGAGGAGGGCGCGTGGGTGCGCGAGGCGGCCGCCGAGTACGCACGCAAGCAGTCCGAGAAGCAGCAGGCTGCCGCATGACGCGCAATCGAGGGTTGAGGAGCGAGCGCAGCGAGCGTCTCGAAACCCGTGACGAGAGGATCAACTGATGTCGACTCCAGGTGAGACGGGCACCGAGGCCTGGCCCCTCTGGGAGGTCTTCGTGCGTGCCAACCGCGGCCTCTCGCACGTGCACGTCGGCTCGCTGCACGCGCCCGACGCCGAGATGGCCGTGCGCAACGCGCGCGACCTCTACACGCGCCGCAACGAGGGCGTCTCGATCTGGGTCGTGCCCGCCGACGCGGTCACCACGAGCGATCCCGACGCGAAGGGCGCGTTCTTCGAGAGCCCCGCGGGCAAGAACTACCGGCACGCCGTGTACTACACGAAGTCCGAAGGGGTGAAGCACCTGTGAGCGACATCGACCCCCACGGCGACGTCACCGTCGACCGGGTCGCGCTCGCCGAGGAGTACGCCGGCGAGGCGGCCGGCGCCGGCCACGCGGCATCCGACGACGTCGCGGAGTACGCGCTGCGCCTCGGCGACGACGCGCTCGTGCTCAGCCAGCGCCTCGGCGACTGGATCAGCCGCGCACCGGAGCTCGAGGAGGACGTCGCGCTCGCGAACATCGCCCTCGACCTGCTCGGCCACGCGCGCTCGCTGCTGCACTACGCCGGCACGCGCGACGGCCGCAGCGAGGACGATCTCGCCTACTTCCGCGACGAGCCCGACTTCCGCAACGCGTGGATCTTCGAGCAGCCCAACGGCGACTTCGCCCACACCATCGCGCGGCAGCTGTTCGTCGCGACCTACCTCGTCGAGCTCTACCGCGCGCTCGAGCAGTCGACGGATGCCACGCTCGCGGCGATCGCGGCGAAGGCCTCGAAGGAGGTCGACTACCACCGCGACCACGCGATCCAGTGGACGCTCCGTCTCGCGGGCGGCACCGACGAGTCGCGCCGCCGCATGCTACGCGCGGTCGAGCAGACGTGGCCCTACGTCGACGAGCTGTTCCGCGACGACGTGCTGGTCGAGCGACTCGCCGCCGAGGGCGTGGCGCCGCTGCCGTCGTCGCTGCGTCCGGCCTTCGACGCCGTGATCGACGAGGTCTTCGCCGAGGCCGACCTCGCCCGGCCCGAGGGCCGGCTCGCGTTCGTCGCCTCCGGCGGCGGCCGCGAGGGCCGGCACACCGAGCACCTCGGCCCGATGCTCGCCGAGATGCAGGTGCTCGCCCGCGCCCATCCGGGGGCGTCGTGGTGAGCGCGGAGCGTGTGAGGGTTGAGGAGGCGCGCAGCGCCGTCTCGAAACCCGCCGAGACGATCGCCCGCCCCGTCCCATCCGACCCGGCCGCACGCGCCGCGTGGGACGTCGCCGCCACGGTGACCGACCCCGAGGTGCCCGTGCTCACGATCGAGGACCTGGGCGTGCTGCGCTCGGTCGCCGTCGACGACGACGGCGCCGTGCGCGTCGAGCTCACGCCGACCTACAGCGGCTGCCCGGCGATGGACGCCATGCGCGACGACGTCGTGCTGGCCCTCACGCACGCCGGCTACGACCACGTCGACGTGAAGATGGTGCTCGCACCCGCGTGGACGACCGACTGGATGAGCGAGTCCGGCAAGGACAAGCTCCGGAAGTACGGGATCCAGGCGCCGAGCGGTCACGCACCCGTGCGCGACGGCGGGCCGATCCGCCTGACGATGGCCGTCAAGTGCCCGCGCTGCGACTCCCTGAACACCCGCGAACTCGCCCGCTTCGGCTCGACGTCGTGCAAGGCGCTCTACGAGTGCCTCGACTGCCTCGAGCCCTTCGACTACTTCAAGGTGCTCTGATGGCCGCGATCAATCTGGGCTCCACCGGAGCCCCCGCCCGCAGCGCCGCGGGCACGCTGACGACGGATGCCGCGATCGCCGACGCGTTCCTGCAGAGCGCGGTCGGCGGCGACCACGTGCCGAAGCGTCGCCGCGCGCGGTTCCACTCGCTCGAGGTCGCCGAGGTGCGCCCGCTGACCGACGACTCGGTCGAGGTCACCTTCGCGGTGCCCGACGAGCTCGCCGACGACTACACCTACCTGCCGGGGCAGTACGTCGCGCTCCGCCGCGAGTTCGACGGGCACGAGCTGCGCCGCTCGTACTCGATCTGCCGCCCGCCAGTGCGCGGCAACGTGTCGGTCGCGATCAAGCGCGACCTCGGCGGGCGCTTCTCGACGTGGGCGAACTCCGAGCTCGCGGCGGGCGACCGCATCGACGTGATGAGCCCCCAAGGCACGTTCACGTCGGGGCTCGACTCGCTCGACGGCAAGCACGTGGTCGGCATCGCCGCGGGCTCGGGCATCACGCCGCTCATGGCGCTCGCGCACACCGTGCTGGCCCGTTCGGATGACGCGCGGTTCACGCTCGTCTACACGAACCGGTCGACGCGCGACGTGATGTTCCTCGAGGAGCTCGCCGAGCTCAAGGACCGCTACCCGGCCCGGCTCGCGCTGCACCACGTGCTCTCGCGCGAGCAGCGCACCGCGCCGCTGCTGTCGGGGCGCATCGACGCCGAGAAGCTCGAACGCATGCTCGACGCCCTCATCCCGCCGGCGACGGTCGACGAATGGTTCCTGTGCGGGCCGTTCGAGCTCGTGCAGCTCGCGCGCGACACGCTCGAAGCGCGCGGCGTGCCATCCGGTCGCGTGCGCTATGAGCTCTTCACGACCGACGCCGACCGCGCGACGGAGCCGCGCCAGGGCCGGCCCGTCGTCGTCGAGCGCGGCGAGAAGACGGTCGAGATCGAGTTCACGCTCGATGGCAATTCGTCGACCGTCGAGAGCCCGGTGAGCGCGAACGAGTCGATCCTCAACGCGGCGCTGCGCGTGCGCGGCGATGTGCCGTTCGCCTGCGCGGGCGGCGTGTGCGGCACGTGCCGCGCGCGGGTCGTCGACGGCAGCGTCAACATGACCGAGAACTACGCGCTGGAGCCGGAGGAGCTCGAGCGCGGCTACGTGCTCACCTGCCAGTCGCACCCCACGTCCGACCGCGTCGTGGTGGACTACGACGTGTGACCCGCCCGCACCACCTCCGCACCACCCGCACTACCTCCACCACCTCCGCGCCGAGCGCGTGCAGATCCGTCGAGCGCAATTGCGTCCGCAGAGGCCCTCGTCGGAAGTACACGCGCTCGGCGTCCAGAACAGAGGAGATCGCATGATCGAGCTCGAGATCCACGACGGCGTGGCCGAGGTGGTGCTGAACGCGCCCGGCAAGCTCAACGCGCTGGACGAGCACGCGCTCGCCGAGCTCGGCGACGCGTACGCGCAGGCCGAGTTCGCGCAGGTGCGCGCGCTCGTGTTGCGCGGCGAGGGCCGCGCGTTCTGCGCCGGCCGCGACATCGCCGGCGTCGACCCGCGCGACGACGACGTGCAACGCTACCTCGGCGGGCTCGTGGAGCCGCTGCTGAAGCGGATGGCGCGGTTCCCGGCGCCCACGTTCGCGGTCGCGCACGGCGCGTGCCTCGGCGTCGGCCTCGGGCTGCTCATCGCGACCGACATCGTGTACGTGGCCGACAGCGCGAAGGTCGGCTCGCCCTTCAAGAACCTCGGCGCGACGCTCGACTCGGGCGGGCACGCGCTGTTCTACGAGCGGCTCGGCGCGCACCGCGCGATGGACCTCATCGTCACCGGGCGGCTCATGTCGGGGAGCGAGGCGGTCGCCGCGGGCCTCTTCTCGCAGGCCATGCCGGCCGACGACGTGCTCGAGGCCACGCGCGCGGCGGCCCGCGACGCGGCATCCGGACCCACCCAGGCCTTCGTCGCGTCGAAGCGGCTCATCGCCGACCTCCGCGACCACCGGCTGGGGCTCTGGGCCTCGATGTCGGAGGAGAACCGCGCGCAGGCCGCGCTCTGCGACACCGAGGACTACCGCGAGGGGTTCGCCGCGTTCCAGGAGAAGCGCGCGCCGCAGTTCACGGGCCGCGGCTGACCGACCCCGCTCAGTCGGGCAGCGCGCTCGGCCGGGCGGCCGCGATCGCCTCGTCGAGCAGCACGCGCCGTGCGCGCGCGAACAGCTGCATCGCTGCCTCGGGGGTGTCCCCGACGGCCGTCATCCCGACGCGGCCGTGCTCGGTGACCGAGCTGATCATGTGCAGCACGATGCCCGTCTCGCGGGCCGAGTCGAAGTGCAGGCCGTGCCGCGTCACCGCGTCGAAGAGGTCGTCGATCGTGAGCGCGCGCAGCTCGGGGGACTCGAGGTGGTCGGTCGCGACGAGGTGCTTCTCGGCGCCCGACGGCGTGAGGAACCGTCCCGTGCCGGCGTCGTACCGGCCGTCGGTCAGGAACTGCAGCGCGAGGAACGGATGGGTCGTGCCGCCCATCCGCAGGTTGACCTCGATCGCGTACGCCGACCAGTCGCCGGCGTCGTCCGGCACGACGATGAAGTCGACGGAGAACCGTCCGATCACGCCCTCGGCGGCGAGCCTCCGCCCGATCGCGAGCGCGGGCTCGGCGATCAGCCGCGAGTACGCGGGGTTTGCGGGGAAGACGCAGCCGAGGAAGCTCTGGCCGCTCGTCCCGCCGAGCAGCTGGTCGTGCGTCGAGACGACTTCGACCGTGCCGTCGGGCAGCACCTGGAGCTGCACGCTCGGGCTGAGGACCTCCGCCCCGGCGAGCCGCTCCTCGACCACCCCGCCCTCCGAGGCCAGCACCGACAGGTACCGCTCGCGCGGCGTCTCGGGCCAGTCGAAGCGCATCTCGCGCACCCGCTCGTCGATCGCCGCCCTCCGCTGCCGAGCCGGCAGGTCGGCGATGCCGTCGAGGTCGACGAGCGCGTTGCCCGAGCCCGATACGCCGTAGTCGAGCTTCACGATCGCGTACCGCAGGCCGGGGCGCTCCGCGAGCAACCGCTCGATGGCCTCGGCGACGTCGTCGAGGCCGTGCAGCGCCTCGGCGCCCGCGGGATGCGCGATGCCGACCTCGTGGAACAGCCGGCGTCCGCCGGACTTGCTGCCCCAGGTCGCGAGGGCGGGCTCGGCGCCGTACACGGGGATGCCCAGCGTGAGGGCGACGTCGCGCTCGAGCCGCGTGGTCGCGTACGGGATGAGGTGGCTGCGCGCGCGGTCGGGGATGAAAGCGGCGATCCGCTCGAGCACGCGCGGCCGGTCGAGCAGCTTCGCGCTCAGCGGACGTGCCGATCCGTCGCCGACCGAGACCATCGACAGCCGCGATCGTGCATCGCTCGGCACGACGCCCGGCAGGAGCGCGAGGTAGTACTCGACGATCCGCGGGTCGACGGGCGTCGACGTGACGTACACGATCCGGAGGCCCGGGCGTCGGAGCAGGAGCAGCAGGAAGAGGAACCGCTCCTCGTAGGCCTGCGCGAGGCTTCCGCTGCGCGTGACGGTCGGCCCGCTCGCGATCGAGGGGAGCACGACCACGGATTCGCCGCCGGAATCCGCCGCTGCGGCCCACGCCGCGGGCATGCGGCGCTGCAGCCTCCAGAAGCGGAGGTTGCGATCGTCCTCGTCGAGTTCGGCGAGGGTGACGGCCCGGGCCATCTCTGCCATCCCCTCGAGACCGCGGGCGGAGCCCCGGACTCGAGGCTCATTGTCCTCGCGGGGGCACCGGCGCGCAACGCACGGCGGACGCTCAGCGGGCCGGGTCGCCCTCCCGCCCCTCGTGGCTCCCATCGGGCGCGTCGTCGTGCTCGTGCTCGGCGATGTCGCGGCCGAGGTCGTCCTCGATGAGCAGGTCGCGCCGCACGAAGTCGGAGCGGTACGCGGCGCGGCCCAGCATGTGCGCGGTCATCGGCTGCGTGAGCAGCTGGAACGTCATGATGAGCACGACCGTGGAGAGCACGCCCCAGGTCGGCACGCGCAGCACGATGGCGAGCAGGACCACGGCGAGGCCGAGGACCTGCGGCTTCGTCGCCGCGTGCAGGCGCGTCAGCACGTCGGGGAAGCGCAGCACGCCGATCCCCGCGGCCATCGAGAGGAAGCCGCTCAGCAGGATGAGCACGCCGATGCCGAGTTCGCTGGCCGTCACGACGCATCCTCCTTGCCGATGAATCGGGCGATCGCGATCGAGCCGAGGATCGCGAACAGCGCGAGCACGAGCAGCACGACGAGCGTGTCGGTGTGCCGGTTGATCGCCATCTCGGCGCCGAGCCCGCAGATCGCGATCGCGAGCAGCACGTCGGTCGCGAGGGCCCGGTCGAGGATCGAGGGTCCCTTGATCACCCGCACGAGCGCGGCGATCGCCCCCACGCCGAACATCACGCCGGCCGCGAGGCCCATGATCACGAGCGGAGTCATGCGTGCTCCTTCCCCGGCGCTTCCGGTGCGGACCGTCGGTCGCCGCGTCGCTCGCGGCGCGCGGCCCGCACCGCCGCCGCCTGCTCGCGCGTGCCGATCGCGAGGACGATCCGCTCCTCGGTGCCGAGCACCTGCCGTCGGACCCGGTCGAGATCCGCGGGGGTCCGGGTCGCGAAGGCGTGCAGGTAGAGCAGGCCCCGCTCGCGGTCGATGTCGACCACGACGGTGCCGGGCACGACCGAGATCGCCTCGGCGGTGAGCGTCGTGACGAGGTCGGACCGCGTGAGCAGCTGCACGGCGATGAGCGCGTTCATGGGGCGCCACCCGGGCTGCACGGCCCGGAACGCGATCTGCAGCGACGCCACCGCGACGTCGAACATCATGCGCAGCCCGAGGAGCAGTCCGCGCCACGGGTCGAACCGGCCGCTGAGCAGGACCGGCGGGAGGTAGAGGGTGCGGGTGACCGCGATCGCGAGCACGACGCCCGTCGTGACCGTGAGCACGTCGACGTGATCCCAGAGGAAGACCCACAGCACGACGAGGCCGACGAGCAGCGGCACCTGCCGCCAGACGACCTGCCAGCGGGTGAGCTCGTCGGGGCGGGTCGGCGGGATCGCCGGCGCGTCGGGCGGGCCTACGGCATCCGTCATCGCACCACCCCCTCGGGGAAGACCAGCGAGACGTACGTGCTCGCGTCGCGGAGGTTCTCGGCCGCGCGGCCGGAGAGCTCGAACAGCGGGCCGGCGAAGACGGTGAGCGCGACGGTGAGGGCCACCATGGCCGCGGTGGCCGCCGTCATCATGACCGGGGTCGTGCGGGTCGCGACCATCGTCGCCCCCGCCGGCGCCTCCTGCACCGAGTCGATCAGGCGCGAGCGGTAGCCCTCGAGCTCGCCGCGCGGCCGCCAGAACGCGAGGTTCCAGAAGCGGGTGAGGGCGTACAGCGTGACGAGCGAGGTCGCGGCGCCGACCGCGATGACCGTCCAGATCAGCCAGTCGGGACCGGTGCTCGAGGTGCCGAGGGTCTCGGTCGAGGTCGTGCCGTTCGCGGCATCCGCCCCCGCCAGGAACAGGCCGACCTTGCCGAGGAAGCCCGAGAACGGCGGGATGCCGCCGAGGTTCATCGCGGGCACGAAGAACAGGATGGCGAGCAGCGGCGAGGCACGCCGCAGTCCGCCGAGCCGCGTGATCGAGGTGGACCCGCCGAAACGCTCGATGAGCCCGGTCGTGAGGAACAGCGTGGTCTGGACGCTGATGTGGTGCACGACGTAATAGATGGTGGCGGCGAGCCCCGCCACGCTCGCCAGCCCGATGCCGAAGATCATGTAGCCGATGTGGCTGACCAGCGTGAACGAGAGCAGTCGCTTGATGTCGGCCTGCGTGAGCGCGCCGAGGATCCCGATCGCCATCGTGAGCCCGCCGATCACGAGGAAGAGCGTCGTGAGGTCGCTCTCGGGGAAGATCACGGTCTCGGTGCGGATGATCGCGTAGACCCCGACCTTCGTGAGCAGGCCCGCGAACACCGCCGTGACCGGCGCCGGCGCGGTCGGGTACGAGTCGGGCAGCCAGAACGACAGCGGGAAGACCGCGGCCTTGATCCCGAAGGCGATGAGCAACAGCAGGTGCAGGATCAGCTGGACGTCCTGCGGGAGCTCCGCGATGCGCACCGAGAGCTGCGCGATGTTGGCGGTGCCCGTCGCGCCGTAGACCAGCGCGATCGCGCTGAGGAAGAACAGCGACGAGACGAGGCTCACGATGATGTACGTCACGCCCGCGCGGATCCGCTCGCCCGTGCCGCCGAGCGTCAGCAGCACGTAGCTGGCCGAGAGCAGGATCTCGAAGCCGACGTAGAGGTTGAAGAGGTCGCCGGCGATGAACGCGTTGAAGACGCCGGCCGACAGGATCAGGTAGGCCGGATGGAAGATCGACACCGGGGTCTCGCGGTGCTGGTCGGCGATGCCCTGCCCGACGGCGTAGACGAGGACGCCCAGCAGCATGAGCGCCGAGATGATCACCATGATCGCCGAGAGCCGGTCGACCACGAGCACGATGCCGTACGGCGGCGGCCAGGCCCCGACCGCGACCGCGACGCCCGCGTCGTCGCCGTCGACCTCCGCGAGCAGGATCGCCGCGATCACGACGACCGCGGCGAGCACGATCGTGCTCACGGCCATCTGCGCGCGCAGGCGGCGGCCGAGGATGAGTGCGCTCGCCGCGCCGAGCAGCGGCAGCAGGACGATCAGCGGGACGAGGGCCTGGTTCACGCGCGACCCCCGTCCTCGTCGCTCGCATCGAGCACCTCGAGGATCGCCCGCTCGTCGGCCGCCGAGCTGCGGATGAGGTCGGCGGCCTCCTCGGCGTCCTCGGCGATCTCGTCCTCGTCGCCGATGAGGTCGCCGGCCTCACCGAGCTGCGCGAGCCACCAGCTGCGGTAGATGAGGGCCAGCATGAACGCCGTGATGCCGAGGTTGATCACGATCGCGGTGAGGATGAAGGCCTGGGGGAGCGGGTCGGAGAGCTCGGCCGGATCCACGCCGTCGGCGAGGATCGGCGCGATGCCGGGTTCGCCGCCCATCGTGAACATGAACAGGTTCACGCCGTTGCCGACGAGCAGGAACCCGATGAGCACGCGCGTGAGGCTGCGCTCGAGCATCACGGCGATCCCCGAGCCGAAGAGCACCGCGGCGACGATCACGAGGGTCAGGGAGGGGCTCATGCGCGCACCTCCGCGGGGTCCTCGGCGACCGCGTCGGGGCCGGCCTCGTCCATCTGGCGATCGATCTCGGCGCCGAGCGTTCGCAGGATGTCGAGCACGAGGCCCACCACCACCAGGTAGACGCCGATGTCGAACAGCGTCGAGGTGCCGATCGAGATCGTGCCGAGCACCGGCACCTCGGTCTCGAACCAGCTCGACTCGAAGACCGCCAGCCCGAACACGAGCGAGGATGCCGCGGTGCCGGCCGCGATGAGCAGGCCCGTGCCGAGCAGCGCGCCGGCATCGACGGGTGCCGCCTCGCCGAGTTCGTAGCGCCCGCCCGCGAGGTAGCGCGCGACGAGCGCGAGCCCGGCGACGAGCCCGCCGGCGAAGCCGCCGCCCGGCGCGTTGTGCCCGACGAAGAGCAGGAAGACCGAGACCACGATCGCCGGATGGAACAGCAGGCGCACGAGTACCTCGACGAGGATCGAGCGATTGCGGGGCGAGAGCGTGCGACCGGCCAGGAGCCAGGTCTGGCGCGTCGAGGCGGCCTCGGCCGCGGCATCCGTCTCGTGCTCGACATCGGCGAGCCGGCGCCGGGGCGCCCGCATGCTGTCGGCCTGCTCGGGCAGCGGGCGCAGCCGGTCGCGGTGCTCGACGTCGTCGAGGCGCGGTGCGCCGCCCTGGCGGCCCGAGACGAAGATGAGGCTCGCGACGCCGGTCGCGACCGCCACGAGCACCGAGATTTCTCCCAGCGTGTCCCACGCGCGCAGGTCGACGAGCAGTGCATTGACGATGTTCTTCGCGTGCGCCTCGGTGGCGAGCGCCGGCAGGCCCTCGGCGATCGTGGGCTCGGTCCGCGCGCCCAGGGCGACCACGCCGATCACGGCCATGACGGTGCCGGCGAGCACGCCGAGCGCGATCCGGACGGGCGCGCGCACGACCGCGCGGCGCGTGGTGACGCGTCGCGGGAGGCGCCGGAACACCAGGACGACGATCACGATCGTGATCGTCTCGACGAGCGCCTGGGTGAGCGCGAGGTCGGGTGCGCCGGCCATGCCGAACACGAGCACCATGCCGTACCCGGTCGCGCCGACGAGCAGCACCGCGGCGATCCGCTGCCGCATCGCGACCGCCGCGATCGCCGCGGTGACCATCACGAGGCCGATGAGCGGCTGGGCGGGGTCGTCGGCGAGGCGGACGTCGTCGGGCCACACCGAGTCGGCGAGGGCCGCGCCGCCCAGCCCGAGCACGAACACCGTGACGATCACCGCGAGGTAGCCGGGCAGCCCGCCGGACTGGATGACGCTCGTCACGCGAGCGGCGCCGCGGTCGACGGCGCTCACGACGTGCACGTAGCCGCGCGCCGACTCCACCAGGTCGGGCACGGCGGCCTGCAGGCGCGCGACGCCGGCTCGGGCCCACACGAGCAGGATGCCGACGCCGAACACGAGCGCCGACACGGCCAGCGCGGGCTCGAGCCCGTGCCACAGGCCGAGGTGGTACGCGTCGGAGCCCGGGAGCGCGGCGGCATAGGTCGCGAGGAGCGGCTCGATGACCGGTGCCGCGACGGCCGTGACGAGCGATGCCGCGGCGAGCACGCCCGGCGCGAGCGACATCAGGGCCGGTTCGCGGTGCAACTCGACGGGGGCGACCTCGGGCTTGGTGCCGAAGGCGCCCCACACGAAGCGCACGCTGTAGGCCACGGTCAGCATCGAGCCGATCACGGCCGCCGCGAGCCCGACCCATGCCCACGGGTCGCCGGCGGCGCCCGCGTGGAGCTCGGCGGTGAAGACGGCCTCCTTGGCGACGAAGCCGAGCAGGGGCGGGACGCCCGCCATCGATGCCGCGGCGATGGTCGCGAACGCCGCGAGCCACGGCATCCGGCGGCCCAGCCCGGACAGCAGGCGCAGATCGCGCGTGCCCGACGCGTGGTCGACGATGCCCACCGTGAGGAACAGCGCCGCCTTGAAGAGCGCGTGGGCGAGCAGCAGCGCGGTGCCGGCCAGGGCGGCGTCGCGTGTGCCGAGGCCGACGACGAGCACGAGGAAGCCGAGCTGGCTCACCGTGCCGTACGCGAGCAGCAGCTTCAGATCGGTCTGGCGGAGGGCGCGCCATCCGCCGACCAGCATCGTGAACGCGCCGAGGCCGACGACGATCGGAGACCAGACCGCGAGGTCGGCGTACCCCGGGGCGAGGAGCGCGACGAGGTACACGCCCGCCTTCACCATGGCGGCGGCGTGCAGGTACGCCGAGACCGGGGTCGGCGCGGCCATCGCGGCGGGCAGCCAGAAGTGGAAGGGCACGAGCGCGCTCTTCGAGATCGCGCCGACGAGCACGAGCGCGATGGCCACTTCGCCCGCGACGCCCGTCACGGGGTTCGCGACGAGCTCGGCGACCGACGTCGTGCCGCCGGCGACGACGAGGATCACGAGCCCGACGAGCATCGCGAGGCCGCCGAACGTGGTGACGGTCAGGGCCTGCAGTGCGGCGCCGCGCGCCTCGCGCTTGCCGGCGTCGTGCGCGATGAGCAGGTAGGAGAGCACGCTCGTGGCCTCCCAGAACGTGAACAGCACGAACACGTCGTCGGCCGTCACGAGCCCGAGCATGACGCCCGCGAACCCGAGCAGGAGCGCCGCGAACCGGCCCAGCGAGGGCTCGTCGTCGCGGAAGTACCAGGTGCAGTAGAGCAGCACGAGCGCGCCGATGCCCGTGACGACGAGGGCGAGCAGCAGCGAGAGCGCGTCGAGGCGGAACGACAGGGCGATGTCGAGCGCGCGGATCCACTCGATGCGCTCGGTGAGGACGGCGCCGCCCGCGACCGCCGGCACGAGCGTGAGCAGCCAGGCGAACACCGCCGTCGGGACGATCGCGACGACGGGGAAGATGTGCCGACCGAGCAGCCTCGCGGCGAACGGCGTGGCGAGGGCCACTGCGGCGAACGTCACGAGGGAGAAGATCATCCGCTCTCCCGTCACGCCGCCACCGTCAGTCCGGCATCCAGTCTACGTGGGGCCCCCGCGGGCACCGGTCGGCCGGTTCCACGATGAGCGGATGGCGCCGACGCGCCGGGTGCGAGGATGGCGGGCATGGCCATCCTCATCGAGCCCGCCGAACTCGCCGAGCGCCTCGGGCGGCCGGAGTCGACCCGCCCCGTCGTGCTCGACGTGCGGTGGACCCTTGCCGAACCCGACGGCCGCGCCGCATTCCGCGCGGGGCATATCCCGGGCGCGGTCTACGTCGACCTCGACGCCGAGCTCGCGGACCACACCGTGACCGGTGCGGGGCGCCACCCCCTGCCGAGCGAGGCCGCCTTCACCCGGGCGATGCGACGCTGGGGTCTGCGCAACGGGGATGCGGTGGTCGTCGCGGACGACGCGGGCGGCACCTCCGCCGCGCGCGCGTGGTGGCTGCTGCGCCATGCCGGCGTGACCGACGTGCGGATCCTCGACGGAGCCCTGGCCGCGTGGCGCGCCGCGGGCCTGCCGCTCGAGCAGGGCGACGTCGAGCCCGAACCCGGCGACGCGACCGCGCACTTCGGCTCCATGCCCGTCATCGACCTCGACGAGGCCGATGCACTGGCGTCGACCGACCACGGCGTGCTGCTCGACGCCCGAGCCGGCGAGCGCTACCGCGGCGAGGTCGAACCCGTCGACCCCCGCGCCGGGCACATCCCGGGCGCGGTGTCGGCGCCGACCGTCGACAACCTCGACGCCGACGGACGGTTCAGGCCCGCGGCCGAACTGCGCGCCCGGTTCGCCGCGCTCGGCATCGACGGCGCGCACCCCGTCGCGGCCTACTGCGGCTCGGGCGTGACGGCGGCGCACGAGGTCGCGGCGCTCGCGATGGCCGGCATCGATGCGGCGCTGTATCCGGGCTCGTTCAGCCAGTGGTCGAACCATCCGGAACGACCGGTGGCCACCGGCCCGCGCCCCGAGGGCGACCCCGACTGACGTCGGAGGCCGGGCGTCACGAGGTCTCGGGGCGCCGACCCACCGCGACGAGCGTCGTCACGTCGAGGATCGTGACGGAGCGGGCGTCCAGGTCGGCGGCGAACCGTTCGCGCACGCCCTCGACCGCCTCGTCGTCGAGCTCGCCCAGCAGCGACCGGAGCCCGGTCCCCATGACCACGCGCCACGCGAGCCCGTCCGTGAGGTCGAGGTGGCGCGGCACCGCCTCGGCGCGCACGTCGACGAGCCCGCGATCGGCGACCCACTGCGCGAAGGTGCCCGCGGTCTCGGCGCGCGCGAGCGTGGGCCGGGCCGCGTCATCGAAGGCGGCAACGCGCTCGTCGTCGGGAGGCAGTGCCGACGCGAGCACCTCGCCCAGCGGGTCGAGGGCGCCGTGCGCCCACACCGTGAGCGCGACGCGGCCGCCGGGCCGCGCGCACTCCACGAGGTGGCTTGTGCCCTCCTCGACCTCGTCGAAGCGGAACACGCCGAGCACGCACTGCACGAGGTCGTACCCCGTGTACGGCCACGCGGCCGGGTCGCCGACGTGCGTGCGCAGCTGCGGCATCCGCTCGCCCGCGCGCTCGCGCAGCAGCGCGACCAGCGCCTCGGACGCGTCGACCGCATCCACCACCCCGCCCGGGCCCACGAGCTCGGCCGTCGGCAGCGCGGACGACCCGTCGCCCGCGGCCGCGTCGAGCACGCGCTCGTCGAACCGGGGCGCCGACCGCAGCACGGTCGCCGCCGCGATCGGATCCCACAGCACCTCGTCCAGCTCGGCGAACGCCGCCGCGGCGTCGACCGACACGGCGGCGGCACCGAACCCCTCCCTGACATCCCCCATGCGCATATTCTCGGTCGGACCGGCCGATCCGTGAAGACTCAGGGAATCGAGACCAGGATCGTGCAGACTGGTTCCTCGACCTCGAACCCGAATCGAAACGAGAACTCCCACATGAACCGTGCCCTCCGCCGTGGCGCGCCCATCGCACTGGTCTCCGTGACCGCCCTGCTCCTCGTCGGCTGCGCGGGCAGCGGCTCCGAGCCCGACCCCACCGCCAGCGCCACCGACGACGCGGCCGCCTGCCTCGAGGTGGAGGCCGGCGAGCAGAGCGACGCGATCGAGGTGACCGGCGACTTCGGCGCCGCCCCGACGGCGACGTTCGACACGCCGCTCGAAGCCGAGGAGCTCCAGCGCACGATCGCGATCGAGGGCGACGGCGACACCACGACGTCGGGCGACGAGGTCTCGGCGGTCGTCACGGCCTTCAAGGGGTCCGACGGCACCCAGGTCTTCTCGCAGCCCGCCACCCTCACCCTCGGCGACGACTCGCTCTACGAGGGCTTCCTCGCGGGCGTCGACTGCGTCGCGGTCGGCTCGCGCGTCGTGACGGTCGCGCCCGCGTCGGCCATCTACGGCGACCAGGGCAACGAGGGCATCGGCGTCGCCGCCGGCGAGACGCTGGTCATCGTCACCGACGTGCAGGACATCGTCGAGGCCGAGGACCTCCCCAAGCCCGGCGAGTGGACCGAGAACGTGCCCGAGGTGAAGTTCAACGGCGACCAGCCGCCGACCGTCACCATCCCCGACGCCGAGCCCTCCGACGAGCTGCTCGTCAAGGTGCTCGAGCAGGGCGACGGCGCCGAGGTGAAGGCGGGCGACACCGTCACCCTGCACTACCAGGGCCTGAACTGGGCGACCAAGGAGATCTTCGACCAGAGCTACGGCAAGGATGCCGCGCGCTTCGGGACCGGCGACGTGATCCCGGGCTTCGGCGGCGCGCTCGTCGGCCAGACGGTCGGCACCAAGCTCATCGTCTCGATCCCGCCGGCGCTCGGCTACGGCGAGGAGGAGTCGGCCAACGGGCTCGGCGGCCAGACCCTCGTCTTCGTCGTCGAGATCCAGGACACCGAGTCGGCGGGCTGATCCCGGACCCACCCGACCACGCCGCGCCCGCGGCATCCGTGCTCGCGCCTCACCTGAGGCGAGCGGATGCCGCGGGCGCGGCGTTTCCGTGTCCGCTCCGTGCGGAGGTCAGCCGACCGAGGCCGCCTCGGTCGCGGCAGCACCGCGAGCGGATGCCGCGGCCTCGAGCTCGGAGGCGATGATCCCGAACGTGTCGTACCCGGCGATCCGGCGCGCCATGCCCTGCGCACGGCCGCGGAAGCCGGGGTCCGCGAGCACGCGCTCGACGGCCGTGCGCACCGCGGCCGGCGTCGGCGTGCCGGTCTTCAGCGTGAGCCCCACGCCGCTCCACTGCACGCGCATCGCGACCTCGGGCTTGTCCTCGGTGTCGCCCGCCGCCACGATCGGCACGCCGTGGCTGAGCGCGTACTGCGTGCCGCCGAAGCCCGCGTTGGTCACGAACACGTCGGTCTTCGGCAGCAGGAGGTCGTACGGCAGGAACTCGGCGGCCCGGGCGTTCGCGGGCAGCTCGCCGAGCTCCGAGACGGGGCGGCCTCCGGTCGCGGCGACGACGAGCAAGTCCCGGTCGGCGAGGGCCTCGAGGGTGGGGCGGATGAGCCGGCCGAAGTCCTTGTTGTCGATCGTGCCCTGGCTCACGTGCACGACCGGGCGCTCGCCGTCGAGCTCGTCCCACCACTCGGGCAGCTCGCCCGCGATCGCCGAGGGCGGCAGCACGGTGCCGGCGAAGCGCAGGTTGGGGCTGAGGTCGCTGCGCGGGTACTCGAACTCGGCGGGCGAGAGCTGCAGGTACCGGTCGCACATGCGGGTGAAGTCGAAGATGAACGAGTCGAGTCCGCCACGCCCGAGCTCGCGCACGATCGAGTCGGCGAGCGCCTGGGTCTTGCGGAACACGACCTTGCGGACGAACGCGTTGAGCAGCCGGTTGCGGGTGCGACCGAGGGCGCCGGGACGGGGAGCGAGGCCGAGCCCGGCGGGCGCCGTGTCGACGCTCGCCTGCATCAGCGGGATGACACCGACGCCGATGATCGGCGGGCGCGTCGCCGGGTCGTCGAGCAGCAGCGGCACCGCGCCGGCGAACGCCCCCTCGATCAGCACCGCATCGGGTGCGAGCTCGGCGATCGCCGCCTCGAGCGCGCGGAACTGCACGGCGACCGGGCGGACGAAGATCGTCTGGACGTCGTACTCGAGCTTGGCGATGCCCCGGTGGCGGTCGCGGTCCGGCAGGTAGTCCTGCATGCGGCGGTCGTCGTAGTCGGCGATGCCGGTGAGGGCGAGGTGCTCGGCGCCCGTCGCGAGCACGGCGTCGCGGAAGCGCGAGCCGGTCAGGACGGTGACGTCGTGGCCGCGCGAGACGAGGTCGCGGGCGATGGTGATGATCGGCGCGACGTGACCCTGGATCGGGCTCGCGCAGAGGAGGTACGTGGACATGGGAAGCGAAGCTACGACCGCGGAAACCGCGCCGACAAGGCTTCCAGCCGGGAATCAGGGATATCCCCGCCGGTATTCAGGGCAGGCACCGAGACTTGGGGAATGTCCCGGTCAGCCGGGATGTTGTACCTGTATCCGGGAGGCGGAGACACCGCACCCGGCGAATGGAGGACACGTGGGCATCAGCTACGTCGAGTTCGAGGACGAAGCCGGGATCCTGCGTCGCTACCGCAAGCACGTCAACGGCCGCGGCCTCGTGGCCACGACCGCGAAGGTGGACCCGACGGCGTTCGTCGACCCGACCGCCTACGTCGACCCCGGCGCGGAGGTGCAGCGCGGTGCGACCATCTCGCACGGCGCCTGGGTCGAGGGCGACGCCATCGTCGCCGAGAACGCGACAGTCGGCGTGAACGCACGCGTCGGCCGGGGCGCCGTCATCGGCCGCTTCGCGGTCGTGGGGCCGTACGCGGCCGTGGGCGCGGGCGCGCGGGTGCAGAACGGCGCGCGCGTGCCGCGCGAGGCGCACGTCGCCGAGGGCGCGGAGCACCGCGCGTCGGGCGACGACCTGCGCCGGCTCGGCCTCGCGGCCTGAGCCGCCGGCCTGGAAGGGAACGGATGCCCCGGGCACGCGCCCGGGGCATCGTCGTGCCTGCGGAGCCCGCGGCCGCCGCCCGCGCCCCGCTCACGTTCGTCGGGTTGCCGCTTCCGCCGGGAATCGATCGCGCGAACCCGGCGGAACCGGCAATCCGCGTGCGACCGGGGCGCGACGGGGGCGCGCGTGCGCGGAAAGGGCTGACGTGACGGCGCGGGGCTGCGAGGATCGGGGCATGTCGAACGCAGCCGAGCCGCGCCATCCGTCGACCGCCCCCGACTGGTGGAAGTCGGCCGTGGTGTACCAGGTCTATCCGCGCAGCTTCCAGGACTCCGACGGCGACGGCATCGGCGACCTCCGCGGCATCCTGCAGCGGCTCGACCACCTCGAGCGGCTCGGCGTCGACGTGGTGTGGCTCTCGCCGATCTACCGCTCGCCGCAGGCCGACAACGGCTACGACATCAGCGACTACCACGACATCGATCCGGTGTTCGGCACGCTCGCCGACTTCGACGAGCTGCTCGCGGCGATGCACGCGCGCGGCATCCGGCTCGTCATGGACCTCGTCGTCAACCACACGTCCGACGAGCACCCGTGGTTCGTCGAGTCGCGCGCGAGCCGCGACAGCGCCAAGCGCGACTGGTACTGGTGGCGCCCGCCGCGTCCCGGTGCGCGGGGCGGCGACCCGGGCGCCGAGCCGACGAACTGGGAGTCGTTCTTCTCCGGCCCCACGTGGGAGTGGGACGAGGCCACCGGCGAGTACTTCCTGCACCTCTTCGACCGCAAGCAGCCCGACCTCAACTGGGAGAACCCCGAGGTGCGCACCGCGGTGTACGAGATGATGCGCTGGTGGCTCGACCGGGGCGTCGACGGCTTCCGGATGGATGTCATCAACCTGATCTCGAAGCATCCGGGCCTGCCCGACGGGCCCGTGCGCGACGGCAAGCGGTACGGCGACGGCAGCGCGTCGTACGTGAACGGGCCGCGCCTGCACGAGTTCCTGCAGGAGATGCACCGCGAAGTGTTCGACGGGCGCGACGGGCTCATCACGGTCGGCGAGACGCCCGGCGTGACCGTCGACGACGCGGTCCTGTTCACCGATCCCGCGCGCCGCGAAGTCGACATGGTGTTCCAGTTCGAGCACGTCGGGCTCGACCACGGCGTCAGCAAGTTCCGGCCGCGGCCGCTCGAGCCCGGCGAGCTCGCGGCCTCGCTCGCCAAGTGGCAGGACGGCCTGCGCGAGACCGGATGGAACAGCCTCTACCTCGAGAACCACGACCAGCCCCGCTCGGTCAGCCGCTTCGGCGACGCCGATGAGCACTGGTACGGGTCGGCGACGGCGCTCGCCACGATGCTGCACCTCATGCGCGGCACGCCCTACGTCTACCAGGGGCAGGAGCTCGGCATGACGAACGCGCCGTTCTCGGTCATCGACGAGTACCGCGACATCGAGTCGCTGAACGCGTATGCCGAGGAGGTCGCGAGCGGCACCGCCGTCGCCGACGCGCTGTACGGCCTCAGCCTCATGAGCCGCGACCACGCGCGCACGCCCGTGCAGTGGGATGCGAGCCCGAACGCGGGCTTCACGAGCGGCGAACCGTGGCTTCCGGTCAATCCCAACCACGACCGCATCAACGCGGCCGACCAGGCCGGCGACCCCGGGTCGGTGTTCGAGTACTATCGCGCGCTCATCGCCCTGCGGCACGAGCGGCCGGTCGTCGGGCACGGCTCCTTCGAGCGGGCGGATGCCGGGCACCCGGCGATCTTCGCCTACGAGCGCGTGCACGGGGCCGAGCGACTCCTGGTCGTGGCGAACCTCTCCTCGGCCGAGCACGCGCCCGCATTCGACCTCGACCTCGCCGCGCGCTGGACCACGGGCGCGGGCGAGCCGGGCGACGTGCCGATCCTCACGAACACGATCCCCGACTCGCCGGCGCCGTTCGACGCCCCGCTCGCGCCGTGGGAGGCGCGCGTCTACGCCGCGGGCGCCTGACGCGCCGCGCGGCCGCTGCGCCGTCCCGGGCGGGGGAGCGCCCGGGTGGCGCGGGAGTCGGCGCCGGCGTCCGCTCAGGCGCCATACGCGTGCTCCCGCGCCGCGGCGGCGGATGCGTCGGGCCGCGGGTGCGGTGGCGCCTACGCGGCGAGGCGCTCGGCGAGCAGCTCGAGCGTGCGCACCCGGCCGGGTGCGGCATCCGCCGGCTCGTCGGCCCGCGCGCCCGCGATCGGCGCGACCATGACCTCGTCGATCCCGTGCCGCACGGCGAGGGCGCGCACGGCCGCCGCCGCGGCGTCGGCGTCGCCGATCACCCAGCGCGGGCGCATGCGCGCGATGACCTCGTCGGCGTCGGAGTCGTGCGGCGCGGCGAGGGCGTCGTCGACCGTCTCGAGCGCGCGCATGGGCCGGTTCAGGCGCAGGCGCGCCATCGAGCGCAACTGGGGGAGCGCGCGATCCTCGGCCTCCTCGGCGCTGTCGGCGACCGAGGCGTTCAGGGTCAGGATCGTCTGCGGCGCCGGATGCCGCTCGCTCGGCCGGTAGCCGGAGCGGTACAGCTCGAGCGCCTGCTCGAGCCCCTCGCCCGAGAAGTGGTTCGCGAACACGTACGGCAGCCCGAGCTCGGCCGCGAGCCGCGCCGAGTAGTCGGAGCTGCCGAGCAGCCACAGCTCGGGCACCCCCGTGGCGGCCGGGGTCGCCTGGATGGGGTACTCGCGGCCGCTCGTGAGGCGCAGCGTCGCGCCATCCGGCGACAGCAGGCTCAGGATGTCGGCGACGTGGTCGGGGAACCGGTCGACGTCGGCCGTCGGGCCCGAGATGCGCAGCAGCTGCGTGATCACCGGGTTGCTGCCGGGCGCCCGGCCGATGCCGAGGTCGATCCGCCCGGGCGCGAGCGCCTCGAGCGCGGCGAACTGCTCGGCGACGACGAGCGGCGCGTGGTTCGGCAGCATCACGCCGCCCGAGCCCACCCGGATCCGCTCGGTGCGCGCCGCCGTCGCCGCGATGAGCACGGGCGGGGTCGTCGAGGCGACGGCGGGCATGTTGTGGTGCTCGGCGAACCAGTAGCGCGTGAAGCCGAGCCGGTCGGCGGCCTGCGCGAGGGCGACGGAGGCCGCGACGGCCTGCGACGACGACTGGCCGCTGCGCACGGGCACGAGATCCAGGACCGAAAGACGTGGCGAGAGTGACATCCCTCAGGGCAACCGGGCCGGTCGGCACGCTATTCCGGAGCCCCTGTTCTCGGGATAACCCTGAGCCGATCGCCGGGTCCGTCCTGATCCCCGCGCCGGCACCTCCGCATTGGATGGAACCTGGTCGTGCGCGCCCCCGGAGATCCGGGCGGCCGTCGGAACCAGGCATCATCCGCCGCCCGGCCCGCGACCCCCACGCCGTGAAAGGAACCACCAGTGAACTCCCTCGCCTTCGACACCCCCGCCCTCTCGCTCCGCGAAGCCTTCGCGATGCTCGCCGAACGCCTCGACGGACGGCTCGTGCTGCCCGGCGACGCCGATTGGGACGCCGCCCGCTCGGCTTGGAACCTCGCCGTCGACCAGCGCCCCGCGGCCGTCGTGATCGCGGCGTCCGCCGCCGACGTCGCCCGCACCGTCCGGGCCGCACGCGAGCTCGGGCTCGGCGTCGCGCCGCAGGGCACCGGCCACAACGCCGCGCCGCTCGCCGAGGGCGACGGCCTCGCCGACGCCATCCTGCTGAAGACGCACGAGTTGCGCGCCGTCGAGGTGCGCCCGAACCAGCGGATCGCCCGCGTCGAGGCCGGTGCCCTGTGGGGCGACGTCGTCGCCGCGACGGCGCCGCACGGGCTCGCCGCGCTCGCCGGGTCGAGCCACGACGTCGGCGTCGTCGGGTACACGCTCGGCGGGGGCGTGTCGTTCCTCGGCCGCGCCCACGGGCTCGCCGCCAACCACGTCGTGGCCGTCGAGCTCGTGACGGCCGACGGCGAGTTCCGCCGCGTCGACGCCGAGCACGACGCCGAGCTGTTCTGGGCCGTGCGCGGCGGCGGCGGCGACTTCGGCGTCGTGACCGCGATCGAGTTCCGGCTGTTCGAGATCGCGCAGGTCGTCGCCGGCACGCTGTTCTTCCCGATCGAGCGCACCCGCGAGGTCCTCGAGACCTGGGCCGAGTGGACCCGGTCGGTGCCCGACACCGTCACCTCCGTCGGGCGCGTGCTGCGGTTCCCGCCCATCCCCGACCTGCCCCCGTTCCTGTCCGGCCGCTCCTTCGTGGTCGTCGAGGCCGTGTCGCTCGAGTCGCCGGAGCGCACCGACGAGCTGCTCGCCCCGCTGCGCGCCCTGCACCCCGAGATCGACACCGTGCACCCGCAGGCGCCCGCCGACCTGCTGCAGCTGCACATGGACCCGCCCGGGCCGACCCCCGGCCACGGCGACGGCATGATGCTCGCCGACCTGCCGGCCGAGGCCGTGCGCGCGTTCGTCGACGGCGTCGGCCCCGACGCCGACACCGCGCTGCTCTCGGCCGAGATCCGCCACCTCGGTGGCGCCTTCGAGCCCGCTGCCGCGATCGAGATCGCCGCCGAGGCCGGCCTGCCGGCGCCGGGCGCGATCGCCGGCTTCGAGGGCCGCTACGCCGTGTACGCGGTCGGCATCGCCGCGCCCCAGACGATCGAGGCCGTGATCGCCTCGCTCGGCCGCCTGTTCGCCCGCATCGAGCCGTGGCGCGCGCCCGTCGCGTACCTCAACTTCACCGAGCGGCCCGAGACCGGCGAGCGGTTCTTCGGCGACGACGGACGGCTCGCGCGACTGCGCGCGCTCAAGTCCGCGATCGACCCCGCGGGCGTCATCCGCTCGAACCACCCCGTGCGGCGCTGAGGCGACGCATCCCCTCGCCCGACCGGGCCCGGCGACCTGCCGGGCCCGGTCGATCCGTATCGGGGGTGTCGCTCGCGACGCGCCCTTCATAGGCTGGGGGGTGCGACGACGTCGTCGCCCATCTCGGGGGAGGATGCATGACGGTCCACTACGAACTGCCCACCACGACCGATTTCGCCGCGCTGCAAGGCGAGCACCATCCGGCCATCACGGTCTACGCATCGACCTCACCCGTCGTGAGCGAGCGCGAGCGTGCCGAAGTCGCCGTGCGCAGCCTCTTCGACGAGGCGTTCGAGCGCCTCCGCGCGATGGACGCCGACGCGTCCGAGGTCGACGCGCTCAAGACCGGGCGCGACGCGGTGGTCGCCGACAAGGACATCTGGAGCGGGCTCGCCCGCTCGCTCGCGATCTTCGTCGCCCCGGGTTTCACCGACGTGTACGTGCTGCCGAACCGGCTCGACGACGCCGTGCACGTCGGCTCGCACTTCACCCTCGGACAGCTCCTGCGCGCACCCAGCCAAGACCAGGAGGCCTTCGCGGTCTGCCTCTCGTCGAACGAGTGGAGCCTGTGGCACGCGGAGCCGACCGCGCGCGCCGAGCAGATGCCGCTCGATCCGAGCCTGCCCAAGAACATGGAGGAGGCGACCAACCGCGAACGCGGCGACGCCGGCCAGCGACGCACCGGCGGGCACGGCGACCGCGGCATGAGCGAGGAGGACCGACGCCCCGAGCAGCACGACATCTACGCCAAGCGCGTCGCCGACGCGGTGCGCCAGGAGCTCATGACGCACGACGCCGACGAGCGCGTGCCGCTGTTCGTGTTCGCGGCCGAGCCCATGCTCAGCTCGTTCCTCGAGCGTGCGCGCAACGGCCGGCGCGTGATCCCGGTGCAGGGCGGGCCCGATCGGCTCGGCGCCGCAGAGATCGACGAGGAACTGCGACGACGCCTCGCCCAGCTCAACGTCGACGAGGCGAAGGCCGCCCTGCAGCGGCTCGCCGACGGCAGCGCCGGTCGCGTCGAGCGCGACCTCGCCGCGATCGGCCGGCTCGCCGCCGAGGGCGCCGTCGAGACCCTGTGGTTCGACTTCACCACCTCGGTCAACGGCACGATCGACCCCGAGTCCGGGGCCGTCGAGTTCGCGACCGGGAACGGCAGCGGCCAGGCCCTCTCCGACGGCCGGCACGCCGGCGACCTGCTGCCGCAGCTCGCGATGCTCGTGCTCTCGCGCGGCGGCAAGGTCGTCACCGTGCGCGGCGAGGACCTCGACGACACGGTGTGGCAGGGGCCGGCGATCGCCGAGCTGAGGTTCGCGCTGACGTAGGCCGGAAGCGGACGGCGGACGGCGGCGCCGGCGGCCGGCGCTGCTGCCCTGCTCGAGCGGCCGTGCGGCGACGCGAGCGCCCGCCGTTCATGCACGGCGGCGGTGCCGGGCGTCAGACCGCGCTGGTGCGCGCCACGGCGAAGCCCCGCGCGCCCACGGGTGCGGCGGGCCGCGCGCCATCCGTTCTCGCCATGACCCGCTCGGGACGAGCACCCTGGATATCGCGGGCGTCCGGTCGGGTGGCGCGCGCGCTCGAGCCGAACGACCCGTTCGCCTCGAGCACCGGCACGACCACGGGCGGCTGGCACTCCAGGCGCACCTCGACCTCGCGCGTGCGCGAGTCCTCGATGATCGCCTCGAAGCTCACGCGCGCCGAGCGCGTGCGGCCGCGCCGACGCGGCGGCGTGCCGCGCACGCCCAGCGTGAGCCGCTCGGGCCTCGCGCTGCCGGGAAGGGTCGGACCGGACGGGACGATCTCGACGCGCCACAGCTCGCTCGGGCAGCTGGCGACGCCGGAGAGGTGGATGACGCGGACGCCGCCCGTCGTGATCGCGACGGCGATCAGGTCCTCGGTGTGCACATGCGCATGATCGGTCGGGTCGTGCATGCTCCGGACGATACGGAAGTCAAGGCCCGGCGGCCTCAGTGCTGGCGCTGAAACCGCGGCCGTAGGCTGACGGGATGCGATTCGGATACTTCGTTCCCCAGGGATGGCGCCACGACCTCGTCGGCATCGACCCCGCCGAGCACTGGTCGACCATGCACGGCCTCGCCGCGCACGCCGACCGCGACGGGTCGCCGTGGGAGTCGATCTGGGTGTACGACCACTTCCACACGGTGCCGGTGCACAGCGAGACCGAGGCCACGCACGAGGCGTGGTCGCTCATGTCGGCGTTCGCCGCGTCGACCTCGCGCGTGCGGCTCGGCCAGATGTGCACGTGCATGGCCTACCGCAACCCGGCCTACCTCGCGAAGGTCGCCGCGACGGTCGACGTCATCTCGGGCGGCCGGCTCGAGATGGGCATCGGCGCCGGATGGTACGAGCACGAGTGGCGCGCGTACGGCTACGGGTTCCCCGACGCCCCCGAGCGGCTGCGGATGCTGCGCGAGGGCGTCGAGATCATGCACCAGGCGTGGGCCACCGGGCGCGCGAACTTCTCCGGTGAGCACTACACCGTCGACGGCGCGATCTTCCAGCCGCAGCCGCTCCAGGAGGGCGGCATTCCCATGTGGGTGGCCGGCGGCGGCGAGAAGGTGACGCTGAAGATCGCGGCGAAGTACGCCGCGTACACGAACTTCTACGGCAGCCCCGACGAGTTCAGCCACAAGAGCGAGGTGCTGCGCGGGCACACCGACCGGCTCGGGCGCGACTTCGACTCGATCGTGCGCAGCGCCAACTTCAACACGGTGATCGGCACGTCCGAGGCGGATGTCGCGGCGCGCCTCGAGCGCCTCGAGGCGCGCGTCGCGCCGTACCTCGGCACCGGTGCGACCCGTCGTTTCATTGGCGACTACCGCTCCCACGCGGCGATCGCGGTCGGCACGGTCGACCAGGTGATCGAGCGCCTGCTCGACATGAAGCGCCGCGGTCTCGGCTACGCGATCCACTACTTCCCGGAGCTCGCGTTCGACACGTCGGTGCTCGACCTGTACGAGCGCGAGGTGCTTCCCGCGCTGCGCTGAGCCCGGCCCCCTCGGCCGTGAGATGACGTGAACGGCGCTTCCCGCTGTCGGGACGCGCCGTTCGTGTCATCTCGGAGCCTCGTCGCTCGATCGCGCGGGATACTCGTTCATCGCGAGTCCCGGGTTGTTGCGGGTGCACCCGCGCGAAGGCGGGATTCGGGATGCTCGCCCCGGGGTGGCGAGCGCTTCGCGGGGGCGAGAGTGGTGCGGTTGGCTTCCGAGTCCCGGGTTGTTGCGGGTGCACCCGCGCGAAGGCGGGATTCGGGGTGGGTGGGGTGCGGTTGGCTTGCGAGTCCCGGGTATTTGCGGGTGCACCCGCGCGAAGGCGGGATTCGGGAGGGGTGGTGGGCGCGTGGGTCAGGAGGTCGCGACGACGAGACCGGCGAGCTCGACGAGGCGGCGGTAGTCGTCGTCGGTGCTCCCGCCGGTGAGCATGAGGAAGATGATCTCGCGCTGCGGGTCGTACACGAGCAGCGTCCCGTCGGGCTGCTGGTACGCCCCGCCGCCGAGGTCGGGGAGGTCGACGGTGCCGGCCGGCGCGGTCGAGCGCCACTCCGCGAGATCGGCCGCTCCCGCGGGCTCGACGTAGATCGTGATCGACTCGTACGCGGCGAAGTCGCAGTACCCGTCGCCCGCGGGGGTCGGCGGACCCGCGCCCGCGCCGTAGACGGCCGTGACATCCGCCGGATCGAGCAGTTCGCACGAGCGCTCCGACAGGACCATCTCGGGCGAGGTGCTCGCGCCGGGAGTCGCGGTCGAACCTCCGGTGCCGCTCTCGCCGCCGCCGATGAGGCCTGTCGCGAGGGCGATCGCGACGCCGGCGCCGGCCAGGACCAGCACCCCGACGCCGATGAGCACCCAGAGCAGCGGTGATCGTCGGCGCGCAGCGGGCGACTGCCGAGGCGAGGCCGCGGGCGGTGTCGCGGGCGGTGTCGCCGGCGGCGGCCCGCCGGGCGGTGCCGACGCCGCGGGTGGAGGCTGCACCGTGGGCGGAGACGTCGCCGACGCCGCAGCCGGCGCCGCGGGTGCTGGGGCCGGCGGCGCCGAGCCCCCGGGCGATGCCGGCGCCCCGGGCGCCGCCCCCGCCGCTGTCGCCGCCCGGTTGCCGCGCAGCGTCGGCTGGTCGCGATCCAGGATCACGCGCACGGTCCCGGCCAAGTGGTGCAGGTGCGCCTCCATGGGCGGGGTCAGCGCGTCGAGCCAGTGGATGCCGCCGAGGTAGTACTGGAGCGATTCCGAGGGGAGGGTGTCCTCGACGCGGAACGGCAGGATGGGGATGCCGTTGCTCACCGCGAGCTCGAGCTCGCGGCGGATGTGCGGCGACGCGTTGGCGCTCGCCGAGAAGACGAACACGACGAGCCGGCTCGAGGTGATCGCCTCGAGGATGGCCCGGCCGTAGTCGTCGGCGGGCAGGATGTCGCGCGGCGCGATCCAGCACGGGATCCGCTCCTGCTCGAGCACCGCGCACACGCCGTCCGCGATCGGCTTGTCCTCGGAGGCGTGGCAGATGAACACCTCGTGCGTCACGGCGCCCCCGGCATCCGGTGGGTGCGGACGATGGCGTACCCGGCCTCGCGGATGATCGTCGGGATCCGGCGGACCAGCTCGCGGTCCTTGTCGCGCTGGTCGTCGGGCAGCGCCGGCCATGGCAGGTAGGCCTCGTGGATCCGCCGCTCGGGGTCGCTCGTCGCGCCGTACTGCCATCCGGGCCCGAGGTCGCGCAGCCAGCGCGCGTGCTCGTCCTCCGCGAGGCGCTCCACCTCGTCGGCGGTGAGCTCCGTGGGCGCGGCCGCCGCGCTCGCCGGCACCATGACGCAGCCGATCCGTGCGAGCTTGGTCGGGATGTCGCGCACGTTCGCGCGGTTCTGCTCCCGCTGGTACGACGGAAGGTCGTCGAAGGCGACCAGCGTCCGGCTGCCGGGGAGGCGCTCCTCGTACACGCGGTGGGCCGCGCGGGCGAGGCGTTCGAGGAGCGCTCCCTCCAGGTCGGGATGCTGCACGAGCGATTCGAAGTCCTCCGGCTCGACGTGCAGGCCGAGTTGCGCGGTCGGCGGCAGGGCGGACCGCGCGTAGGTGCTCGCACCCGCGAGGTGCGACGAAGCGACGATCGCCTCGAGCGAGCGCGCACCGTGCCGGTACTCCGATACCTCGAGGAAGGCGCGAAGCACTCCGCTGTCGATGCGCAGGCGCGAGCCGTCGAAGAGCTGCGGGGCCTGCCGCTCGAGGATCGCGCGGAGCAGGAGCGCTCGACGGATGACGGCGTAGTGGTCCTGCGGGCCGTGCGCGTTCGGCCCGAGGACGTCGACGAAGCCGCGGAGCCGGCTGACGAAGTCGGGTCCCTTGGCTCGGCGGAAGTCCGCCTCCCCGAGTCCACGGCCGAACTCCTCGACGCGCGCGGCCGTGCCGCCCGCGAACACGAAGATGGCCCGTCCGATGCGGTGCGTGAGCTGGCCGTGGCGGAACTCGCCGTCCTGCATGGGGGCGAGGAAGTGCCGCAGCCATCCGAGCGGTTCGCCCATCAGGTCGCTGTCGAACTCGTCCCAGAACACGAGCGGGATCCGGCCCGACAGGGCGGTGTCCCTGACGACGTGGAACGCGTCGGCGAGTTCGTCGGTCGAGCCGAGCTGCGCCAGGTTGAACTCGAGCGCGGAGCTCACCCGGCCGCCCGCGACGGCCTTCGCGACCTGCTTCACGCCGAACGACTTGCCGGCGCCCGGCGGCCCGAAGACGCCGATGCAGAGCGGTGCGGTCGCGGGCGAGGTGAGGTACTCGCCGATGAGCGCCGCGACGCCGCGGAACGACTCGATCTCGCTGCGATCGGCGGTCGTCAGGCTCGCGAAGCGGCCCAGCGGCACGCCCGCGAGCGCGGCGGAGGGGCCGCGTCGTACCACGTCGGCCGCGGTGGCGTCGAGGGCCCCGCGGCACCGGTCCTCGAGGATGGTCCAGTACCGGTCCGCCGACGGCTCGGGGACCGCGACCGCGACGAGCGGCTCCGACTCGGATCGCAGGGCCCCGGCCACGGCGTCGAGCGGGAAGGCCAGGTCGGTGCGACCGGGTCCGGCCTCCTCGTAGCCGCGCACGTGCAGCAGCCGCGCCGCGGCGACGCCGTCCTCGACCGCGCCGCCGAGGTCCGGGGTCTCCGGCCGTCCCAGGAGTCGGCACGCGATCGCCGCGACGAGGCAGTCGGTGCCGCCCATGACCCCGTCGGCGTGCTCGAGCTCCCAGCCGCCCTCGGCGATCGCGGGGTCGTAGAAGAGCGTGCAGCTCGGATGCGGCGCGTGGGCGTCCCGGGAGACGAGCATGGCGCCGGACGGTCCGAACGACACGAGCGTGTGGGCGACCTGCGAGAGGGCGTTCATGGCGGGGGCGTTGACGAGTTCCCACAGCAGGTCCTGGGCGGTGCGCTCCCACGAGAGCGCCCGGCTCACCTGGATCTCGTCGGCGCGGAGGTCGTCGATCGCGACGACGACGATGAGCCGGTCGGCCGCGTCGGCGGTCAGGTGCTCCCACAGCGGGCCCTGCGCGATGCGCCTCGACTGCTTCAGCACGATCCACGGCCGCCTCGCCCGCGTCGCCTCCCACACCGTCGCGTCGGAGAGGTCGCGGAAGCCCAGGTCGGCGTCGTCGAGCACGATCACGTCGGCGCGCGCCGCCGCCGACGCCAGGCGCTGCCACTCCTGCCGCGTGCGCTCGTCCGAGCGTGCTCGGTCGGTGCCGAGCAACGTGCCGACACGCCATGCCGGTGCGCTCGACCCATCGCCGCCCGCGGCCGGGTTCCAGACCGCGTAGGAGTGGTTGTGGCGTCCGTCTCCCGGCGCGACCGTGCCGAACGGCTCGGGCGGGCTGACCCGCGCAGGCCGGCGGTCGGGCATCCCGGCGGCCGTGAGCGCGATCAGATCGCCGAGCAGGGCCGCGCCGCCGCGGTGGGGCGCCCGGCCACCGTCCGACTGCGACTGCGACTGCGCCTGCGCCGACACCGGCCGCCGGGCGAGGTTCCAGTCGACCGTGACGTCCCCGGCGACGACGACGAGCGGTCCCGGGTGTGCGCCGGGTTCCGGGTCGGAGCTGGCCATGGACGTCTCCCGTCAGGACTGCCTGGCTCCAGCGTGCGGGCGCATCGCGCGGCGCGGCAGGGGCGAAGGTCCCCGGGCACGCCGACGGCCCGCCGCCGAGGGGCGACGGGCCGTTCGCGTCGTGTCGGGGTCGGATGCCGCGATCAGGCGGCCGCGCCGTCGCCCTGCTGCTCGACCTCGTCGAGCTTCGCGCCGAGCTCGGCGTCGGTCGGCTCGGTGAAGTGCGCGCCGTCGGGGAAGACGATCACGGGGATGTTCGTGCGCCCGGAGATCGCCTTGGCACGCGCAGCCCCCTCGACGACGACCTCGAGGTCGACGTAGTCGTACTCGACGCGGCGTCGGTCGAGCAGGGCCTTCGACCGACGGCAGTCGCCGCACCAGGCGGCGCCGTACATCGTGATCCGGGCAGGGGCGAGATCGCTGGGGGAGGTCATGCCGATACCCTACGTGGATACCCTGTGAGGTATTCTCAGCCTTCCGGGCGCTAGGCCCGAGTCGCCCGGCCGGATCAGGCGGGCGCCGCGGCCGGCTCGGCCCGATCGGACGTCGCGAGCCCGGCCGGTGCGCGGTCGAGGGACGGCAGTTCGACGTCGACGAGCCGGGCGAAGGCGCTGAGCTGGGCGACCCCCTGGGGCGTGCGCGGGAGCGCGTCGAGCAGGCCCGGGGAGTAGACGAGGAACGCCGCGACCTGGGCGCGGGAGATCGCGACGTTGAGCCGGTTCTTCAGCAGCAGGAACTCGACGCCCCGTGGCGCCGCCGCGGCGGATGACGCCGCGAGCGACACGATCGCGACGGCGGCCTCCTGGCCCTGGAACTTGTCGACCGTGCCGACCGGGATGTCGCGGTAGCCGGCCCGGTCGAGCGCGTCGCGCACGAGTGCGAGCTGGGCGTTGTACGGCGTGACGACGATGAGGTCGGACTGCGCGAGCGGCCGCGCCTCGGCGGCCTGCGGTCCGTCGGGCCCGTCGGTCGTGCCGACGTAGGGCCGGCCGAGCACGGATGCGACGATCCGCACGACCTCGCTCGCCTCCTCCGCCGATTCGGTCGTGTTGCCCTCGTGCTCGATCGGCACCGGGGTGAGACCCGGCTCGACGCCCTCGATGCGCCGGAGCGCCGCGCACGAGTGCGACTCGAGTTCGCCCTCGTACGAGAGCTGCGACACCGGTGCGGCCAGCGCGGGGTGCATGCGGCGGCTCTCGGCGAGGAAGTAGCCCAGCTCGGGCGGGAGCACATCGTGGCCGTCCGCGATCCAGCCGAGCGCCGACATGTCGACCGGCTCGGGGTGCGTGCCCTGGCTGACCTGCGGGAGCTGCTGCGGGTCGCCGAGCAGGAGCAGCCGGCGAGCGGCGACCGACGCGGCGATGGTCGACGCGAGGGAGAACTGGCCGGCCTCGTCGATGACGAGCAGGTCGAGTGCGCGGCGGCCGACGCGGCCGGCGTTCGCGAAGTCCCAGGCGGTGCCGCCGTAGACGAACCCGGTCGACTGGTGCGCCGCGATGAACGCCGACGCGCCGTCCTTCTCGATCGCGGTCCAGCCGCGTTCGACCGGCTCGTCGCGCTCCTTCGGCGCCTTGGCGATGAGGCGCGAGTCGAGGCCGGCCGACACGATCGCGTCGAGCAGGTGCTCGACGACGGCGTGCGACTGCGCGACGACGCCGACCTTCCACCCGTGGTGGCCGACGAGGCGCGCGATGACGCGCGACGCGACGTAGGTCTTGCCGGTGCCGGGGGGACCCTGCACCGCGAGGTAGGAGTCGTCGAGGTCGCCGAGCGAGCGGACCACTGCGCCGACGTACTCGTGGTCGGGCAGCGGGGCGAGCGAGCCCGAGCGCGTGCGCGGCGGGATGCGGCGCAGCAGGTCGATCGCGGCGTCCTTCGGCCACCGCGGGTGCTGCTCGACGATGGGGCGCGCCCACTCGGCGATCGCATCCTTCTGGCGGCCGGCGGGCGGGGGGTTGCCCGGCACGAGCGCCGCGGGCAGCTCGCGCCACGTCTCGCCGGCGACCGAGCGCTCGGCGATGCGCACGCCGTCGGCGGTCGCCTCGATCACGGTCGCGCGCGTCGACGCGCGCGAGCCGGGGCGCCGCACGTCGGATGGGAACGGCGCGGGCCACTCGTAGAGCAGGTAGAGGTCGGCGCCGGGGCTGAACCGCGACCCGGGCGCGACGCGACCGCGCAGCAGCAGCTCGCGGCGGTCCTGCTGCATCCGGCCCTCGCGGTACCAGTCCTGGAGCACGAGCGTGCGGGCCGGATCGACGACGAGGACGTCGCGGTGATCCTCCCAGGCCTCGAGCGGCTGCTCGACGCGGAAGAAGTGCCCCCACCAGAAGGTCTTCATCTCGCGGTCGTGGTAGTCGATCGCGGCGGCGGCGAGGGCGAGCGCGGTGCGGTCGGGGTCGCCCCGCCGTGCCTCGTCGGGGCCCGCGAGCCGGTCGAGTTCGACGGCGAGCGGGCTCGCGGCGTAGTGCTTGCCGGTGGGCTCGGCGAGCAGCAGCGCCGGCACCGGCGCGATGCCGCGCTCGCGGGCCAGGCCGAGCAGCCAGTCGCGCAGCCGCAGCGTCGACACGCAGTCGTACCGGTTGTACTCGGCGAGGTCGTCGAGTACGACCTGCGCGGCCTCGGGACCGGAGAGCCCGGTGGCCGGGTCGACGCCGCCGGTCGCCTGCAGTTCGCGTGCGCGGACGTACTCGAGGATCGAGTCGCCGCCCGACTTCACATCGGCCTCGCGCAGCTCGGCGCCCATGTAGAGCGGCTCGAGCTTCTTGATCGAGTAGGACCGGCTGCCGACGCGGACCGCGCGCTTGACGATCGGATAGAGGTCGACGAGCACGCCGTCGGCGAGCAGCTGGTCGACCTCGGCCTCGCCGACGCCGTGGCGCGCCGCGATCGACGTGAGGTGCGTGCGCTCGTAGCTGGCGTAGTGGTAGATGTGCAGGTTCGGGTGTCGCTCGCGGCGCTCCTTCACGAACGCGAGGAACTCCAGGAGCGCCTCGCGCTCCTCGGCGAAGCTGTGCGCCCAGATCGGCGTGAACCGCTCGGCCGTGTCGATCATGCCGAACAGGTAGTCGAGGCCCCAGTCGGTGGCCGGACCCTCGGTGTAGAGCGGGTCGCCCTCGAAGTCGAAGAACAGGTCGCCCGCATCGGGCTCGGGGATCGCCGCGAGCGCGCCCGGCTCGCGCACGACGACGGGCGGCGGGAGCGGCGGGGCGTCGGGAGCGCGCTCGCCGGATGCCGCGGCCGCGAGCTCGTTCGCCTCGGCGGCGAGCTGCAGCTGCGCCTGCACGCGCAGCGCGTCGAGCGTCGCGTCGAGCACGCCCTCGACGGGCCCGGATGACGCGGCGAGCTCGTCGATGGTGGTGATGCCCGCCTCGAGGAAGTGCGCCCGCTGCGTGATGCGCAGCCCCGCCACGAGCAGCAGGTCGCGGTTGGCCTGCACCTCGAGATCGCACGTGGGGCAGCGGCCGTCGAGCGTGTAGCGCGGATCGCCCCACTCGACGGGACCGTCGGCCGCGACGCGCTCGTCGACGATCTGCCGGAGCCGATCGCGGCGGAGGAGGTAGACCGGCTCGATGTCCTCGAGCCGGTGCGAGCTCGTGGTGCCGTCGCCGAGCAGCAGCTCGACGGTGTCGGCGCGCGGGATGCCCAGCCGGTCGAGCTGGGTCGCGTAGGCCGCGAGCTGGAGCAGCGCGGTGACGCGTGCCCGGCGGGCGAGCTTGGAATCCTGCACGAGGTAGCGGCCGTCGGGCTGCCGCACGATGAAGTCGGCGAAGCCGACGAAGCCGTCGTCGACGAACGTCGCCTGGAACACCACCGGCGCACCCGAGGCGAACGCCTCGCGGGTCGCCTCGACCGCCGCCGTGACCTGGTCGGCATCGCGGAGGTCGGGGCGCGCGATCTCGACGACGCCCCCGCCGAACTCGTCGCGGTAGCGCTGGAGCACCCGGATCTCGTGCTCGTCGCCGAGCCGTCCGGCCCGCTCGAGCATCGCGTCGGCGACCGGTTCGAAGAGCGTCTCGCGGCCGAGCTTGACGTCGAGTTCGCGCAGGAACGCGAACTCGCAGTCGGACGCCTTCTTCAGGTCGCTCGCGCTCGTGACGACGGTCTCGCCTACCAGGTACATCGGGCTCCCTCCGTCGTCGTCGAGACCACGCTAGCCGCGGCATCCGACATCGACGCACCGCCGGGCCCCGGCCGCGCGCGCACGCTCAGCGCGTCGGGACGACCTTCCCCATGGTGCGGCCGGAGGTCACGAGGTCTCGAGGAGGTCGTGGCGGACGCCCGGCTGGCCGCCGAAGCGTCTCGCCGACGAGTGGGACGCCCGCCACGACGACTGAGGGCGGGGCGGATGCCGCGGCTCAGCCGCGCGCCGGCGCGAGCGCGCCGCGCGGCAGTCCGAGCATGCCCTCGACGGCGTGGCCGATGCGCGAGCCGCGGTCGGTCGCGTCCTCCCAGCGCACCAGGGCGTGCGCGTTGAGCCCGTCGATCATGCCCAGCAGCTGCCAGGCGACGGAGGCCGCGTCATCCGTCTCGAACTCGCCGGAGGCGACGCCCGCCTCGACGATGCCCTGCACGAATCCGCGCCAGTCGTCCATCTCCTGGCGCACGCGTTCGGCGAGCGCCTCGTTGCGGCGGCCGAGCGCCCAGGACTCGACCCAGATCACGGTGACCTCGTCGCGCGTGCCGTCGAGCAGGGTGTCGAGCAGGGCTGCGAGGCGTTCGCGCGGCGTCGGCAGGGCGTCGACGAGGTCGCGGACCTCGGCGAGCTCGTCGGAGACGACGCGGCCGAAGGTGGCCGCGACGAGCGCGTCCATGTTGGGCTGGTAGTGCGCCACCAGGGCCGGGGCGACGCCCACGCGGGCCGCGATGGAGCGCAGGGTCACCGCGGCGAGGCCGTGCTCGAGCGCGACCTCGCGGGCGGCATCCGCGATCTCGGCCGATCGCTCGGCAGGGCTCTTCCGCGAGGCCCGCGTGCGGGTGGGTGTTGACATCGTGCCGCCAGTCTATGTAGCCTTCCACACTATTGATCACATGATCAATAAAGTCCGCCGCGAACGACGAGGTTCCGCATGAGCATCCGCACCGACGAGGCCACGGGGGCCGCGCCCCCGGCCGGCACGAGCGACATCCACGACCCGGCATCCGACCGAGTGGGTCGCATCGAGACGCACGGCATCGAGGCCGTCCCCGAGTCCGACCGGCACGGCCGACCCTCGAGCCTGTTCTGGGTGTGGATGTCGGCGAACGTCGCGTACCTCTACTTCGTCGTCGGCGGCGTGCTCATGCTGCTCGGCCTGCCGCTCTGGGAGGCGCTCGCGATCACGGTCGTCGGCAACCTCTGGTGGGCGCTCGTCGGTTGGCTCGCGGTCAGCGGCCCGGCCGCCGGATCGCCCAGCGTCACGATCATGCGGGCCATGTTCGGCGTGCGCGGCAACACCGTCTTCGGGGCCGGCCTGGGCGTGCTCATCGGCCTCTTCTACGAGGTCATCAACGTCGCGTTCGCGACCCTCGCCGCGCTCGCGCTGCTCGGCGCCTTCGGCATCGGCCTCCCTCCCGGCGGCGAGTGGGCGGTGCTGCTCGTCGTGGGCGCGCTGAGCTTCGTCATCGGCGTCTACGGCCACGCGACGATCCTCGCGCTCGCGCCCTGGTTCTCGGCGGCGCTCGCCGTGGTGTTCGCGGTGCTCGCGGTCTTCGTGTTCGACACGGCCGACTGGGCGTACGCCGTCGAGCCGCTCCCCGTGGCCGACCACTGGGCGCTCGTCATGCTGGGGTTCGCGATCGTCGCCTCGAGCCCGCTCTCGTGGGGCACGGGCGCCGACTACGCCCGCTACCTGCCCGCGAACGTCTCCAAGCGCAAGGTGGCCGGGTACACCGCCCTCGGCGGCTTCCTGCCCGCGGTGCTCATCGGCGCGCTCGGTGCCGTGGCCGGAACCGCGATCGACATGACCGACCCGCAGCTGACCATCGGCGAGATCGTGCCCGCGTGGTTCACTCCCGTGTTCCTCGCCATGATCGTGCTCTCGAGCATCGCCAACAACGTGCTCGTGGCCTATTCCACGGGCTTCTACGCCCAAGCCCTCGGCGCGCGCGTCTCGCGTGCCGCGACGACCGTCGTCACCGGCGTGGTCGCGACCGCGGCCGCGGGCTGGGTGCTCTTCCTCACGCCGAGCTTCCTCGACGTGCTGGGCGCGTCGCTCGAGCTCTCGGTCACCGTGTTCGGACCGCTCGTCTCGATCTACGCGATCGACATCGTGCTGCGCCGCAACCGATACGACGGCCGCGCGCTCGCCGACACGTCGCCGGCGAGCCCGTTCTGGTATCGCGGCGGCGTGTTCCCCGCCGGCGCGATCGCCATGGTCGTCGCGACGGCCGTCGCCGTCATGTCGGCGAACACCACGCTGTGGGTCGGCCCGATCTCGCAGGCGCTCGGCGGCGCCGACCTCTCGGCGGTCGTCGGGCCCGTGCTCGCCGCCGCACTGTACGCCGGCCTGTGGCTGACCATCGACCCGTACCGCGACCCGGCGAAGCGGCCGGCCGCGACATCCGACCCCCACGCTGTCATCATCGAGACCACGGATGCCGCGGCATCCGCCCGCACCCAGGAGGAACCCGCATGAACTGGCGCATGCCATCCGAGACCGCCCCGCACGAACGCACCTGGATGGCGTTCCCCCGCGAGGGCCTGACCCTCGGCTCCGAGGCGTCCGAGCGCGAGGAGGGCTACGCGGCGTGGACCGCGGTCGCCCACGCCGTCGCCGAGTTCGAGCCCGTGACGATGGTCGTCGACCCGACCGAGCTCGACCGCGCCCGGCGCATGCTCGGCTCGCACGTCGAGATCCTCGAGGCGCCGCTCGACGAGTTCTGGATGCGCGACTTCGGCCCCACGTTCGTGGTCGACGACGAGCGCCCCGGCGTGCTCGGCGCGGTCGACTGGATCTTCAACGGCTGGGGCGCGCCGGAGTGGGCCGAGTGGCGCGTGTCGGCCGAGATCGCCCGGTTCGCGGCGGCCCACGTCGGCGCGGAGCTCGTGAGCTCGGTGCTCGTGAACGAGGGCGGCGGCATCCACGTCGACGGCGAGGGCACCGTGCTGCTCACCGACACCGTGCAGCTCGACCCGCGTCGGAACCCGTATGCCGACCGCGCGCGCGTCGAGGCCGAGCTCGCCCGCACGATCGGCACCACGAAGGCGATCTGGCTGCCGCGCGGCCTCACGCGCGACTACGACGACTTCGGCACGAACGGGCACGTCGACATCGTCGCCACGTTCGCCGCGCCCGGGCGGGTGCTGCTCCACGACCAGCGCGACCCCGGCCACCCCGACCACGCCGTCACGAGCGAGCTGCGCGAGCTGCTCGAGGGGCAGACGGATGCCGCGGGCCGCGCGCTCGAGATCGTCGGCCTTCCCGCGCCCGCGACGCTGCGCGACGACGAGGGCTTCGTCGACTGGAGCTACGTGAACCACCTCGTCGTCAACGACGGCGTGGTCGCCTGCGGATTCGGCGAGCCCGAGGCCGACGCGCGCGCCGCCGCGATCCTCGCCGACGCCTACCCGGGGCGGCGGGTCGTCACCGTCGACTCGCGCCCGATCTTCGCGCGCGGCGGCGGCATCCACTGCATCACGCAGCAGCAGCCCGCGCTGACCTCCGCGGAGGTCGCCCGATGAGCGCCGCCCCGGGCATCGACGTCGTCGAGGCCTCGATCGCCGACCTGCGCGCGGCGCTCGAGTCGGGCCGGACGACCGCGGTCGAGCTCGTCGAGGCGTACCTCGCGCGCATCGACGCGTACGACGCGCCCGGCACCGGCACCTCGCTCAACGCGGTCGTCGTGCGCAATCCCGACGCGCTCGCCGACGCGCAGGCCTCCGACGAGCGCCGCGCTCGCGGCGAGGTGCTCGGCCCGCTCGACGGCATCCCCTACACCGCGAAGGACTCCTACCTCGTGAAGGGCCTGACGGCCGCAGCGGGCAGCCCCGCGTTCGAGCACCTCGTCGCGCAGCGCGACGCGTTCACGATCGAGCGGCTGCGTGGCGCCGGAGCGATCTGCCTGGGCCTGACGAACATGCCGCCGATGGCCAACGGCGGCATGCAGCGCGGCGTCTACGGCCGCGCCGAGAGCCCGTACAACGCCGAGTACCTCACGGCCGCGTTCGGCTCGGGCTCGTCCAACGGCTCGGGCACCGCGACCGCGGCGTCGTTCGCGGCGTTCGGCCTCGGCGAGGAGACCTGGTCGTCGGGGCGCGCGCCCGCCTCGAACAACGCGCTGTGCGCCTACACGCCGAGCCGCGGCGTCATCTCGGTGCGCGGCAACTGGCCGCTCGTGCCGACCATGGACGTCGTCGTGCCGCACACGCGCACCATTGCCGACCTGCTCGAGGTGCTCGACGTGATCGTCGCCGACGACCCCGAGACCCGCGGCGACTTCTGGCGCGCGCAGCCGTGGATCGCGCTGCCCGCGGCATCCGCCGTGCGCCCGGACTCGTACCTCGACCTGCTGCCCGGGTCGGCTCCCGAGCCATCCGCGCAGGGGGTCGCTTCGCGTCATCCGGAGCCGGCGCAGCCCGCCGAGCCGTCGCGGAACGACCCCGGCGCGGGTGCACGCGCGGCGCGCGCGGTGCGCGGGCCGCTCGCGGGCACGCGCATCGGCGTGCCGCGCATGTACGTGAACGCCGATCCCGACGCGGGCACGGCCGAGCCCGGTGGCGCGGTCGGCATCGGCGGCCCGACCGGGCAGCGCATCGAGACGCGCGCGAGCGTGATCGAGCTGTGGGATGCCGCTCGCCGCGACCTCGAGGCCGCCGGCGCCGAGGTCGTGCTCGTCGACTTCCCGGTCGTCTCGAACTACGAGGGCGACCGGCCGGGCGCGCCGACCATCGCGACGCGCGGGCTCGTGAGCCCCGAGTACCTCAGGCGCGAGATCGTCGACCTGTCGGCGTGGGCGTGGGAGGACTTCCTGCAGGCCAACGGCGACCCCGCGCTGCACACGCTCGCCGACGTCGACGGCGCCCGGATCTTCCCGCAGCCCGAGGGCGCGCTGCCCGATCGCTACACGGGCTTCGACGACGACATCGCCGAGTATCCGGGCTGGGTGCGCGCGCACCCCGGAGCGACGTGGGCCGACATGGCCGAGCTCGAGGGGGGCCTGCGCGGCCTCGAGGAGACCCGCCGCGTCGACCTCGAGCAGTGGATGGACGAGCTCGGACTCGACGCGGTCGCCTTCCCCGCGGTCGCCGACGTCGGCCCCGCCGACATGGACGTGAACCCCGCCTCGGCCGACCTCGGCTGGCGCAACGGCGTCTGGGTCGCCAACGGCAACCTCGTGCCCCGCCACCTCGGGATCCCGACGGTGACCGTGCCGATGGGCCTCATGAGCGACATCCGGATGCCCGTGGGCCTCACCTTCGCCGGACGCGCCCACGACGACTCGGCCCTGCTGCGCCTGGCCGCCGCGTTCGAGGCCCTCGCGCCCCGACGCGTCGCGCCGCCTCGGACGCCGCCGCTCGGCTGACGCCGCCGCTCGGCTGATGCCGCCGTTCGGCTGACGCTGCTCGACCGACTCCGGCCGCGGATGGGACGCAAGGCCCTGTCCGCGCGCGCCGCGACGTGCCTACGGTGAGGGGACGGCGGGCGGAGGCCCGAGGCATCCGCCCGCCGGAACCGAGCAATCGACCGGAGGAGACAGGCTCATGGCCCAGTACGACGTGGCGGACCGATCGGCGATCGTGACCGGGGGAGGCAGCGGCATCGGCCGCGCCGTGGCGCTGCTGCTCGCGGCGAACGGCGCGTCGGTGCTCGTCAACGACATGAACGGCGACCACGCCGACGCCGTCGTCGACGAGATCCGCGCGGCCGGCGGCGACGCCGAGGCGTCGGTCGGGGACGTGACCGACCCCGCGTGGGTCGACGCGTCGATCCACGCCGCGAACGCGCTCGCGCCGCTGCGCATCGCGGTGAACAACGCCGGCATCGGCGGTGCGGCCGCGCCGATCGGCGAGTACCCGGTCGACAGCTGGGACAAGGTCATCGCGGTCAACCTCAGCTCCGTCTTCCACGGCATGCGGGCGCAACTGCCCGCGATCGCCGAGAACGGCGGTGGGGCGATCGTCAACATCGCGTCGATCCTCGGCACCGTGGGGTTCGCGAACTCGTCGGCCTACGTCAGCGCCAAGCACGGCCTCGTCGGCCTCACCAAGAACGCCGCGCTCGAGTACGCCACGGAGGGCGTGCGCGTGAACTCGGTCGGGCCGGCGTTCATCAAGACGCCGCTGATCGACGCGAACCTCGACGAGGCCACGCAGGAGTTCCTGGTCGGCAAGCACCCCATCGGCCGGCTCGGCCAGCCCGAGGAGGTCGCGGCGCTCGTCGCGTTCCTCGCGAGCGACGCCGCGAGCTTCATCACGGGCAGCTACCACCTCGTCGACGGCGGCTACACGGCGGTCTGAGCCGCGGCCGGTGGCCGGCGCGGCTCAGCCCGCCGGCCACCACGGCAGCGTCGGCAGCACCTGGTCGGTGAGGACCGAGAAGGCCTGCGTCGCGGCGCTCATCACCCAGCCGGCGACGACGCCGACCGCCGTGACGATCCAGGCGATCGTCTGCTCCTGCCGCGTGCCGATCACGCGGCGGCCGTCCTTGTCCTTCTGGGCGTTGGTGAGCGTGAGCACGAGGTCGACGAGCCACCAGATGCCGAACCCGCCGATGGTCAGCAGCTTCAGGATGCCGGTGCCGACCTTGCCGAGGTAGAAGCGGTCGACCCCGAGCACCCCGAGGAACCACGCGAACAGCCACGTCGCGATGAACGAGCGGGTGGAGGTGGCCTCCTGCGAGGCGCGTGCGACGTGCGGGTTCGGCGCGGCCGGTCCCGGCGCGGCGGGCGGATAGGCGCTCATGATGACTTCCCCTCGTGCCAGGTGTGCGCGGCGAGCCCAGTCTGCGATCGGCGCGCGGCGGCCGCGAGGTCGAAGGTCCCTCAGTTTCCGGGCGGCGTCGCCGTCGCCCCCGGCGTGCCGTGCGCGTCGACGAACGCGGCGACGCGCGGCGCGAGGGACGCACCCACCTCGGCGGCCGGCCGCTTCGCGCCCTTCACGTCGAACGAGTGCCCGGCGCCCTCGATCCATTCGAGCACCGCGCTCGGCCCGATGCGCCGCACGAGCTCGTCGAGCTGCTCGTTCGGGATGGCGAACGGGTCGTTGCGGCCCTGCACGAACAGCATCGGCACGCCGACCAGCGAGCCGAAGTGCTCGTCGCGCGAGCGGTCGGGCCGGCCCGGGGGGTGCAGCGGGTACCCGAGGAAGGCCAGCCCTGCGACCTCCATCCCCTCGGCCGCCGCCATCGAGGCCATGCGACCGCCGAAGGACTTCCCCGACGCCCACACCGGCTCGTCGCCGGGCGCATGCGAGCGGGCGGCCTGCGTCGCCGCGTGCCAGGTCGCGATGGCGACCGGCGGGCGATCGGGGAACCGGCGACCGGCCGCCGCGTAGGGGAAGTCGAACCGCAGGCTCGCGAAGCCGAGTTCCGCGAGCGCCCGGCTGAACCCGGTGAGGAACGGATGGTCCTTCCCCGCGCCCGCGCCATGGGCGACCACGATCGTGGCGCGGGCGCCGGCGGGGCGGGCGAGCACCGCGGGCACGGCGCCGATGCCGTCGCCCACCTCGATCTCGAGGGGCTCCTCGTCGATGCGCATGCCTCCATCGTGGCATCCGGGCGCCCGGACCGGATCGCCGCGGCGCCGGTCGCCGCGGCGCCGGTCGCCGCGGCGCCGGACGACCCCGCCCGGACGGACCGCGAGACCGGGGCGACCCGAACCACACCCCGGTCCCGCGTGCTGCGCCGTGCGCAGCGTCCCCCGGGGGGTCAGGTCGACGCGCGGGCCTCCGCCTCGCGGTCGATTCGGTCGGCGCGCGCGACGACCATCGCGCCGATGCGCGCGCCGACCGTCGCGATGACGACCACGCCCGCGGCGATGAACGCCGCGATGCCGGTGACCTGCGACGACGGCTCGTCGGTCAGGCGTGCGACGCCGAGCCACGCGAGCCCCCAGCACAGCGAGACCATCGGCGCGAGCCGGCCGCGGCCCGCGATCCCGATCGCCACGCCGACGCCCGCGGCGACCGCGATGACGATGACGGCCCAGACGACCGGTGCGATGCCCCAGCCGTCGAACCCGGATGCCGCGAGCGCCGCGGTCGTGTTCGCCGCCGTCGCCACGACGACCCAGCCGAGGTACAACCCGATGGAGCCGTCGGTGATGATCCCGTCGAGGACGGAGCGCGGCGGCATCCGCCGGATCTGCACGAACAGCCAGGCCAGCACCGCGAGCAGCGCGAAGATCACGACGACGCTGAGCCCGAGCAGGTCGAACTGGACGACGCCGATCCACACGGCGTTCAGCACGAGCGACGCCGCCACCGCGTAGCCGATCCGCCGATGCCGCGCCGACGTGCGCTGGGCCGGCAGCAGCTGCCACAGCGCGTAGGCGAGCAGGCCCGTGTAGATGACGCTCCAGATGCCGAACGCCGGCCGGGCTGGGGCGATGAGCGTGGAGTCGGCGTCGAGCCATCCGCCCGCGGCCTCCTGGATCGGCCGGCCCGCGAAGGCGCCCGAGCCGATGAACGCGGCGGCGATGGCGAGCAGCGACGTGACGAGCACGACGAGCTGGCGGACCGTGTCGGACGGGCCGGGGGGACGTGTCGTCGCCTCGGCGCTCCGGTCGTGCGTGGTCGTGGTCATCGGATCTCCCGCCTCCTCGGCATCCCCTCGGCGATCCATCGCGTCCCCTCACCGTATGACGAGTGCCGCCCGGTCGCCTCCACCGTTCGATTGATCTCGCGGCCGCCGCGAGCGCTCCGCGATCACGCCAGCCCGCCGGCCAGCCGGGGTTCCTCGGGCTCGTCGGCCGCCGCGGCTCGCGACACCCGGGCGGTGCCCGGCGGCACCGATGCGGGCGCCGCGATCGACGCGGCGTAGAGCCGGCGCAGCCCGGCATTGCCGTTGCGCCGCCAGGCCGCGAGCTGGCGGGTGGCGCCGGTGCCGTCGCGCAGCAGCCGGCGCAGCAGGTCGTGGACGATCGCGCGGTCGCCCACGCGATCGAGCGGTTCGGCCAGGAAGCGCTCGAGTCGCCGCACCAGATCGGCGGCCGGCAGCAGGTCGCCCGTCGCGGGGTCGAACGCGTCGCGCCCGAGCCCCGCGTGCGCGCCGTGCACGATCCCCGCGCTGAGCAGCTCCGGCGGAAGGTCGGGGTCGGGATCCTCGCTCCGACGCAGGCCGCGCAGCATCGCCTCGTGATCCTGGCCCGCTCGGTCGAACTCGTCGACGGCGCGCAGCACGAGCCCGCGGCAGAGCGCGGCGACGAGCAGCGTGTCGTCGGCGGTGAGCTGCGCGTCCGCCATCCGGAACTCGATCGTCGGCAGGTGCTCCGACAGGCGCACGTTCCAGGCGATGAGGGCGAGGTCGGTCGTTCCGGCGTGGCCGAGCAGCTGCCGGATCCGGCGGTCGTAGTCGGCCGCGTCGCGGAACCGCGGCGGGCAGCCCGACGTCGGCCAGCGACGCATCTGGATGGTGCGCCAGCTCTCGTAGCCGGTGACGTTGCCGCGCCAGAACGGCGAGTTGCCCGTCATCGCGATCAGGAGCGGCAGCCACGGGCGCACGGCGTTCTGCACCGCGACGCCGTGCTCGCGGCTCGGAATGCCGACGTGCACGTGCAGTCCGCTCATCTGGTGGTCGGCGATGACCCCCGCCATGTCGCGGACGATGCGGTGGTACCGGTCGGTGTCGGTGATCGAGGGGAACGGATGCGCGTCGGGCGTGGTGCCGATGCTCGCGGCCGACACCGCGAACCGTCCGGCGTCGGCGTCGACCTCGCGGCGGAACCCGACGAGCTCGGCGCCGGCCTCGCCGAGATCGGTGAAGACGGATGACGCGTGCTCGACCTGCGATGCGAGGAACTCCCGGTGCGTGACGGCGCCCCAGCGCGGGTCGGCCGCCAGCCGGCGGTAGACCTGCTCCGCGACATCCGCTGGGAGCATCGTCGAGGGGTCGATGAAGAAGAACTCCTCCTCGATGCCGAACGTCGTCATCGCCGCCCCTCCCGCAGCCGCGCAGGTTCCGCCCCCCAGCGGCCCGCGCGACTGCTGCTGGCAGACTGCGCCGCACGGGAGGTCGTGTCAAGGGCTTTCCGACCTGCGGTCATCCGTGCTGTGCGAGCCGGCGGGGTGCGTCACCAGCCTTCGGCGAGCACCCGGTCGAGCATGTCGACGAAGAAGTCGGCGCTCTCGCGCGAGACCACGAGCGGCGGCTTGACCTTCAGCACGTTCTGGAAGTCGCCGGTCGGCTGCATGATCACGCCGAGCGTCAGCAGGCGGTCGCAGATCGCCGCGGTCTCCTCGGTCGCGGGCTCGAGCGTCGCGCGGTCGCGCACGAACTCGACGCCGAGGTACAGCCCGAGGCCGTGCACGGCGCCGATGAGCGGATGCCGCTCCGCGAGCGCCTCGAGCCGGCCCTTCAGGTACGCGCCCGTGTCGGCCGCGTTCTCCTGGAGCCGCTCGTCGCGGAACGCGTCGAGGACCGTCATCCCCGCGACGCTCGAGGCGGGGCTGCCGCCCGTCGACGAGAAGAAGTACCCCTGCGTGCGGTAGCGCGCGGCGATCTCGCGCGTCGTGATCACCGCGCCGAGCGGGTACCCGTTGCCCGCGGCCTTGGCGACGGCGATGACGTCGGGCACGACGCCCTGCTGCTGGAACCCCCAGAACCACCGGCCGAGCCTGCCGTACCCGGCCTGCACCTCGTCGGCGATCGCGAGGCCGCCCACCTCGCGCACCGCCGCGTACACCTCGGCGAGGTACCCGTCGGGCAACGGGATGCCGCCGGCGTTGCCGTAGAAGGTCTCGGCGATGAACCCGGCGGGCGCGCGGCCATCGGCGGCCAGGGCGCGGATGCGCTCGGCCGCCTCCGGCGCGTAGCGGGCCGCCTCGGCGCCGCGGTGGCGCCCGCGGAACGGGTTCGGCGCGTCGAGCGCGTGCACCCAGTCGGGTCGCGTCGCGAGCGCGTTCGGATTGTCGGCCGTCGACGTGCTGACCGCGTCGGACGCGTACGTCCAGCCGTGGTACGCCTCGAGCAGCGACACCATGTCGCGCCGTCCGGTCGCGGCCATCGCGACGCGGATCGCGAGGTCGGTCGCCTCCGAGCCGGAGTTCACGAGGAAGACCGTGTCGAGCGGTTCGGGTGCGAGCGCCGCGAGGCGCTCGGAGAACTCGACGACGGCGCCGTAGTTGAAGCGCGAGTTCGTGTTGAGCGTGCGCAGCTGCTTCGCGACGTTCGCGGCGAGCTTCGGATGCCCGTGCCCGAGCGGGGTCACGTTGTTGACCATGTCGAGGTACACGCGGCCGTCGGTGCCGACCAGGTGCTCGCGCCATCCGCGCTCGATGCGCGGCGGCGCGGCGTAGTAGTGCTCCTGCACCTCGGCGAACGCGCGGTCGCGGCGCTCCACGAGCGCGGCGGCGTCGTGCTCGAAGCCGGCCGGTCCGGGAGCGCCCGGCTCGGCCTGCCGCGTCTCGAGGCCCATCCCGGCTGCGGGGTCCGCGGTGAGCGTGAGCCAACCTGCCGCATACTCGGGCCGCACGAGGTGCGGAACGCGCACGCCGTCGGGTGCGGCCTCGAGCCGGATGCGCGCGCGCGTGCGAGCGGGGACCGTGCCGTCGAGGATGGTCGCACCGTCGGCGCCCTCGACGACGAGCCGGAGCCCGGTGCCCGGGGCGGCGAGGTGCTGCGCCTCGGCGAACCACACGTCGACCCCGGTCGGGATCGTCGCGGACGATACGGCCGAGCGGATTCGGCTCGCGCTGAGGCGCGGGGTGCCGCGTTCGAGCCAGGCCGCCGGCGCGCCCGCGTCGAGCGCGGCGAACGCCAGACGCTCCTCGAGGTCGGCCTCGAGCCACGCGCCGCCGTCGACGTCGTCGGAGGTGATCGAGACGTCGAGGCGGACGGCTCGGGCCGAGTCGAACCCGGGCGAGATCTCGATCCGGGCCGCCTCCGCCGCGCCTCCTCGAGCACCGGTCGGAAGGTCGACGCCGAGCGCGTCGGCGATCATCGCCGTCATCACGGCCGACGGCACCGAGACCGCCTGCTCGAAGATGCGCCACTCGCGCTCGACGCCGGCGGCCGCGTAGGCGTTCGCTCCGCCGTCGATCTGCACCTGGTGCTCGCCGCTGACCACGAGCACCGCGCCGCGCAGCACGACCAGCGGCCACAGCGCGCGCACCTCGGCGGCCGACAGCGGACGCAGGGCGTGGAACGCGCGGACGGCGGGCAGTACCGAGGCGGGCTCCGCGCCCGCGTGGTGCAGCACCGACGAGATCGTGATCGCGAGCTCGGAGACGGCCCAGCTCGCGGTGACGTCGCCGAAGTCGATCATGCCGTCGGGCGTGCGCACGCCGTGCTCGGTCGTGCACACGACGTTGTCGTCGGTGAGGTCGAGGTGCACGGCCTGGAGGGGAAGATCGGCCGCGACGGCCTGCACGTCGGTCCAGGCGCGGGCCGCGGCATCCGTCACCCGCGCGCGCTTGGCCGCATCGGGGTGGTGGTGCGCGAGGAGGCCGACGACGCGGTCGGCGTGACGGAGGTCCCACTGCAGCACGCGGTCGAGGCCGGCGTGCTCGAAGCCGGCGAGGGCCAGGCTCGCGTGCGCGGCGAGCTCGCCCATGCGCGCGACGACCGCGGGGGAGAGGTGCGCGCCGCCCGTGAGCGTGCCGCCCGGCAGGTACTCGAGCAGGCGGATGGCGAGAGGTCCCTCGCTCGTGTCGGCGACGACCGAGCGCGGGGTGCCGTCGGGGGCCCGGGTGGTGGTCGCGATGCGCAGCTCGGGCGACGCCTCGGCGATGCGGGATGCCGCGTGGTCCTGCGCGGCGAGCTCGTCGGCCGTGAACGCGGGATTCGTGATCTTCACGACGCCCACGGGGGTGCCCATGCCCGACGCGTCGCGCGCGAGGAAGTTCTGGTCCTGCTGGCTGCCCAGCGGGTCGAGCTCCACCTCGAGTCCCCACCGGTCGCGGACGATCCCGGCGACCTCGTCGGCGGGCAGGTTCGGCGCGGGCAGCTCGCCCGCCGAGAAGAAGTCGAAGCCCCTGGCTTCCGCGGAGCCGGTCATGGCGCACCCCTTTCCGCAACGACCCTAACGAGGGCGGATGCCGCGGGCCGAGCGCCGTCGTGTCGATCGGCGGGCCGTTCGTCCACCGTCGGGGCGACGCGCGGACGGCCTTCGGACGATGTCGGCGGACTCGCCTACCGTGATCGGCATGACGAACCCGATGCATCCGACGCTCGAGCCCGACGTGCTCGACGAGCCCTGCCTGCGCTGCGGCTCCGCCGCGGTGCGCGTCATCGTCTACGGGCCGCTCGACCTCGAGGTCGAGGCCGACGTGGCGGCGACCGGCCTGCACGCCGAGGCGCCGATCTTCGACTGCCGCGACTGCGGCTTCGAGTGGGGCGAGGCGGTCCGCGACCTGCTGGCCTGAGTGGTCGGGGTCTCCGTCAGCTCGCGGGCGGGCGCCAGGGGTCGTCCGTGTGCGCGAGCCACACCTGCTGCGGATCGAGGGCGCGAATGAGTCGCTGGCCTTCGGTGGTGGGCTCGTCGAGCTCGCCGAACCACACCGCGGTGTCGCCGGCGATGACGACCGGACGATCGGCGGTCTCGATCACGACGATCTGCGAGCCGCGCGTGTGGCCGGGCGCCGGGACGAGCCGGAGCCCGGGCAGCAGCTCGAGTTCGCCGTCGACCGGCACGTACGTTACCCCCGGCGCGTCCACCCACTCCGGGATGGTGTAGTCGGGACCGGATCGGGCGTCGTCGAGTTCCGTGCGCTGCACGTGGATCGGCGTGCCGGGGAAGAGCCGGTTGCCGCCGCAGTGGTCGGCGTGCAGGTGCGTGTTGACGACGAGGTCGATGCCGGCGAGGTCGAGGTCCAGCGTGTCGAGCGGGTACACGCGTGCGACGAAGTCGGAGAGCGCCGGGTGGACCTCGGTCATGCCGGTGTCGACCAGCACGCGCCCGTCGGGATGGTCGACGAGGTGCACGTGGACCGGCATCCGCTCGCCCTCGATGTCGAGGTCGGCGACGAGCACGGGCGTGACCGTGACGGGGCGCGTCATCTCGACACCCCGACCGCGAACCGTGAGGCGAGGCGCTCGAGCATCGGTGCGAAGCCCGCCGCCATCTCGGCGAAGAACTCCCGCTCCCAGTCCGCGCTGCCGCCGTACGCGCTGGTGACGACGCGGATCACGCAGCTGCCGCCCGACTCCGACTCGACCAGGAACTCGGTCGCGACCGGCGACGCCTCCCCGAGCGCCTCGCACGCGGCGTCGAGTGGGACGCCGAGCGACGCGAGCCACCCGGCCATGCCGGGGTCGACGTCCTCGGGCCGCTCGGCGAGGGGCCACGGTTCCTCGAACGCGAACCGCTCCGGAGGCGAGTACGCCGTGACGACCCCGGTCGAGGTGAGGTGGCCGAAGTCGAACGAGACCTCGCCGCCGACGCGGGGGTCGAGCCGCGTCGGCGCCATCCACGACGAGATGCCCTTGGCCGTCGCGATCGCCTCCCACACCTGTTCCGGGGTGGCGACCACGCGGTACGTGCGTTCCATCCGGTGCTCGGTGCGCCGTGCCGGGTCGGGCCCGCTCATGATGACTCCTTCGGTCGGGGGTAGGACGAGACCGTCAGGCGGTGCGGTCGCCCGTCGTCGTGGTGGTAGCGCGCGACCAGGCCCGCGATCGCGGTCTGCAGTTCGGCGGCGAACGCGGCGCGATCCGCCGGCGTGGCGAAGCCGATGACCGTGTCGATGGTCAGCGTGGGCACGCGCGTCCCCGCGCCCGCGTCGTCGGTCATCCCGCCGACCTCGGAGACGGCTCGCGCGTTGACGGCGATGAGGTACGCGGTCGAGAGCCGGTCGGAGACCGCCTCGGGGTCGACGGGTCCGAGCTGCAGCACGCCGGGCGAGGGCACGAGGTGGCGGGCCGTGCGGCGGACCACGCGTTCGGTGATCCCGCCCCACGCGCGCTCCTCGACGGGCTCGACGAGTCCGTGGGTCTCGAGCGTCTTCAGGTGGTAGTTGACCTTCTGGCGGGTCGACCCGACCGCCGCGGCGACGGTGGCCGCCGAGCCCGGTTCCGCGAGCGCGTCGAGGATCGCGGCCCGCGCCGGATCGAGCGCCGCTTCGACGGCGGCGGCATCGGCGAGTACTCGGAGGTCGTCCACATCCGGAACGCTACGCCTTGACAGGAAAAATTGTCAAGGGCTGGACTGAAGGGCGGTCGTGGCCGCGGCCCTGGCCTCGGTCGGGCTGGGGGCGGGCTCGACGAGCGCCGTCAGGCTCGCACGCACCACGAACGCCGACCACGCCGCGATGCCGAGCAGCTTCGTGCCGTCCTCGACCAGGACCGACGCCTGCGTCGGCGAGAGCAGCAGGTCGACCATGGCGGAGCCGCCGAACGCGGCCATGGCGAGCAGGAGCAGGCCCGGGTCGAGCCGCTCGCGGATCACCTCCTGGAAGCGGGCGAGGTAGACGAGGAACCCGACGCCGTAGGCCGCGACGAACGTCGCGCCCGCCCACGGCGTGAGCGTCGCCGTCTCGTGCAGGAGCAGCAGGTCGTCCAGGGCCAGGACGAGGCCGAGCGCGGCACTCCAGCCCAGCATCGCGCCGAGCGCCTCGCCGCGGCCGCGCGTCGCGAGCCATCCGACCAGCGCCGCGCCGCTCGCGATCGCGATCGCGACGATCCCTAGGTTCGAGAGCAGCCCGTACGCCGTGTTCGCGTCGCCGTGCGCGACCGCGACGGCCTGGCTGTCGCGCACCAGGTCGGTGGGCCGCAGCCACGGTTGCGTCGCCGCCGCGATCACGGCGATCACGACGGGCGCGATCACGGCGACGTAGACGGGTGCCGGCGTGCGGGCGATGCCGTGGGCGACCGCGACGGACGGGGGTTCCTCTGATCGGACCATCCCGCGAACGTAGGCGCCCCGGCGCCTCGGCAGAAGCCCCTTGACAGCCTCGCGCCGCGACCGCGGCGGGTTGGTCAGACCGGCGCGGGCGGCTCGTCCTCGAGGAGCTCGTCGCGGATGCGGCGCAGGTCCTCCATGAGCGAACCGACGAGGATCCAGTGGTCGGACTTCGGCGCCGCGACGACGAGCGGCGCGGTGAGCGCCGGGATCGCGGAGGTCACCGGCTCCGGGGCGACGTCGGCGAGGTGCACGGCGAGCCGGATGTCGTGCGCGACGCGGCGCAGTTGCTCGGCGATCGCCCGCACGGTGGGCTCGCCCGCGAGGTCGTCGTCGTAGTGGTCGACGAAGGCGCGCGTCATCCCGATGACCTGCGTGACCATGGGGCTCAGGCGCTCGAGCAGCCGGTGCTGCTCGGCGATGTCGTCGCGGTGGGCCGACCGGCGCGGATTCAGCGTGAGGGATTCCTCGGCGTCGGCGATCGCGCCATCCGCCGCCTCGCGCATAGGCCGGAGCAGGCGGACCTCGATCATGAGCGCATCGAGGTCGGCCCGTCGTTGCGGCGTCTCGAGCGCGGCCGCGAGGCGATCGACGGATGCCGCGAGCTCGCGCCCGAGCGCGGCGAGCTGGTCGCGCGCCGGGGCCGCCAGCACGGGCGGCACGATCAGGGCGTTGACCACGATGCCGATCGCGGCGCCGATGAGCGTCTCGACGATGCGGTCGAACGCGTACTCGGGCGAGGTGCCGCCGAGCGCGAGCACGAGCATCGCGCTGATCGCGACCTGGTTCGCCGTCGGCGTCGTCATGCGCGCCGCCCAGGCCGCGATCATCGACACCAGGATGGCGACGAGGATCACCCAGCTCGCCTGCCCGAATGCGAGGCCGAGCAGCGACGCGATCACGACGCCCGCGATCACGCCCACGCTGCGCTCGATCGCCTTGCCGAGCGACTGGTTCACGCTCGGCTGCACGACGAGCAGCGCGGCGATCGCGGCGAACACCGGCAGCTGGCCCGGGATGAGCCAGCCCGCCAGCAGCCAGGCCGCCACCGTGGCGACGGCCGACTTCAGCACCTGCAGCAGAGGCGCCCGCCTGGTCGCGCGGAACCGTTGGGAGAACCGCATGGCTCCCACGCTAGCGGGCGCCCCGCCGCGTCAGCTCGCCTCGGCGGCGTCGCGCTTCGGCAGGCGCCACCCGGGGCGCACGAAGTGGCAGGTGTACCCCCACGGGATGCGCTGGAGGTAGTCCTGGTGCTCGGGCTCGGCCTCCCAGAACGCCCCGGCCGGCGCGACCTCGGTCACGACGGGTCCGGGCCAGATGCCCGACGCGTCGACGTCGGCGATCGTGTCGATCGCGGTGTCGTACTGCTCGGGGCTGGTCGCGAAGATCGCCGATCGGTAGCTCAGGCCGATGTCGTTGCCCTGGCGGTTCTTCGTGCTGGGGTCGTGGATCTGGAAGAAGAACTCCAGCAGCTCGCGGTAGCTCAGCTTCGCGGGGTCGAACACGACCTCGAGCGCCTCGGCGTGCGTGCCGTGGTTGCGGTAGGTCGCGTTGGGCACGTCGCCGCCGGAGTAGCCGACGCGCGTGTCGATGACGCCCGGGAGCTTGCGGACGAGGTCCTCCATGCCCCAGAAGCAGCCGCCCGCGAGGACGGCGGTCTCGGCTCCGGGACGCGTGTCGATGGTGCCTGGGGTGGTCATGCGCGGTGCTCGCTCTCGGGGGTCGTAGTGCTGGTGGTGAACAGGTGCCGGTAGTCGCCGTAGCCCTCGGCCTCGAGGTCGTCGAGGTGCACGAAACGCAGCGCGGCGGAGTTGATGCAGTAGCGCAGGCCGCCCTGGTCGGCCGGGCCGTCGTCGAAGACGTGGCCGAGGTGGCTGTCGGCGCCCGAGGAGCGCACCTCGACGCGCTTCATCCACAGCGAGCGGTCGACGTGCTCGGTCACGGCGTCGTCGTCGATGGGGCGCGTGAAGCTCGGCCAGCCGGATCGGCTGTCGTACTTGTGCACGCTCGCGAAGAGCGGCTGCCCCGAGACCACGTCGACGTACAGGCCGGGCTCGTGGTTGTTCCAGAACTCGTTGCGGAACGCGGGCTCGGTCGCGTCATCCTGCGTGACCTTGCGCTGCAGCGGGGTCAGGCGGTCGAGCGCCTCGGGAGTCCTGCGGTAGTCGTGTGACACGGTTGCTCCTTCTCCGAGCGGCGCCGGGTGGGCCGCCCTCCGGATGTCGCGACACCGGATGAGCCGGTTACGCGAGCGTCCACAGGGAAGAACCGCGCCGGCGCCCTGAGTGTTCCGCAGGATGCGCCCGTCGGCTGTGGGTTCGCTGTGAGCGCGTCGGCGGGGGATGGGAGGATCGCCACATGCCCGATCGCCTGATGCTGCTCGACACCGCGTCGCTGTACTTCCGCGCCTTCTACGGCGTGCCCGATTCGTTGAAGCGAGCGGATGGCACGCCGGTCAACGCGGTGCGCGGCCTGCTCGACATGATCGCCCGCCTCGTGGCCGACTTCGAGCCGACGCACGTCGTCGCCTGCTGGGACGACGACTGGCGCCCGCACTGGCGCGTCGAGCTGATCCCGAGCTACAAGGCGCATCGCGTCGAGGAGGTCGTGCCCGGCGGGCCCGACGTCGAGGAGGTGCCCGACCCGCTCGAGGCGCAGGTGCCGATGATCCGCGAGGTGCTCGGGCTGCTCGGCATCCCGGTCGTGGGCGTCGCGGCGCACGAGGCCGACGACGTGATCGGCACGCTCGCGACCGACGCGGGCATGCCGGTCGACGTGGTGACCGGCGACCGCGACCTGTTCCAGCTCGTCGACGACGACGCCGGTGTCCGTGTGATCTACACCGCACGCGGCATGAGCAGGCTCGAACTCGTGACCGACGAGTGGGTGGTCGCGAAGTACGGCATCGAGCCGTCGCAGTACGCCGACTTCGCGACGCTGCGCGGCGACACCTCCGACGGGTTGCCGGGCGTCGCGGGCATCGGCGAGAAGACCGCCGCGGGCCTGCTCGGCGAATTCGGCTCGCTCGACGCGATGCTCGTGGTCGCGTCGGGCGATCCCGACGTGACCGACGCGGCGCCCCGCATGTCGGCGACGATGCGCGCGAAGCTCGCCGGGGCGCACGACTACCTCGCGGTCGCGCCGACCGTCGTGAACGTGGTCCGGACGCTCGACCTGCCGTCGGCCGACGAGCTCGGCGCCCGGCTCGCGCCGGTCACCGGCGACGCGCGCGCCGCGATCGAGTCGCTCGCCGACGAGTGGAACCTCGGGGGTTCGGTGCCGCGCGTGCTCGCGGCGCTCGACCGCACCTGACGGCCGCGGCGAGCCGCTCGGTCGGCTGGCTGCGCGCCGGTCCCGCCGACGGCCGCGGCCGCGCGGACGGACTCGCTCCGGCGACCCGAGCTCGCGGCGGTCGCTCGGGCCATCCGCTGCTCGAATCGGGTGGAAAGGTATCCGCCGAATACTTCTCCACCCGGTTCGCGCCCGCAGATGATCCAGCGAACGCCGAGACTGCGCGGGCGCGGGATCCAGGGAAGCCGAGATCCTGCGCGGTGCGGACTCAGCAGCCCGGGCCGTTCGGCGCCACGGTGCAGTCGCCGGTGACCAGCACGGTGTCGAACTCGCCGACCAGCACCTCGCGCGGTGCGCCGAGGACCACCAGCGTCCCGTCGATCCACCGCCACGCCGATCCGTCGAACCGGTACTCGACGACGAACACCACCGAGAGCCCGACCGTGTACTCGCCCGACTCCGCATACGAGTGGCTCGTCGCCGTCTCGCTGAACTCCGCCTGCCCGAGCTCCTCCCACCTCGCGCCGGGCACCGACGCCTGGACGACCGACCCGTCGGAGTGCGTCCACCGGTAGCCGACGGGGTGGAACCGCACCTCGGCCGACCGCCCGAGCAGCGTGCCCGCCCGCGTCTGCACCGCAGCCTCCGTCACGAAGTTCGCCGGCAGCCCGACGACCGCCCAGCCGTCGGGCTGCATCGCCGTCTCCGGCGCCACGGGCCGGAACGACGCGATGTCGCGCAGCGTGACCGTCGGCTCGCCCGCGGCGGGCGGTTCGGGCTCCGCACCCGTGAACGCGCACTCGGTCGGATTCGTCGGACTGCAGATGTCGCTGGGTGGGGCGGTCGGTCGCTCGGCGCTGCTCGCGTTCTCGTCGCCGACGAGTTCCGGCGTGTACCCGTCGGCGGGGTCGTTGTTCGCGGTCTTCGGGCCCGAAGAGACGGATTCGTAACCCGCCTCGAGCTGGACCTCGTCGGTGGACACTGACCCCGTCACACCGCACATCCCGGCCGAGTGCATGGCAGGACTACAGAACTCTCCTGTGCTGAGGGGGCTAAGTGCTCCAACAGAGAGAGCCGCGGTCAGCAGAAGTCGTCGCCAGACCACACCTGATTCCCATCGATGACCAACTGTGGCCCCTCAGCGACGGCCTCGATGACCAGAGGGAGCCGTGGATCTCGGTCCGAGGGAGTGACATCCTCCTGTGCAGAGTTGAGGACGCGCACGCTTGACACGTCTTGGCAGGCGTAGAACGAGACAGCCTGCGCGTTGTCCGCCACCTCGATCAGGCGGGGCGAATCGATGGCTGTCGCCCCCTCCGTACGGAGGCCAGCGTGACGGAAGGCTGCGAAATCCGTCTTGCTCATCTTTGCGAACTCTGCAGACGTGACTCCATCGATCCTGTCCACTCCCTCCCCACCGTCAGCCGTGATGGCGTCACTCGCGACCAAGTACGCCTCGTACGCGGCGACCGCCGCCGCCAGCGCTTCCTCGTCCGAGGCGAAGACCGGCGCGTCCGCCGTCTCCGACGGGGAGGTGGGCGCGGCGGTCGGCTCCGGCTCGGCCGGCGCGCACGCGGCGAGCGTCGCGAGCGTCGCGCCGGCGAGCAGGAGCGCCGTGATGCGGCGCGGGGTGCGGGGCATGCCGTCCACCGTAGGGGATCGCGATCGAGCCGCGGCGAGTCATCCACAGGCCATGCAGCCCCGGCAGAATGGGCGCATGGACGGCCTCGAGCAGGTGACCGAGCACGACGTGGTGCACCTTCGTCGATGCGTCGAGTTGGCGCGGCGGGCGCGCGACCGCGGCGACCACCCGTTCGGGTCGATCGTCGTGTCCGCCGACGGCCGGGTCGTCGAGGGGATGAACACCGTGGTGACCGGGCGGGATCCGACCGGGCATGCCGAGACCAACGTCGTGCGCCTCGCCGCGGCCGAACTCGATGCCGACGAACTCGCCGCGAGCACGCTCTACACGAGCACCGAACCGTGCGCCATGTGCTCGGGCGCGATCTACTGGAGCGGCATCTCGCGGGTGGTGTTCGCGCTGTCGGAGTCGGGTCTGCGCGACATCGTCGCCGAGCAGGAGGGCGTTCCGACCCTCAGCCTCCCGTCTCGCGAGGTCTTCGCCCGCGGCGGGCGGCCGGTCGTCGTCGCGGGGCCCGCCGATCTTCCCGAGGCCGCCGACGTCCACGCGGGGTTCTGGGTCTGAGGCGCACGGCACCGTCGCATGGTCGACGACCGGGGCGCGCCCTGATCCCGGGCAGGCGTCGGATGAGTAGCCTCGCCCGCATGGAACCGATGCGTCGCGACGTCCGACCCACCTCGACGAGGCGCCGGAGTGCCCTGGCCGTCGCCGGAGCCGGCGCGGTCGTCCTGCTCCTGGCGTTGACCGGCTGCACCCCGGGCGGTCCGGCGCCCGCGACCTCCGCCCCACCCGCCGAGACGACGCCGGCCGCGACGACGCCGGCCGCGACGGCGAGCGAGATGCCCCCGGCATCCGACACCCCGACGGGAGCCGGCGGCGACCACCCGCTCGAGGCCATCGACGCGTACGCGCTGTGCCGTGCCCAGACGTACGCCTACTACCCCGGCGACTTCGGGCTCCTCGAGTACGCGCCGTTCGCCGACGCCACGGTGCTGCAGCGCGACGACGGCCAGTGGTTCGTCTACATCGAGGTCGACGACGGGAATCGCCCGGCCGACCTCGTGGATGCCGCGGGCAGCGAGTGCATCCTCGGCGGCACGATCGGCGAACCCGAGTGGCAGGAGTTCGGCACCGTCTCGCGCGACGCGGCCGAGGATTCCATCGCGAACTTCAACCGGCCCTCGGCGCAGCCCTGATCAGGTCGGGATGCCGGGGGCGCCGGGTGCGGCCGGCGGCAGCCAGTACTCGGGCGCGGGCAGCATGAGGCCCGAGGATGCCGCGGCGATGACGACGAACGCGTAGATCGCGACGAGGATCGCGAGGGCGCCGAGCCCCATCGCGACGGGCACCACCCACGACACCCGGACGCCCTCGCGCCGGTAGCGGGGAACCGCCATCCACGGCACCCACATCGCCGCGGTGCCGAAGCCGGCGAGCCAGACGGTGCGCAGGGCCTGCCCTTCGAGCGGGGCGAACAGCGCGATCCCGAGCGCGCCCACGCCGAGCAGCAGCCCGGCCCACGCGAAGAACCGCGCCATGCCGATGCCGCCGACGTCGGTCTGGTCCTGCCACCAGGGTGTCGGGACGTGCCCGTCGGGGTGGTCGCGGTCGTCGCGCTCGGCCGGGTCGGTCATGCCTCGATCGTACGAGGCGGCGCCATCCGTTTCGCCGGAGATCACCGTCATCCCGGATCGATCCGCGGATCCGGTCCTGCGAACCGGCCGATCTCCGGCACGGCGGCGGCGGCGGGGCGCAGCGGTCGGCGGTAGCATCCGACAGCGAGCGCACCCGACCGCGCGCCGAGGAGGAGCACATGTCGAAGCGGATCTGCGTCACCGGCGCCTCGGGACTCGCGGGGCGTGCGGTCGTGCACGACCTGCTCGAGCACGGCTACGAGGTGCTCGCGACCGACGTGGTGCCGCCGTCGCCGCTGCTGCCGGCGCGCTGGTCGCGGCCCGACCTCGTGTACACGCAGGCCGACCTCACCGACTTCGGCGACGCCTTCGAGGTGATCAGCGGGGTCGACGCCGTCGCGCACCTCGCCGCGATCCCGGCGCCGACGATCTTCACGCCCGCCCGCACGCTGAACGTCAACAACGCGATGAACTCGAACGTGTTCCTCGCGGCCGCGCAGGCGGGCGTCGAACGCGTGGTGTGGGCGTCGAGCGAGACCACGCTCGGCCTCGACTTCGGGCCCGGCAACCAGCCGTGGTACCTCCCGCTCGACGAGGACCACTACCCACGGCCGACGTCGACGTACTCGCTGTCGAAGGTGCTCGGCGAGACCATGGCCGAGCACGTCTCGGCATGGTCGGGCATCCCGTTCGTCGCGCTGCGGTTCTCGAACGTGATCGACCCGGATCGGTACGGCGAGTTCGCCGCATTCGAGGTGGATCCGGCGTCGCGCCTCTTCAACGCATTCGGGTACATCGACGTGCGCGACGCCGCCCAGTCGGTGCGCCGAGCGCTCGAAGCGGAGGTCGCGGGGGCCCGCGCCTACGTGATCGCGAACGCGGACACCGTCATGTCGCGGCCCACGAGCGAGCTCGTGGCGGAGTTCTTCCCCGGCGTGGAACTGCGCCGCGAGTTCGGCGAGCACGAGTCGCTGTTCTCGATCGAGCGGGCGCGGACCGAGCTCGGCTTCGAGCCCGAGCACGGATGGCGCGACGCCTGAGGCGGGCCGCGAGCCCGCTCAGCGCGACGGCGAGGGCGTCGGCGTCGACGCCTGGTCGGTGACCTCCGCCGAGGCGCCGAGCGACCCGGTGAGCACCAGCTCGAAGTGCTGCTGGTCGGCGAAGGTCTGGTAGCCCACGCGAGCGCCGTACGGGAGCTCGGCGAGGACGTCGCCGTCGAGCGTGAGCAGGAGGTCGCCGTCGGTCGTGACGGCCAGCCGGGGCGGGTAGGTCGCGGCGCCGGCGTCGGGTTCGGCCGCGGCGTCGTCCTCGGCGAGCCGGGTGAGGCGGTCCTCGGCGAGGGCGGCCGCCTCCTCGAGTGCTCGCTGTTCGGTGTCGAGCGCGCGGGCCGACTCGGACGGCGTCACCGGATCGTCGGCGGGTCGCTCCGCGAGCACGGTGATGACCGCCGTCGGCACGATGCCCAGGAACAGCGACGCCGAGGCGAGCCAGATCCCCGCGATCGCCATGGCCGAGGTCCTGCGTCGCGCGCGGCGCGACCACCGCCGGGAGAGGAGACCGAGCACCACGGCGGCGACCGCGAGCGCGGCCAGCCACACCAGGCCGGGCAGGTCGAGGAGCAGGGTCCACCGGAGCTGGACGAGCGCCAGGATGCCGAGACCGAGCGAGACGACGGCGGCGGCCCGTGCCCAGCCCACCTCGCGGGCCGAGTCGGGCGCGGGGAGCACCTCCCGGGCGGCGCCGCCTGGCCCGGTCATGCCGAGAGCCCGAGTCCGAGCGCGGCGGGAACGAACGAGACCGCGAGGATGCCGAGTGCCGCGACGCCGAGCATGAACCCGGCGGTGGCCGGGCCGCTCGTGCGTCGGCCCGTGCGTCGTGCGCCCGCCTGGACGAGCGCGGCGAGCGCGACCGCGGCGATGGCGAGGGCGGCGAGCGCGGCCGTCGCCGCCGGCGAGCGCAGCGGGGTGACGAAGGCCACCGCCGCGGCGACCGCGCCGAGGCCGAGCGAGACGAGTCCCAGCACGCGCAGCGGGCCGCGCAGGGCGGGCGGGTCCGCGGGCGGTTCGGGCGAGGCGGGATGGCGCGCTATGGCCGACATGCGGCGTGCCCCCTCCTCGAGCCCGCGCGACCGGCGGGTCTGATGTCATCCTCCCGTGCGCGGCGCAGCGGATCGCCGCGGATGCCGCCGTGGACGGTTGCGATCCGATCACGACGATTGCGATCCGGTCACGACGGTCACGGAGGGATCACAAGCGGGTGGTCGCCCTCCGGATGCGTGGCCCCGGATGCACAGCGCACGCCCAGCCATCCGCTATTCGACAGATGTAGATTAGAAGCCTGACGCCGAGGTCGACACCGAGACCCGCTCCACGAATCCGAGCCGCGATGCCGACCTCCCGAACGACAAGGAGAGTCATCGCATGGCACGAGTCAGCGGAAAAGTCGCGCTCATCAGCGGCGGAGCCCGGGGCATGGGAGCGTCGCACGCGCGACTGCTCGTCCAGGAGGGTGCGAAGGTCGTCATCGGCGACCTGCTCGACGACGAGGGCAGCGCGCTCGCCGACGAGCTCGGCGCGGAGAACGCGAAGTACGTCCACCTGGATGTCACCGACTACGCGCAGTGGGAGGCGGCCGTCGCCGCCGCGACCGAGGCGTTCGGGCGGCTCGACGTGGTCGTGAACAACGCCGGCATCGCCAACTTCGGCCCGATCGAGGAGTACACGATCGAGGCCTGGCAGAAGATCATCGACATCAACCTCACCGGCGTCTTCTACGGCATCAAGGCGGCCATCCCCGCCCTGAAGGAGTCGGGCGCCGGGTCCATCATCAACATCTCGTCGACCGCGGGCCTCCAGGGCTACGAGGCGCTGCCCGGGTACAACGCCGCAAAGTTCGGCGTGCGCGGACTCACCAAGAACGCGGCCCTCGACCTGGGGCGCTACAACATCCGCGTCAACTCGGTGCACCCGGGCGTCATCCGCACGCCGATGACCGAGGACCTCGACACCCCGCAGAACCACGTGGCCCTGCACCGCGTCGGCGAGCCCATCGAGCTGTCGAACCTCGTCCTCTTCCTCGCGAGCGACGAGTCGAGCTTCTCGACCGGCGCCGAGTTCGTCGCCGACGGCGGCGAGACCGCGGGCCTCGCGCACTACGAGAGCTGAGCCGCTACGCGCGGACGAGGCCGAGCTCGATGAGGCTCCGCGCCGACGCGAGCACGGCCTCCTCGCGCGGCCGGGGGTCCCAGCCGAGCACCCGCGCGGCCTTGTCGTGCGAGGCGTCCTTCCGCGAGCCGAGGTCGGCGACGAGCCCGCGCAGGTCGGCGCTGAACGCCGCGCCGGCGCGGATCACCCAGTCGGGGATGGTCCGCGTCGGCACGCGCCGCGCGGCGTGGCCGAGCTCGGCGCGCAGCAGGGCCGCGAGCTCGGCGTAGGTGAACGCGTCGCCCGACACGGCGAGGAACCGCTCGCCCGCGGCATCCGGATGTCGCATCGCGCGCACGTGCAGGTCGGCGACGTCGCGCACGTCGACGGCGTTCACGCTGCCGCGCGGCACGGCGGGGATCCGCCCGTCGAGCAGCACCTGCAGGAGCAGGAGCGAACTCGAGAGGTCCGCGCCCAGCGCCGGGCCGAAGACGCCGACAGGGTTCACGACCGAGAGTTCGAGGCCGCCGCCCTCGCGGTCGACGAACTCCCACGCGGCGCGCTCGGCCAGCGTCTTCGACCGCACGTACGCGGTGAGGCCGGGCCGGTCGGGGTCCGTCCAGTCGTCCTCGGTGAACGGGCGGCCGGGGTGCGCCCCGTAGCCGACAGCCGCGAACGACGACGTGACGACGACGCGACGCACACCCGCGTCGCGTGCCGCGCGCAGCACGCGCAGCGTGCCGTCGCGAGCGGGTTCGATCAGCCGACGTTCGTCCCTCGGCTGCCGCGCCGGGAAGGGGGAGGCCACGTGCAGCACGTGCGTCGCGCCGGCGAGCGCGTCGCGCCATCCGGCGTCGTCGAGGAGGTCGGCTGCGGCCACCTCGACACGCTCGGGGTCGCCGCCGCCGAGCCGGACGAGCGCGCGCAGGTCGTCGGCGCGGGCGGCGTCGCGCACGGTCGCGCGCACGCGCGGGGCGTCGTCGCCGTCGCCGCTGGTCCCGCCGCCGCCGCCGGCCAGCAGCCGCAGCACGCAGTGGATGCCGACGAAGCCCGTTCCGCCGGTGACCACGACCAGTTCGCCGCTCATGCGCTCCCCACGCTCGGACTCTACCCGCCGCTCCGGCCCGCGCGCCGCGCTCGCGTGCGCGCGTGGATAGGGTGACGGCATGAGCCGAGCGGATGCCGCGGGGCCGACCCGCGCACCGGCCGCAGGCCTCCCGCCCGCGGGCGACGACCCGCGCCTGCTCCGCACGCGCGCGGCGCTGACCGAGGCGCTCGTGCGCCTGCTCGAGCACGCGCCGCTCGACGAGATCTCGGTCGCCGCGCTGTGCCGCGAGGCGGGCGTGCACCGCACGACCTTCTACGGACACGCGCCGAGCGTGCACGCGTTCGCGCTCGCCGTGTTCACCCAGGACCTCGACCAGCTCACCGCCGTCGCGGTCGAACCGGCGGTCGAGACCCCGCAGCACGTCGCCGAGCGCTACTTCGACTCCCTCCGGCGCGTGCTCGTGCACGTCGCCGACGAGCGGGCCGGGTACCGGGCGCTGTTCGGCTCGACGAGCCGCGGCGTGTTCCGGGCCGCGCTCGACGAGCGGATGCGGCGGCGCGCGCGGATCGCGCTCGAGGTGTGGCGCGCCCAGCGCGTGCCCGGCGCGCCCGTCGCCGACGCCGCGATCGACGAGGCGGCGGCCTTCATCGCGGGCGGGCTCGTCGGGGCGATCGAGACCTGGGCGATGGGCGACGAGACGGATGCCGCGGCATCCGCCGCTCGGATCGGGACGCTCATGCCGGGCTGGTGGCCGCGTCGCGGCTGACCTAGGCGCGATGCCGGCCGAGCGGTGACCCACGCGCATCAGTGCCAGCCCTGATGCCGACCCGCTTCGCCCGGGTGGAGAATGCGCGCGACCCGGGCTCGGCGACAGGGGGATGCCATGGGCGAGTCGGTCGAGGACGACGCAACCGAGGGCGCGGACGCGGGTGCGGCGGGCGCGCAGGCCGGGACGGATGGTGCGGCGCCCGGTGCGGCCCGCCCGGCCTACCACCGGCAGGCGGTCGTCGTCATCCACGGCATGGGCGAGCAGCGCCCGGTCGAGACGCTCAACGCGTTCAGCGAGGTGATCACGAACGGCGAGCCGTTCCATTCGCGCCCGACCCGCATCCGCGACGCGTTCGAGTCGCGCGTGCACGTGATCCCGCGTTCGCCCGAGCACGACGGTGTTCGCGAGCCCTTCGACGTCCAGACCGACCTCTACGAGTACCACTGGGCCTACCTGATGACCGGCAACCGGCTCGACGACCTGTGGCCCACGTTCCGCCGCATGATGTTCCCGGTGACGGGGATCCCGATGACCGTCGCGGCGCTGGGCTTCGTGGTCGCGCTCGCGGTGGGCATCGCCTGGGCCTCCGGGTACTGGGCGCCGCCGGGCGGCGGGGCGGAGGCGAGCGGCTGGGTCCTCGTGGGGGCGACGGTGCTCGGGCTCGGGTTCGTGCTCGGGCGCAGCGTGCCGCCGGGCCTGCTCGGCCTCTGGGTGATCGTCTGGCTGGCCGCGGCCGCCCTCGCGTACGGGTTCATCGCCTTCCCGCCGCTGCGCGACGCCCTCGGCGCGCCGAGCGTCGCCGAGATCCTCGTCGGCAGCGCCTCGGCGATCGCGATCGTGGCCTACCTGATCAGCCGGGTGCTGCCGGGATGGCTCGTGAAGAGCTTCGTCGACGTGGTCCGCTACCTCGACACCTCGCCCCGGTCGTACGAGGTGCGCCACGCCATCCGCAAGGGCGTCGTCGACCTGCTCGACGGGCTCCAGTCCAGCGGACGGTACTCGCGCATCATCGTGGTCGCGCACAGCCTGGGCTCCTACGTCGCCTACGACGCGATCTCGTACCTGTGGACGGTCACGGGGCGCGCGGCGCCGGCCTCGGCGGACGACCTGCGCCGGCTCGAGGCCGCCGCCGGGCAGCTCGCGGAGGCGTGGGAACCACGGCCGGGTCGCCGGCGCGCCCGGCGCGCGTGGGCCGCGCTCGCGGGCCCTCGCGCGGAGTATCGCAGCGCGCAGCGCGAGCTCTGGGGTCGACTGCGCGCGGCCGACCATCCGTGGCTCATCACCGACCTCGTCACGTTCGGCAGCCCAATGAACTTCGCCGAGCAGCTGTACACGCGCGACCTCGGCGAGTTCGACCGGCGCGTCGGCCGGCGCGAGATCGTGACCTGCCCGCCGAGCACCGAGCCGAGGAATCCGGCTCCCGCCGGCGCTGCCGCGACCGCCGCGTCGCAGCGCCCGTTCTCGCTGCTGTGGCGTCGCCGAGACGGCCGGCGCGCGCTCCATGAGGCCGCGCCGTTCGCGCTCGTGCGATGGACGAACCTCTGGTACCCCGCTCGCTGGGGCTTCTTCGGCGACTGGTTCGGCGGTCCGCTCGCGCGGCTCTACGGTCCGGGCGTGGAGGACGTGCGCCTCGACCGGGCGAGCGGGCTCAGCCGGATCCCCGGGTACGCGCACGGCGCCTACCTGCTCGAGCGACGGCGGGCGCGGGCGCGCGGCGACTTCGCGCGCCCTCCGGGCTCGTTCGACGCGGCGTTCGTCGAGGCGCTCGACCTCGCCAGTGCGTCGTGGTTGCCGGAGCGCCCGGCGTCGCCCGCGCCCGCGGCCGCGGGCGGCCGTCGCCACTGAGTGCACGATCCTTGCGATCAGTGGCATCCTTGCCATGGCGGTCCCGACCACGACCGACCGGCGGAGGGGCGGATGACACGACGGAATCACCGCGTCGCGGTACTCGTGCTCGAGGGCGCGAAGCCGCTCGACGTCGGCATCCCGGCGCAGATCTTCACCACGCGCGCGAGCATGCCGTACGAGGTGCGCGTGTGCGGCGCGCAGCCCGGACCGGTCACGGGCGGCGACGGGCTCTCGTACCACGTGGCCGACGGCCTCGAGGCGTTCGAGTGGGCGGAGACGATTTTCATCCCGGGCTACCGCCACCCCGACCGGGAGGACCCGCCGGCCGCGGTGGTCGACGCACTCCTCGCCGCGCACGACCGGGGTGCGCGCATCGCCGCGATCTCGACGGGCGCGTTCGCGCTCGCGGCGACCGGCCTGCTCGACGGGCGGCGGGCCACGACGCACTGGCACTACACGCGCGCGCTGCAGGCGCGGCATCCGCTCGTCAGGGTCGACGAGAACGTGCTGTTCGTCGACGAGGGGCAGGTGCTCACATCGGCGGGCGCGGCATCCGGCATCGACCTCTGCCTGCACCTCGTGCGGCGCGACCACGGCGTCGCGGTCTCGAACCACGCCGCCCGCCGCCTCGTCGCGGCGCCGTACCGCAGTGGCGGCCAGGCGCAGTACGTGCCGCGCGCGCTGCCCGAACCACTCGGCGACGTGTTCGCCGCGACCCGGCAGTGGGCGCTCGAGCACCTCGGGGAGCCGCTCACGCTGGCCGACCTGGCGCGCAACGCGAACGTCTCGCCGCGCACGTTCTCGCGGCGGTTCGTCGATGACACGGGCTACACGCCCATGCAGTGGATCCTGCGCGCCCGCATCGACCTGGCGCGTGAGCTGCTCGAGCGCACGGACCTCGGCGTCGAGCAGATCGCCGACCGTGTGGGGCTCGGCACGGGCGCGAACCTGCGGCTGCACTTCCAGCACATCCTCGGCACGTCGCCGAGCGAGTACCGGCACACGTTCGCGGCCTGAACGGCGCGCGGTCGCCCTTGCCCCGGTGGTTATCGAGCGGTGGTGGTGAGGCGCCGCTCGGTCGCGGCGCGTTCCTGCGGCGCCGCCGGCCGGGCGAAGGCCATGCGCAGACCGTCGGCGATGCGGGCGATGACGATGCCGATGAGCGCGCCGCCGGCGTTCGCGGCGAGGTCGCGCGGGTCGGAGATCCGGTCGGCCATGGGGATCTGCGCGAGCTCGATGGCCAGGCTGGTGCCGAAGGCCGCGGCGACGGGAACCCAGGCGGGCATGCCGCGCAGGGCGAACGCGAGCAGGGCGCCGATCGGCACGAACATCACCACGTTCAGGAACATCTCGCTCTCGAGACCGATGGTCCAGGTCTCGGGCTCGAGCCAGTTCTGCCAGTCGAGCACGCCGTTCGGCGACTGGTAGCCGTGGCCCGACCACGGCACCGGTCCGAGGGTCGCCCAGAGCACGAGTGCGAGGTACAGGACCAGGAACACGAGTGCTCTGCGGGAGGGGCGCATGCGCTTCATCATCTCGATTCTGCCTGAATCATGCCTCAGAGCCCCCTCTGCGTCCACAGTGCGGCGGCTTCGAGGGCGGAGTGGCGAGATCCTTGCGCATGCTGTCGCTCAGGCCACTTCCAACCGCCTCGCGTCGCGACGAAGGTGGACGGCGGAAAGAAAGGAACCACTCCGCCATGACCCGCATCGCCGTCAACGGATTCGGTCGTATCGGCCGCAACGTCGTCCGCGCGCTCATCGAGCGCGACGTCGACCTCGAGCTCGTCGCCGTCAACGACCTCACCGACCCCGCCGCGCTCGCGCGCCTGCTCAAGTACGACACCGTCGCCGGCCGGTTCGGCCGTTCGGTCGAGGTGGATGGCGACACCCTCGTCATCGACGGCCGTCGCGTGAAGGTGCTCGCGGAGCGCGACCCGGCGAAGCTGCCGTGGGGCGAGCTCGGCGTCGACATCGTGCTCGAGTCGACCGGCCGCTTCACCGACGCCGAGGCCGCGCGAGCCCACATCGCCGCCGGTGCGAAGAAGGTGCTCGTGAGCGCTCCCGCCAAGGGCGCCGACGTCACGCTCGCCTACGGCGTGAACACCGACGCGTACGACCCCGCCGAGCACGTCATCGTCTCCAACGCCTCCTGCACGACCAATGCACTCGCGCCGCTCGCGAAGGTGCTCGACGACCTCGCCGGCATCGAGCACGGCTTCATGACCACCATCCACGCGTACACGCAGGACCAGAACCTGCAGGACGCCCCGCACGCCGACCCGCGTCGCGCCCGCGCCGCCGCGGAGAACATCGTGCCGGCCTCGACCGGCGCCGCGAAGGCCATCGGCCTCGTGCTGCCGAACCTCGACGGCAAGCTCAACGGCGACGCCATGCGCGTGCCCGTGCCGGTCGGCTCGATCGTCGAGCTCAACGCGACCGTCGCGAAGGACGTCACGCGCGAGGAGATCCTCGCCGCCTACCGCGCCGCGGCCGAGGGTCCGCTGGCGGGCGTGCTCGAGTACTCCGACGAGGCGCTCGTCTCGAGCGACATCGTCGGCAACCCGCACTCGTCGATCTTCGACAGCGAGCTGACCCGTGTCGACGGCAAGCACGTCAAGGTCGTCGCCTGGTACGACAACGAGTGGGGCTTCTCGAACCGCGTGATCGACTCGCTGCTGCTGCTCGCGGGCTGACCGCGCTCGCCGGCTCCGGTCGGCACCGACTCCGGTCGGCCCGGGGGGCGGTACCCCGGGCCGGCCGGCACCGACATCGCGCCGGTGGGGGAGTGGAGCCCCCGCCGGCGCGATCGCATTCCCGTGGGAGCGTCCTTCCGGCGCCTGCGCCGGCGCCGGCGCCGGGAACCGCTCCGCGGGCGATGTCGTCCGATCGGCTCATGTGAACGCGGCCTCACATGAGGCCACGCTGACATGACTGCCCCGATCGTGCCGTGAACGTGCGTCGGCTGGGTGCGTTCATGTGAGTCGGGCCTCATATGAGGCTGCGTTGACATGAGTGCGCACGATCGTGCTGGGTCCGGGCGCGGGTCGGGTTGGTCGTTCATGTGAGTCGGGCCTCATTTGAGGCTGCGTTGACATGAGCCGTACGGAAGGAGTCTCCGAACGGCGTCGGACGGGCGGGCCGGGGATACTCGTCAGGCGCGGCGGAAGACCAGGGAGTCGAGGAGGAGTTCGAGCGAGTCCTGCATGCGCGCGTCGGTCCAGGCGGCGGGATCCTCGATCGACTTGACCTCCGAGCCTCGGCAGTAGAGGTAGAGGATGTCGGCGATGCGCGCCGCCTCCGTGCGGTCGACGGTCGCGTCGCCGTCCCCGTCCCCGCGCCCGGCGCCCGACCCGGCGCGCACCTCCCCGGCGCCGGCGAGGAACTTCTCGTACGTGGCATCCGTCACCGACCGCACGACCTCGTAGGCGCGCCGGTTCGCACCGTGCACGTCGGCGATCACCTCGACCCAGAGGCTGCGCAGCACCTGCTCCTCCGGAGAGGTCGAGCACATCCATCGCGCGAGCTCCGCGAGCCGTTCGACGCCGACGCGCTCACCGAGATGTGCCCTGCGCTCCTCGTCCCAGCGGGCGCGGGCGTGCTCGAGGGCGTTGGCCATGAGGTCGGCGCGCGACGGCACGAAGTTCGTGATGTAGGCGGTCGAGCGGCCCAGGCGCTCGGCGACCGCGCGGAGCGTGACGGCCTGGGTGCCTCGCTCGCTCGCGACCTCGATCGTCGCGCGCGCGATGTCGGCGAGGCGTTCGCTCGTGTCGACCTCGATCGGCATGTTGACACCTTCCCACGACCACGGCTACGTTTCCAAACACTGTTGTAAAACAGTGCTTTCTCACGAGGAGGATCATGACCGCCAACGGAGGCGTCTCGTTCTGGTGGCAGCAGCTCGGCGTTCCCGCGCCGCGTCCGGCGCTGCCCGGCGACCGCGAGGTCGACGTCGCCATCGTCGGCGGCGGGTACACCGGCCTCTGGACCGCGTACTCCCTCAAGCGCGAGCAGCCCGACCTGCGCGTCGCCGTGCTCGAGCAGCGCTTCGCCGGCTTCGGCGCGTCGGGTCGCAACGGCGGATGGCTCACCAACTCGGTCACGGGCGGGCGCGAGCAGTACGTGAAGACCCACGGCCGCGACGCCGCGATCGCGCAGCAGCGCGCGCTCAACGACGCCGTCGACGAGGTCATCGCGGTCGCTGCGCGCGAGGGCATCGACGCCGACGTGCACAAGGGCGGTGAGCTCGAGGTGGCGTACACGCCCGCGCAGCTCGCGCGGCTCCGAGCGTTCGCCGCGTCCGAGCGGTCGTGGCCCGGGACGGATGTCGCGGAACTCGACGCGCGCGAGACCGCCGGGCGCATCAACGCGGCCGGCGTGCTGGGTGGGGTGTGGCATCCGCACTGCGCCCGAGTGCACCCGGCGAAGCTCGCACGCGGCCTCGCCGCCGCGGTCGAGCGGCTCGGCGTCGAGATCCACGAGGGCACGACCGTCACCGAGATCCGGCCCGGCGAGGCGCGCACCGATCACGGCACCGTGCGCGCCGAGTTCGTGATCCGCGCGACCGAGGGGTTCACGCCCGACCTGCGCGGCGAGCACCGCACCTGGCTGCCGATGAACTCGTCGATGATCGTGACCGAGCCGCTCGCGGCATCCGCCTGGGACGAGATCGGCTGGAACGGCCGCGAGACGCTCGGCGACTTCGCCCATGTCTACATGTACGCCCAGCGCACCGCCGACGACCGCATCGCGTTCGGCGGGCGCGGCGTGCCGTACCGCTACGGCTCGCGCGTCGACGACGACGGGGCGACGCAGGAGCGCACCATCGAGAGCCTCACCGCCCTGCTGCGCCGGTTCTTCCCCGCGACGCGCGACGCGGCGATCGAGCACGCCTGGGCGGGCGTGCTCGGCGTGCCGCGCGACTGGTCCGCGACCGTCGGCCTCGACCGGGCCACCGGGCTGGGCTGGGCGGGCGGATACGTCGGCACCGGGGTGACCGCGACGAACCTCGCCGGCCGCACGCTCGCCGACCTCGTGCTCGGGCGCGACACCGACCTCACGCGCCTGCCGTGGGTCGGTCACCGCGTGCGCAAGTGGGAGCCGGAGCCGTTGCGCTGGCTCGCCGTCCAGGCGATCTACGGCGCATACCACGCGGCCGACCGCGCCGAGCTCCGCGGGCGGGCGACGACCTCGCCCATCGCGCGCGTCGCCGACCTCGTCGCGGGGCGCTGAGCCGACCCGATCTGGCGGTTTCCCGCGCTCGATCGGCAGTCCCGCGCGTCGCGCCGTGTCGGGGGCACCCCTCAGACTGAACCGGTGACTCGTCGTGGCCTGATCCTGTTCGCTGCGCTCGGCGTTGCCTGGGGCATCCCGTACCTGTTCATCAAGGTTGCGGTGAGCGAGCTCGATCCGGCGATGGTCGTGCTCGGCCGGTCCGCGCTCGCGGCGCTCCTGCTCATGCCGCTCGCGTTCTACCGGCGCGAGGTCTGGCAGGTCGTCCGGCGCTGGAAGCCGATGGCGGCCTACACGCTCGTCGAGATCATCCTCCCGTGGTACTTCCTCAGCTCCGCCGAGCAGCGGCTCCCGAGCTCGACGGCCGGGCTCCTGCTGGCCACGGTGCCGCTCGCCGGCGTCGCGATCGCCTTCCTCATGGGCCGCCCCGAACGGCTCTCACGGCTCAACTGGCTCGGCATCGCCCTCGGCATGCTCGGCGTCGCGGCGCTCGTCGGCCTCGACGTCGCCGGGTCCGACCTGGTCGCCGTGGCCCAGATGGCCGTCGTCGTGGTCGGCTACGCGCTCGGCCCAGCCATCCTCTCGCGGTGGATGCCCGACCTGCCCGGCGTGGGCGTGGTCGCGGTCTCGCTCGCGGCCGCCGCGGTCGTGTACGTGCCGTTCGTGCTCGCGACCGGAGCGTGGCCCTCGGCGTGGCCCTCGACGGCCGTCGTGGTCTCCATCGTCGTGCTCGCCGTGGTGTGCAGCGCGCTCGCGTTCCTGCTCATGGTCGCGCTGATCGGCGAGATCGGCCCGGTGAAGGCGACCGCGATCACCTACGTCAACCCGGCGGTCGCGATCGTCGCGGGCGTGCTCGTGCTTGGCGAGCGCGTCACCGTCTGGACGATCCTCGGATTCGGGCTCGTCCTGCTCGGGTCCTACCTCGTCACGCGGAAGCGGCGGGAGCCGGTCGCCGCCGAAGGGCCCGAGGAAGCCGGCGCCGAGCAGTCGCACGAACCACTCGCCGAGCACGGCGTCCCGCCGCACCGGAGCTGAGGACGGATCGGGCGCTGCTTCGTGCGGGGCGCTCGGGCGCTGCCGCGTGCCGGCGACGCCGATCAGGTGTAGTGGGAGACCCGCGGCGAGAAGTCGATCTGCGCCGCCTCGTCGAGCACGTGGCTCGCTCGCTCGGCCGCCCGGGTCGCGAGCTCCGCGGCATCCCGCGCCTGCGCCGACCTGGTGACGGCGACGCGCTTGCCGATGTCGTCGAGGATCAGGCCGATGGTGCGGGCCAGGCCGACCTTCAGCTCGTGCAGGTTCGTGTTCGCGATCATGAGCCGCCGATCCGCGGTGGTGAGGGTGACGCGCGGGTACCCCGCCTCCGCGAGCTGCCGCTCGACGGCCGGCTCGCCGAGGAGCGCGAGCTCCTGAGGGAGCGGCCTGCGCGTGAAGACGGCCATGACCGTGTAGCGTTCGGGCGCCTCGACGGTGCCGAGCGATGACGGGAGCTGGTCGATCAGGATGCGATCGACCGCGAACGGCGCGAAGCGCTGGGCCCCCTGGCCATCGGTGGTGGGGGGCGAGGTCGGTTGGTGCGACGGTACGTCGGCTGTGCTCATCTCCGGAGCGTAGGCCGATGAGATGTGCGCACTCACAGCTTCGCGAGATTCGTCCGATGCGATGTCGATCGCGCGGAGGCTCGTTCGACGCCAGAATGAGGGGCGGATGGTCCGCCCCGAACCGGACCCGACAGGAGACCCCCATGCGCACCCTCATCGTCACCGAGTTCATCACCCTCGACGGCATCGTCGACTCGCCCGGCGGCGGCGACCACCCGCGCGCCGGCTGGACCTTCAAGGAGGTCCCGTTCGTCGAGGAGGCCTACGAGATCAAGGGCCGCGAGCAGACCGAGGCCGGCGCGATGCTCATCGGCCGGGTGAGCTACGACGAGTTCGCCCCGATCTGGCCGAAGATGGACGAGTTCGCCGAGTACAACGCGATGCCCAAGTACGTCGTCTCGTCGACCCTCACCGACCCAGAGTGGAACAACACGAGTGTGCTGCGGTCGCTCGACGAGGTCGCCGAGCTCAAGCAGGCCGACGGCGAAGGCACGATCCTCGTGCACGGCAGCCCCACGCTCGCGCAGGGCCTCGCCGAGGCCGGGCTCGTCGACCGCTACCACCTGCTCGTCTTCCCCGTCGTGCTCGGCGAGGGCAAGCGCCTGTTCAACGGGCACGAGCAGGGCAGCCTGAAGCTCGTCGAGCACGAGGCGTACTCCAACGGCGTCGTGAAGCACGTGTTCGACGTCGTGCGCTGAGCGCGCCCGGAGGGCCCGAGCGGATGCCGCGCTGCGGTCGCACGCCGATGCGTGCTGCCGCGGCATCCGCTCACCCGGCCATCAGCCGGTGGTCTCGCTCGTCGCCCGCCATCCCACCTCGGCGCCGATGTCGAAGTAGTGCCGGAAGCTGTAGATCGTCGGATGCCATGCACGCGGGTCGACGTGCTCGGTGCCCGGCACCACGATCGCGGGGTCGGCGTGCACCCGCACGACCTCGGCCTCGACCAGGAGGTACGCGCCGAGCCCGGGGGTCGCGCGGCGCACGCGCGCCTCGAACTGCAGGCGGCACTCCGCGACGCGCGGCGGAGCGACGAGCTCGGACGGCTCGAAGCCCAGCCCCGACACCGCGAGCTTGTCGGCCTCGAACCGGTAGCGGCCGGCCTTCGCCTCGGGCACGGGATCGCGGCCCGTGACGTCGGCGAGCCGCTCGACCGCGGGCCAGAGCTCGGGATGGGGGAAGCTCACGGTCAACTCGGGCCGCTCGAGCACGTTCCGCGCGCTCTGGCCGTCGGTCTCGAGGCCGAGCACGAGCATCTGCTCGAGCGCCCAGTACGACGAGGCCGGCGCGAGGTTGAACGAGCCGTCGGCATTCACCGTCGACACGAGGAACACGGGCGTGCCGACGTAGAGCACCTTCGGGCGGATGACGACGTGCGTCACGCGACGCCTCTCGGCGGCCCGGTTTCGCCGGGCACGCCGGTCGTGCCCTGCACGCCCGCGAGCAGCTCGGCGAACACGTCGCGCGCGTCGTCTCGCACCGCGAGCCGCGCCGACTGCCCCATCCACAGCGACTGCAGCTCGCCCTTGCCGAGCTTCGCCGCGGCGGCGCGGAAGCCCGCCGTGAGCCAGCCCTGCACGGGGTACGGTGCGATCGCGCCGTCGGCCTCGATCGCCCGGATCGCGCGGTTCGCCGCGCCCCGCGCGAGGCGGCCGCTCATCGCGCGCGTGAGCACGGTGTCCTCGGCTGCGGTCGCCTCGATCGCCCGGCGGTGGTCGTCGCTCGCCGCCGACTGGCGCGTGCGCAGGAACGCCGTGCCGACCTGCACGCCCGCCGCGCCCAGCGCGATCGCCGCGGCCACCCCGCGGCGATCGGCGATGCCGCCTGCGGCGATGACCGGCACCGAGACCGCGTCGACCACCTGCGGGATCAGCGAGATCGAGCCGACGAGCGAGGTCTCGGCCGGGCGGAGGAACGCGACCCGGTGCCCGGCGGCCTCCAGGCCCGTCGCGACGATCGCGTCGATGCCGCCGGCCTCGAGCGCGACCGCCTCGTCGACCGTGGTCGCGGTGCCCACCAGCCGGATGCCGCGAGCGCGCGCATCGGCCACGACGTGCTCGGGCGGCACCCCGTAGACGAAGCTCGCGACCGCGGGCCGCACCTCGAGCACCGCCTCCCACTGCTCGCCGAACGAGGGCAGGTAGCGCTCGGGCGGCGCGCTGGGCACGGGCGTGTCGACGGCGTCGTAGAGCGGGCGCACGGCCTCGAGGGCCTGCTCGAACGCGCGCGGCGGGAGCGCCGCGCCATCCGTCGGCAGCGGAAGCCACAGGTTGAGGGCGAACGGCGCGCTCGTCGCCGCGCGGATCGCCTCGCCCGTCTGCACGATGTGCCGGGCGTCGTAGCCGAAGAGGCCGAACGAGCCGAGGCCGCCCAGCTCGCTCACGGTCGCGGTGAGCTCGACCGACGACAGCCCGCCGAACGGGCCGAGCACGATCGGATGGCGGATGCCGAGCAGTTGCGTCAGCCTCGTCGTCGCCTCGGTCATCTCGCTCCTCCTCGTCGCCGGTCACTCCACGCGGGGTGTGCCGCAGTTCCAGCAGGTTCCGCCCTCGACCAGCGCGCCGCACTCGGTACAGGTCGAGGCGAGCCAGCAGACGTCGCCCGTCACCCCATCCTGCTCCCGTTCGGGATGGCGGTCGGCATCCGACGTCACATGAGCCTCGTCCACAGCGTCATCATGACGCGCGGCGCTCGGCGACGCATCCGTCTTGCGCGGCGGCTGGGCATCGCCTCCGAGCGGGAAGGGTTCGGCGCGCCATCCGGTTGGCCCTCAACATGACGACACTCGGAATCATCGGAGCAGGCAACATCGGCAGCCAGGTCGCCCGGGCGGCGATCGCGAACGGGTACGACGTCGTGATCGCGAACTCGCGCGGACCCGAGACGCTCGCCGCGCTGGTCGACGAGCTCGGCCCCGAGGCGCGCGCCGCGACGGTCGAGGAGGCCGCGGCATCCGGCGACGTCGTGGTGGTGACGGTGCCCTTCAAGGCGTACGGCTCCATCCCGGTCGAGCCGCTCGCGGGCAAGATCGTGATCGACACGAACAACTACTACTGGGAGCGCGACGGCCACGTGCCGGCGCTCGACGAGGGCCGCGACACCGTCTCGGGGATGCTGCAGAAGCACCTGCCCGAGAGCCGCGTCGTGAAGGGCTTCAACCACATCATGGCGAAGGACATCACGACCGAAGGTCGCCCCGCGGGCACCCCCGGCCGCCGCGCGCTCGCGACGTCGAGCGACTTCGACGACGCCGTGCGGTTCGTGACCGACCTGTACGACGCGTTCGGGTTCGACACCGTCAACGTCGGGCCGCTCGCCGAGAGCTGGCGCGTCGAGCGCGACCAGCCGGCGTACGTCGTGCCGCAGACGCGCGACGAGCTCGTCGCGAACCTCGCGAAGGCCGTGCGGGCGGGCGAGGCCGCGGCGTAGGTCGGCGCCGCGCCGGGCCCGGGCCCGGGCGCGGACCGGCGCCCGTCTCCGCGCCAGCGGGCCCGGCCCGGGCGGGCCGGTATTCGCGTCGGGCCGGCCCTCCCCGGGCGCGCGGCGAGCGCGCGCGGGGCCCGGCGCGGACGAGATTGCAGGATGACGCGGCTCAGAGCCGGGCATACGAGGACGTGGCGCGTGTCATCCTGCAATCCGCAGGAGGATCCGGGGATCGGCCCGCTGGAGGATCCGTCACCCGGATGCTCGTGGACTCGGCGTGGGGAGTGCACTCGGGGCCCGGCGCCGACGAGATTGCAGGATGACGCCGGTCAGGGCCGTGCAGACAAGGCTCTGGCGCGTGTCATCCTGCATTCCGCGTGAGCATCCGGGTGATGGGCCTGCTGGAGGGTCCATCGGCCGGATGCTCGCGCAATTCGACGTGGCGGCCGCTGCGGCCTGCGACCGACGCGCGGGCGGCTCAGGCCGCCGCCCGCCGGGCCACGCGCCGGCCGGCCGGCGACGTCGCTGCCGCGGCGACCGCGCGCGCCGGCACGAGCGCGTCGACCACATACTCCGCGTCGTGGTCCATGCCCATGAGCGTGGGCGACGCGAACGAGTACTGGAAGGGCATGCCCACGAACGCCAGCCCGGGCCATCCGGTCACCAGGCCCCGCTGCTCGTTGGGGAACCCGCTCGCGCCGACGACGCCCGCGAGGTCGATCCACCCGAGGTCGGGCTTGGATCCCGTGCACCAGACGACGGTCGCGGCGTCGATCACCGTGCCGTCCGTCGTCACCGCGCGCCCGCGCTCGACGCCGCCGATCCGCCCGACCCGCACGATCCCGGCGCGGTCGAGGTCCTTCGGCGAGTTCCGGATCAGCATGACGCCGTGGCCGAGCTGCGCGTCGCGCGCGGCGCGGCCCTTGGACGTGTCGATCGTGAGGCGACGCAGGCGACGGATGAACAACCCGCTGAGCAGGTTGCCGAGCGGCCGGTCGATGTCGACGGGCACGTGGCCGGGGTGGCGGCCGGCGAGGGTCACGGCGTGGCCGGTGCGCGCGGCCTCGAGCGCGACATCCGTGCCGGAGTTGCCGGCGCCGACCACGAGCACCGGTCCGTCGGCGAACTGCTCCGGCCCCCGGTAGTCGAGCGAGTGGACCTGGCGGATCGACGCGTCGAGCTCGGCCGCGAAGGCCGGCGTGATGGGCACCTGGTGCACGCCGACGGTCACGATGACCCGATCGGCGAGCACCTCGTCGCCGTCGTCGAGCTCGAGGCGGAAGCGGTCGCCGTCGTGGCTGAGCCGCACGACCCGCGTCGAGGTGCGCACGGGCAGCTTCATGTGCTGCGCGTACCGCTCGAGGTAGTCGCCCATCTCGGTGCCGGTCGGGTACTCGAAGCGCCCGATGCCGATGGGCAGGCCCGGCAGCTCGAGGAAGGGCCGCGGCGTGAAGAGCCGCAGCGAGCGGTAGCGTTCGCGCCAGGGGTCGCCGACGCGCGCGTGCGCGTCGAAGAGCTCGAGGCGCTCGCCGCGTTCGGCGAGACGTCGGCCGACCATCAGGCCGGCGGCGCCGGCGCCGACGACGGCGGTGTCGAGAATCGTGGTGTCCATGACGGCCTCCTCGGTCGCTGCCCCCGGCCGATGTGGTCGGTGATGCGGGCGACGGTACGGATGCCGCGGGGCGGCCGCCTCGGCAGAAATGACCAATTCGCGTCGTGGGCGCGACGGCCGCGGGCTCGGCCGCGCCGCGGCGGGGCGTGTCGCACCGCCGCCCGCGCCGCCGGCCGCGCCGCCGCCCGCGCCGCGTCACGCGGTCGCGGTGAGCCCGTGCTCGAACGCGAACGCCGTGGCCGCGGCGCGGTTCGCGAGCCCGAGCTTGCCGAGGATGTTGCTGACGTGCCGCGCGACCGTGCGCTCGCTGAGGAAGAGCTCGTCGGCGATCTGCCGGTTCGAGCGGCCCGCGGCGATGAGCCGCAGCACCTCGACCTCGCGGCGGGTGAGCCCGGCGGATGCCGCGGGGCGGCCGTCGCCCGCCGCGACACGTTCGAGTCGGTCGAGGTCGGGCACCGCGCCGAGCCCAGTGAGCACCGTGCGCGCCGCGTCGAACTCGAGCTGCGCGGCCTCCTCGTCGCCGGCCGCGCGGGCGGCACGGCCCATCAGCACACGTGTGGTCGCGGCCTCGTACGGCGCCTCGAGGTGGCGCCACACCGACCACGATCGGCGCAGCAGCGGCAGTGCGCGGGGCGCGCCATCCGTGCCGATGAGGAGCCGCGCCTCGGCGCGGTCGGCCTGCGCGCGCAGGTAGTCGGTGCCCACGGTGTCGGCGAGCGTGCGCAGTTCGGCGACCGCACGGCGCGCGAGCCCGAGGTCGCCGCCCCGCTCGGCCTCGAGTTCGGCGCACGCCGAGAGCAGCTCGGCGCGCGTGCTCGGGAGGCCGCCCGCCGCGAGCGCTCGCGCGATGCCGGCCCGTGCCGCCGCGAGCCGGCCCTGGTCGCGGCGCAGCAGCGCGAGCCCCGGCTGCACCTCGCGCCCGAGGTCGGCCGCGCGCCGATACGCGGCCTCCGCCTCGTCGCGGCGCCCGGTGAGTCGGCACAGCTCGGCGAGCCCGTAGTACGCGTTCTCGAGGGTCTGCGCGCGGAGCTCGCGGTCGCACACCGCGGTGAGCGTGGCCCCGGCCTCATCCCATTCGCCGAGCAGGCGCTGCACGGTCGCCCGGTGCACCGAGCACTCGCCGCGGAACGGCTCGAGCCCCTGCTGCGCGTCGCACCACGCGCCGAGGTCGCGGGTCCACACGCGCGCGCGGTCGACATCCCACCGGTCGAGGCAGCTCGCGATCACGGCGCAGTACGCCGGACCCGCGGCCCGGTCGCCGACGCGGCCCGACGCGACGGCGAGCATCACGCGGTCCATGCACGCGAACCCCTCGACGAGCCGACCGGCGTGCACGAGCGCGCGGCCCATCGACATGGTCGCGAGCACCTCGAGGTCGGCGTCGCCGGCGTCGCGCGCGAGCGCGACCGCCTGCTCGGCGAGGGACGCCGCCTCTGCGTCGCGTCCGGCCGCGAAGGCGGCGGCCGACCGCGCGACGGTCGCCGCGGCATCCGCGTCGGGTGTGTGCGGCACCGAGCCGAGCAGCTCGAACAGGCGCGCCATCCACGCACCCGCCCTGACCGCCTCGCCCCGGTCGGAGAGCGTGAAGCCGAGCCAGAACACGCAGCGGATCGCGGCATCCGTGTCGCCGTCGGCGAGGTAGGCGCGGTGCGCGTCGTCCCACGCCCGTTCGCTCTCGGCCGGGCGGCCGATGAACCACGCCGCGAGCCCGAGCTCGTCGAGCTCGCGCGAGGTCAGCTCGTCACGACGGGCGGCGAGCCGGTCGTGGCGGGCGACCCAGTCGACCGTCGGCACGTCGGGACCCGTGGACATGGCGCCAGTATCCGCCCGGCGGGGCCGCACGACAACGGTGCCGGCCCGGACCCGCCGCCCCGGCCGGTGCCCGGCGTCCCCACCCTCTCGCGCACGAACTGACGCCTCGAGGGCCGGCATTCCCCCGAAAACTGCCCGAAACGCGGGGTCGGCATACTGGGGCCGGCGAGGGAGGAGTGAATCGGATGAACCGTGCCGTCCGCTTCGACGACATCCGCGCGCTCGCCGTCTCGCACATCGACCTCGCCGGCGTCGCTCGGGTGCGGGTGCTGCCGCATCGCCGGCTGCTCTCGGCGAGCACGCACGGCGTGACGATCTCGAACAGCGTGGGCTTCCTGTTCTCGGTCGACGACCACCTCAGCCGCACGCCCGCGCTCGACCCCGTCGTGGGCGACGTGCGCGGCATCGCCGACATCTCGTCGATGGCGCTGCTCGACGCCGAGTCGGGCCTCGCGTGGGCGCCCGCCGACCTGTATGCGCTCGACGGCACGGTGCATCCGGCCTGCACCCGGTCGGCGCTGCGCCGCGTGGTCGACGACGCGCAGGACGCCCGGCTGACCTTCTCGGTGGGGTTCGAGCTCGAGTGCACGGTGTTCCGGGCGCCGGTCCCGGCGGCTTGGGGGGCAGCGGGCACCGACGAGGTCGGCGAGACGATGCGGTACCTGCCGGCGACGTCCGGGCCGGCCTCCTCGACGCGCGCGCTGATCGAGGTCGAGGCGTTCGGGCTCGGGGCACTGGCGGCGCTCGAGTTCGCGGGCGTGCCCGTGGAGCAGTTCCATCCGGCGTCCGGCGACGGCCGCCTCGAGTTCGCGTTGGCTCCCCGCGATGCGCTCACGGCGGTCGACGACCTCGCGCTGGCGCGAGTCGTGCTGACCCGGGTCGCGCAGGCGCACGGGTTGCGCATCTCGTTCGCGCCCGTGCCGATCGTGGGCGAGGCGACGAACGGATGCCACGTGCACCTCTCCGCGCGGCGCGAGGGGCGCAACGTGCTGGCGGAGCCGGCCCCGCGCGGGCGTCACGGGCTCGGCGTCGACGGCGGGCGCATGGTCGCCGGCATCCTCGATCGGCTCGACGACGGCATCGCGCTCCTCGGCGGCAGCGTGCTCTCGTTCGCGCGGCTGCGGCCGGCCTCGTGGTCGGGCGCGGCCGTGTGCTGGGGGCCGGGGAATCGCGAGACGGCAGTCCGGTTCGTGCCCGGCCAGGCCGGGATGGCGGCCGAGCAGGCCAACCTCGAGATCAGGCCGGCGGATGGCGCGGCGAACCCGTACCTCGCGGTGGCCGCGATCCTCGCCGCGGCGCTCGACGGGATCACGCGCGAGGCGGTGCCGCCGAAGCCCGTCACGGTCGACCCGGGCACGCTGACCGCGGCGCAGCGACGGGCCCGCGGCATCCGCTCGCTGCCCGCCGACCTGGGCACGGCGCTCGACCGGCTCGCGTCGAGCGGGTTCCACCGCCGCGTGCTCGGCGACGTGCTGGTCGACGCGTACGTCGCGACGCGCCGGAACGAGTGGGAGGCGTTTGGCGGACTGGCGCCCGAGGCGGTCGCCGAGGCGGTGCGGTTCCGGTACTGAGGCGCGGCCGCCGCGCCGTGTCTCCGGGAGCGGGACCGCGCCCGCTGCACCGTGTCTCCGGAGATCCGCGGGTATCTGGGAGCGGGGCACCCGCCCGCTGCACCGTGTCTCCGGAGATCTGCGGGTATCCGGGAGCGGGGCACCCGCCCGCTGCACCGTGTCTCCGGAGATCTGCGGGTATCCGGGAGCGGGGCCCCGACCCGGCCCGGCGTCGTGGCGTTCTCCGGCGTTGCGGCGGAAGGCCGTCCCGTGCCGGCCTTGCCGGTGTCGGCGGCACCGGCGAGCATGGGCGGCATGGATGTCGCGCCGATCACACCACAGCAGTTCGCCGATGCCGACGGGGTCGGCGACTGGCGGGTGCTCTACTGGGGTGCTCACGCGTTCTTCCGCGCGGCGTCGTGGGAGGCGGGCGCGCGATTCGTCGGCAGCATCGCCGCGCTCGAGATCGTGCGTCGCCACGAGCCCGACGTCGACTTGCGCCACGAGGGCGTCGCCGTGAAGCTCATCACTCGCGACATCCGGAACCTCAGCACTCGCGACCTCGAGGTGGCACGCGCGATCTCCGCGGTCGCGCGCGAGCAGGGGCTGGTGGCGGATGTCGCGGCGCTCCAGGTCGTGCAGACCGCGATCGCCTCGCCCGAGTCGGCTGAGGTGACGCCGTTCTGGCGGGCTGTGCTCGGCTACGTGCCGCCGAACGACACGCACCTCGTGGATCCGCTGCGTCGCGGTTCATCGGTGTTCCTGCAGCCGACCGACACGGTCGCGTCGGGCCGCGGTCGCATGCACGTCGACGTCTGCGTTCCGCACGACGAGGTGCACGCACGCATCGCGGCGGCGCTCGCCGCGGGCGGCCGCATGGTCGACGACTCGTTCGCGCCCGAGTGGTGGACGCTCGCCGACGCCGAGAACCACAAGGTCGACGTGACGACGTGGTGGGGTCGCGAGTCGGTGCGCCTCGAGGAGCAGCGGGCGGCGAACTGAACCCGCCGGGTCAGAACCCGATCGCGTCGAGGAGGTCGCGCAGGCGGAACCGCGGCGCGGCGGGGCGATTCGCGTCGAAGGCGTCCTCGACGACGAACATCGCGTCGAGACGCCACCTCGGTGGGACCGACGCGAGCGCCGCCTCGAGCGCCGCGCCGTCGCGGATCGTCGCCCAGGGGATCCGCAGCAGTTCGACGGCGGGCAGCGGTCGATCGCGGTAGGCCGCCTCCTCGGCGAGCCCGCCGGCCACGAGCTCGCGCGCGTGGGCGCGAAGCACCTCGAGTTCGGCGTCCATCCAGTCGGAGTACCGATCGCGCGCGTGCTCCGGCAGCCGCTCGACCATGGCCTGCACCTGGTCGGCGACCGCGGTCGTGCGCCAGTCGACGGGCGTCTCGTGCAGCTCGCCGGCTTCATCGGTCCACATGCCTGCTCCTCCCGACCCGCGGGTGGCGGGCCGGATCGAGCCTGCCAGTCGCCGCGCCCGACGGGGGAGTCCCCGAACGCGGGGTTCCGGCGCGGTCAGCGCGTCGCGCGGATGGCGCGGTCGGACCGGGGAACGGCAGTCAACGGGTGGCGGCGGCCCGCTCACGCGGTGAGGATGCGGGGAGCATCGGCATCGGAGGGCCGTCGGAGTCGGGAGGGGACGCGATGCGGTACGTGCGCGCGGTCGGTCGGGTCGCGCTCGTCGTGCTCGTCGTCGTGCTGCTCTCGGCGGCGCAGGAGGCGGTGCTGCTGGGACTGATCGCGCTCGGGGCGGCGCCGGGAGCGACAGTGTGGATTTCCTTCGCGGTCGTCGCACTGCTGTGCCTCGCGCTCGCCGCGGTGCGCGGCGCGGTGCGCGCTCGGCGGGCGGCGCGGGCCGGGGGTCCGCACCCCAGTCGGGGGTTCGGGGGCCTGTCCACGACGGATCAGCCGGCTTCCTCGCCCGTGCCGACACGCGTTCCGGCATCGGCGTCGCGTCGCCGCAAGGTGCTGCCGGTCGCTGGCGGCCTGTGGGTCGCGGCGTCACTACTGTCGCTCGTGACGTTCCTGCGGCTGGACCTCGCCCCGATGGGCTCGGCCGGACCGGGCGCGGCTGCCGCGCCGCGCGTCGACGTCCGCACGACGGGCGACGCCGCGTCATCCGCCCCGCCGTTGATCGTCGTGCACGGCGGGCCGGGCGTGCCGTTGTCGGACATAGAGGAGTCGGCGGTCGAGGAGCTGGGGCGCGACCGCGCGGTCGTGGTGTACGACCAGGCGGGCACCGGGCGGTCGGATCCGCTCGCCGACCCGCTCGAGCACACGCTCGCCCACGCGGTCGACGAGCTGGCGCGCGTCGTCGATGCGACGGGTGCCGAGCGCGTCGACCTGCTCGGCTACTCGTGGGGTGCGTCGGTCGCGACGGTGTTCGCGGTCGAGCACCCCGAACGGGTCGAGCGGATGGCGCTCATCTCGCCCGGTGCCATCCCATGGCGGGGTGTCCCCGCCGAGCCCGTCGGCCCGCAGGACCGGCTCGACGCGGCCGATCAGGCCGGCACGTACCTGCGTGCGCTGTCGCCGCGGAACCTGTTCGTGTACGCCCTCACCGCCGTCGACCCGCGGGCGACCCGGTGGTTCGCGAGCGACGCCGAGCTCGACGAGCGGTTCCTCGGGTTGTACGAGTCGACGGCGGCCGGGCTCCATTGCGACGCGTCGCAGATCCGGCCGCCGCCCGAGCACCTGGGCTACTTCGCGAGCCAGGTGCCGCAGTTGCATGCCGACCTGAGCGGGGTGACCGAGGCGGAGGCGTCGTCGGTCGACCTGCCGATGCTCGTGGTCCGCGGCGCGTGCGACTACATCCCGGCGCGGTTCGCCGAGGAGTACGTCGACGTGTTCGATGCCGAGCTCGTGCCGATCGACGGCGCCGGGCATGCCCTGCTCGAAGATCGCCGCGACGCCGTGCTCGCCGAGCTCGCGCGCTTCCTCGGTTGACCCGCCGTGGGGCGGCGGCCGGCGACGCCCGGGGTCGCCGGCCGCCCACGGCTCAGCCGCGGTCGTGGATGGTGATGAGGTAGCCGTCCGGATCCTCGAACGTGAACGTGCGACCGAACGGGCCGTCGAGCGGCGCCGCCGCGATGGCCGTTCCCGCGGCGACGAGGTCGTCGTGCAGGCGCTGCGCGTCGTCGACGCGGATCCAGACGCCCACGCCTCCGCTCGCGCGTGGGAATGCCTCGAGGTCGACGCCCGGGAGGGGCTCGCGCACGGCGAACGGGATCGGCTGCGTGTCGAACACGACGGCGTGGGGCGGCGAGACCTCGGCGCGCGTGAGGCCGAGCCGAGCCGCGTAGAACGCGGCCGAGTGCTCGAGATCGCGCACCTGCAGCGAGATGAAGTCGGGTCCGGTGGTGGTGGTCATGATGCTCCTCCTAGCGTGTCAGGATGTTGACACTCAAAGCCTATGTCAGACTACTGACATGGATGTGCCCTCCCGTGTCGGCGTCGACCTCGACACCTCGCTCGGCTACCTGCTGAAGCAGGCGGCGAGCGCCCTGCGCTCGGCGATGGATGGCGCGCTGCGCCCGCTCGGCCTGACGGTGCCGCAGTACGCGTGCCTCGAGTTGCTCGCACAGCGGCCCGGACTGTCGAACTCCGACCTCGCGCGCGGCGCGTTCGTCACCCGGCAGTCGATGAACGTGCTCCTCCAGGGCCTCGAGCGCGAGGGTCTCGTCGCCCGACCCCCGGTGCCGCCCGGGGCCGGGCGCGTGCTGCCCGCCGAGCTCACCGCGCTCGGTCGCGAACGACTCGCATCGGCGAGCGGCGTCGTCGAGGCCGTCGAGGACCGGATGCGCGCCGGGCTGGACGCCGAGCAGCAACAGGCGCTGCGGACTGCGCTCCGCGCGTGCGTCTCCGCGCTGGCCGCGCCATCCGCCGACTGACCGGTCCCGACGATGCCGTCCGGAGGGCTCATGCCAACGCAGCCTCAAATGAGGCCGAATCGACATGACGGCCCCCATGGCGATGCCGTCCGGATGTGCCATCTCAGCGCAGCCTCAGATGAGGCCGGCTTGAAATGCGTCCCCGCTTAGCGCTGCTGGCCGGATGTTCCATGTGAGCCGAGCCTCAAATGAGGCCCGCGTGACCTGCGTCGTCGGTGGGGCCGTCGACCGGATGTGTCATGTCAGCGGAGCCTCGGATGAGGCCGGCTTGACGTGCGTCCCCGCGTGGGGTCGCTGAGTGATGTGTCATGTCAGTGGAACCTCAAATGAGGCCCGCGTGACCTGCGTCGTCGGTGGGGCCGTCGTCCGAATGTGTCATGTCAGCGGAGCCTCATATGAGGCCCGCTTGACGTGCGTCCCCGCGTGGGGTCGCTCAGCGATGTGTCATGTCAGCGGAGCCTCAAATGAGGCCCGCGTACCTGCGCCGCCGCATGGCGCCCGCTGGCCGGATGGCCCATGTCAGCGCAGCCTCAAATGAGGTCGCGTCGACATGAGCCACACGGACGACATCGCCCCGCGTGTCAGCGCACCGCGAGGTCGCAGCGGCGACCAGACGGAGCCGTCCGCCGCGGGACCGCCGCGCTCGTCAGTCCTCCGCCGCGTGCCGCTTCATCAGCTCGCCCGCGAAGTCGGGCACCGAGTTCGTCCACGACCGCGGCGGCCGTTCGTACCCTCCGGCGGGCGGGCGCACCGGGATCTCGATACGCTCGGGCTCGACCTTCTGCCACGGCACCTGCGAGAGCAGGTGCGCGATCATGTTGATGCGCGACCGGCGCTTGTCGTCGCTCTCGACCTCGTACCAGGGTGCCTCGGCGATGTCGGTGTGCAGGAACATGTTGTCCTTCGCGCGCGAGTAGTCCTCCCACTTCGTGATCGAGAGCACGTCGTTGGGGCTGAGCTTCCACCGCCGCATGGGGTCGTTCAGGCGCGACCGGAACCGCTCCTCCTGCACGACGTCGGAGACGCTGAACCAGTACTTCAGCAGGATGATGCCGTCCTCGACCAGCATCCGCTCGAAGATCGGCGCCTGGTGCAGGAACCGGTGGTACTCCTCGTTCGTGCAGTAGCCCATCACGCGTTCGACGCCGGCGCGGTTGTACCAGGACCGGTCGAACAGCACGATCTCGCCCGCGGCGGGCAGGTGCGGCACGTACCGCTGGAAGTACCAGCGGGTCTTGTCGCGCACGCTCGGTGTCGGGAGCGCCACGATGCGCGTGACGCGCGGGTTGAGGTACTCGGTGACGCGCTTGATCGTGGAGCCCTTGCCCGCGGCATCCCGCCCCTCGAAGATCACCACGATGCGGGCGCCGGACTGCTGCACCCACGCCTGCATGTCCACCAGCTGCGCCTGCAGGTCGCGCAGTTCGCGCTCGTACAGCGCCTTCGGCATCCGTCTCGTCATGGGCACCCCTGTCCCGAAGCCTAGAGCGGATGTCGCCTCCGACGGCGTGCGCGAGCACGAATTCGCGTCGCGCCATGCCGACGGGGCATCGCGTGCTCGGGGCGCGCGGCCGTACCATCGGAGGATGCGAGGGCCACCCACCCGCCGCATCCGATCCTGAATCCGACGACCGCGCCGCCCCGTCCGCCGACCCCGACGGACCGGTATCCCCCTGGAGTCCGGTTGACCGCCCCCACCGACGACGAGCCCGTATTCGGCTTCGGCGCGCCCGCGGCCGAGGCGTGGATCCAGGACTGGGCCGAGCGACCCGACGCCGACGACAGCCGCGCGGGCGCGCACGCACAGCCCGTCGAGATCGAGCACGTCGAGACCGCCCGCCCGCCCTACGCCGACCGTCGGCGGTACTTCCTCAGCAGCTTCGAGCCGAGCGGCGACTTCGACGCCGTGATCGTGGCGGTGACGGATGGCACGCGCCGCCGCTACTTCACGACGCACGACGGTTCGGGGTTCACCGAGATCGACGTGGCCTCGTTCGACCGGCGCAACGAGGGCGGCGAGCGGTCGCTGCTCGAACTCGACGAGCGCGAACTCGGCGAGCTCGAGGCCGAACTCGAGTTCGTGCGGCCGGTGCGCGGGCGGGATCCGATCGCCGAGGTCCGCGACGCGGCGGCCGAGGTCGCGCAGGCCCAAGCGGGGTCGGATGGTCCGTCCGAGGCGGTGCCGGCGGCGACGGATGGCGCGCCCAAGCCCCTGCCCGCCCCCGCGACCGTGCCCGCCGCGCCCGCGGCGACGCCCGCCGCGCCCGCGGCGACGCCCGCCGCGCCCGAGACCCCGGCGGACGCTCCGCCCCACCCCGAGGAGATGCCGACGATGCCCGACGCGATCGACCCGGCGACCCACGACCCCCGCATCGATGCGTCAACGTCGGTCGACCCGGTGACGGAGGAGCTCGAGGAGATGGTGCTCGCCGCGCGTCGGTCGACGTTCCGCGAGGCGTCGGATGCGGCATCCGACCAGCCCGCGGATGACGACCAGCCCGCGGGCGAGGCGCAGCGGGCCGGCGGCGCGGAACCCGACGCCGACGAGGAGTCCCTGCCGATCGCCGCGTCCGAACCCATCCCGACGCACGCGCACGCGCCCCGCCCGCCCGCGCAGGTCGGCCCGAGGACCTGGTCGCAGACCGAGGCGGTCGAGCAGGTGGCCCTCGCACGCGGCATCGCGTTCATCGCGCACCGCGGCCAGCTCGATCGCAGCGGGCTGCCGTACGTCGACCATCCGGGCCGCATCGCCGAGCGCTTCGACCCGGTCACCGAGCCCGTCGAGGCGGCCGCCGCGTGGCTGCACGACGTGCTCGAGGATACCGCGATCACCGCCGAGGAGCTCTTCGAGGCCGGCGTCGTGCCCGAGGTCATCGAGATCGTGCGGCTGCTGACGCGCACGAAGGATGTCGCGCCCGAGGAGTACTACGCGCGCATTCGCTCGCACCCGGCCGCGCGCCGCGTCAAGCTCGCCGACATCGACGACAACACCGCCCGCTGGCGGCTGCGCCGCCTCGACTACGACGTGCAGCTGCGCCTGATCGAGAAGTACCGCGTGGCGCGGCGGGCGCTCGGCTCGCACTGAGTCGGGCGCGCACCACCGCTCAGGCGAAGACCTCGATCGTGCAGCCGGGGCCGGGTGCTCGGCCGAGTCGCGAATCACGAGTGAGCAGGGTCGCACCGGTGGTCTCGGCCAGGGCGACGTAGGCGGCGTCATAGGTCGACAGGTTCGCCCGGAGCTGCCACACCCGGTCGGCGAGGACGGGCCATGGCCAGAGCTCGAGATCGAGCCCGGTGAAGTCACGGAACGCCTGGTCGGCGTGATCGGGCGCGAGGCGCCCGGCGCTCTCGAGGCGACGAAGCACGTTCGCGACCTCGTAGGGCAGCAGGCTGGGCGCGAGGAGCTGCGCGCCGCGCATGACGGCATGCTCGCCGGCGTCCGCGTCGAGCAGGACCGCCGCCATCGAGGACGCATCCACGACGACCAGGCGCGGCATCGATGCACCCGTCGAGATTCGACCGGTCTCCCTGCCGGGTCCGCCCGGCCTATCGTCGGTCGGCATCGCGCGCAGTGAGGATGTCGTCGGTGGAGATCGGAGGGTACGAGCGCGCATGCTGTCGGATCGCGGCCAACGCATCGTCTGCCGAGGGGCTCGCGGCGATCCGTCGGAGCTCGTTCACCAGGTACTCCTGCAGCGAGCGGCCCGAGCGTCTCGCGCGCGCGGCCAACTCGTCGCGCACCTCGTCGGGGACCGACCTGATCGTGATGTTCACCGGCATCTCCCTACGGTACCGCTCGGTGCATGCATTACGCATGCATTCGCTCGATCCTGCGATGCGAGTGTGGGTCTCGCGGAAGGGCGCGATCATGGCCGACCGCGGGCGGCCGGGCGTCATCCCCGGCTCGATGGGCACGGCCTCGTACGTGGTCGAGGGGCTCGGCAACCGGATGTCGCTGAACTCCGCACCGCACGGTGCGGGCCGACACCACTCGCGCACCCGGGCGCGTGCGACGTTCACGCACGAGCAGCTGCGTGCCGCGATGGCGGGGATCGAGTTCCGTGACACCGAGGCGCTCGTCGACGAGATCCCGCAGGCGTACAAGCCGATCGATCGGGTGATGGCCGACTCGGCAGAGCTCGTGCAGGTGCGCCACGTGCTGCGGCAGATCGTGAACGTGAAGGGGGACTGAGTCTCCCGCGCGAGCGAGCGCGGCCGCCCGACGGGGCGGGCAGGGCCGGCGGGGCGGCGACGCCCGTGCTCAGCTGCGCGCGCGCAGCTGCGCGTTCAGGCGCGCCGCCTCACGCGTGAGGTGGTCGCGCTCGGGAACGTTCGCCGCTGCGCTCGCGGCCTCCGCGTAGAGGCGCGCCGCCGTGACCAGGTCGCCGTCGCGCTCGTGCAGGTACGCCGCGGCGGCGGCGTGGCGGGGGAGGGCGGGGTCGAGCTCGGCGAGTGCCGCGAGGCCCGCGCGCGCGCCATCCGCCTGGCCCACCGCGACGGCCCGGTTCAGGCGCACCACCGGGCTGTCGGTCAGGCGCACGAGCTCGTCGTACCACTCGACGATCTGCACCCAGTCGGTCTCGTCGGCGGTGAGGGCGTCGGCGTGCAGCGCGGCGATCGCGGCCTGGGCCTGGTACTCGCCGAGGCGGTCGCGGGCGAGGGCGGCCTGCAGCACGTCGACGCCCTCGGCGATCAGTCGCGTGTCCCAGAGGCTGCGGTCCTGCTCGGCGAGCGGCACGAGCCGTCCGTCCGGGCTGGTGCGCGCCGCGCGTCGGGCGTGGTGGAGCAGCATGAGCGCGAGCAGGCCCGCGACCTCCTCGTCCGTCGTCATGCCGGCGAGCTGGCGCGTGAGCCGGATCGCCTCGACCGCGAGGTCGACCTCGCCCGAGTAGCCCTCGTTGAAGACGAGGTAGAGCACGCGCAACACCGTCGCGAGGTCGCCCGGCGCGGTGAGGCGCACACCCGCGATCGTGCGCTTGGCCCGGCTGATGCGCTGGGCCATCGTCGCCTCGGGCACGAGATAGGCGCGGGCGATCTGCTGCGTGGTGAGCCCGCCGACCGCGCGGAGCGTGAGCGCGACGGCCGACGCCGGCGTGAGCGACGGGTGGGCGCACAGGAAGTACAGCTGCAGCGTGTCATCCGTCGTGGTCACCGGGCCGGGCGCCGGCTCGCGGTCGACGAGCTCCTCGCGGTGCCGGCGGGATGCCTCGGCGCGCGCGGCATCGATGAACCTCCGCCAGGCGACCGCGACGAGCCAGCCCTTCGGATCCCTCGGCGGATCGGCGGGCCAGACGCGAAGGGCCTCGACGAGCGCATCCTGCACGGCATCCTCCGCCGCCGCGAAGTCGGCTCCCCGGCGGCAGAGGATGGCGATGACCTCGGGGATGAGGCTGCGCAGCAGCGCGTCGTCCACCCGCGTCACTCCGTGACGGCGGGCGCCTCGTCGGCGAGGAACGGCCGCAGCTCGAGCCACTCGTGGATCGGGCGGCCGCCCGCGCCGGGCGCGGCCGACAGCTCGCCGGCCAACTCGACCGCGCGCTCATGCGAGTCGACGTCGATGATCATCCACCCGGCGATCAGGTCCTTCGTCTCGGCGAACGGGCCGTCGGTGACGGGCGGGCGGCCGGGACCGTCGTACCGGACCCACTCGCCCTTCGGCGCCAGCGCGTCGGCGTCGACGAACTCGCCGCTGCCCTCGAGTCGCTTCATGAAGTCGCGCATGTACTGCATGTGCGCCTCGAACTCCTCGGGCGTCCACTGCTCGATCGGGACGTCGTTGACCGCCTCGGGCGCTCCGCGGTAGTGCTTCAGCAGCAGGTACTTCGCCATCATGTCCTCCTCGTGCCCTCCGGCCATTGTGGTCGGATCGGGGCGTTCACGTCTGGGACGGAGCCGGGCGTGGATTCTCGACATCGTGCCCGAAGGATGTTCGCGAGGTCGTCTCGGTCCGGCGCGGAGTGTCTCAGTCGAGCATGGCGAGGAACCGACGCATCCGGCCCGCCAGTTCCTCGGGCACCTCAGCGGCGGCGAAGTGCCCGCCCTGCTCGAGGCGGTCGAACCAGCGCAGGTCGCGGTAGAACGACCTGGCGAGCGACTCGGGGTAGGTGCCCTCGTGCCGCTGGATCCACACCGCGGCGGGCACGTCGACCGGCGGGATCGGGTCGGGCGCGTCGGCACCCTCGTGATACGGCCGGAACGACGACTGGATCGTCTGCGTGGCCCAGTAGATCATCGCCTCGGTGAGGACGCGGTCGCGCGAGATGCGGCGCTCGACGGCCTTCGGGTCGCCGGGCGGGGTGTCGCTCCACTCGACGAGCTTCTCGGTGATCCATGCGAGCAGCCCAGCGGGGGAATCGTTGAGGGCGACCGCGAGCGTGTCGGGCCGGGTCGACTGCACGTGGCCGTACGCGCCATCCATCTCGTGCTTCTCCGCAAGGGCCGCGAAGAACGCCTGCTCCTCGGGGTCGGTGAGCGCATCTCGCTCGGCGTAGGTCGGGAAGTGCGAGTGGGTCACGACGATGCCGGCGACGCGGTCGGGGTAGGTCGCGGCGATGAGGTCACTGACGTTGGCGGTGACATCCTCGCCGTAGGTGACGTAGCGCTCGTAGCCGAGCACCTCGGTCATGAGGCGGTGCATCGTGGCGGCGAGGCGGCGAGGCGGCGCTCGGTCATCGGGCCGTCGGCGTACGGCGACGAGAACGCGAACCCCGGCAGGCTCGCGACGACCACGTGCACGTCGGGCAGCTGGTCGGCGAGGTCGAGCTGGAGCGCGAACGTGTGGGGCCACCCGTGCATGACGAGCAGCGCGGGCACGTCGGGCCGGTCGGAGCGGAGGTGCGCGAAGTGCACGCGCGCGTCGTCGATCTGCGCGGTGAACTGCGGGTGCCGGTTGAGCCACGCCTCGCGCGAGCGCCAGTCCCAGTGCTTCCAGGAATCGACGAGCTCGCGCAGGTAGGCCGCGTTCATGCCTGATGGCGGCGTCCGCGGCGAGTCGTCGAGCAGGCGCGTGCGGTCGAGCCGGGCGCGCAGGTCGTCGAGCACCTCGTCGGGCACGTGGAGGGTGAAGGGCTCGGGCGCCGTCATGGGCCCGAGGCTACGCCGGGCCGCCGACACCCGGCCGATCGGGACGCGCTGCCGGTCGCGGCATCCGGCGCGTTCTGGTAGCCATGAGCACATGAGCGCCAGTGCTCGAACGACGACGGGGAGATCCGCGGGCACCGGTTCGGCCTGCGTCGCGCTCGTGCGGGGCATCAACGTCGGCGGCCGCAACGCGGTCCGGATGGCGGAGCTCATCGACGCCTTCCGCGACGCCGACTACGACGAGGTCAGCACCTACCTGCAGAGCGGCAACGTGCTCTTCCGTGCCGACGCGGGCCCGCGCGAGCTCGAGACCGAGGTCGAGGCGATGCTCGAGCGGAGGTTGGGTGTCCCACTGCTCGTGGTCATCCGCTCGAAGGACGAGTTCGCGGCCACCATCGACGCCGCGCCCGCCGGGCATGGATCGCCGGACCTGCGGAGCGACGTCATCTTCCTCAAGCACCCGCTCTCGGCGGAGGAGGCCTTGTCGGAGTTCCCGGAACTGCGCGACGGGGTCGATGCCGTGGCCGCGGGCCCGGGCGCGATCTACTTCTCGCGCGTGGCGGTGCTCGCGACCAAGACCCGCATCCAGCGCCTGATGGCGATGCCGATCTTCGAGCGGATGACGATGCGCAGCTGGCGCACGTGCGTGCGGCTGCACGAGCGCCTCGACGGCATGTAGTCGGGCGCTCGCGGCGCGCGGCAGAACGAACCGGGGATACGCCCGTACCGAGCGACCCGTCAGTGCGGAGTGCGGCGCGCTGCCCGAGACCCGCGCGGCGCCGGGAGTACGCTCGCGCCCAGCGACATCCGGTGACGCACGGCGGTGACACGCACTGCGATGACGCAGCGATGAGACGACGACCCGCGGTCGGCCCGCGATGAGGAGGCGAGATGGTCCCCGAGATCAACTACTGGGCGGTGCTGCTGGCGACGCTCTCGAGCATGGCCGTGGGCGCGATCTGGTACGCGCGCCCGGTGTTCGGCACGCGCTGGGCGAAGCTCGCGCGCGTCGACATGGACCGCGGCGGCAACGCGGTGCTCCCGCTCGTCGTGACCCTGCTCGTCAGCTTCATCTCGGCGTGGGTGCTCGCGGGCGCGTCGACGATCTCGTGGCACTTCTACGGCGGTTCGTACTTCATGTCGGCGCTGTTCACGGCGCTGATCCTGTGGGCCGGCTTCACCGCCGCGCGTTTCATCACGCACGACGCCTTCGAGGGCCGGCCGTCGACGCTGACGATCATCAACATCGCGCACGAGCTCGTCACGTTCGTCGTGATGGGCATCATCATCGGGGTGTGGCCGCCGGCCGGGACGGTCTGATCCGCCTGAGCTGTTCGAGTCGTTCGAGCCGTCTGAGCCGTGCGAGCTGCCTGACCGCCTGGCCGCCTATGGCGCCGCATCCTCGGCGCCGTACTCGTCGGCGACCCGCTTGGTGAACTCGTCGGTCATGCGACGCGTCTGCTCCTCGTTGCGCCTCACATCGTCGGGCGTCGCCGTTCCGGCCCAGAGGTCGGCCAACCGGTCCTCGAGGTCGCGGACCTGCCGGCGCACCGATTCGTCGGCCCGCACCCGTGCCTCCTCGGCGGCGTCGCGCACCGCGCGCACGGCGGTGTCGACGATCCGTCGCTCGAGCAGCACGACGACGCCGACGAGCAGCAGCGTGGTGCCGACCGCGCCGAGGACGCCGGCGAGATAGGCCGCCTGGTCGGCCGCCGGCGCCACGAGCAGCCCGACCAGGATGCTCGCGAGGCCGAGCACGATGCATCCGATGAACCAGCCCCACCGGATGCGGGCGCGCGTCGCTGCAGTCGTCTCGGTCATGCCGCCAGCGTAGGGCGGATGCGCGGCGGCGCGGGCGTGCTCACGCGGCCGCCGCGATCGGTGGTGGTGTGAAGCGCGCTCGACCGCCGAGACGCGGGGTCTGCGCGACATCCACGTGGGGCGGTGGGATGAACCACACCTCGGTTCGGCTCGCTCGGATGCCCCATCCTTCACGATGGATGCGATGGTGGCAGAAGGTGCACAGCATGACGCCGTTGCTCAGGTCGGTCGGGCCCGCGTCGCGTTCCCACCAACTGATGTGGTGGGCGTCGACGTAGGCGATGTCTTGGCCGCATGATGCGCAGCCGCCGTCGCGCTCGGCGAGCGCGAGTCGTTGCGACCTGCTGAAGAGGCGAGCCGATCGCCCGAGGTCGAGCGGCACGCTTTCGCCGCCGAGCACCGCGGGGATGATCTGCGCCTCAGCGGACATGCGCCGCGCAGTTGCCGCCGAGATCGGCTGGGCGATGCCGTCGATGCGGGCGTGACCCAGTCCTTCAACGAGGGTCTCGTACTCCACGCGCACGACGACCGTCGCCTTCGCGAGTGGCGCGAGCGTCTCGGCGCAGCCCAGTGCGTGCCGCGCGATCGCAGCGAGCGAGTCGGCCTGGATCTGCGGGATCGAGCGGTCATCCTCGACGACCGGACCGGCCACATCGACCTCGCCCGGTGCGCGGCGACGAAGCACATCGGTCACCAGCGCCTCGATCGCGGCCTTGACCGGCGCGGCGCTCTCGGGATCGAGCCGCGCGTGGACGTGCAGCATGCCCGCGGCGTCTTCGCGCATCGTGAGCGACCGACCCATCCGCAGTTCCTCTTCGCGCGGCTCGACTCCATCGCGGTCGAGCCGTGCCTCGGCTTCGCGGATGCCGCGCATGAGCAGCTCGAGCGGCACCCTCGCGGCGAGATCGACGAGCGCCGCCTCGGTCGCCTCGGCCAGCGCCGGATCGGCGCGACGTCGCACCCGGTCGAGCATCGAGGTGATCGCGGATGCCGCATCGACGCCGACTCGCCCCTCGTCGAGCGCCGCGGCGACGTGCGGATGCCTCGACGGCAGCCGCTCGCCGCCGAACGACTGCCGCTCCGCGGTCGCGGTTCCGACGGCGATCAGCCTCGCGGCGTCGCTTCGCGAGGCGCCGGTCGACGCCGCCACGAGCCGGACGGGGTTGGCGAAGCCGTGCACTCGGGCAAGGCTCGATTCGCGCGCCGCGCGGTTGGAGCGCTTCGACACCTCGGCAGCGATCCGAGCGAGGAGCACCTCGGCATCGCGTCGCACCGCGGCGATCGCATCGATCACCTGGACCAGACCCGCGTCGCTCATCTGCTCGACTTCGAACTGCGCCGCCCCGCTGATCGCCCCGAATGCCGGCATCGCCTCGGCCCACGCCGCACGCAGCACCTCGAGGTCTCGCTCGAGGGGGTGCAGGGGCTCTTCCATGTCTCCATCCTGCACGGACCCACCGACACTCCTGCCCGGGAGAAAATGCGGCCTGATCAGCACTATCGATGTGGAGAAATCCGCCCGCCACATCCCTGTGGAGGACGAGTGCCGGCAGCGCCGGACGTTCGCGGAGGCTACGGCGCGCTCGCCGCGTCACCGCGCCGCAGGAAGGTGAGCACGGCGAGCACGCGGCGATGCGTGGTCTCATCGTCGCCGAGCCCGAGCTTGGTGAACAGGTTGGTCACGTGCGTCTCGACGGTTCGCTCGGTGATGAACAACCGGTCGCCGATCGCGCGGTTGGAGAGTCCCTCGGCCAGCAGGCCGAGCACCTCGCGCTCCCGATTGGTCAGGGCGGCCAGCGGATCGGCCCGCCGACGTCGCGAGAGGAGCCGGTTGACGATCGTCGGATCGATCACCGTCTCGCCCGCGGTGAGCCGCTGGAGCGCGTCGACGAGCACCATGATGTCGGAGAGGCGGTCCTTGAGCAGGTAGCCCGTGCGCTCGGGGAACTCCTCGACGAGGCGCATCGCGTACGCCGTCTCGAGGTACTGCGACAGCACGAGCACCGCGACGCCGGGCACCGCCGCCTTCACCTCCGAGGCCGCGACGAGGCCCTCGTCGGTCCACGTCGGCGGCATCTTGATGTCGAGCACGACGACGTCGGGCTGCTCGGCCGCGACCAGCGGCACCAGCCCGGCCGGGTCGGGCCGTTCGGCGATGACGTCCACGCCGGCCTCGCGCAGCAGCCGAACCAGGCCCTCCCTGGTGAGCAGCGCGTCGTCGACCACGATCACCCGCATGGGATCACCACCTCGATCCGATCCTCCGAGACCAGCATGGAGCCGCCGATCGCCCCGACTCGGTCGCGCACGCCCGCCAGGTCGCATCGAACGACGGGGCGGATGGCGAGCCTCGCGTCGTCCCCCACGCGTCCGAGCGCGACCTCGACGGCCCGGTCCGACCCGTCGACGCACTCGGTCACGCGACGCACGACGGCGTAGGCCGCGCGTTCGACGGGGGCCGGGAGCCGCCCGGCGAGGCCCCAGCGGATCTCGAGGGGCACCGTGCTCGACTCCGCGAGGTCCTCGAGCGCCGCCTCGAGGCCCGCGTCGTCGAGCACGGCCGGGAACACGCCGTGCGCGAGCCGGCGGAGGTCGGCGATGAGGCCGTCGACTCGGGCCAGGAGTTCGGCGGCGCGCCGTTCGAGCGGTGCATCGCCCTGCTCGGCCGCCCGCGCCCGCACCAGGCCGAGCTCGAACAGCGCGGCGAGCAGGCTCTGCTGGGCGCGGTCGTGCAGGTCGCGTTCGATGGCCCGCCGCGCGGCATCGCCCGTCTCGACGATGCGCGCCCGCGAGGCGCGCAACTCCTCGAGCTCGGCGAGCACGAGCGCGCGCATGCGCTCGTTGTCGACGGCGAGCCTCGCCGCCGGTCCGATCCGGAGCTCCAGGTCGCCGGCGGACGAGACGGGAGCCGCGTGCTCGAGCACCGCGATCGCCGCGCCGTCCCGCCGCAGCTCGGTGGTGGATGACGGCTCGGCCGGCGGCGGCGTCGCGCGGCCGGCCGCATCGACGAAGCGTCCGTCCGGCCCGGCGGGGAAGAGCACGCGCAGACCCGGGTCGTGCAGCACCTCGCGCAGGCCCGTCTCGAGACCGCCCGGCTGCGGCGTGCGGCGCAGGTCGTCGGCGAAGCGGGCGAGCGCGGTCGCGCGGCGGCGCTCGCCGACGGCGGCGGTGGCGACGGCCGCGCCGAGCAGCACGAGCAGGGTCGCGGTGATGAGGACGGGCAGGCGGTGGACGAGCGCGGCGCCACCGTACGGTGGAGCGGCGGCCATCACGAGGGCGAGCACCGTGGCGCTCACCGTCGCGAGGGCCGCGGCGACGCTCGCCGCGAGGCGCGCGTCGAGTCGTCCCGTTCCGGCAGAGCGCCGCACGCCGGCTCCGACGACCCAGGCGGCGATGAGCGACGCGACGACGAGGTACCCCGCGAACACCAGCTCGAGCACGCGCGCGGCAGCGGGAAGCGAGACGAGCACGAACGAGCCGGCGTTGCAGTTCGCCCAGCAGTCCGGGTCGACGAGCGGGTCGCGGATGAGCATGATCGCCCCGACGAGCACGAACGCCGTGCCGAGCACCCACTGGGACATCCGCCGCGCCGCGCGCCCCGGTGGCGGGCCGGCGCCGAGGCGGATCGCCGTGGCGGCGAGCACCGGGACGAGCAGCGCACCGGCGACGGCCGCCGCGGAACGCAGTGGGTCGGGCAGGCCCTGATGGCCCTCGACGATCGGCGCGGTCCAGGCCACAGCCGCCGACGCCAGCAGGATGCCGGCGGCACCTCCGGTCTCGGTCAGCATGATCGCAGCGGCGCCCGCGAGGAGGGCGAGGGCGGCGACGGTCGTCGCGACGGGGTCGACGACCGCGAGCGCGACGACGCGAGGGTCGGCGAGCCGGTCGAGCGCGAGCAGCACCGATGCCGCGGCCACGGCGAGCACGATCCACCTGACGGCGATCATGCGCGCCCCCGCCGGTAGGCGAGTTCGACGACCGTGCCCCCGCCGGGCGGCGAGTCGATGCGGACGTCGCCGCCCACGGATCGCACGCGGTCGACGAGGCTGCGCAGTCCGTGCCCTCGCGCGAGGTCCGCCCCGCCCGAGCCCGTGTCGACGATCCGGATCGTGAGCGGGCCGTCGGCGTCGGCGTCGGCGTCGTCGATGTCGATGCGCACGCGCTCGGCGCCGGCGTGCTTCGCCGCGTTCTGCAGGGCTTCGGAGACCGCGGCGTACATCGCCGCCTCGACCTCCGGCGGGGAGCGGGTGCCCGACCCGGGCGAGAGGTCGACCTCCAGCGGACTGCGTGCGGCGAGGACCTCGAGGGCCGGGCCGAGGCCGAGGGCGAGCTCGGCGGGCCTGATGCCCTGCGCGGCGTCGGCCAGTTCGGCGAGGGCGCGCTCGAGGATCGCCTCGGTGCGCGAGAGCGCCGCGCCCTCGGGCGTCGACGCCGCCTCGCGCACGGTCGAGATGAGCTCTTCGAGGGGCTGTTCGACGGTGCGCGTGAGCCGGTCCCGCAGGTCGCGTCGTTCGAGGTCGGCGGCACGCGCGAGGCGGCGGCGGGTGTCCTCGACCTCGGTCACACGCGCGCGGATCTCGGTGGTGAGCCGGTCGTGCTCGTCCACGGCGGCGGAGGCCGCGCCGACCGCGTCGACGAGCTCGGCCGACGTCCCTGCGCCCGGGTCGCGCTCGAGGAGCGCGACCGGGCGTCCGCCTCGGGTGAGGGGCGTCATGGCGCGGTCCGGGGACGGCGACGGGCCGGCCGGGCGGCCGTCGTCGGCGCGGTACGTGCGGGTCGCGTCATCCCAGTACGCGATCCTCACGCCGTGCTCGGCCAGCGCGCGGGAAAGGCGCTGGCGCATCGAGGCCGTCCCGGCGCCGTCGAGGTCGATCACGAGGTCGGCGACGGATGACGCGGTCCGACGCGGAAGCGCGGTGCCCAGCGTCAGGGCGATCGCGCCGACGGTCACCTCGTAGGCGACGAAGTACGGCAGCTCGGCGCCCGAGACGCCCCCGATCTCGAGCAGGCCGCCGACGAGGATGACGGCGGCGAAGCCCACCAGCGCCAGGCGGGGCGCACGCACGGCTCGGCTGCGCCGGCGGGCCCCCGCGGCCGACCACGCCCCGGCAGCGGCGAGCACGGAGGCGATCGCGACGCTCGCGACCGGGTCGGCCCATACGAACGGCATGACCGAGACGGCGAGCGCGCCGGCGGCGACGATCCCCTCCAGGCGCGTGCCCGGCAGCAGCAGCGGGAACGCCAGCAGCAGCCACGTGATCGCGCCGCGGTGCCAGAAGACGGCCGCGGTCCACGCCGTCCCGGCGAACCAGCTCACGGCGACCGCCCCGGCGAGCAGCACCGCCGGGCGGCTCACCGGCACCGCGGCGGCGGCGAGCCCGACGTAGGCGAGCCCGACGACGAGGTCGAGCACGAGCACGGGCACGTTCCGGGCGTCCCAGGCGATCCACGCGGTCGCGAGCGCGAGCAGCACGCCCGTGACCGCGAGTGCGGCCCGGGCCACGCCGACGCGCGCAGCCGAGAGCGCCACGACCACATGATCCCACCCGGTCGCTGACGGCGACTCCGTGGCACCCACGATGACGGCTCAGGCGCGGCGGGTCCATACTCGGGTTCGGGGGGGCGCCATGCATCCGTTCGATCGAGTCCCGGTCCCCGGCCGGCGTTCGGCCGTGCCGATCGCGCGCAGGTCCGCGATCGTGGCCGGCGCGGCGGCGGTCGCCGTCGTGCTCGCCGGGTGCGGGCAGGGCGGGCCGGTCTCCAAGGCGGGCCCAGGCGCCGTGCCGCAGACGATCGTGATCGGGCTCGGCGATTCGCCGGGTCGGCCCGTGAGCGATGACGCCGAGCGCCTGGCCGACCTCATCGCGGAGTACTCCGAGGGTGCGCTGGTCCCCGAGATCCGCTGGAATGCGCACACCGCGCGCGTGGCGGCGGCCAGCGGCGAGGTGTACCCGGTCGTCGGCGACATGGTGGTCGACGGTGCAGTCGATCTCGCGCTCACACCCGACTTCGTCTGGATCGAACGCGGGGCGATGGGGCTCGCGGCCGTGAAGACGCCGTTCCTCATCACCGAGCAGGCGACGATGGATGCCGTCGCCACGGGCGACCTCGGCGACGGGATGCTCGGGGAACTGGATGCGCTGGGCGTGGTCGGGCTCGCGCTGCTGCCCGAGTCGCTGCGCCATCCGATCGGCTTCGCCGACCCGTTCCTCGAGGTCGCGGACTTCGACGGCGCGACCGTGCGCTCGCTCGACCCGACGGGCCGCGACCTCGTCGAGGCCTTCGGCGGAACCCCCTCGAAGCTCGCGAACGAGGAGTTCGCGCTCGCCGTGGCCGAAGGTCGGGCGCAGGGCGCCGACTCGTCGTACGCGCAGATCGGCAGCGTGCCCCGCGGCGGCACGTTCACGGGCGACGTCACCTGGTACGCGAAGTTCAACACCGCGGTCGCGAACGCCGATTGGTTCGACGGGCTCGCTCCCGCCCTGCAGGAGGCCGTGCGCCGGGCCGCCGACGACACGGTGCGCTCTGTCGTCGAGTCGAACCCGACCGAGGCCGAGAGTGCCGCGACGTTCTGCGCCGCGGCCGGGTCGATCGCGCACGCGGGCCGCGAGGCGGTCGCGGCGTTCGAGGCGGCCGCGCGGCCCGTGCGCGAGCGGTTGGAGGCCGACCCCGTGACGCGGGAGGCGATCGCCGCGATCGAGGCCCTGCAGCGCGGGGTCGAGCCCGCGGGTCCGGTCGCGCCGTGCGAGCTGGCGACCGATGACCAGGCGGATGCCGCGGCCGGCGTCGACGCCGAGACCGCCGCGTTCCCCGAAGGCACGTACCGCGCGGTGCTCGATGCCGACGACTTTCTCGCGGCGGGCGTCGACGAGAGCACCGCGTACGAGCACGCGGGCGTGTGGTCGCTCACGTTCGAGGACGGGACCTGGGTCGACCCGGGCTGCCCGGGCAGCACCTACCGCGTGCGGGACGGCCGCGTCACCGTGCGGCTCGGTCCCGTCGGCGAGTCGTGCGGCACCGCCGCCGGCGCGATGCTCTTCAGCGCCGAATGGACGTTCGACGGCGAGACGCTGCGCTTCACCGACATCATCGGGTCGGAGGCCGACGGCCCGGCGTGGCAGGCGTTCCACGAGGTGCTGTGGGGCAGCCGGCCGTGGCGGCGCGTGGAGTGACCGCGGCGAACGGATGCCTCGTGGCTGGCCACGAGGCATCCGCTCGCCGATCGGGTGGTCGCCACGATCCGGCAGGCTGGCCGGCTGCGTACCGTCCGAGGAATCAGGACGGAAGGACCCACCATGCGAGCCACCGATCACACCCTCGCTCCAGCGTCTGCGGCTGCCGCGGCGGTCGCCGCGGCCATCGTGCTCGCCGTGAGCGGCTGCACCACGGGCACCGCGCCCGCCGCCGACCTCGAGCCCGTCACGCTCGAACTGTTCCACATCGACGGCGGGCCCGAACTCGATCCCGCCGTCGACTGGTACGTCGACCGGGTCGCCGAACTGTCGGACGGCGCGATCACCATCGAGGTCGTGCGCTCGTGCTGCGGCGACGCGATCGACGTCGAGGAGCAGCTGGTCACGGCGGTGGCCGACGGCGACGCCGATCTCGGCTGGGTCGGCACGCGCGTGTTCGCCGAGCTCGGCGTCACCGCGCTCGCGGCGATGACCGCGCCGATGCTCGTCGACGACTACGAGCTGCAGCAGGATGCCGCGGCCAGCGACGCCGCGCGCGAGGCGCTGGGCGGCCTCGACGAGCTCGGCGTGGCCGGCATCGCGGTGCTGCCGGGCTCGCTGCGCTCCCCGCTGGCGTCGGATGCCCCGGTGCGGACGCTGGCCGACTGGCAGGGCCGCACGATCGCCTCGTTCCATTCGGAGGCCGCGGTCGAGGCGTTGCGCCAGCTGGGCGCCGAGCCGCTCGACGTCGGGTTCGAGGAGCGCGACGCGGGACTCTACGACGGCACGATCTCGACGCTCGAGAACTCGTTCGTCATGCTCGACCTCGATCGCGAGCACATCGTGCCCAACGCGACCGTGAACCTGGCCCTGTGGCCGCGGAGCTCGGCGCTCATCGCGAACCCGGCCCTGGCCGAGCAGCTCGGCGAGGGCGGGATGGCGATCCTCGAGGAGGCGGCGGCCGACGTCGTCGAGCGCACGAGCGAGTTCGCCGGCATGGACCAGGCGGCGATCGAGTCGGCGTGCACGGCCGGTGCGCGGTTCGCGGTGGCATCCGACTCGGAGCTCGCGGCCATGCGCGACGCCGTCGCCGAGTCGTACGACGCGATCGCGGGTGATCCGGCCGCCGCACCGCTGCTCGACGCGATCGAGGAGCTGAAGGACGCGCGCGGCCCGGCCGCCGTGCCCGAGATCCCCGCCGGCTGCGAGGGCGAGGCGGCCGCGGTGGGTGCGGCCGCGCCATCCGGTGACGTCGCCGCCCTGGACGGCGCGTTCGAGACGCCCGAGCTCACCGAGGCGAAGCTCGTCGAGCTCGGCATGCCGCCGGAGGAGGCCGCGAAGGCGGCCGGCACGTTCCGGTTCACGTTCGATCAGGGCACGTTCGCGCTCGATGCCGACGGCACGAACGGCGGCCCGGCGCACTGCGACGGCAGCTACACGGTCGACGGCGGTCGCGTGACGATCTCGGTCCGTGGCGGCGGCGACTGCGGCCCTGGCGGCACGGTCTTCGTGGCCGACTTCGCGGTGGATGCGACGGGCCTCACCTTCACGAACGTGCAGGCGCCGATGCCGAGCGACGCGGTGCTGTTCGCCGACTACCGGTGGACGCGCGTCTCGTAGCGGGTGCTCGCCCCTACGCCCGGTCTGCGTGACTCACCGCCGCGGCGGGACCGTCTCCGGCTGGCTCATCTCAACGTCGCCTCAAATGAGGCCACGCCGCAATGAGCCAGCCGGAACACGTCATCGTGCGCCCGGCCGTTCGTCGCGGCATCCGGCCCTCAGCCGACGCCGGTCGCATGGAGCCGGCCACGTGATGCTGCCGTCCGCGCGCCGTCGGGGGCGGGTCGCCGCGGCGGCCCGCCCCCGGTCGTCCGCTCAGAAGTCGCAGACCAGCTTGATCTCGCAGACTCCCTGCGTGTTGCACACCAGCTCCATCCGGCAGTGGATGCCGGACGCGCCGAACTCCTTCTCGGCGACGGACTCGACGCTCGACGTGAAGTCGTCGAACACGGCGAAGTCCTCGGACCGCTTCGTCGTCTCGCGAGTGCCGTCGAGATACGCGGTGATCGCGTCGTCGAGGCTCAACTTGTTCGCAGGCATGGTGATCACCCCCTTCCCCCGCCGCCGAGTGTTCTCCCCTCGGCGGACAGCGTCAAGGGATCCGGATGGCCCGCCGGCGTCGCGGCCGGGCCACCCCCAGCGCCCGCCCACCCGGCGACCCTAGGATCGAGGCATGGCCGGCTTCTGGGGCAAGCGCAAGCGCGAGGAACAGCAGGAACTCGACGCGCGCGACGCCGACCTGGCCAAGCGCGCCGGCGCCGCGCTGGTCGCCGCCGACGAGCGCATTCGGGTCACGAACGACGAGCTCGGCTTCGCCGAGGCCGAGCTCGGCTCCGACGCGACCCGCGGGCTGCGTGAGGCGCTCGTCGCGGTGCGGGTGCACATGGGCGAGGCGTTCCGGCTGAACCAGCTGAACTACGACCACATCCCCGACACCGCCGAAGAGCTGCGCACGCGCAACGCGCGCATCGTGCAGCTCAGCGAGTGGGCCGAGGACCTGCTCGAACAGCACACGTCGGCGCTCGCCGAGCGGGTCGCTCGGGCGCGGCGCGCGCCCGAGATCATCGCGGGCGTGCGCGGCGACATCCAGCTGCTGCGCGAGCGCATCCCGCAAGCCCGCGAGATCACCGACCGGCTCGCCAAGCGCTACTCCGCAGAGGCGCTCGCGCAGGTCGGCGCGAACCCCGCCGAGGCCGACCAGCTGCTCGGGTTCGCCGAGCACAGCGTGGGCGTCGCCGAGCGCCGGCGCGAGTCCGGGCAGCGCGAGCAGGCCAACCTCGCGCTCGAGGCGGCGACCGAGGCGGTGCGCCGCGCGGCGACCCTGCTCGACGCGGTCGAGACGTTCGAGGTCGAGGCGCTGCGCGCCGAGTCGACGCTCGCGGCCATCGTCGAGGACTCGCGCGGCGACATCGCCGTTGCGCTCAAGGAGCCGCACTCGCCCGCCGTCGCCGACGCGATCGCCACCCTGCAGGCCGCGCTCCAGGCACTCCCGCCGGCGGGCGTCAATACCGACCCGTTCACACACCTCGACCGGCTCCGCGAGGCGAATGCGGGGCTGGATGCCGCGATCGCGGCCGCTCGCGCCAGGGCGGCCCGACCCATCCCACCGCTCGAGCAAGTGCACCACGCGATCGACGACGCCGACCGCCAGCTCGCGGTCGCGCGCGACCTCATCGCCGGGTACCGCGGATGGATCGGCGCCGACGCCCGCACGCGCCTCGCCGAGGCCGAGCGCATCCGCCTCGACCTCGACCACTACCTCGGCACGCCCGCCGCGACCGTGTCGGTCATCGACGACGACCACCGCGAGCAGGCGATGGGCATGGCCCGCCGCGCGGCGTACCTCGCGGGCGAAGCGCTGCAGCTCGCGAAGCGCGACATCGACGCGTCGCGCCCGCCCGGCCCGGGCCCCGGGCAGTGGGGCGGACCGGGCGGCTACGGCCAGGGCTGGGGCGGCGGGCGCCGCAGCGGCGGCTCGGACGTCATGGGCGGCATCCTCGGCGGCCTGGTCATCGGCAGCATCCTCGACGGATTCTTCGACGGGTAGGTCGGCAGGGCGGATGGCGCGGGCGCACCTCCTCCGCTCGTGCGCGGCCCGACGTACGATGGAGCATGGCCGGGTTCCGAGCCGGGCGCCGACGCGACGCCGTTGAACCTCAGGCCCCCGACGTCGAGCTGGCGCGGCGGGCCGGATCAGCCCTGATCGCGGCCGACGAGCGCCTCCGCGGCGCGATCGAGGAGCTCGGATTCGCCGAGGCCGAACTCGGGGCCGACGCGACCGGCGACCTGGGCGGCGCGATCGTCCAGGCGCAGGCGCTGCTGACGGAGGCGTTTCGTTTGAACCAGCCCGGGCCGGGCCGCGAGGCGGCGCGTCACCGGGTCCGGGTCGTGCAATTGTGCGACGAGGCTGCGGGCCTGCTCGACGAGCACACGTCGGCCCTGGCCGAGCGGATGGCGCGGGCGCGCCGTGCGCCCGAGATCGTCGCCGCCGCGCGGGGCGACATCGAGCGGCTGCGATCGCAGGTGCCCGAGGCGCGCGAGCTCGTCGAGCGGCTGGCTGCGCGCTATTCGAGGGCGGCGCTCGCCGGGATCGAGGGCCATCCCGCCGAGGCCGCGCAGCTGCTCGGGTTCGCGGAGCACTCGGCCGCCGTGGCGGAGCGGCGCCGGTCCGCCGGGCAGCACGGGGCGGCGTCGATCGCGCTCGAGGCGTCGGTCGACGCGGTGCATCGCGCGGCGACGCTGCTCGACGCGGTCGACGACTTCGAGGTCGAGGCGCTGCAGGCCGAGTCGCGGCTGGGTGCCCTGGTGGACGAGTCCCGCCGACGTCTCGCGGCCGCGCTCGCCGAGTCCCGCCGCCACGGGGTCGCTGACGCGATCGACGAGTTGCGGGCCGCACTCGCCGCGATTCCCGCCGTCGGCGTGAACACCGACCCGATCGCCCACCTCGAGCGGCTGCGCTCGGCCGGCCAGGCACTGGATGCCGCGATCACGGGAGCTCGCGAACGCGCCGCGCGTCCTGTGCCGTCGGCGTCGCAGCTTCGTCGCGCGGTCGCGGATGCCGACCGTGTCCTCGACCGTGCGCGCGAGGTCGTCGCCGGCCATCCGGGCGTGATCGGCGCCGAGGCGCAGGACCGGTTCGCGCGCGCCGAGCACCTCCGGCTCGACCTGCGCCATCACCTCGACGGCTGTGCCGCGGATGCCGCGCTCGATGACGCGCACCGCGGACGGGCGATGGGGGCCGCCGAGCGCATCGCCGGCCTGGCGAGCGAAGCGGTGCGGGCGGCACGTCGTGACATCCGTGCGGCCGCGCGGCCTGTCGAGCGAACGGGTGGCCGGCTGCACCGCGAGACCGCCTCGGCGGCGATGGGGTCGCCGACCGCCGCGGCGTGAGCCGCCGCCCCGCTGGTGCGATCGCTCGAGGATCGCCGCGGTGCCGTCGCCGCCTACGATGCGAGCATGCGCACCGCCGGAGTCGACCTCGCCGCCGAGTCGAAGAAGACCGCGCTCGCGACGGTGCGATGGGAGTCGGGCCGGGGCGTCGCGGAACGGGTCGAGGTCGCGGTCGGCGATGACCGCATCGTCGAGGTGGCCGCCGAGGTCGACGCGATCGGCATCGACTGCGCGTTCGGGTGGCCCGACGACTTCGTCGAGTTCGTCAGCCGGCACGCGCGTGGCGAACGGGTCGACCTCGCGCGCGATCGCGGCGCCGACTGGCGTCGACGGCTCGCCTACCGCGAGACCGACCGCGACATCCAGCGCCGCACGGGATTCCGACCGCTGAGCGTCGCGACCGACCGGCTCGGGCTCACGGCGATGCACTGCGCCGCCCTGCTCGACGAGCTCGGCGACCGGCTCGGACCGGTGGCTCGGAGCGGATCCGGACCGGTCGTGGAGGTGTACCCGGCGGCGGCGCTCCGCGTGTGGGGCCTGATCATGCCCAGGTACAAGACCGAGGCGTCGGTGCGGTCCGCGATGCTCGACGTGCTCCGCGAGCGGCACGCGTGGCTGGATCTCGCGGCCGTCGCCGACGAGATGATCCGAACGGATGACGCGTTCGATGCGGTCATCGCGGCGCTGATCGCGCGGGCGCATGCGACGGGGAGCGCGCATCCGGTGCCGGCTGCGCAGCGCGAACGCGCCGACCGCGAGGGATGGATCGCACTTCCGTCGACCGAGCTCGACGCGCTCGTCGCACCGTGAGGCGCGGTCGACCGGTGCACGTCGGCGTCAGCTGGGGCTCACGTGAGGTCGGGGAGGCAGCCCCGATCGTCGGTCGAGGATTGTTTCCCGTCGGCTCACTTCGACCTCGCCTCAATTGAGGCCGCGTTCACATGATCCATCCGGAACCGTCTGCGACCAGCGAGTCGTGTCGCAGTCCAGCGCGACCGGATGTCGCGACGCGAGCTCACGTGAGGTCGTGGATGCGGCCCCCGATGTCGGTCGAGGATGGTTCCCGTCCGCTCATTTCGACCTCGCCTCAAATGAGGCCGCATTCACACGAGCCATTCGGAAACCGTCTGCGACCAGCGAGTCGAGGCGCAGTTCAGCGCGACCGGATGACGCGACGCGAGCGTCGCGCGCGGGGCCGGGGTGCGGGCCGCCAAGTAGGTCAGGCGCGAGGGAGTCGGTGTGGCCGCGGCGCGGGCGCCACGTAGGTCAGGCGCGGGGGAGTCGGTGTCGCCGCGGCGCGAGCGCCACGGAGTTCGAGCGCGGGGGGAGCCGTCATAGCCGGGGCGTGGAGCTCGTATCGCCGTGGCGGCGCGACTCGAGCCCTACCCATGCCAAACCGAGACCGCGGGATTTTGGCACCCGCGAAGTGTTGACGAGCGCCATCCGCGCGCCTTACTGTCTGATCAAACGTTTTGGCAAAACGTTTAGGCACACAGCAGATCACGTCCCCGCCCACGCACCCCAGACATGAATGGAGCCGAAGTGATGGAGCTTCGCACCCGCACCACCGCGCCCGCCACGCGCCGCCGCCTCACCCTCACCCTCTCGATCGCGGCCATGAGCGCCGCCGCCCTCGTACTCTCGGGCTGCGGCGTCGGCGGCACCGGCGACGCCGCAGCCGGCGGCGACGAGCTGACCGTCCTCGTCGAGGGCGGCGGCCTCGCCGAGCTGCAGCCGGTCGCCGACGCCTACAAGGAGGAGACCGGTACGACCGTCACGCTCGTCGAGCTGCCGTACGACGGCCTCTACGACCGCATCTCGTCCGAACTCCAGTCGGGCCAGGTGTCGTTCGACGTCGCCGCGCTCGACGCGATCTGGCTGAGCGCCTTCGCCGACGGTGTCACGCCGCTCGACGACCTGTTCACCGACGACGTGAAGTCCGACCTGTTCCCGGGCCTGGTCAGCGAGGCGCAGGTCGACGGCTCCTTCGTCGGCATGCCGGTCTGGACGAACTCCGAGATCCTCTTCTACCGCACCGACCTCTTCGAGGACCCGGCCGAGCAGGCCGCGTTCAAGGCCAAGTACGGCTACGACCTCGCGCCGCCCACCGACTGGGAGCAGTACCGCGACGTCGCCGAGTTCTTCACGCGCGACACCGACGGCGACGGCCAGGTCGACCTGTACGGCACCGACGTGAAGGGCGCGGTCGAGACCGAGTGGCTCGCGACCGTCTCGCAGGCCGGGGAGGAGCACATGGTGCTCGACCCCGAGTCGGGCGAGGTCACGATCGACGACGCCGAGCACCTCGAGGCACTCGACTACTACACGAGCCTCCTGCCGTTCGCGCCATCCGGTGCCGCGCAGCTCGACTGGGCCGGCGCGCAGAACCTCTTCTACCAGGGCAAGCTCGCGATGATGCGCTTCTGGGGCCACGCCTACACGGGCACGCCCGACGACGCGGTCGTCAAGGACAGCATCGGCGCCGCCCCGATGATCGCCGGCCCCGGCGGCGTCGCCGGCGTGCCGGGCGCGTGGTACCTCTCGGTGCCGACCGCGACCGACAAGCAGGAGGAGGCGAAGGACTTCATCGCCTACGCCTACGAGCACAACGAGCTCTCGATGGACTCGTGGCTCGGCCTCGCCGCTCGCATCTCGGCGTTCGAGTCGAAGCAGGGCGAGGAGGGCAAGGAGCACTACGCGGCCCTGCTCGAGACGCTCAACGCGCCGCAGACCCTCGCCCGCCCGGCCACGCCCGAGTGGCAGGAGATCGTCGACACCGTGCTCACGCCGATGCTGCAGAAGGCGGTCGAGCCGGGCGCCGACAACCAAGCGCTCCTCACCGACGCGAAGGCCCAGATCGAGGCGATCGTCGGCTGACCATGCGCACCATCACCAGCACGACGGCCGGGGCGGCGAACGCCGCCCCGGCCCCGGGCCCCGGTTCGCATGGGGCGGCGGATGTCGCGGCATCCGTCACCCCCGCCGACCCGGCCGGCCCCACCCGCCCCACCAGCACCAGCCCCACCAGCACCAGCCCCACCGGCACCGCCCCCAACGGCACCACCCCCGCCGGCCCGCCCAAGCTCGGCGCCCTCGGCCGCCCCCGCCGCCGCACGAGCCTCAGCGACCGCCGCTTCGCGCTCCTGCTCATGCTCCCGGCCGCCCTGTTCCTCGCGGTCTTCGTCGGCTGGCCGCTCGTGAAGTTCGTCACCGACAGCTTCTTCGAGATCTCGCCGATCGCCGGCGGACCGCGCGAGTTCGTCGGATTCGACAACTACGCGACGGCATTCGCGTCCGAGGCGTTCCAGGGCGCGGCGTGGCGCACGGTCGTCTACACGCTGATCGTCGTCACGGCCGAGTTCGTGCTCGGCCTCGCGGTCGCCCTGCTCTTCACCGCACTGGGCCGCCGGTCGAACGCGTTCCGCACGCTGTTCATGTACCCGCTGATGATCGCCCCGGTCGTCGCGGGCCTGCTCTGGCGGTTCCTGCTGATCGACAACTTCGGCATCGTGAACCAACTGCTCTTCGAATGGGGCATCCTCGACAGCCCCGATCAGATCCAGTGGCTCAGCGACCCCGACATCGCCCTCTTCTCGGTCGCGCTGCCCGACATCTGGCTGACGACCTCGTTCATCACGCTCGTGCTGTTCGCGGGGCTTCAGAACATCCCCGGCGACGTGGTCGAGGCCGCGCGCATCGACGGTGCGAACTACTGGCGGCTCCTGGTCAGCGTCATCATCCCGCTGCTCCGCCCCGTCATCGCCGTCGCGCTCATCGTCCGCGGCATCGACGCGGCGCGCGCGTTCGACATCATCCTGATCCAGACGGATGGCGGGCCCCAGGGCTCGACGACCACGCTCAGCCTGCTCATCTACCGCACGCTCACGCGCTTCGGCGACCCCGGTCTCGCGAGCGCGATGGGCACGGTCTACCTCATCGCGATGCTGGCGGTCTCGATCGCCGCGATCGCCCTGATCTGGCGCCCGGGAGGGAACGCACGATGAATCCCCTCGAGACCCGCGGACGCGTGAGCCGCGTCATCCTCTGGTCGCTGCTCGCCTTCGCGATCGTGCTCTACGCGTTCCCCTTCGTCTACCTGCTGCTGACCTCGTTCAAGACCCCGCTCGACGCGATTGCCGTGCCGCCCACGGTGATGCCCGAGGTGTGGACACTCGAGAACTACGTCTCGGCGCTCAGCCGCCAGGGCGTGCCGGCGGCGCTGGTCAACAGCGTCATCACCGCCGTGATCTCGACGGTGCTCTCGCTCGTGCTCGCGGTGCCGGCGGCCTACGCGATCACGCGGTTCCGCACCCCGAGCGGCCGCGTCTTCATCGTCGCCGCGCTCGTGACCCGGATGGTGCCGACCATCGCCGTCGGCGCCCCGCTCGTCGAGGTCATGCGCAACCTCGGCCTGACCGACACGTCGTTCGGCCTGGCCCTCGCGCACACGACCATCTCGCTGCCGCTCTCGATCTGGCTCATGGCGAGCTTCTTCGAGGCCGTGCCCGACGAGCTGGACGAGGCCGCGAAGGTCGACGGATGCAGCCGGCTGCAGGCGCTCTGGCGGGTCGTGATCCCCGTGGTCACCGGCGGCCTCGCGGTCACCGCGATCTTCGCCTTCCTCGCGTCGTGGAACGAGTTCCTCTTCGCCCTGCTCCTCACGAGCGTGCGGGCGCAGACCACGCCGATCGTGATCGCCAACTTCCAGACGCAGTTCGGCCTCGACTGGGGCGGGATGACGGCGCTCGCCGCGGTCTACTCGGTTCCCGTCATCCTGCTCACCCTCCTGCTCCAGCGGCACATCGTCGCGGGGCTGACCCTCGGCGCCGTCAAGGGCTGACAAGCCGAGACCCGAACGGAGCACCATCCATGCCCGGTGAGAACACCTACGACGTGACGGACTGGCCGCACGGCGACCCCTACGACGACCTCGGCGAGGTGATCAACGGCATCATCGCCGACGTCAAGACGCGCCAGACCGAATCGCACGCCGACGGCCGGGGCAAGCCCGGCGCGGTGATCCACATCCCGCCCGGCGATTACCGCCTGCGCACGCAGGTGCTGATCGACCTCAGCTTCCTGCGCATCCAGGGCGCGGGGCACGGCTTCACGTCGTCGAGCATCCGGTTCAACGTCCCCGAAGCGGACTGGCCCGGGCTGCACGAACTGTGGCCCGGCGGCAGCCGCGTCATGGTCGACATCCCGGCCCACCAGATCCAGAGCCAAGCGGATGGCGCGGCCTTCCGCATCGCGCGGAGCGGCAGCCCCCGCATCAGCTCGGTCGAGTTCGTCGACTTCTGCATCGACGGGCTGCACTTCACCGCGGAGCATCCGGATGGCGCCCCTGGCGGCAACCCCGAGAACTCCTACGTCAATGGCAAGACCGGCATCTTCGTGGAGACGGCGAACGACTCGGTGCGCATCACCGGCATGGGCTTCGTCTACCTCGAGCACGCGCTCACGATCCACCACGCCGACGCGCTCGCCATCCACGACAACTTCATCGCGGAGTGCGGCAGCTGCATCGAGCTGCGCGGCTGGGGCCAGGCGTCGAAGATCACCGACAACCTGATCGGCGCCGGCCCGCACGGTCACTCGATCTACGCCGAGCACCACGGCGGCCTGCTGATCACCGCGAACAACGTGTTCCCGCGCGGTGCGAGCAGCATCCACCTGCACGGGGTGCGGCGCTCGAGCGTGACGAACAACCGCCTGCACTCGTTCTATCCGGGCATGGTGGTGCTCGCGGCCGACAGCTCGGAGAACCTGGTGGCGTCGAACCACCTCCTGCGCGACCACGAGCCGTGGACGCCGTTCCTCGGCATCGACAACGGGCTCGACGATGTGTTCGGCCTGCTCAGCATCAGCGGCAGCAACAACACCGTGATCGGCAACCACGTCTCCGAGGTCGTCGAGTCGGGCCGCATCCGGCCGAGCGGCGCGACGCCCGTGATCATCCGGCTCGTCGAGGGGCACGGCAATCTCGTCTCGACGAACCACGTCGTCGCGATGGACGTCACGGCCACGGCGAGCGACTCGTGCTTCGAGGCGCAGGTCGACGCCCTGCTCTCGGAGGAGTCGCAGCCGCTCGACGTGATCGGCGTCCGGGTCGACCCCGCGTCGACCCGCAACACGATCCTCGACTCCGGCCGCGCCGACCAGCTCGTCGTCGACACCGCGTGGAACGCCGTCCGGCCGACCCCGTGGGTGGACGACGAGCCGCCCACGCGGGCGTCACCGAACGTGCAGGCGCTTCGTGGCGGCATCCGATGACGAATCGATCTGCCCGAAGCACCCGCCGACGGCGCGGCGTCGGCGATGACGCCGCCCCGAGGCGGTTCGGGATGGTACGAAGGGAGGCGGTGAGATGAGGAGACGGATGCCTCGCAAGCAGGTCGGAATCCGCGATGTCGCGGCCGAAGCCGGTGTGTCGGTGACGACGGTCTCGCACGTGCTCAACGACACGCCCCACACGCGCACGAGCGACGAGACGAAGTCGCGCGTGCGCGAGGCCGCGGCGCGGCTCGGCTACCACCCGAACCGGCTCGCGCGCGGCCTCCGCACGCAGGCGTCCGGCATGGTGGGCCTCATCACCGAGGAGATCGCGACGACCCCGCACGCGGGTCGCATCATCCTCGGTGCGCAGGAGGAGGCGAGCCGCCACAACCTCACGCTCGCGATCATCAACTCGACGCTGCGGCACGAGCCCGATGTCGAGCCGTCGGAGGTGCAGGCGTTCCTCGACCGCCAGGTCGACGGCATCATCTACGCCACGGTCTACCACGACGAGGTGATCCTGCCCGAACAGATGCACGCCGTGCCGTCCGTGCTCATCGGTGCTCGTGACCGCGACGGCGAGGTGCCCTCGATCATGCCCGACGAGCGCGCGGGCGCGGCATCCGTCATCGACCTGCTCGTGCGCACGGGCCACCGGCGCATCGCGTTCGCCGCGACCTCGGTCGACGTGCCCGCCACGCGCGGACGCCTGCGCGGCTACCGCGACGGCATGATCGCCGCGGGGCTCGACCCGTCGGCGCACGTCGTCGAGGCCGTGTCCGAGGCGGCCGGCGGCTACGAGGCGACGATGGCGCTGCTCGACCACGGGCGCTCGCCGTCGGAGCGGCCCACGGCGGTGTTCTGCTACAACGACCGCATGGCGATGGGCGCCTACCGCGCGGCGGCCGAGCTGGGGCTGTCGGTGCCGGCGGATGTCTCGATCGTCGGCTTCGACGACCAGGCGCCCATCGCGGGCAGCCTGTTCCCGGCGCTGTCGACCGTCGCGCTGCCGCACTACGAGATGGGCGCGTGGGCGGTCGCGACGCTCGCCGCGATGATCGAGGGGCGAGACGAGGCGGATGCCGCGGGGCCGGCGCCGACGCTGCTGCCGTGTCCGATCGTGGAGCGCGGGTCGATCGCGGGCCCGGCTCGCTGAGCCCTGCTGCGCTCTCTGCTGCTCCTTCTGTTTCTGTTTCCGCTTCTGCTCCCGACTTCACCGGGCCGACCCGCTCGCGACGCCGCGCCGGTCGCCGTACCCTGCACACGAAAGGCTCTCCGCACATGCTCCGACTCGCCGCATCCTGGGTGTGGGACTTCTGGTTCGCCGACGACGGCGACCGGTTCCACCTCTTCTTCCTCAAGGCGTCGCGGGCCCTGCACGACCCGAATCGCCGCCACTGGCGCGCGACGATCGGACACGCCGTCTCGACCGACCTCGTGCACTGGGCGGAGGTCGCCGACGCGATCGTGCCATCCGACCCGCCTGCGTTCGACGACGTCGCGACGTGGACGGGCTCCGTCGTGCGCGCCGACGACGGCACGTGGCGCATGTTCTACACGGGCGTCGACCGCGCCGGTGGCGGGCTCGTGCAGCGCATCGGCGTCGCGACATCCGACGACCTCATGACCTGGTCGACCACCGGCCGCGCGCTCGTCGAACCCGACTCGCGCTGGTATGAGCGGCTGGCCGACGGCGCCTGGCCCGACGAGGCGTGGCGCGACCCGTGGGTGTTCCGCGACCCGTCGGGCCAGGGCTGGCGGATGCTCGTGACCGCGCGCGCGAACGTCGGCGACCCGTCGTCGCGGGGCGTCGTCGGCACCGCGTGGTCGCCCGACCTCGAGCAGTGGCGCGTCGAGCCGCCGCGCTCGGCCGCCGTCTCAGGCTTCGGGCAGCTCGAGGTGCTGCAGCTCGAGCAGGTCGACGGCCGCTGGGTGCTGCTCTTCTCGTGTCTCGGCACCGAGCTCGCGGCCGACCGCCGGGCGGCGGGGGAGCGCGGCGGCATCTGGGCGGTGAACGTGAAGGATCCGGCGGGGCCGTTCGATGTCGCTGCCGCGTATCGCGTTGCCGACGAGGAGCTGTACGTCGGGCGGCTCGTGCGCGATCGCGCGGGTCGGTGGTGGATGATGGCCTTCAAGAACACGACGGCGGATGGCGCGTGGGTGGGGGAGATCACCGACCCGATGCCGGTCGGGTGGGTCGAGGGGAGGCTGACAATGGTGGCGGAGGTCGCGGTGCCCGGTGCGTCTGGTGCGCCGTCTGTCCCGGATGCCGAGCTGGTCGCCGATGCCTGAGCCGCGGTCGGGCGCCCTCGTCATCGGCGAGGCGCTGATGGACCTCGTCGACGACGGCCGCTCGATCACGCGCTCGCCGGGCGGCTCGCCGGCCAACGTCGCGCTCGGCTTGGCGCGCCTCGGCGTTCCGACGCGACTGCGCACCGCGCTCGCCGACGATGACGACGGCCGCGCCATCCTCGCCCGGCTGACGGAGTCGGGTGTCGCCGTCGACCCGGAGTCGATGTGCCTCGACCGCACGTCGACCGCGCTCGCCGTGCTCGACGGCAAGGGCGCGGCGGAGTACGACTTCGACATCGAGTGGCGCGTGGCCTCGCCGATTCACGTCGGCTCGGCGGCGGTGGTGCACTCGGGGTCGATCGCGCTGTTCCTCGAGCCGGGCGCCGAGGCCGTCGCTGATGCGCTCGTTGCGCGCCCCGAGGGCGTGCTCGTCTCGCTCGACCCCAACATCCGCCCGGCACTGCTCGGTGAGCAGACGGCGACTCGCGCGACCTTCGAACGACTCGCGGCCGCCGCCGACGTGGTCAAGCTCAGCGATGAAGACGCCGCCTGGCTCTACCCCGACGAGTCGCTCGCCGCCGTGCTCGACCGACTCCTCGAGCTCGGCGTCGCGCTCGCCGCGGTGACGCGCGGTGGCGCCGGCGCCCTGCTCGCCACCCGCACGACCCGAGTCGAGGTCGAGCCGCTCTCGGTGCGCGTTCGCGACACCGTCGGCGCAGGCGACACCTTCATGGCCGCCCTCATCGCGGGAGTACTCAACCGAGACAGCACCGAACCGCTCCTCGAGCTCCGCGAACCCGACCTGCTCCGCCTCGGCCGCTTCGCTGCCGCCGCGGCCGGCGTCACGGTCAGTCGCGTCGGCGCCGACCTGCCCACCGCCGACGAGGTCGCGCGAGCCCAGCACGCGGCGGCGGTCGACCGCTGCACGACCGAATCGGCGGGCACCATCCTTTGGTGAGCGGACCCGACTAGAGGGTGAGCGCGGCGAGCCCGGCCGAGAGCGCCCACGTCGACAGCCTTCCTGCTGCGTGTCGCGCGATCACCCCGATGCCCCCTTGCGCGGGCCCGCGACGAGCTACTCGCCGCGGTCGGCTTCGAGCAGTCGCTCGGCCGCGACCTTCAGGCGAGGAATATCGGTTCGCGCCGTCGTCATGACGATCGAGTGCGCGGTGTCGAAGTAACGGTGCGCGAGTTGGTCCCGCATTCGGACGATCTCGACCCAGGGATGTCGGGCTCCGCCGAGGTGACGGACGGGTCGAGATCCTTGACCGCTTCCCCGATCTCGACGAGGCGGATGCGGATCGCGTCGAAGACGATCGGATCGTCGTCTGATCGGGCGGCGTAGTCCTCGATGGCGGCGCACGCGGCGAGGATGTCGCCGAGGCGAGCACGCGACGAACGGCTCACACCGGTCTCGCTTCGCGCAGCACGGTGTCGGCGACATCCGCCTTCAGGCTCGACGCCGGGACGATGTCGACCGGCGCGTCGAGGATCCGCTCGGCCGTGCTGCGCATCGTGCCGAGACCGAAGAGGCCGACGTCGTCGGCGAGGTCGACGAGCAGGTCGATGTCGCTGGACGCCGATTCGTCGCCGCGGGCGACGCTCCCGAATACGCGGATGTTCGAGGCGCCGAGCGCTGCGAGCGCGGCGACGAGTTCCTCGCGATTCGAGTTGAGTCGAGCACGCAGCGGCCCGATGCCGGTGCGCCGAGGTTCTGCGTGGGGTCTCGCCAAGCGATCGGCGGTCGCGTTGACACCGGCGCTGAGTTCCGCCCGGTGGGTCTCGATGAACTCGCGAATGGCAGCCGCGACGATGTCCTTCTTCGTTCGCCCGAGAAGGTGCGCGGCGTCGCCGACGAGCTGGTCGATGGCCGGATCGATCTTGATCGGGGTGAATGTCGACATGTCAGCTCCTCGGTACCAGAGTACCATTCGGCACCCAACGGGCGGCAGGAGGCGCGATAAGGTCGACGCGCGTCGGCTCGGGCTGATCCCCGGGTCGGTTTGGCACGGCCTCGTCGGGTCGAGGGGCTCGGTGACCGGATGTCGCTGAACTCGTCGCTCACACCGAGTTCCGCGAGACCGACGCGTTCATCGACGAAATCCCCGCAGGCCTGTAAGTCGATCGACCAGGTCTTGCCCCACCCCACGTCACCCCGCTCGGACGGGAGCAAGAGCAAGAATAGGGCGCGAGCTAAGTTAGAGCGGGCCGAATGTATCCTCAAGGATCGCTTTGAGCGCTTTCGCTGCCGCGAAGTCCAAATGGATGCTTTGAGTCGGCGTTGAGCCCGGCTTCGGTCCGCCCTCAGCGTAGTTGTAAAGATATAAATAAACCGTCCCGTCAACTCCGATCGCCGTCTGCACGTATCCATCGACCTCCGACTTCGGCGGCTTGACATTCCGATTCCCCGCTACGAACGCACGAATCTTCGCCACAATCCCTCAGACCTTCTTGAACGCCAGGAGATGTCTACTTTCTCACGCCTCCGGAACTCGCGAGAGCCGGTGCGTCGATGAACTGGGGTAGCCGGTCAAGATCTGCTCTCCCGTCTACGAGTCACCCTGATGCGCCTCGATGGTCTCGTCCAACGTTCGATCACCGCCGCGGGCGTACCCATCACGTCGGGCAAGGGGGCTCGGGATGAATCGCAGAGTTGCTCGGCGGATGGGGTGGCTTCAGTGAGCACCGTTATGGCCCGATGCTGCGGCTCCGCGGACCGCCTCGATGACCGATGCGGCCACCGCGTCGACGTCCTCGTGCTCCCAGTACCGCAGGACGGTCCATCCTGCAGAATGCAACGCCCGATCAGTCTCACGGTCGCGCTCGATGTTGCGCAAGAGCTTCGGCGCCCAGTAGTCGGTGTTCCGCTTCGGTATTGTCGCGTGCACCGGGCACCCGTGCCAAAAGCAGCCATCAATGAAGACCGCAACGCGTCGCCGGGTGAAGACAATGTCAGCGCGACGCCGACCGCCGAGAGGTGCGTAATCGACACGGTAGCGAAGTCCTGCCGCGAAGAGCCGTTTCCTCACGAGGAGTTCCGGGCCGCTGTCCCTCCGTCGATTCGCCACCATCGATTTGCGCACACCGTCGCTCGATGCCCATGACATGCTTGAGGGGGACGCCCGTCGATCACCTGCCTCTTCGATCACGAGTCAGGGGCTCCCACTGGAGGCTACGGGCATACGTCGCCCCTTCCTTCACGAACTGTCGTACGCAACCTGGATGCGCACCGTTCCCTGCGCCGTGTGCAGAAGCGCGTCGCCCTGCCCTGCGAGCGACTCCGCACCCGTCTCATCGAGGACAATGCGGCTGTCTGTTGCGGTCTTGACCCGCAGCGCGAGCTGTGCTGGGAAGTTCGACCTGATCGTCGTCGAGATGACGTCAGCGCTCGGACGCTGCGTCGCAGCAATCACGTGAATACCAGCGGCGCGGGCCTTCTGAGTCAACCGTCGCAGCAGATCCTCGATAGCGCGCTTATCGTCCGGATCGCTTGTGAGGTCCGCGTATTCATCGAGGACGATGATGATCCACGGCTTACGGTGTGAGGCGTCCACGCGCGCGTTGAGCTCAACGAGCTTGCGAGCGCGAACCGTCTTCATTGCACGATAGCGGTTCTCCATCTCCTGAACCGCCGCTTCGAGGATCTGTTTCGCGTCGTCGGCGTCAATCCCGATAGGACCGTCAACGTGCGGGTCGTCCTCGAAGTCGACGAGCTCGGTGCCCTTGGGATCCACGAGCTGGAGACGAACTGAGTCGACGTCGTATCGGATCAAACCCTTGAGAATGGTGTCGAGCGCAACCGACTTGCCTGATCCCGTCGTGCCCGCGACCAACAGGTGTGGTGAGTCTGGCGAGGAGAAGCTGATCTCCACCGGGTTCCCCGAGATATCAGCGCCGATAGGTGCCTTCAGCTCATCATGCTCGATTGGACTGGCTTCCCAAAGCGCCGCAGCGGGAATTCCGTACTTCTCGCCCTCGAACTTCGGAATCTCGAATACGACGGCGCCGCGATCGTTCTTGGTCCGAACGCTATAGCCGGCCGGCAACCCAAGCGCTAGGAAAATTTCATCGCGGCGGTTCACAACCTTGTCAACCGCGACGCCCGGCTTTGGTACGAAGCGCAACACATAGAACCCAGGGCCTTCCTGCCACGGACTCCCGGTTTCTGGCGGCCCTACTTGGACATTGTGCAGCCCAAAGACGCCAAGCACCTTGTTGTACCGGCGTCGAAGCTCGCTCTCCCCTAAGCCGCCGGCCTGGGCGACATTGTGTACTCGCGCCGCGCGGGCGTCGAATGTTGCCTTGCCGCTGATGCGGCGATGAGCATCTGTTGGGCCAGCGGCGTCACTAGTCTTTGCCGATTCAGCTTCAGCCGGTTCCTCCTCCGGCGGCACAATACTTCTCGCGGGCGCCTCGTCCAGGCTATTGATCGGGCCCCCGGGTTCTGCTCCCGGGTCACTATGCGCCCGAAGCAGCCCAATCACTCGCTGGAGTTCCGGCCGGTTCAGCCGGATTAGTGTGTGCCTACCGAGCCCTCGAGGCGCCGGTGCCGGCTCCTTCTGGGCCGCAGCGATCGCGACGGCCACACCATGTACCCGCTTGAGGGCGACGTTGCTGGCACGCAGTGCCTCGATCACTCGCGCCTCAAGGTCGAGGCGCGCTGGACCGACCCGACTCCGCGACGGGAGTTCTGAACCACTTAACTCCCGGCTGCTGGTTTGCTCGATAGAGGAGGCGAGCTCCTCCAGCCAGAATTTGTGGTCGTCGGTAGCCTCTCCACCAGACGCGAATGCCGATCGGCAGAGGTCAGTTGTGCGGTTCAGTTGTTCTTCGGCGGAGCCGTGGTCGTACTCTTGACGGAACTTCGATTCGGCGACGAGCACGTCAAGCGACACTCCTCCGCCCTCATTGAGGCGGAGCACAAACCTGCCGAGGTCTGCACGCGTCTTCGCGCCTCGGCCGAACCACCTCTGCTGCTCATCGAAGCTGAGCCAAACGACGAGGCTGCTCTCCTCCTCACGTACCGGAAAGTGTTGCGCGACGACGAATCTGGTCGCGACGAGACCGACGACCTCGTTGATGGTCGTACCGATGCCGAGCGAGCGCAGCACGGCTCCCGGCACGACGTTTCGGCCAACGGAGTAGATCCTGGAGGCCGTCTCCTCAGCCGCGTTGCTCGCAACGACATTAATGTCGACCAATCGTCGCCGAAGGCGCTGTACAACGAGCTCCTTGCCCGTCTGCGAGCTTACGATGAGCGTATAGGCCTCGTTCTTGCCTACGCCCGGTTTCACAAGGATGACGTCCGGACGGTCCCTCAGGTTGTCGATCTGATCGCGGCCTACGAACGAATCAAGCGTCACGACCCAGTGTGCTACGCCGTGCAGTGAAAGGAACAGCTTCTGGTGTTGATCGAACTGAACCTGCATCTCAAAGTAGTCGGTGTTGCTCGCCTTCTCGCGCGCAACGGCAGAGCTCCGGTCGTAGCGAACACAGAGAGTCGACCATGTCTCCAAGACCGTATCCTGTGAGCTAGGTAGAAGTTCGCGGACAACATTCTCGCTCGATTCGGTGAGATTGTGAGCCGATGGATGGATCCAAGGGTCGTACCGGCCGGCGATGGTTGCTGCCGGATCCCGCGTACTCGCGTTCAGGGTTGTCTGCGTTCCGAATAGTGCTGGCGCGAGCGCGACATCGATTGAGTCCTCAAGGCCGCCGAGGTCCGCGTCCCGTTCGGAACTCCATGACTTTAGGACAAGCTGAACGTCTGGAAGGAACCGCTCCTCCGCGACGTCAGAGTCAGCAAACTCTGTGTCGAACGCCTGGATTATGCCGTGGTGGCTCTCGCGCGGCGCGAGGACGACCAGGTCGAGACGGAGCTGGGGGCTCTTAGCACGCACGCGCTTGGCGACGCGCACCGGAAGTACCGGGTCGCCGTTGCGGTCGAGCAACAGGACCGACAACCCATCCAGCTTGTGTGGATACGTCGCCAGGTAGTCCGCAATCACGCGAACCATTTCCTCAATGGCCGCCTCATCAACAGCAGACAACCAATCCTGCGACTGGCTTCCTGCTTTGCGCACGGGCGCGTACTCCTCGTGCCCCGCCGATTCACGCATCGGAATCGCGACGGTCTTCGGTCCGACGACCAGTGCGGGCGTGCCGTGGGGTGAGACGCGCTCAAGCGCATCGAAAAACAGGTCGCTGTTCTCAGAGTTCAGCTTGAGTCGCTCCGTCAGCGCCTTCGAGATCAGGCCCGTTAGCTGGACATAGTGTCGAGCGATCCAGCGCAGTCGAAGGGGATGGGTCGCGAGCATTGCCAACCGGTGATCCGCGAGGCGGATCACATCGCTGAGCACGACATCTGATAGGTCAGCATCTGGAGCGTTCGCAGGAACGAGCTGTGCTCGAGCACGACTCATCGTCTCCTCCCACTCGTCCAGGTACGAGTTGATGAGGTCGGCGTCAATACCGTCGCCGAGCAGAGCGAAGTGTCGTCGGCGCAGATTGAACAACTCAGCAGCAAATGGGGTGGCCGGAGCATCAACCGTGCGCCGCCGCCAATACCGCGGGTCGCTGAACTGATCCAGGAATCCGTCAAAGCTGCCCTCGTATACCTCGCCGGGTGAGGTCTCGAATCCGTTGAGCAGCGCGGCAACGGCAATTTGCCCAGGCGTGCTGAACGGGTCCCAACGGAACCGCCGCTGCACTCCGCCCTGCATCTCGACAACGATCCGGATCGGCGCCCATGCCTCGGCCATATCGAACGGCTCTGCCTCTGGAGGCAACTCCGGCATAGCACGTTCGAGGAGACAAGCATCGACTTCCAGTCCGAGTCGAAGTCCGACCGATGCCTGAACGAGCGCGAGACTCCTGCCGTATAGGAAGGCAAACAGCCAGCGTGTCCAAGCGCCGGATTCTAGGCTTCCCTCCATCCGGACGGTGACCGTTCCCTCCTCGTCCTCGTCAAAGTACGTGAGCTCCCGCAGCAGCGCGCGCAGCGGGTCAGGCACAACGAGCGAGTCGGGAAAGGCAATCTTCTCGACTCGACGCCGTAGCGGCTTGGGGAGTAAGTCAGCAAGTGCGTCGGCGTTGACAGGCGGCTCAGCGAACAGAAACCGTTCGGCCGCCTCCTGATCGCTGCGGTCCAAACCTTCCTGAACGAGCAGAGCATCGAACTCGTCCAGACGATCGTCGGCGACGCGTTCGATCGCTTCGCGAATGAGGCGCCCAAGACCAATCTTCGCCGACCGTTTCTCGAATATCTCAAGCCATAACGGGAGATCAAGTGCCCGTAGAGCATCCTCAGTTGACCCCAGGGCCATCACCAGGTCTCGCATGTGCGCCTTCGCGCCGTCCGCCGAGAGATGCACGCGCTCCAGCGCGGCGACGGTGAGCTCAGCGGCATCGATGCGACCAAGAAGATCTTCCTCAGTTAGGGGGGCTCCGCTGGGCTGCCTCAGTCCGCTGACGCGGACATTCTTTCTGATCCGAGCTTCAACCGCACTCTCTGAGACAAATAGGTCGCCGTCCGGGAACAAGCCAATGCTGGGGAGCGCGCTTGACACGGCCGCATGGATCACATCACTTGAGTGCACCCCGGAGCGTACGACGGCTGCAGCCGACTCCACCAGATAGCGAGCCAAACGGCGAAGCGACCGGCCCTCCTCTTCAGATTCAGAGACCGTGCCCCAGACGCGTTCCTGGTATGCCGCGAGGACCGCTGGCACCCTACCCTCGCCACCGACCTCCGCCCATGCTTCCTGGGCAAGAGTCGCGAACCGCGCTTCGTGATCGGGACCGTTCAACAAAATCGAGCCGTCGAGGCGATTCACTGCTGTGAGGCCTTGAGCATCCGGGGGCACCCCCCAATCGAAGAGAAGAACGGAGTCCCCCTCCCCGGTAACGTTCCGCCAGGCAGTGAGCTGCATTCCCTCCTCAAGGAGGTAGTCGGATGGAATGCCTTCGATGGGCGTTGTGGTACCCACCTTCACGATCACCTGCGGTGCCCCGTCCGAGCTCAGCCTCTCCGCGACCTCCAGCACGGCCGACCGGACGATGTCCTTCTCGAACCCCGCGACACGAAGCGCAGCACGCGTGCCATCTGACCCCTTCGTGACCGAGTCGAGCGCTACAAGCGCTACTACGCGGCCGAGAGTATTGTCTGCTGCGTCGGTCATCGAGGCTCCCCGTGCACGATGCTGGTGGCGTCCGAGTAGTGAGTCAGCAGTCCTGTTGCTGCCAGCCGAGAACGAAATGTATCTGAGTTTCGGGCGTATATCGATGCGTCGACGTCTACGGTGAGGTCGTGTTCGCCGGCGGTTCGATCATCAATGATCACCTGGTATTGGTTGTAGATTCGCGAACAGAAGCTGTAGAACTCTTCCTCGGTGCCCGGAGCCAGACTCGCGGCGACCAGCGCTTCCAGCATCGGGGGCTTCATTGTGAAGTGTCGTCTCCCCGTCGTCGCGTTGAGCGCGCCGACCGCTGCGAGGGTCTCCGAGAAGAAGGAGCGAGGCGAGCCCGTTCCGGTGGCGCTTGGCGACATGTGTCGTATGTACCGCATTGCCAGGGCTTCATTCTCTTCGTTAAGTGCGGCGTCGTGCAGAGCCGTCGCACGCGCGATAATCGCGTTCACGATGTCCTTTCGGAATGCGTCGAGCGCACTCTGAGACAGCCGTCGAAGCGGCGTCGGGTCCTTTACGAAATCAGCGAAAACCGTCTCAAGCGGCCTTCCAAGCGAGACCCGAGCAAGATGCAACTGGTGACGCGCTAGGCAATAGGGAGTCCAGTGCATGAGGCTCTCGATGCGCTTGGAACGAGGCACAGCCGTGCGCGAGACGATGAAGTGCGCTCCTCGTCTCAGATGCTCCGGCCATGGGCTGAGGTCCTCGAAGGTCTTGATCTCCGACTCGGACTTGTCCTCGTAGGGCACCTCGTCCTTCGCGTAGTCGTGGTTCCGGAGTGAGTGAAAGATCTCACCGAGTGGCGAATCGCTGTCCCGCACCAGTTCCAGCAGACCCTCACTGGTTTGGGCTCGCCTAGCGATATCTGCGTCTGTTCGCAGGACCCGATACGCCCAGGCCCCGCCGTCGCGGAAGACGTAGCGCTCGATGTGCGGCATCTTCGTGCCACGGGGTAGACCTGCCTTCCACCGCTCGGCCGCGTCGTAGTGGATGAGTTCACCGACGAACGGGTATAGATGCGTGTTGTACCAGTTGGGAGATGTCCGCCGGCCAGGGATCTGCACGAGGAGCGATGAAGCCAGAGCTTGTAGGGTCGCGAAGGTCTCTTCGTCGTCGATCGCTGCTGTCAGCGTTTCTGCGTCGATCCCGGCGTTGACCGCGATCCGTCGCGCGAAGTCGTGTGACGACCGGAGGTACGTCACCACACCGGCATCCGCATCGAGGAGTGCCGTTGGCGCCACTTCGTACACACCGCGAGCGATCGCAAGCATCTCGAGCGATACATAGAACCCGCGCCCTTGTTGTTCAAGGTTCACACCGAAGAGGTCGAGCACAACTTCGGCTTTTGACCGGTCAGCCATTAGGCATGCACCGACCTGATCTGGTCGCCCACGTCAATCATGAGCTTGCGTGGAACTGCGCCGACAAGGACCTGGATTACCTCCAGATCGCTGGCTGCGTCCGCCAGCGCGGCGAGCGTGCTCGTCAGCCCTCGGATTTCCGCCTCGTGCTGCGTTCCGCTTCGCAGGCCGGCCGCCCACCGGGTCAACAACTCGAAGCGCAGAAGATCGACTTCGACCGCCACCGGATCCCGACCGGGGGCACCCGGAATACGGACGAAGATCGCCCGATTCAGCCACTCAACTGCCTCGTGGAGCGCCGGAGCGGGCGCCCCAGGTCTTGCCTCGCTCATCCAGTGACTCACCTGGTCGACCACCTGTACATTTCGGCTAGTCACGCTTCGCGAGACAACAGCCGCTCTCGTGCGGTGCGAGAAGAACGCTGGGTCCAACACCAGGAAGTCGGGATTGCTGCCAACTCGATGTATCCCCTGGACAGCCTCGAGTCCCTTGAGTACGACGTCACGGACTTCCGTCTTGCCGAGGTCAGGCGTGTTGGGCACGACCTTGACGAAGGCGTCGCCAGCGCTCAACCCCAGCCGAGAGAAGCGATCCGATCCCGAATTGTTGAAGAAGTCAGCGCGTCGTAGGAAGCCATAGAGACCGCGCAAAGCGGCCGCTTCTCGTTGAGCATCCTGTGCGGTCCGGATGCGATGGCCGTCGGTGGCGGGCGTCGGTGGGAGGAAATCGACACTTGCAGCCTCGGGCTCCAGTGCGTCATCGACCTGCCGGCGAGATACCCGACCTGGGTCAAGCCTCCGCAGCGCCGATATCGCGGGCACCTGCTGGCGTTGCTGAGCCGAAAGTCGATCCCCGAACAGCGCCTGGTGATATTGGTATGGGTATTGCCACGATCTGTCCAGGGGCGATGTCTGGTAGTTGTCGTGGACATCCTCGCACGTAAGCCCGCCCGTGATCGCGTACGCGAGGGTAGAAAGTGCCTGCCGCGCTGTGATCACGGAACCTGTGCGCTCCGCAGCACTAAACACCTCGCGGATCGCGCGCCGGCGAGATGGCCCGCGGGCGCTGTCAGAAAGCGCTTCGTGGTTGGCAAGGATGGGGCAGACAGATCGCGCATCGCAACGCTTGCAGATCTGCCACGACCGCTTATCGACAGCCCAGTTTCGGGTCGCCCAGTCGACCAGTCCCTCGCCCTCACGATCCGGCGCGACAGATTGGTAGTTGAGGTTGACGACCACGACCGCGCCGTCGGCGCTGGCGACCGATCCGAACTCGATTCCCGCGGCGAGTGTCTCCACCATGACCTGAGCTCGTCCGGATCTGTCCTCGGATACACATCTGCGCAGCTGGCCCTCGTTCGCACAAATGACCGCGACCCCGCCCTGGGGAGGGCTCAATAGGTCGATCAAATACTGGGCGCCGACGCGGGCGTCGAAGTCGCTGAGGTCCTTCAGCATGTATATCGGTCGCCCGGCCTTCGTCGAACCGACAGCTTCCTGGGCATCCTTACCAGCCCGCTCGACCGCAGCGGCGGCGGCGGTCTTGCTCGCGCCAAGATCCTCCAAGAGGCTTGCGCAAAGGCTCGTCTTTCCGTGCCCGGCGTCTCCGGTCAGCACGATCGTGCGGGTCTCCGGCAGTTCGACCACGGCGAGCAGGAAGTCGCGCGTGCTCACGCGGAATGTCGGCTGGTTGTGGTCGGTTTGGCGCTCGAACACTAGGTCCGCGCTATCGGCGTCGAAGGGTTGGTAACGGTGCATGCGCCCAATGTGCCCGTTTACCTCAAGCGCCATTCTTTGATCTTCCTTACCGTCGAACTAGGTAGTCGCGATCGTATCGCCGTATCTAGTGGCGTACATCGACACGCCGCCGCAGGCGAGTCGTTCCGGTCAGGGCCTCGCCCGATGTCAGTGGGCGCCGGCAGGATGATGCGCAGTCGGGGATGGCGCCCGTCTCTATGATGCGATCCGCGGAACGCTGTCGCGTCTTGATTAGGCTGGCACCTGGATCGGACCAGCAAGGTTCCCTTACTGAAGGGCCCAGATGACAAGAGCGAACCCCCTTCGCGAGCGACGCCGCCCGAGCTTCGAGCTTGGGTCCCGCCGGCTCACTGTCGTCGATCTTTTTGCTGGCTGCGGCGGACTGACACTCGGTGTGGCTCAAGCGGCGCAAGAACGAGGTCTCGCTCTCGACATCCCACTTGCGATTGACTTCGAACTGGCACCAGTCCAGGTCTTCAGAGCGAACTTCCCCGAGGCGAACGTTCAGGCTGCAACGGTTGAGGCGTACTTCGATGGGGCTCTTGGTGAAGAACGAACGATCACGGAGATCGGAGTCGTCGATCAGGTCGGCGACATCGATCTGCTGATCGGTGGCCCGCCCTGCCAGGGTCACTCCGACCTCAACAACCACACCCGGCGCGACGACCCGAAGAACCGACTGTACCTACGGATGGCTCGCGCGGCCGAGGTGCTGCGTCCGCGCGTCATGGTGATTGAGAATGTGCCCGCGGTCGTGCACGATTCGCAGCATGTCGTCGCCAGAACGAGGGCTCATCTTGAGCAGATCGGGTACCAGGTCGCCACGAGCCGGATCGAACTAGTACAGCTCGGAATCCCCCAGACGCGTCGTCGTCACATCCTACTCGCGGTGCGAGCGGATGCGCTTTCCGCCGGTGTCTCAGCGGCAGAGCTCATCGAGTTCCTTCCTCAGCCGATGCGCGACCTCCGTTGGGCTATCGGCGATCTTGAACAGGTCAGCTCTGATCGGTGGGTTGACCAACCGTCGAGGATGAGTCCTGAGAACCAGCGGCGGATCCAATGGCTCATCGACAATGATGAGCTGAACCTACCCAACCACCTTCGCCCCAAGTGCCACCGCGGCGATCACTCCTACGTGTCGATGTATGGCCGCCTGTCATGGAAGCTGCCCGCCCAAACCATCACGAGCGGCTTCGGGAGCATGGGTCAGGGGCGGTACGGGCACCCCTCTCAGCCTCGAACGATCACTCCCCACGAAGCGGCAAGAATTCAGGGCTTTCCGGACTACTTCCAGTTCGAGGCCGCCGTCACGCGCACCGAGCTGTCGGTGATCATCGGGAATGCGGTTCCGCCGGCACTTACGCGCGTCCTAACCACACGGCTGATCGACTCGGGGGTCCTCGGCCACGCGGACGTGGTCAACCTCAAAGCGTCGGCCTAACAGTGCCAGCCGCGCGACCTTAGCTCAATCGGTCGGCGCGTGCGCCCCAAGCGACGGACGTATGCCCGCAATCGCCCGCCCAGGCGCCGTTGTGAGCGAGCACCAAAACCTGCGCGGTGTCCGACTTCGGCGCTCCCGGAGGAGCCCGCAAACTTGCCCGAGGCGCCGCGGCCCGCTCAGAGTGCCCGCCAGGTTACCCGTTTGTCGGATCACACGTGAGTATGCGGCGGACGCCGCGACTCGGCCCGCGGCGGTTCCTCAGTCGAGGTGCGCGAAGCGCCCCAACGCGTCATACCACGACACGACCGCGCGCATACCGTGATGGGCAGGCCCTGGTCTCGTTCTCCACGCCAGCCCCGTTGTTGAGCCGGCTGTGCACCTCGCATGCCTCGAACAGCGTCGCGACGGACTCGGGGCGGTACCCGACGAAGTCGGCGGCGTCCGCGCCATCCCTAGACCGGCCATTTGACCGCCGACGACCCAGACTTCCTTCCCTGCGGTCGCCGCGGAGACGTCTGCCGGCGCACGGAACGCAAGGTCGTCTGCGCGGGTGGTCGCGACGGTCTCGATGGTGCGACGGATCACGCGGCGGCCCAGTCCCGCTCGATCGATTCGAGGAGGTGCTCGACCGCGTCGTCCGCGTCGGGGCCGCCAATCCGCCTCACGTCGTGCGCGCAGATGAGCGGATCGACGGTTCGCGGGCTGGCGCTTAACGCGAACGCCGTGGCGGTTGCCCAGATAGTGGGGTCGGCGGGGACGGTGTACTCGAGCGTCGCGCGCTCGGGGTCGGATTCGGCGAAGCCGTTCGCCGTGAGATCGAGGCCGGTTCGGCCGTAGACGATGGCGCGGGTGGGCTTACGCCATGGCGCAATGAGGTCGGCGCCGGCGCCGGCGCCGGCGTCGCCGGAGACGAGCACCCTCGCGTCGTCGACACCTCGTGCGATCTCATTCGCCTGGGTGATCACCGGGTCCAGCGAGTACCAATTCGTCGTGATGCCGCGCGGCCCGGGGTACTGCGCGAGGAAGGCCTCGCTCACGGCGCGCACATCACGTGCGCGCCAGCCCGCCGAACTCCGGATGACGGGGGCGCCGAGATGCCGGAGTGATTGCGAGACGGCCGCCTGCGTCACGCCCGATTCGGTCGCGAGCTGGCTCTGGGTGCGAGGTGCGTGCGTCCCAGCGCGCGCGCAGGATCGCCTAGCGCCCCCAGGGGACGCGGCGGAGGGGCGCGCTCGACGAGACGTCGGAGGCCTCGCTCGGAGCGTGGTACTCCTTCCCTCCCAGCACGAGGAGTCCGTCGCGGACCGCCGCGATCGCGATTCGCTCGTCCTCCGCGGGCAGCCTCCGCAGGCTGTCGGTGAGTTGCGGAACCACGTAGAGGCGGAGCCCCTCATGGCGATCATCGGCACGGACGGACGCGGGGGAGGGCGGAGTCTGCCGCACGTACAGCCGGGCATGCCGCCCCGCGACGGACATGCTGTCTGAGCTCATCACTTCGACGGAAAGTCCGGTCGAGGTGATCAAGTCGAATGCGTCACTCGGGGTGATGGCTCGCATCCGCATCCTCCATAAGTAGAAACGCTCTTTGCCAATATGACTTATAGCGAGGAAGTCCGTTCTGACTTATGCCCATCCGAGCGGCCATCGTCGTCGCGCGAGTCAGCTGCGACATTCGCCAGCTCGCGCCGGCTCCGGGCCAGCCCCGATGCATCCGCGCCCACCGCGGCGCATGCTCCCCCCAGAACCATCGACAGTGGACGGCCGCCCGCGCGCGGCGCCCAGCGCACGTGCGCGCACGACCGCCATCCGAACTGAGGGGAGCGGGTCATGGGCATGATCGACGGCAAAGAGCCGAAGCCGGTCGAGGCGCCGGAGGTGCAGCGGCGGGTGGTCGTCAAGGTCACCGACGCGGCGCGGCGCGAGCGGGCGCTGAAGGAGCGTCCGGGTGAGCGGCGGGCGGGGGAGCAGGAGGACGACGTCGGCCGCGATCTCGTCGACGCCGTCGCCTACCTCGGCGATGTGATCGCTGAGTACCAGGATCGGGTGGCCGGCGAGGCGTACCTCGAGCCGCTGGTCGGGCGCGACGCGCGCGAGCGGACCGGGTCGGGCCGGCGCGCCGCGTTCGACGGGTATGCGGCGATCACGGTGCCCGACGAGGCATCCGCTGCCCGGCTTGCGAAGGAGCTGAACGCGCGCGACGACGTCGAGACCGCCTACGTCGAGGGCGGGCCGACGCCGCCGCCGGGGCCGCCGCCCGTCGATGCGAGCAACGACCCGCGCAGCGGGAACCAGGGGTACCTGGAGGCCGCGCCCGATGGCATCGACGCGCGGTGGGCGTGGGGCATGACGGATGGCACGGGCATCGGGTTCGTCGACCTCGAGCAGGGGTGGACGCTGAACCACGAGGATCTCGCGGCGGCCGGCATCACGATCATCTCGGGCGTGAGCCAGGCGTACCACGGGCACGGCACGGCCGTGCTCGGCGAGGTCGTCGCGGTCGACAACACGAAGGGCGGCGTGGGCATCGCGCCCGCGGCATCCGCTCGGGTCGTCTCGCAGTACCGCACGTCGACGACGTACAGCACCGCGGCGGCCATCATCTCGGCGGCCGACGCGATGTCGCCCGGCGACGTGCTGCTGCTCGAGGCGCAGACCACCGCGGCCGGCTCGTCGACGTCGTACCTACCTGTCGAGGTCGAGCAGGCGGTGTTCGACGCCATCCGCAATGCCGTCGACTCCGGCATCGTCGTGGTCGAGGCGGCCGGCAACGGCGGCAACGACCTCGACGATTGGACCGACGCCAACGGCCGGCACCTGCTGAAGGTCGGCGACCCCGACTACCGCGACTCCGGGGCGATCATGGTGGGCGCCGCGACATCCGCCGCTCCGCACTCGCGGCTCGACTTCTCGAACCACGGCAGCCGCGTCGACTGCTACGCGTGGGGCCAGAGCGTCGACACCACGGGCGACGGATGGACCGGCACCTCGACCACGGCGTACACCGGCGGATTCGGCGGCACGTCGGGTGCGAGCCCGATCGTGACCGGCGCGGCCGTGCTGCTGCAGAGCTGGCGGAAGGCGCGGAAGGGGCATCCGTTCGACCCTGCGACCGTGCGGGTGTGGCTCTCGTCGGGCCTCAACACGGCCAGCGCCGACCCGGCGACCGACCGCATCGGGGTCATGCCGAACCTGCGCGCGATCTTCGACCGCATCGAGAGGAACGAGCGGTTCCGCATCGACGACAAGTTCGTGTACTGGGTGCTGATCCTGTTCGGCATCATCAACGACGCGCCCGGCGTCATCTGGGTGCCCGGCAAGGGGCCCGTGCCGGTCGACCCGCAGTGGCGCGAGATCGCGACGCGCGGGCGGCGCGACCTCGTCGCCGCGATCGCGAAGGAGGCGCGCGCGTTCGACGGGCGGCTGACGGCGAAGGAGCTGGATCGGATCGGGGAGAAGGCGTTCAAGAAGTTCGCCGGGTGAGCGCGGTGCGCGCGTCGGCTCCGCGCGCTCGGAAGGAGCGGAGGATGCGCGAGAGCTCCGCGCGCACCTCGGCGACCGGCAACGGGGTACGGTCCGGACGCGATCGGATACAACGGCGTCGACTTGGCGCGTACCACCTTCTTGCCCACGTTTCTCGTCTTGCTCATGCTTCCCCCAGTTCGGGGGAGCCAGCCCCGAGTCGCTGGGCCCCGGGCCGAGCAAGCGGTTACCTTGAGTGCGACCCGAACAAGGAGTACTTCGCTCGTGACCCGCACCTTCACGGCCATCGCGTCTGCCGTCACAATCACCGCGGCCGCGGTCCTGCTGCCCGTATCCACCGCCACCGCCGCCCCTCAGCCGGGAACATCGGTCGCTCCGGCCGTGCTGCTCGACGAGCTCACGGTGGCCGTCGATTCGAGCGTGCCCTACGACCGTGATCGGTTCGCCGAGGGCATCGACGTCGACGGCGACGGCTGCAACACGCGCCGCGAAGTGCTGCAACTCGAGTCACTCATTCCCGTGACGATTGCGGCGGGATGCGACATCACCGCAGGGGAGTGGTTCTCGTGGTACGACGGCGTCACGCAGACCGATCCCGCGACCCTCGAGATGGACCACCTCGTCGCACTCAAGGAGGCGTGGATCTCCGGTGCATATGCGTGGACCGACCAGCAGCGCGCCGACTACGCCAACGATCTCGAGATCGATGCGACGCTGACTATGGTCACGGCCGCGCAGAACAGTGCGAAGAGCGCGTACGACCCGGCGCAGTGGGTGCCCTCGTTCACCCCTTCGCTCTGCCGGTACGCGTCGGACTGGATCACGGTCAAGTACCGCTGGAACCTGACGATCGACGTCGCCGAGCAGGCGGCTCTTGCCTCCCTCATCCAGCAGAACTGCGGCGCGTTCGAGGTCGTCGTCCCGCCGGTTCGGACCGACACGGCCTCGACGCCCGACGCGGGTGGCGGAGTGAACGCCCTGCCTGCTGGGACGCACCGGCTCGCTGGGCTGGACCGCTATGCCACCGCGGTGCAGATCTCCGCGCGGTTCAACCCGGGCGTGGACGCGCTGTACATCGCAACCGGGACCAACTATCCCGACGCGCTCTCGGCGTCCGCGGCCGCAGGAGCGCGCGGCGTCCCACTTCTGCTCGTCCAGCCGACTGCGGTGCCTGATGTCGTGTGGCAGGAGATTCTCCGCCTGGCCCCAGACGCGATCGTCATCGCGGGTGGGACCGGCGTGGTGTCCGCCGCGGTCGAGTCGAAGCTCGCCTCCGTCGCCCCCGTCGAGCGCCTCGCCGGCCCAGACCGCTATGCGACCGGCCGGCTGATCGCCGAGGATGCCGGGTTGACCAGCGACGTCGCCTTCGTTGCCGACGGTCGCAATTTCCCCGATGCGCTCTCCGCGGCCGCCGTCTCGGGCGCGTACGGCGGCGGCGTCGTTCTCGTCCCGGGCGGCGCATCGAGCCTCGACCTCGCAACGCGCACGACACTCACGAACATCGGCGCGTCGACCGTGCGGATCGCGGGCGGCACCGGTGCCGTGAGCTCCGGGATCGAGAACTCGCTGCAATCGGCGTTCGCCGAGGTGACGCGGCACGGCGGCAGCGACCGCTATGCGACGAGCGTGCTCGTGAACGGCGCAGGCTTCTCCAGCGCGTCCACAGTGTTCCTCGCCAATGGGACGAACTTCCCCGACGCACTCGCCGGCGGTGCGCTTGCCGGCTCGCTCGGGGCTCCGATGTTCATCGTGCAGCAGGGCTGCGTGCCCAAGGTCGTGCGCGACCAGATCCTCGCGTTCGCCCCTGACACCGTCGTGCTCCTCGGTGGCACCGGTTCCCTTTCGTCGGCGGTCGCCAGCCTGACCGAGTGTGCGTCGGCGCCAGCGCCCACTCCGACTCCGACTCCATCCAACCCGGGCAACACGAAAAACTGCAGCGACTTTGCGACCTGGTCGCAGGCGCAGAGCTGGTTCAACTACTACTACCCGTACTACGGCGACGTCGCCCAGCTCGACATGGACAACGACATGATCGCGTGCGAGTCCCTCCCGGGGGCGCCGTAGCCGTCGTCGTGAGCATGCAGGAGGTGCGGATGTCGCGACATCCGCCCCTTCTGCGTGGTGCCCTTCAGCACGGTGTCGAACACGGGCACGGTGAGGGTGCCCTCGGCGGGCAGCGAGACGAGCACCATCCGGCCGCCGCGGTTCAGCGACGTGAACGCCTGGTCGAAGACCTGGGGTGCGACGGCGAGCACGATCGCGACATCCGCCCCGCCGAGTTCGGCGATCGCCGCGACCGGGTCGCCAGCCGAGGCGTCGACCACGTGGTCGGCCCCGAGCTCGCGCGCGAGGTCGAGCTTCTCCTGCGTGATGTCGACCCCGATCACCTCGGCACCGACCAGTCGGGCGTACTGCACCGCGAGGTGGCCGAGCCCGCCGACGCCCCACACGGCGACCCGCTCGCCGGGCACCACGTGCGCGTTCTTCACGGCCGCATACGTCGTCACGCCGGCGCACGTGAGCGGTGCGGCATCCAGCGCCGAGATGCCCTCGGGCACCGGCGAGGCGAACTTCGCATCGGCGACCAGGTACTCGGCGTAGCCGCCGTCGATCGAGTACCCCGTGTTCTGCTGCTGCTCGCACAGGTTCTCGCGGCCCGAGACGCAGAACCGGCACTCGCCGCACGCGTGCCCGAGCCACGGCATCGCGACGCGCTCGCCGACCGACCGGGACGTCACGCCGTCGCCGAGCTTCTCGACGATGCCGACGCCCTCGTGCCCGGGCACGAACGGCAGGCCGGGCTTGACCGGCCAGTCGCCGCGCATGGCGTGGATGTCGGTGTGGCAGAGCCCGCACGCCTCGAGGCGGACGAGCACCTGGCCGGGCCCCGGCTCAGGGACCGCTCGGTCCTCGAGGGCGACCGGCTGGTCGAACGCCGTCACGACGGCTGCACGCATGATGTTCCTCCTCAGGCTCTCGCGGTGCGCGGCCGATTGCCGGCGGGGCGCACGGCAGCCAGTCTGCGGTGCGGCGGGCCAGGCGGCCGGGGACTTGGTCCCTCGGGGAACGCGGGCTCGACGACGGCACGCCGAACCGGATGCTCCCGACGCGAGGGGTCAGCCGCGCGCGTTCGACGGGTGGCTGACGGCGAAGGAGCCGGATCGGATCGCGGCGAAGGCGTCCAAGACGTTCGTGGGGTAGGCCTGATCAGCCGCGAACGCGGTCGAGCACCGCGCGGAGCTCGGGGAAGCTGCGCGCGACCGTCTGCCAGAGGGCGTCGCTGTCGACGCGGTCGTAATGGTGCACCACGCAATCGCGGTTGCGCGCGGCCTGCGACCAGATCGGGTCGCGGAAGCGTGAGGGATCGGCGGCGACGAGCCGCTTCGCCAGGTCGCCGACGCGGTTCGACAGCGCCTCGAACGCGAGCGGGATCGCCGGGTCGCCGTCGAACGCGGCGCGCCCACGCGCGACGAGTGCGGCCGCCGTGTCCAAGCTGGAAGCCAGGTCGTCGAGCCAGCGGTCGACCCGGTCTGACGGCCTCACAGCTCGACGGCCTCGTGCAGCACGGCGCGATCGCGCTCGGGGTCGAGCGAACGACGTGAGACCACATCGACGGGGCGGTCGAGCAGCGCCTCGAGGTCGAGCTCGAACTGTGCGAGGTCGAACAGGGACGCGTCAGGTTCGGGGTCGACCAGCAGGTCGACATCGCTCTCAGCGGTCTCCTCGCCGCGCCCTACGGAACCGAACACGAAGACCGAGCGGATGCGGTTGGCCCGCGCCAGGCGCTCGATGAGCGGCTTGCGTCGGCGGAGGAGCTCGAGCGTCGACGCGTGTGCGCCGGCATCTGCGGATGAGAGCGAGGTGAAGGCCTCGTAGGGGAGCAGGACGGCCTCGGGGCGGCGATGCGATCCGATCACGACGGTGCCCGCGTCCTTCCCGCGGGCCCGGAAGTCGCGGAGGATGCTCGAGAGCCCGGCGCGCGCCTCCGCGACCGGCACCACGGCCGGCGCGGTGAGGCGGCGAGCTGCGTCTTCCATGTCCTCATGATAGCGATCTGTACATATTTGTGTACATGGGTCTGAAGGCAGCGAGGGCGGTGGCATCCGGACCGCACCCCCAATTCGGGTCCCGGCGACGTCCGATTCCCGCGCGCCCCGCGAGCGGATGCCGCGCGAGAATCGACGCATGACCCGCCGCCACGCCACGCTGCCGACCGGTCTCGGCGACCTCCTCGTCGCCGCCGACGACGGCGGGCTCGCGGGCGTCTACTTCCCGGGTCACTGGCATCCGCCCGCCCCCGACTCGCTCGGCGCCGCCGTCGACGCGAACGCCGACCCGGTCATCAGCCGGCTCGGCGTCGAGCTCGACGAGTACCTCGCGGAGCGTCGCATCCGCTTCGACCTGCCCCTTGCACCGACCGGCGACGACTTCCAGCAGGCGGTGTGGCGGATGCTGCGCGACATCCCGTACGGCGAGACCACAACCTACGGGGAGCTCGCCCTGCGGCTCGGCGACCGGAACCTCGCGCGGCGCGTCGGCGGCGCGGTCGGGCGCAACCCGCTGAGCATCGTGGTGCCGTGCCACCGGGTGGTCGGCGCCGACGGGTCGCTCACCGGGTATGCGGGCGGGCTCGACCGCAAGCGGCGGCTGCTCGAGCTCGAGGGCGCCGAGGTGGTGGCGCAGCGGCGACTGTTCTGACCGACCAGCACACGGGGCGGTCGACCACCTGGCGCCGCCGGCGGACTCAGCGCGCCGACGTGATCTCGATCGTCGCCGTGAAGCCGCCGACGTTGTCGGCGTAGTCGCCGACGACATCGTTGAAGGCGAGCTGGAGCTTGCCCTTGCCCGTCACGGTGGTGGGGCCGGAGCCGACGGCCACCCACGAGCCGTCTCCGACGCGGGCGACGAGGGAGTAGGGCGTCTCATACGGCGCGAGGAAGTCGAACTGCGGTTCGTCGCTCGACCCGTCGGGGCCGTAGTAGGGCTCGAACGGGTTGGACGCGGCCGTTCCCGTGGCGGTGATCACGACCTGCCGCTGCGCGTTGAGGGTGATGCGGGTGCCCACCCCATCGATCCGCGCATCCACGAACACCGACGTCGGCGGGGGTGCCGCCAACGCCGCCTCCGTGTTCCCGACCGCGAACGCGCCCCCGAACGCCAGCGCCGCGGTGACCGCCGCGGTCCTCACGAGTCTCGGCCTCATGGAATCTCCTCCCTCGGAGTGGTTCTCCAATGAGGACATCAGCGAGCGGACGGCGGGCACAGAGGCGTTGGACCCATGCCCGCCGCGTTGGGCGCCGTCCTTCCGGCGCGCGATGCGATGCCGAACCACGCGGATTCCACAGATCACGCCAGCGCCCCCCACGGCCCGCCTGAGTGCGCGTACGGTCGGGATGGCGCGGTCACCGCGGATCGCGCTCGACGTACCGCCCCAGCGATGATGGCGGAGGAAAGGACCGCACATGCGACCGGCTCCGAGCGCCCGCGACCGACGTGAGCCCGTCCTGGCGGCGGTCGTCGTCGGCGGCGCGACCGTCGGCGGGCTCGCCGTGCCCTCGTTCCTCATGATGAGCGGGCGCACGGGTGCCGAGTACGTATTCTTGACCTTCGCGATCATCGGTCCGGCCGTGCTCCTCGTCGCCGGGCTCATCGCGTTCGCGGTGTACCGGATGGCGCGGGGGCGCCTGCCGCACCCGGTCCTCGCGGCGATCACCGCGGCGATCATCTGGGGCGTGGTCCGCCTGGTCGAGTTCGTCGCACCGTCGATCGGCATCGGACTCGTCAGCGCCTCCATGACGGGGACGGGCGCGCTCGTCGCGGCCGGCGCCGTGTTCGCGGCCCTCGTCGTGGCGGTGTCGTTGCGTCGGCGCTCGCTGCGGGTGATCGGCTCGGGCGCGGGCGCGGATCGGCGAGCGGGCACGGATGGGGGCGCGGGCACGGGCACGGATGGCGCTGCCGCAGTGCGCTGGGGCCCGCGTCTGCCGCTCGCCGCCATCGTCGCGATCGCGGCCTTCGCCGCGGGCATCCCCGCCGCAATGGGCTCGGTCGTCCGCCAGTTCGACCTCTTCGACAGCGTCTCCATCGAGCGATCGGGCATCGGCATCGCCCTGGTCGCCGTCGTCGAGGCACTGCCCGTCGCGCTCACGACGGCGTGGGCAGTACTCCTCGTCCTGCTCGTCGACGAATGGAGCTCGCCACGAGTGCTCCGCGCGATCGGGGCCGGGATCCTGACCGTACTGGCGATCGCAGCCCCCGCCGTCGTGCTCATGGGCGGGCTCGACGGCGGTGCCGAGGCGGTGGCGCTGGGCGCCGCATCGGGCGCGGCATCCGGTCTCGTGGTGTTCGCGAGCGAGCGCCGTCGAGTGGCGCCGGCGCCGGTGGATGTCGTCGAGCCGGCATCCTGAACGCCGGGCCCCGACGCCGTCGCCGCCCGCTCACCCCTCGCCCGTGTCGGCCCCGCACGTGCTCCGATACTCGCCGACTCCCGCCAGGAACGTCGCCCACTCGCTCTGCGTGAGGTCCCGCCCGGCGACCCGACAGGCCGCGGCGGCGAGATGGTCGGGGTCGAGGTCCCACAGCACCACGCCCGCGGCATCCGTGACGGCGAGCGCCGCGCCATCCGGTCGCAGGAAGGCGGGGTAGATGAGCGGCGCGCTCGTCGTGATCGGGTCGCCCAGGCGGGTGCCGGTCGCAACGTCGTAGAGCGAGGCGGTCTGGTCGTTCGAGGTGGCGAGCAGCAGGCGCCCGTCGTCGCTGAACTGCAGGCTGTTGACCTCGCCGCGCGCGCCGGGGAGTTCGCCGAGCGGCTCGAGCGTGTCGAGGTCGTAGCGCGTGATGGCGCCGGCGTTCGTGCCGACGAGCGTGCCGTCGAGGCTGACGCTGGTGAGCTCGGTGCCGTCGGTGAGCGGCCCGGCGAGCACGCGCCCGCTCGGATCGAGGACGACCGTCTCCATCCCGGAGTCGCCGCGCGACGTGACGACCACGCGTTCGCCGCCCCGCGTCGCCGACACCGACGTGATCGGCCCGTCGACCTGGAGCATCGGCTCGACCTTGGTGCGCGCGGCCGTGTCGATCGTCCAGACTTCGCCGTCCAGGCCGCCGCAGTACGCGCGCGTCCCGCCCGCCGACGGCCACAGGTGGTCGCACTCGACGCCGATCGACGGGCCGTCGACCAGCGACCGCCCGCTGGTGTCGTACCAGCTGAACTGCAGCTGCGAGACATCCATGCCGACGAGCAGGTTTCGCCCGGCCCATCCGAGACCCTCGATGCCCTCGTCGAGGTCGGGCCGGATATCGTCGGCCAGCCGATCCGCCGCCACGTCCCAGAGCGCGAAGTCGGTGAAGTCGGCCGACTGCGTCGCCCCGGGCGCCCGTCGCGCCACGAGCAGCGTGTCGTCGTCGTAGCCGAACCGGTCCAGCGCCGCGTAGCCGTCGGCGATCCTCGTGCTCACGGGCCCACTGCCGTCGAGCCGCCACCGCATGATCGCCGGCCGCTCCCGGCCGAACGCCACGAGCTCGGAGCCGTCGGCGCTGAGGGAGAGATCGCCCACGGCGCCGAGTTGCGTGTCGAGGATGCGGCCCGTCGGCAGGCCGGTGCGGCGGTCGCGTTCCTCGATCTCGCCGTAGGCGCTGCCGCAGTAGAGGCGCTCGGTCGCGACGGATGCGGCGAACCACGGGCAGGGATCGGGACCGCTGCCGTGCATGGCGGCGGTCCAGCGCATCGCCCCGGTGGCGGTGTCGAACGCGACGAGCCCCGTCGTGCCGACCGCGATGAGCGTGCCGTCGGAGCCGGCCGCCACGTGCCGCTCGGAGGAGCCGGCCGGCGCATCGAACGTGGCCGTCACCTCACCCGTCTCCGGGCGGATGGCGCGTACCGGGCCCGCGGGGGATCCCGCATAGACCAACCCGTCCGGTCCGAACGTCACCGCCGTGATGCCCCACCACCCCTCGGCGGCAGTCGCGGACGGCAGGCCGGGAACGACGGCGAGCGTGCCCGGCGCGGCGAGGTCGTGGGTCGACACGACGCCGCTGCCGCGCCCGATCACGGCCACCCGCTGCCCGTCAGGCGAGATCGCGATGCCACCCGGGCCGTCGGGCGTCACGACGGGAGCGGCCGAGGCGGTGCCGTTCGCGAGGTCGACGACCACATAGGCACCGCACGTCCCGGCGGGCGTGATGGTGCCCTCGGCGCAGTCGTCGGCGGGCAGGTCCAGGAGCACCGCCGCTCGCGTGCCGTCCTCGCTCACGGCGACGTCGGCGCCGCCCACCGGCTCGGACCCGCCCGGCAGGTCGATCGAGGCCAGCTCACGGCCCGTGTCGAGGTCGATGATCGCGGGCCTGGTCGTGTCGCGCAGCACGAGCGCCCGGGTCGTCGCCGGGATGACGGCACCGCGCAGACTGCGCGCCTCGTCGACGTAGCGCGTCTCGAGGAAGCCCATCCCGCTCGTGAACGTGCCGAGGAGCGCCGAGGTGACCCGAGCGTCGCCCGGCCAGCGGCGGTGCGCCTCGACCGCGAGCAGGGCGGCGATGTCGCGGTCGGTGCCGCGCAGTGCGAGCGACCGGTTCACGATCGCCTCGATCGTCGCCTGCTCGCCCTGCGCTCGCGCATCGGCACCCTGCCGGGCGGCGACCGCGACGGCGCCGACGGTCGCCACGAGCAGCGCGGCCGCCGCGGCGAGCGCGACCCGCAGCCGACGGTTCTGACGCGCGTCCCGGGCGGCGCGCGCCCGGATCGCGTCGCGCTCCGAGGCCGATCGCCGGACCGCCTCGTCGAGGAACTCGCGCTCGAGCGGGGTGAGGTCGGGCGACGCGAGTTCGAGGTACTCCTGCGCCGCCTCGAGCCGAGCGCCCCGGTAGAGCTCCGTCTCGGGCCGACCCAGGCCCTCCCACCCCTGCGCGGCGGCGGCCAGGTGCCGGAGGATCCGGAGCCCCGCGGCATCCTCCTCGAGCCAGGACTGCAGCCGCGGCCAGGCCCGCACGAGCGCGTCGTGCGAGATCTCGAGCGCACCGTCCTCGGCCGTCACGAGCCGCGCTGCGATGAGCCGCGAGACCACGTCCTCCCACTCCGGATTGCCCCGCAGCGCGCTGTTCGCGACGCGGGACCGCAGCGGCGGACCCTCGGGCGACGGCACGACGAGCCGCAGGAGCACCGAGCGGATGGCGCGCCGCTGCGCGTCGGGAACGCTCTCGTAGACCCGGTCGGCCGTCCGTGCCACGGCGCCCTGGATCCCGCCCGACGCCCGATACGCCTCGACCGTGAGCACGTTGCCGTCGCGCCGATGCCAGGTCTCGGCGAGCGCGTGCGACATCATCGGCAGCGCCCCCGGCTCGCCCTCGGTGTCGCGCACGACGAGGTCGACGAGACCCGGCTCCACGCGCAGGCCCGCGTCGAGCGCGGGCCGCTCGATCGCCTCCCGCAGCGCCGCGCCGGTCGGCGCCGTCACGAAGTGCAGGTTCTCCTCGGCGAGCCGGCCGAGCATGGGGTTCACGCCAAGCAGCGCGAGCTGGTCGGCGCGCACGACGATGATGACCAGCCCAGCGGACGTCGCGGCCTCCGCGAGCGCGGACAGCTGGGCCGCGAGCGCATCGGGCGGGCGGCTGCCGAGCAGCAGCTGCTCGAACTGGTCGACGGCGAGCACCGGCGCGGGCCCCGTGGCATCCGGGATCTCGATGGATCCGGTCGGATCGGGCACGACCACCCGGCACGTGCGGCCTCGCCGTTCGAGCGCCGGGACGAGTCCGGCGCGAAGCAGGGAGGACTTGCCCGAGCCCGACGCGCCGGTGATGACGAGCAGGCCGGTCGCCGGGCTGCGCTCGAGCAGCTCGGCGATCTCGCGGTCCCGCCCGAAGAGCGCATCCCCGGGGCCGAGCGGCGCGAGGCCCTTGTACGGGCACGCGGTGGAGACCGGTCGCGGTTCCGCGACCTGGTCGAGGGACGGGTCCTGATGGAGGATGCGTCGCTCGAGGCCGAGCAGTGCCACGCCCGGATCGATGCCGAGCTGCTCGCGCAGGAGGGCGCGAGCTCGCTGGATCGAGTCGAGCGCGTCGGCCTGGCGACCGCAGCGGTACTGCGCGAGCGCGAGGGCGGCCCAGCGGCGCTCGCGCAGCGGATCCTGTGTCACGAGCGCGCGCGCATCGCCGACCACCTCGCGATGGCGGCCGAGCGAAAGCCGCGCTTCGAGCAGGTCGTCCTCGGCCGAGCGCACCACCTCGGTCAGGCGCGCCGCCTCGGCGGCCGCGGGCGCCCAGTGCTCGACCGCCCGGTAGGGCTCGCCTCGCACGAGCGCGAGCGCCCGGCCGAGCGCCGTCGCCGCCCGATCGGGCTCGCCGGTCGCGAGGAACTGGCGTCCGCGCGCGACGAGCTCCTCCATCCGGGCGGCGTCGACCTCCACCCGCTCCGGCACCAGGCGGTATCCGTCGTCGCCGACGGTCTCGATCGCGTCGTGCGAGAGCACCTTGCGGAGGCGGACCATGCAGATCTGCACCTGCTTGGGCCACGACGCCGGCGGCGCATCGCCCCACACGGCCTCGGCGATCTCGGCGGGAGCGACCGGCCGCCCGTGCCGCACGACCAGCGCGGCCAGCACGTTCCGGTCGCGCGGCCGAAGCTCCTGACCACCGTCGACCTCGATCGGACCGAGCACGCGGATGCTCACGCGATGATCATCCGCCCGAGGCATCCACCCGTCAATCGCGCGGATACCGGACGGAAACCGGAGGAAGGCCGAGGGAAACCCGGGTGAGGAGCGTCGGATGCCGAAGCACGCATTCGGACCGGGAAAGGACATCGAACCATGTCGCCTCACCTCATCACCGGAGTCGGGCCGATCGGGTCCGCCGCGATCACGGCCACCGCCGTCGCCATCCTGCTCGTCGGCTGCGCGCCCCCGACCGCCGGAAGCAACGCCGAACCGGCGGCCGCGGTCGTCGGGGCGGAGTCGCCGACGTCGACCACGTCGGACTGTCCCAATCCGTACGGGGGCACCTGCCTCGGTGCGCTCGAGGCGGGCGAGTACCAGACCTCCACCTTCGAGCCGCAGATCACCTACCGCGTGCCCGAGGGCTGGATGAACTACGAGGACCTGCCGGGCAACTTCTGGCTGTTCCTGCAGGAGGACGAGGAGTTCCAGGCGACGCCGCGCGGCGGCAGCTACCTCGGCATCTTCACCGGCATCCATGCGGCCGCGATCGACTGCAGCGAGACGTGGCAGGAGGGAGTCGGAACGAACCCGGCGCAACTCGTCGCCTGGTACCAGTCGGTGCCCGGACTCATCGTCTCCGAGCCGGTGAAGGTCTCGGTCGGCGGCCTCCGTGGCCTGCAGATCGACGTCAGCCTCGAGGAGGGGAACGACACCTGCAACTTCGGCGGCTACACGGGGATTCCGCTGATCACCGGCGACGGGGTCTCGGAGGTGCACCACGTCGTCCTCGACGACATGGACGTGCGGCTGGTGTTCCTGCGGCATCGCAATTCCAACGTGACCCTCGAGATCACCAACGTCCGCGAGCAGCGCAGCGCCGAGGAGTTCCGCGGGCTGGTGCAGCCGATCGTCGACTCGCTGGCGTTCGCGACTCCGAGCGTGGTGAGCTGCCAGTTCCGCGGGAGCCCGGGCCTGGCGGTTGCGACGAACGTGGGAGCTCGATGCTGAGCCGGCTCGGCGTGCGGGTCGCTCGCCTCAGTCGAGGTGAGCGACCCGCCTGCCTGTCCGGCCGGCGAGGCTCCACGGAACAACGAATGATCAGGCTACGGGGCAGGCCGCGTCGACCAGCGTTCGCGCCGGCGCCTTGACGGTGGGCGGGGTGGCCGGGTCGGCGTCGAGGACGCCGGAGGCGAGTCCGCCGTCGATCAGCACGGTGAGCTGCTGCGCGAGCAAGTCGCGACCCCGCCGGGCGCGCGAGTCGACGGTTGCTGCGGGTGCTGAGGTCGGCGCACCCGCAGCAAGTGCCATCTCGAGATGGCCGCCTGGGCTCAGTCGAGGTGCGCGAAGCGCTCCCACGCCTCGCTCCACGGCACGACCATGCCGGTGCAGACCGAGACCGGCGCGCCCTGCTCCTCGTTGTCGACGCCGACCCCGTTGTCGAGGCGATCGACCACCTCGCATGACTCGAACAGCGAGCCCACGAACTGCGGCGAGTACCCGACGAAGACCGCGGCGCCTGAGCCATCCGACGGCCGCGCTTGGAACCACAGCTCGTTCTGCCCGCTGAACACCCGGTCGGCCGAGACGCCGAGCTCGGGCCCGAATCGGGCGAGCGCGCCGGCCTCGCCGTAGTTCGCCGTGATGATCGGCGCGTCGGGCAGGTCGGCCGCGACCTTCGCGACCTGCCGCACGTACGCGGGCCAGCCGACGGTGTCGCGCGCGACCTGGTTGATCGCGGGGACGGGCGTCGCGCCGACCACCTCGGCGGGCACGAGCGGCAGGGCGAGCACCGCCGCGATCGCGCCGTTCAGGGCGACCGCCGACCAGACGAGCGCGCGGCGGGCGCGCGTGCGCATCCACTCGGCGGTCGGCACGCAGCCGAGCGCGAGCAGCACCTGCACCATCCCGAGCGGGTAGTGGAACTGCGCGCTGCCCACGAACGTGAACACGAGCACCACCACGAACGCCCCGATCAGCAGGCGGATGTCGCGCCACGCCGGCCGCCGGAGAAGCCCCACGAGCCCCGCCACCCAGACCGGCACGAGCAACGGCCCCGCGACGAGCAGGAGCATCGGCCACATGAGCCAGCGCGTCTCGCCGCCGTCGTTCTCGGCGAGTGCCGCGCCCATCGCCGACTGCGGCCAGTCGTGCGCGACCTGGTACGCGACGTTCGGCAGCGCGAGCACGACGGCGAGGCCGACACCGGCCCACAGCCACGGCGACCGCAGCGCCCGCCACGGCCCGAACGCGAGGAGTCCGGCCGCGAGGCCCACGAGCAGCACGGCGACGAGCAGCTTGTTGTACGTCGCGAGCCCGGCGACGAGTCCGACCGCGAGCCACCAGCGGCCGTCGCTGCGTAGCAGCGCCCGCATCGCGAACAGGCACACGAGCGGCCACACCACGAGGTCGAGCGACGACGTGAGCAGCACGTGCCCGAAGACCATCGGGAACGCGGATGCCGCGGCCGCCCACGCCGCGAGCGACTGCGCGCGGCGCTCCCCGCCGGCCTCGCGCGCGATGAGCGCGGCCACGAAGACCGCCGCGACCGCCGCGAGGACGGCGGGCACGTGCAGGAACCACGGCTCGTCGACGATCGACGCCATCGTGCGAGCGATGAGCGGGGTGAGCGGCGGCTGGTCGACGTACCCCCACGCGGGCTCGAGCATGCGGAAGTAGAGCTCGTCGCGGTGGTAGCCGTAGGCGTTGCTCGTCGCGGCGAGCACAGCGGCGAGGGCGAGCACGGGGCCGCGGGCGAGCGGGGCGAGGGGCCGGGCGGTGGCGGATGACGCGGGCGCGCGTGCCGCGCGCTCGGACGGTGGGGTCGGTGCGGCGGCGGCCGGCGTCATCCGCTCAGCGTAGTGGTGGGGTGTCAGTCGGCGTCGGCGTCGGCGTCGGCGTCGGTGTCGGTGTCGGCGAGGGTATCGGTGCCGCCGCCATCCGCGCAGTCAGCTGCCGGACTCGTCGTCCGCGATCTCGTCGACCACGTCGATGACGACCGGGATGCTCGCCTCCGAGCCGCCCTCCGTCGTCACGCGGATGGTCGCCTGGTACGTGCCCGTGCTGCCGACGTCGAGGACGAGCGTGATCGCGCACGGCTCGTCGGCCGTGACGGTCGCGCCGGTGCATCCGTCGTTGTCGACGCTGAACTCGCCCGACGTGTCGAGCGCGACCGACTGGACGACGGCCGTGTCGGCCTCGTCGACGTCGACCTGGAACGAGGCGAAGTAGGGCAGGCCGTCGGGGAACTCGACCGTGGCGCTCGACGCGCCGCCGGTCTCGACCCACGTGAGGCGCACCTCGTTGGTCTCGACGGGTTCCTCGGTGTCGTCCTCGCCCTCGCCCTCGGTGTCGTCACCCGAGTCGGGGTTCGAGTTCGCCTCCGGTGCGGATGTCCCGTCGGACCCCGCCGGGTCAGCCGTCGCGCACCCGCCGAGGAGCGCGAGGAACAGGGCCGCGGCGCCGGCCGCGGCCGCGAAGCGTGGGATGGCATGCATGTCATCCACCTCCAGCCGTGAATTCGAGTCGGATGTCGCCGTCGTCGCGGAGCACGATGACGGGACCTTCGCCGCTGCGCCATCCGTCGGGCAGCAGGAAGTAGGAGCCGTCGGACTTCAGCAGCAGCCGGAGCCCGTCGTAGCGGATCACGTACCGGCCGCCGTCGTCGACGGGCTGCGGCTCGGCGGGCGGTTCGAGGCCGAGCGGGACCGCGCTGTACACGACGACGGATGGCAGCCGGTCGAGCTGCTGCTCGACGTCCCTGCCGCGGCCGCGGCCGAGCGCGTCGGCATACAGGGTCGAGGCCCAGAACAGGCTCGCGACGACGATCGTCGCCGTGAACACCACGCCGCCGCGGCCCCAGAGGCGCGCGAGCCGAAGCTGCGGGTTCGCCGCGGTGCGGCGCAGCACTGATGCCGACGTGCCGGCGAGGAGGGCGCTGACGCCGAGCACGAGCGGCGCGGCGAGGTAGTGCGTGCCCGGCGCGAACCCGACGAACATCGCGCGCAGCGCCACCAGCACGCCGAGGAGCGCGACCGCCAACGCGATCGTCGCGCCGATGCGCACCGGCCCGCGCATCGCCGGGCGGTCGAGCAGTACATTGACGCCCGCGATGAGGCTCACCCACACGAGCCCGCCGAGGCAGATCAGGATCACCGGCACGATGACCGCGTCGGCGCTGCGCAGGATGTAGTCGGTCGGGGTGAACCCGAACACGCTCGCATCGACACCGAGGTAGCGGCTGCGCGCATTCGTCAGCGTCCAGCCGAACCAGAACGCGAGCGCGGTGAGCACGGTCGTGAACGGCAGGAGCACGCCGATCCACTCGATGACGACCTTCGACGTCGGGGTGGGCGGGGGCGGCTCGGCGGCGCTCGCCGCGGGCTGCGGGTCGGATGCCGCGGCGGCGGCGGGCCCGACATCCGGAGCTGCCGGGGGCGCCACAGGGAGCGTGTCCTCGGATGGTGCGGGGACGCGGCCGTCGACTGGGGTCGGACCGTCCATGATGTGCTCCGGGCGCCCGGTGGTGGACGCCGCCCATCACCGTGCAGCCCGAGCATGGCACCATCCCGCGGCGGCCGCATCAGGGCGGGCACGGAGACCCGACGAAGAATCACTTGTGCGCCCGGTCCGACCTCGCTACAGTGATGCGCACGGGTTAGTGTTACGTATAACCAACGTCGACCCGACCCGCCCGCCCCCACGCACCACCCTCGACTCGACGGAGAGCCATGACGCCCCGACCCGCCCGCATCGCGACCATGAACGAGGTCGCCGCCGCGGCAGGGGTCTCGCAGGCCACGGTGTCGCTCGTGCTCAACAAGGCGGGCGGCTCGCGGGTCGCCGAGGCCACGCGCCAGCGCGTGCTCGAGGCCGCCGAGGAACTCGGCTACCGCCCGAATGCCGCGGCCAAGACCCTGCGCAAGGGCGCCGCCGGCCTCATCGGGTTCGTCGGCGACGTGGTTGCGAGCTCCCCGTTCGCGGGCCGCATCGTCGAGGGAGCGCAGGCTCGCGCGTGGGACGACGGGATGCTCCTGCTCACGGTCAACACGGGCGGCGACGAGCGACTCGAGGCCGCCGCGATCGACGCGCTCCTCGCGCAGCGCGTCGCCGGCATCGTCTACGCGTCGATGTACCATCGCCGGCTCACGGTGCCCGAGGCCCTGGAAGGCCTGCCGACGGTCGTCCTGAACTCCGAGGATGCGGCGGGCCGCGCCCGCGCCGTCGTGCCCGACGAGTTCGAGGGCGGCCGCGCCGCCACGCGCGCGCTGCTCGAGGCCGGGCACCGCCGCATCGCGATGATCAACATCGAGACGCTGGCATCCGGACTCCCGGCGGCGGTCGGCCGGCACGACGGCTACCGGTCCGCCCTCGGTGACGCCGGGGTCGCGTACGACCGGCGCCTCGTGCGCGAGGGCGACGGCAATCCGCAGGGCGGGTTCGACCACACGCTGGCCCTCATGAGCGCCGCGTCACCGCCCACCGCCATCTTCTGCGCGAACGACCGAACCGCGTGGGGCGCCTACCAGGCGCTCGAGACCCTCGGGCTCGAGGTGCCGCGGGATGTCTCGATCGTCGGCTTCGACAACCAGGAGACGCTCGCGCCCTTCCTGCGGCCGGGGCTCACGACGCTCGGCCTCCCCTTCGTCGAGATGGGCCGCCGCGCCGTCGACCTCCTGCTCGGCGGGCATGCCGCCGACGAGATCCCCGAGCGGATCGAATGCCCCCTGATCGAGCGAGGGTCCGTCGCGGCCCCGAGAGGAGGTCGCGTTGGCTGACACCGCGCTCCGCACCGCATCGGCGACCGACGCCGACGCGACATCCGCACCGCAGGGTGCACCGGATGGCGCGTCCGCTGCCCGCACCGTGCGCTCGCCTCGCACCGCGCGAGGCGGTGACTCCGGCAGCCGGCCGCGGCATCGCTCGCGTCTCCGCAACGTGCTGCGCCACTGGCAGTTATACGTATTACTCGCGCCGACGCTGCTGTACTTCCTCGTCTTCAAGTACTGGCCGATGTACGGCGTCCAGATCGCCTTCCGCGACTACACGCCCGCCGGCGGCTTCACCCAGAGCCCGTGGGTCGGCCTCGAGCACTTCGAGCGGTTCTTCTCGTCGTACCAGTTCGGCACGATCGTCTCGAACACGCTGCTGCTCGCGATCGTGAATCTCGCCTTCCTCTTCCCGATCCCGATCATCATGGCGCTGCTCGTGAACCAGCTCGCGCAGGGGCGCACGCGCCGGTTCGTGCAGAACGTGCTCTACGCGCCGACCTTCATCTCGACGGTCGTCGTGGTCGGCATCCTGTTCATCCTGCTCTCCCCGCGCGCCGGGCTCGTGAACAACGCGATCGTGCTGTTCGGCGGCGAGCCGATCTTCTTCATGGGCTCGGCCGAGTGGTTCCGCCCGGTCTACGTGGCCAGCTCGGTCTGGCAGGAGGCCGGCTTCAACATGGTCGTCTACCTCGCCGCGCTCGCCGGCATCGACCCCGCGCTGCACGACGCGGCGAAGGTCGACGGAGCGAGCCGCCTCCGCCGCATCCGTCACATCGACCTGCCGGGCATCGCGCCGGTCATCTCGGTGCTCTTCATCCTCGCCGTCGGGAACCTGCTGAACATCGGGTTCGAGAAGGCGCTGCTCATGCAGACCGACCTCAACGTGGCGGCATCCCAGCTGGTGCAGACGTACACCTACCAGGTCGGCCTGCAGCAGGCGCAGTTCAGCTACGCCGCCGCGATCGGCCTGTTCAACTCCCTGCTCAACCTCGCGCTGCTGCTCACCTTCAACCAGGTCGCACGCCGCGCGCGCACCTCGAGCGTCTGGTAGGAGCCCATGACCACCCAACTCGACCGCCCCATCACCGCCCGCCGCGGCCGCGACCTGCGCCGTCGCCTCGCCGACCCGCTGTTCAGTGCCGCGACCATGGCGATCCTCGGGCTCGCGCTCGTCGCCGTGATCTACCCGCTCTACTTCATCGTGATCGCGTCGATCAGCGAACCGGCCCGGGTCTACGAGGGCCAGGTCTGGTTCTGGCCCGTCGACGTCACGTTCGACGGGTACGCGCGGCTCCTCGCCGACCCCACCGTCTGGCGCGGCCTCGCGAACTCGGTCGTCTACACCGGCCTCGCGACCGCGGTGAGCGTCGCGCTCGTCGTCTCGGCCGGGTACGTGCTCTCGCGGCGCGACCTGCCCGGGCGTCGCACGCTCACCTTCCTGCTCGTCGTCACGCTCTTCTTCGACGGCGGCATCATCCCGCGCTTCCTGGTCGTGCGCGACCTCGGGCTGCTCGACACCGTCGGGGCGATGATCCTGCCCGGCGCGGTCGCGGTCTGGAACGTCATCGTCGCGCGGACGTTCTTCGAATCCAACCTGCCCGACGAGCTCCGCGAGGCGGCGCAGATGGATGGCGCGAGCGACTTCCGGTTCTTCTTCCGCGTCGCGCTGCCCCTGTCGAAGCCGCTCATCGCCCTGATGATCGTGATCCACCTCGTGTGGAACTGGAACGGCTTCTTCGACGCCCTCATCTACCTGAACAACCCCGACCTGTACCCGCTGCAGCTCGTGCTGCGCAACATCCTCGTGCAGTCCGACCTCTCGGGCAGCGCCAACATGAGCGGCGACCTGCAGAGCTACGAGGCCGCGCAACGGCTGGCCGAACTGCTCAAGTACGCCGCCATCGTCTTCGCGACCATCCCGCTCATGCTGATGGTCCCGTTCCTCCAGCGCTTCTTCACCCAGGGAGCGCTCATCGGCGCGGTCAAGAGCTGACGCCACCACCCCCGCCCCTCGGCATCCACCCTCAACCCGTATCACCACAACCCGCATCACCCGCATCACCCGTTCTTCCCCGCATCACCCATCACCCGCACCACCCCCACCCGCATCACCCGCATCACCCGTTCTTCCCCGCATCACCCATCACCCGCACCACCCCCACCCGCACCACCTCCATCCCGCATTCCCATCCGCTCCGGCCGCAACGCTGCGGCACACGAGAAAGGACTTCCCCATGAACCGACCCCTCGGCGGCCTGCGCCGCCGCATCGCCCCGGCCGCCGCCGCCGGCGTCATCCTCGCGCTCGCGCTCGCCGCGTGCAGCGGGCCGCAGGAGGCCACCGTCGACGACCGGTCGAGCGAGTACGGCTTCAACGAGACCGGCCTGCCGATCGTCGACAAGGCCCTCACCCTGACGATCGCCGGCGAGAAGGCCTCGCTCGCGCCCGACTACAACGAGATGTCGCTCGTGCAGCAGTGGGAGGAGGACACCAACATCGCGATCGAGTGGAACATGCTCGCGCCCGACGTGTACGCCGAGAAGCGCAACCTGCTGCTGGCCTCGAACGACCTGCCCGACGCGTTCTTCAACTCGAAGTTCACCGACGACGAACTGGTCCGATACGGCACCGACGGCACGCTCATCCCGCTCGAGGGCCTCATCGAGAAGTACGCGCCGAACGTGCAGGCCATCTTCGAGGCCCGTCCCGAGCTCAAGGCGGCGGTGACCGCATCCGACGGTCACATCTACGCGCTGCCGAACGCCGAGGAGCTCGGCCTCGCCGCGGTGCCGTTCTTCTGGTCGATCAACACGCAGTGGCTCGACGCGCTCGGCCTCGACATGCCGACGACCGTCGAGGAGTACCACGACGCGCTCGTCGCCTTCAAGACGCAGGACCCGAACGGCAACGGCAAGGCCGACGAGATCCCGCTCAGCTTCATCAACAACTGGTGGTGCGCCGACATCGGCGACCTCTTCGCGGCGCTCGGCGGGATCGCCGACAACGCCGACCACCGGATCGTGCGCGACGACGAGGTGATCTACACCGGTGCCGACGAGCGCTACCGCGACGCGATCGCGACGCTGCACGACTGGTACGAGGAGGGGCTCATCGACCCCGAGTCGTTCACCCAGGACGACAAGACCTACCTCGCGAAGGGCAAGACCGAGACGCCCGTGCTCGGCTCCTACGTCTGGTGGGAGACCGAGGAGGTCGTCGGCGCCGACCGAGCCGACCAGTACGCACTGCTGCCCGTGCTCGACGGCGTCGACGGGCAGCTCGTCGGCCGGTCCAACTACGCCGACTTCGGACGGAGCGCGTTCGCCATCACGAGCGCCAATGAGGTGCCCGCGGCGACCATGCGCTGGGTCGACGAGCTCTACGAGCCCGTGATGGCCGCGCAGGTCTCGTTCGGTCCGATCGGCGAGACCCTCGTCGAGAACGAGGACGGCGTGCTCGAGCAGGCGAAGCTGCCCGACGGCGTGAACGCCGGCGAACTCCGCCAGGAGGTCGCGCCGGGCGCAGGTGCCCCGCACGTGCTCACGCGAGAGCACTTCGAGACGGTCGTGCTGCCCGAGCCGCGCGCCTTGCAGCGGCTGCAGGACCTCGAGGAGCACTACCTCCCGTACGCCGAGCCGCAGAACTACCCGTCGGTGTTCTTCTCGGTCGACGAGCTGCAGGAGATCGGCTCGCTCGAACCCGACATCAAGGCCCTCGTCGAGCAGAAGCGCGCCCAGTGGATCACCTCGGGCGGCATCGAGGACGAGTGGGACGCCTACGTGTCGCAGCTCGAGACGATGGGCCTCGACCGGCTCCTCGAGATCTGGCAGACCGCCTACGACCGGTTCTCCGACGCCTCGTGAGCACGGGACCGGGCGCGGTGGACGTCGCCGCGCCCGGCCCTCTCGGGGGCCGGGCGGTGACGCCGATGGTCGACGTGCGTTTCGAGGGCGACCCGCTCGCCGCGATCGACCTGGTCGGCGGCCGGGCGTCCATCGAGTGCACGGCGGATGACGCGCAGCGCGCCGTGCTGCTCTCACCGCGATCGGCGCCCGCCGCGGCCTCGTCGAGTTGCCTGTACCTCGATGGGTGGACGACGCGAGTCGTGGTGCGGCCGCGTGCCGAGGAGTCGGCGTCGGAGGCGGTCCTGCCGCTCGCGGCGTTCGTCGTCGAGGCGTGGTTCGCACCGCGGGCGTTCGGCCGCGGCGACGAACGCGGACTGACGGTGCTGGTCGACGCGCGCGGTCGCTCAGCGTCGTTCGGCGCCCCGACCGGGTTCGCCCTCGGTCACGATCGCGCCGGCAGGATCGCAGCCGAGGTCGGCGGCGAGTTCGTCGTCGGCGATCCGGATGCGCCGCGGCTCGAACCCGGGCGCTGGCACCGGCTCGCGCTCGCCGTCGTCGACGGGCAGGTCGAGCTGCTCCTCGACGGCCGGCGTGTCACGAGGGTCGAGCTCGAGGCCGCGGGGCCGGTCGGCCTCGTCGTGCCCGACCGCATCGTGCTGGGGCAACCTCGCGACGGCGAGCGCGTCGAGGGGCTGTTCCCCGTCGGCGCGGCGGTCGGCGTGCTCGGGCCGATCCGGATCTCGGCGGGCGCGGCCCAGCTCGCCGTCGACGGGGTCGACCCGAGTGCCGCCGCCGACGTCGCCCCCGACCGCGCCCGGTACGCCGCCGACCCGCACCATCCGATCGCGCACCTCTCGGCGCCGCAGGGTTGGATGAACGAGCCGCATGCCGCGGTGCAGGCCGATGGCGTCCACCACGTCTTCTTCCAGCACAATCCGGCCGGCCCGTACTGGGGCCACATCGCCTGGGGCCACGCGGTGAGCCGCGACCTCGTGCACTGGCAGGATGCCGGCCTCGCCGTGACGCCCGGCACCTCCGCCGTCGCGCCCGACGGCGCGTGGAGCGGCAGCTCGGTGCTCGGGCCCGGCGGCGAGCACCTGCTCTACGTCACCGCGGGCGACGCCTCGCGCGCGCCCGACCAGCGCGTCGTCGTCGCGCGGCCGACCGACTCCGGCTGGGCGACCGACGACCGCGCCGTCCTCGAGATGCCGCGCTCGGCACCAGGGCGCACCGAACCGCTCGTCGCGGGACAGTTCCGCGACCCGTTCGTCTGGCGCGAGGGCGACGACTGGTTCCTCGCCATCGGCGCGGGGCTCGAGGGCTCCGGCGGCACCGCGCTCCTGTTCCACTCGCTGGATGGCGAGCACTGGGAGCAGCAGGCCCCGCTGCTCGTGGGCGACGTCGCCCGCTTCCCCGCGACGGGCGTGATGTGGGAGCTCCCGGTCCTGCTGCCGGTCGGCACCGGCGTCGACGGCATCCATCGTCATGCGCTGTTCGTCGCGCCCTGGTGGGCCGGCCCGAGCGAACACCACCTGCAGCACGTCTGGCACTGGATCGGGGTGTGGGATGCCGCCGCGCGCCGCTTCACGCCCGACCACGACGAGCCGCGCGAGTTCGACGGCGGCGGCCACCTGACCGGGCCGAGCGGCACCGTGTTCGACGACGGCCGCGCCATCCTCTGGACCATCGCGCAGGACACCCGCAGCCTCGGGGAGTTCGCCGCGTCGGGCTGGGCCCACAACGCCGGGCTCCCGCTCGAGCTCGGACTGCACGAGGACGGCACGCTGCTCGTGCGACCCGTCGCCGAGCTCGCGGCCGTGCGCGACCGTGCGATGGCCCCGGTGGTCGAGGTGCCGGATGTCGCGGGCGACGGCTCGCCGACGGGCTCGCCCACGCTCACCCTGCGTGGCCGCCACCTCGAACTCGATCTGGACGTCGAGGGCTCCGGCTTCGAGATCGAGGTGCTCCGCAGCGCGGACGGCATCGAGACCACCGTGCTCGGCGTCACAGGACCCGACGTGTGGATCGACCGGTCGCGCAGCAGTCGCGACCCGTCGCACGTCGAGGCGCGCCGCCGCGCCATCCGCCGGCCCGACGCCCCCGTGGTGCGCGCCCGACTCGTGATCGACGGCTCGATGATCGAGCTCTACGTCGACGACCGCGTCTCGCTCACCTCGCGCGCCTATCCCGTCTCGCCCGATGCCGACGGGCTGCGCCTGCGCGTCCTGGACGGCGCGCGGATCATCCGCCTCGCCGCCTTCGAACTCCACTCCGCCTACCGACCCCGAACCGGACCCCGAACCCGAAAGGCCCATCTCGCATGCTGATCCTCCCCGACCACTGGACCTGGGACTTCTGGCTCGTCGACGACGACGATGACCGCACCCACCTCTACTTCCTCATGGCCCCCGTCTCGCTCGGCGACCCCGACCTGCGGCACGTCAACGCACGCATCGGCCACGCGGTGTCGACCGACCTGCGTGACTGGGAGTTCCTCGGCGAGGCGATCGGCCCCGGACCATCCGGGGCGTGGGACGACCTCGCGACCTGGACGGGCAGCGTCATCCGGGTCGGCGACGAATGGCAGATGTACTACACCGGGGTGAACCGCGCCGAGAAGGGACTCGTGCAGCGCATCGGCCGCGCGCGCAGCACCGACCTGCACCACTGGGTGAAGGACGACGGCTTCGCGCTCGAGGCCGACCCGCGCTGGTACGAGCAGCTCGACCTCGACGCGTGGTTCGACCTCAGCTGGCGCGACCCCTGGGTGTACTTCGACCAGGCGGCGGGGGAGTACCGCATGCTCGTCACCGCTCGCGCGAACGCGGGCGCGCTCGACTCGCGCGGCGTGATCGGGCTCGCGCGGTCGCGCGACCTCGACGAATGGGAGGTGCTCCCGCCCATCACGGCGCCCGGCGAGTTCGGCCACCTCGAGGTGCCGCAGCTCGAGCGCATCGGCGGTCGCTGGGTGCTGTTCTTCTCGGCGTACGAGTGGGCGCACTCCGCCGCGCGCGTCGCCGACGGGCTCGCGGTGTGCGGCACCCATTACCTCGTGGCGGATGACGCGTCCGGGCCGTTCACGCTGGAGACTCGCCAGTTCTTCTCGGGCGACCCGCGCGGCGAGCTCTACGCCGGGCGCGTGCACCGCACCCGCGACGGCGGGCACGTGTTCCTCGCCTTCCTGCAGTACGTCGACGGCGGACCGTTCGTCGGCGGGCTCAGCGACCCGTTCCCGATCGTGGTCGGCGCCGACGGGCGGCTCGGGATCGACCGTGACGGCGACTGGCGGGCGCACGTGCCGGGCGCGGTGGCGGCGGCGCGCTCGCCGGAGTCGCTCTCGGCGCTGCCGCTCGGCTGAGCTCGGCGCGCGGCTGACTGCGCCGGACGCACCCCGAACTGGGGGTGCGTCCGCGCGAAGTCAAGTGATCCTCATCTTGCCCAGCGTCCCTGAACAGGAGGATCCTTCGGAGCAGGTGACGTCTCAATGAGGAGGCCGTCGTGTTCCCAGCACAATCCCGAGTCAGGCCCATCACCGTCGCGATCGGCATCGCCGCGCTCGCCGTCGGAATCACGGGCGCGTTCGCGGCGCCCCCGCAGGCGGCCCACGCCGCGGGGGTGATCGTCGTCGACTCCACCTCGCAGGCGCTCGGGCAGCCCGGGTGCACGCTCCCCGAGGCGATCCTGGCGGCCAACCACGACTCGAGCTGGGTGCCGCTGCCCATGGCGAACGGCCTCAACTTCGAGACCGAGTGCGCGGCGGGCGACGGCACCGACACGATCATGCTCGACGGCGATGCGACGTATGCGTTCAGCGCGCCCATCGACGACGCGTTCAACCACGTCGGGCCGACGGCGACGCCGATCATCACCAGCCACATCGTCATCGAGGGCGCGGGCGCGGTCATCCAGCGCAGCGGCGGCGCGTCGCTGCGCGCGTTCGCGGTGCTCGACGGCGGATACCTCGACCTGCGCAACGTGCACGTGAAGGGCTTCGCGGTGAAGGGCGGCAACGGCGCCGGAGGCGGTGGCGGCGGGCTCGGCGCGGGCGGCGCGATCTACGTGCACGACAGCACGCTGATCGTGCAGCAGAGCACGTTCCAGTCGAACGTCGCGACCGGCGGCAACGGCAGCGCCTCGTTCGGCGGTGCCGGCGGCGGCGGTGGCGGCCTCGGCGGCGACGGCGGCGTGCAGCCGTATCCCGCCGGCGACGCCAATCACATGGGCGGCGGTGGCGGCGGCTCGCGCGGCGACGGCCAGAGCCCGCTCAACGACTTCTACGGACACCCGCCGGGCCGCGGTGGCGGCACCGTGCAGGATGGCGAGGATGGCGGCTACCGCTGCGGCGGCGCCGGAGGCGACGGCGGCCCGCTCCTCACGAGCGACGACGGCGACGACGGCCAGTGCCCCGGCGGCGGCGGTGGCGGCGGCGGCCCGTACCAGGGCCTCGTCGTGTTCTCCGGTGACGGCGGCGACGGCGCGTACGGCGGCGGCGGCGGTGGCGGCGGCTACGACACAGGCGACGGCGGCCACGGCGGCTTCGGCGGCGGCGGCGGATCGGGCCCCGCGTTCGGCCTGCCCGACGACGAGTGGGAGGGCGGCAGCGGCGGCGACGGCGGCTTCGGCGGCGGTGGCGGATCCGGCCCGGGCGGCGTCTTCTTCGGCGACCCCGGCGACGGCGGCACCTTCGCCGGCAACGCCGGCAACCACCACGGCGGCGGCGGCGCGGGCCTCGGCGGCGCGATCTTCGGCCACGCCTCCGAGATCCTGATCGTCAACAGCACGTTCATGGGCAACGCGGCCGTGCGCGGCGTTGCCGGCGGAAGTGAGGGGCGCAACGGTGCGGATGCCGGTGGCGCGATCTTCCTCGTCGCGGGCGAGCTGGGCATCAACAGCTCGACCATCGCGGGCAACGAGTCCACGGGCGACGGAGCAGGTGTCGTGGCGTACAAGCCGACGACGGGCGATGCGACGACCCTCTCGATGTACAACACCATCGTCGCGGGCAACACCGGGCACGACGAGTGCTTCGTGCTCGGCGGGGTCACGAAGGTCGGCGCGAACAACCTCGTGACGCCGCATCCGCTCGACGACACGCGCACCGAGTGCGCCGGCATCACGCAGACGGATGACCCGCAGCTGTCGGCCCTCGCGGACAACCCGCCGGGACTCACGCCGACCATGGCGATCTCGTGGACGAGCCCCGCGATCGACGCGGCCGACCCCGACACCTCGCCGCTCGACGACCAGCGCGGCGTCAACCGGCCGCAGTTCGCAGGCCCCGACATCGGTGCCTACGAGCTCGGACTCTCGAGCGACACCACGCCGCCGACCGCACCCGCGCCGAGCCTCGCGCCCGCGGCCAACGGTGACGGCTGGAACACCGCCGACGTCGTGGTCACGTGGAACTGGTCCGACGACGAGTCGGGCGTCGACTCGACCGACTGCACGCCGTCGACGACGTCGAGCGGTGAGGGGGACGCGATCGAGGTCACCGCGACCTGCACCGACCTCGCGGGCAACGAGGGGTCGGCGAGCGTCTTCGTGAAGGTCGACAAGACCGCGCCGACCGTCACGTGCGACGCGCCGCCGTCCTTCGTGGTGGGCAGCACGCCGACGGGCGGGCCCTCGGCGACCGTCACGGATGAGCTCTCCGGGCCGGTGGCCTCGCCGGTCAGCGCCACGCTCGGCGTGACCGACGTCGATGAGACGGGCGTGTTCAGCATGCCGCTGACCGGGTGGGATGTCGCGGGCAACTCGACGACCGTCGACTGCGACTACGTCGTCGGCTACGACGTCTCCGACTTCCTGCAGCCCATCCCGCAGACCTCGTACAAGCGCGGCTCCACCATCCCGGTGAAGTTCCAGCTCGCCGACGGCAGCGGCCTGCTGAGCGACGCGAGCGCGCGAGCGCTGCTGTCGCCGACCTGTCACGTGTTCGTGACGCTCGATGGACAGGTCAAGGGCTGCGCGACCTACAACGCCACGACCGACACCTTCCAGTTCGACATCAAGACCGCGAAGTCGATCTCGGCGGGCCTGCACACCGTGGGCGTGCGGATCACGTCGGCCGACGGCGAGGTCGTGAACACCGACTCGACGCAGGTGCGACTCCGGTAGGGGTTGGTCGAAGCGGCGCCCGGGGCGGCCGCAACCCCGTTCGGCCCGAGGCGGTGCGCCCTAGGCTGGACGCCCCGACCGAGGAGGCCAGCATGAGCGACACCAGCGACCGCGACGACCGCGACTTCGCCGACGTGGCGAGCGAGCAGGCGCGCCTGCGCGAAGAGCACGACCGCGAGCTCGGCGTCGACCCGTTCTTCGAGGGCGCGAACATCACCGAGAGCGACGGGCCCGACCTCGAGGCCGGCGACGACCTCGACACCGGCGGCGGGCACCGCACGCCGCGCGAGTAGGTCCGGCCGACGGCGCCGCGACCGCGGACCGGCCCGAGCGTCGTCCTGCGATGCGAGAGCACCCGCACCACGGGGCCTGCAGGGGGCGTTCTGGCCCGGATCCTCATGCATTCAGACACGGTCTGAGGTGGTCATCCGGCGCCTGAGGCAGTCGGCGCTCGCAAGATAGGGCATTCGCCCGAGGCATCCGGTGCACCTCAGCGAGGAACCTCAGAGTACGGCCAGAACCGGCCGGCAGACCTGAAGGGATCCGACCATGAACCTCGAAGCCGGATACATCGCCCAGACCCTCCACCTCGAGGACGAGGCCGCGGCCCTCCGCCTCAACGAGCACCGCCGCATCGCCGCCGAGCGCCGCGCCGAAGTGCCCGGCGCAGCCCGCCGTGCCGGCCTGCTGGGCCGATTCGGCACGCGGATGTCGCAGCCCGGCGGCGGCGCGGCATCCGCTCGCCCGGCGCACTGACCCGGCCGCGCCCGACCGGCGCGGTCCGCCGTGCCCGGCCCCTCACGAAGGCAGGATGAGCCGACTCACACGCCCCGCACCGGGCGGATAACCCGGCACATCCTGTTTTCGGCCCCGGCCCCGGCCCCGGCCCCGGCCCTGGCCCTGGCCTCGGCCCCGGCCCTGGCCCTGGCCCTGGCCTCGGCCCCGGCCCTGGCCCCGGCCCCGGCCGGGTATCCGGCCACCCGGGTTCGCAGGATGAGCCGCCTCACACGCCCCATATCGGGCGGACCGCGCGGCTCATCCTGCTTTTCCCCGTGCCGCGCCCGGGGTCGCCTCGCGCAACAGGCGGAATTCGTGCCGCCGCAGCGCCGCGAGCAGCCAGGACGCCGGCGGCCCGAACGCGCGTCGCCCGGCATCGCTCGGCATCGGCGAGATCCCGTCGATCGCGTACGGCCGACCCTTCCACACCACCTCGCCGCCGCCGCCGGCCTCGAGGTTGCGGTACCAGTTGACCTCGGGCCCGTACGTGAGCTCGGCGACGAAGCCGCCGGGCACGCGGGCGAAGATCAGCGGCGTCTCGAATGTGCGGCCGGACGTCCGGCCGGTGTGCCGCACGAGTGCGAACGGACCGGCGCCGCGGCGCGCCATCCGGAGCGTGAGCGGGTTGAGCGTGTGCTGCAGCACGTGCAGCCACGTGCGCTTCACCCGCCCCATCGTCATGAGGCGAGCGTACGTTCACGCTCGGCCGGCGTCGACGAGCTCGCGGCGACCGGCGCGGGCAGCACCCGCACGCCGCTCTCGGCGTCGATGCTGTCGGCGAGGAACCACCGGCCGAGCCGCACCTGCACCCGGCGCGCGAGCGGGAGCCGCCCCCGCTCGTCGGGGCGCAGCACGAGCATGACGCGCGGCTCCGCGCGCGACATCCGCACTCGCTCGGTCTCGCCGACCCGCTGGTGCACCTCGACGACCTCGCCGCCGGGCAGGCGCACGAGGCGCCCGGTCTCGAATCCGTGCTCGAGCACGTCGCGGTCGCGGCGCTGCAGGCCGAGGCACACGCGACGCGCGACCCCGAACCCGATGCACGGTCCCACGATGAGCAGAGCCTGCAGCATCCCGATCACGCCCTCGAACGACACCCGGAACTGCGTCGCGATGAGGTCGGCGCTGCCCGCCGTCCACAGCACGCCGTAGAAGACGATCCCCGCGACGCCGATGCCCGTGCGGGTCGGCGCGAGCCGCGGGCGCTCGAGCAGGTGGTGGTCGCGGCGGTCGCCGGTCGCCCATTCCTCGACGAACGGGTAGACCGCGACGAGCACCAGGAACACGGTGACCACCGCGAGGGGCACGAGGATCGCGAGCGTCCACGTGCGATCGAAGAGCACGACCTCCCACCCGGATGGCACGAGCCGCAGCGCCCCGTCGAGGAACCCGGTGTACCAGTCGGGTTGGCTCCCCGCGCCGGCGTCGCCCGACGACGCGGGGCCGTACAGCTGGAGGGGGTTCACGGTGACCGTCGCCGAGATCGCCAGCAGCACGCCCGTCACGAGCAGGAATAGCCCACCGGCGCGAGCGGCCGCGGTCGGCACGAGCGGCGCGCCCACGACGCGCGTCGCGCTGCGCCCCGGCCCCGGGAACTGCGCGGGCCCCGCCCGCCAGGCCGCCACGGCCCGCAGCGCCACGAGCCCCACGAGCACCGCCGGCACGATCGCGACGTGCAGCGGATACAGGTGCTCGATGATCCGCCCGGGGAACCCGCCGCCGAAGAGCAGCGATGCGAGCCACGTGCCGACGACCGGGATGCCGAGCGCGATGCCCTCGGTGATGCGCAGGCCCGTGCCCGAGAGCAGGTCGTCGGGCAGCGCGTAGCCGCTCCATCCGCCCGCGAGCGCCGCGACGAAGATCAGGAACAGGAGCACCCACATGCCGCGCCGCGGCCGCCGGAACCCGCCCGTGAAGAACGTCGCGACGAGCTGCATGATGATCGACGCGGGCAGCAGCAGTGCCGCCCAGTGGTGCGCCTGCCGCATGAGCAGGCCGCCCGGCACGTCGAACGTGAGGCGCATCGTCGACGCGAACGCCTCCGACGTCTCGGCGCCGTGCAGCGGCGCATAGCCGCCCCGGTAGGTCGTCAGGTCGCTCGAGGGTGTGTAGAAGAACATCAGCCACAGGCCCGTGACGGCGACGACGACCAGGCACGCGAGCGTGACGACGCCGAACAGGTTCGTCCAGTGCGTCGGCACGGCGCGGCGGCGCAGCTCGTCGCGCAGGTCGCCGATGCGGCGGCCGAACACGGTGGCCTCCGCGAGGCGAGCGGCGAGCCGGTCGGTGAGTGACGGATGGCGCGGGGCCGCCGTTCGTGGGCGTCGGCCCGTGCCATCCGGGGTGCTGGTGCTGGTGCTGGTGCTGGTGCTGCGCATGCGCTGCTCCTCACGATCCGTTCACACATACGACCCCGGAGGCGGCCGAAGTGTGACACCGGGGAGCCGGCGCACCGGGCAGGGTGGCGCCGGCGGCTCCTCGATGCTTGACGGCCCCCGCCTGCACGCGCGAGGATTGAGACGATTCATGGGAAATCGCTTTCCCACCACCACACCACCCGTGAACCGTGGCGAGCACGGACGCCGCGAACGCGAACACCACCGACACCGATCGAAGGAGATCCAGTGGGTCCGACCGTTCGACGTGGCCGATCACGGCCACTCATCGCGGGGCTCGCCGGCGCCGCACTCGTCGCCGGCGCCGTCCTCGCCTCGCCCCTCTCGCCCGCGGCCGCCGCCGAGGGCGAGATCGACCTGAGCTTCGACTTCGGCGGGCCCTCGACGCCCGTCGCCGCCGGATGGCTCGGCGTCAGCCCCGGCATCGCCTACGACGCCGCGCGCGGCTACGGGTTCACGACCGCGCCGGCGTCCAACGGCTTCCGCGACCGCGGCGGCGACGACCTCGTCAAACGCGACTTCACCATCGGCACCACGCAGGCGTTCGCCGTCGACGTGCCGAACGGCACGTACGAGGTCACCACGTGGGCGGGCGACCTCATCGCCGGCAACACGACCAGCTTCGACGTCGAGGGCACCGCGCTCGCGGGTCCGCGCACGTCGACGGGCGTCATCCACGAGCAGTACTTCCCGGCGATCGCGGTCGCCGACGGGCAGCTGAACGTGCGCGTCACCGGCGGCGACGGCCGCATCAACGGCATCCGCGTGCAGACCCCGCTCGCCGCGCCGTCCGGCCTCGCGGCGACCGCCGTCGACGCCGACGGCGACGTGTCGGTCACGCTCGGCTGGCAGCCGGTCGCGGATGCCACGGGCTACGCCGTCTACCGGTCGGCACCCGGCGGCGAGCTCGCCGTGGTCGCCCGCACCGCGGATGCCGCGACGACCGCATTCACCGACACCGCCGTGGCGCTCGGCGAGACGTACGAGTACGCCGTCGCGACCGTGAAGGGCGACCGCGTCTCGAAGCCGAGCGAGCGGATCGAGGCATCCGTCGTCGACCCGGATGTCGCGAAGCCCGCGACCCCGACCGGTATCGAGACCGCGGCCATTGAGCGCGACCGCATCACGCTCGCGTGGGACGACCCGGGCGACGCCGTGCTGTGGAAGGTGTTCCGCACGACGCGCGAGGACATCCCGTTCGAGCAGGTCGGCACCACCGCCGAGCCGACCTTCACCGACGCCGACGTGCTCACCACGCGCCCGTACCTCTACCGGCTCGTGGCGCTCAACGCGGGCGGCGAGTCCGCGGCATCCGAGACCCACGCGACCGAGGTCGCGACGACCCTCGTGCGCCAGGTCGAGTACCTCGACCGCGCGCCGGTCGCCGTGCAGCTCGACGACGGCCGGGGCGGCGGCGTGTACGTCGGGTGGCGACAGCTCGGCCTCGACCCGCGCGACCTCGCCTACACGGTCTACCGCGACGGCGAGCGCGTGAACGACGAGCCGATCACGGGCGCGACGAACCTCGTCGACCCCGACGGCACCGCCGACTCCACCTACCTCGTGACCGCGCAGCAGGGCGACCGCGAGGTGTCGGTCACCGACGAGTTCGGCGTGTGGGCCGACCAGTTCCTCGACATCCCGCTCGACAAGCCCGGCGACGACGTGCTGCCCGACGGCAAGACGGTCACGTACTGGCCCGGCGACGGCACGGTCGGCGACCTCGACGGAGACGGCGAGTACGAGCTCGTGTTCCTCTGGAACCCGTCGATCTCGAAGGACAACTCGCAGTCGGGCTACACCGGCAAGGTCTACGCCGAGGCCGTGGAGTTCGACGGCACGAGCCTGTGGCGCATCGACCTCGGCGTGAACATCCGCGCCGGCGCGCACTACACGCAGCTCGAGGTGTTCGACTTCGACGGCGACGGGCGCTCGGAGGTCGCCTTCAAGACCGCCGACGGCACGGTCGACGGCGTCGGCACCGTCATCGGCGACCCGTCGAAGGACTACCGCAACTCCAGCGGCTACATCCTCAGCGGGCCCGAGTACCTCACCGTCTTCGACGGCGAGACGGGCGCGGCGATCGACACGGTCGACTACAAGCCGGGCCGCGGCAACGTCGGCGGGTGGGGCGATGCCTACGGCAATCGGGTCGACCGGTTCCTCGCGGGCGTCGCGTACCTCGACGGCGAGCACCCGTCGCTCGTCACGAGCCGCGGCTACTACACGCGCACCGTGATCGTCGCGTGGGACCTCATCGACGGCGAGCTCGTCGAGCGCTGGACGTTCGACTCGGATATCGCGGGCGAGACCTACGAGGGCCAGGGCAACCACCAGTTCATCCCCGCCGACGTCGACCGCGACGGACTCGACGAGATCGTGTTCGGCGCGATGACGATCGACGACGACGGCACGCCGCTCTACAACACGCGCCTCGAGCACGGCGACGCGCTGCACGTCGGCGACTTCGTGCTCGACCGGGCGGGCCTCGAGGTCTACGGCGTCCACGAGCACCCGGCCGGCAACGGCGGCGTCATCGCGTCGATGCGCGACGCCGAGACGGGCGAGGTGATCTGGTCGAACTCCGGCGACAAGGACACCGGGCGCGGCGCCGCCGCCGACATCGACCCCGACCATCCCGGCGCGGAGGCGTGGAACATCGGCGGCGACTACGCCTGGAACTCGGCCGTCGGGTCGCTGAACGCGGCATCCGGCGACCTGCTCTCGACCGACATCCCGGCGGCGAACTTCGTCACCTGGTGGGACGGCGACCTCACCCGCGAGATCACCGACCACGACTACTCGACGGAGACCTCGTCGGGCGTGCCGACGATCTCGAAGTGGGACCCGGCGTCGAAGCAGGAGGTCGAGCTGCTGCGCCTCGAGGGCACGCGCACCAACAACACCACCAAGGGCAACCCGGTGGTGCAGGCCGACCTGTTCGGCGACTGGCGCGAGGAGCTCGCGGTGCGCCTCGAGGACGGCAGCGGCATCCGCATCTACACGACCACCGACCTCACGGACGCGCGCATCCCGACGCTCATGCACGACTCGCAGTACCGCGTGGGCGTCGCCGGGCAGAACTCGGCCTACAACCAGCCGCCGAACCCGTCGTACTTCATCGGGGCCGGGATGGCGGAGCCGCCGGTGCCCTCGATCGCGTACGTCGGCGCGCCCGCGCCCGACGAGTCGGCGCCGGTGATCGGCGGAATGCCCGAGGGCACGTTCGCGGACTCGAGCCCGCTGCAGCTCGCCGTCACCGCCGACGACCCCGAGAGCGGCATCCGCTCGCTCGTGGTCACCGTCGGCGGCGAGCGGGTCGCGCCCGACGCGGCGGTCGACCTCGCCGGGCTCGGGCTCGCGGGCGAGGTCGAGGTGGTCGCGACGGCGACCAACCACGCCGGACTGGTCTCGGAGGCGTCGAGCACGATCCTCGTCGTGCCCGACACCGGCGCGACCTCCGCACCCGGCCGCGGCGTGCTCTCGAACACGAGCGGCTGGGAGTACGGCCTGCACGACGGGAACTACGACGTGGTCATGAACCTGTGGTGGGGCACGCCGGGCAGCATCTTCCGCCTGTACGAGAACGGCGAACTCGTGACCACCAAGGTGCTCGGCGACACCGGAGGGCTCTCACAGACGACCGGCGTCACGTTCGAGGGCAAGCCGAACGGCACCTACGTCTACACCGGCGAGCTCATCAACGCGCTGGGCACGACGGCGACGACGTCGACGACCGTGAAGGTGACGGATGCCGCGCCCGGCACGCCCGTCGTCAGCACCGACCAGCACAAGGGCGCGAGCTCGTTCACCGCGACCGCGAACCTCTGGTGGGGCACCAACGCGACGTCGTACCGGTTCGAACTCGACGGCCGGGTCGTCGGGTCGGGCTTACTGGTCGCGGCGACGCCCGAGGCGCAGTCCGCGTCGGTGCAGTTGGCGGATGTCGCGCCCGGCGACCACACGCTCGTCGCGGTGTTCGCGAACGCGAACGGCGAGACCGCGTCGAAGCCGCTGAAGGTGACCGTGAAGTAGGAGCGGGCGGCCGGCGCACCTGCGACGGGGCCGGAGGAGTGAATCCTCCGGCCCCGTCGTGCGCGCCCTGGGGGAAAGGCGCGCCGAGGGCGGCTACTCTTCGACGCCTGGGTCGCCGCCCTCGAGTCCGCCCGCGACCGAGTCGGTCATCGGCTCGTCGTTCCCGGGTGCGCCGGGGGTCTGCTCGGTTCGCCCCGCCTGCCCGGACTCGCCGGCGCGCTCGCCGCCGGCGTCCGCCTCGGTGGATATGGCGGCCTCATCGGGGGACGGCGTGCCGCCCGTCGCGCTCGAATCGGTCACGGCTCAGGCCTCCGAGATCTCGGCGACCGTCTCGCCGGTCGCGGCGGCAGAGAGCTCGCGTGCGACATCCGCCTGGCTGATGATGCCGACGAGGTCGTGCCCGTCGATCACGGGCAGGCGGCGCACCTGGTACTGCTGCATCACTTCGAGCGCCTCGCGGATGTCGTCGTCGGCGCCGATCGTGACCGGCTTGCCCTCGGCGAGGCTGCCGGCGGTCGCGGTCGACGGGTCGCCGCCCTCGGCGAGGCACTTCACGACGATGTCGCGGTCGGTGAGCATGCCCTTGAGCCGGTCGTCGTTGCCGCAGATGGGCAGCGCGCCGACGTCGAGGTCGCGCATCATGCGGGCGGCGTCGACGAGCGTCTGGTATTCCTTCACGCAGGTCGGATCGGGGGTCATGAGGTCACGTGCCACGGTCATAGGGGTGTCCTTCCTCGGGTCTCGTTCCGGCATGCTAGGTCGGTTCGCGCGGCGCAGCACGGGGGTTGACGCAGTGCGAGGGCGTGTCCGCTCCAGCCGCCCCGAATGCGCTCCGGCCCCCCATGCGTTCAGAGCCCCTTGCGCCCTGGCGTAGAGTGAGTGTATAGTCACTCACATGCCAGGATCGACCAAGCTCTCCACCGCCGAGGCACGACGCCCGCTCGTGATCCGCGCGGCGACCAGCACGTTCGCGCGCGCCGGCTACAAGGCCACGACCGTCGCGGATGTCGCCGCCGAGGCGAAGATCTCGTCGGCCTACGTGTTCAAGCTGTTCCCCGGTAAGGAGGCGCTCTTCGTCGCCGCGCTCGAGGACTGCTACGAGCGCATCCTCGAGGCGCTCGCGGCCGGCGTCGAGCAGGCTGCCGACCGCACGCCCGACGGCGTGCTCGACGCGATGGGCGGCGCGTACGCCGAGCTCATTGCCGACCGCGACCTGCTGCTGCTGCAGGTGCATGCCCAGTCCGCGGCCGAGGTGCCCGAGATCGGCGCAGCCCTCCGCCGGGGGTACGCGCGCGTGGTCGAGTTCGCGTCATCCCGAAGCGGGGCGACGGATGCCGCGGTGCAGCGCTTCATCGCATTCGGGCAGCTGTGCCACCTCGTGGTCACCCTCGGCATCGAGGACTCCACGGAACCCTGGGCCGTGCTCCTCGGCGCGGGCCTGCGGCACCCGGCGTTCGGGGACGCCGCGCACTGAGCGCGGCGCCGGACGCCGGCATTGCGTGCCACAACAAGTGAGTGAGCAGTCACTCTCTACCGAGAATCACGAAGGGAAATCGACATGAGCCAGACCGTCACCCGAGGCGCATCGCGCCCGATGCCGGCGCCGACCCCGGGCGCCGCTGCGCAGCAGACCGCGGCACCGATCCTGCAGCCGGCCGCGGCGCCGAACCTCGCGCCGAACCCGGCACCGATCGCGGCGGCGGGGCCGTCTTCGCGCCCCTCCACCTCGGCCCGCACCGCCCCGACCAGCGGCCCCGGCCCATCCGACCGCCGGCGCTGGGCCGCCCTCGCCGTGCTCGCGCTCGCCCAATTCCTGGTCGTGCTCGACGCGTCGATCGTCAACATCGCCATCCCCGCCATCGGGGCCGACCTCGCCCTCGGCCCCGGTGCCCTGGCCTGGGTGATCACCGCGTACGTGCTGCCCTTCGGCAGCCTGCTGCTCATCGGCGGACGCCTCGCCGATCGGTTCGGACACCGCCGCCTCTTCCTCGCCGGTGTCGCGGGCTTCGTGCTCGCTTCCGCGGCGGCCGCGTTCGCGCCCGACGGCGCGGTGCTTCTCGGAGCCCGCGCGGCACAGGGCGCCGCCGCCGCGCTGCTCGCCCCGGCGGCGCTCGCGCTCGTGGCCCGCATCTTCACGACGGCGGCCGACCGTGCCAGGGCGCTCGGCATCTGGGGCGCCGTCGCCGGCATCGGCAGCGCGGTAGGCGTGCTCCTCGGTGGCGTGCTCACCGCGAGCTTCGGCTGGCCCGCCGTGTTCCTCGTGAACCTGCCGGTGGGTGCGATCGTGCTCGTCGCCGTGCCGTTCCTCGTGGCGCGCGACCGACGCGGCGCCGTCGGCCGGCTCGACCTCCCCGGTGCGGCCGCCGCCACGGGCGCTCTCGTCGCCCTCGTCGGCGCGCTGACCGCCGTCGAGCAGCTCGGGTTCGCGCACCCGCTCGTGGCCGGACTCGCGGCGGCGGCCGTCGCGCTCGGCGCCCTCTTCGTCGTGATCGAGCGCCGCGCCCCCGAGCCGCTCGTGCCCGCCTCGGTGTTCCGCAACCGCTCGGTCCTCGTCGGCAACGTCGTCATGCTCCTGCTCGGCGGTGCCATGGTCGCGCTCTTCTTCGCGCTGTCGGTCTTCCTCCAGGCGGCGATGGGCCTCGACGCGCTCGCCGCGGGACTCACCCAACTGCCGCTCGCGGGCACGCTCGTGGTCGTCGCCGGCCTCGTGCCCGCGCTCGTCGCCCGCTTCGGCGCCCGACCGGTGCTCGTCGCGGCGCTCATGGTGCTCGCGGCCGGCACGGTGTGGCTGGGCCTCGCGCCGGCGGGGGCCGACTTCGTCCGCGACATCCTCGGCCCGACGGTGCTCATCGGCGTGGGTCTCGGTGCCGCCTTCGTCACCACGACCGAGCTCGCCGTGCACGGCGTCGACGGGGGAGAGGCGGGCGTCGCGGGCGGCCTCGTCAACACGGCGCAGCAGATCGGCGGCGCGCTCGGTCTCGCGGCGCTCGGCACCCTCGCCACGCTCCGCACCGACGCCCTCGCCGAGGCCGGCCTGCCGGCGGATGCCGCGACCGCCGGCGGCCTGTCGGTCGCGTTCCTCGGCACGGCCGTGCTCGCAGTGGCCGCCGCCGTGGTGGTCGTGATCGTGCGACGTCGTAGAAGCGGGGCGGTCGCCGGCGCATAGTGTGCACTCCTGCACCCGTGGCGGGCGGATGGCACGAGCCATCCGCCCGCCACGCCCAGCCCGGCCGGGACGGCGGCGAATGGGCTCCGCGCCGCCCGGCCGGGACTCCGGTCCACGCGTGGACTCGAGTGCGTGCCGGCGCCGCGATGGCGTTCGCGTGAGCCGCGATGCGGTGCGACTCCCCGACGACCCGGCACGCACGGTGCCGAAGGCCACGGGGCGGCTCGCGGCGACGGCGGTGAACGTCGAGTCACCGAGACGAGTCGTGCGAGAACGCAGGATGAGCCGCGTCATGCCTCCCGAGCGGATGCTCTGACGCGGCTCATCCTGCGTTCCGATCGACCCGCGGCGGATGGCACCCGAACGCGCGACAGCCGCGGCCGGCGCGCAGGAGTAGCCTCCGCACATGGATAGCAGTCTCGGTCTTGCGCTGCTGCCGTTGATCGCCGTCATCGCGGCGGTGGTCGCGGCGGCGGCGGCCGGGTCGCTCGTCGTCGCGTGGCTGCAGTCGCCCGCGCCCGACGTCACCGGAGCGGTGACCGATCCCGCGGCCGCGGGGCTGCTGGCGGTCGGCTTCGTCTCGGGGACGGCCGCCGGTCGATGGCTGCCCGCCACCGTGCTCGAGTTCGCGCAGGACGGGCTCGTGGCCATCGAGGACCGGCGCGTCACGCCCGACGGGACGGAGGGGCGCCACCGCGACATCCGTCTCGTCTTCGATGCCGACCCGCTGCTCACCCGGTCGGCGGCGGAGGCCGGCGACGCAGCGACGGGCGTGGTGGCCTCCGTGTTCTCGCCGGGGCTGACCGGGGAGTCGACGATCGTGCCCCGTGGTGCGACCGTCGAGATCGACAACGTCGTGAAGCGGAACCGCGAGCTCCTCACGGTCACACGCGATCGTTTCCACGACGCGGCGGAGCGGTACCGCGAGCCACGGCCCGACGGTCGTCTTCGCACGGCCGCCATCGGCGGGATCGTCGCAGTCGGACTCGGTCTGCTCGCGGTCTTCGGCGGCGACGACTCGATCGCCTGGATCGCCGTCATCATCGGTGCACTCGTGCTCGCACTGCGGGCGGTGCTGCCGCGCTTCATCCCACTCAACGCCGCCGGCCTCCGGCTGCGCGAGCGGGCGGGTGATCTGCGCGAATCGCTCTCGAAGGCGGTGCCCGAGAGACCGGTGGCGCTCGCGCGCGGGCGCGTCCTGCCGTGGGCCGTGCTGTTCGACGACGCCGACCTCGTGAGACGGTTCGCCGACGACGCGGAGCGCTCCGATGCGCGACCCCCGTGGTACCGCAGCGCCGCCCCGTTCAACGCCGACCGTCTCGTCTCGTGCCTCGCCGTCCTCACGGCCGAACTCTCCCAGCCGATCCGGGTGGGCGGCGCGCCGCTGGCGCGCGACGACAACCGCTTCGGCGTGCCGCTCATGGACGACAACAAGGGCTTCGGCGGAGGGTACTTCTTCGGGCCAGGCGGCGACACCGGCTGGGGGATCGGCGGGGGCGGCTTCGACGGGGGCGGCTACGACGGCGGTGGCTTCGACGGCGGTGGCTTCGACGGAGGCGGGTTCGACGGCGGTGGCGCCGACGGCGGCGGCAACTAACGGCGATGTCCCGCACGGCCGATCATCGCGGCGCGACGCTCAGTCGCCCGCGTTCACGCGCACCGACGGGATCCACTGCACCTCGACGTTCGAGGGGTCGACCCCGGCGGATTCGAGCCGGTCGGCGAGGGGCGCGACATCCGGGGCCGCATCGCCGCCGGTCACGCGCACGAGGTAGGTGAGCGCCGAGACGTACTCGACCGAGACGACGTCGAGGTCGCGATCGCCGGCCCAGTCGTCGGCTGCGCGCGTGATCGCCGCCTGTTCCGAGTTCAGGGTCCGGGTCACCAACGTCGAGAGTCCGAGTGGGATGGCGACGAGCACGAGCATGCCGGCGATGGCGATGTTCGACCGCCGCCGGTTCACGGTCTTCACCCCGGGCACCGGGGTCGACCCGGCGGCCGCGAGCACGCCGCCCCAGCGCGCCACCCGGTAGATCGTCATGATCACGACGCCCGTCCCGAGGATCGCCGCCACGTTCGCGGCGAACAGCAGCAGCGAGCCGAGCGAGCTGCCCCAGTCGCCCGATTCCGCGGCGATGCCCACGACGACGAGGGGCGGCACCAGCGAGATCGCGATCGCCACGCCGGGCAGGGTATCGGAGATGTCCTTGCGCACGAGGGCGATCGAGCCGACGGCGCCGGTGGCGAGCGCGGCGAGCAGGTCGATCAGCCCCGGGGTCGCGCGCGCCGCGACCTGGGTGTTCGACTCCTCGGTGACGGGGCTCGCGACGATCGCGCCGACGAGCCAGCCGATGAGGATCGCCGCGCCGGCGCCGGCGAGCATCATGAGCACCGAGCGGGTGAGGTTGCGGCGGTCGCCGAGCACGGTCGCGAGCATCGTGCCCTGGATGGGCAGCATCATCGGCGCCACGATCATCGCGCCGATCACCGTGGCGGTCGAGTCGGCCACTACGCCGGCGGCCGCGATGACGGCCGACAACGGGAGCAGCATCCAGAAGCGCTGCAGCTTGCGCCGGCGGTGCGGCTGCTCGAAGAACACCGACTCGCGCATGTGCTCGATGGTGTTCAGCGCGTCGGACGGGGGCGGCGGATACGACGGCGGCAGCGGCTCCGACGGGGGCTCGGACGGCGACGGTGACTGCGACATGGCTCTCCTCCGGGGCCGGTCTGCCCGGACGCTCCCGGTCCCAGTGCCGAGCGTACGGCGGCCACGAGCGGATGCCGCAACACGCCCGATCGCGCCGCCATCGTGTCGTGCGAACCCGCCGTGTGATCGGCGGAGATGGGCCGTGCCCGATTCCCGTCGACCGGCGCGATCCGGAATGACGGAGCGGGCCCGCCCCCCCGAAGGGACGGGCCCGCCTCGTGCTCAGCGCGTCAGCCGGAGCCGATCGCCGTTACTGCGGGTTGACGACGCTGACCGTCATCGTGCCGCCGGTCGTCTGCGTCTTCACCGTGACCGTCACGCCGTGGCCGGCGACCATGACGCCGCCGAGCGGGTTGGTCGAGCTGAAGTACGCGTCCTCGACCTTGTCCGAGAACGTCGCGGTCTGCGTCTCGGAACCGTCGGAGCCGACGGCCTCCTTGGTCACGACCGTCTGGTTCTTGCCCTTGCCGCTCAGGACCTCCTTGTGCAGCACGGTCCGGTCGATCGTCTGCAGCCCGAAGGTCGCGTCGAACGGCTGACGGCGGTTGCTCGGGCCGGTGCCGTCGTCGTAGGTGAACTTCACCGGGTCGGCGTCCACCGGGAGCGCGAGGCCGTGGCCCTGGTGCTCGATGGTGTTGTTGTCGCCGTACGCCTCGTCGACCGCCCAGACCAGCATGCCGTCCTGGAACTTGAAGTGCTCGACGTGGTCGGGCGCCGTGTACGCCTTGTCGAACTGGTACGGACCCGTCTCGAGGGTCGCGTCGTAGTCGACGTAGGTGCGGTTCTCGACGAGGTAGTAGCGGTCGCCCTCGCTCGTCTCGGTGCCGGTGCTGACCTTGAAGCCGCCGGCCGCGGTCCAGCCGTTGTCGCCCTGCTCGACGTCGTCGCTGAACAGCGTGGTGCCGCCGTTCTTGATCGTGATGTCGTCGAGGAACGCGCCGGCGTAGTGCACGCCGCCGTCGGTCTGGTAGCGGAAGCGGAACTCGGTGTTCGCGCCGCCCGGGATGCTGAAGCGGACCGTCGACCACTTGCCGTTCGTCGAGCCGTCGATCGGCGAGCCGATCTGCTTCCAGTCGGTCGTGCCGACCGGGCGGTACTCGGCGTAGAGGTAGTCGTAGCCGGCCTCGATGTCGTACCACGCCTTGGCCGTGACCGTCGCCGAGCGGATGCCGCTGAGGTCGACCGTGCGGGTGAGCGTCGAGTTGAGGTCGTCGGCGCTGCCGGTCCACCACGCATGGGTTCCGGAGGCGGGCGTCGTGTACTCCGACGTGATGCCCTGGTCGGGCACGTCGACGACGAGCGCCTGCTCCTGGCCGTCGACCTGGCGGGCCGCCGGGCTCAGCGTGTAGTCGCCGGACTGGCCGGGGTTCACGACGGCGTAGTCGAGCCAGCCGAGCTGGAGCTTCTCCCACGGGCCCATGTAGTTGGGCTTCGTGCCGATGTCGACGGTGCCGTCGCCGAGCCACGAGCCGCTGGACATGAGCGTCCAGAAGGCGGTCGAGTTCTCGCCGCCCGCGGTGTCGTAGAAGTCGGGCAGGCCGAGGTCGTGCGCGTACTCGTGCGCGAACACGCCTAGGCCGCCGTTCTCCGCCTCGACGGTGTAGTCGCCGATCCAGTAGCCGGTGTCGCCGATCTGGGCGCCGCCGAACTTCACCTGCGTGCCGCCGACGGTCGGGCCGGTCTGGCCGTAGTCCGTCGCGTTCACGTACCAGCGGTGCGACCAGATGGCGTCCTCGCCCTGGGCACCGCCGCCGGCGTCCTCGCCTTCGCCGGCGTGCACGGCCTGGAAGTGGTCGAGGTAGCCGTCGGGCTCGTCGAAGTTGCCGTCGGCGTCGTAGTCGTAGCGGTCCCAGACGTCGAACTGCGCGAGCTCGGCCTTGATGTCGGCATCGGTCATGCCGTTGGCCTTCTGCTCGTCGTACCAGGCGTTGCCCGAGTCCTCGATGAACTGCCATGCGCCGCCGTAGTCCTCGACGCTGTTGTCGCCGTACGTCGACTCGTTGTTCGGCACCTGCACCCAGTCGCTGACCTCGCCGGCGACGGTGTAGTTGCCCGACGACTGCTTCGTGTAGAAGTCGGCGAACGAGGGAGCCGGGCCGAAGAACAGGTCGTCGTAGTAGGCCGAGTCGAAGTTGGGCCGCCAGTGCGTGCTGTTGTTGTCGGAACCGGGCTCGGGGATCTGGTTGTGCAGCGGGCCCGGGTCGGTGCCGAGCTTGCCGCTGCCCTGGTCGCCGAACTCGGAGAGGATCGTGAACAGGCGCCCGGTGCCGGTGACCGCGGCCTCGTAGTACTTGTCCTCGGCGAGATGGACCACGCCGTCCTCGTTCGGCGCGGCCTGGCCGGACAGGATGAGCTCCTGCGCCGCCTTGCGGCGCTCGTTCTGCCGCTCCGTGAGAGGGCCGGGGCGGTTGTCGGGGCGGGCTGCTGCGGCTCCTGCCGAGCCGGTGTTCAGGTCGTTCGCGGGTGCCGCGATCGCGGTCTGGCCGAAGGCGGCCCCCGCGATCATGGTCGCGCTCGCTGCAGCCACAGCGAGCACTCCGCGCGTGCGTCGGTTCACGTGCTCTCCTTCAAGGGAATCGCCCGGGATCACCGGGCAAGGTGAAGGGACGCTAACACGCACCCCCGATCGGGGGGAAGCGTTTCAAGGGTCTTGACTTAACCTCAGGATTGCGGCACGAGGCGGCGCGGTCAGGCGGCGCCCGCCGCCCGCGGGCGCCCGCTCAGGCGGCCGCGCGCTGCGCGTCGACGATCTCCCGCAGCGCGTCGACGAGCGGCGTGGTCGGCCGGCCGATGAGGCGCGAGAGCGTGCCATCCGATCCGGCCAGGTCACCTCGCGCGATGCCCTCGTCGATCGCCGCGACGAATCCGGCCGTGCCCTCGTCGAGGCCCGCGGCGATGAGCGACGCGACTCGCTCCGACGGCGACTGCGCCACGAACTCCACGTCGCGTTCGAGCACCTCGGATGCCGCGGCGGCGAGTTCCGCGAAGGTCCACGGCTCGTCGCCGCCGAGCTCGTACACGTTCCCGACGTGGCCGTCCTCGAGCAGCACGACCGCGGCCGCCTCGGCGTAGTCGCGCCGCGGCGCGGACGCGACGCGGCCCGTGCCGGTCGCCGCGGCGATAACGCCCGTGCTCGCCGCGATCGCGACATCCTGCTCGTAGTTCTCGGTGTACCAGTTGTTGCGCAGGAGTACCGCGGGAACGCCGACCTCGGCGATCGCCTGCTCGGTGCCGCGGTGCTCCGGCATGAGGACGTGCTCGCTCGTGTCGGCCTTCGGCCCGCTCGTGTAGGCGAGCTTCGCGACGCCGGCGGCCTTCGCGGCCTCGATCACCGCGCGGTGCTGCGGCACGCGGTTCCCGAAGTCGGTGCCCGAGACGAGCAGCATCGAGTCGACGCCCGCGACCGCGGGCGCGATGGTCTCGGGGCGCGTGTAGTCGAGTTCGACGACGCGGATGCCTCGGCGCGCGACATCCGCGAGCTTCGTCGTGTCGCGCGCGCCCGCCACGAGGTCGGCGGGGCTCGCGCCCCGGGTGAGCAGGGCGTCGATCACGAGGCGGCCGAGTCGGCCCGAGGCGGCGGTGACGAGGATGGTCATGGGGGAAGTCCCTTCGATCGGTTCACCGAGGCCAACCGAGGGGATGGCGCTCACCTTCCCTTTCGTGGGTACCCACTTTTCGGTAAGTTACCCACGTGACGGTAAGTCTTGCGCAGATCCGGGAACGCTCCGGCGATGTCTTCCTCGACGGGTGTCCGACGCGCGTGGTGCTCGACCACATCATGAGCAAGTGGGGGGTGCTGGTGCTCCTCGCGCTCACCGACGGCACGCTCCGCTGGGGCGAGCTGCGCCGCGAGGTCGAGGGCATCAGCGAGAAGATGCTCGCCTCCACGCTCCGCACCCTCGAAACCGACGGGCTCGTCGTGCGCACCTCGTACCCCGAGGTCCCGCCGCGCGTCGAGTACGCGCTCACCGACCTCGGCCGCGAGCTCATGGACCGCATGCTGCCGCTCGTCGAGTGGGTCGCCGCGCACGCCGGCGCGATCGTCGCCCCGCGCTGAACGACCCGACCCGCCCGCGTCGGCGGGGCGTGCGAGAATCGCCGCGTGGGCTACACCGAACGGGCCCGCGCCCGATACGCCGGAGGCCGCCCCGACGCGGAGACGCGCGAGATCCAGCGCCGCTTCATGCGCCGCATCGAGCGGGGGCTGGCCCCGTTCGCGGTCGTGCTCGAGACGCGCGGGCGCACGACGGGCCGGCCCCGGCGCGTGCCGCTCGCGATCGTCCGGCGCCGCGGCATCCGGTACCTCGTCTCGATGCTGGGCCAGGACGTCGGGTGGGTGCGCAACGTGCGCGCCGCCGGAGGCCGCGCCGCGCTCATCCGACGGCACCGCGAGGAGGTCGTGCTGAGCGAGGTCCCGGTCGCCGAACGGCCGCCCATCCTGCGGCGGTACCTGCTCGTGGCGTTCGGGGCGCGACCGCACATGGCGGTGCGCTGGAGTTCGCCGCGGCAGGAGTTCGAGCGGGTCGCGGGCGACTACCCGGTGTTCCGCGTCGACCCGGCGACGGGCCCGGGAATCAGTCCTCCGCCACCGGCCCGATCGTGAGGAACGGCGTCGTGCTGTCGCACGCGGGCACCCGGTCGCCCGTGGTCACCTCGACCGCGGTGAAGCTGTGCGGCGGGTACACCAGGTAGGCGGAGCCGTAGACGACCGGGCAGTCGACGAGCGGGCCGCCACCGGGATCGATGTTGACCGCCTTCAACTGCGCGACGACCTCGCCGCCCGGCTGGAGCGTGAGCGTCGGCGGGTCCTCGTCGCCCTGCCGCTCGGCGGCCTCGCCGAGCTGCACGCCCGAATCGTCGACCACCGACACCCCCGGCGCGCCGCGGAGCTCGCAGGCGTCGCTGCCGGTGTTGGTGAAGACGAGGTCGGAGTAGGTCGACCCCGCCGCACCGCCGTCGGCATCCACGAACGTGACCCGCAGGGCGTCATCCGCGCACTGGCCGGCGGGAGCGTTGGGGTCGACCTGGCCCGACGCCGTCGGCGTGGGCGAGGTGCTCGCGCTCTGCGTGGGCGAGGGCGTCGGGCTCGGGCTGACAGGGGCGTTGCCCCCACCGGCGCAGCCGGTGAGGACGAGCGCGAGTGCGATCGTCGTCGACGCGCCACCGACGTGACGGCCCCCCATGCGCCGCACGATACGCCGTCGGCGATGCGGCGGCAAGGGTCCGGTTCAGCCGACGGCGCGCTGCACCAGCTCGGTGAGTCGCTCCTCGACCGTCGACGTCCAGGAGCGCACCGCGAACGCCGTCGGCCACATGTCGCCGTCGTCGAGGTTCGCGCGATCCTCGAACCCGATCGTCGCGTAGCGGGCCTTGAACTTCGAGGCGGGCTGCATGAACACGACGACCTTCCCGTCGCCGTTCGCGAACGCCGGCATGCCGTAGTAGGTCCGCGGCATGAGCTCGGGCGCGACCGCTGACACGACGCGCACGAACCCCTCGGCCAACTCCTTGTCGTCGGCCGGCAGCGGGTCGATCGCCTCGCGCACCGCCTGCTCGCCCGCGGCCCGGTTTTTGCCGGCCTTCGCCTGCTCCCGCAGTTCCTTCGCGCGCTGCTTGACGGCGTCGCGCTCTTCCTTGGTCAGCCCGTCGGTCTTCTCGGCCATCTTCGGTCTCCTCGTGGTCGGGTCGTGCGATCGGGCGGCCGTCCGCCCGGTCGATCGATGCTGCTCGTCACGCTACGCGCGTCGCCCGACGCTCGCTTCTCGATTCCTGATCGAACGGCGCGGCGGATCCGCTCGTGCGTGCGCCATGCTGGAGCCATGGGTTCGCCCGACCAGCCACCCGAGCACCCGACGGACGCGCTCGCCGCGCTCGCGGAGCTCGCCCGCGACGCGCTCGCCGCGGCATCCGCCCCTCGCGTGCTGATCGGCATCACGGGCAGCCCGGGCGCCGGCAAGTCCACGCTCGCCCAGGCGCTGGTCGCCGAGCTGAACCGAGCGGATGGCGCGGCCGAGGCCGGCCCGATCGCCGTGCACCTGCCGATGGACGGATTCCACCTCGCCAACGCGACGCTCGACCGGCTCGGCCTGCGCGACCGCAAGGGTGCGATCGAGACGTTCGACGGATGGGGGTTCGCGGCGCTGCTCGACCGCGTCGTCGCCGAGACCGACCACGCCGTGTACGCGCCGGGCTTCGAGCGCTCGGTCGACGAGCCCGTCGCGGCCGAGATCGCGATCGACCCCGCGGCGGCCATCGTGGTCGTGGAGGGGAACTACCTGCTCGTCGACGCCCCGCCGTGGAGCCGCGTGGGCGACCTGCTCGACGAGGCGTGGTTCGTCCAGGCGAGCGAGGACGAGCGCGTGCGCCGGCTCGTCGAGCGGCACGCCGCGTTCGGGCGCACGCCCGAGGCGGCGCTCGCGTGGGCGCTCGAGGTCGACGGCGCGAACGCGCGCATCATCGAGCCGACCGTCGCCCGTGCCGACCTCGTCGTCTCGGGCGCGACGTGGCGCGTCGAGGTCGGCGCCTGAGCGCCATCCGCGCCCCCGCCCCGCCCCGCCCCCTGCCCCGCCGTGCTGCCCATCCGCGCCCCCGCCCTCTCGCTCCTCCTCCCGCGCCTCCGTCCCACGTTCAGTTCTGCGGATATACGATCCGACACCCCGGTCGGCGCGCCTGAATCACAGCGCGCCGGATCGTATATCCGCAGGAATGGGCATCGGGGCGGGTGCCGCGAGGCCCGCCCCCCGGACGCGGGGGACTCCGAGCCTTGCCCCGGCGCGAGCGGAGTCGTAACGTCGCGCGCAGCAGCATCCGTCGCCGAGGATCGGAGCCCAGATGGCCGCGACCGCACTGCCGCCGAGCGGCGACCCGCACGGCGCGCCGGGAGCCGGCGCGAGCCCTGGCGCCGGCGCGGCCGCCGCCGGGAAGACGTGCGACGCACGCGGCATGATCGAGATCCACCGCATGTACCGGGCGTCGTTCGGTGAGGGTCCCGCACTCGTGCGCGGCGTCGCCGAGGGGGATGCCGCGCACGCCGACCTCGTGGGCGACCACCTCTCGATGCTCGCGGTGAGCCTGCACGCGCACCACGAGTTCGAGGACGAGCACCTGTGGGACACGCTCGAGGAGCGCGCACCCGCGTGCGCCGGTCACGTCGACCGCATGAAGGAGCAGCACGCCGTGATGCTCGTGCACCTGCGGGCGCTCGACGCGGCGCTGCCCGCGTGGCGGGCGAGCGGTCGGGCGACGGATGCCACGGCGGTGCTCGCCGCACTCGACGGCGTCAACGCGGCGCTCGCCGTGCACCTGCCCGACGAGGAGGCCAACATCGTGCCGGTCATCGAGGCCGTGATCACGCAGAAGGAGGCCGACGCGGCATCCGTGCACGGTCGCCGGGCGACCCCCAAGGGCAAGACCTGGGACCAGCTCGGCGCGATCCTCGCGGCGCAGCCCGACGGCGGCGACGAGTGGCTGCGGTTCCATCTGCCCGCGCCCGTGCGCGGCGTGTGGCGGCTCGTCGGTCGGCGCAGATATCTCGCGAATCGTGCGGCGCTGACCGGCACGGAGTGAGCACGAGGCGAGCACGGCGGAGAGGAGGTCCGCGATGGACTACGACGTGCAGATCAGGCAGGTGCCGCGGCGGGAGGTCGCGGTGGTGCGCACGCGCACCACGTTCGCGGAGATCCCCGCGTTCATGGGCTCGGCGTTCGGCCGCGTGGCCGAGGTGCTCGGGCCGCGGGGGCTGCTCGGCGACGGCCCTGCGGTGGGCTGGTACACCGAGATGGACCCGGCCGGCGGGCGGTTGACCGTCGCCGCGGGCTTCGTCGTGCCGACCGCGATCGAGGCGGCCGGCGACGTCGTGCCCGATGCGCTGCCGGGCGGCGAGGTCGCGACGACCGTGCACGTCGGCCCGTACGCGAAGGTCTCCGAAGCCTACGACGCGATCGCCGCGTCGATGGCGCTCCACGGCCGCGAGCTCGACGAGTCCACGATGTGGGAGGAGTACTGGAGCCCGCCCGGCACGCCCGACGAGCAGACGAAGACCGTCGTGTTCTGCCCGCTGAAGCCCGCAGCCTGATCACCCGTTCCGCGGCGCCCGCCCGGTGACGACCGTCGTTGCGGGTGCGGAGGGCGATGCACCCGCGACGACCGTCCGGACGGGAGATCGGATGGGACGGCGGCGTCGGGGGTGCGTGCGAGCATGGACGGCATGCCCGCCGAACCGCTGCCGCCGTCAGGCGCGGGTGATTGGCGGAGTGCGCTCGCCGCGCTGGGAGCCGCGAGCGGGGCGGGTGCAACATCCGGGGCTGCGCTCGAGGGCCGAGCGGATGGCGCGGCGCGCGCCGACGACGCACCCCCGCGCCCGCTCGGGCTGCAGTTCGAGCTGCGACGCCGCGTGCCGCGTCGCGCCGGCGAGTGGCAGGGCCCGCGCGACGAGCCGGCGCGGCGAGCGGTCGCGGTCGACCGGCTCGCGGTGCGACCGGTCACGCAGGGTGCGCGCGGCGCGTGGATCAAGGGCGGGCTCACGTGGCAGAACATCGCCTACCAGGCGTCGGCCGCTGGCGTCGCCCCGGCGCAGGCGCGCTGGTTCGCGCAGTTCGCGATGCTCAAGGGCAGCGGGCCGTCTGTGCACCTGTACGGGTCGGAGTGGATCACGATCGACGACTTCGAGAGCCCGCTGCTGTGGGCGCTGCTCGACGAGGCGGGCCGGCTCGGGGTCACGCTCGTGGGGTCGGATGCGACGCCAGACGTGCGGCTGCGAGGTGGCGCGGCGATCGCGCTCGACGCCGCCCGGCTCGACGGCGGTTACGGCGGTGACGGCGGGCTCGTGCTCACGCCGACGCTCGCGCTCGTCGCCGACGCCCGCGGCGACGACGACGTGCACCCGCTCGCGCACGTGCGCCCGGTCGCCGACCACGGCGTGTACCGCTTCGACTTCGACGCCGGACTCGTCGAGCTCGCGCCGGTCGCCGGCCGACGGCTGACGCCCGCCGAGCTGGCCCTGCTCGCGGCCCCCGAGCCGGTGCGCGTGCCTCCGCGCGAGGTGCCCGAGTTCCTCGCGTCGCACGTGCACGCGCTCGGCCGGTCGGTCGCGGTGACGAGCCGCGACGGCAGCTTCGCTCCGCCGCCGATGCCGGCCGCGACGCTCGTGCTCGACGCGCGCTTCGAGCCCGGCGACGTGCTGCGCCTCGCCTGGCGGTGGGAGCACGCCGACGGGCGCACGAGCGAGGTCTCGACCGCCGACGCCGCCGACGACCCCGAACTCGACGACGACCTGCTCGCACGCGTGGCCGACGAGCTCGGCTGGGTGCCCATCGAGGCGATCGTGCTGCGCGGCGTCGACGCGGCCGAGTTCGCAGCCGAGCGGATGCCGCGGCTCGAGGCGCTCGCCGCGCCCGGGTCGTTCCGCATCGAGGTGCGCGGCGATCGACCCGACTACCGCGAGGCGACGGCCCGCCCCGAGGTGCGCGTCACCACGGTCGAGACCGACCGGCCCGACTGGTTCGACCTCGGCGTCGTCATCACCGTCGGCGGCAGGACCGTGCCGTTCATGCGGCTGTTCCGCGCGCTCGCGAAGGGCCAGAAGCGGATGCTGCTCGTCGACAAGTCCTACCTCTCGCTGACGCAGCCCGTGTTCGCCGAGCTGCGCGCGCTCATCGAGGAGGCGGGCGACCTCGCGGAGTGGGAGACCGGGCGGCTGCCGGTCCATCGCAGCCGAACGAGCCTGTGGTCCGACTTCGAGGACCTCGCGGATGTCGCTGAGCCCGCCGTCGCCTGGCGCGCGACCGTCGCGGCCCTCGAGGACGGACAGGTCGACGAGCTGCCCCCGCCCGACGGGCTCGCGCTGCCCCTGCGGCCGTACCAGCTCGCCGGGTTCCGCTGGCTCGCCTACCTCTGGGCGAATCGGCTCGGCGGCGTGCTCGCCGACGACATGGGACTCGGCAAGACGGTGCAGTGCCTCGCGCTCATCGCGCACGCGGTCGCCTCGGGTGGTCGCGGCACGCCGTTCCTCGTCGTCGCGCCCACCTCGGTCGCGTCGAACTGGGTGCGCGAGGCGGCGCGATTCACGCCCGGACTGCACGTGGCCGCCGTCACGGGCACCGAGGCGACGCAGCGACGCCGTCTCGCCGACGTCGCCGGCGAAGCCGACGTCGTCGTCACGACCTACGCCGTGCTGCGCCTCGACGCCGACGCGTTCGCCGAGCTCGAGTGGGCCGGTCTCATCCTCGACGAGGCGCAGTTCGTGAAGAACGCGGCGACCCGCGTGCACGATGCGGCCCGCGCCATCCGCGCCCCGTTCCGCCTCGCGGTCACCGGCACGCCGCTCGAGAATCACGTCGGCGAGCTGTGGGCGATCCTGCGGATCGTCGCGCCGGGGCTGTTCCCGTCGCGGCGCGCGTTCGACGAACGGTACCGGCGACCCATCGAGGAGGATCGCAACGCCGAGCGGCTCGAGCGGCTGCGCCGACGCATCCGCCCGCTCGTGCTGCGGCGCACGAAGGAGGCGGTCGCGCCAGAACTGCCGCCCAAGCAGGAGCAGGTGCTCGAGGTCGAGCTCGCGCCCGAGCACCGGCACCTGTACGACCTCGTGCTGCAGCGCGAGCGGCAGAAGCTCCTCGGGCTCGTCGACGACCTCGACCGGCAGCGGTTCATCGTCTACCGCTCGCTGACGCTGTTGCGCATGCTCGCGCTCGACGCGACGCTGATCGACGCCGAGCGCCACGCCGGCATCCCGTCGGCCAAGCTCGACGCGCTGTTCGAGCAGCTCGACGACGTGCTCGCCGAGGGCCACCGGGCGCTGGTGTTCAGCCAGTTCACGTCGTTCCTCGCCCGCGTCGCGAGCCGGCTGGGTGCCGCGGGCGTGCCGCACGCGTACCTCGATGGGTCGACGCCCCGGGGCCGCCGCGACGAGGAGGTCGCGCGCTTCCGCGCGGGCGAGGCATCCGTCTTCTGCATCAGCCTCAAGGCGGGCGGGTTCGGCCTGAACCTCACCGAGGCCGACTACGTGTTCCTGCTCGACCCGTGGTGGAACCCCGCGAGCGAGGCGCAGGCGATCGACCGCGCGCACCGCATCGGGCAGGACAAGCAGGTCATGGTGTACCGGCTCGTCGCGACGGGCACGATCGAGGAGAAGGTCATGGCGCTGAAGGCGCGCAAGGGCGAGCTCGCGGCGTCGGTGCTCGGGAGCACCGCCGACGTCGGCGACGGGCCGGGCGCGCGTGCCGTCGGCGACGTCGGGTTCGTCGCCGGTGACGGGCTCGCCGAGGCGTCGATCACCGCCGCCGACCTGCGCGGGCTGCTCGAGGGGTGAGCGGGTCGCCGCGAGAGCGGCCGCGTCGCGACGCGGACATCGCCGTCGCGATGCGCGGGCGTGATCGGTAGCCTCGGACGGTGGCCGCCCTTCCCGCCCCCGCTCGCGCCCGCGTCCGGCTCGTCGAGCCGGGCGACGCCGAACGCCTCGCAGACCTGCGGGTGCGCGACCGTGAGTTCCTCGCACCGTGGGATCCGGTGCGACCCGACGCCTTCTTCACGACCGCCGGCCAGCTCGACCTGATCGAAGCGGGGCGGCGGCTCCACGATGCGGGCGACATGCTGCCGCTCGTGGTGCTCGACGACGAGGGCGTCGTGGTCGGCCAGATGAACCTCAGCGGCATCGTGCGCGGCCCGTTCCAGTCCGGCAACCTCGGCTACTGGGTCGCATCGACGGTGAACGGTCGCGGGTTCGCGAGCTCCGCGGTCGGTGCGACGCTCGCGCTCGCGTTCGGCGAGCTCGGGCTGCACCGCGTGCAGGCGGCGACGCTGCCGCACAACGCCGCATCGCAGCGGGTGCTCGCGAAGAACGGCTTCGAGCGGATCGGCTTCGCGCCGAGGTACCTTCGCATCGCCGGACGCTGGCAGGACCACGTGCTGTTCCAGCGGCTCTCCGACGACTGAACCCGGGCTGGTGGTGCCGTCGGCGCCCCGCCGGGTGTGGAATGGAGGGCGGAGGTCGACGATGATCACGCACGAGGTCGAGAACCAGGCAGCGGCGCGAGTGGGCGTCGACGAGTTCGCCGCGAACGCGTCGCTCGTCGAGGCGGTCGCCCGGTGGGGGAGCGGGGTCGGCGACGGCACGGATGGCGCGGCGCCCGTGCTGCACGAGGTCGGCCGGCTCGTGGGGTCGGCGTCGTTCCAGCGGGATGCCGAGCTCGCGAACATCCGGACGCCGGAGTTGCGCACGCACGACCGGTGGGGCCACCGCATCGACGAGGTCGAGTACGACGACGCGTACCACCGCGTCATCCGCTCGGCCGTCGCGCGCGGCGCGCACACGTCGGCCTGGGCGTCGCGCCGACCGGGGGCGAACGTCGACCGCGCCGCGACGTTCCTGCTGTTCGCGCAGGTCGAGCCGGGCCATGCGTGCCCGGTGTCGATGACGCACGCGGCCGTGCCCGTGATCGAGCAGGCTGCATCAGGACTGTGTGACGACTGGATGCCGCGGCTGCTCAGCACCGAGTACGACCCGCGTCTCGTGGGCGGGCCGGCGAAAGCCTCGGCGCTCGTCGGCATGGCCATGACCGAGAAGCAGGGCGGATCCGACGTGCGCGCCAACACGACGCGCGCCGAGCCGACGGGGGAGGACGGCGCGTGGGGCCGCCGGTACCGGCTGACCGGCCACAAGTGGTTCTGCAGCGCCCCCATGAGCGATGCGTTCCTCGTGCTCGCGCAGGCGCCCGGCGGGCTGTCGTGCTTCTTCGTGCCGCGCGTGCTGCCGGACGGCTCGCGCAACGTGTTCCGCATCCAGCGCCTGAAGGACAAGCTCGGCAACCGCTCGAACGCGTCGAGCGAGGTCGAGTTCGACGGCACCGACGGATGGCTCGTGGGGGAGGAGGGTCGCGGCGTCGTGACGATCGTGCAGATGGTCACGCGCACGCGCCTCGACTGCGTGCTCGGCACCGCGGCCGGCATGCGGCAGGCGGTCGCGGAGGCCGCGTGGCACGTGCGGCACCGTCGCGCGTTCGGTGCGCTGCTCGTCGACCAGCCGGCGATGGCGGCGGTCATCGCCGACCTCGCGCTCGAGTCGGAGGCGGCGACGGTCACGGCGATGCGGCTCGCGCGGGCGTACGACGACGACGCCTCCGATGCCGAGGTCGCGTTCCGCCGGCTCGCGACCGCTGTCGCGAAGTACTGGGTCTGCAAGCGCGGCCCCGGGCACGCCGCCGAGGCGCTCGAGTGCCTCGGCGGCAACGGCTACACCGAGGGCTTCCCGCTCGCGCGGCGCTACCGCGAGCAGCCGCTGCTCGCGATCTGGGAAGGTTCGGGCAACGTCATCGCGCTCGACGTGCTGCGCGTGCTCGGCCGAGAGCCCGACGCGTTCGATGCGTTCTTCGCCGTGGTCAGTGAGGCGTCGGGCGCCGATGCGGCCTTCGACCTCGAGCTGGCCGAGGCGCAGGCGGTCGTCGTCGAGCTCGCCCGAGCGGATGCTGCGACCGCGGCCCTGCGCGCCCGCGAGCTCGCCGAGCGCCTCGCGCTCGTGCTGCAGGCCTCACTCCTCGTGCAGCACGCCCCGCCGTCGGTCGCCGACGCCTTCGCGCGCACGCGCCTCGAGGGCGGCGGCGGTTCGATGTACGGCGCGCTCCCGGTGGGCGTCGACCTCGCCGCCATCCTCGCGCGCGCCTGAGCGGGGCGGGAGAATGGGGGCGTGAAGGATCGTGGGAACTGGCTCGTCGTCGCGCAGTTCGTGCTGCTCGCGCTCCTCGTCGTGCTGCCGTTCGCCTGGCCGCTGGACACGCTGTGGGCCGGTCAGCAGGCGACGGTGCTCGCGGTGCTGCTGATCATCCTCGGGTTCGTGCTGGCCGGGGCCGGCGCGATCGCGCTCGGGCGCGACCTCGTGGTGCAGGTCACGCCGCGCGAGGGCGCGCCGCTGCGCACGAGCGGCGCCTACCGCCTCACGCGGAACCCGATCTACGTCGGGCTGCTCGTCGCGGCGGCCGGCTGGGTGGTCTGGCACGCCCGGGTCGACGTCATCGTCGTGTGGGTGCTGCTCGCGATCGTGCTCGTCGCGAAGGCCCGGGTCGAGGAGCACCGCCTGGTCGCCCGCTACGGCGACGAGTACCGCGAGTACGCCGAGCGCACGCCGTTGCTGCTCTGGCGCCGCGGCATCCGCTAGCTGCACTCGGGCACGGTGCCCTGCCTGCGCCGAGCCGCGCCTCGCTTCGCCCGCCGGCCGCTCGAATCAGCCGCCGCTCGGTGCCGACGCCTGCAGCGGCCCGGCCGCGAGCAGCTGCTCGATGGCGCGCAGCGGGATGGGCGCCCAGTCGGGGCGGTTGCGGGTCTCGTAGATCGCCTCGTACACGGCCTTGTCGAGCTCGAACGCGGCGAGCAGATCGCGGTACTTCCCGAGATCGGTGCCCGAGGCCTCGACATATCCGTCGATGAACGCCTGCCGCGCCGAGGCGGCCCACGCACGCGCCTCGGTCGCGCGTTCGGGGTGGACGAGTTCGGTCGCGCCCGCGACGTAGTCGAACGAGCGGAGCATGCCCGCGACATCCCGCACCGGCAGGTCGGGCCGTCGGCGCTCGGACATCGGCCGCATCGGCTCGCCCTCGAAGTCGAGCAGCAGCCAGCCGCGCCCGGGCGAGAGGATCACCTGCCCGAGATGGAGGTCGCCGTGGATGCGCTGCAGCTGCGGCCACGCGCCGGCCCGGGCGCGCGCGTAGTACGCCTCGATCTCGGCGCGGTGCGCCTCGAGCTGCGGCACCTCGGCGACCGCGATCGTCAGGCGCCGCTGCCACGCCGCGTCGATCGCCGCGATGAGCGCGTCGGACGCCGTCTCGCGCGGGAAGGCCGCGCCGAGCGAGCGGTGCACCTCGGCGACCGCGGCGCCGAGCGCGTGCGCCTCGGCGGTGAAGTCCTGCCCGCCCGCCGCCGCCAGCAGCGCGACGCGCCACGCGTCCTCGACGCCGGGCAGGAACTCCTGCGCGAACGCGAGGTGCCCGCGCGCCCGGCCGTCGGCGCGCCCGATGTCGTCCCACTCGCCGATCACGTCGCCGACGCTCGGTGGCACGTGCGGCGAACCGGATGCCGCGAGCGCCGTCGCGAGCGTCACATCCGGGTTCTCACCGTGATGCAGCTGGCGGAACACCTTGCAGATCACGGGCGCGGCCCCCTCGGGCCGGAAGATGATCGACGTGTTCGACTGCTCGCCGCCCAGCACCGTCGCGGGCGCGTGCGGCGTCGGCCGCGCGGCATCCGGCGCCCCGGAGTAGTGGCCGGCCGCCGTGGCGCCGGCAGCCACGGCGCGACCCTCGTGCACGATGAGGTCGAGCAGTGCGTCGGTGAACGCGGCGTCGTGCGGCCCGTCGTAGAGGTGCGTGCCGTCCTCGAGGATGCCGATGAGGTGGGCGGATGCCTCCGGCACGGCCGCCGGCCGCTCGACCACGGGCACCTGGTACAGCACGGGCGGCCGGGTCGCGTCATCCATCACCAGCAGCGACCGCACGCGCACGCCGGACTCGCTCGACGGGAGTTCCCACGCGCCGATGCGGCGCACGAGCGGGGCGTGACCCTTGCCGCCGTACCACCGCTGCGCCGGCATCCACTCGGCGATGGCGGCGACGGCGGGGTCCATGGTTGAAACGGTAGAGGCGGCGACCCCCGAAGTCGAGGAACGACGCGGCTCGTGACGCTCCGCGACCCTTGTGCTCGCGCCGGGGCGCCGGCTCAGGCGAGCCCGTCGATCCCGCGGTCGCGGCGGCGCGTGCGCGGCTCGTCGAGGCCGATGTGCACGCGCGTGCGCTTGCGCTCGATCACGATGAAGAGGCTGCCGATCAGCCACAGCGGCACCTGCGTGAGGAACGCCAGTCGGAACGCCTCGAGCGTGTAGGTGTCGGGCGTGCCGGCGCCCTGCGCGTCCATCGCGATGCCGATCAGGAGGATCGCGAGGAGCGCCGCGAGGAACCCGCCGACGTTCGTGATGCCCGTCGCCGTGCTCAGGCGGTGGCTCGGGTTGAACGTGCGCGCGTGGTCGAACCCGATCATCGAGCCCGGCCCGCCGGTGCTCATCGCGAACGCGAGCACGAACAGCAGCCAGAGCGGTGCCGGGCCCGGCCACAAGATGACCGCGAGCCACGCCGCCGCCTGGATGCCGATGACCGGCAGCACGAGCAGCCGCGAACGGCGCTGCGGATGGCGGCTCGAGAGCGCGCCGATGACCGGCCCCACGAGGAGGCCGAACACCACGTACACCGTGAAGAGCAGCGACGCCATCGCGGGCGTGAGCCCCTCGCCGACGGTGAGGAACGGGAAGCCCCAGAGCAGCACGAACGCGGTGCCCGAGAACGGCGTCGTGAAGTGCGACCAGAACGCCAGCCGCGTGCCCGGGTGCGCCCACGACTCGCGGAACCCCTGCCGCAGGTCGGCCGACGACCGTACGACGTGCATCGCGCCGGTCCTCGTGTCGACCGACACGTCGGCTGTGCGCCCCGGCGGGCGGTTGCGGATCACGGCGAACGTGAGCACGGTGAACAGCGCCCCGAGGCCCGCGAGCGATCCGAACGCGACCGTCCAGCTCGTCGCGTGCAGCAGCGCCGCGAGCGGCAGCACCGCGATGATCTGGCCCGACTGGCCGACGAGTCCCGTCAGCTGCACCATGAAGGGCGCCTGCCGCTCGGGGAACCACACCGCGATCACGCGCAGCACGCTCGGGAACACGGCGGCGTCGCCCGCGCCGAGCAGCATGCGCGCGCCGATCGCCCACGCGACATCCGGGGCGAACGCCAGCGCGAGCTGACCCACCGCCATGAGCGCCATGCCCGCGGCGATGATCGGCCGCGCCCCGAACCGGTCGAGGAGCAGGCCCACGGGGATCTGCATCGCGCCGTACACCGCGAGCTGGATCACCGCGAACATCGAGAGCGTCGACGCATCCGCGTCGAACCGCACGGCCGCGTCGACCCCCACCGCCGACAGCGACGACCGGTTCGTGACCGAGAGCACGTACGCCGCGACCCCCACGCTCCACAGCAGCCACAGCCGCCAGGTCGGGGCGAGGGGGAGGGGGGCCGGGGTCGTCACGTCCCTTCGAGGCTACCCTGCGGCCGACGGCCGGCCGACCCGCCCGCGACCCGGGCGAACCCGCGGTCGCAACGCCGCTGAACGACGACGAGCGGATGCCGCGCGGCGTCCGCTCGTCGTCGTTCGGAGGTCGGGCTCAGTTCACGAGCGGGTCCGTCGCCTCGCTCGCCGCCGCCGCCGCGACGCTGCCGGTGACCGGACCGCCGACCCCGGCGTCGGCGCCGGGGAACTCGGTGTCGAAGTCGTAGGCGGCCTGCTCGAACTGCGAGTTGTACAGGCGCCAGTACGCGCCCTTCGCGGCGATGAGCTCGTCGTGCGTGCCCTGCTCGACGATGTCGCCGTGCTCCATGACGAGGATGAGGTCGGCGTCGCGGATCGTCGAGAGCCGGTGCGCGATCACGAACGACGTGCGGCCCTGGCGCAGCGCGTTCATGGCGTGCTGCAGCAGCAGCTCGGTGCGCGTGTCGACCGACGAGGTCGCCTCGTCGAGGATCAGCACGCTCGGCTGGGCCACGAACGCGCGCGCGATCGTGATGAGCTGCTTCTCGCCGGCGGAGACGTTCGACGCGTCCTCGTCGAGCACGGTCTCGTAGCCCTCGGGGAGCGAGTGCACGAACCGGTCGACGTACGTCGCCCTCGCGGCGGCCGTGATCTCGTCGTCGGTCGCCGACTCGCGCCCGTAGCGGATGTTCTCGCGGATGGTGCCGCCGAACAGCCACGGGTCCTGGAGCACCATGCCCGTGCGCGCGCGCACGTCGTGCCGCGTGAGCTCGGCGATGTCCTGGCCGTCGATGAGGATGCGTCCGCCGTCGAGCTCGTAGAACCGCATGATGAGGTTCACGAGCGTCGTCTTGCCGGCGCCGGTCGGTCCGACGATCGCCACGGTCTGCCCTGGTTCGACGCGGAAGGACAGGTCGCGGATGAGCGGACGGTCGGGCGTGTACGAGAACGACACGTGGTCGAACTCGATGACCCCGCGGCCCTCGACCGACGCGGGCGCGTCGGCCGCGTCGGCCTCCTGCTCGTCGGAGTCGAGCAGCTCGAAGACCCGCTCGGCCGACGCGGTGCCCGACTGCACGACCGCCGCCATGCCGCCGAGCTGCGAGAGCGGCTGCGTGAACTGCTGCGAGTACTGGATGAACGCCTGCACGTCGCCGAGCCGGAGCTGGCCGCCGGCCACCATGAGGCCGCCGAGCACCGCGATGCCGACGTAGGTGAGGTTCCCCACGAACATCATGCCGGGCATGATCATGCCCGACAGGAACTGGGCCTTGAACGCCGCTTCGTACAGCTCCTCGTTCTCGGCGCGGAACTTCGCGCTCGAGTCCTGCTCACGGCCGAAGACCTTCACGAGCGCGTGGCCCGAGAACGACTCCTCGACCCGCGCGTTGAGCCGGCCGACCTTCTTCCACTGCACGCCGAACGCGGCCTGCGACTTCGGGCCGATGACGCCGAAGATCACGCCCATGATGGGCAGCGCGACGAGCGCCACGAGCGAGAGCTGCCACGAGATCGAGAACATCATCACGAGCACGCCGATCACGGTGAGGATGCTCGTCAGCGCGCTCGAGAGCGACTGCTGCATCGTCTGCGTGATGTTGTCGATGTCGTTCGTGACCCGCGAGATCAGCTCGCCGCGCTGGGTGCGGTCGAAGTAGCTGAGCGGCAGCCGGTGGATCTTCGCCTCGACCTGCTCGCGCAGGCCGTACATCGCGCGCACCATGATGACGTTGATCACGTAGCCCTGGATCCACGACAGCACCGACGCGACCACGTACAGCAGCAGCACGATGATCACGAGCTGGCTGAGCCGGACGAAGTCGATGCCCTCGCCCGGGGTCAGGGTGGCGGCACCCACGATGTTCGCCAGGTCGTCCTGGCCGGCGGCGCGGAGCTGCTCCACGACCTGCTCCTGCGTGACGCCCGCGGGCAGCTGGAGCGAGATGAAGCCCTCGAAGATGACATTCGTCGCCTCGCCGAGCACCTTCGGCGCGATGACCGTGAGCACGACGCCGATCGCGCCGAGCAGCGAGACGAACGCGAACGACCACTTCCACGGGGCGAGGAGCCCGAGCATGCGGCGGAAGCTCCGCCCGAAGTCCTGCGCCTTGCCGGGCGCGACCGCGTTCCAGTCGCCCGAGGTGACCCGGGCCTGTTCGGCGAGCTGCTGCTCCTCGATCTCCTCGAGCGTGAGCTCGGCCGCGGGCGTCACGCCGGGTGCGGCCTCGGGCATGCGTGCGGCGCGACGGCCGCGAGGGGTCTTGGACTCGGCGCTCATGCCTGGGCCTCCACTCCGAGCTGGGATTCGACGATCTCGCGGTAGGTCTGGCACGTCTCGACGAGCTCGTCGTGCCGGCCGATGCCCACGACGCGGCCGTCGTCGAGCACGACGATGCGGTCGGCGTCGGTGATGGTCGACACGCGCTGGGCGACGACGACCTTGGTCACCTCGGGCAGTTCGCGCCACAGCGCCTGCCTGAGCCGCGCGTCGGTGGTCAGGTCGAGCGCCGAGAACGAGTCGTCGAAGACGAGGATGTCGGGCCGGTGCACGATCGCGCGGGCGATCGCGAGCCGCTGCCGCTGGCCGCCCGACACGTTGGTGCCGCCCTGCGCGATGCGCGCGTCGAGGCCGCCCTCCATCTCGGCGACGAAGTCGCGGCCCTGCGCGATCTCGAGTGCGTGCCAGAGCTCGGCGTCGGTCGCCTCCTCGCGCCCGAACCGCAGGTTGGACGCGACCGTGCCGGCGAAGAGGAAGGGACGCTGCGGCACCAGCCCGATGGTCGTCCACAACCGCTCGAGGTCGGCCTCGCGCACGTCGACGCCGTTGACGAGCACAGCGCCGCCGGTCACGTCGAAGAGGCGCGGGAGCAGCGAGACGAGCGTCGTCTTGCCCGAACCGGTCGAGCCGACGATCGCGACGGTCTCGCCGGGGTCGGCGCGGAACGAGACGCCCTCGAGCACCGCGTGCTCGGCCCCGGGGTATGCGAACGCGACATCCCGGAACTCGACCGTGCCCGGCGCGGGGAAGGCGGTGATCGGCTGCTCGGGGCGCGGGAGCGTCGTCTCGGTGTCGAGCACGTCGCCGATGCGCTCGGCCGACACCGCCGCGCGGGGGATCATGATCGTCGTGAAGGCGGCCATGAGCACGCCGCCGAGGATGATGCCGACGTACTGGATGAAGGCGAAGAGGGTGCCGACCTGCACGTCGCCCGCATCGACCTCGATCGCTCCGAACCAGATGACGCCGACGATGGTGACGTTGAGCACCAGCATGAAGAGCGGGAACAGGGTGATGAAGAGCGTGCCCACCCGACGTCCGACATCCATGATGTCGTGGTTGGCGCTCTCGAAGCGCCGCTCCTCGATGGGCTCGCGCACGAACGCGCGCACCACGCGGATGCCCGTGAGCTGCTCGCGCAGCACCCGGTTCACGGCGTCGAGCCGCGCCTGGTAGCTGCGGAACAGCGGCACCATGCGGCTGATCACGATGCCCGCGACGACGAGGATCGTCAGCACGGCGGCCCAGATCAGCCAGCTCAGGCCGACATCCTGCTGCAGCGCCATGATGATGCCGCCGACCGCCATGAGCGGCGCGCTCACGAGCATGGTCGCGCCGGCCATCGCGAGCATCTGCACCTGCTGCACGTCGTTGGTGTTGCGGGTGATCAGCGAGCCCGGGCCGAAGTGCGAGACCTCGCGCTCCGAGAACGCGCTGACCTTGTCGAACACGTCGTTGCGGATGTCGCGGCCCACGCGCATCGCGGCCTTCGCCGCGAAGTAGGTCGCGATGATCGCGGCCACGATCTGGCCGAGCGAGATCGCGAGCATGAACGTGCCCGTGGACCAGATGTAGGCGGTGTCGCCCTTGGCGACGCCGTCGTCGATGATGTCGGCGTTCAGGCTCGGCAGGTACAGCGTCGCCAGCACCGAGATGAACTGGAAGGCGAGGACGCCGGCGATGAGCCACCGGTAGGGCGTGAGGTAACGGATGAGCAATCGGCCGAGCATGGGATCTCCACGGCGTACGGGGTTGGGTGGATGGAGCGCGGGAGGCCCGCGCCGACGCGGTCGCCCAGGATGCCCGGCGGTCGCGTCCGTCAAGTCTGCATCCAAGCAGCGGCCACCGACATCCGCCGGTCGGCTGATATCGCTCAGAGCGGAAAAGAAAGCGGAGGGCGGCCTCCGCCGCCCTCCGCCTGATTCCCCCCGGTATGACGATGGGGCGCGCACCCCCGCGGTACGCGCCCCATCCGCTTCGAACCGGCTTACGAGTTGAAGGCGTCCTTCAGCTTGTCGCCGGCCTGCTTGAGGTTGGCCTCGGTCTGCTCGCCGCGGCCCTCGGCCTCGAGACGCTCGTTGTCCGTCGCGTCCCCGAGTGCCTCCTTGGCCTTGCCGCCGAGCTCCTCGGCCTTGTGCTGGATCTTGTCGTCGTTGCCCATGCGGGGCCCCCTTCCGATCCGATTCGTCGCACCTCGTGGATACGCCGTCGAGGTCCACGGTAGGCGGGGCGCCGGATGCCGCGCGAGGCCTTGCCACCCGAGAACCGCTCTGGTAGATGCGGCGCACGGGCGCCTCCGCGCGCGCTCCGTGACCGCGCCGCGACGTCGGGTCGAGCGGTCGCGGATGGCGCATGCGACGCGCCATCCGCGACGTCTCGATCGTCAGCGCGAGCGGATGGCGCCGCCTCAGGTGCGCGTCAGCTGCCGCGAGCGACGGAAGAGCGGTTCCGCCTCGGCGAGCTCCTCGTCGGTCGCGATGCGGAACGCGCCGGCGGGCGTCGCCTCGACCTCGTGGCGCCCCTGGCCGCGCGTCGCGATGAGCGACGCCACGATCGACACCGTGATGATCGCGGCGACGACCGCCAGCGAGACCGGGGTCGGGATGTAGAACACGTCGAGCAGCGCCATCTTGACGCCCACCCACACGAGCACGAGCGAGAGCCCGAGCTTGAGGTAGCGGAACCGGTGCACGAGGTCGGCGAGCAGGAAGTACATCGCCCGCAGTCCGAGGATCGCGAACGCGTTCGCCGTGAACACGAGGAACGGCTCGCTCGTGACGGCGAAGATCGCGGGGATCGAGTCGACGGCGAAGATGACGTCGGTCACCTCGACGAGCACGAGCACCGCGAGCAGCGGCGTCGCGACCACGACGCCCGCGCGGCGGATCAGGAACTTCTGCCCGTGGTACGCGTCGGTCATCGGCACGAAGCGGCGGAAGAGCCGCAGCGTGCGCGACCGCTCGGGGTGTACGTGCTCGTCGCGCGTCAGCAGCATCCGGATGCCGGTGATGATGAGGAACGCCGCGAACACGTACAGGATCCACGAGAAGTTCTCGATGAGCGCGGCGCCCGCGGCGATGAAGATCCCGCGCAGCACGAGCGCGCCGAGCACGCCGAGGAACAGCACGCGGTGCTGGTACTCGCGCGGCACCGCGAACGAGGCGAAGACGATCGCCCACACGAACACGTTGTCGACCGCCAGCGACTTCTCGATCAGGTAGCCGGCGAAGTACTGCTGGCCGAACTCGGCGCCCCAGGCGTTCCAGACGACGATGCCGAACGTGATGCCCGTGAGCACCCAGACGATCGACCAGCCGAGCGCCTCGCGCACGCCGATCACGTGGGCGCGACGGTGGGCGAACAGGTCGATCGCGAGCATCGCGACGATGGCCGCGAGCACGGCGAACCAGGCGTACAGGGGGACGTCCACGGTCTCCTCCAGTTGTCAGGTGTGGCAACCGGAGGTCTCGTCCGAGCGTCGCGCGGCCGGCGAACGCCGGGTCGTGCGGCCCGGATGCGCCGGGGCCCGATGGCGGACCCGGAATGACGACGCATCCTGCGGGGACTACTCCCCTCCACGTCCATGGAAACACATGAAGCAGGTTTCCTGCATCCCGAGACCGGGAACGCGTGCATCCTCACAGGATCCTCGAAGGAGCGGGCCGGGCGGATGTCGCGGGGTGCCGCTACAGCCGGCGCGTGAAGGCCACGCGGTGCTCACCGGGCCCGTCGTAGTCGCGCCACGACGGCACGCCCTCGATCTCGGTGTCGCCGGTCGCCTCGAACCCCATCGCGCGGTGGAACCGCTGCGAGCCGACGTTGCGGGGGCCGGTGATCGCGTCGACGCGGCGGCATCCGCTCGCCCGCATCGCGTCGAAGAACCGCTCGTAGAGCGTGCGCGCGAGGCCCGACGTGCGCAGGTCGGGTCGCACGCCGACGAAGTGGATGTAGGCCACGCCGGGCTGCGACGCCGAGCGGAACCCGATGAGGAAGCCCGCGAGCCCGTCTTCGTCCTCGACGATCGTCGAGGTGTCGGCGAAGTGCTGGAAGAACAGCCGCGGCAGCAGCCGGCCGAGGTCGGCCGTCCCGGGCAGGTTCCACCAGCCCGGGATCACCGCGAGCACCCGAGCGTGGTCGTGGACCGCGGGACGCCGGAACCGCAGGCCCGCGTGCGCGGGGTCGGGTTCGAGGCTCGGTGCGACGGACTCGGTCATGCGTCGATGATGGCGCACGGCGACGGCATCCGCACCGCGGTCAGGCCCCCGCGGCGGCCGGGGTGGTCCACAGGAAGGGCGCGCGCGTCGTCGGCGCGGCGCCCGCGGCCGCGAGCGCGGCGAGGCGGATCGCGCCGTCGAGCGGGGCGCCGGCCGGCGCGCGCAGGTCGGCATCCGGGGCGAGCCGCGCGAACTCGTCCTCGAGCGCGGCGCGGTACCCGCCGGGTGCGGCGAGCAGCCCGCCGGTCGCGGCCGCGACCCGGGGCACGCCCGGCTGCAGCGCGGCGGCGAGCGTCTCGCCCGCGAGCCGCCCCGCCTCGCGCACGATCCGGCCCGCCTCGGCGTCGCCGGCGTCGGCGAGCCCGGCGACGTCGCGGGCGAAGCCGGCGAGCGCGCCCGCGCGGTCCTCGCGCGTGAGGAGGGCCGTCCAGGTCGGCTCTGGGCCGAATCGCCCGACGGCCGCCGCGCGGAGCGCCTCGCCCGCCGGATCGATGCGGTCGAAGGCCCGGATACCGGCCTCGAGGCCGCGGATCCCGATCCACGCGCCCGATCCGCGGTCGTCGTAGAGGTGTCCCCAGCCGCCGACGCGCACCCACCGGTCGACGAAGTCCGTGCCGAGGGCGATCGCGCCGGTGCCGACGGCGAGCACGGCGCCGGGCGCCCCGCCGAGCGCGCCGAGGTGCGCGGTCACGGCGTCGGCGGCGACGGCCACGCGGGGGCACCCCGTGGCGTGCGCGACCCGGGCGAGGAGCCCGTCGTGGTCGGTGACGAGCGACGCGAGCCCCGAGGCGCCGATGCCGATGCCGGCGGGCGGTGTCGCGTCGTCGGCGGAGTCCGTGAGCGCGCGCCGCACGAGATCGAGGGCGACGGATGCCGCGTTCGACCCGCCGGGGCCGACGCGGACGCCGTCTGCCTGGAGCACCTCGGCTGGCGCCGATCCGTCGGCGCGGAGGATGGCGACGCGCGCGCCCGTGCCGCCCAGGTCGATGCCGAGCAGCCGGGTCACCGGCCGGCCGCCTCGGCGTTTCGAGGGCCGGCCCGGGCTACTGTGGAAAAAACTTGCAGAGCGACGACCATTCCTGAATACTACTTCCAGTCCGCGCGGTGGAAGCCCACCGACGATGCATTCAACGAGGAGTCGACATCACATGAAGCAGCGAGCCCTACCCATCGCCGCGCTCGGCCTGACCGCCGCGCTGGCACTGAGCGCGTGCGCCCCCGGCGAGGCCGGCGGCGGCACCGATGCCGAGGGGCAGACCCTCGACGTGTGGATCATGCAGGGTACCAACCCGAGCTCGGAGGAGTTCTTCGACGCGGTCTCCGAGGCCTTCACCGAGGAGACCGGCGCGGAGCTGAACGTCGAGTTCGTGCAGTGGGCCGACGCGCACGACCGGTTCGTCACGTCGATCGCCGGCGGCACCACGCCGGACGTCGCCGAGACGGGCACGACCTGGACCGCCGAGTTCGCCGACGCCGGCGCGCTCGCGCCGATCGACGAGTACGTCGACGGCGAGGACCTCCGCGGCGACCTCGTCGAGGGGCTCGTGGAGTCGGGCACCTACGACGGCGAGCTCTACGGCATGCCGTGGTACGCCGGCGTGCGCTCGCTGGTCTACCGCGCCGACGTCTTCGAGGAGCTCGGCCTCGACGCGCCCGAGAGCTGGGACGACATCGTCGCCGCGGGCGAGGCGATCAAGGCCGCCAAGCCCGAGATGATCGCGTTCGCCGTGCCCGGCGACGCCGAGTTCCCCGTCTACCCGTGGGTCTGGGGCGCCGGCGGAGAGGTCGCGGAGCAGGACGGCGACGAGTGGGTGTCCGGCCTCGACAGCCCCGAGGCGCAGGAGGGCATCGGCTTCTACACCGGCCTGGCCACCGAGCACGGCTTCTCGTCGGCCGGGGCCACCACGTGGAAGGAGACCGAGGTCCTCGACAACTTCGCCCAGGGCGACGTCGCGATGGCGCTCATGGGGTCGTGGACACCCGCCGCGGTCATCGAGAAGAACCCCGACATGGAGGGCAAGTTCGCCGCCACGCCGATCCCCGGCAAGGACGGCGGCATCGCCCCGTCGGTGCTCGGCGGCTCGCACCTCTCGGTCTTCAACACCGCCGAGAACACCGACCTCGCGTGGGAGTTCGTCAAGCTCATGACCACCGGCGAGTTCGCCGAGCAGTGGGGCGAGCAGTCGGGCTACTTCCCCGGCCAGGCCTCGCTCCTCGAGGACACCATGTCGAGCGACGACCCGCTCGTCGCCCCGTTCGCCACGCAGCTCGTCGAGGGCGGCGCGTCGGTGCCGGTGACCCCGAAGTACGGCGCGGTGCAGGCGAAGAAGACCACCAACACCGCCATCCAGGCGATCCTCTCCGGGCAGAAGACGGTCGAGCAGGCCACGGCCGACGCCGCTGCCGAGATGGACTCGATCATGAACGGCGACTAGGCAGGTGGTCGACCTGATCCAGCGTCCGCCGGCCGCGCAGGGGGCTCCGGCCCCCCGCGCGGCCGGCGGCCCGCCGGGCCCCGGCGGGCGTCGGCGCCATCCGCTCGTCATCGCACGCCCGTGGCTGCTGCTCGCCCCCGCACTCGCGGTGCTCGCGGTGCTGCTGCTCTGGCCGCTCGTGCGCGTCGTGCTCTTCTCGCTGCAGGACTACGGCCTGCGCGAGATCGTCTCGGGCGAGGCGAACTGGATCGGCCTCGCCAACTACGGCGAGGTGTTCGCGGACCCGACGCTCTACACCGTGGTGCTGCCGAACACCGTCGGCTTCGCGGTGCTCGCCGTCGCCGGCACCGTCGCCCTCGGCACGGGCGTCGCCGTGCTCATGGCCTCGCTCGGTGCGTTCTGGCGCACCGTCGTGGGCAGCGCCATCATGATCGCCTGGGCGATGCCCGCGGTCACGGGCACCTACGTCTGGATCTGGATCTTCGACGCCGACCGCGGCATCGTCAACAGCACGCTGCAGGCGCTCGGCCTCCAGGACGAGCCGGTCAACTGGTTCACCAACCGCTGGACCTTCTACGCGATCGTGCTGCTCAACGTCATCCACCACGGCTTCCCGTTCGTGGCCATCACGATCCTCGCGGGCCTGCTCGGCGTGCCGAAGGAGATGCTCGAGGCCGCCGAGGTCGACGGGGCCGGGCCGTGGCGACGCTTCTTCTCGATCATCGTCCCGAGCCTCCGGCAGGTGTTCGCGGTCGTGATCATCCTCTCGACCATCTGGGACTTCAAGGTGTTCGCGCAGGTCTATCTCATGCCAGGCGGCTCCGGCACCAACCGCGAGGCGCTGAACCTCGGGGTCTGGTCGTACGTCGAGTCGTTCGGCCAGAACCGGTACGGCTTCGGCTCCGCGATCGCGGTGCTGCTCACGCTCGTCCTGCTCGCGATCACCGTCGTCTACGTCCGCACCCTGTTGAAGGAGGAGGAGCTGTGACCCGTCGCACCCGCCTCGCCGCGCTCAAGGCGGTCCTCGTCGCCGCGCTGCTCGCCTTCACCCTCTTCCCCGCCTTCTGGATGCTCTCGAGCGCGTTCGACGCGCGCGCCGGCGCCGCGGGCCAGGGGCTGCTGCCGCAGGAGTTCACCCTCGCGAACTTCGAGTACGTGCTCACCGAGGGCGGCTTCGACGTGTTCCTCCGCAACTCGGCGATCGTCGCCCTCGTGACCGTGCTCGCCTCGGCGGTGCTCGCGCTGCTGGCCTCGGTCGCCGTCGCGCGCTTCCGGTTCCGGTTCCGCACGGCGATGCTGCTCATGATCCTCATCGTGCAGATGGTGCCGCTCGAGGCGCTCGTGATCCCGCTGTTCGTGCAGGTGCGCGACCTGCAGCTGCTCAACACCCTGCTCGGCCTCGTGATCGTGTACGTCGCGCTCTCGCTGCCCTTCGGCATCTGGATGCTGCGCGGCTTCGTCGCCGCGGTCCCGAAGGAGCTCGAGGAGGCCGCCTACCTCGACGGCGCGAGCTGGGGGCGGATGTTCCGCTCGGTGCTGCTGCCCCTGGTGATGCCGGGCCTCGTCGCGACCTCCGTGTTCTCGTTCATCACCGCCTGGAACGAGTTCATCTTCGCGATGACGCTGCTCGGCGGCGCGACCGAGAACTACACGGTCGCGATCGGCCTGAAGCAGTTCTTCGGCGAGCACTCCAACGACTGGGGCTCGATCATGGCGGCCTCGACGATCATCACGATCCCGGTCATGGTGTTCTTCGTGCTCGTGCAGCGCAAGCTCGCGTCGGGCCTCGTCGCCGGGGCGGTGAAGGGATGACGCGGTCCGCCGACCCCGCCGTGCGCGCGCTCGTCGACGGCGTGCTGTGGCCCGGCTTCCTGGGATCGACGCTCCCGGCGTGGCTCCGACGCGACCTCGACGGCGGACTCGCGGGCGTCGTCCTGTTCGCGCACAACCTCGGCGACGGCGACGCGCGCGCGGCGCTCGCGGCCGGCGTGCGCGAGTCCCGGAACGACCTGCTCGTCGGCATCGACGAGGAGGGAGGCAACGTCACACGCCTCGAAGCGGCGACGGGCTCGACGCTGCCCGGCGCGGCGCAGCTCGGCCGGGTCGACGACGAGGCGGCGACCGAGTCGGTCGGCGCCGAGCTGGCCCGCCGCGTCGCATCGGTCGGCGCGAACGTCGTGCTCGCGCCCGACGCCGACGTCAACGTCGACCCGCGCAACCCGGTCATCGGCGTGCGCGCCTTCGGCGACGACCCCGCGGTCGTGTCACGGCACGCCGCGGCGCTCGCCCGCGGCATCCGTGCCGGCGGCGCCGCCGCCTGCGTGAAGCACTGGCCGGGCCACGGCGACACCCACGTGGACTCGCACCAGGGGCTGCCGGTGCTCGGCATGACCGAACGCGAGCTCGAGCGGGTGCACCTCGCCCCGTTCCGCGCGGCGATCGACGCGGGCGTCCCGGCCGTGATGACGGCGCACCTCGTCGTGCCGGCCTGGGGCGCCGAGCCCGCCACGATGAACCCGGTCGCGCTCGCGCGGCTCCGCGGCCTCGGCTTCGACGGCGCCATCGTCACCGACGCGCTCGACATGGCGGCGATCCGCGAGACCGTCGGCACGGGCCCGGGCGCCGTGCGCGCCCTGCTCGCCGGTGCCGACCTGCTCTGCCTCGGCAACCCCGCCAACCCGTGGGCCGGTCCGCCCGCGCCCGACGCCGACCGCGTCGTGCTCGCCGAGGTGCGGGCGGCGATCGGGTCGGCCATCGACGACGGCACGCTCCCGCTCGCCCGGCTGGAGGAGGCGAGGGAGCGCGTCCGCGCCTTGGCCGACGCCGCACACGCCGCGGCGCGCGCGGCCCATCACGCCGCCGTCGTCGGGCGTGCGCCGCGGCTCAGCCCGGGCGCCGCGCTCGAGCTGGCGCGCGCGTCGCTCGACGTCACGCGTCCGGTGCCCGCCGTCGAGGGCCCGGCAGCGGTGCTCGACGTTCGCCGCCGCGCCGGCTTCGCCGTGGACGCGTCGCTCGACGCCATGGCCTCCGCGCTCGCGGCCGGCGGACCGGTGCACCGCATCGACCCGGCGGGCGACCGGGGAGGCGCACTCGTGGCCGCGGTCGAGGCCGCCGACCACCCGTCCGCCGACGGCCGAGGGGTCGTGGTGCTCGTCGACCGGCTCGCGGACCCCGCCCAGTCGGCGCTGGTCCTCGCCGTCGCCCGCGTGCGCCCCGATGCGGTCGTGGTCAACGCGGGCAGCGCCGACCGCGCGCCCGACCTCGCCGCGGGCACCGACATCCCAGACCTGCCGGTGCTCCACGCCCGGGGCGCGAGCCGGCTCGCCGCCATCGCGGCCCGCGAGCGGCTCGAGTGCGGTGCCGCCGGGCCCGCGCCGCGGGCGGCCCCGTCCGCCTCCCTGCCGGCGTCCTCGCGCGCCATCGCGACCGGAGCGCGGACATGAGGATCCTCGCCATGCAGTCGGGGACCTCGGCCGACGGCATCGACGTGGCCGTGATGGACGTCGAGCCGATCGACGGCGCTGGGCCCGACGAGCTCCACCTCCGCGTCTCGCCGCGGCACAGCCGAACCGAGCGGTGGCCCGACGGGCTGCGCGACCGCGTGCTCGACGTGGTTCACGGCGGCGCGCTCACTGCGGCGGAGTGGTGCCGGCTCGACACCGAGCTCGGGGCCGCCTTCGCCGACGCCGCCGCCTCGGCCGCCCCGCCCGACGGCGTCGACCTCGTGGTCTCCCACGGACAGACCGTGCACCACTGGGTCGAGGGCGGGCGTGCGCGCGGCACGCTGCAGCTCGGTGCCCCCGCGTGGATCGCCGAGCGCCTGGACGCGCCGGTCGTCGCCGACCTGCGCACCGCCGACATCGCGGCGGGTGGCGAGGGGGCCCCGCTCATGGCCGTCTTCGACCGCGCCTGGCTCGGTGCCGACGCCCGCGCCGCGGGCCGCCCGATCGCGACCGCCAACCTCGGCGGCATCGCCAACGTGCAGGTCGTGCACCCCGACGGCAGCGTCGACGCGCACGACTCCGGCCCGGGCAACGGGCTGCTCGACGTCGTCGTGGAGCGGGCGACCGAGGGGCGCAGCACGTACGACCGCGACGGCGGGCTCGCCGCCGCCGGCACCGTGAACGCCGGGCTCCTCGCCGAGCTGCTCGCACACCCCTACTTCACCGCCGAGCCGCCGAAGTCCACGGGCCGCGAGACCTTCACCCACGCCACGGTCGACGCGGCGATCGAGCGAGCGGATGCCGCATCCGCACCGCTCGCCGACCGGCTGGCCACGCTCGCCGAGCTCACCGCCGTCACCGTGGTCGGTGCGGTCCCGGATGGCGTGGCGGAACTCGTGCTCTCCGGAGGCGGCGTGCACAACGCCGAGCTCGTGCGCCGCATCCGCGCGCAGGCCGAGCCCCGCGGCATCCGCGTCGTCACGAGCGCCGAGCGCGGCGTCGACCCCGACGCCAAGGAGACGCTGCTGTTCGGCCTGCTCGGCTGGATGCGGCTCCACGGCGTCGCCGCCGAGCTCGCTCGCGCCGCCCGCGGCGCGCCGCGCGTGCTCGGCACGATGACCGCCGCCCGCCGACCCGACGGGCGCGGAGGCCGTCACCGTTCCGACGCGGCCCGCCACCGGATCGCCGCGATCACCGTGCAGCCCGGCTGCACCAGCACCATGGAAGACGACGCATGACCGCCCTGACCAGCCCGACGCCGCCCGCCGACCTGCGCGACCTGCTCGACCGGCTCGCGACCGAGGCGGTGCGCGACGAGACCGCCGAGCTCGACCTGCTCGACACCGGAGCCCAGCTCGAGGCGCTGAACGCCGCCAACGACGAGGCCCTCGCCGCGGTCCGCGCGGCGGCTCCGCAGATCGCCGCGGCGGTCGACGCCATCGTCGCCCGCCTGCGCAAGGGCGGCCGACTCGTCTACGTCGGCGCGGGCACCGCGGGTCGCATGGGCGTGCTCGACGCGAGCGAGATCCCGCCGACCTTCGGCACCGACCCCGCCCTCGTGGTCGGCCTCATCGCGGGAGGCGACCGGGCCCTCCGGCACTCGGTCGAGGACGCCGAGGACGACCCCGGCCGCGGTGCGGCGGACCTCGAAGCGATCGGCGTCGGCGCAGGCGACGCCGTCGTCGGGATCTCGGCCTCGGGCCGCACGCCGTACGTGGTCGGCGCGCTCGCGCACGCCCGCGAGGCCGGCGCGCTCGCCGTGGCCTTCGCGTGCAACCCCGACTCCGAGATCGCGCGGGTCGCCGACCTCGCGATCGAGACCGTCGTCGGGCCCGAGGTCGTGACCGGGTCGACGCGGCTGAAGGGCGGCACCGCCCAGAAGCTCGTGCTCAACGCGGTGTCGACCCTCGCCATGGTCAAGCTCGGCAAGGTCCACGGCAACCTCATGGTCGACGTGCGCGCGACGAACGCGAAGCTGCGCGCCCGCGCCGAGCGCATCGTGCGGCTCGCGACGGGCGTCGACGCGGATGCCGCGGCATCCGCCCTGGCCTCGTGCCACGGCAGCGTGAAGGCCGCGATCCTCGTCACCCTCACGGGGGTGGACCCGGAGGTCGCGATCGCCCGACTCGAGCGCGAGGATGGAGTGCTGCGGGCCGCGCTGCACGGCCTCGAGGACGCGACCCGGTGAGGAGCCCGATGAGCAACGTGCTGACCGACGTGCGCCAGGCGCTGCCCCGGCTCAGCTCGGCCGAGGCGAAGGTCGCCGAGGCGATCATCGACGACCCCACGCTCGTGGTCGACCTGACCATCACCGAGCTCGCGAACGTGTGCGGCACGTCGCTGTCGACCGTGGCGCGCTTCTGCCAGACGCTCGGCTTCTCCGGCTACCGCGAGTTCCGGATGGAGGTCGCGAGCGCGCTCAGCCGCGAGCAGGCCGAGCGCGACCGGTTCGGGCTCGCCGACTCCGACATCAGCCCGGACGACCCCGCGGCCGACGTCGTGTCGAAGATCGCGTTCCAGGAGGTGCTCGCGATCGAGCAGACCGCGCACGCGCTCGACACCGACGTGCTCGACCGGGTGGTCGACGCGATCGCGGCCGCACGCCACGTCGACGTCTACGGCTTCGGCGCATCGGGCCTCACCGCGCAGGACCTCCAGCAGAAGCTCGCCCGCATCGGCGTCTCCGCCGCGTGCTCGGTCGACGTGCACGTCGCGCTCGTCTCGGCGGCGCTGCGTCGGCCCGGGGATGTCGCGGTCGCGATCTCGCACACCGGCCTGACCAGCGAGACGCTGCAGGCGCTCGAGGTGGCCGGCGAAGCCGGCGCCACGACGGTCGCGATCACGAACTCGCCCGACTCGCCCGTCGGCGCCGCGGCGCAGTTCGTCCTCGCCACGCAGGCGCGCGAGAGCGCCTACCGCATGGGCGCCATGTCGAGCCGGATCGCCCAGCTCGCGATGGTCGACTTCCTGTTCGTCCGCCTCGCGCAGCGACTGCACGACGAGGTCGCGGCGCCGCTGCGGCGCACGTGGGAGGTGACGGCCTCGCACCGTCGCGCGTCGGGTCGTCGCGCCGCCGGGCTCGGCTCCGAGTCGCGCTAGGGGCGAGACGCTCGCGAGGGCGGTGCCGTCCGGGCGGCCCAGCTCAGCGGCCGAGCGCGACGCCGAGCGCCGCGAGCGCCACGACGAGCGAGGCCGCGGCGGTGACGGCGCCCGCGACCGGGAGGATCGACCCGCGCGCAGAGCCCCCGAGCGCGATCGCGTCGCGGCCGGGAGGGGTGGCCGACGCGGCGGTCGGAGCGATGGGCACCGTCGTGTGATCGGGCGGGCCCGCGCGCTCGGGCTCGGGCAGCCGCGCCGTGAGGTCGAGCCCGGGGGCGAGGGTCGGGGTCCGAGTGGCGGGCGGATGCGAGTCCGCGCCGCCGTTGCTGCGAGCGGTCGTGTGCGGGGTCCACCCCGATCCATCCCAGTACCGCAGGAGGCCGCCGTCGGTCGGATCGCCGTACCAGCCGGGACGGCGGCGCTCGGATCCGCTCATGCGCGCCCGACCCGCTGCGCCCGGACGGCCCGCACCGCCAGTTGCACGGCCGCCACGAGGAGCAGCGCCGCGAACAGCCACGCGCCGACCGCCGGAGGCACGAGGAACGCCAGCGCGACGCCGGGGAGGGCGGCGACCGTGGCCGCGAGGCCGGCGATGAGCGCGGCGCGCAGGTCGACGATGCCGCTGCGCACGTTCGTGAGCGTGCCGCTGACCGCGGTCGGGATCATCGCCACGAGCGAGGTGCCGCGCGCGATGAGGTCGCCGAGGCCGAAGAGGGTCATGAACGCGGGCACCATGATGAGGCCCCCGCCGATGCCGAACAGGCCCGACGCGATGCCGACCACGAGTCCGAGCGCCACGAGCCCCAGCGCCGGGCCGAGCTCGAGCGGCACCGGGTCGGCGACGCGCTCCGGCGCCGCGACGACCAGGCGCACCGCGACGACGACGATGAGCGCGATGAAGAGCCACCGCAGCCAGCCGAGCGGGAGCCGGGCGAGCAGCTTCGCGCCGAGCCATCCGCCGGCGATGCCGCCGACCGCGACGAGGAGCGCGGCGACGAGGTCGACCTGCCCGTTGACGAGGTAGGCGACCGAACCGGCCACCGCGGTCGGCACGATCGCCGCGAGCGAGGTCGCGGAGGCCCGCCGCTGGTCCATCCCGGCGAGCAGGATGAGCAGCGGCACCATCACGATGCCGCCGCCGACCCCGAACATGCCGGAGAGCAGGCCGCCGACCGCCCCGACCACGAGGAACCGCCACGCCGGTGCGGGCGGCGTGCCGGCGTCGGGCGGTGCGGGGTCGGGCGGCGGCGTGGTCACCGCATCACCATATCCGCGGGCGAGCCGACGGCCCATCGGGAGCGCTCCCCATGGTCGCCGGAGGTACGGTCCGGACGGGACCTGCGGATCGATCGCGCGCGAAACCTGTGGACAACTCCCGCCGACACGCCCGGAAGTGCGATACGATCGATCTTCCTCCACTCGCGGGCGACCGCCCGCTTCACGACTGATTGCCCGGAGGCGGCACGATCCGCATGGCATGACCCGAGACCGAGGGCGACGACGCACGAGGTGCGACGACCCTCGGAACCACCCGCCCGAGCGGTATCCGCCGCCGGGCACTGCGGACGGCCGCCCGGCCGAACGTGACGGGCCGAATGGTTCGGCCCAGTACGAACGAAGGAAACATCAGCATGGCAACCGGAACCGTCAAGTGGTTCAACGCCGAAAAGGGCTTCGGCTTCATCGCTCCCTCCGACGGGAGCCCCGACGTCTTCGCGCACTTCAGCGCCATCACGGGCAGCGGCTACCGCTCGCTCGAGGAGGGCCAGAACGTCGAGTTCGAGGTCGTCCAGGGTCAGAAGGGCCTGCAGGCCGAGAACATCCGCGCGATCTGAGCGCACGCGGGCCTCGTGCCCGCACCGGTACGCCGGGTCGGACCTCGTGTCCGGCCCGGCGTTCGCCGTCTCCGGGACCTCGCCTCCGGCCACGCGACGTAGCACCGGCCGCGGCATCCGGCAACCGGCTGGGCGCGGCCGCCCGGTCGGCCTACCGTCGGTGCCGTGGCACCCGATCGGCCGGCCGACGCCGGGAACGCCGACGAGCGACCCGGCGCCGGCGCATGGGTCCCGTCCGATGCGGGACTGGATGACCTGCGCGCGGCGGCCCCCGGATGCCGCGGCTGCGAGCTCTCCCGCGCGGCGACGCAGGTGGTGTTCTCGAGCGGTTCCGTCCGTGCCCGCATCATGCTCGTGGGCGAGCAGCCCGGCGACCGCGAGGACCGGGAGGGCGAGCCGTTCGTCGGGCCCGCCGGGCTCCTGCTCGACCGGGCGCTCGAGGCCGCGGGCATCCGCCGCGAGGAGGCCTACCTCACGAACGCGGTCAAGCACTTCCGCTTCGAGCAGCGCGGGAAGCGGCGCATCCACGCCAAGCCGGCCGTCGGGCACGTCGTGGCGTGCCGTCCGTGGCTGGAAGCCGAGTTCGCGGTCGTGCGCCCGGAGGTCGTCGTCTGCCTCGGCGCGACGGCCGCGCGGTCGGTGCTCGGCCATGACGTGCGGATCGGCGAGGTGCGGGGTCGCGTGCTCGACGAGCGCGGCGGGTCGGCGCTGCGGGCGCCGACGCTGGTGACCGAGCATCCGTCCGCCGTGCTCCGGGTTCGCGAGGAGCCGGCGCGCCGGGCCTCGTTCGATCGCCTCGTCGACGATCTCGCAGCGGCCGCAGAGGTGGCACGCAGCCCGCGTCGATAGGCTCGCCGGACACCCGGTTGGACCGGACATCCCGGATGAAGGAGTCTGCATGCAGTGCCCCACCGACGGCGCCGTGCTCGTGATGAGCGAGCGCAGCGGCATCGAGATCGACTACTGCCCCACGTGTCGCGGCGTGTGGCTCGACCGCGGCGAGCTCGACAAGATCATCGAGCGCGCGTCGCGCGAGTTCGCCGCGCCGGGTGCGGCCGCTGTTCCGTCGGCGCCCGCGCCGCAGGTCGCGCCGCCCCAGCCGGCGCCGCCGCAGCAGGGCTACCCGGCCAACCCCATGGACGTGCTGCGCCAGGCGTCCGGCGGATACGACGACCGCCGCTACGACCAGAGGTACGACCGCGGCGACGACCAGGGGTACGGCCGCAAGAAGAAGAAGGACAACTGGCTGTCCGAGCTGTTCGACTGATCGCGACGACACCACGGCCCGATACACGACGGAGGGGCGCCGGCCATGCGGCCGGCGCCCCTCGTGTCGTCGTGCGTCGGTCGGACGTCTCTCCTCAGCCCACGAGCGCGAGCGCGGGCTGCACGCGCTCGAGCTCGACCTGCATGCCGCCGGCCGAGTTCGCGGCGGCGACGAGCTTCTCGAGCCATTCGCGGTCCATCGGGCCCGACTCGGCGTCGTCGAACACGAAGCGCAGCGGGATCGACGGCTGCACCCACAGCGTCTCCGCGGCTGCTCCGGTTCCGGGGCTGCGCAGCGTGAGTGCGAACGGCTCCTGGCGCCGCAGCTTCGCGATCACCGCCACGCGCAGGTGGCGCAACGTGGTGTCGTCGATCTCGTACTGGTGGCCGTCGATGCCGTAGGCGAGTTGTCCCACCGTGTCCCCTCCGTGGTTCCGGGCCGCTCGTGGCGGCTGCCGATGTGAAGTTCGATAATGGCAACCTATCGCGATACTAGAGCGTCTAGCGATTACGGCCGGAACCCGTGCCGATAGCGGATATCCCGAGCGCTCAGTCCGCGTCCGGCCGGGCCGGAGCGGCGTTCTCGACCGGCGTCGGCTGCCCGATGTCGACCATCCACTGCACCCCGAAGCGGTCGGTCAGCATGCCGAACACGTCGCCCCACGGGGAGGCCTCGAGCGGGGCGTCGACCTCGCCGTCTTCCGCGAGCGCCTCCCAGTAGCCGCGCAGCGTCGCCTCGTCCTCGGGGCCGCCGCTCAGCGACACCGCGAAGTTCGTGCCCGCTTCGAACGGCATCTCGTTGGGCGTGTCGGCGCCCATGAGGTTGAGCGCACCCGACACCAGGTGGCCGTGCATGATCTTGTCGGCCTCGACGGGGTTCTCGCTCGCGTGGAAGTCGCCGAACGTGCTGAGCGTGAGTTCTCCGCCGAACACCGAGTGGTAGAACTCCATCGCCTCCCGCGCCTCGTCGCGGAAGCTGAGGTACGGGGTGAGCTGCACGGGCATGGCGTCTCCTCGGGTCGCACGCGATTCGCGGGTCGGGTGCCCGCAGGGTGATTCTGCTCCTTCCCGCGGCTCTCGCGCGAGGGGGTGCGGCATGCAGGCCGAAGGCCTCAGGCGGGCGGATGTCGCGCCATCCCGACCGGGCCCCTTGACGTGGTCACGCGCGTGGCGTAGGTTGACAACCAATAAGTTGATCAAGCGGTAGGTTGAACAATGGGCGACGCACAGGCACAGGCCGACGAGCGGCTCGACCGCGCCTTCATGGCGCTGGCCGATCCGGTGCGTCGCAGTATCGTCGCCAGGCTCAGCCGCGGATCCGCCACGGTCAACGAACTCGCCGAACCGTTCGACATCACCAAGCAGGCGGTGTCGAAGCACATCCAGGTGCTCGAGTCCGCAGGGCTCGTCACCCGGAGCCGCGACGCCCAGCGCCGCCCCGTGCACCTCGACGCGGCCGCACTCGAGACCCTCACCGAGTGGATCGACCGCTACCGACTGATCCACGAGCAGCAGTACCGACGGCTGGATTCGCTGCTCGCCGCCGGCCGCGACGCGAGCGCCGCGGCATCCGTCGCCGATCATCGCGTCGGCCTCGACCCGAAGGAGTCATCATGACCACCGAGACGGCCAACCCCGTCACCATCACCGCGCCCGCGGGCCTGCCCTTCGTCGACATCGAGCGCGAGTTCGACGCACCCGTCGCCGCCGTGTTCGCCGCCCACCGCGATCCCGAGCTCGTGAAGCAGTGGCTCGGCCCGAACGGGTACGAGATGGCGATCGAGCGCTGGGACTTCGAGCCGCAGGGCGGCTACCGCTACGTGCACCGCGACCCCGACGGCAACGAGTACGGCTTCCACGGCACGTTCCACTCGATCCGCGAGAACGAGTTCGCCGTGCAGACCTTCGAGTTCGAGGGCGCGCCCGATGTCGTCAGCCTCGAGTCGATGACGTTCGAGGACCTCGGCGGCGGCCGCACGCGCCTGCGCGGACACTCGGTCTACCCGAGCGTCGAGGCGCGCGACGCCATGGTCGAGCACGGCATGGCGACCGGCGTGACCGAGGGCTACGCGCGGCTCGACGCGCTGCTCGCCCGCTGACCGTCCGCGCACGACCCCGCGAGGTGACGCGATCCGCTCGACGTCGGTCGACGAAGAGCTGTTCGCGTCATCTCGCATGAACCGAAACGGAGAAGACCATGGACTGGACCCTCGAGGTCGTCATCCTGCCCGTGAGCGACATCGACCGCGCGATCGAGTTCTACCGCGACCGCGTCGGCTTCGAGCTCGACCACGACACGCACGCCGGCGAGCACCGCTTCGTGCAGTTCACGCCGCGCGGCTCGGGCTGCTCGATCGTGATCGGCACGCTCCCCGCGCAGAACGAGATGCCGCCCGGCTCGCTCAAGGGACTGCAGCTCGTGGTCGCCGACGCGGAGGCCGCGCGCGCCGAGCTCGTCGGGCGCGGCGTCGACGCGAGCCCCATCCAGGTGATCGACCCTCGCGACGGCGGCACCTTCTTCGGGTTCGCCGACCCCGACGGCAACACGTGGGCCGTGCAGCAGATCCGCGCTCGCGGCGAGCGCCCGCTGATCCCGCTGGAGACCCGCGGCCGCTTCGGCGCTGAGCTGTGATCCACCGCCCAGCGCATCCACTCCGCAGTCCACCACGCCCATCGCCTGGGCGAGCGCGGTGGACTGCGGACCGCCCGCCTGGGTCGGCGCCATGACGGATGCCTCGGGCTCGGCGAGGATGGACGGGTGAGCTCGCTCGTCCTCCTCGCCGACACGCACGTGCCGAAGCGGGCGCGCGACCTGCCACCCGCGCTGTGGGCGGCGGTCGACGCCGCCGACGTCGTGATCCATGCGGGCGACTGGGTGGATATCGCGACCCTCGACGCGCTCGAGCGACGCGCGCGCCGGCTCGTCGGCGTGCACGGCAACAACGACGGCGCGGCCCTCCGGGCCCGGCTGCCCGAGGTCGCCCGCCTCGAGGTCGACGGCGTGCGCATCGCGGTCGTGCACGAGACGGGCGCGGCTCCCGGTCGCGAGGTGCGCATGCAGGCGGCGTTCCCCGATGCCGACGTGCTCGTCTTCGGGCACAGCCACATCCCGTGGGACACGACCGCCCCGAGCGGGCTGCGCCTGCTGAACCCCGGCTCGCCGACCGACCGGCGGCGGCAGCCCGTCGCCACGTTCATGACGGCGACCACGCGCCACGGGTGGCTCGCAGACGTGCAGCTCGTGCCCGTCGACCCGGCCTGGCGCGCGGCGGAGGCATGAGCTTCGCCTGGACCGCGAGCAGGCCACCGACCTCGAAGTGGACCGAGACAGCGCCCCCACCGAGGCGTGAGGATGTCTCGGTGACCCCCGCACCGCACGTCCTCCGCTACGCCGCCTTCACCTCCGACCCCGACGGCGGCAATCCCGCCGGCGTCGTGCTCGACGCCGCCGGGCTCGACGACGCCGACATGCTCCGCATCGCGGGCGAGGTCGGCTACGCCGAGACCGCCTTCCTCACCGGTGAACGCGGGGGAGCCCGCGACATCCGCTACTTCTCGCCCGTCGCCGAGGTGCCCTTCTGCGGGCACGCGACCGTGGCGACCGCGATCGCCATCGCCGAGCGCGAGGGCGCGGGGCGCGTGCGCTTCGCGACGCCCGTCGGCGAGGTCGGCATCGAGACGGCACAGGTCGACGGCGCGCTGCGCGCGTCGTTCACGAGCGTCGAGCCCGACGTCGAGGAGGTCCCCCATGACGTGCTCGCGGCCCTCTTCGCGCTCACGGGGCTGTCGGCCGACGACCTCGACGAGCGCCATCCGCCGCGCATCGCGTTCGCGGGCAACCGCCACCCCGTGCTCGTCGTCGCCGACGCCGCCGCGTTCGACGGGTTCGCCTTCGACCCGCAGGCGGCCCGCGCGCTCATGGACGAGCACGGATGGAAGGCCACCATCACCGTGCTGCGCCGCCTGACCGATGCGCCCGACGACGGCCTGCGCTTCGAGGCGCGCAACATCTTCCCGGTCGGCGCCATCACCGAGGACCCGGCCACCGGCGCGGCGGCCGCGGCCGTCGGCGGGTACCTGCGCGCGCTCGGCGCGGTCGAGCCGCCCGCACGCGTGCTCATCGCCCAGGGCCGGCACGTCGGCCGGCCGAGCGAGCTCGTGGTCGACATCCCCGAGCAGGGCGGCATCGTCGTGAGCGGCACGGCGGTCGCGATCGCCTGACCGACCCGGGCGGGCGGCGCAACCCCCGCCGGCCCGATCGGACCGGGCGACCCGCGACGGCTAGGCTCGATCGAGCGGCGCGCCGCGGCATCCGCCCGCCCGCGCCGGCGCGACACGACGGAGGAGCCCATGCAGACCCGCACCCTCGGCCGGACCGGCCGCACCGTCTCGGTCATCGGACTCGGCACCTGGCAGCTCGGCGCCGACTGGGGCGAGGTCGACGAGGCCGACGCGCTCGCCGTGCTCGACGCGTCGCACGAGGCCGGCGTCACGGTCTTCGACACCGCCGACGTGTACGGCGACGGCCGTTCGGAGTCGCTCATCGGGCGCTGGCTCGCGGCGAACCCCGGTTCGGGAGTGACCGTCGCGACGAAGATGGGCCGGCGGATGCCGCAGGAGCACGGCAACTACGTGCTCGAAAACTTCCGCGCCTGGACCGACCGCTCGCGCCGCAACCTCGGCGTCGAGACCCTCGACCTCGTGCAGCTGCACTGCCCGCCGACCTCGGTGTACTCCGACGACGCGGTCTACGACGCGCTCGACACGCTCGTCGCCGAGGGTGCGATCGCCGCGTACGGCGTGAGCGTCGAGAAGGTCGAGGAGGCGCTCGCCGCCATCGCGCGGCCGAACGTCGCGACCGTGCAGATCATCCTCAACGCGTTCCGGCTCAAGCCGGTCGACGAGGTGCTGCCGATCGCCGAGCAGTACGGCGTGGGCATCATCGCGCGCGTGCCGCTCGCGAGCGGGCTGCTGTCGGGCAAGTACACGCTCGACACGCAGTTCGCCGAGAACGACCACCGCACCTACAACCGGCACGGCGAGTCGTTCGACGTCGGCGAGACGTTCTCGGGCGTCGACTACGCGGCCGGCGTGCGCGCGGCATCCGAGTTCTCCGCGCTCGCGAGGCAGGCGGCGCCGGATGCCACGCCCGCGCAGGTCGCGCTCGCCTGGGTCGCCCGGCAGCGCGGCGTCTCGACCGTGATCCCGGGCGCGCGCAACCCCGAGCAGGCCCGCGCCAACGCGGCCGCTGGGTCGCTCGAGCTGCCCGACACGTTCGACGCCGCCGTCCGCGAGCTCTACGACCGCGAGATCCGCGCGTCGGTGCACCACCGCTGGTGACCTGCCGGGCGCCCCGCGCCGGATCGACGGCGATCCCCGCGGGAACCCCGACGCCCGTCCCCGGCCGGCTGCGGTCGGCCCGGCGCTCGGGCGGTGAGGCGTGATCGACATCCTCACCGGCTTCGCGGTCATCGGCCTCGCGGTGTTCGTCGGCTGGCTCGCCGCGCGCACCGGCGTGCTCGGCCCGAACGCGCGCCCGGTGCTCGCGCGGCTGAACTTCAGCGTGCTCTCGCCGTTCCTGCTGTTCTCGGTGCTCGCGACCGCCGACGTGCACGCGTTGTTCTCGGCCCTGCTGCCCGTCTCGGCGATCGCGGCTGTCGCGGTCATGCTCGTGTTCTCGGTCGTCTCCCTGGTGCTGCTGCGCCGCGGGGTCGCGCGCACGACGATCGGCGCGCTCGCCTCCGGCTATGTCAACGGCAACAACATCGGCATCCCGATCGCGCTCTACCTGCTGGGGGATGCCGCGTACTCGGCGCCGATCGTGCTGCTGCAGCTGCTGCTCTTCGCCCCGGTCGCGCTCGCGATCCTCGGCGCGACGGTCGAGGGCCGCACCTCGGCCGGGGGCATCCTGCGCTCGACGTTCACGAACCCGATCATCATCGGGTCGCTGCTCGGCGTGCTCGTCTCGGTGTCGGGGCTCGAGCTGCCGCCGATCGTGCTCGACCCGGTGCAGCTCATCGGCCAGGCCGCCGTGCCGCTCATGCTCATCGCCTACGGGTTGTCACTGCACGGGAAGCGCATGTTCGAGCCCGGCACAGGGCTGCGCGACGTCGTCTTCGCGGCGATCCTCAAGCTGTTCGCGATGCCCGCGATCGCGTGGGCGGTCGGCGGGTTCGCCTTCGGGCTCGAGGGGCGCTCGCTGTACGCCGTGACGGTGCTCGCGGCGCTGCCGACCGCGCAGAACGTGTTCAACTTCGCGCAGCGCTACGAGACGGCCGAGATCGTCGCGCGCGACACGGTGTTCCTCACGACCGTGGGCTCGGTGCCCGTGCTGCTCGGCATCTCGCTGCTGCTCGGCTGAGCGGGGGAGGGAAGCGCCGTCGGCGCGTGGCGCGGCGCGCCATCCGCGTGCCGTCACCGTTCCGCCTGCCGCATCTCCCGTCTCGGCTCGTCCTGCGCGCAGTGCGCTGCCGCGGCATCCGTGGCTCCGCGTGTTCGGGAGCGCGTGGGAATCCGCTCGACGGAGCGTCGGCGACGCCCATCCGGCGCAACCTCATGCGCTTGCGGATGGCGGCCCGCCCGAGTTCGCAGGATGAGCCGCGGCACGGCGTCGCACTCGGGAGTGCGGCGCGTGTCGTCCTGCAAACCCGGCTGACGGCTTGGTGGAGTTCGCAGGATGAGCCGCTCCATGGAGCCGCATTCGGGAGTATGGCGCGTCTCGTCCTGCAGACCGCGCCGGCGGGTCGGCGGCTCGGCGAGGCGTGCCGCCCGGGCGTCAGCCGCAGGCGGCAGGATGGACCCGACCCGAGGAGGCGCACGTGCCGTTCGAACGCGACGACGGAACCCCGCTCGAGGCGATCGCGCTCGCGCAGCGTCCGGCCGCGGCCGATCGCTTCGAGCTGCGCGAGGCGATCGTCTACGTCGACCCGCTCACGGGCCGCCGGTACCGTGCGCCCGCGGCGGGCGAGGCGCCGCTGCCGCACGGCGTCACCGACCTCGCGTCGGTGCCGAGCCCGCTGTGGGGGCTGATCGCGAGCTACGGGCGCCAGTCCGCGCCGGCGATCCTGCACGACGAGCGGTCGCGGGTCGCGGCCGAGCTCGGCGACCGCCGCGCCGCGCTCGCGCAACGTCGGGAAGACGACCGCGTGTTCCACACCGGCCTGCGCGAGCAGGGCGTGCCGCGACTGCGCGCGCGGCTCATGTGGGCGTGGGTGTCGGCCGATCGGGAGCGCGAGTTCGGCGGCGTGCTCGGGTGGGTGCTGCTCGGCCAGGTCGGTGCGGGCGTGCTGCTCGCGGTGGCCGCCGTGGTGCTCGCCGTCGTCGCCGGCCCGTGGTGGCTGCTGCTCGCACTCGTTCCGCTCGCGGCCGCGCTCGCCTGGGGCCGGCTGGCGCCGCTCGTGCTCGTGCTGACCTTCTCGCTCGCCGGGTTCGGGCCGCTGCTGCTGCTCCAGCTCGCGGCGCTCGTCGCGTTCCGCGCGGTCGAGGCGGTCGTCGAGCTCGTCAGCGGCGGCGACCCCGCGTCGGTGGTGCGGCCGACGATCGCGGTGCCACGCCCGGGCGCGGTGCCACGCCCGGGCGAGGAGGACCCGCGCGGCTGAGGTTCAGGGTTTCCCCTGATCCGCCCGCGCCGCGGCATCCGTAGCGTAGGTACCGGTCGGACGGCCGCGGACATGCAGGGGGAACTGTCACCGCGGCGGACGACCGGAGAGCCGGCCGCGCGAGAACCCACCCGAATGGGCCGCGCAGGCCGGCTCCCCCCTTTTCGAGCGTGGATCGCTCAGCGCACGCCCCGGCGTGCCCCGAGCCGCGCGTGGACGCCGAGGAGCCGTGGTACGACCACGTAGACCGCGAGCGGGACCACGATGAGCGTCAGCACGAGCGCCCGCAGCACCGGATGCCACGACTCGGTGAAGGGGGCCATGGCGAGCATGCCGATCGAGACCAGCGGGAAGATGGCCAGCCAGGTGATGACGGCGCGCACGTGCACGGACGGCGCCGCGGATGCGGCCGGGGCCGCGGGCGCGGGTGCGGCGGAGGCGGCCGGCAACGCGATCGCAGCGGGTGCGGCATCGAGGCCGGCCGGGGTGATGGGGTTCGAGGTCATGCGAGTGCCTTCCGCGAGAAATTCCAACTGAAGAGTTGTAATTCAGGACGGCCCGTCGATATTCCCGCCGGATGCATCCGGATCGGTGCGACCACTGATGCCGCTGCCCACCGCGAGGAGTACCGTGCGTGACGTCACCGGACCCGTCGCCAGAACGGTGGGGGCCGTTCGCGGATCCGCGAAAGGATGCGCCATGCTTCTCGAATCGCTTCCGGATGAGACCGTCGCGGCCATCGAGGTCCGCGACCGCTGGCGTCGGCGTGCCTCCTCGGGCGCGGCCGGGCTGGAGTTCATCGTCACCGACCTCGGCCGCTGGCCGGTGGGGTCGACCGTCCGCGTCGCCTTCCTCGGCGGCGACACCGCGCTGCACGACGACATCGTCTCGGCGACGCAGCAGATCACCGACAGCTGCAACCTGCGGCTCGACTTCGGCCGCGACCCCGGCACCGGCGCGTACCGGCGATGGACGACCGCCGACACCGAGTACGCCGCCGAGATCCGGGTCAGCTTCGACGCCGACGGCTACTTCTCGCTCGTCGGCACCGACAGCACCGATCCCACGATCGGACGGCCCGGCGACCCCGTGGGCGGCCACCCCGGCTCGCGCAGCCTGAACCTCGGGGAGTACGACACCGACCGGCCCGCCAAGTGGGAGGGCACCGTGCGCCACGAGTTCCTGCACGCGCTCGGCTTCCATCACTCGCACCAGAACATGCGGGGCACGTGCGAGAGCGAGTTCCGGTGGGAGGACGACGACGGGTATGTGCCGACGACCGACGCGCGGGGCGTTTTCGTGCCGGATGCCGCGGGCAAGCGCCCCGGGATCTACACGTTCCTCGCGGGGCCGCCGAACCGGTGGTCGCGGGCCAAGGTCGACCACAACCTGCGCACCGAGGAGGACCCGGACGTCATCGCCGGACCGTTCGACGCGGCATCCGTCATGCTCTACCGGTTCCCCGACTTCTTCTACCGCTCGAACCCGAGCAGCTGCGCGCCGACGACCGACGGCCAGAACCTCTCGGATGGCGACAGGCGCGGGCTGAACGTGCTCTACCCGCACACCGCGGACGAGCTCGCCGACCTGCGCTCGCGCGCCGGATCGGCGCTCGGCTCGATCGGCGGCGGTGAGGAGCTGCCCGGCGCGCCGGGCGAGGACGGCCTCGCGGCGGCGTACCGCCGGCGCGTCGTCGAGCTGGTCGGGGCGCAGGCCGGCGCGCCCGCCTGACCGCCGGCGCCGCCCGCCGCCGGGCCCGCGCCCGCACCGCGGACGCGCGCCCGGCCGCCCGGCCGCCACCCAGTCGGCGTTCGTAGGATGGGCGCATGGCCTGGGACACCGAGCGGACCAAGCGCCTGCTGCTCGACGCCGCGACCGAGGAGTTCAGCCGGTACGGGCTGGCGGGGGCCCGCGTCGATCGCATCGCGGCATCCGCCGGCGTCAACAAGGAGCGCATCTACCAGTACTTCGGCAAGAAGGACGAGCTGTTCGCGACCGTGCTCGGCACGCGCCTGCGCGACCTCGTCGAGGAGGTGCCGATGCTCGGCACGGGCCCCGACGCCGTGGGGGACTACGCGGGGCGGCTGTTCGAGCACCACCTGCGCGACGAGACGATCCCGCGCCTGGTGTTCTGGGAGGGCCTCGAGCTCGGCGCCGACGCGGTCGCCGACGCGCGTCGCGAGTACCACGCGGAGAAGGTCGCGCGGTTCCAGGCGATGCTCCCGGGCCTCGGGCGCGAGGCGGCGGGCGAGCTGCTGCTCGCGATCGTCACGCTCGTGAACGCGTGGCCGGTGATCGCGCAGCTCGACCGGCAGCTGGTGACGGGCGCGACGGATGGCGCGGATGGCGCGGCCGTCGCCGCCGACCCGGCGGCGCGCATCGCGGTCCGGCGCGCCTACCTGGAGCGCGCGGCGACCGCGCTCGCCGGCGCCGCGCTCGCCGAGGCAGCCGGCGCCGCGCTCGCCGCGCATGCGGCAGACTCGAACGGATGACCGCCACCCTCACCCTGCTCGACGCAGCCCCGCGCCCGTACGACGCCGACGCGATGTACGACGCGTTCGTCGAGTGGGCGTCCGCGCGCGGCTTCACGCTCTACCCGGCGCAGGATGAGGCGGTCATCGAGATCGTCTCGGGCGCGAACGTGATCCTCTCGACCCCGACCGGCACGGGCAAGTCGCTCGTCGCGGTCGCGGCGCACGCGGCATCCGTCGCCCGCACGGCCGCCGACCGCGAGGCGGGCCGTCCCGTCGGTCGCACCTACTACACGGCGCCGATCAAGGCGCTCGTGAGCGAGAAGTTCTTCCAGCTCGTCGACATCTTCGGCGCGCAGAACGTCGGCATGGTCACGGGTGACAGCTCGGTCAACGCCGACGCGCCGATCATCTGCTGCACGGCCGAGATCCTCGCGAACCTCGCGCTTCGACAGGGCGCCGACGCGCCCGTCGACCAGGTCGTGATGGACGAGTTCCACTACTACGGCGACCCCGACCGCGGCTGGGCGTGGCAGGTGCCGCTCATCACGCTCCCGCACGCCCAGTTCGTGCTCATGTCGGCGACGCTCGGGGATGTCACGGCCATCGCCGATGACCTGACGCGTCGCACGGGCCGCGACACCGCGCGCGTCACGGGCGTCGACCGCCCGGTGCCGCTGCACTTCTCGTATGCGAAGACGCCCGTGCAGGAGACCGTCGAGGAGCTCCTCGAGACCCGCGAGGCGCCCGTGTACATCGTGCACTTCTCGCAGGCCGCCGCGATGGAGCGCGCGCAGGCGCTGTCGTCGATCCGCGTCGTGAGCCGCGAGGGCCGCGATGAGATCGCCGAGGCGATCGGCGGGTTCCGCTTCACGACCGGCTTCGGCAAGACCCTCTCGCGGCTCGTGCGCGCGGGCATCGGCGTGCACCATGCGGGCATGCTGCCGCGCTATCGGCGCCTCGTCGAGACGCTCGCGCAGCGCGGGCTGCTCCGCGTCATCTGCGGCACCGACACGCTCGGCGTCGGCATCAACGTGCCGATCCGCACGGTGCTCATCACCGCGCTCTCGAAGTACGACGGCCAGCGGATGCGGCAGCTGAGCGCCCGCGAGTTCCACCAGGTCGCGGGGCGCGCGGGCCGGGCCGGCTACGACACCGCGGGCAACGTCGTCGTGCTCGCGCCCGATCACGAGATCGAGAACGAGACCGCGATCCGCAAGGCCGGCGACGACCCGAAGAAGCTCAAGAAGGTCGTGCGCAAGAAGGCTCCGGCCGGGTTCGTCACGTGGGGCGAGGGGTCGTTCGAGCGGCTCGTCGCGGCCGAGCCCGAGCCGCTCGTGCCGCAGCTCAAGCTCACGGCCGCGATGCTGATCAACGTGATCGGCCGCGGCGGCGACGTGCCCCGCGCCATCCGCTCGCTCGTCTTCGACAACCACGAGCCGCGCGCGCGGCAGTACGAGCTCGCGCGGCGTGCGCTCGGGATCCTCCGCACCCTGCGCGACGCGGGCGTCGTCGAGATCGTGCCCGCCGGCTCGCCCTCGCCCGCCGCTGACGAGCCCAGGGGGTCGGATCGCGGCGCCGGCGCCGGCGCCGGCGCCGGAGGCGGGCTCGGGGTCGAGCTGCGGCTCACGGTCGACCTGCAGCCGAACTTCGCGCTCAACCAGCCGCTGTCGCCGTTCGCGCTCGCCGCGATCGAGCTGCTCGACCCCGAGACGAGCGAGCAGGGCACGGGCCACTACTCGCTCGACGTCGTGTCGATCATCGAGTCGACGCTCGACGACCCGCGGCCGATCCTGTCGCAGCAGCAGTTCCGCGCGCGCGGCGAGGCGGTCGCGGCGATGAAGCGCGACGGCATCGAGTACGACGAGCGGATGGCGCTGCTCGAGGAGGTCACTTGGCCCAAGCCGCTCGACGAGCTGCTCGCCCACGCGTTCGAGACGTTCGCGTCGAGCCAGCCGTGGGTGCGCGACTTCGAGCTCAGCCCCAAGTCGGTCGTGCGCGACATGTTCGAGCGGTCGATGTCGTTCGGCGAGTACGTGTCGTTCTACCAGCTGCAGCGCAGCGAGGGGCTCGTGCTGCGCTACCTCTCCGACGCCTTCCGGGCGATACGGCAGACCGTGCCCGACGAGGCGAAGGACGAGGAGCTGCTCGACCTCATCGAGTGGCTCGGCGAGCTCGTGCGCCAGGTCGACTCGAGCCTCGTGGACGAGTGGTCCGAGCTCGTCGACCCGTCCTCGCACCTGCCAGAGGACGAGCAGCCCGTCGTGCCGCCCGCGCCGCCGTCGGTCGTGACCAACCGTCGCGCGTTCACGGTGCTCGTGCGCAATGAGCTGTTCCGGCGCGTGCAGCTCGCGGCGCTCGAGCGCGACGAGGAGCTCGCCGAACTCGACCCCGACGTCGACTGGCCCGCGGCGCTCGACGCGTACTACGCCGACCACGACGCGATCGGCGTCGGCGGGCCGGCACGTTCGCCGCGGCTCGTCACGATCGACGAGACGGATGCCGCGAGCGGCCGCTGGCGCGTCGAACAGGTGATCGACGACCCGGCGGGCGACCACGACTGGCGCATCCGCGGCGACGTCGACCTCGAGGCGTCGGCCGAGGAGGGGACCGCGGTCGTGCGGATCACGGAGGTCGTGCGGCTGTAGGCCCCGAGCCCGACTTCCGGGCCGACAGGCGGCCAGCTTCCGGGCCTCCGCGACGCGCGTGGACTACGCCAGCGCGAGCATGCCCGCCGCGACGAACGCGAGCGCGAGCCCCGCCCACTGCACGGGCGCGATCCGCTCGCGCAGGACCACCGCGGCGAGGATGACGGTACCCGCCGGGTACATCGCACCGAGCACGGCCGCGACCGCGAGGTCGCCGGCCCGGATGCCGAGCAGGAGCAGCACGTTCGCGACCGCGTCGAGCACGCCGCACGCGAGCGCGAGGATCACCGCCCGGGGGAGGAACGCGCGGTGCGCGGCGCCGTCGGGAGCCGCCGCCGCGCCCGTGCGCGCGTCAGCGACATCCGAAGCCGGCGCAGTGCGGGTCGCGTGGACCGGGACCTCCGCCGGTCGCTTCCTCGCGCCGGCGGCGACGCCGGCGGGGATCGCGACCCGCGTGCGCGCGCGCCGGGTGATCGCGATCACGGCGACGGCGCCGAACAGGAGCGAGGCGGCGACCACCCGATTGGCCACGAGCGGCACGACGCCCGACTCGTCGGACGTGTGGGAGATGACGATGTAGTACCCGCCGATGGCGAGCCCGGACCCGACGGCCAGCAGCAGGCCGCGGGTGCTCGGGCGCACTGCGCCGCGCTCGGGCACGAAGCCGACGAGCACGACCGCGAGGAGCGCGAGGCCGATTCCCCAGACGCCGAGCGGTCCGAACCGCTCCGCGCCCACGAGCGTGCCCCACAGCATCGGCGTGATCGCCGACATGAGCGCCGTGAGCGGCGACAGGATGCTCATCGGGCCGATCGCGAGGCTCGCGTAGAGCAGGACGATCGCGAGCGCGCCGACCACCGCCGACACCGCGCCCCACGCGAGGTCGGCCGTCGTCCACTCGCCGCCGAGCAGCGGCAGCGCGATGAGCATGACGACCAGCCCGGCGACCGCCGCGATCGCGGTCGCGAGGATCGCGCTCATGCGCTTCGACGCGAGTCCGCCGAGGAAGTCGGCGGCGCCGTAGACGAGTGCGCCGGTGAGGGAGAGGGCCGCGGTGAGCATCGTCGGCGAGCCTACCGGCGACCGTCGACACGCGCTCAGATGAGCGACGGCAGCTGCTCATATGAGCAAATTCGGCCGAATCGTTGAACCGGAGGTGACGAGTCGGCCACGGGTCTTCCCACGCCCACAGGCGGAACATAGGCTGCGGATCAGCGTCGTCCGCGAGCCGGGCGATGCACGCGACGCCCGGGGAGCGCCACCGCGAGCTCCGGCATCCGTCTTGCAGAGGAGATCACGCAATGCAGCAACGTTCCCCCGGCGCGGCCCCCCGGCGCGCCACGGCCGGTCGCAGGGCGCCGAGGCGCCTCGCGACGGCCGCCGCCCTCGCCACGGCGTCCGCCGTCGGCCTGTCGCTCTTCGGCATCGCGCCCGCCCAGGCCGCCGAGGTGACCCACACGATCGCGCAGGTGCAGGGCACCACCGCGACCACGCCGCTGATCAACCAGGTCGTCACGGTCGAGGGTGTCGTGACGGGCGACCACCGCACCGGCGGCTACCGCGGCATCTACATCCAGACCGCCGGCTCCGGCGGGACGACGGATGCCACGCCCGGCGCATCCGACGGCATCTTCGTGTTCCTCGGCAATTCGGCCTCCTCCGTCTCGGTCGCCATCGGCGATCTCGTCCGCGTGACGGGCCGGGCCGGCGAGTTCAACACCGTCACCCAGATCAACGCGTCCGGCGCGGGATCCTCGGTCGAGGTCGTGTCGTCGGGCGTCGCCCTCCCCGCGGTGACGCCGCTCGCCAACACGGTGCTCGGCAGCTCGCGCGAGCAGTTCGAGGGCATGCTCGTCCGGCCCTCGGGCACGTACAAGCTCGTCTCGAGCCACAACCTGCAGAACTTCGGCGAGCTCTGGACCAGCGCCGGAAGCGCCATGCCCGTCGAGGCGTTCGAGACCCAGGCGCCTGGCACGTCGGCCGCGGCCTCGATCACCACCGCGAACAACAACGCCCGGCTCCTCCTCGACGACGGCTACAGCATCCGCGTCGACAACGACGCGCACCCCGGCGACCAGCCCTACTTCACGAAGGGCGTCGTCGTGCGCAACGGCGACAACGTGACCTTCCCCGCCGGCGGATCGCTGCTCAGCTACGACTTCGGCAACTGGCGCCTGCAGCCGCCGACGCCGATCAACGACACGAGCCCGGCGAACCTCAAGCCGACGTTCACCGCGGCGAACCTCCGCCAGCCCGACGCTCCGGCCGTCGGCGGCGACATCACGGTCGCGTCGTTCAACGTGCTGAACTACTTCACCACCCTCGCCGAGGACAACCCCGACGCGCGCGGCGCCGAGACCGCCGAGGAATTCGCGATCCAGGAGTCGAAGATCGTCACCGCGATCAACAAGCTCGACGCCGACGTGGTCGCCCTCCAGGAGATCGAGAACTCGGTCAAGCTCGGCGAGGCGCCCGACGAGGCGCTCGCCACGCTCGTGAAGGCGCTGAACAAGGCTGCGGGGTCGAAGGTGTGGGACTACGTCCGCACGCCCGACGCGCTGCACGACGCCGCGATCACCGACTACATCACGAACGCGATCATCTACAAGCCCGCGGTCGTGAAGCTCTCGGGCGAGGCGCAGACCGTGATCGACGAGTCCGTGTGGGACATCGCGCGCGAGCCGATCGCGCAGACCTTCAAGTACGGCAAGCAGTTCGTGACCGTCATCGCGAACCACTTCAAGTCGAAGGGCGGCACCGACCCGACCCCGCAGGCCGGTCAGGACGCCTTCAATGACGAGCGCACCGAGCAGGCCCAGTCGCTGCTCGCGTTCGCGAACACCCTCTCCGAGGGTCGCAAGAACGCGATCTACCTCGTGGGCGACTTCAACTCGTACGCCAAGGAGGACCCGATCAAGGTCTTCACCGACGCCGGCTGGAACGACCTGCTCTTCACCAAGGCGCGCGGCCAGTACACGTACACGTTCGACGGCGAGCTCGGCTCGCTCGACCACGTGCTGGCGTCGCCGGCCGCGAGCGACCGCGTGACGAAGGCCGCCGTGTGGTCGATCAACTCGCCCGAGTGGTCGCAGCGCGAGTACTGGGGCACCGCCGCCGAGGCGGGCACGCCCTTCCGCTCGAGCGACCACGACCCGATCCTCGTCGGCGTGGCCTCCGAGAAGGTGCCCGGCACCGTCGACATCGACCTCGTGACGGTGAACGACTTCCACGGCCGGATCGAGCAGTCGACCCCGTCGGGCGGCATCGCTGCGCTGTCGTCGGCGGTCAAGCAGATCCGTGCGGAGAACCCGAACACGATCTTCGCCGCCGCGGGCGACATGATCGGTGCCTCGACGTTCACGTCCTTCATCCAGCAGGACGTGCCGACGATCGAGGCGCTGAACGCGGCCGGTCTCGACGTGAGCTCCGTGGGCAACCACGAGTTCGACCAGGGCTTCGCCGACCTGACCGACCGGGTCATGCCGATGGCGCTCTGGGAGTACCTCGGCGCGAACGTCTACAAGAAGGGCACCGCGGAGCCCGCGCTCCCGGAGTACTGGACGCAGACCTTCGACGGCGTGACCATCGGCTTCGTCGGTGCGGTCACCGATGAGCTGCCTTCGCTGGTGAGCCCGGCCGGAATCGCGGACATCACGGTGGGTGACCCCACCGATGCCGCGAACCGCGTCGCCGACCAGCTCAGCGATGGCAAGAAGGAGAACGGCGAGGCCGACATCGTGGTGCTCCTCGTGCACGAGGGCGCGGTCGACACCTCCAAGGCGTCGGCGGTCGATCCCGCGACCCGCTTCGGCAAGATCGTCACCGGCGTCAACGCGAACGTCGACGCCATCGTGTCGGGTCACACCCACCTGGCGTACAACCACGTGGTGGAGCGGACCTCGGGCGCCCCGATGCCGGTGATCTCGAGCGGCCAGTACGGCGAGCGGTTCTCCCGGATGGACATCCAGTACGACCGGGCGACCAAGTCCTTCACGATGAAGAACGAGATCTTCAACCTGATGGACGGCTCCACGCCGCTCTACCCCGACGACCCCGCGGTGAAGCCCATCGTGGACGAGGCCGTGGCAGTCGCGTCCCAGCTCGGCAGCGTCGTGCTCGGCGAGGCGAGCGCAGACTTCGGTCGCGCCGTGGCGTCGAACCCGGCCGGTGCGAGCTCGTTCCCCGAGAACCGGGGCGGCGAGTCGACGCTCGGGAACCTCGTGGCCGACGTGCAGCTGTGGTCGCTGAACGAGGACGGCACGCGCGACGTGGACATCGCGTTCATGAACCCGGGCGGCCTGCGCGCCGACCTGGCCGCCGGAGAGGTGACCTACAAGGAGGCCGCCGACGTCCAGCCCTTCGCCAACACGCTCGTGACGATGAACCTCACGGGTGCCCAGGTGAAGGCCGTGCTCGAGGAGCAGTGGCAGCCCTCGGGGGCGTCGCGTCCGTTCCTCAAGCTCGGCGTCAATGCGGGGCTGACCTACACGTACGACCCCACCGCGGCAGCCGGCGCGCACATCACCGAGATCTTCCTCGATGGTGAGCCGCTCGACCTCGCGGCGACGTACTCTGTGGGCGCGAACTCGTTCCTCGCCTCCGGTGGAGACAACTTCTTCACCCTCGGCAAGGGCACGAACAAGGCCGACAGCGGCAAGATCGACCTCGAGTCGATGGTCGACTACTTCGACGAGTTCGGCACCGCGACGCCCGACACCAAGCAGCGTGCGGTCGGCGTGGTGGTCCAGGGCGACGGCACGTACGCCCCGGGTGAGTCGGTGACGGTGAACCTGTCGTCGCTCGACTTCAGCCGGAACGAGCCGGCCGCCGGCACGGTCGTCGTCTCCTTCGGCGGGCAGCAGCTCGCCACGGCGACGGTCGATCGCACCTACACCCCCACGGTCGACGAGATCGGCAAGGGCACCGTGACCTTCACGGTGCCCGCCGGCCTCAGCGGCGTGCAGCGGTTCGACGTCTCGGTGCCCAGCACCGGAACGACGAGCTCGTTCACGCTGAACATCGGCTGACCCGCCCCCAGCGGACGAACGGCCCCGGGCTCGCGCCCGGGGCCGTTCGGCGTCGTGGGGCCGCGATGGCGGCCGGTTAGGCTGGAGGGGTGACGACCCGGGGTGCACGCGCGGTGCGCGGGGCGGCGATCGCCGCCTTCGCGACCCTCGTCGCCTCGCTCGCGCACACGATCGGCGGCGGCACCCCGCCCGGACCCCTCGCGCTGACGCTGTCGCTGGCGTTCTCGGCGCCCCTCGCGATGGTGCTGACGGGTCGGCGGATGCCGCTCGTGCGCGCCTCGGCGGCCGCCCTCGTCGCGCAGGCCGCGCTGCACCTGCTCTATGCCGTCGGCACGCCCGGTCCGCGCCTCTCGACGTCCTCCTCGGGCCTCGGGGCGCACGGGGGCCACGACGCCCCGGTCGTGCATCTCGCCGGCGGCGCCCTCGTCGTCGACCACGGCCACGCCGTGACGATGCCCCTCGCGCACCTCGTCGCGGCCGCCGCGACGGTCGTGGCGCTCGTGCTCGTGGAGCGCGCCGCCTCCGCGGTCTCGGTGGCGTTCGGGACCGTCGTCCGCGGATTCCGGCTCGTCGCCGCCGTGCTCCACGGGGTGGTCGCCCCGCCGGCTGCGCCGCGCGTGACCGCGGCGCTCCGCTTCGGCCCGCCGAGCCTCGGCATCCTGCTCCTCTCCTCGCTGCGTCATCGCGGTCCGCCGTGGGCATCGTCCGCCGCCTGAGCGGCCACGATCCCCATACCGAGCATCCGCACGCTTCGGCGCGCCGAACCACCTGAGCCGAGCCCTCGGCCGGCGCGCCCGTGCACCAAACGAGAAGAGACCATCCTGATGCGACCCCGTACCCCCCGCACCCGCTCCCTGACCCTCGCCGCGACCGCCGTCGGCGGCGGGGCCCTCCTTGCGCTCGCCGCTCCCGCCGCGGCGCAGGCGCACGTCAACGTGACCCCCGACTCGACGGCCGCCGGTTCGTACGCCGTGCTCCAGTTCGCCTCGGGCCACGGCTGCGACGGCTCGCCCACGACTGCGTTCACCGTCGACATCCCCGAGCAGATCCTGTCCGTCACGCCCACGCTCGAGGCGGGATGGAGCGTCGAGAAGATCATGGTCGCCCTCGACGAACCCGTCGAGGGCGCGCACGGCGACCTCGTCTCCGAGCGCGTCGGCCAGGTCGTCTACACCGCCGACACGCCGATCCCCGAGGGCTACCGCGGCACCTTCGAGATCCAGGTGCTCCTCCCCGAGGAGGGCGAGGGCGAGCGTCTCGAGTTCCCCGTCCTCCAGACCTGCGTCGAGGGCGAGACGGCCTGGAACGAGTCGCCCGGCGCCGACGGAGCCGAGCCCGAGCACCCGGCGCCGGCCATCGAGGTGACCGCCGCAGCCGGCGACGCCCACGGCCACGGCGACGACCACGCCGACACGCCGGAGGCGGCCGACGCCGAGACCACCGCGCAGGGCGGCGACGCGACGGATGCGGCGGTCGACACGCTCGCGCGCGTCGTCGGCATCGGCGGACTCGCCGTGGGCGTGGCCGGACTCGTCGTCGCGATCGTCGCCCGCCGCGGATCGAAGGCCTGACGTGCGCTCCGTCGAGACCGCGCCGCGTGCGCTGCCGCGCGCGCTCGCCGCGCTCGCGCTCCTCGCCGGCGCGGTGGGAGCCGGCGTCCTCGCCGGGCCCGCCGCGCCGGCGATCGCGCACAACCGCGTGATCGGCGAGTCGCCGAAGGCCGAGTCGACCGTCACCTCGCAGCCGGGGTCGGTCGCCATCGAGACGAGCGACGCCCTGCTCGACGTCGAGGGCGCGACCGCCATGGACGTGCTCGGCCCCGACGGCCGGCACTACGCGACGGCGTGCCCGAGCGTCGACGGTCCGGTCGCGAGCGTCCCGGTCGAGCTCGGCGCCGAGGGCGAGTACACCGTCGAATGGCGCGTCGTCTCCGCCGACGGGCACCCGATCACGGGCGAGTTCGGCTTCACGTGGGCGCCCGCTGACGGCGAGCCGATCGCCGACGGTGCCGACGCGCCGGCGTGCGCCTCGGCCGGGTCGGAGACGGGCGGCGCGGCGACGGACGCCGGCGGCGGCGCGGGGGGCGAGGCGGATGCCGCGGCATCCGGTGGCCTCGGAGATCTCCTCTGGGTCGTCGGCGGCGCCGCGGTCGTGGTGGTCGCCGGGCTCGCGGCGTTCCTCCTGGCCCGCCGTCGGCCCGCGGCTCCGGTCACGCACGGTTCGGCCGAGCCGGCCGTCCGTGGCGAACCGGACGAACCGCACGAATCAGGCGAGCCGGGCGACGCGGACGACGCGTCCGAACCGGAGCGCCGCGAGGAGTGAGCCTCCGCCGCCCGGGGCGCTCGGCGGGGCTCAGGCCCCGGTGAACGCCCCGGGCGGCAGCGTCGTCTCGCCGTCGACGATCGCCCGCACGAGCCGGTCGGCCACGGCCCCCGGCTGGTGTCCGCGTGGGAACTTCGGGGCCGTGCCGAACAGCGGGCGCTCGGCGAGGCCGGTCTCGGTGTGGCCCGGGTGCGCGTCGAGCAGGCGGATGCCGCTCCGCCGGAGTTCGCGGCCCGCGGCCACGAGGTACGCCGCGAGCGCCGCCTTGGATGCCGAGTAGCTCGCGAGCCCGGCGGTCGGCAGCTCGGCGACGATCCCGGTGAGCGCGAGCACCGTCGGCTCGCGGCCCTGCTGCGCGGATTCGCGCAATGCGGGCAGGGCGGCCGAGATGATCCGCATCGGTGCGAGCGCGTTGACCGTGAACAGGGTCTCGAGGTCCTGCGCGGCCGTGTCGGCGACGCCGTCGAACCCGACCGCGCCGGCCGCGAGCACGATCACGTCGAGTCCGCCGAGCGCGGCGACCGAGCGCTCCACGATCGCCTCGGGTGCGGTCTCGTCGGTGAGGTCCACCGCGATCGTCGCAGCCGCGGTGCCGCCGGCGGCCCGCTCGGCGAGCCGTGCCTCGTCGCGCCCGTGCAGGGCGAGGCGGGCCCCGCCGCTCGCGAGCCGCTCGGCCAGCTGCGTGCCGAGCACGCCCGTCGCGCCGACCACGAGGGCGCGCGATCCCTCGATCTGCGTCATGGCGCGAGCCTACGTCGAGCGGATGCCGGGGCATCCGGGTTCACAGCGTTCTCGCACCACGACTCGTCCTCCCCAGGACGCGACCGGCGCCGCCTGGCGCGACGGGGCACGGCTGCCGCCACGGCTGTCGGCACCGGCAGGTAGGGTCGTCGGGTGACGTGGAGCCAGAACCCCGAGCCGGCCGGAGCCTGGCCCGACGAGGTGCCGTGGGATCCCGACGAGCTCGTGCCGCCCGACGACGAGTTCGCGCCCCCGCCTCCGTTCGACGCCGCGCCCGCATCGGCCGTCGGGGCGGCGCCACTCGCGCTCGCCCCCGCCGCGGCGCCCGCGCGCTTCGGCTCGCCGCTCGAGGCGCTTCGCACGGTCTACGGGTACGACGCCTTCCGCGGCGAGCAGGCCGCGATCATCGAGCACGTCGCGGCCGGCGGCGACGCCGTCGTGCTCATGCCCACGGGCGGCGGCAAGAGCCTCTGCTACCAGGTCCCGTCGTTGCTGCGCGAGGGCACGGGCGTCGTGGTGTCGCCGCTCATCGCCCTCATGCACGACCAGGTCGACGCGCTCGTGCGCAACGGCGTGCGCGCCGGCTACCTCAACTCGTCGCAGACTCCGGCCGAGCGCGCGCAGGTCGAGCGCGCCTACCTCGCCGGTGAGCTCGACCTGCTCTACGTCGCCCCCGAGCGCCTCGGCTCCGAGCAGACCAAGCGCTTCCTCGAGCGCGGCACGATCGCGCTGTTCGCGATCGACGAGGCGCACTGCGTCGCGCAGTGGGGCCACGACTTCCGCCCCGACTACCTCGCGCTGGCCGAGCTCGCCGAGCGCTGGCCCGACGTGCCGCGGATCGCGCTGACGGCGACCGCGACCGAGGCGACGCACCGCGAGATCACCGACCGGCTCTCGCTCGGCGAGGCCCGCCACTTCGTCTCGAGCTTCGACCGCCCGAACATCCAGTACCGCATCGCGCCCAAGCTCGACGTGCGGCGCCAGCTGCTCGACTTCGTGCGCACCGAGGGACGCGACGCCGACGGTCACCCGGTCGCCGGCATCGTCTACGCGCTCTCGCGTGCGAGCACCGAGAAGTTCGCATCGTTCCTCGCGGGCAACGGCGTCGACGCGATGCCGTACCACGCCGGGCTCGACGCCGAGACGCGCCGTCGCACCCAGGAGCGGTTCCTCCGCGAGGAGGGCGTGGTGGTCGTCGCGACGATCGCGTTCGGCATGGGCATCGACAAGCCCGATGTGCGGTTCGTCGCGCATGTCGACCTGCCGAAGTCGGTCGAGGGGTACTACCAGGAGACCGGTCGCGCCGGCCGCGACGGCCGGCCGGCGACGGCCTGGCTCGCCTACGGCCTGCAGGACGTCGTGCAGCAGCGCCGCATGATCGACGAGAGCCCCGGCGACCTCGCGCACCGGCGCCGGCTGGCCGCGCACCTCGATGCGATGCTCGCGCTCTGCGAGACCGTGCAGTGCCGCCGGCAGAATCTGCTCGCCTACTTCGGCGAGCAGAGCGCGCCGTGCGGCAACTGCGACACGTGCCTCGAACCGTCGGCATCGTGGGATGGCACGGTGCCCGCGCAGAAGGTCATGTCGACCATCGTGCGGCTTCAGCGCGAGCGCAACCAGCGCTTCGGCGCCGGCCACCTCGTCGACATCCTGCGCGGCAAGCGCACCGCGCGCGTCGAGCAGTACGGCCACGAGCGGCTCGCGACCTGGGGCATCGGCGACGACCTCTCCGAGGCGCAGTGGCGCGGCGTCGTGCGCCAGCTGCTCGCGCAGGGCCTGCTGCAGTCGGTCGGCGAGTACGGCGTGCTCACCCTCACGGATGCCTCGGCGGCTGTGCTCGCGGGCGATCGCACGGTCGCGTTCCGCACCGAGCCCGAGCGCCCGGTCCGGGGCTCGCGCACCGCGCGGCCCGCCGCGCCGGCGGCGGCCGATCTCGAGCCGGCCGATGCCGAGCTGTTCGAGGCGTTGCGCGCCTGGCGCGCGAGCGAGGCGCGGGAGCAGGGCGTGCCCGCCTACATCGTGTTCGGCGACGCGACGCTGCGGGCCGTGGCCGCACGTCGTCCGGCGAGCCTCGCCGAGCTCGACGGCATCTCGGGCATCGGCGCGAAGAAGCTCAAGGCGTACGGCGAGGCGCTCGTGCGCGTGGTCGCCGACCACGCGGCCTGAGCGGCCGGCAGTCTCGAGGGGCTCGGCGCGGGACCTTCGGTCCTCGCCCCCGTCCCGTTGCTCACTAGTCTCGCCGCAGAGCCCGCCACGGGGCGCGAAGGGGGAGCCGACATGTCCACGACCCAGGCGAAGCGACCGGTGACCATCACCATCATCGGGGCGCTCGCGTTCATCGCGGGCGCCATCGACATGATCTCGGGCGTGCTGCTGTTCCTGCTGCTGCCGAACGAGGAGGTGGTCGCGAACTTCGGCGGATCGGGCGGACTCATCGCCGCCGCCATCGCCTCGATCGTCGTCGGCCTCATCACGGCGGTCCTCGGCGGCGGCCTGCTGCGCGGGAGCAACCCGGCCAGGCTCATCGTGACGGTGCTCCAGGTGCTCTCGATCATCGGCTCGCTGTTCATGGCCGTGGCCTACATCGGCGACCCGTCGGTGGTGGGCGAATGGCTCGGCCTCGCGGTCTCCGTCGTGCTCGTGATCCTGCTCTGGACCCCCAAGGCGAGCCGGTTCTTCGTCTCCGGAGGCACGAGCGTCGACTGATCCGAGCGTGGTCTTGTCGATCCTCCAACGGCCTGAGTGGCCTCCTTTGTGGGATGCCACAAGGTCGGTCGGATGCCGCGAACCGCGATTTGTAGGCCGCTGACGGACCGTTTCGGTGCTCGGGAGCACCGCCATACCGTGGAGCGAAGCCCTCATCCGCGTACGAAGGACGAACCGACGATGGTCGACACGGCATCCCGAACCGACGCCACTCCCGCGCCGAAGGTCGAGCGCCTTGGCACCCCGCAGGGTGCCGCCGCCGCGACGCCGGCGAACACCCCGATCGACGCGAACGCCGCCCCGGTGGTCGACGTCGCGGCCCTCGGCCGCCAGCTGCTCGGCACCTGGCCCGAGGCGCGTCTGGCCGCTCGAGCCCGCGCCGCCGATCCCGCGTTCCAGCGCATCGAGGGCCAGGCCATGCCGGAGCACCGCGAACGCGTGCTCGGCCAGCTCAAGCTGCTGGTCGAGTCGGGTGCGGTGCACAAGGCGTTCCCGAAGGAGCTCGGCGGCGAGGACGACCACGGCGGCAACATCGCCGCGTTCGAGGAGCTCGTCCTGGCCGACCCGAGCCTGCAGATCAAGTCGGGCGTGCAGTGGGGCCTCTTCGGGGCCGCGGTGCTGCACCTCGGCACGACGCCCCACCACGAGAAGTACCTGCCGGGCATCATGAGCCTCGAGGTGCCCGGTGCGTTCGCGATGACCGAGACGGGTCACGGATCCGACGTCGCGTCCATCGGCACCACCGCCACGTACGACCCCGAGACCGAGGAGTTCGTGCTCCACACCCCGTTCCGCGGCGCGTGGAAGGACTACCTCGGCAACGCGGCGCTGCATGGCATCGCCGCGGTCGTGTTCGCCCAGCTCGTGACCAAGGGCGTGAACCACGGCGTGCACGCGTTCTACGTGCCCCTGCGCGACCAGACGGGCGCCTTCCTGCCGGGCATCGGCGGCGAGGACGACGGCCTGAAGGGCGGCCTCAACGGCATCGACAACGGCCGGCTGCACTTCACGAACGTCCGCGTGCCGCGCGAGAACCTGCTGAACCGCTACGGCGACGTCGCGCCCGACGGCACCTACTCCAGCCCGATCCCGAGCCCGGGCCGACGGTTCTTCACGATGCTCGGCACCCTCGTGCAGGGTCGCGTCTCGCTCGACGGCGCCGCGACGACCGCGAGCGCCATGGGCCTGGCCATCGCGATCACCTACGGCACGCAGCGCCGCCAGTTCAACGCCGGCAGCGACACCGACGAGGAGGTGCTGCTCGACTACCAGCGGCACCAGCGCCGGCTGCTGCCCAGGCTCGCGACGACCTACGCGCAGGTCTTCGCGCACGACGAGTTCCTGCGGAAGTTCGACGCGGTCTTCTCGGGAGCCGCCGACACCGACGAGGACCGGCAGGACCTCGAGACCATCGCGGCCGCCCTCAAGCCGCTCTCCACGTGGCACGCGCTCGAGACGCTGCAGGAAGCGCGCGAGGCGTGCGGCGGCGCCGGCTTCCTCGCCGAGAACCGCATCGTCGGCCTGCGTCAGGACCTCGACGTCTACGTCACGTTCGAGGGCGACAACAACGTGCTGCTCCAGCTGGTCGCCAAGCGCCTGCTCACCGACTACTCGAAGCAGTTCGCCAAGGCCGACGCGGGGGCGATGGCCCGGTACGTCGTGGCGCAGACCGCCGACCGCGCCTACCACGGCACGGGCCTGCGCCGGCTCGCGCAGACCATCGCCGACTTCGGCTCGACCGCCCGCTCGGTGCACGAGCTGCGCGAGGAGGAGACCCAGCGCGAGCTGCTCACCGACCGGGTCGAGGCGATGATCGCCGAGATCGCCGGGCGCCTGCGCGACTCGCGCAAGCTCGCGAAGGCCGAGGCGGCGGCGCTGTTCAACCGCAACCAGAACGAGCTCATCGAGGCCGCGCGCGCGCATGCCGAGCTGCTGCAGTGGGAGGCGTTCACGCGAGGCCTCGCCGCCACCGAGGACCCGGGCACCACGCAGGTGCTCACGTGGCTGCGCGACCTGTTCGGCCTCGGCCTCATCGAGAAGCACCTCGAGTGGTACCTGATCCACGGCCGCCTCTCGCCCCAGCGCGCGCAGGCCGTCACGGCGTACATCGACCGCCTGGTCGAGCGGCTGCGCCCGTATGCGCTCGACCTCGTCGACGCATTCGGCTTCGCGCCCGAGCACCTGCGGGCGGCGATCGCGTCGGGCGCGGAGCAGCAGCGGCAGGACGAGGCGCGCGCGTACTACGCCGCCCAGCGCGAGGCGGGCACGCTGCCCGTGCCCGAGAAGTCCGAGAAGGCCAAGCGGTAACGGATGCCGCGGGGCGGGCCGGGCGCGACGGCGCCCGGCCCGTTCCCGTCTGCGGGCGCGGTCGAGCGTCGGGCTCGGATCAGCGACCGGAAGGCCGGCCGTCGTCCTCCCCGGGCGGCGTCATGATGGCGCCCGCGGCGAGTCCGACGGCCACTCCCGCGGCGAGCCACAGCCAGAAGCCCGTCCACACGCTCACCGCCACGCCGACGATCACGCCGACGACGAGGCCCAGGATGAGCTGGCGTCGGCGTGCAGGGGACATCGGTTCGCGATCGGCCATGATCCCAGCGTAGGACGGCCGTGCCATCCGCCCGGGTCAGATCAGGCCGAGCGCCCGCACCGCTTCGCGTTCGTCGACGAGCTCGGCGACCGACGCGTCGATGCGCGGTCGGGCGAACTCGTCGACCGACAGGCCCTCGACGACCTTCCATGCGCCGCCCTCGGACGTGACGGGGAACGACGAGATCACACCCTCGGCCACGCCGTACTCGCCGTTCGACCAGAGCGCGGCGCTCGTCCAGCCGCGCTCGCCGGTGCCGAGCACCCAGTCGCGCACGTGGTCGATGGTCGCCGACGCCGCCGACGCGACCGAGGACGACCCGCGCACCTCGATGATCTCGGCGCCGCGCTTGGCCACGCGGGGGATGAACGTGCCGTCGAGCCATTCGCGGGCGGCGTCGACGCCGCCGAGCCGGGCCGCGAGCAGCGCGGGCACCGGGTCGCCGGCCGCGGTCGCGTGCGCGACATCCGGGAACTGGGTCGCCGAGTGATTGCCCCAGATCGTGATGCCGCGGATGTCGCCGACCGGCGTCTCGACGGCGGCGGCCAGCTGGCCGAGCGCGCGGTTGTGGTCCAGGCGCGTGAGCGCGGTGAAGCGGTCCTTCGGGACATCCGGGGCGTTCGCGGCGGCGATGAGGGCGTTCGTGTTCGCCGGGTTGCCCACGACCACGACGCGGACGTCGTCGGCGGCGTGCTCGTTGATCGCGCGACCCTGCGGGCCGAAGATGCCGCCGTTCGCCTCGAGCAGGTCGCCGCGCTCCATGCCCGCGGTGCGGGGCCGCGCGCCCACGAGCAACGCGACGTTCGCGCCGCGGAACGCGACCGCGGGATCGTCGGTGATCTCGACGTGCGAGAGCAGGGGGAAGGCCGAGTCCTGGAGCTCGAGGGCCGCGCCCTCGGCGGCGCGCAGTCCCTGCGGGATCTCGAGCAGGCGCAGGCGCACGGTCGTGTCGGGCCCGAGCATCGCGCCCGACGCGATGCGGAACAGCAGCGCGTAGCCGATCTGCCCGCCGGCTCCGGTGATGGTGATCGTGACGGGAGTGCGGCTCATACGGCGAGCCTACGCCGGGGCTGCGGGCCGCGGCATCCGCACCGGGTCACCACCCCATGGTGCCCGGCGCGCCCTTGAACGGGCCCGCGACGCGCGACGTGATCCACCCGCCGTAGAACGAACCGGGCTGCGGCACCACGCGCTCACCGTCGACCGTGCACGCGTCCATCGGGCCGGCGTAGAGCGCCACCCGGCCGCTGAGATCCTCGAATCCGGGCGACGGGTCCGGGTAGTACCACGCGGCGCGTTCGGCCGTGCGCCCGCCGCCGTGCACGCTGAGGTAGCCCGCGGCGCCCTTGAACTCGCAGAAGGACGACCCGGAGGTGGGCGTCAGCGACCCCTCGGCGAACGCCGCGAACGGCAGGTAGTAGACGGGCGGATGGCTCGTTTCGAGCACGCGCACGACATCGCGGGTGTCGACGATGCGCTCGCCGCCCAGGTCGACGGTCACCCGCACGTCCACGTGCTCGAGCCGGGGCGGGCGCGGGTAGTCCCAGACGGACTCCTGACCCGGCGCCACGGGATCACGGACTGGTCGCATGGCCGCACGGTAGGACGCGCACCTGAGACGGAGCCGAGGATGGCGCCCGAGCGGCCGTCTCGCGGCGGCGCGCCGTCGTGGAGCACCATGCGCCCCCGCTAGCGTTGCACTCGGGGGCGTGAACGGAACGACCGTGGGCCGGACTGAGGGGACAGCATGAGAGAGCTCTATCCGGAGATCGAACCGCTCGAGACGGGCATGCTCGACGTGGGCGACGGCCAGCACATCTACTGGGAGGTGTCCGGCAACCGCGAGGGCAAGCCGGTGGTCTTCCTGCACGGCGGACCCGGCGGTGGCACGACGCCGACGCACCGACGCCTGTTCGACCCCGCGAAGTACCGCATCGTGCTGTTCGACCAGCGCGGGTGCGGGTTCTCGATCCCGCACGCATCCGAGCCCGACGCCGACCTCTCGGCGAACACGACCTGGCACCTGGTCGCCGACATGGAGCGCCTGCGCGCGCACCTCGGCATCGACCGCTGGCAGGTGTTCGGCGGATCCTGGGGCAGCGCGCTCGCGCTCGCGTACGCCCAGACGCACCCCGAGCGCGTGACCGAGCTCGTGCTCCGCGGGATCTTCACGCTGCGCCGGCAGGAGCTCGACTGGTTCTACGAGGGCGGCGCGTCGGCGATCTTCCCCGACCTGTGGGAGGGCTTCCTCGAGCCCGTGCCGATCGGCGAGCGTGTGCACCTCATCGAGGCCTACCACCGGCTGCTCAGCGACCCCGACCCCGGCGTGCACCAACCCGCCGCCATCGCCTGGTCGCGCTGGGAGTCGTCCACCATCACGCTGCTCCCGCAGGCCGAGACGATCGCCCGGTTCACGGCGGCCGAGTACGCGACCGCGTTCGCGCGCATCGAGAACCACTACTTCCGGCACGGCGGATGGTGGGACGAGGGCCAGCTCATCCGCGATGCCGAGCGGCTGCGCGGCATCCCCGCGGTGATCGTCCAGGGCCGCTACGACATGTGCACGCCGATGATGACCGCGTGGGAACTGCACCGGGCCTGGCCCGAGGCCGAGCTGCGCATCATCGACGACGCCGGCCACGCGTTCGACGAGCCCGGGATCCTCGACGCGCTGATCGCCGCGACCGACCGGTTCGCCGCGCTCGGGGCGGAGGCGGAGCGGGCGGACGCCGCGGTGACGGCCGCCGCCGTCGAGGAGGCCGAGCGCGAGGAGTCGGAGGATCGCGAGGAGTCGGCGGAGCGCGAGGAGTCGGAGGATCGCGAGGAGTCGGAGGACGGCGAGGAGTCGGCGGAGCGCGTGGAGCCGGCCGGTGACGCCGATTCGGACGACGACGACAAGTCCGAGGACGAGTCCGACGAGTCCGACGACGAATCCGACGAGTCCGACGACGAATCCGACGAGTCCGACGACGAATCCGACGAGTCCGACGACGATGACGATGACGATGACGACGATGACGATGACGATGACGACGACGGCGATGAGTCCGACGACGACGATGACGATGACGACGATGAGTCCGACGACGATGACGATGACGATGAGTCCGACGACGATGACGAGGACGCGTCATCCGGTGATGAACCCGAAAGCGTATCGTCGGCGCAGACCGAACGGAAGGTGGATGCTCCCGACGCACCCGCGGAGTAGCGTCGGGGCATGACGTTCAACCCCGACTCCGACATCAGCAGCGGCAAGGCGTCGCGACGCGGCCGCACCACGGGCATCGCCGTCGGCGGCGGTCTCGGCGCCCTGGCCCTCGTCCTGTTGTCGCAGTTCCTCGGCGTGAACCTGACCGGCCTTCTGGGCGGCGGCGACCAAGGGACCACTCAGGAGGACTCCGCGCTCGAGCAGTGCCAGACCGGACAGGACGCCAACGAGCGCATCGACTGCCGCATGCAGGGCGCGTCGGCGTCGCTCGAGGACTACTGGCAGGAGGCGGCGCCGAGCATCGGCGTCGACTACGTGGGCCCGCAGGACTTCGTCCTGTTCAGCCAGGCGGTCGCCACGGGGTGCGGCAACGCGTCGTCGGCGACGGGTCCGTTCTACTGCCCGCCCGACCAGACCATCTACATCGACACGTCGTTCTACGACACGCTCGAGCAGCAGTTCGGCGCCGAGAGCGGCCCGCTCGCCGAGATGTACGTGGTCGCGCACGAGTGGGGCCACCACGTGCAGAACCTCGCGGGCATCCTCCAGTCGTCGCAGGACGGGCAGACCGGGCCCACCTCGAACGCCGTGCGCGTCGAGCTGCAGGCCGACTGCTTCGCGGGTGCGTGGGCCGGCGCGGCCTCGACGACCGAGGATGCGAACGGGGTGACGTTCCTGCAGCCGATCACGCGCGAGCAGTACACCGAGGCGCTGAGCGCCGCCGCGGCCGTGGGCGACGACCGGATCCAGGAGACGACCCAGGGCCAGGTCAACCCGCACGCGTTCACGCACGGCACGAGCGAGCAGCGCGTGCGGTGGTTCGAGACCGGCTACGAGCAGGGCGCTGGCGCCTGCGACACGTTCGGCGTGAGCGGGAACGACCTCTGATGCGGCGCCTCGGCGCCGTGCTCGCCGCGGTCGCGGCCGTGCTCGTGCTCGGGGTCGTGGCGTTCCTCGTGTACGCGAACATCGTGTTCGCGGGGGACCGCCCCGCCTCGCTCGACGCGTGGCGTTCGGACGCCGTGGAGATCACGTCGACCGACCGCTCGTTCGTGATCACCCCGACGGACGGCGGGTCGGGCATGGGCTTGGTGTTCGTGCCGGGAGCGAAGGTCCATCCCTCGGCCTACCTCTACAAGATGGCCGGCATCGCCGAGGAGACCGGGATGACGGTCGTCATCACGCGGCCGACGCTGAACCTCGCGTTCTTCGACACGCGCCCGCTGTCGGCGTTCACGGCGGACGCGCCCGAGGTCGAGCAGTGGTTCGTCGGCGGGCACTCCCTCGGCGGCGTGCGCGCGTGCCAGCTCGCGGCGGAGGCGGCCGACGGATCGGACCCCGACCTCGACGTGGTCGGACTCATGCTGTTCGGCAGCTACTGCGTCGACGACCTCTCGGACTCGGGCCTCGCGGTGCTCTCGATCGTGGCCGAGCACGACGGTCTCAGCACGCCCGACGAGGTGGCAGCGCGCGCCGGGATGCTGCCCGACGACGCGGTGTCGGTGCTCATCGAGGGGGCCAACCACGCGTCGTTCGGCGACTACGGCGCCCAGCCGGGCGACGGCGAGGCGACGATCGACCGGCAGGCCGCGCGGGACGGGATCGCCGGGGCGGTCGCCAGGTTCCTCGCCGACGCCGCGCCGGCGGGCTGATCGAGCGGCCCGGCCCGCGCGGCGGCGCCGCGGCCCTCCCAGCGCCTCAGCGGTCGATCGCGTCGACGAGCAGGCGGCCGAGTTCGGCGGGCCGGGTGAACTGCGGCCAGTGTCCGGTGGGAAGGTCGACGTACTCGACTTCGCGCATCGCGGCGAGCTCACGCACGAACGGGGCGCCGCCGGCGACCCATTCCTTCAGCTGGGCACTCGGGTACTCGCACGTGATGACGGTCGTCGGCACGTCGCGTCGGCGCTCGTCGCCGAGGCGCAGCGGGTCGGAGGCGACCCGCGCGGGCTCGGGGATCGCGCGCTCGCGGAACCGCCGGCGGTGCTCCTCGTCGAGGTCGGCGAGCATGCCCTCGCCGAAGACCGACCATTCCGGCAGCGGGATCTCGTCGCCGACGACCGGCAGGTCGTCGTTGATCGGGTCGCCGGGGGCCAGTGGCCCGGCATCGACGTAGACCACGCGCGCGACCCGGTCGGGCCGCCGATCGGAGACGGCCTGCGCGATCGCCCCGCCGCCCGAGTGCCCGACCAGCACGACCGAGCCGGCGAGGTCGTCGACCAGGTGCACCACGGCCTCCACGTGGTCGTCGAGGCTGATCCCGGCCCTCGCCGCATCGGCGGACTCGAGCCCGGGGAGGGTCACGGCGTGCACGCGGTGACCGGCCGCCTCGAGCGCCGGCGTCACGTCGCTCCACGAGCTCGCGTCGAGCCAGAAGCCGGGGATGAGGATGACGTCCATCCTGCGAGGCTAGGCCGCACCCCCGACATCGGCGGGCGCGGGAGATGCGGCTCGCGCGGCGCCGCGCCGCGGCATCGGGAGGCTGCTCGACACCGCGAGCAGCATGATGCCCGACGCGAGCACCCCGAGGCCCGCGATGGCCGTGGCCGGCAGTTGCTCCTGCAGGACGAGCACCCCGAGCAGGGTCGCGGTGAGGGGCTCGGCGAGCGTGAGGGTCGAGACGGTCGCGGGCGCGAGGCGGCGGAGCCCGGCGCCGAACATCAGGTACGCCACGGTGGTGGTGACCAGCCCGAGCCAGAGGGCCATGGCGAGGCCGTCGGGCGCCGCGAGCCACGAGGTATCCGTCATGAGGAGCATGGGCAGGCTGGCGGCCGCGGCGACGCCGAAGATCGCACCCATGCTCGCCGACGAGTTCCAGCCGCGGTCGAGCAGGGACTTGCCCGCGAGCGTGTAGACCGCGTACGAGGCACCCGCGCCGACGGAGGCGGCGACGCCGAGCGGGTCGACGCCCGACGGCCCGGTGCCGGTTCCGGTCGCGGCCGCGAGAATGCCGACACCGGTCGTCGCGAGCACGGTCGCGACGATCCACGCGCGGCCGGGGAACCGTCGGCGGAGCGCCCAGTCGAGCGCCCCGGTGAGGACCGGTGCGGAGCCGAGCGCGACGACCGTGCCGACGGCGACGCCGTTCGCGGCCGTGCCGGCGAAGAATGCCGGCTGGTAGGCGAGGACGCCGGCGGCGCCGACGAGCACCGCGAGCGCGGGAACCAGGCGCGGTGTGCGGCCACCTGTGGCCGAACCGCCGGGCGCCGAACCGCCGGGCGCCGAGCCGCCGAGCGCCGGGGCGACGGATGTCCCGGTCGCGTCGCCGCGGCGCCCGGCGAGATGGAGGGAGAGGGCCACGGCCGCGAGGGCCCCTCCGCCGATGAGGATGCGCGCCGTGCCGAGCGAGAGCGGGTCGGCGTCGGGGCCGAGCGCCTGGGCGGTGCCGGTCGTGCCGAAGCAGACCGCCGCGGCGAGCACGAGCAGGACGGAGCGCATGCTGCATTGTTACACAATCCGCTCGGCGACGGCACCGAGGCGGCGGATGACGAGGACGGGACCCGGCGCCGGTGAGGAGGCGCCGGATCCCGTCCGGTCGTAAGCGCCGCGGGTCAGGCGGGCACGGACTCGGCCTCGGCCGGGGTCGAGCCCGCGGCCGACCGTGCCCGGCCGGCCAGCATGGCGGCGGCCGCGATCAGGCCGAGCACCGCGATGATGCCCGCACCGACGAACGCGGCGCTGTAGCCGTCGGTCAGCGACGCGACATCCGTCGCCCCGGCCGTGACGGCGGCCGACACCGCGGTGAGCGCCGCGAGGCCGACGGCCGAGCCGATCTGGTAGCTCGTGTTCACGAGGCCCGACGCGACGCCGGTCTCGGCCATCGGCGCGGCGCCGATCGCGGTGCCGAGCGACGGGACGAACGCGAGGGCCATGCCGAGCGCGGCGACGAGCGACGGGCCGAGCACGTCGACCACGTACGAGCCGTCGGGTCGGACCAGGGCGAGCCAGCCGAGGCCGGCGGCGAGCAGCGCGAAGCCCGAGACGACCATCGCCTTGGTGCCGAAGCGCGCCTGCAGGCGCGGCGCGAGCACGATCATGCCCACGACGATGAGGCCGGTCATCGGCAGGAGCGCCGCACCCGCGGCGAAGGCACCGGCGCCGAGCACCTGCTGCAGGTAGAGGTTCAGGAAGAACCACATCGGCACCCACGCCGCCCCAAGCAGCACCTGCGCGAGGTTCGCGGCACCGAGCTGTGGTTCGCGCAGGATCCCCAGCCGCAGCAGCGGCGTGCGACGGCGAGCCTGGATGGCGAAGAAGGCGAGGAGCAGCACCACGCCTGCACCGAGCGCGACGAGCACCTCGGTCGACCCCCAGCCGGCCTCGGGTGCGCGGACCACGCCGTAGACGACGGCCGCGAGGCCGAGCGTGGCGGTCACCGCGCCGGCGAGGTCGATGCGGGCGCGTGCCCCGGCCACGCGGGGCAGCGCGAGGGGTGTGAGCGCGAGCACGATGGCCGCGATCGGGACGGTCACGTAGAACACCCACGGCCAGCTCGCGTACTCGGTGAGCACGCCGCCGAGGAACACGCCCGCGGTGCCGCCGATCGGCGCGGCCGCGCCGTAGACGGCGAAGGCCTTGGGCAGCTCGGCGGTGCCGCCGAAGAGCGTCATGAGCAGCGTGAGCGCGGCGGGGGCGATGAGCGCGGATCCGGCGCCCTGGACCACGCGGCCGGCGAGCTCGAGGGCCACGCCGTCGGCGGCGCCGGCCAGGATCGAGCCGACGAGGAGCGTCGCCCATCCGGTCGCGAACATGCGGCGCGCGCCGAACACGTCGGACAGGCGCCCGCCGAGCAGGAGCAGTCCGCCGAAGGCGATGACGTAGGCGTTGAACACCCAGGAGAGCGACTCGGGCGTGAAGCCCAGGTCGGCCTGGATGTCGGGCAGGGCCACGCCGATGATCGACGTGTCCATGATGACGATGAACTGCGCGGTGGCGATGAGCGCGAGCCCGAGCCACCGGCGGGGCGCGGGGCGCGATGCGTCCGACATGGGGTCCTCCGAATCTCAATACTAATACCCGGTAGGGGTATCTACACACTCGAACTGTAGCCCATCGCCGGCTATTCCCGCGAGTCCCGATAGGATTCCGGAGGTCGCCTCGCCGAGGCATCCGTTCACGTCATCGCCGAGGGGGCGCGCGACCCGGCGCACGGTGCCGGCCGGCGGCCGGTCGAACCCTGAGGAGGAACCCGTGCGCGCCGTCATGTACCGCGGCTTCGGCGACCAGCCCGAGCTCGTCGACGTGGACCGCCCCGCCTGCCCTCCGCGCGGCGCCGTCGTGCGCGTGCGCGCCACCGGGCTGTGCCGCAGCGACTGGCACGGTTGGATGGGCCATGACGAGGCCATCGCGCTGCCCCACGTGCCCGGGCACGAGTTCGCCGGCGAGATCGCCGAGCTCGGCGCGGAGATCGGCGAGGCGAGCGGATGGCACGTGGGCGACCGGGTCACCGCGCCGTTCATCTGCGCGTGCGGCCGGTGCGACGAGTGCCGTTCGGGCAACGAGCAGGTCTGCGACGCCCAGCGGCAGCCCGGCTTCACGCACTGGGGCTCGTTCGCCGAGTACGTCGTCGTCGACGAGGCCGAGCTCAACCTCATCCGCCTGCCCGACTCGCTCGGCTTCGTCGAGGCCGCCTCGCTCGGCTGCCGGTTCGCCACGGCCTACCGTGCGATCATCGCGCGCGGCCGGCTGCAGCCCGGCGAGCAGGTCGCGGTGCACGGATGCGGCGGCGTCGGGCTCTCCGCGATCATGATCGCCGTCGCGGCCGGCGTCCCCGTCTACGGCGTCGACGTGTCCGAGGCCGCGCTCGCCGCGGCGGCCGAGCTCGGCGCCATCCCGATCCAGGGTGGCGACGGCGCCGCCGAGCGCATCCGCGAGGCCAGCGGCGGGGGAGTCGACCTCTCGGTCGACGCGTTCGGCAGCCCCGAGACCTCCTTCGCGTCGGTGCGCAGCCTCCGCAAGCGCGGCCGTCACGTGCAGATCGGGCTCATGCTCGCCGACGAGGCGACCGCCGCGATGCCCATGGACGCGGTGATCGCCGGCGAGCTCGAGATCCTCGGCAGCCACGGCATGGCCGCTCACGAGTATCCCGACCTGCTCGGCGCGGTCGCCTCTGAGGCGTTCCGGCCGATCGAGCTCGTGGGCCGGACGATCGGACTCGACGACGTTCCCGAGGCGCTCGCCGCGATGGGCCGCGCGGGCGGCGCGGGGTCGGGCATGACCGTCGTCGAGCTCTGAGCGGCATCCCCACGCCGCCGGGGCGCCCCGTCGCTCGATGGGCACGGAACGGGTCGGCGCCGTTGTCCCCCTGACCCGACGCTGACCCGGCCGCGATCCCAATCCTCGCCCACCGGTGCTGGGATGCGTCGCCCAGCGGCGATACCGTGCCGATTGCGGACATCGCTGGGGGACCGGCTCTCGCGCGGCGACGGTCGAGCCCTAGCGGAATCCACCGGATTCGTCCAGTACGGCGTGCTCGGAGTCAGGCGCACGTAGACTGCTCGGACTCCGCCGCGACCCGCGCGTCGGACGCGAAGGATTGCTGATGCCAGGACTGCAACGGTCCACGTTCACGACGAACGATCCCGAGGCGGCTCGTGAAGCCTTCGCGCCCATCGTGCCCCGTCTCGAGTTCGCCCGCGTCGACCGCGACACGTTCGGCCTCGTCATGCGCACCGAGAGCGCGCCCGGGTTCTCGGTGTTCGACTATGCGTTCACGACCGCCGCCGATGTCGACGCCGAGGCCGACGACGTCGTGGTCGTCTCCGGGCGCGGGCGCGGGTTCGAACTGCGCCATGGCCGGCGCGCGGTCGACGCCAGCCGACCCTACGTCAACGCCACCGAGGGCATCACGGCCGACTGGGAGAGCTTCGCCGCACGGGCCGTCGTGCTCGATCGGTCGAGGCTCGAGGAGGTTGCCGCGATGACGTACGGCGAGCCCGTGCTCCGCCTGCAGCCGATCGAGCTGCCCGCGCGGTCGGCCGAGCTCGGCCGTCGTTGGGAGTCGACGGTCCAGACCGTGAAGCGGGCGATCGCTGGCGCGCCCGAGGCGTTCGACGAGCCCCTGATCGCCGAAGCGGCGTTCCATCGGCTCGCGGTCGCATACCTGCACGCGTTCGATCTCGGCGTCCCCGGCGTCACGGGGGGCCTCGTCCGACCGGGCGCTCGCTCGGCCGTGGTGCGCGCCGCGCTCGAGGTCATGCACGCCCGGGCGCACACGCCCCTGACCGTGCAGCACGTCGCGCAGGCCGTGCACATCTCGGTCCGCGGCCTGCACTCGGCATTCGTCAGCGAGACCGGGCGGCCGCCGTCGGAGCACCTGCGTGCCATCCGCCTCGCGGGGGTGCGCGACGAGCTCCGCTTCGCCGATCCCGCCGAACGCGTCGGAGCGATCGCGCGGCGGTGGGGGTTCGTGCACCTCTCCCGGTTCGCCGAGGCGTACGAACGCGAGTACGGCGAACTCCCCTCGGCGACGCGGTACCGCCGCGGTCTCGCCGCCTGAGCCGCTCTACAGGCGCGACAGGATGTAGTCGGCCCGCTCCTCCGGTCCGACCGCCGGGACCTCTACGAGCGGGATGGGCAGTTCGGAGTACACCTCGAGCAGCAGGTCGTGGATGCGCCGTTGCGCGGAGGCGTCCTCGGTGCGGGCGTAGTCGGGGTGCAGCGGGAGCAGGCTCAGGATGAACGCCTTCCGGTAGCGCAGGTGCGCCAGCGCCTCGAGCAATCGGGCATCGGGCTCGAGCCCGAGGAACCGGTAGTACGCCAGCGAGTCGGGCAGCCCGCGGTCGAGGAACACGATCTCGTCGGGATCGAGGGCGGCCTCCTGCGCGAGCTGCAGGTCGAGCACGTTGCGCTGGAACTCGACCTGGCGCGAGCGGATGTCGGCGACGGACCGGCCGCCGAGTCGCTGCAGGTCGATGTAGTGGCGGGACTGCTCGATCGCCGTGCGGTAGCCGCGCCGCGCCAACAGGTCGACCGTGGTGGTCTTGCCCGAGCTGGGGCCGCCCGTGATGACGTACCAGTTCGACACGGCGGCCTCCTTCGGCGCTCGATGGCCGGATGCTACCAGCCGGGGTCGCACTCACGGTCGCCGATCGCAAGGGGGTTGCCCGATCGATCCACGCGTCCGACAGTCGTCGACATGACCGAGCAGGGCAGGACCATCACGACGCCGGGTTCGCGTGATCGGGTCGAGGACGTCTGGGGAACCCGGACCCCGTTCGGACGGGGTGCGCACTGGCCGGAGCGCGTCGACCAGCTCCTGGCCGACGGCGTCGCCGAGGGCGACGTGGATCGCTGGGTGCGCTCGGCGTGCGTGCTGTGCAGCAACGGCTGCGGGTGCGACATCGCCGTCAAGGACGGCCGGATGGTGGGCATCCGCGGCCGCGCCGACGACCCGATCAACCACGGCCGGCTCGGGCCCAAGGGCCTCTACGCCAGCTGGCAGGGCGTCGAGCACCGCGACCGGCTGACCACGCCGCTCGTGCGTCGCGACGGCGTGCTCGAGCCCGCGAGCTGGGACGAGGCGATGGACCTCATCGTCGAGCGCAGCCGCGCGCTGCTCGAGGAGATCGGGCCGCTCAGCCACGGCTTCTACACGAGCGGGCAGCTCTTCCTCGAGGAGTACTACGCGCTCGCGGTCATCGGCAAGGCCGGCGTCGGCACGCCCCACATGGACGGCAACACGCGGCTCTGCACGGCGACGGCCGCGGCATCCCTCAAGGAGTCGTTCGGGGCCGACGGCCAGCCCGGCTGCTACGAGGACCTCGACGAGTGCGAGGCGCTGTTCCTCTACGGCCACAACATGGCCGCGACGCAGACGGTCGCCTGGTCGCGCGTGCTCGACCGACTCGACGGGCCGGAGCCGCCCGCGCTCGTCGTCGTCGACCCACGCCGCACGCCGGTCGCGAAGCGCGCGACCGTGCACCTCGCCGTGAATCCCGGCACGAACCTCGCGCTCATGCTGGCGCTCGTCCGAGAGCTCATCGCCAACGGGTGGACGGATGACGCGTGGGTCGCCGAGCACACGGTCGGATTCGAGGAGCTCGCCGAGCAGGTGAAGCCCTGGACGCCCGAACGCGCCGCCGAGGTGTGCGGCGTCGCCGCCGACGACATCCGCGAGGCCGCCCGCATCTTCGGCACGACCGACCGGGTCGTCTCGACCGTGCTGCAGGGCTTCTACCAGTCGGCGCAGGCGACCGCCTCGTCGTGCCAGGTCGACAACCTGCACCTGCTGCGCGGCATGATCGGCAAGCCCGGCGCGGGGCTGCTGCAGATGAACGGCCAGCCGACCGCGCAGAACAACCGCGAGACCGGCGCCGACGGCGACCTCTCGGGCTTCCGGAACTGGGAGAACCCGGAGCACGTCCAGGAGCTCGCGACGCTCTGGGGCGTCGACGCCCAGAAGATCCCCCACTGGGCGCCGCCGACGCACGCCATGCAGCTCTTCCGGTACGTCGAGCAGGGCTCGATCCGGTTCCTGTGGATCTCGGCGACCAACCCCGCGGTGTCGCTGCCGCAGCTCGCGCGCATCCGCGACATCCTGTCGAGGCCCGAGACCTTCACGGTCGTGCAGGACCTCTACCTGACCGCGACCGCCGCGCTCGCCGACGTCGTGCTGCCCGCGGCCGCGTGGGGCGAGAAGACGGGCACGTTCACGAACACGACGCGGACCGTGCACCTCTCGGAGCAGGCCGTGGAGCCGCCGGGCGAGGCCCGGTCCGACCTCGACATCTTCCTGGACTACGCGCGGCGCATGGACTTCCGCCGGAACGACGGCGGCCCGCTGCTCGACTGGGCGGGGCCGGAGGACGCCTACCGCGCCTGGCAGGAGTGCTCGCGCGGGCGCCCGTGCGACTACACCGGCATCTCGTACGACGACCTGCGCCGGGAGAGCGGCATCCGCTGGCCGCGACGCGAGGGCGAGACGACGAGCACCGATCGGCTCTACGCCGACGGGCGGTTCCCGACGAGCCCCGACGAGTGCGAGAACTACGGGCACGACCTGCTCACAGGGGCGGACGTCGGTCCCGAGAAGGCGAAGGCCCTGCGGGCCGACGGCCGGGCGCACCTGAAGTCCGCCCCCTACACCGGACCGCACGAGCCCCCGGACGACGAGTACCCGCTCCGGTTCACGACGGGGCGCGCCACCCACCACTTCCACACCCGCACCAAGACCGGGCGCTCGCCCGAGCTCGACGCGGCCGCGCCGTCGGTCTGGCTCGAGATGGCCGAGGCGGATGCCGCGGAGCGCGGCCTTGCGGACGGCGACGCCGTCGAGGTGACGTCGCGCCGCGGGCGCATCGTCGCACCGGTGCGCATCACCGCCATCCAGCCGGGCACCGTGTTCGCGCCGTTCCACTACGGCTACTGGGACGCTCCGCCCGGCGCGGAGGAGCGCCATCCGACCGCGGCCAACGAGCTGACGGTCACCGAGTGGGACCCGGTCTCGAAGCAGCCCGTGTTCAAGACCGCCGCCGTGCAGGTGGCCCGAGCGAAGGGCGAATGATGAAGCTGCCCGTGTACCTCTCGCTCATCGACGAGTCGGAGAAGTCGCTCGCCGACGCGTACCGCCAGATGGCGAACGCGCACGGCGACGAGCCCGACATCCACTTCCTGTGCCTCGCCCACGCGACGCAGTGCGAGGAGCACCGCGCGAAGCTCGCGCCCGTCATCGAGCGCTACGGCACGACGGGGTCGGGCGGCGAGCCCGAACGCCTCCACCATGACGGCGTCGGGGAGCCGCGCACCGGCCCACTCGGGCTGCTCCGCGACCTGCAGGACCTCTACCTGCTCGCCACGTTGGTCGACGTCACCTGGGTCATGGTCGAGCAGGCCGCGCAGGCCCTGCGCGACGCCGAACTGCTGCAGGTCGTCGAGGGCTGCGACCACGAGACCGCGGTGCAGCTCGCGTGGCTCGTGACGCGCATGAAGCAGTCGGCGCCGCAGGTGCTCGTCGCGGCGCGCTAGGCGATCGCGGGGGTCAGCCGGTCGGGCCCTGCCCGATGCTCAGCCACTCGCCCGCGTCGTCGGCGCCGCCGGTCCGACGGCCGCCGGAGCCGCCCTCGGTGCCCTTCAGCTCGGCGATCTGACGGTCGACCTCGGCCTTCGCGCTGAGCGCCGCGAGCTGGCGCTCGATGTCGGCGTCGGGCGGGGCGGTGAGGTCCTTCAGCGCGCCGCTCGCGAGGAGCTCGTCGGTCGCCGCGGCGCGCGCCTGCATCTGGGCCACGCGGTCGCGGGCCCGGTCGAGGCTCGTGCCGACGTCGTCGATGGTCGCCCCGATGCCGGCGACCGCCTCGTTGGCCTTCACCTGCGCCTCGGAGGCGGTATAGGTCGCCTTGATGGTCTCCTTCTCGATGCGGAACGCCGCGATCTGCTCCGAGAGACGGCGCTCGCGGTCTTCGAGCTGGCTCGTCTGGGCCTGCATGCCCGCGTACTGCTGCTGGAGCTGCGCCACCTGCCGCTCGATGAGCGAGCGTCGTTCGAGCGCCGCACGCGCCAGGTCCTCACGCCCCTGGCTGATCGCCTCCTTGGCCTGCGCGCCCAGCCGCTGGTAGCGGTTGCCGAGCTCCTGCCCCTGGAGGTCGACGCGCTTCTTCGCGGTGGCGACCTCGGCGAGCGCCTGGCGCACCTGCTGCAGCAGCTTGACCTGCTGGTCGTAGCTGTCGTCGAGCATGTCCCTCGGGTCCTCCATGCGGTCGAGGGCCTTCGAGGTCTTGGTGCGGAAGATGCTCCGCATGCGTGAGGTGTTGCTGTTGCTCATGGGCGGTTCCCCCTGTTCGGTGCGGGTGCGGGCGCTGCGGTCCGCGGGGTGATCCGGCCCGGGCCGGATGCGTCGTGGGCGTTCAGCGTCCGCAGCTCCCCGACCCCGGCGTGAAGGGCGACGACCTCGCGGTCGACCTCGGCGCGGAGCGCGGTGAGCGCGTCGTCGGAGACGCCGCCGAGACCGGCGCCGACCGACGCGCGGAGGCGGTGCACGAGGTCGGCGACCTGGTCGACGCGGCGCCCGGCGGCCGGCAGCTCCTCGGCGAGGACCGCGGCGTCGGGCTCGCTCTCCATGAGGCGCAGCTGCAGGTCGAGCGCCTCGCCCTCGTGCTCGATGCGGCGGAAGAGCCGCGAGAGCTCGCCGCGCGGGGCCGTGCCGCTCGCGGCCAGGGCGACCGCGGCGCGCCCGCTCTCGAGCGTCTCACGCAGCCGGACGCGCAGGCGGAGCACCTTGCCGCGCGGGCCGGTGGCCACGCGTGCGCGCGTCCGCAGCACGGCGCCGCCGATCGCGGGGCTCCGCCGGATGCGCTTCGCGATGGCCCGGACCACGAGGAAGACCGTCGTCAGCGACACCGCGACGATGATCATGAGCGCGAGCAGCACCCCGAAGATGACGTCCACGATGGCCCCCTCCGTCGTCGCCGCCTCGCCGGCGTGAAACGCGATATAACGCAATCTACGCCTGGTTCGGGCCGAGCGTGAGGGTCTGCGGTGAATTCGCAGGACCGGCGGACCGTCGGCCGACGCGGCGCCCGTTCTCCGCTTCTTCCGAACCTCGCAGCGGGGGGCCAGCGTGCGCCCAGCACGCAGAACGGCGATCGGGTGCCCGGCCGAGGTGGTCTCGCGACCCGCACGCCGTCCGTGTCGGCGCTGAAACGCCTGATCGGCGTGGAGAATCGCTCATCGACCGGACCCGGGCCCGAATGACCCGGCGGAGTCAGGGTAGATCGCTCGCCCCACCGCGTAAACCCCCAAACGCTTCGGGCCGGTCCTGCCTAACGTGGACGACTTGATCGGCGGCGTGCGACCCGCAACCCCCACGCCGTTCGAGACCCGGTTCAACGCTGAGCCGCGATCGGATGCGACATCCGGTCGCCCACCCAGGAAAGCGAGGAACCCGATGACCTTCACCGACGGCACGTCTGCCCTCGACGGCCTGATCGGCTGGTTCGAGGAGATCATCTCGGCCATCGACTGGGGCGCCATCCAGGACTTCTTCGGCTCGATCTCCCCGTACTTCCCGGTGGCGATCGCCGGAACGATCGTGTGGGGGCTGTGGGTCTACCGCTTCGTGCTCTCCCGGCGCGCTCGCCCCATCGTGACCGACCACCGGGCGACCACCTCGGTCGTGGTCCCGTCGTTCCACGAGGACCCCGGCATCCTCATGGAGTGCCTCGACTCGTGGCGCGCGCAGGATCCCGACGAGATCATCGTCGTGCTCGACGTCGCCGACCTCGAGGCCTACGACCGCATCGTCGCCCTGGGCGATGAACGCGTGCGCCCCATCCTCTTCCACCACGTCGGCAAGCGCTCGGCGCTCGGCGCCGGCATCCGACTGGCCAGGTTCGACCTGCTCGTGCTCACCGACTCCGACACGCGCTGGCAGCCCGGGCTGCTGCGCAACGTCCAGATGCCGTTCGCCGATCCCGACGTCGGCGGCGTGGGCACGCACCAGAACGTCTACCAGCGCGGCACGAGCGTCTGGCGCCGCATCGCCGACTGGCTCGTGAACCTCCGCTACTACGACTACGTCCCGGCGATGGGACGCGCCGGCGCGGTGCCGTGCCTCTCGGGCCGCACCGCCGTCTACCGGCGTGCCGCGGTGCTCCCGGTGCTCGAGCAGCTCGAGAACGAGTTCTTCCTCGGTCGTCGCTGCATCGCGGGCGACGACGGCCGACTGACGTGGCTGGTGCTCTCGTCGGGCTGGAAGACCGTGCACCAGTCGAGTGCCCGGGCGCTGTCGATGTTCCCCGACACCATGCGCGCGTTCGTGAAGCAGCGGGTGCGCTGGAGCCGCAACTCCTACCGCTGCTACCTGACCGCCGTCGGCACGGGGTGGCTCTGGCGCGTGCCGTTCGTCACCCAGGTGACCGTCCTGCAGATCCTGCTCACGCCCGTCACGATGGGGATGACCCTGTTCTACCTGCTGTTCGCCCGCCTCGAGCCGACCGCGCTCGGCGTGACGGCGGCGGCGGCCTGGCTCCTGCTCGGTCGCGGCATCCGCGGCTTCTCGCACCTGCGCCGGAACCCCGAGGACCTGCTGATCCTGCCGCTGCTCGCCCTGACCGTGATCTTCATCGCGCTGCCGGTCAAGCTGCTCGCCTTCGCGACCATGAACACGCAGGGATGGCTCACCCGACGCGCGGGCCAGGTCGGCGGCGACGGACAGGCCTCCGACTCGCTCGAGCACGGTGCCGGGGCCGCCATCGAGGAACTGCCCGTCCGTGAGGAGGTGGCCGCATGACCACGCTCCGCAGGCTCCTGGCCACCATCGCGCTCGGCGTGCTCATCGTCGCCGGCGCCCTCGGCGCAGGCATCCTCTTCGGCAAGCCGGCCGCCACCGACGAGGTGGGCGGATACGGCGTCGCCTCCGACGACTCGGTCCAGGGGCGTCCGTACCGCGGTGACGCCGAGCGGGAGGCGGCACTCGTGAGCGCCGAACGCGGTCGCCTCGATCTCGTGCGCGAGGTGTCGGCGACCGCGCCGTCGAGGATGACCTGGCTCACCGGGCCGTACCGCGTTCCCACGACGCCCGCAGCCACGCTCGTGCTCCCGCCCCGGGAGGATCCGTACACCCTCGCCGAACTCGAGGAGGCGGCGCCCGACAGCGTCGCCACCCAGGCGGACGGGTCCATCCTGGTCCAGGAGAACGTCGTCGCGCTGGCCGGCGCCACGCTCGACCTGAGCACGGGCGGTGATGCCCTCCGGCTGCGCAGCGGTGCCGACGGGTTCGTTTCCATCATCACGCTCGGCGGCGGCCTCATCGCCCACGGCGCCGATCAGGCGCCGCTCGCGATCACCAGCTTCGACCCTGCTTCGGGCGGGACGGATGCCGACACCTCCGACGGTCGCGCCTACCTCCGCGTCATCGGGGGCACCGTGGATCTCCAGCACGCGGCGCTCGAGGACCTCGGCTTCTGGAGCGGCGAGACCGGCGGTCTCGCCCTCACAGGCACCGACGTGCCCGCCCAGCCCGAGACGGGCGACGCGGGCACCGAGTCGGGCGTGACGCCGACCCTCTCGGCATCGGAGCTCGCCGCGCTGACCGACGGCGTCGCCCGCCCCGGCGGCACGGTGAGCGGAACCATCAGCGACGTCACGGCGACGGGCAACGCGTTCGGCCTGTTCGCGTCGTGGACCACGAAGCTCGCCGTCAGCGGCCTCAGGGTGCACGGCAGCCTCGTGGACGGCATCGTGCTGAACCGCTCGGTGACGGCCACCACCATCGAGTCCTCCGAGTCCACCGGCAACGCCGTGGACGGCATCGTCGTCGAGCGATCGAGCTCGGGCATCACCATGACCGGGGTCACCGCCTCGCACAACGGCCGGAACGGCCTCTCGATCGATGCGCGCCCGATGGCGCTCGGCCCGAGCGCGACGGGCTCGCCGGCGGTCGAGTACGGCGACGTGCACCTCGACGGCGGCACCGTGGCCGGCAACGCGGGATACGGCCTGCGCATCGACGGCGGCGAGGGCATCACGGTGACCGGAACCGACGTCACCGGCGGCGTGGTCGGCATCGCGCTCGACGACGGCGCCTCCGGCGTGGAGGTCGCGGGCAACCGGCTGGCGGGGCAGAGCCGGCAGGCCCTGTCCATCAACGGTGGTGTCGAGGGCCGGGTGCACGACAACCGGATCTCCGGTGTCGACACCGGCGTGCGCATCCACGACGCGTCGGCCGTCGTCGCCGACAACGAGTTCACCGACATCACGAACCATGCCGTGACGCTGGTCGGCACCGCGACCGGCGTGCGGGTGACGGGCAACACCGTCGCGGGCGACGGCGCCAAGCCGTTCTCCGACCGTGCGTCGGGCGGGTACTTCGCGCGCAACGACGTCGACGCCTGGGAGCAGCGCGTCACGGCCACCTCGGTGGTGCGCACCATCGCGCAGCCCCTGACCATCGTCTGGGTGGCACTCGGGGTCCTGCTGCTGTTCACCGCCGTCGCCGGATTCCGGCATCACCACGGTCGGGCCGAGCGCGAGGCCGAGCGTCGACCGCTCACCGAGCTCTCGCCCGGCATCGTGACCGCCGAGGAACTGAGAGGGAAGGCATGACGAACCACGCAGGCAGCAACCTTGCGGAGCAGCACACGGCGGCCGCTCCCGGTCGCGGCGCCCTCGTCGCCATCGTCGTCGCCGTGCTCGCGGTGATCGTCGCCGGTGCGGCCGCGATCGGCTGGGCGGCGAGGCAGGATGCAACCTCCGGCGGCTCAGGGGAGAGCGGCGGCTCGGCCGGCAGCGGCTCGAGCGGCGCGAGCGACGCGCCGACCGGGGAGGCGGACGGCCCCGATTGCACCGAGGCGACCGTCGACGTCACCGACGCCGACGAGCTCCGGGCCGCGCTCGATGCGGCGCGACCGGGCGACGTGATCGCGATGGCACCCGGGCGGTACGACGGTCGGTTCACCATGACCGCCGCTGGGAAGCCCGACGCCCCGATCACGCTGTGCGGGTCGCGAGACGCCATCCTCGACGGCGGCGGCACCGACGACGGCTACGTCGTCCACCTCGACGGCGCCAGCCACTGGGTGCTGCAGGGCTTCACCGTGCGCAACGGCCAGAAGGGCGTGATGGCGGATGCTACGACCGACACCGTCATCCGCGACCTCGACGTCTCGCACATCGGCGACGAGGCCATCCACCTCCGCGCCGGCAGCACCGACAACCAGGTGCTGCACAACACGATCAGCGACACCGGACTGCGGAAGCCGAAGTTCGGCGAGGGCATCTACATCGGCACCGCCGAATCGAACTGGTGCGACATCAGCGACTGCGAGCCCGACGCGAGCGACCGCAACCTGATCGAGGGCAACGCCATCTCGAACACGACCTCCGAGAGCGTCGACCTCAAGGAGGGCACGTCCGACGGCGTGCTGCGCGACAACACGTTCGACGGCGCCGGGATGGTCGAGGCCGACTCGTGGGTCGACGTCAAGGGCAACGGCTGGCTGATCGAGGGCAACACCGGCACCACCTCGCCGGCCGACGGCTTCCAGACCCACGAGATCCTCGACGGCTGGGGAACCGGCAACGTCTTCCGCAGCAACACCGCCGACCTCGGCGCCGACGGCCTCGGCTTCTCGTTGAAGCCCGAGCGCGACAACGTCGTGACCTGCGACAACACCGTCTCCGGCTCAGGCGCCGAGCTGAGCAATGTCGAGTGCCGCGACGAATGACCCCGAACCCGATGCCATCCCAGGAGGAACACATGGGCACCACCCGACACCCCGAGTCCACGAGCCATCCCATCGCCGAGCGCCCGAGGATCACGGTCGTCGGCGTCGGCTACCTCGGCGCGACCCACGCCGTCTGCATGGCCGCGCTCGGCTTCGACGTGCTCGGCGTCGACGTCGACGAGCGGAAGGTCGCCGAGCTCGCCGCCGGCCGCGTGCCGTTCTTCGAGCCCGGTCTGCAGGCGAAGCTCTCCGAGATGCTGGCGACCGGACGGCTCGCGTTCACGACCGAGTTCGACGAGGCCGCGCGCTTCGGCGACGTCCACTTCGTCTGCGTCGGCACGCCGCAGGCCGGCGACTCGGATGCCGCCGACCTCGCCTTCGTCGACCAGGCGTTCGAGGCGCTGGCGTCGCGCATCGACCGACGGGCCCTGCTCGTCGGCAAGTCGACCGTCCCCATCGGCACCGCCGAGCGCCTGACGCGGATGGTGCGCGAGCGCTCGCCCATCGGGGACCGGCTCGAACTGGCCTGGAACCCCGAGTTCCTGCGTGAGGGCTTCGCGGTCGAGGACACGCTGCACCCCGACCGGCTCGTGTTCGGGGTCGCCTCGGAGTGGGCGGAGCGCCAGCTGCGCGCCGTGTACGCGCCGATCCTCGCGCAGGGCACGCCGCTCGTGGTGGCCGATCTGCCCACCGCGGAGCTCGTCAAGGTCGCCGCGAACTCCTTCCTCGCGACCAAGATCTCGTACATCAACGCGATGGCCGAGGTGTGCGAGGCCACCGGCGCCGATGTCGACCTGCTCGCCGCCGCGCTGTCGCACGACGCCCGCATCGGCGGCCGCTTCCTCAAGCCGGGGCTCGGGTTCGGCGGCGGGTGCCTCCCGAAGGACATCCGCGCGTTCGCCCACCGCGCGGAGGAGCTGGGCGTGGGCGAGGCCGTCGCCTTCCTGCACCAGGTCGACGACATCAACACGCGCCGGCGGCTGCGGATGGTCGACCTGGTCCGCGAGCTCGCCGGAGGCGACCTCGACGGTGCGCGCATCGCGGCCCTCGGCGCCGCGTTCAAGCCGGACTCGGACGACGTGCGCGACGCCCCGGCGCTCGACGTGGCGCGCATGCTCTCGCTCGAGGGGGCGCACGTCGTCGTGTACGACCCCGAGGCGAACGCGAACGCGCACCGCGCGTACCCCGACCTCGACTACGTCGATTCGCTCGCGGAGGCCGTGACCGATGCCGACGTCGTGGCGCTCCTGACCGAGTGGCGCGAATTCGGCGAGGCCGATCCGGAGGCGCTCGGGGAGCTCGTCGGCCGCCGCCGCATCGTCGACGGTCGCCACGCGCTCGACGCGGATGCCTATCGCGGCGCCGGCTGGGAGTTCCGAGCGCTCGGCCGTCCGGCACCCCGCCGTTCGGTGGTGCCGGCGCCCGCCTGAGCGGTGATCGGCGTGCCGGGGCGCAGGAAGGTCGAGTGCGCCAGTCGCCCCAGCTGCGCCGCGCAGGCATCGGCCGACCAGCCGTGGAGTCCGACCAGGGTGTCCAGGATGTCGAAGGACATCAACGCCTGCAGCATGTCGGCCATGCGCTCGACGGTCCAGCCGTCGGCGAGCACGCCCTCGTCGCGCGTGCGTTCGGCGAGCTCGCGGCAGATGCGGTACCAGTCCGCCTGGACGAGCCTCCAGTGCTCGGCGGCATCCGCGTCGGCGTCGCGCATGGCCTGGACGGCGCGGGCGACGCGCGCGATCCGGGGGTGGAAGCGGGCGACATGCGCGGCCCAGGCGGCAAGGGCGGCCGCGGCATCGGATGCGTCGTGCACGGGGCGCAGCGACTCGGCCAGCTCCTCGGCCTCGTTGACGTGTTCGAAGAGCGCGGTGACCAGGGCGGTGCGCGACTCGAAGCGGAGGTAGACCGTGCGCCGGGTGACGCCGGCCCGGTCGCCCACCGCCCCCATCGTGAGGGCCTCGAGGCCCTGCCCTTCGACGATCTCGCGCGCGGCCTCGAGGAGCGCGGCGCGCGTGCGCCGGCTCCGGGCGTTCTGCGGATCCATCGCACCTCCGGGAATAGAGGTTACATGGTGTGTCGTTCAGAAACGACACAGATTGTGTACTTCTATTCCCGGAGGGGACCATGAACCCGTCGTATCCGCACCTCGCGCGCCCGTCGCGCCTCGCGCTGCTCCTGCTCGCCGCGACCCAGTTCGTCCTCGTCCTGGACTCGGCCATCGTGAACGTCGCCCTGCCCTCGATGCAGGCCGATCTCGACTTCACGGCGGGCGGCGTCACGTGGGTCGTCAACGCCTACGCGCTGCTCTTCGGGGGCCTCCTGCTCTTCGGCGGTCGCCTTGCCGACGTCGCCGGTGCGCGGCGCGTGTTCGTCGCGGGGCTGCTGGTCTTCGTCGTCGCCTCCGTCGTCGGCGCGCTCGCGCCGACCGCCGGCGCCCTCGTCGCCGCGAGGGCGGCCCAGGGGCTCGGTGCGGCCCTCACCGCGCCCGCGGCGATGGCCCTCGTCATGACGATCTTCGCGCCGGGGCCGCGGCGCAACCGGGCGCTCGGCCTGATGGGCGCGGCCGCCGGGCTCGGCGGCGCATCCGGGGCGATCCTCGGCGGCCTGCTCACCGAAGCCTGGGGGTGGCCCGCGATCCTCTGGATCAACATGCCGATCGGCATCCTCATCGTCGTGGGCGCGCTCGTGCGCCTGCCGGCGACCCCGCTCCGTGCCGCGCGGCCCGCCCTCGACCTCGGCGGGGCGATCACCGCGACCGGGGGACTGGTCGCCGTCGTGTTCGGCCTGATCGGCGTCTCGGAGGACGGATGGCTCTCGATCAGGGTGCTGCTCCCGCTCCTGGCCGGAGTGCTCCTGCTGACGGCGTTCGCGATGCTCGAGCGGCGCGCGGCCGACCCGCTCCTCCCGCCGTCGCTGCTCGCCGTGCGCGGCCTGCGCGGCGCCAACCTCGCCGTGCTGCTGAGCGCCATGGCCATGATGCCGATGTGGTTCCTGCTCACCGTCTACCTGCAGGCGATTCGCGGCGCCGGACCGGTGGTCGCGGGCCTCGGCGTCCTGCCCACCGTGGCGATGCTCGTCCTCTTCAATGCCCTCGCCCCGCGCATCATCGGGCGGTTCGGGGTGCGGATGCCGCTGGCCGTCGGCCTGCTCGTCGCGGCCGTCGGGCTGGCGTGGACTTCCATCCTCGACCCGCAGTCGTCCTTCCTCGCCGACCTCGTGCTGCCGCAGCTGGTCACCGGCATCGGATTCGGCCTCGCCTTCGTCGCCGGCACCGTGGCCGCCACGAGCCGGGTGCCCGTCGAGCGGGCGGGGATCGCCGGAGGCGTCTACACCACCTCGCAGCAGGTCGGCGGCGCCATCGGCCTGGCGGTGCTCGCCGCCGTCGCGACGGGTACCGGCGCCGACCAGGCGGCGGTGCTCACCTCCGACCTGTCCGCGGCCTTCCGGGTCGCAGCCGGCTTCGCTGCCGCGGCGGCCGTCGCCTCCTGGCTTCTCGTGCCTCGGGCCGACCGCGGCGGTTCCCGCTCGGGCGCCGCTCGGAGCGCGGATCAGGACGTCGATCTCGCCGACCTCTCATCCGCTCGTCCGTGACCGTGCGGCGCGTTGGCTGCCTCGTTTGGTACGGTCGCCCCGACGACCACTTCCATTTCACGATCGATTGCGAAGACGGAATGGAGAGACCCGATGAAGCTCCTGCTCACCTCTGCCGGCGTCGGCAATCCGACGATCCGCGCTGCACTGGTCGACCTGCTGGGCAAGCCCATCGAGGAGTGCAGCGCCCTGTGCATCCCCACGGCCGCGTACGGCCACGGTTCGAGCGAGGGAGCATGGCGCTTCATCAGCGGGCGTTCCCCGTTGCACATGGTCGACCAGGGGTGGAAGTCCCTGGGCGTCCTGGAACTCACCGCCCTGCCGAGCATCGAGCGGGAGCTCTGGGTCCCGGTCCTGGAGCAGGCCGACGTCCTGCTGGCCGGCGGAGGTGACTCCCTGTACCTGGCGCACTGGATGCGCGAGTCCGGGTTCGTCGACCTGCTCCCCACCCTGTCGAATACCGTCTGGGTGGGCCTGAGCGCCGGGAGCATGGCGCTCACGCCCCGGATCGGCGAGTACTTCGTCGAGTGGCAGCCGCCCGGCGGCGGAAACGAGGCCCTGGGCGTCGTCGACTTCTCGATCTTCCCGCACCTGGACCATCCGAACCTCCCGCAGAACACCCTCGCCCACGCGGAACGATGGGCCGCCACCCTGCCGAACGCGGCATACGCCATCGACGACGACACGGCCATCGTGGTCGCCGCCGGCGCGGTCCGAGTCGTGTCAGAGGGATCCTGGACGCACTTCCCCCTCCCGGTGGCATCCGGATGACCGATCGTCTACGCGTCGCGAGACCCCCGGTCGCGGAACTCCACGTCCACCTCGAGGGAACCCTCGAGCCCGCGTTCATCATCGAGACTGCGGGGGAGAACGGCATCGACCTCCCGTGGCGGTCGCTCGAGCACCTCGAGGCGCAGTACGACTTCACCGATCTCCAGTCGTTCCTCGACCTGCTCTACGTGAACCTCGAGGTCCTGCGCGACGCGGACGACTTCGCAGCGGTCACCCATCGCTACCTCGCTCGCGCCTCGGCCGCGGGCGTGCGGCACGCCGAGATCTTCTTCGACATCCAGGCGCACACGCGACGCGGCATCCCGGCCGAGACAGTGATCGGCGGCATCCGCAGCGCACTGGACCGAGGCCTCACCGACCACGGGATGACGACGAAGCTCATCATGTCGTTCTGGCGCGACCTCCCGCCGGGGGATGCGATGGATGCCCTCGCCCACGTGCTCGACGCCGGCCTGCCGATCGACGGCATCGGCTTGGACTCGGCGGAGGTCGGCTACCCGCCGTCGCTCTTCGTCGAGGTCTACCGGATGGCTCGCGACGCGGGGCTCCACGTCGTGGCGCACGCCGGCGAGGAGGGCCCGGCCGAGTACGTCCGGGAGGCGCTCGACCTGCTGCACGTCGAACGCGTCGACCACGGCATCCGGAGCCTGGAGGACCCCGACCTCGTCGAGCGCCTGGTCCGCGATCGCGTTCCGCTCACCGTCTGCCCGCTGTCGAACGTGCGACTGCGCACGGTCGACACGATGGCCGACCATCCGCTGCCCCGGATGCTCGAGCTCGGCCTCCTCGTGAGCGTGAACTCCGACGACCCGGCGTACTTCGGCGGCTACCTCGACGCGAACTTCGACGCCGTCGTCACGCAGTTCGGCCTGGATGCCGGAGCGGTCGAGCAGTTGGCGAGGAACTCCGTCGATTCCGCCTTCCTCGATCCGGTCGGACGGGCGCGACTCCACGGCGAGATCGACGCGTGGAAGCGCGATCGATCGGAATGAGGCGTGCGGCGCGCGCCGACCTCTGCCACGATGCACACCATCGATCGGGTGCGTGCGCCGAGGGAGGAGGCTCGCAATGGCCAAGGAGATCATCAGCACCCCGGATGCACCGACGTCGCCGTTCTACAGCCAGGGCGTGCGAGTCGGGGCGCACGTCTACGTCTCGGGCACGGTGGGCGTCGACGTGAGAAGCGGGGTGCTCGCGGGTGACACCATCCAGGAGCAGACCCGGCAGGCGCTCGCGAACTGCGAGGCGATCCTGAAGGCGGGCGGGGCGACGCTCGACGACGTCGTCGAGGTCGGCGTGCTGCTCACCCGCCCCGAGGACTTCCCCGGCCTCAACGAAGAGTACGCACGCTGGTTCCCGTCGGCTCCGCCGACGCGGTACGTCGCGAAGCTCGGCGTCGAATTCCCCGGCATCCTCGTCTCCATCCGGATGACCGCCGTCACCGGCTAGATCAGCGAAGGTCTGGGAATCAGGCGTGCTCGACCGAGCCCAGCGGGCCGCGAGCCCGGAGCGAGGTCGCCGGTGCCTGAGCCGGTCCGCGCGCTCCGTTCCGGGTCCAGAGCGAGCGGGCGGCGACTGCTCCGGCCACCGCCAGGATGGCGAGCGCGGACCAGGTGATCGTAAGCCCCATGGCCGTACCGAGCCATCCCGCGATCGGGTACGTCAGGAGCCAGGCCAGGTGCGACAGCGAGAACTGCGCGGCGAAGACCTGGGGCAGCCTCGTGGGTTCCACTGATCCGCGAAGGATCCGTCCCGTGGGCGTGACGATCATGGCCATGCCCGATCCGATCAGGAGCCAGAGGATGGCGGTGCCGGCCCACGTGATGATCCCGGCGGCGGTGAGCGCGGCGGCCGTGATCGTGGCGACCGACAGCACTGCGGCGCCGGTCAGCATGACCGTGCGTTCGGCGATCCGGTCCAGCACGCGGGGGAGGGTGAGGGCTGCGATCAGTGAGCCCGTGCCGGACGCGGCGAGCATCCAGGCGACGGCCGATTGCGAGCCGCCGAGTTCGTCGCGCACGTAGGTGACCGTGTTGACGATCACGATCGAGCCGGCGGCCGCGACGACCAGGTTGAGGGCGATCACGCCGCGGAGCTTCGGTGTGCGCAGGAATGTCCTGATCCCCGAGGTGGCACGGTCCCAGGCGCCGGAGCGCGTGCCTCGGCCGGCGTTCGGGATGCGGGTCGAGAGGACGAGCAGGGTGGAGAGGATGAAGCCGAGCGACGTGCCGAGGAACAGCCAGCTGAAGCTCATGAAGCTGAGCGCGATGGCGGCCAGCACCGGGCTGAGCAGGCTCTCCATCGTGTAGGCGACCTGCGAGGCGGACAGGGCCCGCGTGTAGTCGGCCTTGTCGGTCACGATGTCGGGGATCACCGCTTGGAACGTCGGGGTGAACGCCGCGGAGGAGGCCTGGAGGAGGCCGATCAGGACGTACACGTGCCAGACCTCGGTGATGAACGGAAGCGCGAGGACGACGATGGCGCGCAGGGCGTCCAGCGTGACGAGGAACACCCGCCGGGGAAGCCGGTCGATGTATGCCGCTGCGATCGGGGCGATGATCACATAGAGGACCATCTTGATCGTCAGCGCCGTGCCGAGCACCTGACCGGCCTGGGGTCCGGCGAGATCATAGGCCAGCAGGCCGAGGGCGACGGTCGTCAGCCCGGTGCCGAACAGTGCGATCACCTGCGCGCTGAAGAGGTGGCGGTAGTCGCGGATCTTGAACAGTCGCATGGTCTTCCTCCTGCGAGGACCGGGTCGGGATACCTGTGTAACCAAATACCCCTAGGGGGTATTCCGATTCGCCCGAAACCAGTCAGACGGCGCACGGCCGGGGTGCCCCACGGACGTGCCATCCGACGCCGGGGCCGTCGCGATGGCTGACGGGTGCCCCAGGCTCCGAGGCGGCCGTGGTCTCCGATCACGTTGCGTGCGCGCGGATTGCCTGAATCGGCCGCGGAACCGCACCCGCCGGCCCGGCCGGAACGAGAAGACCCCCGGGCGCCTGCCCGGGGGTCTTCATCTCGATGTGGCTCCGACCGGCATCGATCCGGTGACCTTTCGATTTTCAGTCGAACGCTCTACCAACTGAGCTACAGAGCCTCGCGACATCCGCCGGCGAACCGGACGGTGCCTCGATAAGGAGAAAGCCCCTTCTCTCGAAAGGGAAAGGGCTTGTCGCCTGAGCGACCCTGACGGGACTTGAACCCGCGACCTCCGCCGTGACAGGGCGGCACGCTAACCAACTGCGCCACAGGGCCTCGTAAAGAAGCTGTTCAATTGTACCGGACCCATCGAGTGACCCCAACGGGATTCGAACCCGTGCTGCCGCCGTGAAAGGGCGGTGTCCTAGGCCGCTAAACGATGGGGCCGGATGTTCCGGCAGTGGCCGTGCTGGGCACGACCGCCGAGAAGAGAGCATACGCGGTCGGCTGCGAGATTCCAAAACGAGCGCGTCCGCGACACGCCGATGCCCGCGGAAATGCCGGGGGACCGGCCCGTGCGTCCTTAGTGTGGCAAGGGCCACTGCCCGCACGAGAGTCATGAGCGCGGCGCCGCAGGGCCCGCGCGGATGGGGAATCATGTCGCGAACCGCAGAGCGCCGAGCGTTCGGCCGGGTGGGCTCGCGCCTGCGTGCCTTCGCCGCCGTGCTCGCCCTCGTGATCGCGGCGACGGGCGGCGTCGTGGCCGATCCGGTTCCGGCGATCGCCGCCGACTACCCCACGTGGGACGAGGTGCAGAAGGCCAAGGCCGACACCGCCGCCGCCGCGAAGGCCGTGGACCAGATCATCGGGCTCATCGCCCAGCTCGAGGAGAACGTCGCGGTCGCGCGTGCCGAGGCCGAGCGCCGCACCGAGGAGCTGCTGGTCGCGCAGCAGCAGTACGACGATGCCGTGCGCCGCGCCGACGAGATCCAGGCGCAGGCCGACAGCGCCGCGGCCGAGGCGGCCGACGCCGAGCGCAACGCCGGCCAGCTCGCCGCGCAGCTGTACCGCACGGGCGGCACCGACCTCGGCGTGAACCTCATGCTCGACGCGGGGGAGTCCGCGCGCACCGACGAGCTGCTGGCGAAGCTCGGCTCGATGGAGAAGCTCGTCGAGCGCACCGCCGACATCTACGCCGAGGCCAAGGAGTCGACCAACACCGCGCAATCGCTCGCCGACCAGGCCGAGGTCGCGCGGGCCGAGCGCGAGAAGCTGCGCATCGCCGCCGAGGAGGCGCTCGCCGCGGCGCAGGCCGCGCAGGCCGCGGCCGAGGCGGCGCTCGCCGAGTCGGAGGCGCGCAAGATCGAGCTCGACCAGCAGCTGAAGTTCCTGAAGGACACGGAGGCGAAGACGACCGCCGCGTACCAGGAGGGCGAGCGCAAGCGCAAGGAAGAGGAGGAGCGCCGGCGCAAGGCCGAGGAGGAGCGGCGCCGTCGCGAGGCGGAGGCCGCAGCGGCCGGCGGCGGAGGCGGCAGTGGTGGAGGCGGCGCGGGTGCGCCATCCTCCTCGGGATGGTCGAAGCCGGCGTACGGCTACATCTCGGGCAACTACGGCCCGCGCGAAGTGATCTGCAGTGGCGGCTACTGCTCGAACCCGTTCCACTACGCGACCGACATCGCCACCGGATGCTCGGCGCCGATCTACGCCGCCTACTCCGGCACGGTCGTCTACGCCGGCTGGTCGGGCAGCTACGGCAACTACCTGAAGATCGACCACGGCGGCGGCATCTACACCGGCTACGCGCACATCCGGGACGGCGGCCTGTTCGTCGGCTACGGCCAGTGGGTGAGTTCGGGCCAGGTCATCGCCTCGAGCGGCACCACGGGCGCATCCACCGGATGCCACCTGCACTTCGAGGTCTACAACGGCTGGAGCCGCATCGACCCGGTGCCCTTCATGGCGGCACGCGGGGTCTACCTGGGCTGAGACGCGGAACGGGGCGAGCCGGTCGGCTCGCCCCGTTCGATGCGTGCGGCGGATGTCGCGACATCCGCCCGATGCTCAGTGCCCGTGGCCCGGGAACGCCTCGATCGCCTTCGCGATGAGCGCCTCGGCCTCGGCCGCGTTCGCCCACCCCTCGGTCTTGACCCACTTGCCGGGCTCGAGGTCCTTGTAGTGCTCGAAGAAGTGCTCGATCTCCTTCTTCGTGTACTCGGGGATCGAGTCGACGTCCTGGATGTAGTCCCAGCGGGGGTCGCCCGCGGGCACCGCGATGATCTTCGCGTCGCCGCCGCCGTCGTCGACCATGTTGAAGACGCCGACCGGGCGAACCTTCACGCCCACGCCCGGGAACAGCGGGTACTGGGTGAGCACGAGCACGTCGAGCGGGTCGCCGTCGTCGCCGAGCGTGTTCTCGAAGAACCCGTAGTCGGTCGGGTAGACGAAGTTCGTGTAGAGCACGCGGTCGAGGAAGACCCGGCCGGTCTCGTGGTCGACCTCGTACTTGTTGCGGCTCCCCTTGGGGATCTCGATGACGGCGGCGTACTCGCCCATGCTGTTCTCCTCGTGTCCGGATGGCGCGCTCGCGCCCGGATGGCCGGAATAAGGTTACGTGATGCCCTCCGAGCGCCGTCCACGCCTGACGCCGCCGATCGCCGACGTGCGGCGCGCGGTGCGCTCGGTGCTGGCGTCCCGGGAGGATGCCCCCCTCGCGCTCGTCGCCTTGTCGGGCGGGCCCGACTCGCTCGCGCTCGCCGCGGCCGCTGCGTTCGAGGCCCCGAGGGCCGAATGGCGCGCGGGCGCGGTGATCGTCGACCACGGCCTGCAGCCGGGGTCGGGCGAGCAGGCGGATGCCGCGGCATCCGTCGCCCGCGACCTCGGCCTCGAGCCGGTGCTCGTGCGCCGCGTCGACGCGGGCGCCGCACCCGGTGGCGCGGGACCCGAGGGCGCCGCGCGCGCCGCACGCTACGCCGCGCTCGACGCGGCCGCCGGCGAGACCGGAGCCGAGCTCGTGCTGCTCGGCCACACGCTCGACGATCAGGCCGAGACCGTGCTGCTCGGACTCGCGCGCGGCTCGGGCGCCGCGAGCCTCGCCGGCATGGCACCCCGGTCGGGGCGGTACGCGCGGCCGCTGCTCGGCATCCGCCGCGCGACCACGCGGCAGGCCTGCCTCGACGCGGGTCTCGTGCCGTGGGACGACCCGCACAACACCGATCCCGCGTATGCGCGCGTGCGCGTGCGCGAGCGCGTGCTGCCGGTGCTCGAGGCCGAGCTCGGGCCGGGCGTCGCCGAGGCCCTCGCGCGCACGGCCGAGCAGCTCCGGGAGGACGAGCAGGCGTTCGCCGAGCAGATCGAGGAGTTCATCGAGGAGATCTGCGAGCCCGCCGAGGCCGGCATCGCCGTCTCGGTCGGCGCGCTTGCCGCGAACCCTGCCGCCCTACGCCAGCGGATCATCCGGCACGTGGTCGCGAGCGAGTTCGGCGTCGCGCTGAGCCGCCGGCAGACGCTCGAGGTCGCCCGTCTCGTGACCGACTGGCGCGGGCAGGGCCCGATCGACCTGCCGGGATGCCGCGCCGCGCGGGTCGGCGCCCGGATCGAGTTCACGGCGGGCGCCTCGGCCTGAACGCGCGCGGGCTAGGCTCGTGCCATCCGTTCGCCCATGGACCAGATGGAGGAGCCCGGGATGGATTCGCGCGAGATCGAGGCCGACCTGACCGAGGTGCTGGTCACCGAGCAGCAGATCCGCGACAAGCTCGCCGAGCTCGCCCGCCGCATCGAGGCCGACTACGAGGGCCTCGACATCCTGCTCGTCGGCGTGCTGAAGGGCGCGGTCATGGTCATGGCCGACCTCGCGCGCGAGCTCCGGCCGCACGTGAACATGGACTGGATGGCGGTGTCCTCGTACGGCGCCGGCACGCAGTCCTCGGGCGTCGTGCGAATCCTGAAGGACCTGGACACCGACCTCACCGGCCGGCACGTGCTCATCGTCGAGGACATCATCGACTCGGGCCTGACCCTCAGCTGGCTGCGCGGCAACCTCGAGTCGCGCGGCGCCGAGTCGGTCGAGATCTGCGCCCTGCTCCGCAAGCCCGACGCGGCGAAGGTCGAGGTCGACGTGAAGTACCTCGGCTTCGACATCCCGAACCAGTTCGTCGTGGGGTACGGGCTCGACTTCGCCGAGAAGTACCGCAACCTGCGGGATGTCGCGATCCTCGCGCCGCACGTCTACAGCTGACAGCCGGGCCGCCCCGGCCTAGAGTCTCCTCATGAGCCGAGGGGGGCGTCGGAGCCGGGTGCGCGGCGCCGCCGCCGCGTTCGCGAGCAAGTGGGTCAATCCCGACCTGCGCCGTGCGCAGCTCAGCTTCCTCGGCGCCTGGACCGCCGAGTGGGCGTTCACCGTGGCGCTCGGGATCGTCGCGTATCGCGCCGGCGGCGCGGTGGCCGTGGGGCTCGTCGGGCTGCTCCGGATGGTGCCGTCCGCGGTCTTCGCGCCGCTGCTCGCGCCGATCGCCGACCGCGGCCGGCGCGAGCGCGTGCTCATCCTGGTCTCGCTCGTCCGCGGGGTCGCGACCGCGGGCGCCGCCGTGGTCGTCGCGGTCGGAGGCGAGACCGGCATCGTCTACGCCCTCGCGGTCGTCTCGACGATCGCGGCGACGCTCTACCGGCCGGCGCACTCCGCCCTGCTGCCCTCGCTCTGCCGCACCGGGTACGAGCTCGCGAGCGCCAACATGGTCCGGGGCCTGCTCGACTCGGCGGCCACGCTCGTGGGTCCGCTCCTGGCGGCGGTGCTGCTCCAGTTCACCGGCGTCGACGTGGTGTTCGCCGTCGCGGCCGCCGCCTCGTTCGCCGCCGCGGCCGTGCTCGTGGGGCTCCGCTACGAGGCGCCCCCGCGTCCTCCGGCGCCGAGCCGCCCGAACCTCGCGAGGGAGGCCGCCGACGGGCTCAGGGCCGTCGCGCGCAACCGCGACCTCGTGCTGATCCTCGCGCTCGCCGCCGCGCAGGCGCTCACGCGCGGCGCGCTCACCGTGTTCTCGGTCGTGGTCGCGATCGAGCTGCTCGCGACGGGCGAGCCCGGCGTCGGGGCGCTCATGACGGCGGTGGGTGTCGGCGCCGTGCTCGGGTCGCTCGGGGCGTCGCTCCTCGTCGGCACGAGTCGGCTGGGCGGATGGTTCGCGGTCGGCATCGGACTGTGGGGCCTGCCGATCGCGCTCATCGGCGTGTTCCCGCAGCAGGCGACCGCGCTGGCGCTGCTCTCGTTCGTCGGGATCGGCAACGCCCTCGTCGACGTCGCCGGCTTCACGCTCATCGCGAGGATGGCGCCCGACGAGGTGCTCGCCCGCATCTTCGGCGTGCTCGAGAGCCTCGTCGCGGTGTTCGTCGGGATCGGCGCGGTCGTGGCATCCGTGCTCGTCGAGTGGCTCGGCGTGCAGGCGGCCCTCATCGCGATCGGGCTGCTGTGCCCCGTGCTCGCCGCGCTGTCGTGGCGCCGGTTGCGCGCGCTCGACCGCACCGTCGGCGACCTCGACCAGCACGTCGGGCTGCTCCGGCAGGTGCCGATGCTGAACACGCTGCCGCTGCCCTCGATCGAGCAGCTCGCGCGGGCGCTCGAGCCGGTCGCGGTCCCCGCGGGCGTGCCGGTGTTCACGCAGGGCGAGGCCGGCGACCGGTTCTACGTCATCGAGTCGGGCGACGCCGACGTGGTCGGCGACGGGCGCGTCGTCGCCGCCCTCGGCCCGGGCGAGGGCTTCGGCGAGATCGCGCTGCTGCGGCGCACCCCGCGCACGGCCACCGTGCTGGCCACGAGCGACCTCCGGCTGCAGGCGCTGACGTGCGACCGCTTCCTGCCCATCGTGCTCGGGTACACGCCCAGCGCGCGGCAGGCCGAGGTCGACATGGACGACCGCCTCGGGCAGTGGCAGGAGCGCGGACCGCGCGAGCCGTTCGAGGAGCCGCCGACGTCGTAGGCGCGCCGCGGCATCCGCCCCGCACCGCTTTCAGCGAACAGGGAGCCGGTCCACAGCGGCACCGCTGTAGCCTTGCAGGACCATGAACGTGAAGAAGATCCTGCGCGGGCCGATCCTCTACATCCTGCTCGCGATCGTCGCCGTGTGGATCGGATCCAGCCTCATCAGCCAGTCCGGCTTCCGGGAGGTCTCGACCCAGAAGGGCCTCGAGCTCCTCGACCAGGGCAAGGTCGCCGCGGTGAAGATCGTCGACGTCGAGAACCGGGTGGACCTGACGCTGAAGGAGGCCGAGAAGGACCTCGGCACCCAGGTGCAGTTCTACTACGTCACGCCGCGCGGCGAAGACGTGATCAACGCGGTCGACGCGGCGAACCCGAAGGACGGCTACAACGACGAGGTGCCCCAGCCGAACTGGTTCCTCTCGATGCTCGGCATCCTGCTGCCGCTCGTGCTCATCGGCCTCTTCTTCTGGATCATGCTCTCGGGCATGCAGGGCGGCGGCAACCGCGTCATGCAGTTCGGCAAGTCCAAGGCCAAGCTCGTCTCCAAGGAGAGCCCGAAGGTCACCTTCGACGACGTCGCGGGCGCCGACGAGGCCATCGAGGAACTGCACGAGATCAAGGACTTCCTCAAGGACCCGGCCAAGTTCCAGGCCGTCGGCGCGCGGATCCCCAAGGGCGTGCTGCTCTACGGCCCTCCCGGCACCGGCAAGACCCTGCTCGCGCGCGCCGTCGCGGGCGAGGCCGGCGTGCCGTTCTACTCGATCTCCGGCTCCGACTTCGTCGAGATGTTCGTCGGCGTCGGCGCGAGCCGCGTGCGCGACCTGTTCGACCAGGCCAAGCAGAACGCGCCCGCGATCATCTTCGTCGACGAGATCGACGCGGTCGGCCGCCACCGCGGCGCCGGCCTCGGCGGCGGGCACGACGAGCGCGAGCAGACGCTGAACCAGCTGCTCGTCGAGATGGACGGCTTCGACCCCAAGACCAACGTGATCCTCATCGCGGCCACGAACCGTCCCGACATCCTCGACCCGGCCCTGCTGCGCCCCGGCCGCTTCGACCGCCAGATCGGCGTCGACGCCCCCGACCTCAAGGGCCGCCAGAAGATCCTCGAGGTGCACTCCAAGGGCAAGCCGCTCGCCAAGGGCGTCGACCTCGAGGTGCTCGCTCGCAAGACGCCCGGCTTCACCGGCGCCGACCTCGCGAACGTGCTCAACGAGGCCGCGCTGCTCACCGCGCGCTCGAACGCGCAGCTCATCGACAACCGCGCGCTCGACGAGGCCGTCGACCGCGTGATCGCGGGCCCGCAGCGCCGCTCGCGCGTGATGAAGGACAAGGAGAAGCTCATCACGGCGTACCACGAGGGCGGTCACGCGCTCGCGGCGGCGGCGATGAACTACACCGACCCCGTGACCAAGATCACGATCCTCCCGCGCGGCCGCGCGCTCGGCTACACGATGGTGCTGCCGCTGGAGGACAAGTACTCCGTCACGCGCAACGAGCTGCTCGACCAGCTCACCTACGCCATGGGCGGCCGCGTCGCCGAGGAGATCGTGTTCCACGACCCCTCGACCGGCGCGTCGAACGACATCGAGAAGGCCACGTCGACGGCCCGCAAGATGGTCACCGAGTACGGCATGAGCGCGACCGTGGGCGCCGTCAAGCTCGGCCAGTCGCAGGGCGAGGTGTTCCTCGGCCGCGACATGGGCCACCAGCGCGACTACTCCGAGGAGATCGCCGAGACCGTCGATGCCGAGGTGCGCGCGCTCATCGAGCAGGCGCACGACGAGGCCTGGCAGGTGCTCAACGACAACCGCGACATCCTCGACCGCCTCGCCGCCGAGCTGCTCGAGCACGAGACGCTCGACCAGCACCAGATCGCCGAGATCTTCAAGGACGTCTCGAAGCTGCCGCCGCGCCCGCTCTGGCTCTCGAGCGACAAGCGGCCGGTCTCCGACCGCCCGCCGATCCAGTTCCCGCACCAGAAGGCGCCGATCGACCAGGGCGCCGTCGACGGCGGCGTCGACTCGGGCAAGCCCGTCGAGGAGGCGAAGGCGTCCCGCACGCCGCGCACGAAGCCGCGTCCCGCGACGGCGTGAGCCGGCCGGTGAGGAGGGTGCCATGACGGGGGTCGACACCGCCCGCATCGAGCGCGCCGTGCGCGAGCTGCTGCTCGCCATCGGCGAGGACCCCGAACGGCCCGGGCTCGAGCGCACCCCCGCCCGCGTCGCCGAGGCGTACGCCGAGTACTTCCGCGGCATCGGCGCCGACCCGCAGGCCCTCCTCGCCGACTCCGTCGACACCGGCTCGGCCGACGACGGCGAGCCCGCCACGGGCGACGCCGTCGTGCTGCGCGACCTCCACTTCCGTTCGGTGTGCGAGCACCACCTGCTGCCCTTCATCGGCACCGCGCACGTGGCGTACCTGCCCGGCGCCAAGGTCGTCGGCCTCAGCCGCATCCCGGCCGTCGTCGACACGCTCGCCAGTCGCCCGCAGGTGCAGGAGCGCCTCGCGGAGGAGATCGCCGACGCGCTCGAGGCTGGTCTCGAGCCGCGGGGCGTGCTCGTCGTGCTCGACGCCGTGCACGGCTGCGTGACCACGCGAGGCGCCCGCCAGGAGCACAGCTCGACGATCACGATCGCGAGCCGCGGCGCGCTCGCCGAGCCCGCCGCACGGGCCGAGATCATCGGGCTCATCGGATCGAGCCGAGGTGCCTGAGGCGGGCGCGCCCCCCGCGGCGCCGGCCGACCCCGGTCGCGGGACGCTCGTGATGGGCGTCGTGAACGTCACGCCCGACTCGTTCAGCGACGGCGGGCGCTGGTTCGACGCCGACGCCGCCGTCGCGCACGGCGTCGAGCTCGCCGAGGCCGGGGCCGACCTCCTCGACGTGGGCGGCGAGTCGACCCGGCCGGGCGCCGCGCGCGTCGACCCCGACGAGGAGCTGCGGCGCGTGATCCCCGTCATCCGCGAACTCGCCTCGCGCGGCCTGCGGGTGAGCGTCGACACCATGCGCGCGTCCACCGCCGCCGCGGCGGTCGCGGCCGGCGCCGAGATCATCAACGACGTGTCCGCGGGCCTCGCCGACGAGGCGATGGCGCGGATCGCCGCCGAGACCGGCGCGCGCTACGTCGCCATGCACTGGCGCGGGCACTCCGACCGGATGGACGATCTCGCCGAGTACGCCGACGTCGCCGTCGAGGTCCGGGACGAGCTCGCACGACGCGTCGACGCGCTGCTCGACGCCGGCGTCGCGGCCGACCGGATCATCCTCGACCCGGGCCTCGGCTTCGCCAAGCGCGGCGCGCAGAACTGGGAGCTGCTCGCGAACCTCGACGTGCTCGCCGGGCTCGGCCACCCGATCCTCGTGGGCGCCTCGCGCAAGCGGTTCCTCGGCGCGCTGCTGCCCGAGGGCACGCCCGTCGAGCAGCGCGACCTGCCCACGGCCGTGGTCAGCGCGCTCGCCGCGCAGGCGGGCGCCTGGGGCGTGCGGGTGCACGATGTCGCCTCGACCCGGGTCGCGCTCGACGTCGCCCGCGCATGGCAGAGTGGACGACGTGGCCAGCACTCGTGATCGGATCTCGGTGACCGGGATCCGGGTGCGCGCGCACCACGGCGTCTTCGACTTCGAGCGCGAGCAGGGGCAGGAGTTCGTGATCGACGTGACCGTCGCCGTCGACCTCGCGGCCGCCGCATCGGGCGACGAGCTCGCGCGCACCGTGCACTACGGGGAGCTCGCGGTCGCGGTCGCCGAGGCCGTCGAGCGCGATCCCGTCGACCTCATCGAGACCGTCGCCGAGCGCGTGGCGGGCGTCGCGCTGGGGTTCGCGGGCGTCGAGGAGGCCACGGTGACGGTGCACAAGCCGCAGGCGCCGATCGCGGTGCCGTTCGACGACGTGTCGGTCACGATCGTGCGAGGGCGCGCATGAGCCGCGCCGTCATCGCGTTCGGGGCGAACCTCGGCGACCGCGAGGGCACGATCGCCGCCGCCACGCGCGAGCTCGCCGACGCGCCCGGCGTGCGGCTCGTCGCGGTGTCGCCGGTCTACGAGACGCCCGCGATCAAGCTCGACGGCGTCGACGCCGACGCCCCCCGCTACCTCAACGGCGTCGTGGTGGTCGAGACCCGCCTCGAGCCGCACGCGCTCCTCGACCTGCTCCAGCGCATCGAGCACGAGCACGGCCGCACGCGCGAGACGCGCTGGGGCGACCGCACGCTCGACCTCGACCTCATCGACGTCGACGGCCTCGTGCTCGCCGACGAGCGGCTCGTGCTCCCGCACCCGCGCGCGTGGGAGCGGGCCTTCGTGCTCCAGCCCTGGCTCGACGTCGAGCCCGACGCCGAGCTCGCGGGCCGCGGCCGGGTCGCCGACCTGCGCGCCGCCGCGACCGACGAGGTGGAGCGGCGATGAAGCGCACCCACCCCTCCACGCTCGTCGCGTTCACCGTCGGCGGCCTCGCGTTCGGCTACCTCGGCGAGCTCGCGCTCGTCAGCGGCGGCGCGTCCGCGATCGTGCCGCCCGTCTCGCTCGCGGTCACGCTGGTCGGCGTCGCGGCCATCGTGGTCGCGATGGCCTGGCCCATCCGGCAGGCCGTGCGCGGCAGCACCACGCGCCGTATCGACCCGTTCCGCGCGGCGCGGGTCGCCGTGCTCGCCAAGGCGAGCAGCGTGACGGGCGCGCTCGTGCTCGGGGTCGGGCTCGGCATCACGCTGTTCCTGCTGACGCGCAGCGTGCTGCCGCCGGCCGGGACGATCTGGATGGCGGTGGCCACCGCCGTGGGCGCGGCGCTGCTGCTCGCGGGCGGCCTGGTCGCCGAGCACTTCTGCACGCTCCCGCCCGACGAACCCGACGAGGAGGAGGGGTCGGCGCATGCCTGAGCCCGAGCAGGTGCCGCCGGTCCAGGCGGCCGAGCCGGCCGAGACGATCGAGTCGGCCGGTCCCGGGCCCGAGGTCCCGCCAGCGCACGCAGCCGGGCCGGCCGAGCCCGAGTGGCGCGGCGTCTCGCCCAAGCACGTCGTCGTCGAGGTCGTCGGCTCGATCATCGGCGCCGGCCTCGCCGTCGCGGGGCTGCTCGTCGCGAGCGCGTGGCTCGGCCTGCCGTTCCTCGCGTGGATCGCGGCGGGCGTCGGGCTCCTCGCGCTCGTCTCGATTGCGCTCGAGCCGCGGCGCGTCCGTTCCATCCGGTACCTGCTGCGCGCCGACGACCTGGTCTTCCGCCGCGGCATCATGTACCAGCGCCAGGTCGCGGTGCCCTACGGCCGCATGCAGCTCGTCGACATCACGCGCGGCCCCGTCTCGCGCGCGCTCGGGCTCGCCGACCTGAAGTTCGTCACGGCCGCCGCCGCCACCGCGGTCACGCTGCCCGGCCTGCCGCTCGAGGAGGCGGAGCGCCTGCGCGACCACCTCGTCGCGCTCGCCGAGACCCGCCGGGCCGGGCTGTGAGCAGGCGGCGGGCACGGCGCACGCCGACGGCGCGCGGCCCGAGCGGCGGCGCGGGCGGAGGAGCGCCGTGACCTCCGTCGATCCCCGCACCTCGGCGCGCGACCTCGCCGACGGCGAGTGGCACCGCCTGCACCCCGCGAGCCCGCTGCTCCGCGGCGGCCTCGTGTTCATCGCCGTGCTCGGCTTCGTGCTCGCGAACCTGCGGGAACGGCTCGTCGAGGTGTTCCTCCTCCTCGTCGCACCCGGCGGCGACGACCGCGGGTTCGCGCCCGGTGACTTCGAGGGCGACTGGGCCGAGGATCCGATCACGGGCATCGTCGCCAACGGGCTCGTGGGCTGGGCGCTCGCCGGCCTCGCCGCCGTCATCGTGCTCGTCGTGCTCGGCTTCTGGCTGGCGTGGCGCATGCACAGCTTCCGCGTGACGAACGAGGCGCTCGAGGTGCGCAGCGGCATCCTGATCCGCTCGCACCGCAGCGCGCGCCTCGACCGCATCCAGGGCATCAACGTCGCCCGGCCGGTGTTCGCGAGGCTCTTCGGCGCGGCGAAGCTCGACGTCTCGGTCGCGGGGCAGTCGGGCAACGTCGACCTGTCGTATCTCGGCTCCGCGCAGGCCGACCGGTTGCGCGCCGACCTGCTGCGACTCGCGTCGGGCGCGCGCCGTGCCGCCGCCGAATCCGTCGGTCCGGATGCCGCGCCCGGCGCCGCACTCGATGGCGCGCCGTCGGCGGCGTCGCTCGCGGCCCGCGCGGGCGGCCTCGTGAACCGGCGGGTCGACGAGTTCCTCGCGCCCGAGCTGGATCCGACGCTCGCCCCGCCCGAGTCGGTCGTGCGGATCCCCTTGGCGCGCGTGATCGCCTCGTCGCTGCTCGGCGGCTCGATGGTCTGGTTCGTCGTGCTGGTCGCGGCGATCACGATCGGGGTGGCGACTGGCGCGCCGTGGCTGCTCTTCACGTTCGTGCCGGCCGCGATCGGCCTGGTCAGCTACCTCTGGTCGCGCATCACGAAGTCGCTGCGGTACTCCATCGCCGGCACGCCCGACGGCGTGCGCATCGGCTCGGGACTGCTGTCGACCACGAACCAGACCATCCCGCCCGGGCGCGTGCACGCGATCGAGGCGACGCAGTGGCTGCTGTGGCGGCCGTTCGGGTGGTGGACGGTCCGCATCAACGTCGCGGGGCAGTCCGTGACGGGCGGCGGCGACGCCATCCAGCGCACGCTCGTGCTGCCCGTCGGCACCGCCGACGACGTGCGGCGCGTGGTCGGCCTGCTCGCGCCCGACGCCGCGGTCGAGATCGGCCCCGCCCTCGACGCCGGGCTCACCGGCCGCGGCGGCGACGGCGGCTTCGTCGCCGCACCGCGCCGTGCGGCGTGGATCCGTCCGACCTCGTGGCGACGGATCGGCCTCGCGCTCGCGGGCGGCGTCGCACTGCTGCGCCGGGGCTGGGTGCTGCGCAGCCTCGTGCTGGTGCCGCTCGCGCGCCTGCAGTCCGTCGCGGTCGCGCGCGGCCCCGTGCGTCGCGCGCTCGGGCTCGCGTCGCTGCGCCTGCACACCGTCGCCGGACCCGTCACGCCCGACGTGCCTGCGCTCGCACGCGCCGACGCCGACGCCGCGTTCGACGCGATCGCGACCGAGGCGGTGGCCCGCGCCATCCGGGACCGGAGCGACCGTTGGGGGGTCGGCCTCGATGCGCGCTGAGCAGCGGGCCGGGCGCCTCGGCGTCGGCACGATCGGCGCCGGACGCGTCGGCGCGGTGCTCGCGTCGGCGCTCGGCGGTGCGGGGCACGCGCTCACGGGCATCGCGGCGGTCTCCGACGCGAGCCGCGAACGCGCGTCCGCCATGCTCCCCGAGGTGCCGATCCTCCCGATCCCCGAGATCATCGAACGCAGCGAGCTCGTGCTGCTCGCGGTGCCGGCCGACGAGCTCCCCTCGCTCGTCGACGGACTCGCCGCGGCGGGCGCGTGGCGACCCGGCCAGCTCGTCGTGCACACGGCGGCGCGCCACGGCGTCGACGTGCTCGAGCCGGCGTTCCGCGCGGGCGCGATCCCGCTCGCCATCCATCCGGCCATGACCTTCACGGGCACGAGCATCGACCTCGGCCGGCTCGCCGGCACCTGGTTCGCCGTGACGGCGCCGGCACCCGTGCTGCCCATCGCCCAGGCCCTCGTCGTCGAGATGGGCGGCGAGCCGTTCGTGGTCGCCGAGGCGGACCGGCCGGCCTACGCCGAGGCGATCGACACGGCCGTGTCCTTCTCGACCGCGATCGTCGACCAGGCGTCGGGGATCCTCGACCGCATCGGCGTCGCGCGCGCCGGCTCGGTGCTCGCACCACTCGTGCGCAGCGCGGTCGAGAACGCGCTCGCCCGGCACGACCCGGGCGCGGGCGTCGACGGGGCCGCTACGATCGACGGGGCCGACGACGGTTGGCCGTCGGGAGGTGCGGTGTGACGGGCGAAGCGACGCGAGGCGGCGGCACCGCGACATCCGCACCGCTGGTCGCCGACACGATCGCGGGCATCCGCGGCGCCGTCCGCGAGCACCGGATGGCGGGACGCACCGTCGCGCTCGTGCCCACCATGGGGGCGCTGCACGACGGCCACCTGGCGCTCGTGCGCCGCGCCCGCGAGCTCGCCGACGTCGTCGTGGTCTCGATCTTCGTGAACCCGCTGCAGTTCGGCACCGGGGAAGACCTCGACCGCTACCCGCGCACGCTCGAGGCCGACCTCGCCGCGCTCGCCCGCGAGGGCGTCGCGCTCGTGTTCGCGCCGACCGCGGCCGAGATGTACCCCGTCGGCGAGGTCGAGACCCGCGTCACGGCCGGGCACGTCGGCACGCTCTACGAGGGCGCATCGCGCCCCGGCCACTTCGACGGCGTGCTCACCGTCGTCTCGAAGCTGTTCCACATCGTCACGCCCGACCACGCGCTGTTCGGGCAGAAGGACGCCCAGCAGGTCTTCCTCGTGCAGCGGATGGTGCGCGACCTCGACATCCCCGTCCGCATCGAGGTCGTGCCGACCGTGCGCGAGCCCGACGGCCTGGCCCTGTCGAGCCGCAACCGCTACCTCGACGCCGCGCAGCGGCGCATCGCGCTCGCGCTCTCCGAGTCGCTCGCGGCCGCCGAGGCCGCGGGAGCCGACGGGCTCGACGAGGTGCTCGCCGAGGCGGCCGGTGCGTTCGGCGACCACGACGGCATCGAGCTCGACTACCTCGTCGTGGTCGACCCCGACACGTTCCTGCCCGTGGTCGAGGGCACGACGGGGCTCGCTCGCGTGCTCGTCGCGGCGCGCGTGGGCACGACCCGCCTCGTCGACAACGCGCTCGTCACGCTCGGCTGAGGCCGGCGGCATCCGGCGGCCGGTCAGGATCGCCGCACGGCGGCGGACTACGCTGGTCCATGGCGTCCGCACGGACGCCGTGCCCGCATGCCCGCCGAACCATCCGGAGACCCCATGGCCGACGAGACCACGCACGAGCCCACCGCCGAGGAGATCTCGGAGCAGAAGGCCGTGCGGCTGGCCAAGCGCGAGCGGCTCAACGCGGCATCCGACGACCTCGGTGCCGGCGCCTACCCGGTGACGGTGCCGATCACGACGACGATCCCCGAGGTCCGCTCGCGGTTCGTCGGCCTCGGCGTTGACGAGCAGAGCGGCGAGACCGTCTCGCTCGCCGGCCGCGTCGTGCACCTGCGCAACACCGGCAAGCTCTGCTTCGCCGCGCTGCAGTCGGGCGACGGCAGCCGCATCCAGGCCATGGTCTCGCTCGGCGAGGTCGGCGAGGAGTCGCTCGGGGCGTGGAAGGAGCTGGTCGACCTCGGCGACCACGTCGCGGTGACCGGCGAGGTGATCACGAGCCGCCGCGGCGAGCTGTCGATCATGGTGACCGAGTGGCGCATGGCCTCGAAGTCCATCAACCCGCTGCCGAACCTGCACAACGAGCTGTCGGAGGAGACTCGCGTCCGCAGCCGGTACCTCGACCTCATCGCGCGCGAGCAGGCGCGCCGCAACGTCGTCGACCGGGCGAAGGTGAACGCGAGCCTGCGCTCGACGTTCTCGAGCCTCGGTTTCATCGAGGTCGAGACGCCCATGCTGCAGGTCATGCACGGCGGCGCGTCGGCGCGCCCGTTCGTCACCCGCTCGAACGCGTTCGACACCGAGCTCTACCTGCGCATCGCGCCCGAGCTCTACCTCAAGCGCGCGGTCGTGGGCGGTATCGAGCGCGTCTACGAGATCAACCGCAACTTCCGCAACGAGGGCGCCGACTCCACGCACAGCCCCGAGTTCGCGATGCTCGAGGCCTACCAGGCCTACACCGACTACCACGGCATCGCCGACCTCACGCAGCAGCTCGTGCAGGATGCCGCGTACGCCGTCGCGGGCTCGCACGTCGTCACGTGGGCCGACAGCACCGAGTACGACCTCGGCGGCGACTGGGAGCGGCTGTCGATGTACGACTCGCTCTCCGAGGCCGTCGGCGAGGAGATCACGCCCGAGACGCCCATGTCGCGCCTGAAGGAACTGGCCGACGCGGTCGAGATTGACGTCGACCACCCGCTGCCCGGCAAGTACGTCGAGGAGCTCTGGGAGCACCACGTGAAGTCGCGCCTCGAGCGGCCGACCTTCGTCATGGACTTCCCGCTCGACACGTCGCCCCTCGTGCGCCAGCACCGCACGCGCGCCGGCGTCGTGGAGAAGTGGGACCTCTACGTGCGCGGCTTCGAGCTCGCGACCGGCTACTCCGAGCTCGTCGACCCCGTCGTGCAGCGCGAGCGCTTCGTCGAGCAGGCGCGCCTCGCGGCCGGCGGCGACCCCGAGGCCATGCGCCTCGACGAGGAGTTCCTGCGGGCGCTCGAGTTCGGCATGCCGCCCACGGGCGGCATGGGCATGGGCATCGACCGCCTGCTCATGGCGATCACCGGCCTCGGCATCCGCGAGACCATCCTCTTCCCGCTGGTCAAGTGAGACGGACGCCGCGATGAACGACTACCTGCCGAAGTCCGAGCTCGAGCCCCGCGACCCGCGGAAGCCCTCGAACACGCGCGTGGCCATCTGGATCATCGTCGGCGCCGTCGGGCTCTACCTCCTCGGGTCCGGCATCTGGGGCATCGTCACGGGCGGCTGACGCAGCGAACCCGAGGAAACCCCCGTATTCTGGAGTGGCTATGGACGACTTCTGGGTGAACGCGATCTGGTCGCTCGCGCCGACCGTGCTGATCGGACTGCTGTTCTGGTTCGTGATGCGCGCGGTGGTGCGCGCCGACCGCAGCGAACGCGACGCGTACGCCAAGATCGAGGCCGAAGAGCGGGCCAAGCGAGCCGCTGAACACCGAGCCGCGTAGCCCGGCATGACCGAGGCGCAGACGACGGCGATCATCGCCGCCCTGCTGGTGATCGTCGACCTCGTCATCCGCGTCATCGCGATCATCGTGGTGCCGCGCAACCGCCGGCCCACTGCCGGGATGGCGTGGCTGCTCGCCATCTTCTTCATCCCGTACCTCGGGATCCTGTTCTTCCTGCTCATCGGCAACCCCAAGCTGCCCAAGGCGCGGCGCGCCAAGCAGGACGAGGTCGACCGGTTCATCCGCGAGAGCACCCACGGCGTCGAGCGCGTGAGCGACAGCACGAAGTGGCCGACCTGGTTCGAGGGCGTCGTGCGCCTGAACCGCAACCTCGGCGCGATGCCGCTCATCGGCTCGAACGGCGCACGCCTCATCGGCGACTACCAGGCCTCGCTCGACGCGATGACCGACGCCATCGCCGGCGCCGAGCGCTACGTGCACGCCGAGTTCTACATCTTCGCGTACGACTCGACGACGGAGCGCTTCGTCGACGCCCTCGGCGACGCCGTCGCGCGCGGCGTCGAGGTGAAGGTGCTCATCGACCACATCGCGTCGCGGCGCGTGAAGGGCTACCGGCGCACCATCCGGCGCCTCACCGACATGGGCGTCGCCTGGCGGCTCATGCTGCCGGTCATGCCGCTCAAGGGCAAGTACCAGCGGCCCGACCTCCGCAACCACCGCAAGATCCTCGTGGTCGACGGCGAGATCGGCTACCTCGGCTCGCAGAACATCGTCGACCGCAGCTACCACAAGCGCAGCAACATCCGCCGCGGACTGAAGTGGCAGGAGCTCGTCGCCGAGGTCGAGGGGCCGATCGTGTCGGGCCTCGACGCGATCTTCGCGACCGACTGGTACCTCGAGACCGGCGAGGCGCCCTCGCGCGACGAGCTGATCCCGTTCGAGCAGGAGGCGGAGCAGCAGGACCTCGACTGCCAGGTCGTGCCGAGCGGCCCCGGTTACGCGAACGAGAACAACCTCAAGCTCTTCCTCGCGCTGCTCTACGCGGCGCGCGAGCGCATCATCATCACGAGCCCGTACTTCGTGCCCGACGAGGCGATGCTGCGCGCCATCAGCGGAGCGACCCAGCGGGGCGTGCACGTCGAGCTGTTCGTCTCCGAGATCGGCGACCAGGCGCTCGTGTACCACGCGCAGCGGTCGTACTACGAGGCGCTGCTGCGCGCCGGCGTGCGCATCTACATGTACAAGGCGCCGTTCATCCTGCACGCGAAGCACTTCACGATCGACGACGACGTCGCCGTCATCGGCTCGAGCAACATGGACATCCGCTCGTTCGAGCTCAACATGGAGGTCTCGCTGCTGGTGCGCGGCGAGTCGTTCGTGCGCGAGATGCGCGCCGTCGAGGACGGCTACCGGCGCGACAGCCGCGAGCTCACGCTCGAGGAGTGGATGCGGCAGCCGCTGCGCTCCACCATCCTCGACAACCTCGCGCGGCTCACCTCGGCGCTGCAGTAGCGGGGCGGATGGCGCGCGCGCCGCGCTCGCGCGCTCGCTCGCTCTCGCGCCCTCGCTCTCTCGCGCGCCCGGTCGCCTTCCCGAGTCCCGGGTTGTCGCGGGTGCACCCGCGCGAGTCCGGGATTCGGGTGGTCTGGGGGCGTTCGGGTGTGCTGAGGGTGCGCGAGTCCCGGGTTGTCGCGGGTGCACCCGCACGAATCCGGGATTCGGGTGGTCTGGGGGCGTTCGGGTGTGCCTGGGGGTGCGCGAGTCCCGGGTTGTCGCGAATGCACCCGCAGAAATCCGGGATTCGGGTGGTGGGATCGGGGGCCGGCTGCGCCTCCATGCGTGCGAGTCCCGCGGTTCTGCGGGTGCACCCGCAGAAACCCGGGACTCGTGAAGGGCTCGGCGCACGCGAGAATGTTGGGGTCTGTGGGAATTTCTGCGAATGTCTTGCATTACGCTGAGATAACGAGCTAAACTCACACAAACGCAGGTTGCAGTTCGATCCGGCAAGGGGGCCGCATGTACGCGATGGAGCGACACGAGCACATCCTCGACGCGCTCGCCCGCACGGGCCGCGTCTCGGTCGCCGACCTCGCCGCCGAGCTCGACGTCACCGCCGAGACCATCCGGCGCGACCTCGACGCGCTCGAGAAGGCGGGCCACGTCCGTCGCGTCCACGGCGGCGCCGTGAGCGCGTCGCGCGCGAGCCTCGCCGAGACGACGGTGCTCGAGCGCACCGAGCGCCACACCGACGCCAAGCGCGCGATCGCGCAGGCTGCGCTCGCGCTCGTGCCGCCCACGTTCACCGGCTCGATCCTGCTCGACGCGGGCACGACCACGGGCGCATTCGCCGAGGCACTCGCCGGATGGCACCCGGCGGCCGGCATCGCACCGCTCACCGTCTACACGAACTCGGTGCCCATCGCGGCGCTCCTGCACGGCAACGCCGACCTCATCGTCCGCGTCATCGGCGGCACCGTCCGCGGCGTGACCAGTGCCGCGGTCGGACCGACCGCGGTCGCCCAGCTCGCCGACATCCGCCCAGACATCTCGTTCGTCGGCACCAACGGCGTGAGCGCCGAGTTCGGGCTCTCGACGCCCGACGAGCTCGAGGCGCAGGTCAAGCGCGCCATGGTCGAGCGGTCGCGGCTCGCGGTCGTGCTCGTCGACGCCTCCAAGCACGACGACGAGGCGCTGCACCGGTTCGCATGCCTCGACGAGGTCGACGTGCTGATCACGGATGCGCCGCCGCCCCCGGCACTCGCCGAGGCGCTCGACGACGCCGAGGTGGAGGTGCGGGTCGCATGATCATCACGCTGACCGTCAACCCGTCGCTCGACCGCACGGTCGAGCTCGAGCAGGCGCTCTCGCGCGGCGAGGTGCAGCGCGTCCTCCGCAGCGTCGAGGAGCCCGGCGGCAAGGGGGTCAACGTCACGCGGGCGCTCGACGCCGCGGGCGCGGCATCCGTCGCCGTGCTGCCGGGCCGCGGTGACGACCCGCTCGTCGTGGCGCTCGCGTCGGCCGGCGTGCCGGTCGCGACCGTGCCGATCACCGCGCGCCTGCGCTCGAACATCACGGTCACCGAGCCCGACGGCGTCACCACCAAGCTCAACGAGCTCGGCCCCGAGCTCACCGAGGCCGAGCAGCGGGCGCTCATCGCGGCGGTCATCGCCCAGTCGGCGGATGCCTCGTGGCTCGTGCTCGCCGGCTCGCTGCCGCCGTCGCTCCCGGCCGACTTCTACGTGCGAGTCGTGCGTGAGGCGCGCGCCGCGGGCGTCGTCGCCCGCATCGCGGTCGACACCTCGGGCGCCCCGCTCGCCGCGATCGTGGAGGCCGGCGAGCCCGTCGACCTCATCAAGCCCAACGGCGAGGAGCTCGCCGAGCTGGTCGGCCTGGCCGACGCCGAGGCACTCGAGGCCGACCCCGAGCGGGTCGCCGAGGTCGCCGCGACGCTCGTGCCCCGCGGCATCCGTTCGGCCCTCGTCACGCTCGGCTCCACCGGAGCCGTGCTCGTCGACGGCGACGGGGCGTGGTTCGCCCCGGCGCCGCGCATCGTGCCGCGCAGCACGGTCGGCGCGGGCGACAGCTCGCTCGCCGGCTTCCTGCTCGCCGTGACCGAAGGGGCGGCGCCCGAGCGGGCGCTCGCCCAGGCGGTCGCACACGGGGCGGCGGCTGCGTCGCTCCCGGGCTCGGCGGTCCCCTCGCGGGAGATCGCCGATGCGTCCGCCATCACCGTCACCCGAATCCGGGGCGCCGTCGCCCCGGTCATCCCATAGGAGGGAATCCGATGTCCGACGTCATCGACCAGGGGCTCGTGAGCCTCGACGCGCCGCTCGGCGCCGACAAGGCCGACGTGATCCGCGCGCTCGCCGAGCGCGTCGTCGCGGCCGGCCGCGCCACCGACGCGGAGGCGCTCTTCGCCGACGCATGGGCCCGCGAGGAGAAGGACTCCACGGGGGTGCCCGGCGGCATCGCCATCCCGCACGCCAAGTCCGACGCGGTCACGCGTCCGACGCTCGCGGCGGCGCGCCTGCCCGAGGGGGTCGACTTCGGCTCGTTCGACGGGCCCGCCGACCTCGTGTTCCTCATCGCGGTGCCGACCGCCTCGACGCAGGACCACCTCGCGGTGCTCTCGACGCTCGCGCGCTCGCTCATCAAGGACGACTTCGTCGCGTCGCTGCGATCGGCGCCCGACGCCGCGACGTTCGTCGCGCACGTCGAGGCCGCGCTCGCGCCCGAGCCCGCTCCCGCGGCGGCCGCGGCCGCGGCGACCGGCGCGACGGCGGCCGCCACCGCTGCGTCCGGCGGGACCGCGACCGCGACCGCGCCCGCTGCCGCGCACCACACGGGCAAGCCCGTGATCATCGCCGTCACCGCGTGCCCCACGGGCATCGCCCACACGTACATGGCCGCCGACGCGCTCGCCAAGGCGGGCGATGAGGCGGGGGTCGAGCTGCACGTCGAGACCCAGGGCTCGGCGGGAGCGACCCCGGTCGCGCCGTCCGTCATCGAGCGGGCCGACGCCGTCATCTTCGCGGTCGACGTCGACGTGCGCGACAAGTCCCGGTTCGCCGGCAAGCCCGTCGTGGCCGGACCGGTCAAGCGCGGCATCGACCACCCCGCCGAGATGATCCGCGAGGCCGTCGCCGCGATCGACGACCCGGCGGCACCGCGCGTCGCGGGCGACGCCGCCGCCGAGAGTGCGGCGGCCGCGGTGGCGCACGAGCACTTCGGCCAGAAGATCAAGCGCGTGCTGCTCACCGGCGTCAGCTACATGATCCCGTTCGTCGCGGGCGGTGGTCTGCTCATCGCGCTCGGGTTCCTCCTCGGCGGGTACGACATCACCGAGAACGCGACCGAGATCGTCACGACCAACGCGCTCTGGAACCTCCCCGAGGGCGGCCTGGGCATCTACCTCGGCGCCGTGTTCTTCTCGATCGGCGCGATCTCGATGGGCTTCCTCGTGCCGGCGCTGGCCGGCTACATCGCCTACGCCATCGCGGACCGCCCGGGCATCGCGCCCGGCTTCGTCGCGGGCTCGGTCGCGGGGCTCATGGGCGCCGGCTTCATCGGCGGCCTCGTGGGCGGCCTGCTCGCCGGATGGATCGCGCTCATGCTCGCGCGACTCGACGTGCCGCGCTGGCTCAAGGGCCTGATGCCGGTCGTGATCATCCCGCTGCTCGCGTCGATCGTGGCCTCCGGCCTCATGATCGTCGTGCTCGCCGGACCGATCTCGGCGTTCTCGACCGCGCTCAACGACTGGCTGTCGAGCCTCTCGGGTGCCGGCGCGGTGCTGCTCGGCCTCATCCTCGGCGCGATGATGGGCTTCGACCTCGGCGGTCCGGTCAACAAGGTCGCCTACGCGTTCGCGGTCGCCGGCCTCGGTGCGGGCTCGCCCGACAACCAGGCGCCGTGGGCGATCATGGCCGCGGTCATGGCCGCCGGGATGGTCCCGCCGCTCGCCATGGCCCTCGCGACCGTGATCGATCGCCGGCTGTTCACCCCGGTCGAGCGCGAGAACGGCAAGGCCGCGTGGCTGCTCGGTGCGGCGTTCATCTCGGAGGGTGCGATCCCGTTCGCGGCGGCCGACATCTTCCGGGTCATCCCGGCGACCGTCATCGGCGGTGCCGTGGCCGGCGCGATCTGCATGGGCATGGACGTGACGTCGCAGGCGCCCCACGGCGGCATCTTCGTGTTCTTCGCGATCGGCAACCTGCTCTGGTTCGTCCTCGCGATCATCGCCGGCTCGGTGGTCGGTGCCCTGGTGGTCATCGCACTCAAGCGCTGGGCCCACCGGCGCCCGGTGCGGGAAGAGCAGGCGGTGGGTGCGCCTGAGGTGGCCGTGGCCTGATCGGCCACGCGATCACCCCGGCGGCCGGTGCTCCCTCCTGGGCACCGGCCGTCGGCGCGTCTGCGGATGTCGCGGCGCGCGCCTCACCGCCGCGGCTTCAGCCGCACCGTCGGCAGCTCGGGCGCGGGCAGCGGGCGCCCGTCGTAGCCCGCCACGGTGCCGAACGGCCCGTCGGGGTCGTTTCGGTCGATCACGTCGGACTGCCAACGGCGCCGGAACTCGACCACCTCGTCGTGCGAGCGTCCGATGAAGTTCCACCACATCACGAGCTCCTCGCCGAACGGCACGCCGCCGAGCAGCACCACGCGCACGGGGTCGGCGTCGGCGCGCAGCCGCAGGCTCGCGTGCCCCGGCTCGAGGTAGGCCAGGTTCGACCACGCAACCTCGGTCGCGGCACCTGCCCCGGCGACTTCGACGTGCGCGGGTCCGGCGTCGACGAGCACGCCGTGTTCGAAGCGCGGGTCGAGCGGCACGTCGACCGTGCCGCCCGCGGGCAGGTCGACCTGGGCCCCGAGCAGCGGCGAGAAGACGGTGACCGCCGCGGACGCGGCATCCGTCGTCTCGGCCGACGCGGCGGACTCGCCCTCGCCCGCGAGCTCGCCCACGAAGACGCGCACCGTGGCGTCGCCCAGCCGGAACGGCGTCGTGTCGGCGTGCTCGAAGAACGGCGCGACGTGCCGGGAGGCCTCGGGCAGCGCGACCCACAGCTGCACGCCGTGCAGTCGCGTCGTCGCGGCGGTCGAGACCTCGGAGTGCGAGATGCCGCGACCGGCGGTCATCAGGTTCACCCCGCCGGGGCGCACGAGCTCGTGGCTGCCGGTCGAGTCGCGGTGCTCGATCTCGCCCTCGAACAGCCAGCTCACGGTCTGCAGGCCCGTGTGGGGGTGCGGCGGCACGACCATGCCGCCCGTGTCCGACACGTCGTCGGGCCCGTAGTGGTCGGCGAAGCACCACGCGCCGATGGTCGTGCGCCCGCGCTGCGGGAGGGTGCGCCGCACCGGCATCGCGCGCGGCCCGCCGAGCGGCACCTCGCGGAACTCGAGCACCTGCACGGCCGGGCCGTGCGGCGTCTCGGGCGGGCAGAGCAGTTCGACGGGGTCGCGCTCGAGGTTGCTCATTCCCGCATCCTACGCGCGGGTCGCGGCGCGACATCCTGCCCTGAGCGGATGCCGCGGGCTAGCATGTCGCACATGGCCCCGCACGCAGACGTCCGCCGCCTCCTGTTCACCACCGTCGCCGTCGCCGCGACGCTCCTGCTCGCGGGCTGCGCGCCCGGGTCGGGTCCGGTCGAGGACTTCGCGGGCCTCCCGGTGCTCGACGAGGAGCAGGAGGCCGCGGGCGAGGCCGAGAACACCGACCAGGGTGGCGAGACCGAGGATGAGACCGAGCAGGGCTCGGCCGAGGAGGTCCCCGAGCCGACCGGAGACGAGCCCTACGTGCAGTACCTCCAGGACGGCGGCCGGCTCGCGATCACCATCTGGGGCTCGTCGACCTGCCCCGTCGTGTCGACCGACCTCCGCGTGACCGCGCCGGCGGGCGAGGGCAACGCCGTCGAGGCCGTGCTGCCCGAGCCCGAGGATGGCCCGTGCACGGCCGACTTCGTGCCCCACACGACGGTATTCTCGACGCCCTACGACGTGACGACGACCGAGCCGCTCGAGGTCACCGTCGGCGACGCGGTCGTCACGGTGCCGATCAAGTAGCGCCGGAGCCGGCCGACGGCCCGGGCGCCCTACTCCTGCCCGACCGTGAGGTCGACGAACAGCTCGCTCGCGACCTGCTCGAGGTCCTGCCGCACGTCGGCGGGGTCGCCGCCCGGGGGCACGCGCACCGCGATGTGCGCCTCGAAGAGGATGCCGCCCGACATGGGCGCGTCGCGGCGCTCGGTCGTGATGGTCTCGATGCTGAGCCCGTGACGCGCGAGCACGGCCGACACGTCGTGCACGATGCCCGGCCGGTCGCTGCCGACGAGGTCGATGCGCAGGCGACGCCAGTGGTCGGCCCCCGCCGGCTCCTCGGAGCCCGGGTGCGCCGCGACCTCGAGCAGCCCCTCGAGCCCGTCGAGCGCCTCGCGCAGCTCGTCGGCCCGCTCGGCCGGCACCGTCACCACGACGATCCCCGCGAACTGGCCGGCGAGCTCGGCCATCTGGCTCTGCTCCCAGTTGCCGCCGTGGGCGTTCACGGCGTCGGCGAGGGCCTCGACGAGGCCTGCGCGGTCGTCTCCGATGACGGTCAGCACGAGTCTGGGCATGCGTGCATCCAACCACGCGCGGGCCGGTGCGTCGAGGCGGTCAGCGGGCCGTCGCCTCCGACGCGGCCCCCGGGTCATCCGTTCGTCGCAGCACCAGCAGCTCGCCGATCTCGCAGTCGAGGGCACGGCAGATCGCCTGCAGCGTCGAGAACCGGATGGCGCGCGCGCGATCGTTCTTCAGCACGCTGAGGTTCACCACGCTCACGCCGACGAGCTCGGCGAGCCTCGTCAGGGTCATCCCGCGCGCGGCGAGGAGCTCGTCGAGGCGGCAGTGCACGTCGTGCGCGTCATCGGGCTCGGCCGGCGCCATCAGACGAGGCCCTCGGTGTCGCGCTGCAGGCGCTCGCCGACGGCGAAGGCCGTCGTGATGATCGCGACCACGAAGGCGGCGAGGACGAACGGCATGAGGTCGACGGACATCAGCACGTTGTCGAACTCGCCGTCGGAGATGCGCGCGAACGCGCCGTTGGCGACCATGTTGGCGAGGAACGGCACCGCGGCCGCACCGACCAGGCCGGCCGTGCCGGCCGTGGCGACGAGGCGCGTGTTGCGCCGGCTGAACACCCGGCCGCGCAGGGTGGACGCGCTCAGCAGGAGCAGGCATGCCACCACGGCGGCGACGCTGACCGCGAACGCGATCTCCGAGAGCACGAGCGCCACGAGCGACGGGCCGGGCAGTTCGTCGGTGAAGAGGAACGCGCGGTCGAGCTCGATCGCGACGGGCGCACCGCCGGGGCCGATCGGCGCTTCGGCGGGCGTTCCGGCGAACTCGGCGAGCACGCGGACCTCGGGGGAGGAGAGCGCGTCCGTGATCCGCAGGACGGCGCCGACCACCGCCCAGGCGACGATGCCGGTGCCGGCGACCATGAAGGCCCAGATGCCGACGGTGTCGGCGCGCGAGGGGAGGCGTGTTGCGGTGACGGAGTTCGGGTCCATGGAGTTGCCTTTCATATCGAAGAACGATAACAACGATATTCGATAAGCTACGGATGCCGCGCGTCGCTGTCAATCGGCATCCCGGGGGCTCGCGACATCCGCCCGGCTCGCATGACGAAGCGCGCCCCGGCAGCGATGCGCCCACGGCGAACACGCACCCGCCGCGCGATCGCGGTCGTTACCGTTGTTGTATCGACGCCCCTACCCGGCGCCGTGAGGAGTTGATGATGTTCGAGAGATTCACCGACCGCGCCCGACGTGTCGTCGTCCTGGCCCAAGAAGAGGCCAAGATGCTCAACCACAACTACATCGGCACCGAGCACATCCTGCTCGGCCTCATCCACGAGGGTGAGGGCGTGGCCGCCAAGGCGCTCGAGTCCCTCGGGATCTCGCTCGACGCCGTGCGCGAGCAGGTGCAGGACATCATCGGACAGGGCCAGCAGCAGCCGACCGGGCACATCCCGTTCACGCCGCGCGCCAAGAAGGTGCTCGAGCTCTCGCTGCGCGAGGCCCTGCAGCTCGGCCACAACTACATCGGCACCGAGCACATCCTCCTCGGGCTCATCCGCGAGGGCGAGGGCGTCGCCGCGCAGGTGCTCGTCAAGCTCGGCGCCGACCTCAACCGCGTGCGCCAGCAGGTCATCCAGCTCCTCTCCGGCTACCAGGGCAAGGAGCAGGTGCAGGTCGGCGCGACCGAGCAGCAGCAGGCCCAGGGCGGATCGCAGATCCTCGACCAGTTCGGCCGCAACCTCACGCAGGCTGCCCGCGAGTCGAAGCTCGACCCCGTGATCGGCCGCGAGAAGGAGATCGAGCGGGTCATGCAGATCCTCTCGCGCCGCTCCAAGAACAACCCCGTGCTCATCGGCGAGCCCGGCGTCGGCAAGACCGCGGTCGTCGAGGGCCTCGCGCAGGCGATCGTCAAGGGCGAGGTGCCCGAGACGCTCAAGGACAAGCAGCTCTACTCGCTCGACCTCGGCTCGCTCATCGCCGGCTCGCGCTACCGCGGCGACTTCGAGGAGCGCCTGAAGAAGGTCACCAAGGAGATCCGCACGCGCGGCGACATCATCGTCTTCATCGACGAGATCCACACCCTCGTGGGTGCGGGCGCCGCCGAGGGCGCGATCGACGCCGCCTCGATCCTCAAGCCGCTGCTCGCGCGCGGCGAGCTGCAGACCATCGGCGCGACCACGCTCGACGAGTACCGCAAGCACTTCGAGAAGGATGCCGCGCTCGAGCGCCGCTTCCAGCCGATCCAGGTCGCCGAGCCGTCGCTCCCGCACGCGATCAACATCCTCAAGGGGCTCCGCGACCGTTACGAGGCGCACCACAAGGTCTCGATCACGGATGGCGCGATCGTCGCCGCCGCGAACCTCGCCGACCGCTACATCAGCGATCGGTTCCTGCCCGACAAGGCCATCGACCTGATCGACGAGGCGGGCGCCCGCCTGCGCCTGTCGATCCTGTCGTCGCCGCCCGAGCTGCGCGAGTTCGACGAGAAGATCGCCGTCGTCCGCGCCGCCAAGGAGACCGCGATCGAGGAGCAGGACTTCGAGAAGGCCGCGTCGCTTCGCGACGAGGAGAAGACCCTGCTCGGCGAGCGCCTCCGCCTCGAGAAGCAGTGGAAGTCGGGCGAGGTCAAGACGACCGCGGTCGTCGACGAGGGCCTGATCGCCGAGGTGCTCGCGCAGGCCACCGGCATCCCCGTCTTCAAGCTGACCGAAGAGGAGTCGTCGCGACTCGTCTTCATGGAGAAGGCGCTGCACGAGCGCGTCATCGGCCAGGAGGAGGCGATCTCCGCCCTGTCGAAGACGATCCGCCGCACGCGCGCCGGCCTCAAGGACCCGAAGCGTCCCTCGGGCTCGTTCATCTTCGCCGGCCCCACGGGCGTCGGCAAGACCGAGCTCGCGAAGGCGCTCGCGGAGTTCCTCTTCGACGACGAGTCGGCGATGATCTCGCTCGACATGTCGGAGTACGGCGAGAAGCACACGGTCTCGCGCCTCTTCGGCGCCCCTCCCGGCTTCGTCGGCTTCGAGGAGGGCGGCCAGCTCACCGAGAAGGTGCGCCGCAAGCCGTTCTCGGTCGTGCTCTTCGACGAGATCGAGAAGGCTCACCCCGACATCTTCAACTCGCTCCTCCAGATCCTGGAGGAGGGCCGGTTGACGGATGGCCAGGGCCGGGTCGTCGACTTCAAGAACACCGTCATCATCATGACGACCAACCTCGGCACGAAGGACATCTCGGGCGGCCCCGTCGGCTTCCAGATCGAAGGCGACACCCGCACGGGCTACGACCTCATGCGCGCGAAGGTGAACGAGGAGCTGAAGAAGCACTTCAAGCCCGAGTTCCTCAACCGCGTCGACGAGATCATCGTCTTCCCGCAGCTCAGCAAGGAGGAGCTGCTGCAGATCGTCGACCTGTTCATCAAGCGCCTGGGCGAGCGCATGCTCGACCGCGACATGACCGTCGAGCTCACCACCGCGGCCAAGGAGCGGCTCATCGAGGTCGGGTTCGACCCGGCGCTCGGCGCCCGCCCGCTGCGCCGCGCGGTGCAGCACGAGGTCGAGGACCGCCTCTCGGAGAAGATCCTGCACGGCGAGCTCAACTCGGGCGACCACGTGCACGTCGACTTCAAGGACGGCGAGTTCGTGTTCACCACGACCCAGCGGGCGCTGCCCGTCGGCGTGGGCGTCAACACCGGCGCCGCGATCGGCACCGGGCCGGCCACGCCCGACCTGGCGGCGGGGCAGTAACCCGCACGACCGGTTCGACCCGAGGGGGCGGATGCCGCGGCATCCGCCCCCTCGTCGTCTCTGTCGGGGCGGCTGCCTGCTCGCGGGGGTCGATTCGCGCCATCGGCGGGCCGGCGCACGACGGCGGATGTCGCGGAACGACCCCCGGAGCAGGCCCGCGGCGCACGCGGAGGCGCGCTGGGCGGCGTGCGCCGTGGGCAATACGATGAGCGGATGGCCCAGCCCTTCCTCGTGCGCCGTGCGCGCACGCACGACGTGCCGACGATCCTCGACCTCGTGGAACCGCTCGTGGCCCGGCGCATCCTGCTCGGCAAGGAACGCGTCGACCTCTACGGGGCGGTCCAGGAGTTCCGGGTGGCCGAGTCCGACGACGGCGAGGTCGTCGGCTGCGGCGCGCTGCACGTGATGTGGGAGGACCTCGGCGAGGTGCGCACGCTCGCCGTGCGCGACGACTGGCTCGGGCACGGCGTCGGGCACGCGCTGCTCGACGCGCTCGAGGAGGATGCGCGCGAGCTCGGCTTGAGCCGACTGTTCTGCCTCACGTTCGAGGTCGGCTTCTTCGGCCGGCACGGGTTCCAGGACATGGGCGGCGAGACCGTGGACCCCGAGGTGTACGCCGAGCTCGTGCGCTCGCACGACGAGGGCGTGGCCGAGTTCCTCGACCTCGCGCGCGTGAAGCAGAACACCCTCGGCAACACGCGCATGCTGAAAATGCTCTGAGTGTTCCTCACCGCCTCCCGGCGCGCCGCGGTGCCGACCGGGTCCGGCGAGGCGCCGGTCGTAGCCTGAGCGCATGACGTCGAACCGACCCGCGCCCGGGCGCCTGCCCGCATCCGTGTACCGGCGGCGCCGGCTCATGGTGCTGCTCGGCCTCGTCGCGGTCATCGTCGCGATCGTGCTCGTGATCGTGCGGCCCGGAGCGAGCCAGGGCGACGAGGTGTCGCAGACCACGCTGCCGTCGGCGTCGCCGAGCCCCGCGGCATCCGGCGCGCCGGCCGCCGAGGCGCCGTCGTCGGAGTCCCCGGCGCCGGCAGCGCCCGAGGAGCCCGCCGAGGACGGCGCCGACTGCACGGACGGGCAGGTCGTCGTCGAGGCGGTGACCGACGCCGAGGTGTACGCGGCCGGCGAGCAGCCCAAGCTGTCGGTCACGATCATCAACACGGGCTCGAACACCTGCGTGCTCAACGCCGGGACGGCCGCGCAGGTGTTCACGATCTCGAGCGGCAACGACGTCTACTGGAGGTCGACCGACTGCCAGGTCGACGCCGTCGACGCCGAGGTGTCGCTCGAGCCCAACACGCCGATCTCCTCCAGCGAGCCCATCGTCTGGGACCGCACGCGCTCGACGCCCGACACGTGCGGCGACGCGCGCAGCGCGGTGCCCGGCGGCGGCGCGTCATATCACCTGTCGGTGTCGGTGTCGGGCTTCGAGTCGACGACGTCGAAGCAGTTCCTGCTCTACTGACGCGCGCCGCCGGCCGGCGCTGTCCGCGCGGTCGCGTTGCCGAGTCCCGGGTTGGTGCGGGTGTACCCGCGGAAATGCGGGATTCGCGGCGCGGGGGCGGGTGGTCGCGGCGCGGGCGGGTTGCCGAGTCCCGGGTTGGTGCGGGTGTACCCGCGGGAACGCGGGATTCGCGGGGTGGGGCGGGTGGTCGCGGCGCGGGCGGGTTGCCGAGTCCCGGGTTGGTGCGGGTGTACCCGCGGGAACGCGGGATTCGCGGGGTGGGGCGGGTGGTCGCGGCGCGGTCGCGTTGCCGAGTCCCGGGTTGGTGCGGGTGTACCCGCGGGAATGCGGGATTCGCGGCGCGGGGGCGGGTGGTCGCGGCGCGGGCGCGTTGTCGAGTCCCGGGTTGGTGCGGGTGTACCCGCGGGAATGCGGGATTCGCGGGGTGGGGCGGGTGGTCGCGGGGCGGGTTCGTTGTCGAGTCCCGGGTTGGGGCGGGTGTACCCGCGGGAACTCGGGATTCGCGGTGTGGGGTGGGGGAGGTGGTCGCGGGGCGGGTTCGCGGGCGATCGGTAGGCTGGCGGGATGGCCGGTGGGAAGCGTTCCGCGAAGGGTTCGAAGGCATCGAGGGCGTCGAAGGGCGCCGAAGCGCTGGAGTTCCGGTCGCAGGCGCTCGCCGAGGCGCTCGAGCGACAGGACATGGCCGCGGTCGCGCTCGCGCTGCGGCACGGCAACACGGTGGTGCCGCTCATCAAGCCCGGCCCCCGCGACAAGCCGCTCGACGGCGGCGAGGTGTGGACCTACCGGGACCCGAACACGGGCGAGGTCGCGCTGCTGCTCTTCAGCGATGCCGCGAACAAGCCCGCCAACCTGCCGCCCGCGGTCGGATTGCAGAGCCCGGCGTGGCTGAAGACGTTCCTGAAGCGCCACGAGTCGACGATCACCACGGTGTTCCTCGACATCGCCGGGCCGCACCCGATGCAGGCGTCGCCGGCCGAACTCCGGAAGGCGCTCGAGGTGTAGCCGTCGCAGGCCGCGGCGCGAGAACGCGGCGCTAGAACGCGGCGTCGAGCTCGCGCTCGCGCGCGCCGGTCGCGGCGATCATCGCGCGTTCGACGGCGGCGCGCACGCTGCCGAGCTCGTCGTCGAGGAGCGCCGTGTAGCCGAGGCGCCGCGCCTCGGCGGCGCGTTGACGGGCGGATGCCACGGGGCGCACCTCGCCCGCGAGGCTGATCTCGCCCACCGCGGCGAGCTCGTGCGGCACCGCACGGTCGCGCATCGCGCTCGCGATCGCGACCGCGATCGCGAGATCGGCGGCGGGTTCGACGAGGCGCACTCCGCCGACCGTCGACACGTAGACGTCGTGCTCGCCGAGCTGCCGAAGCCCGGCCCGCCGCTCGAGCACCGCGATGATCATCGCGACGCGCGACGGGTCGACGCCGTTGACCACGCGGCGCGGCTGGGGCGCCTTGGTGCCGACGACGAGTGCCTGCACCTCGACGGGCAGCGCGCGCCGGCCCTCGAGCGCGACGGTCACGCACGTGCCGCTCACGGCCGTGCGCGAGCGGCTGAGGAAGAGCCCGGACGGGTCGGGCACCTCGGCGATGCCGTCGCCGGTCATCTCGAAGCAGCCGACCTCGTCGGTGGGGCCGAAGCGGTTCTTGAGCGCGCGCACGAAGCGCAGCGCGGTCTGCCGGTCGCCCTCGAACTGGCACACGACGTCGACGAGGTGCTCGAGCAGGCGCGGACCGGCAATCGTGCCATCCTTCGTGACGTGACCGACGAGCAGCACCGGCAGGTCGCGTTCCTTCGCGACGCGGATGAGCGTGGAGGCCACCTCGCGCACCTGGCTGGGCTGCCCGGGCAGCCCGTCGGAGAGCGAGCTCGACACGGTCTGCACCGAGTCGACGATGAGCAGCTCGGGGGAGACCTCGTCGACCTGACCGAGGATCGTCGCCAGGTCGGTCTCGGAGGCGAGGTAGAGCTCGTCGTGCAGCGCGCCCGTGCGGCCGGCGCGCAGGCGCACCTGGGCCGTGGACTCCTCGGCGCTGACGTACAGCACGCGCCGCCCGGTCGCGGCCACGCGCGCGGCGACCTCGAGCAGCAGCGTGGACTTGCCCACACCCGGTTCGCCCGAGAGCAGGATGGCCGCGCCCGCGACGATGCCGCCGCCGAGCACGCGGTCGAACTCGCCGACGCCGCTCGGCCGGTGGGCCGTGAGCTCGGCCTCGACCTGCGCGATGGGTCGCGCCGCGCGCGCCGCCGAGGGCGCCACGGGCTGGAGGCTGCGCACGAGGCCGGTCTCGGTGCCGGCCTCGACGACCGTGCCCCACTGCTGGCACTCGGCGCACCGGCCGACCCACTTGACGGTGCTCCACCCGCACTCGGTGCAACGGTACGCGGTGGAGGGCTTCGCCATGCCCCCGAGCCTAGGGGCGCCCGGCGACATCCGCCGTCGACGGCACGGGTGCGCCGAGGACCGTCTCGACCGGCCCGCCCGGCGCGGTCGCGGCATCCGGCTCCGCGTCGGGCGGGAAGCGCTCGACCAGCTGCGCGACGAGGGCGGGCCGGAACGCGTCGGCCCACACGCGATAGCCGTGGTCGTTGGGGTGGAACCAGTCGTTCGCGAAGTGCGTGAAGATGCGGCGGAACCCGCGGAGCCGGGTCTCGCGATGCAGCCGCACGAGCCGGAGCCCGCGCTCGGCGACGAGCCGCCGGAGGATCTCGTTCGCCACCGCGACCTTGCGCTCGTTGTGCGGGAAGTAGAAGAACGGCAGGTCGGCGACGAGCGCGTGCGGCGGCACCGCGTCGAGGATGGCGGCGAGGTTCCGCTCGAACCCGTCCTGGTCCCACTTGGCGATGTCGTTCGCGCCGATCGACACGGTCATGACGTCGGGGCGGTACTTGGCGAGCTTCGGCAGCTGGTCCTGCACGGCGAGCGCGGTCGTCGCGCCCGAGACGCTGAGGTTCACGACGCGCACCGAACGGCGGGTCGTATCGCGGATGGTGCGCGCGAGCAGCCCGACGTAGCTGTGGTCGGGCCGGCTCGCCCCGATGCCCTGCGCCGCGCTGTCGCCGAGCGCGACGTAGAGCAACTCGCCGCGCACCTTGGCGTGGTCGCGCCACCACTTCGAGTGCACGGGCAGGGTCTCGTTGAGGATGACGCTGTTCTCGGTGATGCGCGATCGGAACCGCCGCCAGGCGGCGCGCGCGGCCAGCGCGACCCCGGCGAGCAGGGCGAGCGGCACGAGCGTGGTCATGGCGGACTCGACCGCGGAACGTTCATCGGCCATGCCTCGACGCTACGTCAGCGCGCGTCCGCGAGCGAGGGGTTGCGGCCCGGATGCCTCGTGGCGGCACCGTCGCGGCGGGACCAGCGGCCCTTCCGTTCCCCCGTGCACGCGCCTACGCTGACGCCATGCTCGCGGACACCGACGTGCTCGTCGTCGGCGCTGGACAGGCCGGACTCGCGATGAGCCACGAACTCACGCAGCTCGGCATCGACCACGTGGTCGTGGATCGCGAGCGCGCCGGCGCCGCGTGGTACGTGCGCTGGAACAGCTTCTGCCTGGTGACCCCGAACCACCTCATCCGGCTGCCCGGCGGGGAGTACGACGGCGACGACCCCGGCGGGTACCTGACCCGCGAGCAGGTCATCGTGCACCTGCGCCGGTACGCCGCGTCGTTCGGCGCGCCCATCCGCGAGCACGCCGGGGTGTCCTCGCTGCGGGTCGTCGACGAGGGCTTCGTCGCGCAGACCGAGGGCGGGCCGGTGCGTGCGCGGCGGGTCGTCGCGGCGACGGGCGCGTACCACCGGGAACGCCGTCCGCCGGTGGTCGAGGAGCTCGCGAGGCACGTGCCGGTCGTCGGCGCCACCTCGTACCGCTCGCCCGACTCGCTGCCCGAGGGGCGTGTGCTCGTGATCGGCGGTGGGCAGACGGCCGGGCAGATCGCCGAGGAGCTGCTGCTCTCCGGCCGCGAGGTGGTGCTCTCCGCCGGGCGCGCGCCGGCGATGCCGCGGCGCGTCGCGGGTCGTGACGGCATCGACTGGCTCCTGGACTCTGGCTTCTTCGAGCAGACCGCCGCCGACCTCCCGTCGCCAGCGGCGCGACTCGGGCCGAACCCGCTCGTGACCGGCCGGCGCGGAGGGCACGACCTGAACCTGCGCACGCTCGCCGAGGCGGGCGCGCAGCTCATGGGGCACATCACGGGGCTCGACGGCGATCGCCTCGTGGTCGCCGACGACCTGGCCGACTCCATCGCCGTGGGGGATGAGGGCTGGGCGTACATCTGCGCCCTCATCGCGTCGACCGCCCGCAGCCTCGGGATGCCCGAGCCCGAGCTGCCGAGCATGCCCGCCGGCAGCATCCCCGTCGCCCCGCCGCCGCGCCTGGCCGATCTCGCGAGCGTGGTCGTGGCCTGCGGCTTCCGCCCCGACTACCGGTGGATCGGCCTGCCGGGCGTCGTCGACGAGTTCGGCCTGCCCCTGCAACGGGATGGCGCGAGCACGGTCGTCCCCGGCCTCTACTTCGTCGGCGTGCCGTGGATGCGCTCACGCAAGTCGCCGCTGCTGCTGGGCGTCGGCGAGGACGCGGCGGTGGTCGCCGCGCAGCTCGCGGCGTAGCACCGCGAGGCGACGTCGCGGGCGTGGCGTCGCGCCATCCGCTCGTTTTGAACCTCGCGACCGAGTCGTCTACTATCGATCTCGGTACCGTGTCCGAGCGGCCGAAGGTGCAACTCTCGAAAAGTTGTGTGCGTGAAAGCGCACCGTGGGTTCAAATCCCACCGGTACCGCCATGAGAACCCCTGCTGAGGCAGGGGTTCTCTGTTTCTCCGGGACCGTTCGCGACGAACCCGCGTCCCAGCCGGTGTCGCCGGTGCGTGCGACGATGCCGCCGCGGGGGAGGGAGGCGGCATGCGGGGCGAGGCGAGCGTGCTGCACGCCGACCTCGACGCGTTCTACGCGTCGGTCGAGCAGCGCGACGCTCCCGAGCTGCGAGGGCGGCCCGTCATCGTCGGCGGCGGGGTCGTGCTCGCGGCGAGCTACGAGGCGAAGGCGCGTGGCGTGCGCACCGCGATGGGCGGCCGCGAAGCGCGCGGCCTGTGTCCTGACGCCGTGGTGGTCCCACCCCGGATGGACGCCTACTCCGAGGCCAGCAAGGAGGTGTTCGCGATCTTCCGCGACACGACGCCGCTCGTCGAGGGGATCTCCATCGACGAGGCGTTCCTCGAGGTCGGCGGGCTGCGGCGCATCGCGGGCACGCCCGAGGAGATCGCGGTGCGATTGCGCCAGCGGGTTCGCGCTGAGGTCGGGCTCCCCATCTCGGTCGGGATCGCGCGCACCAAGTTCCTCGCCAAGGTCGCGAGCGCGGTCAGCAAGCCCGACGGCCTCCTGGTGGTCGAGCCCGACCGGGAGGAGGCGTTCCTGCTCCCGCTGCCCGTCGAACGGCTCTGGGGCGTCGGCGCCGTCACGGCCGAGAAGCTGCACCGGCTCGGCATCCGCACGGTCGGGCAGCTGGCCGAACTCGAGGCGGATGCCACCGAGCGGCTCCTGGGCAAAGCGACGGGCGCGCACCTGCACGCGCTCGCGCGGCTGCGGGATCCGCGCCCGGTCGACACGACCCGGCGCCGCGGATCCATCGGATCGCAGCGAGCGCTCGGCCGCCGGCCGCGCTCGCCCGAGGAACTCGACGTCATCCTCACGCAGATCGTCGACCGGCTGGCCCGTCGCCTGCGGGACCGCGACCGGGTGTGCCGCACGGTGGTGCTGCGGCTCCGATCCGGCGACTTCACCAGGGCGACCCGGTCGCACACCGTGGGTCCGCCGACCGACCGTACGGCGGTGCTGCTGGCCGTCGCCCGAGCGCTGCTCGCCGGCGCCCAGCCGCTGATCTCGGAGCGAGGGATCACGCTCATCCGCCTCTCGTTCTCGAAACTGGATCGCGCCGATTCCGTGCAGCCCGAGCTCCCGATCGACTGGGGCGAGGGTGCACGACTCGACGCGGTGCTCGATGCCGTCCATGATCGGTTCGGCGCTGCCTCGGTCGCCCGCGCGGCGCAGCTGGGCCGTGATCCGGGCTGGTCGACGCCGGTGCTGCCCGAGCACGAGTGATTCCGCTCACCATCCGCTGCGGGTCGGCGTGTGTCCCTCCCGCGCGTCGTCGGGCATCGGCATCTCGGCACGCAGCCCCAGCAGCCGGATGGCGCGACCGGGCTCGATGCGCTCGGCCGCGAGCCCGAGCACCCTCGCGAGCACGTCGGCGCGGTCGGAGGTCTCGGGGATCCGCCGCTGGTAGGTCTTCGTGAGGAACGGGGCGTAGCGCACCTTGAGCGTGAGCCCGATCACGGGGCGGCCCTCCGCGGCGACGTCGTCGAGCACGCGCGCGACGAGCTCGCGCAGCGCCGCGTCGATCTCGGCCGGGTCGGCGAGGTCCTGCTGGAAGGTGGTCTCCCGGCTGTGGCCGCGCGCGACCCACGGCGTGTCGTCGACCACGCGGGCGCCCTCGCCGCGGCCGAGCTGCCGATACCAGGGCCCCATCCGCGGACCGAACTCGGCCGCCAGCACGGCCGGGTCGGCGCGCGCGAGCTCGGCGACGGTCGTGATGCCGTGCGCGGCGAGCCGGCGCGACACCTTGCTGCCGACGCCCCACAGCTCGATGGTCGGTCGGTGGCCCATCACCTCGAGCCAGTTCGACGCCGTGAGCCGGAACACGCCGCCGGGCTTGCCGAACCCGGTCGCGACCTTGGCGCGCACGAGCGTGTCGCCGATGCCGACGCTGCAGTGCAGCCCGGTGCGCCCGAAGATGGCGCGCTGCACCTCGCGGGCGTACGCCTCGGGGTCGTCGGTGGCGACGCCGACGAACGCCTCGTCCCAGCCCAGCACCTGCACGATCGCACCCGGTTGCGCGCGGAGCGTCGCCATGACCTCCTCGGATGCCGCGGTGTAGGCGGGCGCGTCGACGGGCAGGATCACGGCGTCGGGCGCCTTGCGCGCGGCGATGCGCAGCGGCATCCCCGAGCCGACGCCGAACTCGCGGGCCTCGTACGAGGCGGTCGACACCACGGCCCGCTCGGTGGGGTCGCCCCGGCCGCCGACGATCACGGGTCGCCCCGCCAGCTCGGGGCGCCGCAGCACCTCGACCGCGGCGATGAACTGGTCGAGGTCGACGTGCAGCACCCAAAGGGCCGGATCACGGCTCACGCGCCCCTGAATAGCGCGTTTCGACACACCGGCGCAACCCGTTGCCGGGGGATTGCGATCAGGAGGACAGTGGTGGCCAACGGAAGGAGAACCCCCATGAGTATCCTCGCATTCCTGCTCCTCGGCCTGATCGCCGGTGCCATCGCGAAGCTGATCCTGCCTGGCCGGCAGGGCGGCGGATGGCTGATCACGCTCCTGCTGGGCGTCGTCGGAGCCCTCCTCGGAGGGTGGCTCGGCAGCGTGCTGTTCGGCGTCGGCCTCGAGGAGTTCTGGGACCTGAGCACGTGGCTGCTCGCCATCGGCGGTGCCATCGTCGTGCTCCTGATCTACGGCCTCATCGTCAATCGCCGGCGTACCGCCTGATCGACCGGTCGCCCCCGGAGGGCCCGTCCGACCTCGTGTCGGCCGGGCCCTCCGGTGCGTCAGGCGTGGGCGCCCGCCCGCGCCTCGGCCAGTTCGACGAAACGGCGCAGCAGGCGTTGCGGCTCGGTGATGGATGCCGCGCGCACGCGCGTGCTCAGCGCGTCGAACTCGTGCGCGGGGAAGTACCCGTGGTGCCGGTAGACCTGAGCGCGCGCGATGAAGTCGGCCGTGGAGACCTCGGGATGGAACTGCGTGGCGTACACGTTCGCACCCGCCCGGTAGACCTGCACCGGGCATCCCGCGGACCGCGCGAGCAGCACCGCGTCCGGGGGCAGCCGACCGGTGGCCTCCTTGTGCCCCACGAGCGCGTCGAAGCGCACCGGGAGGCCGCCCACGACCGGGTCGGCCCGGCCCTCGTCGGTGAGGGTGATCTCCACCGCCGACGCCTGCTCGCCGTGGAGGGTGTCGACGGTGCCGCCGAGCACGCGCGTGAGCACGCCGATGCCGTAGCAGGTGAACATCACGGGGTGGTCGGTCGCGAGCGCGCGTTCGGCGAGCCGCGCGAGGTCGGCCTCGACGCGGCGCTGCACGGGCGACTTCGCCTCCTCGGGCGTCGTCACGTTGAAGGGGCTGCCGCCGACGACCACGCCGTCATACTGCTGCGGCGCGCGGTCGCCGAGCGGCTCGACGTCGAGGCGAAGGTGCTCGAGGCGCGCCGGGTCGAGCCCGGTGGCGCGGAGCACGGAGGCCCGCTCGGGGCCGACCGCGTCGAGTTCGGGCCGCGCGGAGACGAGGAGGAAGCGGCCGCTCATCGCCCGCGCCGCTTCCCGGGCCGGGTGCCGCGACCGCGCGCCGAGCGCGGCTCGGGCCGGCGCGGTGCCCGCTTCGGTGTCGGCGGTGCCGGCTCGGGCGGCTGCGCGCCGCGCGAGCTGCGCGCGGTGCGGCCCCGCACGACGCCCACGAACTCCTGGATGTCGTCGTCGTCGCGCTCGACGCGCCAGACGAGCGCGATGCGGGTCGGCGCGGCATCCGTCACGGGGACCGCGACCACGTCGCGGCGGTGGTGCAGGCGCGCCAGGCTGTGGGGCAGGACAGCCCAGCCGGTGCCCGCGGCGACGAGCTCGACGGTCATCGCCGGGTCGTCCTGGCCCGGCGCGGGAGGCTCCCCGGCGAGGTCGGCGAGCTCGATCGCCTCGGCGGCCGCGAGCGGATGGTCCTTCGGGAGGACCGCGACGGCGACCTCCTCCCAGAGCGGGATCGCGTGCAGGCCCTCGTCCTCGATCGGGAGCCGGACGAACGCGACGTCGGCCTCGCCCGTGACGAGCGCGTCGAGCTGGTGGGGCTCGTCGACGCGCTCGGCCTCGATCGGCAGGTCGGGTCGGCGCTCGGCCCACGCGCGCAGCCATTTCGCGGGGCTCACGCCCGCGACGTACCGCAGCCGCAACGACACGTCCGCCCCTTCCCGCCGCGCCGCGCGGCCCTCTCAGGCTAGCGTCGCCGGAGGTGGTCCGGTCGGTGCGTGACGCCCCCGGACGGGCGTAGCGGCCTGCCGCGCGGGCGGCGAGGACCGGAGCGGACTACCGTGGAGGGGTGAACGATGCGAAGCGCCGCCAGTCCCAGTCGATGAAGCCCGAGACGGCGGCCAAGAAGCTCGGCATCCTGCTCGAGGCCACGCCCGACGAGTTCCAGTCCTCGCCCGTGACGCGCGAGGAGCTCGCCGCGATGCAGGCCGACCCGCCCGAGTGGCTCGTGGACCTGCGCCGCGAGGGCCCGCACCCGAAGGGCGTGGTCGCCGCGAAGCTCGGCGTGTCCAACTCCGGCCTCGCGCGGGCGGGGGTGGTCGACCCCCTCACGACCGCGGAGATCAAGGCGCTGCTCGCCGATCCGCCCGCGTGGCTGGTCGAGGAGCGGGCGCGTCAGGCCGGGGTGCGCGCGGAGAAGCGGCGGATCGCCGAGCGCGACGCCGAGCGCGCGGCGCGCGGGGCCGCGGAGGAACCGCGCGGCGGCGGCGGAGGCGGCGCGGGCGTCTGAGCATCGCCGCGGAGCGGGCCGGGCACGCGACCGTCAGGCCGCGTACCGCGCGCGCAGGAACGCGCTGACGTCCGCGAGCTCGCGATCGGACACCGCATGGCCGAGCCCCTCGTACACGCGCTGGTCGAGGTCGGCGTGCGCGGGCAGCCACGCCTGCGTCTGCGCGATCGCGGCCGCCGGGATCACGTCGTCGGCCGCGCCGCGGCCCCAGAACACGGGCGGCGCGAGCCGCGACATCCGCTCGTCGCCCTCGCGGTCGCCAGGCAACGCGAATCCCGCGAGGCTGACCGCGAACGCGAACCGCTCCGGAGCCCGGCGCAGCAGCTCGATGGCCATCGCGCCGCCCTGCGAGAAGCCGAGCAGCCCGACCGGGGTCGTCTCGGGCACCACGCGGTCGAGCCACTCCAGCACCGCGGTCACGGCCGCTTCGGCGTCGACGGCCGTGAGTTCGTCGTCGGCCTGCTCCGGGAGCGGGAACCAGGAGTGCCCCCACCCCATCGCGATCGGCGCGCGCAGCGAGGCGATCGCGGGCTGCAACGGCAGGTACGGGCTCAGGCCGAACAGGTCGCCCTCGTGCGAACCGTAGCCGTGCAGCAGTACCAGCACCGGCCGGTCCGCCCGATCGGCCGGGGAGGCCGACCAGAGCACCGCCTCGTCATCGATCCGCATCCGGGCATCGTACCCCCGGCCGTCGTGGGGCAGAATCGAGGCATGGCCGTGCGCACACCCGACCCGCACCCCGACTGGGAACCCGGCGACGAGCCCGTCGTCCAACCGCCCGCGAACCCGGGCTGGCTCTCCGACCTCGAGCTCGCCGAGGTCCGGGGGCGGCTGCCGCTGCTCTACGTCGAGGCGATCCCGGTGCGGGTGGACGGCATGGGCCAGGTCACCGAGGTGGGCATGCTGCTGCGTGCGAACGCGGTGGGCGAGATGACCCGCACGCTCGTCTCCGGCCGCGTCATGTACGGCGAGACCATCCGCGACGCCCTGTTCCGGCACCTCGAGAAGGACCTCGGCCCGATGGCGTTCCCGCTGCTGCCCGCGAGCCCGGTGCCCGTCGCGGTCGCCGAATACTTCCCGCTGCCCGGCATCACGCCGTTCACCGACGAGCGGCAGCACGCCGTCTCGCTCGCCTACGTCGTGCCGGTCACGGGCACGTGCGAGCCGCGCCAGGATGCGCTCGAGGTCACGTGGATGTCGCCCGCCGAGGCCTCGAGCGACTCGCTCTCGGCCGAGATGGAGGGCGGGCGCGGCGTGCTGCTGCGCCGAGCGCTCGCCGCGGTCGGCGCGCTGCCCTGACGGGCGTGCGCGTCAGCGCACCATCCGGATCTCGTGGACGGTCTCGCCGAGGAACGGCTCGTCCTGCCAGGCGCCGTCGGCGACGAGGCCGTTGCGCGTGTAGAAGTGCACGGCCCGCTCGTTGGCCGAGGGCACCCACAGGTAGGCGGGCCCGTCGCCGATCGCCGCGTCGAACAGCTTCTGCCCGATGCCCTTGCCGTGGTGCTCGTGCCGCAGGTGCATGAAGTAGAGCTCGCGCTCGCGCGGCGCCTCCTCGTCGCGGGCCGGACCGGCGCCGGCGAATCCGACGATCTCGCCGTCGATGAGCGCGGCGACGTGGGTGAAGTCGTCGCCCTGACCCATCCAGTGCGTCCAGAGCTCGGCCATCCGGCGCGGCGACAGGTTCTCCAGGGTGGCGCGGCTCACGAGGGTGTCGTAGTCCTCGTGCCAGCACTGCGCGTGCACGCGGCCCAGCGCCTCCGCGTCGGAATCGCGGACGGGACGGATGACGACATCGGCAACGACCTCGGTGCTCATGCCGTCAGGCTAACCCCGCCTCCCCGACATGGAGAAATCGGTGACGCGTCTCAGGGCTGGCACCGTGCCGCGCTCAGGGTTGCCCTGCCGGACATGCAGGGTGCGCCCGGTGCCTCGCCCCCGGGCCCCTTCCATACCGTCGGAGGCATGACTTCGAACACCACCAGGATCAGTGCTGCCGTCGCCGCGACGGCCGTCGCCGTCGGCCTCGCCGGCTGCGTCGCCTCGCCGTCCGGACCGGCTCCCGTCGGCTTCGACGGCGTCCAGTCCGCGACCATCCAGCTCGAGGCCGTCGGCACCTTCGTCTCGCCCGAGGAGGGCGGCTACGAGGCGGCGGGGCGCGGCTCCGGCTTCATCATCACGCCCGACGGCCTCGCCGTCACCAACAACCACGTCGTCACGGGCGCCGGCACCATCAAGGTGTGGCGTGGCGGCGACACCACGAAGGAGCTGAGCGCGAAGGTGCTCGGCACCTCGGAGTGCCTCGACCTCGCGGTCGTGCAGCTCGAGGGCGACGGGTACCCGTTCCTCGACTGGCGCAAGGGCGACATCGACACCGCGCTCGACGTGTACGCGGCCGGCTTCCCGCTCGGCGACCCGACCTTCACCGAGACGAAGGGCATCGTGTCGAAGGCCGTCACGAGCGGCGAGACGCCGTGGGCCTCGATCGACGGCGTCATCGAGCACGACGCGCGCATCCGCGGCGGCAACTCGGGCGGACCGCTCGTCGACTCCGAGGGCGCGCTCGTGGGCGTGAACTACGCCGGCAACGACACGCTCGACTACAACTACGCCATCCACCGCGACGAGGTGCTCGACGTGGTCTCCGACCTGGTCGACGGCACGGACGTGCTCAGCCTCGGCATCAACGGCGAGGCGCTCGTCGGCGAGGACGGCACGGGCCTCGGCATCTGGGTGAACTCGGTCAAGTCCGGCTCGACGGCCGACGAGGCCGGCGTGGAGCCGGGCGACCTGCTCACGCGCATGGAGGGCGTCTCGCTCGGCGCCGAGGGCACCATGACCGAGTACTGCGACGTGCTGCGCACGCACGGCCAGGACGCCACGCTCTCGGTCGAGCTGTACCGCCCGGCCGACGGGCTGACCTACCGCGGCCAGTTCAACGGCGAGCCCATCACGGCCGTGCCGGTGGTGGCCGGCACCGGCACCGAGGACCCGGGCTCGGGCGACTACGTCGCCGTCAGCGACGACTCCGGCGTCATCGGCGTCGAGGTGCCCTCGACGTGGACCGGGGTCGACGGCGCCGCCGTCACCGACGCGAACGGCACCACCTGGGAGTCGGTCTCGGCGTCGCCCGACCTCGCCGGCTACACCGGCTCCTGGGGCGCGCCCGGCATGACGGTCTACGCGTCGCAGGACGCGGCGGGCATGTCGCCGGATGACGCGGCGAACCTGCTCACCGAGGGCCTCGCCGAGCAGGGCTGCACCTCGACCGGGCGCGAGCCGTACGACGACGGCCTGCACACCGGCGTCTGGGAGATCTTCACCGGCTGCGGCGGCAGCGCGACCTTCGTGGTCGTGGGCGCGAACGACATCAGCGGCTCGTACACCGTGGTGGTGGCGGCCCAGGCGATCAGCGACGCCGACCTCGAGGCGGCCGACCGCGTGCTCGGCAGCTTCTACGCCGCGTACTGAGCCCACCGACGCGAACGGCCCCGCACCCATTCCGGGTGCGGGGCCGTTCGGCGCTCGTCATGCTCGGCGTCCGCGTCGACTGGGCGATCCTGGCTGTAGCGCGGAAGGTGCGCCCGCCAAGATCGCCCACTCGGGAAGTGCGGGGTCCGCTTTTGGAGGGCTCAGCCCTGCGCGCGACGGTTGGTGCGGGTGTTGCGCGACGGCGAGACGAGGCTGCCGACCCGGAGCGGCGCCTTCTGGGCGCCCTGGCGGCCGGAACCGCCCTGCGCGCCCGACGCCTTCGCGGGGCGGCCCTGGCCGCCGGCCTGCTTCGGGGCGTGCGCGCGCGTCTCGGCGGCGCGACCCGCGCGCTCGCCGCCGCGCGGCGTCTGCGGGGCGACATCCGCCCCCGCGCCGGCGCCGCGACCGCGACCCCGGCTCCGGCGTCCCTGGCCGGGGGCCGACGGCGTGCCGGCCGCCGCGGCGTCGCGCGCCGCGCGCTTGCGCTGCGCGTTGGCGCCCTGCGACCGGCCGCCGCCGCCCTGCTGCTGCGGCGCGGCCTTGGGCTGCGGCTTCACGTACGGGGCGACCTCGCCGACGAGCTTCGCGACGGCGGGCGACTGGGCGGTCACCGGCTGGGGGGTCACGCGGATGTCGGCCTTGCGGAGCAGCGTCTTCAGGTCCTGCTTCTGGCCGGGCAGGCAGATCGTGACGACGTCGCCCTCGCTGCCCGCGCGAGCGGTGCGGCCGGAGCGGTGCAGGTACGCCTTGTGCTCCATGGGCGGGTCGACGTGGATCACGAGCTCGACGTTGTCGACGTGCACGCCGCGCGCCGCGACATCCGTCGCCACCAGGACCTTGACCGAGCCGTCGCCGAACGCGGCGAGGTTGCGGTCGCGCTGCGGCTGCGACAGGTTGCCGTGCAGGTCGACCGCGGGGATGCCCTGCTCGGTGAGCTTCTTCGCGAGCTTCTTGGCGTGGTGCTTGGTGCGCATGAACAGGATGCGACGGCCGGTGCCCGACGCGAGCGTGCGCACGAGCTCGTTCTTGCCGTCGACGTCGTCGATCTCGAACACGTGGTGCGTCATCGCGGCGACGGGGGAGTTGGCCTCGTCGACCGAGTGCAGCACCTCGTTCTGCAGGTAGCGCTTCACGAGCCGGTCCACGCCGTTGTCGAGCGTCGCCGAGAACAGGAGGCGCTGTCCGCCGCGGGGGGTCTTGTCGAGGATGCGCGTGACGACCGGCAGGAAGCCGAGGTCGGCCATGTGGTCGGCCTCGTCGAGCACCGTGATCTCGATCGCGTCGAGGGTCAGGAAGCCCTGCTTCATGAGGTCCTCGAGGCGGCCGGGCGTGGCCACGACGATGTCGACCCCGGCGCGCAGCGCGGTGACCTGGCGGGTCTGGTTGATGCCGCCGAAGATCGTCGTGACCTTCAGGTCGTACGCGGCCGCGAGCGGCTCGAAGGTCTGCGTGATCTGCGTGGCGAGCTCGCGCGTGGGGGCGAGCACGAGGCCGAGCGGGCGGCCCGCACGGCGCCGGCCGCCGGCGAGCGACGTGCCGAGGCGCGCGACCATGGGCAGCGCGAACGCGATGGTCTTGCCCGAGCCGGTCTTGCCGCGGCCGAGCACGTCGCGTCCGGCGAGCGTGTCGGGCAGGGTGTCGGCCTGGATGGGGAACGGGGTGGTCTTGCCGTCGGCCGCGAGGGCGGCGACGAGGGGGGCGGGCACGCCGAGCGCGCCGAAGGTGATCTCGGTCAAAGGGGGTTCCGATCGGGAAGGCACCCAGCAGGGTCGAGCCGCGCGGCGGCAGGTCGAGACCCGGCGATGGGAGGGAATGGCGAAGACGCCGGTCGGCGAATCCGTTCGCCGTATGAAGTCGACGGGCGCTGGGCCCGGAAGCGTGTCTACGACGCAGGCGGCGCGATCGTCGCGCTCGCCGGAGACCACCATAGCAGGAGCGGAATTCAGGAAGCTGTGCGGGGTGTCGGCACGACACGCCGGGTGCGCGGCCGCGACACGCCGTGCGCTCCTGAATTGCGCACATGGCGGATGGCACGAAGCGCCGGCGGTGCAGGAGCGCTCAGCGCGGCATCCGCTCGCCGACCGGGATCTCGACGGCCACCGTGTTTCCTGCCGGCGCGAGCGGGCACGACCAGGACGGGTCGTAGGCGCACGACGGGTTGTACGCGAAGTTGAAGTCGATGACGAGCGCGTCGTCGTCGCCCGCGGAGCCGAGATCGGCGCCCTTGATGGTGTCGAGCAGGTACCGGCCGCCGCCGTAGGTGCCGCCCGGCTGGCCGGCGAGCGAGTCCTTGACGGGCAGGAAGAGGCCGCCGCCATAGGTGCGCAGGCGCCACACGTCGAGCGTGCCGAGGTAGGGGATCCGCACGGTGCCGACGAGCGAGAACGGGATGGCGCCGTCGCTGGAATCGTCGACCACCATCCGCACGGGTTCCTCGGCGCGGTGCACCTCGAGCACGAAACGCCAGTCGGGGTCGTAGCGCGACACGGTCAGCCCCGTGAACCGGGCGCGGTCGTCGGGCAGCAGCGGCGACTGCGGATGCCCCGCGAACAGCTCGTCGCGGCCCGACCGCCAGAGCTCGTGGCCCTCGGCGGGGTCGTGGAGGCTGAGATGCCGCACGCCCGCGTAGAGCCCGAACACGCGGCGCCGCCAGTCCTGCAGCTGCAGCGCGCCGAGCGTCGCGGTCATGCGACGGCCCTCGCGGCATCAGCCGTGCCGGGCGGGTCGAACGCCCAGGTGGGCGCGAGCTGCCTCAGGCGCACGCCGCGCCACTGCCAGAACGCCCAGGTCGGGTACCAGAGCAGCGCGTCGAGCACGGGCCCGGCGCTCGCGCGCAGCTGGTCGCGGTAGAGGGTGCGCCCGTCGGGCAGCGCCGAGACGGCCATGCGGTGGTCCCAGGTGCGGAACGCGGAGAGCGGACCGGTGAGGGCGCCGCCGCCGTCGCGCAGCATCCGCACGCCGGGCGGGAGGCCGCCCGGGTACGACACGTCGATGACCTCCTCGCCGATCGGCGCGGTGCCGAACGCCAGCGCGCGCAGCCGGTGGGCGCCCTCGGGCCAGGTCGCGGGGAACCCGCCCGCCTCGAGCGACTCGAAGTCGAGCCAGGGCGCGACGACCTCGCGCAGCACGGCGGGGCTGCGGATGGCGCGCCACGCCGCATCCGCATCGCAGTCGAGGGTCAGCTTCAGCAGCACCCGCATGGCTCGACCCTAGGGCATCCTGCCGGCGGTCAGGCTAGGCTCGCGCCATGCCCGACGGTCTGGAGTGGCTGCCCTCGCTCGTGGTGTTCGGCGCCGCGGCGATCGCGTTCGCGGCGGGCATCATCGGGTTCCGCCGGCTGGGTTCGAGGCGCGAGGCGCGCGACGCCGATGCCGCCCGCGCGTTCGAGCGCTCGGCCAAGGCGAGGCTCGTGCACGCCGACGAGGCGGTGCGCGACGCCGAGCAGGAGGTCCGCTTCACCGAGGCCCAGTTCGGCGCCGAGGCCGCGCGCGAGCTCGCCTCGACCGTGGAGCAGGCCCGGGGCCGGCTGCGCGAGGCGTTCCTGCTCCAGCAGCGCCTCGACGAGGCCGAACACGATCCGGCGGCCGCGCGCCGCGCCCGCAGTGCGCGCATCGCCTCGCTGTGCGACTCCGTCGAGCACGCGCTCGCCGAGGCCGGTGCGGGGCTCGCCGGCCGCCGTGCGGCCGAGCGCGGCGCGGCCGACGAGGCTCCCGTGCAGCGCGAGCGCGCGACACGGCTGGCGGCGCGCCGAGCGGATGGCGCGTCCGCCCTCGCGCGACTGGGCACGCGGTTCTCGGCATCGGCGCTCGCCGGAGCGTACGGCGCGCTCGCGCGGGCCGACCGCGACCTGGAGGGCGCCGCCGCGGCGCTCGAGGAGGCCGAGAGCCGGCTCGGCGCGCCCGCGACGCCGGTCGCCGCCGCCCGGCCGGTCGCCGACGTGCTCGGCCGCGCGGCGCACGCGCTCGACCGCGCCGAGGCCGAGCTCGCCTCGGTCGAACGCGTCGAGCTCGACCTCGCCGCGGCCGCGCAGGACGCGGCCGCGGAGGCCACCGCGCTCGACGTCGACCTCGTGGCCGCGCGCCGCGAACGCGACGGGGCCACGGATCCCGACGCGGGCGCCGCGCTCGCCGCCGCGATCGGCGAGCTCTCGCCGATGCTCGTCGGCCGAGAGGAGCGGGCCGCCGACCCGTTCGCCGAGCGCGACCGCCTCCGCGCCGCGCGGGACCGCCTCGAGGTGGCGCGTGCGACCGCCCGGCGCGCCGAGCAGCGGCTCGACGGGGCGCGCGATGCGCTGCCGGGCGCCCTCGCGATCGCCGAGAGCCAGATCGCGGTCGCGCAGGGCGCGATGGAACGGGCCCGCGCCTTCGTCGGTGCCGACGCCCGTACGCGCCTGGCCGAGGCGGAGCGGCAGCTCGGCATCGCGCGGCGCGAGGCCGACCCCGTCGCCGCACTCGACGCGGCACGCCGCGCGGCCGCCCGTGCGAGCGACGCCGAGGCGCTCGCGCACTACGCGGCGCTGCACCGCTGACGGCGCAGACCGCCGCCGCCCCTTCGAGCAGCCCCGGGCGCCGGGCGGCCCCCGGCTACTTGCCCCCGGAGACGCGGATGTCGGCACCCGTCGTGTACGACGCGTCGGCGGAGAGCAGCCACGCGACCGCGCCGGCGATCTCGTGCGGCTCCCCGGGCCGGCGCATCGGGATGCCCGCCGCGCGCTCCTCGGGCGCGTTCGGCCGCCCGGCCGCCGCGTGGATCTCGGTGCGCGTGGTGCCCGGCGAGACGGTGTTCACGCGCACGCCCGCCGACGCGAACTCCTTCGCGAGGCCGACGCTCATGATGTTCACGGCGGCCTTGCTCGCGGCGTACGGGATGTACGTGTCGGGTGCGCCGTGCGTCGCCGCACCCGAGGAGATGTTCACGATCGCCCCGCCGGCGCCGCCGTGGTCCGTCGCCATGTGCGCGATCGCGGCGCGGCACAGCACCATGGGTGCGAGCACGTTGATGCGGAACACCAGCTCGGACTCCTCGATCGAGCCGTCGAGGAAGGGCCCGATGCGGCCGGTGATCCCGGCGTTGTTCACGAGCCCCGTGACCCGCCCGAACCGCCGGACGGCCTCGGGCACGACCTGCGCGGCCGCGTCGAGGTCGGCGAGGTCGACCTGCAGCAGCTCGACGCGGGCGCCGGCCGCGCGGCATCCGTCGGCGACGCGCTCGGCCTCGTCGGCGCGCTCGCGGTAGGTCAGGAGCAGGTCGTGCCCGTCGGCGGCGAGGCGTTCGGCGATCGCTGCGCCGATGCCGCGGCCTCCGCCGGTGATGACGGTCACGGGCCTGGCGTCGACATGCGAGGTCATGCATCCACCCTACGAGGGCCGGGCCCCGGCCGATCGCGTACCCTGTCGCGGTGAGCGAGATGACGCCGGCGGGCGATCCGGCCGCGCAGGCCAGGTACCAGGTGCGATTCGACCAGGGCGCCGAGGGTGCGCGCCGCATCGCGGGCGCCGCCGACGTGCTCGTCTGGGTCGACCAGGTGGCGGATGCCGCGCCCGACGGCGAGGCCGCACCGCCCGTTCCCGCCGAGGCCCTCGCGGCCGCACCCGGCGCGGCGGTGCTCGTCGCCGGCCTGCGCGACGCGGCCGCCGCCGCGGCCTGGATCCTCGCCGACCAGGAACGGCTCGGCCGGCGCTCGTACCTCGCGATCGTCGCCGCGGGGCGTGCCGACGGCGGGTTCGCGGCCGACGACGTGCTCGCCGCGGGCGCCGTCGTCGACGCGCTCACCGAGCTCGGCATCGACGACACGTCGCCCGAGGCGGCCGTCGCGTCGTTCGCGTACGCGGGGCTGCGCCGCGCGGTCGCGCACCTGGCCACGGCCTCGGTCGCGGGCCGCGAGGCCGTCGCGGCGGGCGTCGACCCCGCCGTGCTGCGCCGGGCGGCGGCGCGCGACGAGGCGGCGACCGCCCGGGTCGTCCGGGAGCGCTGAGGAGCAGCGGATCCCGCCGCGGGGGAGCGCTGGGCGCTCGCCGGATCAGGCCGCCGTGAGTGCGACCTTGCCCGACTTCCGCGCGCGGTGCGCGCGGACCTTCGCGCGATTGCCGCACCGCTGCATCGAGCACCACCGCCGGCTCGCGGCGCGCGAGGTGTCGAGGTAGACGATGCCGCAGCCGCCCGCGCAGATGCGCACGCGGCCGTCGTTGGCGGGGCCGAAGCAGTCCACGGCGTCGCGCGCGATCGTCGAGAGCGCCTGGCCGACGGTCTGCACCGACCGCCCGGCCTGGCGCGAGCCGCCCGCGAGCGTCGGCGGGATGTCGGGCGTGGCCGCGTAGAGGTTGACGAGGTCGATGTCGGGCGCGCGAAGCTCCTCGCCGCGCCCGGCGGCGAGCGCGAGCCGGCCGATCGCGTCGCGCAGCGACACCGCGTCGAACAGGTCGCGCGATCGCGCGGCGCCGACGGGCATCGGGAACCGCTCGCGCATCCACGCCGTCAGGTCGTCGGGGCCGTGCAGGCGCTCGGGGGCGACGGCGACGCGGATCGCCCCGGTGTAGGCGAAGTCGAGCGCGAACGAGCCGGAGTCGAACCACCACCGGCCGCTGTCATCGGTGAACCACTGGCCGACGGGGATCGAGACGGTCGAGACGGGCACCGCACCAACCTATCGGCTCGGCGGGGGCGGTGACGCCGGGCGGAGCGCGGCCGGGTCGGCCGCCGCGGCCGCGGCGGCCCGCCGCATCGCCTCGGTGATCTCGCGGCGCCGCCACACGATGAGGTTGGAGTGGTCGAAGCCGCGGCGGCACAGTCCGCAGCTGAGCGGTCGTGACGGCGCACGGTAGCGGAAGTGCTCGTGGCCCGCGGGGCAGCGCCCGACCCACGGGGCCAGCTCGTGCGCGACCGCGCCGTCGTGCGTGCGTCGCCCGACGTAGCCGATCTCGGCGGCGATGCGCGCCCACTTCGGGCCGTGCCCGGCGCGGGGGCCGGCCATGGCGTGCGCGACCTCGTGCAGCAGGATCTGGTGGATCTCGTCGTCGTCGTAGCGCGCGGCGAGGTAGCGCGAGACCGAGATGCGCCGCTCGGTGTAGTTGCACAGCCCGGCGCGCTTCTTGGCATTGTCGAAGCCGAAGCTCCAGGCGGCCGGATCGAGGTGCAGGGCGATGAGCGCCTCCGCCCAGATCCGAACCCGGTCGAGTTCCGCCATGGGATGAGGATAACGCCCACGACCGGCGTCGGCACGGGGCTCAGCCGGTCGCCTCCAGCCGGATGCGCAGCAGGCGGTCGTCGCCCTCGCGAGGGGAGCCGCGCCCGTCGGTGTTGTTCGTGATCGCCCAGAGCTCGCCGTCGGGGCCCGGCACGACGTCGCGGAAACGCCCGAACTCGCCGTCGTACGCGTCCACGACCTCCGTCGGGGAGGTGGTCGCGGGGCTCGCCCACCACAGCCGTTCGCCGCGCAGCGCGGCGATCACGACGGTGTCGCCGACCACGGCGATGCCGCTCGGGCTCGCCTCGTCGGTCGGCCACTGCACGGCGGGGTCCGCGAAGCGGTCGTCGCCGGCGCGTCCCTCCACGACGGGCCAGCCGTAGTTCCCGCCGGGGACGATCCGGTTCAGCTCGTCCCACGTGTCCTGGCCGAACTCGGCCGCCCACATGCCGCCCGCGGCATCCCACGCGAGGCCCTGCGGGTTGCGGTGGCCGAGCGTGTAGACGAGCGTGCCGAACGGATTGCCGGGCGCGGGTGCGCCGTCGGCGGTCATCCGCAGGATCTTGCCGCCGAGGGAGCCGGGATCCTGGGCGAGCTCGGTCCGCCCGGCATCGCCCGCCGTGGCGTAGAGGAACCCGTCGGGGCCGATCGCGAGCCGGCCGCCGTTGTGCCGCGAGCCGCGGGGGATCCCATCGAGCACGACCGCGGGCTCGCCGAGGCCGAGTTCGCCCGGCTCGCCGGTGAGCGGCATGCGCACGATGCGGTTGTCGGCCTCGGTCGTGAGGTAGGCGAACACGGATGCCGCGTCGTCGCCGTCGCCAGGCAGGTAGGCGAGGCCGAGCAGGCCGCCCTCGCCGCCCGGGGCGACGCCCGGGACCACCCCGGCCTCGCGGAGCGTGCCGTCGGCGAGCACCTCGACGATGCGGCCGCGATCGCGTTCGCTCACGAGCACGCCCCCGTCGGGCAGCCGCAGGATCGACCAGGGTGCGTCGAGGCCCTCGGCGATCGTCTCGGGGGTGCCGGCGGGCGCGAGCCGAGGCGGCGTCGTCGTGCCGGGCGCGACCGTGGACGTCGGGGCCGACGCGGACGGGGTCGTGATGACGGGGCCGGAATCGGAGGGTGTCGCGCATCCGGCGACGAGGAGTGCGGCGACCGCGGGCACGCCCGCGACGATCGCCCTTCGCCGAGCGCCGTGACGCATCCGATCACCCCCGGCCTCCAGTCTGCGCGAGCGGCTGCCGCATCGCGACCCCGGGGTGAGAATGGGAGCATGCCGCACGCGATCGACCTCAACGCCGACCTCGGGGAGTCGTACGGCGCGTGGCGCATGGGCGACGACGAGGCCATGTTCGCGCTCGTCTCGAGCGCGAACGTCGCGTGCGGCTTCCATGCGGGCGACCCGCTCACGATGCTGCGCAGCGCGCGGCTCTCGGCCGAGCACGACGTGGTGCTGGGCGCGCACCCGGGCTATCGCGACCGGGCCGGTTTCGGTCGGCGCGAGCTCGCGGTGTCGGCCGCCGAACTGGCCGCCGAGGTCGCCTACCAGGTGGGCGCGCTCGTCGCGATGGCCCGCTCCGCCGGCACCCGGGTGCGCTACGTCAAGGCGCACGGCGCGCTCTACCACCGGCTCGGTGCCGATGCGTCGGCGGCGAGCGCGGTCGCCGACGCGCTCGCCGGATTCGACGAGGGGCTCGTGGTGCTCGGCGCGCCGGGCGGCGAGCTCGAGCGGGCCGCCGCGTCGGCCGGGCTGCGCTACGCGCGAGAGGCGTTCATCGACCGCGGCTACCTCGCCGACGGCACGCTCGTGCCGCGCCACGAGCCCGGCGCGGTCGTCCACGACCCCGTCGCCGCGGCCGACCGTGCGCTCGAGCTCGTCGAGACCGGGGGCCTCGCCGCCGACGACGGCGCGCGCATCGAGCTCGCGCCTGACTCGCTGTGCCTGCACGGCGATACGCCCGGATCCGTCGACCTCGCACGTGCGGTGCGCGCCGCGCTCGACGCGGCCGGACACGCCGTCCGACCGTTCGCATGATGACCGCGCGCGTGCTGCCGTCGGGACGCGCGGCGCTCCTGGTCGAATGCGACGCGCTCGCCGACGTCCTCGCGCTCCTCGACGTGCTCGCGGCGTCCGCGCCCCCGGGCGTGGTCGAGCTCGTGCCGGCCGCGCGCACGCTGCTCGTCTCGCTCGACCCCGCCCGCCTGCCGCTCGAGTCGGCGGCGAGCTGGGTGCGCGCCGCGGCGGCGGAGGCGCCGACGGCGGCCGCGCCGGCGCCCGCCGGCCTCGCCGATGCCGTCGTGGTCGACGTGGACTACCGCGGCGTCGACCTGGCCGCGACGGCGGACCTCCTCGGCGTCTCGGCCGAGCACCTCGTCGCGCGCCACACCGCGACCGCGTGGCGCGTCGCCTTCATCGGGTTCGCGCCCGGGTTCGGCTACCTCGTCGCCGAGGACTGGCCGTTCGACGTGCCGCGGCTCGATGTCGCGCGCACGCGCGTGCCCTCCGGCGCGGTCGGCCTCGCGGGTGGCTTCTCCGGCGCCTACCCGCGCGAGAGCCCGGGCGGCTGGCGGCTCGTCGGGCGCACGGAGGCCGCGCTCTGGGATCCCGCGGCCGACCCTCCTGCCCTGCTGGCCCCCGGCCGGGCCGTGAGGTTCCGGGCGGTGGGCTCGTGACCGCGCTCAGGGTCGAGGCGGTCGGCGGACCCGTGCTGGTCGAGGACCTCGGCCGCCCGGGCCTCGCGCGGCTCGGCGTCGGCGCCTCGGGCGCGCTCGACCGCGGTGCGCTCGCGCTCGCGAACCGGCTCGTCGGCAATCCCGACGGCGCGGCGGGCCTCGAGGTCGTGCTCGGCGGCCTCCGGCTCGTGCCCGATGCCGAGGTCTGGGTCGCGGTCGCGGGCGCGTGGGGCCCGGTGCTCGTCGCCGGCCGCGACGCCGGGCCGTACCGCGCGGTGCGCGTGCGCGCGGGCGAGCCGCTCGAGCTCGGCCCCGCCCGGCGAGGACTGCGGTACGCGCTCGCCGTGCGCGGCGGCATCGACGAGCCCGCGGTGCTCGGCTCGCGCAGCCGCGACACGCTCGCCGGGATCGGGCCCGGAGCCCGTGCAGGAGGGGCGCCTGCTCGAGGTCGGCGTCGAGCCCGCGGCATCCGTGCCACTCCTCGACGATGACGCCGCCTACCCGCCGCCGACCGGGCCGGTCACCCTGCGGCTCCTGCGGGGCCCGCGCGCCGACTGGCTGACGGATGCCGCGCTGGGGACCCTGTACGAGTCGCCCTGGCGGCTCTCGGCGTCGTCGGATCGCATCGGCGCGCGCCTCGAGGGACCCGTGCTCGAGCGGCGCGTGGTCGGCGAGCTCCTGAGCGAGCCGACGGTGGCTGGCGCCATCCAGGTCACCGGTGCGGGCGTGCCCACGGTGCTGCTCGCCGACCGCCCGGTCACCGGCGGCTATCCGGTCGCGGCGATCGTCGATCCCGGCTCGCTGGACCGCCTGGCGCAGGTGCGTCCGGGGCAGGAGATCCGGTTCCGTCACGCGAGGTAGGTCTGGAAATCGTTCGTCAACTGGTGCATAGTTGCTGGAAGTAATTTCCAACCCTACTCGGAGGATCGATGACGCCCTTCCGCACGCCCGGACCCGACCCGCACGCCTCCGCGCTCGATCGACGCGGCTTCCTCACCCTCGCCGTGGCGGGCGCCGCCGCCTCGGCCTTCACCGTGACGATCGGCACGATGGCCGCGCCGACGCTGCCGGCCCACGCCGCCGAGGGCGCGGCCCTCGCCCCGCGCAAGCGCGAGCTGCGCGCCATGTGGATCTCGTCGGTCGTGAACATCGACTGGCCCTCGCGCACCGGGCTCACCGCCGACCAGCAGCGCGCCGAGTTCCTCCACTGGCTCGACGTGGCCGAGCAGTTCCGGCTCAACGCCGTCTTCGTCCAAGTGCGGCCCACGGCCGACGCGTTCTGGCCGAGCCCGTACGAGCCGTGGTCGCAGTACCTCACGGGCGTGCAGGGCCAGGACCCGGGCTACGACCCGCTCGCGTTCATGGTCGACGAGGCGCACGCCCGCAACCTCGAGTTCCACGCGTGGTACAACCCCTACCGCGTGTCGATGCAGGCCGACCCCGCGAAGCTCGTCGCCGAGCACCCGGCCCGGCAGCACCCCGAGTGGGTGTGGGCCTACGGCGGCAAGCTCTACTTCGACCCGGGCATCCCCGAGGCGCAGGAGCACATCCAGCGCGCCATCCTGCACTCGGTCGAGCACTACGACCTCGACGGGGTGCACTTCGACGACTACTTCTACCCGTACCCCGTCGCCGGCCAGGCGATCCCGGATGCCGCGACCTTCGCCGCGTACGGCGCGGGCTTCGGCGACATCGCCGACTGGCGCCGCCACAACGTCGACACGTTCGTGCGGACGATCTCGGAGCGCATCAAGCAGGCCAAGCCCTGGGTGAAGTTCGGCATCAGCCCGTTCGGCATCTGGCGCAACCGGGCCACCGACGCGCTCGGGTCGGCCACCGGCGGCTCGCAGTCGTACGACATGCAGTTCGCCGACACCCGCCGCTGGGTGCTCGAGGGCTGGCTCGACTACATCAATCCGCAGATCTACTGGCAGTTCGGCCTCGCCGTCGCCGACTACGCGGCGCTCGTACCCTGGTGGGCGGATGTCGCGGCGCAGTCGGGCACGCACCTCTACATCGGCGAGGCGCTGTACAAGGTCACCTCGGGCGTGTTCACCGACCCGGCCGAACTGGCGAACCACCTCGACTTCGACCGCGAGGTCGACGCCGCGGGCACGCCCGTGCACGGCAACGTGTACTTCTCGGCCAAGCACGTGCCCGCCGATCCGAACGGCTCGATGAGCCTCGTGCGCGAGCGCCACTACGCGCACCCCGCGATCGTGCCCGCCATGGAGTGGCTGCCGGCGACGGCCGTGCGCCCGCCCGTCCTGACGAACGCCGACCGCACCGCCGACGGGAACCGGCTCGCCTGGAACGACGCGGTGCCGGGCGACGCACGCGCGACGTCCTTCGCGGTGTACCGCGTCGACGGGGACGGCTCCGTCGACATCGAGGACGCAGGTGCACTGGTCGCGACGGTGCGCGCCGCCGACGGCGTGCGGCAGGAGTGGACGGACACCGCAGCCGAGCCCGGCCACGCGTACACGTACGCCGTCACCGCCCTCGACCGGGTCTGGAACGAGTCGGCGCCGAGTGCCACGCGGACGGTGCGCTGAGACCGCGGCCCGGGGCCGGCGGGGGCGACGGCACCGGGCCGCTGCGGCGGACGAGGGGACTCGAGCCCCCTCGTCCGCGACGGGCGGGGCGGCTGCTGGGTGCCGCCCCGCCTATCCCTTCGTCAGGAACACCGAACGCGACGGCGGCGGCGAGGGCACGGCGGTCGCGTCGGTCACGACCGGCGCCCCTGCGACGAAGCGCACGAGCTCGTCGCCCTCGACGAGCTTGGCCGGCGCCGGGTCGGCGGCGAGGCGCCGCGGCATCGAGGCGAACGGCAGTTCGGCGTCGGAGGCGTACATGACGACGTTGCCGAACCGGCGCCCCTTCAGCATCGACGTGTCGGCCGCGATCGCGACGTGCGCGAAGACGTGCGCGAGCGTCGCGGCCTGCGAACGCGCGAACGCGAGCCCGGCGCCGTCGGCGACGTTCACCGCCACGATCCCGCCCGGCGCGAGGAGCGGCGCGAGCAGACCGTAGAACTCGGCGCTCGTGACGTGCGCCGGAGTGCGCGAGCCCGAGAAGATGTCGACGACCGCGACGTCGACCGCGCCGTGCAGGCCGGCCGGGAGCTTCGCGAGCACCTCGCGCGCGTCGCCGTGCCGCACGCGCAGCTGCGCGCCGCGGGGGAGCGGCAGGTGCTCGCGGACGAGCTCGACGAGGTCGGACTCGAGCTCGACGACCTGCTGGCGCGAGCCGGGCCGCGTCGCGATGACGTACCGCGGGAGCGTGAGCGCGCCCCCGCCGAGGTGCAGCGCCGTGATGGGCTCGCCCGCGGGCCGCACGAGGTCGATCGCGTGCCCGATCCGCCGGACGTACTCGAAGCCGAGCCACTCCGGGTCCTCGAGGTCGACGTGCGACTGCGGCGTGCCGTCGACGTAGAGCGTCCACGCGCCGGGGCGCGTGCGCGACTCCTCGAGGCGGGCGACGTGCCCGCTCACGGACAGGCGGCGTTCGGGGTTCGGCACGGATGCCACGCTACCGCCGACCGCTCAGCAGGCGCCCCACAGCACGACGTCGAGCCGCGCGCCCTCGAGCACCTCGACGGGGAACGGTCCCGCCGCACGCAGCCGTTCGAGCACGCGGGGCGGGATGCCGCGTCCCGCCACGATCACGGCGTTGCCCTCCTCGGCGCCCGCGAGCACCGCCGGAGGGCCGACCACCACCAGGTCGCACGCCGGATCGGCGCGCGCCACGGCGCGCGCCTGCGCCGCGAGCCGGGGGCCGCCCGCGGCGTCCGCCACGTTGACCACCAGCAGCCCGCCGGCGGCGAGCCGGTCGAGCGCGAGGCGCATGAACGCGGGCTCGTCGACGAAGGCGGGCGCCTCGAGCCGCGCGTAGAGGTCGACGATCACGAGGTCGAAGCGCTCCCCGGGCGGCAGGCGGTCGAGCGCGTCGCGCGCGTCGGCGACCATGACCGCGATGCCGGCGTCGGACGGCAGCGGCAGCCGCTCCCGCACGATCGCCACGAGGCGCGCGTCGGCGTCGACCACGACCTGCGCCGAACCGGGGCGGGTCGCCGCGACGTAGCGCGCGAGCGTCATCGCGCCGCCACCGAGGTGGAGCACGGCCAGCGGCGCGCCCGGGTCGGCCATCGCGTCGACGACGTGCCCGATGCGGCGCACGTACTCGAAGAAGAGGCGCGTGGGGTCGGCGGCGTCGACGTGCGACTGCGCGGCGCCGTCGACGAGCAGCGTGAGCCCGGTCGACGAGAACACGTCGGCCTCGAACTCGATGCGCGGCGCCATGCGGGCATCGTGCCACGCCGTGTGCCGGTGCGGCCAGCCCGGGAATGAGCAATCGATGCTCAGGTGGCCGGCCCGCGGCATCCGCGACCCTAGGATCGAGCGGAAGGGGAGGCGAGATGACCGAGCTCTACGACGAGGTCGGCGGTCCCGACGGGGTGCGCACGGCCGTGGCCGTCTTCTACCGACGGGTGGTCGACGACGACGAGCTCGGCCCCTGGTTCGAGGGCATCGACCTCGACCGGCTGAAGGCGCACCAGCGCGCGTTCCTCGCCGCGGCGTTCGGCGGCCCGCAGGTGTTCTCGGGCCGGACGCTCGCCGACGCGCACGCCGGACTCGCCGTCACCGATGCCGCGTTCGACCGCATCGTGCAGACCCTCTGCACGAGCCTGGCCGACCTCGGCGTGCAGCAGGACGTCGTCACCCGGGTCGCCGAGCGGCTCGAGCTCGCGCGCAGCGAGGTCGTCGGCGCCTGAGCCGCCGCCTCAGACCGCGAGCTCGTGCCGGCCGCGGATGCCGAGCTTGGCGTACGTCGACTGCAGGTGATTGTTGACCGTGCGCGGCGAGAGGTAGAGCCGTGCGGCGATCTCGTTCGAGCTGAGGCCCTGCGCGGCGAGCGAGGCGATCTCGCGCTCGCGCGGCGTCAGCGGCTCGGCCCCGTCGGAGAAGCGCAGCAGGGGCGTGCGCGCGCCCTCGCAGGCGGCGGCGAGCGTCGCCGCGCGCTGCAGGTCGGCCGTCGCCTCGCGGCCGCGACCGGCGGCGCGCGCCGCCTGGCCGGCCGACGCGGAGGCCTCGGCCGCGAAGAGCAGGCTGCCCGTGCGCTCCCACTCGTCGGCCGAGCGCCGCAGCCCCTCGGCGTCGCCATCGGCCTCCGCGCGCGCGTGCGCGTGCCGGCGAGCCACCTCGGGGGCGTCGGACTGCTCCGAGAGCGCCGCGAGCCGATCGGCCGCCTCGGCGGTGGCCGTGCGCGAGCCGAACCGAACCACGTGGTGCAGCAGCGTCGCCGCGACCGTGACCGCGCCGCGCGGCGCGACCTCGTCGACGCGCGCGAAGATGCGCGCCGCCGCGGCGTCGGCCGAGCCCTCGGCCGCGTCGATCCACGCGTCGGCGAGCACCGTGGCCGAGCTGTCGCGCTCGAGGCCGGGCACGACGCGCGCCCGCAGCGCGCGCGCGGTCGCCGCATCGCCCTGCTCGGCCGCGACGACCGCCTGGAAGCAGAGCGCGAACTCGCGCAGCGACTTCGGGCCGTGCAGCTCGGCACCGCTGATCGTGTCGCGGAACCAGCGCGTGGCCGTGTCGAGCCGGCCGACCTGCCAGAAGATCCGGCCCATCATGAACTCGTCGAGGCGGGCCGTGAGCTCGTCGTCGTCGCGGATGGCCGCGTGCAGCGACTCGATGACCGTGGCGCGCGCCTCCTCGAGGCGATCGGCCGCGATCAGCACGTGCGCGAGCACGATCTCGGCTCGGCGCTGCGGGATGACCGAGCCCGGCGCCGCCGCGAAGTCGACCGCGCGCTGCGCCGCCGCGACCGCCTCCTCGCCGCGCCCGACCAGCGAGAGCGGCATCGCGAACGACAGGTCGGCGACCGCGCGCTCGAACGCGCCGGCCGCGGACCCCGCGCACGCCTCGACCGTCTCGAGCGCGTCGCGCCCGTACTCGAGGTTCACCAGCAGCACCGCCTTGCTGAGCCCGATCGCCGCGGCCTGGGTCGGCAGCGCGGCCTCGAGGGCCTCGAGGAGCTCGAGCCCGCGGGTCGTGCCGAGCGGGTCGCCGCCGAGCACGTCGGCGCGGGCCCGGCCGATCGCGGCCAGCAGTTCGTCGGGGGCGCCCTCGGCGCGGGCTCGGGCGTCGGCCCGCGTCAGCGTCGCGAGGGCGTCCTGGGCACGTCCGAGCGACCAGAGCACCTCGCCGTGCAGCAGGAGCGTCGGCGCGTCGTCGGCGCCCGCCTCGACCGCGGCCGCGGCGAGTCGTTCGGCGGTGCGCCGGTCGTGCGCGAGCTGTGCGAGCGCCGCCGACCGCGACAGCAGCTCCGGGTCCGAGGGGCGTCCGGCGTCGAGCCGCCAGATCGCGACGCGCAGTTCGTCGCCCGCGTCCATCCGGCGCGAGGCCACGAGGTCGGCCTGCTCGAGCAGCAGCGACATCGCGCGGATGCGGGGGATCTGGTCGCGCACCGCGGCCGCGTAGTGGGGGTGCGCGAGCGCGACGCGCATGCGCGCGGTGGACTCGTCGACGCGGATCAACCCACGCATCTCGAGGGCGGCGAGCGCCTCCGCCGCGCCCGGCCTCGCGAACTCGTCGAACGCGAGCGGCTCGCACAGCGCGAGCCGTTCGAGCGCGTCGCGCTCGTCGTCGCCGAGCACCCGGAGGCGTGCGCGGATCAGGTCGCGCAGCGCCGGCGTGCCCACGGGCTCGCCGACCAGCTGCCAGAGCCCGTCGACCGCGACGAGCGATCCGGCCTCGGCCGCGCCGATCGCCAGCTCGCGCAGGAACAGCGGATTGCCGTGCGCGGCGCGGTGCAGCTCGACCGCGTCGCGATGCGCGACCGGCCCGCCGAGCACGCGCGTGAGCAGCTCGGAGACCTCGTCGACGTCGAGCGGGCCGACGTCGAGCCGCAGGGCGTCGGCGGATGCCGCGACCGGGTGCAGCCCGTCGGGCACCGGGTCGGACTCGCGCACCGTCGCGGCGAGCCGGAGCCGGCCCGACTGCGCGAGCTGCGCGATGAGCGTGACCGAGACGGAGTCGACCACGGAGACGTCGTCGACGACGAGGAGCACGGGTCGGCCGTCGGCCAGGCGCCGCACCGCGGCATCCGCCGCCGCGTACAGCGCGACCGGGTCGCTCGCGGCCGAGACCATCGACGCGGGCTCGCGCGCGAGCACCGGGGCGAGCGCGCCGAGCGGCACCGCGCTGAGCGCCGGATTGCCGCTGGCCGTGAGCACGAGCCATCCGTCGTCGGCCAGTCGCTCGGCCACCGCGTGCACGACCCGGCTCTTGCCGATGCCGGACGGCCCGTACGCGAAGACCGAGCGCGTCGAGCCCCGCAGGCCCGCGAGGGCGCGCTCGATCACCGGATCGCGCCCGACGAGCGGCCAGCTCTCGTCCAGCGCGAGGGGCTGGTCGGCCGGCCCCCCGGGTACCAACGCCACCATCTCGGCCTTTCGGGTCTCCGGCGGAGCCGGTCGTCTCACTGTACGTCGCCGCACCGCGCCGGGGCACGGCGCGCAGCGCCCCCCGAACGGGGGAGGAATGGGCACTCCGCGGGCCCGCCTGAGCAACCGGCCGCGCGGGATGAGCAATCGGAGCTCCCCGCTGAGCAACGCCGCGGGCCGGATCCGAGCATCGCGTGCCCATCCGCCGGAACGGGCCGCGCTCCGATGCTGGATCCCGGCAGCCCACACGCTGCCCCGCCGGACCGGAAGGTCCGCGCCACGAGACGTCCAGGAGGACCCCGCGATGCGATTCCCGATCCATGCTCCCGAGCCGGCCGCCGGCACGGACCGACCTGCTCCCGCCGCCCTGCGCCTCGCGGCGCTCGGCGCGTCGGTGCTGCTGGCCACCGCCGCGGCGCTCGGCGCGACGGCCGTGGCGCACGCGCAGGACGCCGCCGACGGGAGCGACGTCGAGGCGGCGGCGCAGACGGTCGAGGCCGAGCCCGTCGCCGAGTCATCCGACGTGGTGCCGCTCGCCGAGGAGGTCGTCGCCGAGCCCGCGGAGACCGCGGAGGCCGCCGAACCCGCGGAGGCCGCCGAGACCGCGGACGCCGCGGAGCCGTTGACGCCCGTCGACCCCGCGCCGGCGCTCGTCGCCGACGCACCGGCCGGCCTCGGCCCCCAGGACCAGCTCCCCGTGGCGGGCGACGACCACTACTCGATGACCCAGGGCGAGGTGCTCGAGGTCGCGGCGCCCGGATTCCTGGTCAACGACGTCGACCCGGACGGCGGCGAGGTCATCGGCCACTGGACCACGTCGAATCCCGGCGACGGCTTCGACTGGTACCCCTACTCGGGGCGGTTCATCTACACGCCCGACCCGGCGTTCACTGGCGTCTACACGGTCGAGTACGAGGTGCGCGACGACGAGGGCTCCGTCAGCGCGCCGGCCACCATCGAGATCGAGGTGCTCCCGAGCGGCGACCCGCTGCCCCCGGCCGGACCGGTCGACGCCCCGCCGGTCGCGATCGACGACGCCCTGTCCGCGGTCGCCGGCGAGCTCGCGACGCTCGCCGCACCGGGCGTGCTCGCGAACGACGGCGACCCCGAGGGCCAGCCACTCGAGCTGGTCGGCATCGGCCAGCCGGCGCACGGCGTGATCTACTACTGGACCGCCGACGGGACCGTGCAGTACGACCCCTACGAGGGGTTCGCCGGAACCGACCAGGTCGAGTACACCGTGTCGGACGGCACCTCCACCGCGACCGCGGTGCTGCGCATCGACGTGATCGAGCCCGCGAACTACGCTCCGGACGCCTGGGACGACGAGGTGACCATGATCGGCGACGCCGCGTTCCTCCCCATCGACGCACCGGGCGTGCTCGCCAACGACTCCGACCAGGACGGCGACCCGCTCACGGTCACCTGGCACAGCGACCCCCAGCACGGCAGCATCGACATCGCGCCCGACGGCTCGTTCGTCTACACGCCCGACCCCGGCTTCACCTCCGGCGAGGACTCCGTCCTCTACAGCGCGAGCGACGGCCAGGCCGACAGCGAGGCCTTCCTCACGATCCTCGTGCTCCCGGTGGGCTCGTCCGTGCCGCCCACCGCGCACGGCGACCACTACGACGCCATGAGCGGACAACCGCTCGACGTGCCCGCACCCGGACTGCTCGGCAACGACGTCGCCGGGGCCGGGCCGATCGAGGTGGTCGCGCACGAGGACCCGCAGTACGGCACGCTCGTGCTCGACGCCGACGGCGCCTTCCGCTACGTCTCCGACGCCGGCTACACCGGGGTGGACACGTTCCGGTACACCATCTCGAACGGCTCCTCCGAGGCGCACGCGCTGGTCTCGCTGACCGTGCACCAGCCCGGCGGCGGCGAGCCCGACTGCCAGAGCGCCGGGGCGGATGGCGCGGCCTCCGCGCTCGCGGCCATCGCCGTGCCGAGCGACCCCGAGCCGAGCGAGCCCTGCGACCAGCCCACCGAGCCGCAGCAGCCCTCGGAGCCGGGTCAGCCGGCCGAGCCGGGTCTGCCGGCCGAGCCCGAGCAGCCGACCGCCGCCGACGAGCCCGCGCGCCCTGCATCCGAGCAGGCGACCGCCGCGGCCGCCGACGGACTCGCCGAGACCGGTGCCGACGCCCGGCTCGGCGTCGCCCTCGCGGCGATGCTCGGGGCGCTCGGCCTCGTGCTGCGCGTCGCCCGCCGCCGCCCGCTCGGCCGCTGACCCGATTCCGACCACCCACCCGTTCCGCACCACCGCACCACCCGCACACGAAGGAGCACCCCGATGAACCTCATGAAGCAGTTCGGCGACATGGCCAAGATGGTCCAGGCCGCACCCGCCCTGATCGACCAGGCGAACGCGCTCGCCGCGCAGTCGCAGGCCTACCGGCAGCAGATGGACGCGATGGCCGTCCAGGCCATGACGGCCGAGCCCGCACCCGGCGCCCTCGAGCCCATCGCGGGCGTCGACCTCGAGCGCTACGCGCGCATCGTGAAGGGCATCGCCGCGTTCGGCTACGACGAGACCAGGCTCCCGGCCGTCGCCGCGACGTTCGGCGTCGACGCCGCCTCGTGGGCCGAGGCCCAGGCCGGCTGGGGCGCGCGCATCCAGGCCGACCGCGGCGTGGGCCGCCGGTTCAACGACCTGTACGCGGTGGTGTGAGATGGCCTTCCTCCTCTCCGACCTCGCGACCCTGACCCGCAGGGCGAACGCCGCGGTCGACCGGATGGACGTGGGCGCGAGCCTCGCCGCCGCGCAGCAGTCGCTCGAGCAGGCCACCCGCGTGATGGCCGCGAGCGTCGTCGCGCACGACCCCGCCATCGAGGCGGAACGGGTGCGCGCGAGCGCGTCGGTCGTCGGCGCCCGTCAGCTGCCGATGATGCTCGGCATGAACGCCGTCGTCGAGCTCGACCTGGTCGTCCTGCTGCCGGGCGGCATCCCGATGCCGGCGAGCCGGACGGAGCAGCTCGCACCGCTCCACCTGGCCCGGGTCGCGCCCGGCTCGCAGCTGGAGGTCAGCCTCGTGCCGGGACGCCCCGAGACCGTCCGCCTGGAGTGGGCCGCCTGAGCCCGCGACCTTCGACCGACGCCCCCGCCGACACCCGAACGGCGGGGGCGTCGACCTGCTCCGCACCGGGAACAGACGGGTCGGGCGCGGGGTTATACCCGACATCCGCGAACAAATCAAGAATCGGACTGGACATGGCGCGTCATCCGGTTTATGCTTGACCTTTGCGCTCCCAGACCCACTATGCCTTCATATTGCGGTCGGCTTCTGCGTGTCGGGTCTCCCCGGCATCCGCATCGTCTGAGGGGTCAACTCCACCACCATCGACAGTGAACCGGCCCTGAACCGGGCCCCCGGAGGTCATTTCCTTGGCTGCTGCGCGCAACGCAACCACGCCCACCCCGAAGAACGGACGCGGTGCAAGCCGCCTCTCGTTCGCAAAGGTCACCGACACCCTCACCGTACCCGATCTGCTCGCCCTCCAGACCGAGAGCTTCGACTGGCTCGTCGGCAACGACGCGTGGAAGGCGCGCGTCGAGGCAGCGGTCGAGGCCGGTCGTCAGGACCTGCCCGAGACCACCGGCCTGGAGGAGATCTTCGAGGAGATCTCGCCGATCGAGGACCTCGGCGAGACCATGCAGCTCTCGTTCACCAACCCCGAGCTCGAGCCGCCGAAGTACACCATCGACGAGTGCAAGGAGAAGGGCAAGACCTACTCCGCTCCGCTGTACGTCAACGCGGAGTTCATGAACCACCTCACGGGTGAGATCAAGACCCAGACGGTCTTCATGGGCGACTTCCCGCTCATGACCCCCAAGGGCACCTTCGTCATCAACGGCACCGAGCGCGTCGTCGTGTCGCAGCTCGTCCGCTCGCCCGGCGTCTACTTCGAGCGCACGCCCGACAAGACCTCCGACAAGGACATCTACTCGGCGCGCGTCATCCCGAGCCGCGGCGCCTGGCTCGAGTTCGAGGTCGACAAGCGCGACCAGGTCGGCGTCCGCATCGACCGCAAGCGCAAGCAGTCGGTCACCGTGTTCCTGAAGGCCCTCGGCCTCACCTCCGAGGAGATCCTCGAGGAGTTCGCCGGCTTCGAGTCGATCGCGCTCACCCTCGAGAAGGACAACATCCTCACGAAGGAAGAGGCCCTCAAGGACATCTACCGCAAGCTCCGCCCGGGCGAGCAGGTGGCTGCCGAGGCCGCGCGTGCGCTCCTCGACAACTTCTACTTCAACCCCAAGCGCTACGACCTCGCCAAGGTCGGCCGCTACAAGATCAACAACAAGCTCGGCCTCGAGGCGCCGCTGACCGACTCCGTGCTCACGGTCCAGGACATCGTCGCCACGATCAAGTACCTGGTCGCCCTGCACGAGGACCGTCCGACGCTGCCCGGCCGCCGTGGCGGCAAGGCCGTCGAGATCCGGCTCGACGTCGACGACATCGACAACTTCGGCAACCGTCGCATCCGCGCGGTGGGCGAGCTGATCCAGAACCAGGTCCGCACGGGCCTCTCGCGCATGGAGCGCGTGGTCCGCGAGCGCATGACCACGCAGGACATCGAGGCGATCACGCCGCAGACCCTGATCAATGTGCGACCCGTCGTCGCCGCGATCAAGGAGTTCTTCGGCACCTCGCAGCTCTCGCAGTTCATGGACCAGAACAACCCGCTGGCCGGCCTCACGCACAAGCGCCGCCTCTCGGCGCTCGGCCCCGGCGGCCTCTCGCGCGACCGCGCGGGCGTCGAGGTCCGCGACGTGCACCCCTCGCACTACGGCCGCATGTGCCCGATCGAGACGCCGGAAGGCCCGAACATCGGCCTCATCGGCTCGCTCGCGTCGTTCGCGCGCATCAACTCGTTCGGCTTCATCGAGACGCCCTACCGCCGGGTCGTGAACGGCAAGGTCACCGAGCAGATCGACTACCTCACGGCGATGGAGGAGGACGACTACATCGTCGCCCAGGCCAACGCGCCGCTGAAGGCCGACGGCCACTTCCAGGAGGAGCGCGTCCTCGCCCGCAAGAAGGGCGGCGAGGTCGACCTCTTCCCCGCCGACGAGATCGGGTACATGGATGTCTCGCCGCGCCAGATGGTGTCGGTCGCGACCTCGCTCATCCCGTTCCTCGAGCACGACGACGCCAACCGCGCGCTCATGGGCGCCAACATGCAGCGCCAGGCGGTGCCGCTGCTGCGCAGCGACTCGCCGTACGTCGGCACGGGCATGGAGGGCTACGCCGCGGTCGACGCCGGTGACGTGATCACCGCCGAGAAGGCCGGTGTCGTCGCCGAGGTGTCGGCCGACGCCGTCACGCTCCAGCTCGACGAGGGCGGCACGCAGACCTACTACCTGCGCAAGTTCGACCGCTCCAACCAGGGCACGTCGTACAACAACCGCGTCGTGGTGTCCGCCGGCGACCGCGTGGAGGCCGGCGAGGTCATCGCCGACGGCCCCGCGACCGACAACGGCGAGCTCGCGCTCGGCAAGAACCTCCTCGTGGCGTTCATGCCGTGGGAGGGCCACAACTTCGAGGACGCGATCATCCTCAGCCAGAACCTGGTGAAGGACGACGTCCTCTCCTCGATCCACATCGAGGAGTACGAGGTCGACGCCCGCGACACCAAGCTCGGCAAGGAGGAGATCACCCGCGACCTCCCCAACGTGAGCCCCGACCTGCTCGCCGACCTCGACGAGCGCGGCATCATCCGCATCGGCGCCGAGGTCCGCCCCGGCGACATCCTCGTCGGCAAGGTCACGCCCAAGGGCGAGACCGAGCTCTCGGCCGAGGAGCGCCTGCTGCGCGCGATCTTCAACGAGAAGAGCCGCGAGGTGCGCGACACGTCGCTCAAGGTCCCCCACGGCGAGCAGGGCACGATCATCGGCGTCAAGGTGTTCGACGCGCAGGACGGCGACGACGAGCTCGGCTCGGGCGTCAACCAGCGCGTGGTCGTCTACATCGCCCAGAAGCGCAAGATCACCGAGGGCGACAAGCTCGCCGGCCGCCACGGCAACAAGGGCGTCATCTCGAAGATCCTGCCGGTCGAGGACATGCCGTTCCTCGCCGACGGCACGCCGGTCGACGTGATCCTCAACCCGCTCGGCATCCCGGGTCGAATGAACTTCGGCCAGGTGCTGGAGACCCACCTCGGCTGGGTCGCCAAGCAGGGCTGGAAGGTCGAGGGCAACCCCGAGTGGGCCAAGCGCCTGCCCGAGCAGGCCCGCGAGGCCGCGCCCGGCACCAAGGTCGCGACGCCCGTGTTCGACGGTGCGCTCGAGGAGGAGATCGCGGGTCTGCTCGACTCGACCCTCCCCAACCGCGACGGCGAGCGCATGATCGACTCCAGCGGCAAGACGCAGCTGTTCGACGGCCGCTCGGGCGAGCCCTTCCCGTACCCCGTGTCGGTGGGCTACATGTACATCCTGAAGCTGCACCACCTCGTCGACGACAAGATCCACGCGCGTTCGACGGGCCCGTACTCGATGATCACCCAGCAGCCGCTCGGTGGAAAGGCGCAGTTCGGCGGTCAGCGATTCGGCGAGATGGAGGTGTGGGCCCTCGAGGCCTACGGCGCCGCCTACGCGCTGCAGGAGCTCCTCACGATCAAGTCCGACGACATCCTCGGCCGCGTCAAGGTGTACGAGGCGATCGTCAAGGGCGAGAACATCCAGGAGCCCGGCATCCCCGAGTCCTTCAAGGTGCTCATGAAGGAGATGCAGTCGCTGTGCCTGAACGTCGAGGTCCTCTCGGCCGACGGCACCGCGGTCAGCCTCCGCGACACCGATGACGAGGCCTTCCGCGCAGCGGAGGAGCTCGGCATCAACATCTCCGCGCGCTTCGAGTCGTCGAACATCGACGAGATCTGATCCGCCAGGTACGAGACGAAGACTTCAGGAAACTAGGAGAGAAATTGCTCGACGCAACGACGTTCGATGAGCTCCGCATCGGCCTGGCCACCGCCGACGACATCCGCAAGTGGTCCTACGGCGAGGTCAAGAAGCCGGAGACCATCAACTACCGCACGCTGAAGCCCGAGAAGGACGGGCTCTTCGGCGAGCAGATCTTCGGGCCCTCCCGCGACTGGGAGTGCGCCTGCGGCAAGTACAAGCGCGTCCGCTTCAAGGGCATCGTGTGCGAGCGATGCGGTGTCGAGGTCACCAAGTCCTCGGTCCGCCGCGAGCGCATGGGCCACATCGAGCTCGCCGCGCCCGTCACGCACATCTGGTACTTCAAGGGCGTCCCCTCGCGCCTCGGCTACCTGCTCGACATGGCGCCGAAGGACCTCGAGAAGGTCATCTACTTCGCCGCGTACATGGTCATCGACGTGGACGAGGACGGCCGTCACCAGGACATGCCCGGTCTCGAGAACGAGCTCCGGCTCGAGATCAAGACCATCGGCGACCAGCGCGACGCGCGCATCGCCGACCTCATGAAGCGCAAGGAGGAGGAGCTCGCGGCCCTGGAGGCCGAGGGCGCCAAGTCCGACCAGCGCAAGCGCGCCGAGGCCGCCGCCGACAAGGAGATGGCCGGCGTCCGCAAGTCCGCCGACGAGCAGATCGCGCACCTCGAGCGCGTCTGGGAGGACTTCCGCACGCTGAAGGTCGGCGACCTCAAGCCCGAGGACTCCGTCTTCCAGGAGCTGCAGGACCGCTTCGGCATGTACTTCGAGGCCTACATGGGCGCCGAGGCGATCAAGAAGCGCCTCCTGTCCTTCGACCTCCAGGCCGAGGCCGACGACCTGCACCTGCAGATCGCCGAGGGCAAGGGCCAGAAGAAGATCCGCGCGATCAAGCGGCTCAAGGTCGTCAACTCGTTCCTGCAGACCGGCCACTCGCCGGCCGCGATGGTGCTCGACGTGGTCCCCGTGATCCCGCCGGAGCTCCGCCCGATGGTCCAGCTCGACGGCGGCCGCTTCGCGACCTCCGACCTCAACGACCTGTACCGTCGCGTGATCAACCGGAACAACCGCCTCCGTCGCCTGCTCGACCTCGGCGCGCCCGAGATCATCGTGAACAACGAGAAGCGCATGCTCCAGGAGGCCGTCGACGCGCTGTTCGACAACGGCCGCCGCGGCCGCCCCGTCACGGGCACCGGCAACCGCGCCCTGAAGTCCCTGAGCGACATGCTCAAGGGCAAGCAGGGTCGCTTCCGCCAGAACCTGCTCGGCAAGCGCGTGGACTACTCGGGCCGTTCGGTCATCGTCGTCGGTCCGCAGCTGAAGCTGCACCAGTGCGGCCTGCCCAAGCAGATGGCGCTCGAGCTGTTCAAGCCGTTCGTCATCAAGCGCCTGATCGACCTGAGCCACGCGCAGAACATCAAGGCCGCCAAGCGCATGGTCGAGCGGTCGCGCCCGCAGGTGTGGGACGTGCTCGAGGAGATCATCCGCGAGCGCCCCGTGCTGCTCAACCGCGCGCCCACGCTGCACCGCCTCGGCATCCAGGCCTTCGAGCCGCAGCTCGTCGAGGGCAAGGCCATCCAGCTGCACCCGCTCGTCTGCGCCGCGTTCAACGCGGACTTCGACGGCGACCAGATGGCCGTGCACCTGCCGCTGTCGGTCGAGGCCCAGGCCGAGGCCCGCATCCTCATGCTGGCGTCGAACAACATCCTCAAGCCGTCGGACGGCCGTCCGGTGACCCTGCCCTCGCAGGACATGATCATCGGCCTGCACCACCTGACGACCGAGAAGCCGGGCGCCGCCGGCGAGGGCCGCGCGTTCTCGTCGATCGCCGAGGCGATCCTCGCGTTCGACCAGAACCGCCCGGGCGAGCTCGCGCTCGACCTCGGCGCCAAGGTGAAGATCCGTCTCGACGGGCTCCACTTCCGCGAGGGCGACGAGCCCGAGGGCTTCGTGCAGGGGCAGCCGTTCCTGCTCGAGACCACCCTCGGCCGCGCGCTCTTCAACGAGGCGCTGCCCGAGGACTACCCGTACTTCAACCAGCAGGCGGGCAAGGGTCAGATCTCCTCGATCGTCAACGACCTCGCCGAGCGCTACCCGAAGACCGAGGTGGCCGCGACGCTCGACCGCATCAAGGACGCCGGCTTCCGCTGGGCGACCCGTTCGGGCGTGACCGTCGCGCTGTCCGACATCATCACGCCCCCGAGCAAGGGCGAGATCGTCTCGAAGTACGAGAAGCAGGCCGCCAAGGTGCAGTCGCAGTTCGAGAAGGGCCTCACGACCGACCTCGAGCGTCGCCAGGAGCTCATCCAGATCTGGACCAAGGCCACCGACGAGGTCGCCAAGGCCATGCAGGAGAACTTCCCGACCGACAACACCATCAACCGCATGGTGACCTCGGGCGCTCGAGGCAACTGGCTGCAGGTGCGCAACATCGCCGGTATGCGAGGCCTCGTGAACAACCCGAAGGGCGAGATCATCCCGCGCCCGATCATCTCCTCGTACCGCGAGGGGCTGTCGGTGGCGGAGTACTTCATCGCCACGCACGGTGCCCGCAAGGGCCTCGCCGACACCGCGCTCCGCACGGCCGACTCGGGCTACCTGACCCGTCGTCTGGTCGACGTCTCGCAGGATGTCATCATCCGCGAGGACGACTGCGGCACCACGAAGGGTCTCGAGCTGCCGATCGCCACGGTCTCGTCCTCGGGCGAGCTCGTGCGCGACCCGAACGTCGAGAACTCGGTGTTCGCCCGGTCGCTCGCGGCCGACGCGGTGAACGCCAAGGGCGAGGTCGTGGCCGAGGCCGGCGACGACGTGGGCGACGTGCTCATCGACAAGCTGGTCGCGGCGGGCGTCGAGTCGATCAAGGTCCGCTCGGTGCTCACCTGCGAGTCCGCGGTCGGCGTGTGCGCCAAGTGCTACGGCCGCTCGCTCGCGACCGGCAAGCTCGTCGACATCGGCGAGGCGGTCGGCATCATCGCCGCCCAGTCGATCGGCGAGCCCGGCACGCAGCTCACGATGCGCACCTTCCACACCGGTGGTTCGGCGTCGGCCGACGACATCACGCAGGGTCTGCCCCGCGTGCAGGAGCTCTTCGAGGCCCGCACCCCCAAGGGCGCGTCGCCGATCGCCGAGGCCGCCGGCCGCATCACGATCGACGAGACCGAGAAGCAGCGCAAGGTCATCCTCACGCCCGACAGCGGCGACGAGCCGATCGCGTACAACGTGCTCAAGCGCTCGACGCTGCTCGTCGAGGACGGCCAGCACGTCGAGCTCGGCCACCAGCTGATCGTCGGCACGGTCGACCCGAAGGAGGTCCTCCGGGTCAAGGGCGTGCGCGAGGTGCAGAAGCACCTGGTCAACGGCGTGCAGGACGTGTACCGCTCGCAGGGCGTGCCGATCCACGACAAGCACATCGAGGTCATCGTGCGCCAGATGCTGCGCAAGGTCACGGTCGTCGACCACGGCGACACCGACCTGCTGCCGGGTGAGCTCGTCGACCGTTCGCGGTACAACGAGATCAACCGCGCCGCGCTCACCGAGGGCCGCAAGACGGCCTCGGCCCGCCAGGAGGTCATGGGCATCACCAAGGCCTCGCTCGCGACCGAGTCGTGGCTGTCGGCCGCGTCCTTCCAGGAGACGACCCGCGTGCTCACGCAGGCCGCCATGGAGGGCAAGTCCGACCCGCTGGTCGGCCTCAAGGAGAACGTGATCATCGGAAAGCTGATCCCGGCCGGTACGGGCCTCGCCAAGTACCGGAGCGTGTCGGTGGAGGCGACCGAGGAGGCGAAGGCCGAGCGGTACCCCAACCGCATCTTCGCCGACGACGCGTCCTTCAGCGAGGGCGACCTGAGCTTCGTCGACTTCGACTCGTTCTCGAGCGACGACTTCACGCCCGGCAACTACAGCTGATCCACGGTGGGGCGGTGCTCCGGCATCGCCCCGCCGACTCCGACGGGCCCCGGCATCCCCGGGGCCCGTCGGCGTCTCCGCCTGCAGGCGAGGGCATCGCGGTCGCCCGCTGGTGACGGCACTCAGGTCGGGCGGCTAGGATCGCGGCGGTCGTCCTTGCTCCCCGATCCCGCGACCCGGAGTCCACATGCCCGAGAGTGTCCCCGTCCTTCGCCGGCCCGTGACCTGGCTCATCGCCGCCGCGGCCGTGCTGGTGATCGCCGTCGTCGTGGTGCTCGCCATCCTCCTCGCGCCCGCACCCAGCCCGGAATCGGCCGAGCCCGCGGCCGAGTCGCGCCCGTCGCCGGCCGAGGCGGCGGCGCCCACGCCGGTGGCCCTGCCCGAGCCGGAACCCGTGCGCGACCCGCGCGTGCCCACGGACTGCACCGCGATCTACACGACGGACTGGTCGGGGACGTTCGCGCCCGAGTACGTGCTGAACCCGCCGTGGTCGACCGCTGAGGGCGCGCCGGCGCTCTTCGGCACGGGCGACGCGACCGCGCTGCCCGTGCTGCAGCAGACGTCGCAGCTCGCGTGCGGCTGGCTTCCCCCCGACACGGGCGACGGCACCGTGGGCCTCGTGACGAACCTGGCCGCCGTGGATGAGGCCCAGACGGCCGCGGTCATCGCCGCGTTCCAGGCGGCCGGCATGGAGTGCTACGAGGAGTCCGGCGGGACCCGCTGCATCGCCGAGTGGGAGGGCGCTGCGGGATCCGCGGGCGAGTCGCAGTTCCTCCGCGAGGGCCTCTGGATCGCGACCCGGTGGGACGGCCCCGCCGTCTCCGGGTACACCGCCGACATCATCGCGAAGATCTTCGGCTGAGCGGGCGCGAAGCGCCGCGCCGGATGCCGCCTCGCCCCGATCGCCGTTGCTAGAGTGAGCGCACCACGGGCAGACGGTGCTGCCCGGAAGGAGCGGACGATGAGCAGCACGACTCCCGGTTCCGAACCCGAGCGGCGCGACGCCGACGGCGACGGCGTGCCCGACGAGCCCCTCGAGGCGCAGCGATCGGTCGATCCGACCGCCCCCGATGCCGACCGCGTGGACCGGCTCGAGCCGCCCGAGCCCGCGCCGAGCGAGCTCGCCGGGGAGCCGCCGCAGGAGGCGGCGTTCACGGGAACCGAGGAGGCCGCACCCGCCGCGGCCGAGGGCGACACGGTCGTCCACGACCGGTCCGAGCTCGATGCGGCCGTCGAGCGCGCGCGCACCGAGCACCCGCCCGTCGTGGCCGAGAGCCCCGACGCCGCCGACCGCACCGACACCACCGCGATGCAGCGCGACGACCTCGTCGCCGCGAGCCCCGAACCCGTGCGGGCCGCCGAGGTGCGCCGCGAGACGGGCGTGCCCGAGACCATCGGCGCGGCCGGTGCCGTCGGCGCAGCCGCGACGACCGCGCCGCCCGCCGCCCCGACGCCGCCCGCACCGCAGACCGTCTACGTGCAGGCGCCCCCGGCGCCCCGGATGCGCGGCAACCGCGGCTTCGGCGTGCTCGTCGGGCTCATCGCCACGGCGCTCTTCGGCCTCCTGTACGCGGGCATCTCCTACCTCGTGATCCTCGCGCAGAACACCCCGGCCGAGGCCGTGCGGGTCTTCGGCCAGTTCGCCGCGCAGCCGGTCTTCTGGATCCCGGTCGTGTTCTTCTTCCTCGCCTTCGCGGTGCTCGCGATCATCCTCAACCGCGCGGCGTGGTGGGCCTGGGCGGTGTTCGGCCTGATCGTGGGCATCGTCGTGTACTTCTCCTACATCGGCGGAGCGCTGCTCACCGTCGCGGCCTGGCAGTTCACGCCCGGGCAGGCGGCCGACTTCCTGCGCGAGCGCTGGCTCGACCCGTTCGCGATCATCGCGTTCATCGTCGCGCGCGAGCTGCCGATCTGGTTCGGCGGATGGATCGCCGCGCACGGTCGCACGGTGACCGAGCGCAACCGCGTCGCGCGCGAGGAGTACGAGCGGCAGCTCGCGGCCGGGCCCCAGCCCGTGTCGACGCGCTGAATCGAGACATCCGGTTCGCTACGCTCGATGACCGGGCGCGCTCATGGTGAGCGCTCCCCATCGACGCAGCACACCCGGCCTGCTTGGGTGGCTCCCTGACCCTGCACACCCGAGGAGCGCCGTTTGAGCATCACCATGCACGCCGACGAGCCGGTGCCCGGCCTCGCGCCCGACGGGCGGCCCGATCCGGCGTACGCCGCCGCCCTCGGCCTGCGGCCGGCCCCGGGCGGGCGTCGCGCCGCGGCGTTCGCGCTCGATGCCGCGGCCTGGGCGCTGCTCGCGATCCCGGCCGTCATCGGCTGGGTCCAGCTCGTCCCGGTCGCGCTCGCCCCGACCGGCGCCGCACCCGACGTCGCGGCGCTCGTCGGCCCGCTCGTGCTCGTCGGGGCCGGGCAGGTGCTGCTCGCGGCGTTCGGCATCACCCAGCTCGCGCTGCACGGCCGGCGCGGCGTCACGATCGGCAAGGCGTCCCTGGGCCTGCGCTCGGTGAACGTCGCGAGCTTCGCCCGCCCCGGGTTCTGGCGCGTCGCGCTGCGCGCGCTCGTGCTCTGGTCGGCGCAGGCGGTGCTTCCGCTCATCGGCCCGGCCCTGTGCTTCGCGTCGGGCGCGCGGGATCCGGAGGGCCGGGGGAGGAGCTGGCTCGACCGCATCGGCCGGTGCTGGGTCGTCGACGCGCGGCACGCGCTCGACCCGTTCGACGCGAAGGCGCTCCGGCACGCGCGTCGCCAGGCAGAGGCGAGCCCCCACGCGGAGCGCCCGGCGCTGCCCTCGCTCGCGACCGACCGCGCGATCGACGAGCGCACATTCATCCCCGCGGCACGATCGAGCTCGGGCGTGGTCGCGACCGCCTCGGCCGTGCCGGCATCCGGGGCGGAGGCGGGCGCATGGTCGCCGCCGCCGCTCGCGTCCGCGCCGCCGCCTGCCTCCGCACGCGCCTCCGACGCGGTCGTCGCTCCCGGCGCGGCGCCCGCGATCGAGGAGCCGCGCGCCGGCACCCGGCCGTCGGCCGTGCTCGTGTTCGCCGACGGCGCGCGGCACGCGGCATCCGGCACCATCCTGCTCGGACGCAGCCCCGCGCGAGCGGAGGGCGATCCGGCCGACGCGATGCTCCTGCCCCTCGCCGACGACTCGATGGGCCTCTCGAAGACGCACGCGGCCGTCGAGGTCGGCGCGCGCGGCGTGCACGTGGTCGACCGCTGGTCGAGCAACGGCACCGGCATCGTCGCGGCCGACGGCGCCGTGCAGGTGCTCGAGCCCGGCGTGCGGCACGCGGTCCCGGCCGGCGCGACCGTCCGGCTCGGCGGCCTGGAGTTCCGCGTCGAGGGGGTGCGCTCGTGAAGCTCAAGCTCGGACTGCGACGGCAGAGCGGGCCCGGCGTCGACGTCGTCGTCACGGCGGATGCCACGGCGACGGTCGGCGACCTCGCGCGCGCCGTGGCCGAGACCGACCCCGCGGCCGCGCACCTGCCCCGCCACGACGGCCCGCTGACGCTCGCGGTGGCGCCGCCGACCTCGTCGGAACCCGTCGTCCTCGATCCCGCCACGCTCGCGGCCGACGCGCCCATCGGCTCCGGCTTCAACGCGGCGGTGGTCGCGCCCGCCGCGCGCGCGACGATGGGCGACGCCCCCGTCGCGGTCATGCACGTGCACTCGGGCCCCGATGCGGGCCGCGAGTACCCGCTGCGACGCGGCCACGGGGTGATCGGGCGGGCCGCCGACGCCGACGTGGTACTCGCCGACCCGCTCGTCTCGAAGCGGCACGCGCGCGTCGAGGTCGACCAGGGCGTCGAGCTCGTCGACCTCAACTCGGCCAACGGCCTGGTCGTCGACGGCGGCCTCGTCACGCGCGTGCGGGCCCTCCCGGGCGTCGCGGTCACGATCGGCGACACCGTCGTCTCCTTCAGCATGCTGGCGGGCACGGATGCCGCGGCCGACCCCGTGCTCGAGCGCGGCGGCGCGCTCATGTTCAACCGGTCGCCGCGCGTCGAGGCCCGGTACGCGGGCACCGCCTACGCCGAGCCGCGCGTCCCGAGCGAGGAGAACCCCCGGCTCTTCCCGTGGCCGATGCTCGCCTCGCCGGTGCTCATGGGCCTCGGCATCTTCGCGATCACGGGCCGGCCGGCGTCGCTGCTGATCGTGGCGCTCACGCCCGTCATGCTCGTCGCCAACTTCCTCGGCTCGCGCATGGGCAGCGGCAAGAAGCTCCAGCAGGAGATCGAGACCTTCGAGGTTCAGCTCGAGCAGCTCGAGGAGACGCTCGAGCGCGAGCGCCGGATCGAACGCGAACGGCGGCACGACGAGACCCCGCCCGTCGCGACGGTGTACGAGCAGGCGATGCGCCTCGGACCGCTGCTGTGGACCCGCCGACCCGAGCACTGGAACTTCCTCGCGGTTCGGCTGGGCGTCGGCCGGGCGCGTTCGCGCAACTCGGTGCGCGAGCCGCAGGCGTCGCTGCCGGGCATCGCGAAGTACGCCAGGCAGGTCGACGTGCTGCGCGAGCGCTCGCGCGAGATCGACGACGTGCCGATCATGGAGGTGCTCTCCAGCTCGGGGGCGCTCGGCATCGCCGGTCCGGCGAACCTCGCGGCCGATGCGCTGCGAGGCCTCGCGGTGCAGTTGTTCGGGCTGCACGCGCCCAACGACGTGGTGGCCGCCGCCATCGTCGACCCCGCGTGGAGCCGCGAACTCGATTGGCTGAAGTGGCTGCCGCACACCTCGGGCGACCGCAATCCCGTCGGCGGCGCGGCCCTGGCCGACAGTCCCTCCGCGGGCGCGGCCCTCCTGAGCGCGCTCGAGGAGCTCATCCTCGCGCGGCTGCAGGAGTCGCCCGTGCGGCGGGGACCCCTCGCCGACGACGACACGTCGATGGCCCGCGGCTCCAAGGTCGGCACGCCCGGCGGCGCCCGCGACGAGCCCCGGCCCGACTCGGCGCTCATCCTCATCGTGTCCGCCGACGCGCCGGTCGACCGGCCGCGGCTCGTGCAGCTCATCGAGCGCGGCGCCGAGGTCGGCATCCACGCGCTGTTCGTCGGACCGACCGTCGCGTCGCTGCCGGCCGCGTGCCGCACGTACGTCGACGTGACCGACGGGCTCGAGCACGCGCGCGTCGGCGTCGTACGATCGGGCACCGAGTACCCGGAGGTCGCGGTCGAGGGGGTCTCGATGCGCTACGCCGAGGTCTTCGCGCGGCGGCTCGCGCCCGTGGTCGACGCGAGCACGGTCGTGCAGGACTCCAGCGACCTGCCGCGGACCGTGTCGATGCTCTCGCTGATCGGCGACGAGATGGCCCGCGACGCCGACGCCGTCGTCGAACGCTGGCGCCAGAACGCCTCGGTCGTCGACCGGTCGGGCGCCAAGCTGCCGCGGCTCAAGCGCGCGGGCACCCTCAAGGCCTTCGTGGGCCAGGGCAGCCCCGACGCGATGACGCTCGACCTGCGCACGCAGGGGCCGCACGCGCTCGTGGGCGGCACCACGGGCGCCGGCAAGTCCGAGTTCCTGCAGGCATGGGTGCTCGGGATGGCGGCGGAGTACAGCCCCGACCGGGTCACGTTCCTGTTCGTGGACTACAAGGGCGGCTCGGCGTTCGCCGACTGCGTCGACCTGCCCCACTGCGTCGGCCTCGTGACCGACCTCAGCCCGCACCTCGTGCGCCGCGCGCTCACGAGCCTGCGCGCCGAGCTGCACCACCGCGAGCACCTGTTCAACCGCAAGAAGGCCAAGGACCTGCTCGAGCTGGAGAAGCGGCAGGATCCCGAGACGCCTCCCGCGCTGGTCATCGTGATCGACGAGTTCGCGGCGCTCGCGGGCGACGTGCCCGAGTTCGTCGACGGCGTCGTGGACATCGCGCAGCGCGGCCGGTCGCTCGGCATCCACCTGATCATGGCCACCCAGCGGCCCGCGGGCGTGATCAAGGACAACCTGCGCGCGAACACGAACCTGCGCGTCGCGCTGCGCATGGCCGACGAGTCCGACTCGCGGGACGTGGTGGGCGACGCGGTCGCGGCCGGGTTCGACCCGTCGATCCCCGGGCGCGGGATCGCGAAGACGGGGCCCGGGCGTCTCGTCCCGTTCCAGTCCGCCTACGCCGGCGGCTGGACGAGCGAGGAGCCCGACGTGGCCGACGTCCGCCTCGCAGAGCTCCGGTTCGGCTCGACGGTCGTGTGGGAGCGCGAGGGCGCCCGCGACGACGACGACGCGCACGCGGGCGATCCGGGACCCAACGACCAGAAGCGGATGGTGCGCACCTTCATCGCGGCCGCCGGCGCCGCGGGCATCCCCCGGCCGCGCCGTCCCTGGCTCGACGAGCTCGCGACGGCGGTGCCGATCGAGTCCCTGCCGCACCACGGCGACGCCGACGTCGTGTTCGGTGTCGCGGACGTCCCCGAGCGGCAGCTGCAGACGCCGATGTCGTTCGTCCCCGACCGCGACGGCGCGATGCTCGTGTACGGCACGAGCGGGTCGGGCAAGTCGACCCTGCTGCGCAGCCTCGCCATCGCGATCGGGATGCGGCCCGAGCTCGGTTCCGCCGAGGTGTTCGGGCTGGACTTCGGGGCCGGCGCGCTGCGCTCGCTCGAGGCCCTCCCGCACGTCGGCTCGATCGTGCCGGGCGACGATCCCGAACGGATCCAGCGCCTGCTGCGCACGCTGAACGAGCTCCTCGACCGTCGGGCGCGCGCGTTCAGCGCCGCCAACGCCGCGAGCCTCACCGAGTACCGGCAGCTGAGCGGGCTCGACGAGCCGCGGGTGCTGCTCGTCATCGACGGATTCGCGACCTTCAAGGCCGAATGGGATTCGACGACCGTGCGCATGCCGTTCTACAACGTGGTCATGCGCATCCTCGGCGAGGGCCGGCCGCTCGGCGTGCACGTCGTGGCGACGGCGGATCGCGCGGGGGCCGTGCCGACCGCCGTGAGCGCCAACGTCACCAAGCGCGTCGTGCTGCGCCTGAGCGACGAGGCGGGCTACCAGGTGCTGGGCGTGCCGAAGGATGTGCTCGGCGACCGCTCGGTTCCCGGCCGCGCGATCGTCGAGGGGCTCGAGACGCAGATCGCCGTCCTGGGCGGCACGTCGAACGTCGCCGAGCAGACGCGCGCGCTCGACCGGCTCGCCGGGGAGCTCCGTTCCCGCGGTGCGGCCGAGGTCGCGCCGATCGGGGCGCTGCCCTCGTCGTTCGGGGCCGCGTCGCTTCCCGCCGCGGTCGGAGCCGAGCCCGTGCTCGGGCTGGCCGACGAGACCCTCGGCCCCATCGGCTTCGAACCCGTCGGCACGTTCGCGATCACCGGGCCGCCGCAGAGCGGCAAGACGAACGCGATGCGGACGGTCGTCGACGCGGTGCGCCGGTTCGATCCCGACGCGCGCCTGTTCCACCTCGCCGGGCGACGTGCGCAGCTGGCCGAGCATGCGCCCTGGGTGCGCAGCGCGACGACCGTGGAGGCCGTGAAGCTGCTCGCGAAGGAGCTGGTCGACGTCGTGGGCGACACCGCCGTCCCGGGCCGGCTCGTGATCGTGGTCGAGAACGTCACGCAGTTCGCCGACTCCGACGCCGAACGACCGCTGAAGGAGCTGTTCCAGGCGGTGAACCGCAGCGATCACTTCCTCGTCGGCGATGCGGATGTCGCGACGCTCTCGAGCGGGTTCGGCTTCGTCGGCGACTTCAAGGCCGGGCGGCGCGGGGTCGCCCTGCGCCCCGACGCGTTCGACGGGGACTCGGTCTTCAAGACGCCCTTCCCGAAGGTCAAGCGCTCGGACTTCCCCGAGGGCCGAGGCATCTTCGTGCAGAACGGGCGCACCGCGACCGTGCACCTCCCGCTCGCCGAGTGAGCCCGTCCGTGGGCCGGCGGGTGGGTACCGCTCCCCATGTGATGGCCACGTCCGGATCCGTATCGTGAAGGACACCGGCCCGGACGTGGGTCCGGTCGAACTCTCAGGAAGGATCCACGATGGCGGATTTCGGCGCCTCCTACGGCGAGATGGAAGCGATGGCCACCAAGCTGAGCGACGCGCGTGACGACATCCAGTCGCAGCTCGACCAGCTCAAGAGCTCGGTCGACTCGCTCCTCGGCAACGACTTCAAGACGCAGCACGCGTCCGGCAAGTTCGGTCAGGGCTACGAGGAGCTGACCACGGGCCTGAAGAACGCGGTCGACGGCATCGGCGAGATGGGCGAGGCCCTGCGCGGCATGATGCAGGCGATCCAGGACCTCGACCAGCAGCTCGCCGGTCGCTGATCCCCGCGCGGCGGGAGGGCGAGTCCCTCCCGCCGCGTCGTCCGCGCCGGCAGGGCCGGCACCTCACCATCGCGCAGCGAGGAGAACGCAGTGACCGACGTGCTGATCGAGTACGGCGTGCTCAACGAGCTCAACGGATCCCTGAAGCAGATCATCGTGGAGCTCGAGAAGGCCGAGCAGCGCGCCTCCGCCCTGGAGGACGCGATCGGCGATCCCTACGGCAAGGACCGCCTTCGCGAGGCCGCCGAGGAGTTCGAGGACGGCTGGGACGACCGCCGCGCCGCGCTCAAGGAGGACCTCATGAAGATCCAGGAGCGCGTCGAGGCGACCGGCAAGGCCTGGGCGGAGTGGGACGCCGAGGCATCCAGGCAACTCGCCGTCGAGGCGAACGAAGTCGACACCATGCCCCGGGCCTGACCCGGGCGATCAGCACGAGCACGAGAGGCAACGATGGATCGCTCACCCGCCGGACACGAGATCTCAGTGGTCACCGGCAACGCATCGAGCATCAAGGCGCGCGGGCGCGAGGTCGAGGAGCTCGGCGACCAGATGGTCGGCGCCGCCGGCGTGCTCCGCGCGATCGCCGACGGCGGCGTGCCGCAGCACGGCCTCTCGATCGAGAAGATCAAGGAGGTGATCGGCGAGATCGACGAGGAGCTCAAGCTCGCCGGTCAGCGCTACCGGCCCTCCGGGTCGGCGCTGGTCGGCTACGCCGACGCGCTCGCCGAGGTGCAGGAGCAGATGCGCCTGATCGTCCCGCGCTGCCGGGAGGCGTGGGACGACTACCTCGCCGCGCAGGCCGCGTTCCAGCGGCTCGACGACCCCCTGTCCGGCCCGGTGGTCCCGACGGCGGGCGTCGACGGCGGGCCGAGTCCCGAGCAGGAGGCCCACGAACGCGAGGTGACCCTCGCCCGAGGGCGCGCCGACGACGCCTACGACGACTTCGTCGCCGAGGCGCGTGCCTTCGACACGCAGTACGAGACCTGGGAGCAGGCGTTCGAGACCGCCGCCGACGGGCTGCGCGAGGCGACCGACGGCGGGATCTCCGACGGGTTCTGGGACGACGTCGACGGCGTCGTGGCCGGCGTCCTCGTCGTGCTGCAGTGGGCGGGCATCGTGCTCGCGGTCCTCGCCTTCGTCATCGGCGGGCCGATCATCGCGGCCCTCGGCGCCATCGTCGCCGTGACGACCCTCCTGCTCACGATCTACCAGAAGTCCCGTGGTGACGCCGGATGGTTGGAGCTGGGCGTCGCGATCGTCGGCGTCATCCCGTTCGGCAGCATCGCCAAGTTCGCGGGCGGGTTCAAGCCCGGCATGACGGGCTTCCTCGACGACATGGTCGGCGGCCTCGGAACGGCCGCCGGGCGGTCCACGATCTCCAACGCGATCACGCGCTTCCCTGACGTCTACGCCACCAGCCGGGTCTTCCAGGCGAGCCCGTTCACGTCGTTCACCGCGGCGATGCGCGGCGGCCACTCGACGGCCGACATGGCGGCGCGCCTCATGGGCATCGGGTTCGGCGACGAGTCCGAGCGGCTCCTCTCCAGCGGGTGGGGTGCCGCGGGGCACGTCCTCGGGCATTACGGTTGGGTGGTGAACTCACCGGTCGCCGCGGGCATGGGGATCGCCGACGCGATCGGCGACCTCTTCACCGACGACGTGGAGACCTGGGAAGCGCAGCTCGCCGCGTGAGACTTCGAACCGAACCCGAGGCGGACCGATCGATGACCCTCCGAGACGAACTCCTCGGCGCACAGCGCGCCGTGCCGGAGTACGCCCTCGTGCTCCCGTCCGGCTGGGAGGAGCACGACGCCTCCGTCGAGTCCGAGCGCGCCCTGGTCGATCTCGCCGCCGCGCGCCTGCGCGACCAGCACCGGCCCGACCTGTACGCGCAGCTCCGCGCGCTCAGCGGGCGGGCGTTCGCCGGACTGCGCTCCGCGAACACGCACCGCCTGTACCTGCAGGTGCAGGGGTGGGCCGACGAGCTCGTCCTGCCGATGTCGATCACGGCCGCGGTGCGCACGGCGCCCGGCGGCGGCACCCTCGACGGCGTCGTCGCGGAGCTCATCCGCGGCGGCGCGACTCCGCTGCACGGCGACAAGCGGTTCGTCCGCTGGGAGCGGGAGTCGACGATGGCCGTCGGCACCGCGACCGTCGGGCAGCGCACCGCGGCCTACCTCACGCCGTTCCCCGATCGGCGCACGCACGCCCTCCAGTTCACCGCGGTCGCCGTGCACCCCGCCGACGACCCCGACGAATCGTGGCGGCCGGTCGTCGAGCGCATGCTCGAGCTCAGCGACGCGATCGTGAGCACGTTCTCGTGGCGCCGCGCATGAGGCTCGACATCGACCTCGACGAGCGGTTCTGGGCCCACCTGCCTGCGGCCTTCCCCGCGCCGGGGTTCGCCGACCGCGTCGCCTGGGAGCGCGGCATCGTCGAACGGTACCGGTCGGTGCGGCCCGACGCCGACGAGGACGAGCGCGTCGCCGTCGACGCGATCGCGGCCGGCGCCGTCGACTCGCTCGTCCCGGCCGCCGTGTTCGGGCTGCTGTTCTGGCCGGCGCCCCGGCCGGATGCCGTGCTGGTCCACGTCGAGATCGCGCCGCCGCTGCGCTCCGGCGACGACCCCGTCCGCGAGCTGGTCGGCGGCATCCCGCTGGCCATTCCGCCGAGCGTCGACCCGATCGAGGCGCCCGGCGTCGGGGGCGGCGTGATCTCCGCGTTCGTCCTGCCGTCGGCACCCGGGGAGCCGCCCGTGGCCGGCGTCGGCTGCCTGCTGTCCGGTCCGCGAGGGTCGGTGCGCCTGACGTCGTCGCCCACGACGACCACGATGGTCGGCCTGCTCCACGCACCGCTGCGCGCGGCGGCCGAGACCCTGCGGTTCGCCGAATGAACGACGCCGACCGTCCGGCCGCCACGCACGGCGCCGCTCCCCGGCCGGTGCCGTCGTCGGCCGTCGGGCACGCCGAAGCGGTCGCGGCGGGGCAGGACGCCCTCGACTGGCGCCGCCTCGAGCGCGCCCAGCTCGCCGCCGCTCCGGAACTCATCGAGGCGTGGGAGGCCGTGAATGCCGAGCTGGACGCGCCGCCGCCCGGTCGCCGGTCGGCGTGGGTGGGAGCCGGCGCGTTCGCCCTCGCGCTCGTGCCGTTCGTGGTGCCGGGGATGCTCATCGCCGCGATCCGCCTCGACCAGTCGCTCACTGGTCCGCTCGCGGCGACGATCGCCCTCTCGCTCGCGCAGGTCGCGGGGCGGCTGGTCCAGCTGCGCCGCGCGCGGCGCGGCGCGCCCGTCGAGTCGGCGACCGGGCTGCTCCTCGGTGCCGTCGCCGTCCCGTTCTCCGCGCTCGGCGCGACGTTCGCGGCGTTGATCGCCCTCCAGCGGCCGGAGCCGCTCGCGTGGCCCGCGGCGTTCTCCGCCGCGGCCATGACCGTGGTGCTCGTGGCCTGGCTCGTGCTCGAGCGTCGCCGGGCGCGCACCGCGGCGCCGCACGGGGGGAGCGAGGGCGCCGCCGACCGGCTTCGACGCCTCGTGGAGGCGCTGCCGCCCGAGCTGCGGTCGCGGCTCGACCGTGACCGCGAGGATGCGCTCGACCGCCTGGTCGCGTCGGGCGCCATCGACGAGGACACGCGCCGCGACGCGGCGGCCGTGCCGCCGGGCGGCCTCGGCCGCTGGGCGTGGGCGCACGAACGCAGCCGGGCCCGCCGCGGACCGGCGTAGGCTCGGGGCGTGGCGACGAACTCGGGCAATGCATGGGCCGTCGCGGGATTCGCGGCCGCGCTCGAGGTCGCGCTCGTGGTCGCGGCGTTCGGGCTCGTGAGCCTGTTCGCCGACGCCGAGCCCATCGCCGACCCGGCCGCGGGCCGGCTGGTCGGCCCGATCACGATCGGGGCGGCGGTCCTCGCGCTGCTCCTGCTGCTCGGCGTCGCCCTGGATCGCGGCGTCCGGCCCTGGTCGCTCGCCGGGCTCGCCCTCGTCGTCACGTGGGCCGCGGGCGTCCTCGCGGCCACCGTCGCGTACGCGGCCGCGACCGGCACGCTGCTGGCCGCCCTGATCTTCGCGCTCTCGTTCATGACCGTGGGATTCGGCCTCATCATCCCCGTCTCCGCGGCGCTCGTCGCGCTGCTGGCCGCGGTCACCGCACGGGCGCAGCGCGGCGGCGTCGAGCGGCCGCGATGGCCGTGGGAGCGCGACGACGAGGAGTGACGCGACCGGGCTCGTCGTGACATCCGTTCGCCGCCTGCGCCCGGCCGCGCCGGGCCCGCAGTAGGGTGAACCGCGTGGAGGGATCGGTCGAGGCCCGGGTGAGCCACGAGGTCGACCGCTGGCTCGCGTGGCTTCCGCGATGGCGGCCGGGCACGCACCGCGGTCGAGTGCGCCTCTGCACGCGGTGCTTCGGCTCGCCGATCCTCGCCGCGGCCGGGCTCGACGTCGACGTGCCGCACCCGGTCCAGCACGCGTTCTCGATGCGCATGAAGGGCATCATCGACGCGGCGGTCGACGACTACACCGCGCGCAACCTGCCCATGCTGCACCGCGAGATCCGGCTCGCCGAGGACCGCAAGGCGCGCCGGCCGTACCGTGCGGGGGAGGGACTGGACCCGGAGTTCCTCGGCCTCGATCTCGACCCGGAGCCGACGCCCGGGCAACCGTTCCTGTTCACGCTGCAGGGCCTCGAGGCGGATGCCGCGGCCGAGTCCGCCGAGCCCGCGCCGCGTCCGTTCACGCCGCAGGAGAAGGAGGCGCTCCGCGAGGAGGTGCGCCTGGCCGACGAGTTCGCCAAACAGCTGGGCCGCCGCATCTGCGTCGAACTCGCGCACCACCGGTCCCGGATCGCCGCGGCGGTCGAGCGCCACGTCGAGCCGCAGGTCGCCGACCTGCTCGCCGACCTCGACCGCGAGCTCGACGCGCCCGGCTGGCCCGGCTGAGCCCTCGGCGCCGTTCGCCCGCGGCGTAGGCTCGAGGCATCCGCCCATTTGACCGCATCGTGACGCCGGATTACCATTGACCGGGTGTGCGCTTTGCCGCGCGCTCGCGTCGTGCCCGCGGAATGCCGGGGGCGGGGCGCGGGTTCTCACAGACGTACACACAGGGCGCGGGATCGCCATCGACCCGGCCGCCCCCACGGCATACCCACCACGAACAGGCTCCGCCGCTCGGCGGTGCCGGTGGGTCGTGATGTGAAATCCATCAGCGCTGTCACCGTGCAGCACCAACGAGGAGAAGCAGTGCCAACCATTCAGCAGTTGGTCCGCAAGGGTCGCTCGCCCAAGGTCACCAAGACCAAGGCGCCCGCCCTGAAGGCCAACCCCCAGCAGCGCGGCGTGTGCACCCGCGTGTACACCACCACCCCCAAGAAGCCGAACTCGGCGCTGCGCAAGGTCGCCCGCGTGAAGCTCTCGAACGGCACCGAGGTCACGGCCTACATCCCCGGTGAGGGCCACAACCTGCAGGAGCACTCGATGGTGCTCGTCCGCGGCGGTCGTGTGAAGGACCTCCCCGGCGTGCGCTACAAGATCATCCGCGGCGCGCTCGACACGCAGGCCGTGAAGAACCGCAAGCAGGCCCGCAGCCGCTACGGCGCGAAGATGGAGAAGAAGTAATGCCTCGCAAGGGACCCGCTCCGAAGCGCCCCGTCGTCGCCGACCCCGTCTACGGCTCGCCGGTCGTCAGCCAGCTCGTCAACAAGATCCTGATCGACGGCAAGAAGGACCTCGCGCAGCGCATCGTCTACGAGGCGCTCGAGAACGTCGCGAACAAGTCCGGCCAGGACGCCGTCGCCACCCTCAAGAAGGCCCTCGACAACGTGCGCCCGACCCTCGAGGTCCGGTCGCGCCGCGTCGGCGGCTCGACCTACCAGGTCCCCGTCGAGGTCAAGCCCCACCGCGCGAACACCCTGGCGCTGCGCTGGCTCACCAGCTACGCCAAGGCCCGCCGCGAGAAGACCATGACCGAGCGTCTCACCAACGAGATCCTCGACGCGTCGAACGGCCTCGGTGCCGCGGTCAAGCGCCGCGAGGACACCCACAAGATGGCCGAGTCGAACCGCGCCTTCGCCCACTACCGCTGGTAGCGGCCCGAGCGGATGCCGCGGGCCGTGCGCTCGCGGACGCCACGCGGCATCCGCTCCCCCCTCACTCACACCTTCCCGACCATTCGGAGGAACCCCGTGGCACTTGACGTGCTCACCGACCTGAGCAAGGTCCGCAACATCGGCATCATGGCGCACATCGATGCCGGCAAGACCACCACCACCGAGCGCATCCTGTTCTACACGGGCGTCAACCACAAGATCGGCGAGACGCACGACGGCGCCTCGACCACCGACTGGATGGAGCAGGAGAAGGAGCGCGGCATCACGATCACGTCGGCCGCCGTGACCTGCTTCTGGAACAAGAACCAGATCAACATCATCGACACGCCCGGCCACGTCGACTTCACCGTCGAGGTGGAGCGCTCGCTGCGCGTGCTCGACGGCGCGGTCGCCGTGTTCGACGGCAAGGAGGGCGTGGAGCCCCAGTCCGAGACCGTGTGGCGCCAGGCCGACAAGTACAACGTCCCCCGCATCTGCTTCGTCAACAAGATGGACAAGCTCGGGGCCGACTTCTACTTCACGGTCGACACCATCGTCAACCGACTCGGCGCGAAGCCCCTCGTGCTGCAGCTGCCGATCGGTGCCGAAAACGACTTCATCGGCGTCATCGACCTCGTCGAGATGCGCGCGCTCGTGTGGCCCGGCGACGCCAAGGGCGACGTGACCATGGGCGCCAAGTACGAGGTCCAGGAGATCCCGGCCGACCTCAAGGACAAGGCCGAGGAGTACCGCCAGCAGCTGCTCGAGACCGTCGCCGAGACCAGCGACGAGCTGCTCGAGAAGTTCTTCGGCGGCGAGGAGCTCACGGTCGCCGAGATCAAGGGCGCGATCCGCAAGCTCACGACCAACTCCGAGATCTACCCCGTGCTGTGCGGCTCGGCGTTCAAGAACCGCGGCGTGCAGCCCATGCTCGATGCGGTCATCGACTACCTGCCGTCGCCGCTCGACGTGCCGCCCGTGCAGGGCCACGACGTGCGCGACGAGGAGAAGATCATCGAGCGCCACGCCGACGCGACCGAGCCGTTCTCCGCGCTCGCGTTCAAGGTCGCGGTGCACCCGTTCTTCGGTCGCCTCACCTACGTGCGCGTGTACTCGGGCCGCCTCGACTCCGGCGCCCAGGTCATCAACTCGACCAAGGGCAAGAAGGAGCGCATCGGGAAGATCTTCCAGATGCACGCCAACAAGGAGAACCCGGTCGACTCGGTCACCGCGGGCAACATCTACGCCGTCATCGGCCTGAAGGACACCACCACCGGCGACACCCTGTGCGACCCGGACAACCAGGTGGTCCTCGAGTCGATGACCTTCCCCGAGCCCGTCATCGAGGTCGCCATCGAGCCGAAGACCAAGGCCGACCAGGAGAAGCTCGGCACGGCGATCCAGAAGCTCGCCGAGGAGGACCCGACCTTCCGCACCGAGCTCAACCAGGAGACCGGCCAGACGGTCATCAAGGGAATGGGCGAGCTGCACCTCGACATCCTCGTGGACCGCATGAAGCGCGAGTTCAAGGTCGAGGCGAACGTCGGCAAGCCGCAGGTCGCCTACCGCGAGACCATCAAGCGCGCGGTCGAGAAGCACGACTACACGCACAAGAAGCAGACCGGTGGGTCGGGCCAGTTCGCGAAGATCCAGTTCGCGCTCGAGCCGCTCGCGGTCGAGGGCGACAAGACCTACGAGTTCGAGAACAAGGTCACGGGTGGCCGCGTTCCGCGCGAGTACATCCCCTCGGTCGACGCCGGCTTCCAGGACGCCATGCAGTACGGCATCCTGGCCGGCTACCCGATGGTCGGCGTCAAGGGCATCCTGCTCGACGGCGCCGCCCACGACGTCGACTCCTCGGAGATGGCGTTCAAGATCGCCGGTTCGATGGGCTTCAAGGAGGCCGCTCGGAAGGCGAACCCCGTCCTGCTCGAGCCGCTGATGGCCGTCGAGGTCCGTACTCCCGAGGAGTACATGGGCGACGTCATCGGCGACCTGAACTCGCGCCGCGGCCAGATCCAGTCCATGGAGGACGCCGCCGGCGTGAAGGTCGTGCGTGCGCACGTCCCGCTCTCGGAGATGTTCGGCTACATCGGCGACCTGCGGTCCAAGACCTCGGGCCGCGCCGTGTACTCGATGGAGTTCGAGAGCTACGCGGAGGTCCCGAAGGCCGTGGCCGACGAGATCGTCCAGAAGAACAAGGGCGAGTAGCGCCCGAACGCACGAGCCGACAGGTTCGCGTAACATAACAACACAACCCCCGTAGCTCACCGGTCGCAATCCGGCGCCCGGTGCTGCTACACGGATCCTGAGGAGGACCCACAGTGGCTAAGGCCAAGTTCGAGCGGACCAAGCCGCACGTCAACATCGGTACGATCGGTCACGTCGACCACGGCAAGACGACGCTCACCGCGGCGATCTCGAAGGTGCTCGCCGACAAGTACCCGTCGGCCACCAACGTGCAGCGCGACTTCGCGTCGATCGACTCGGCTCCCGAGGAGCGCCAGCGCGGCATCACGATCAACATCTCGCACGTCGAGTACGAGACGCCGAAGCGCCACTACGCGCACGTCGACGCCCCGGGTCACGCCGACTACATCAAGAACATGATCACCGGTGCGGCCCAGATGGACGGCGCGATCCTCGTGGTCGCGGCGACCGACGGCCCCATGGCGCAGACGCGCGAGCACGTGCTGCTCGCCAAGCAGGTCGGCGTGCCCTACCTGCTCGTCGCGCTGAACAAGGCCGACATGGTCGACGACGAGGAGATCCTGGAGCTCGTCGAGCTCGAGGTGCGCGAGCTCCTCTCCTCGCAGGGCTTCCCCGGCGACGACGCTCCGGTCGTCCGCGTCTCGGGCCTCAAGGCGCTCGAGGGCGACGAGAAGTGGACGCAGTCGATCCTCGACCTCATGGAGGCCGTGGACGAGTCGATCCCGGACCCGGTGCGCGACAAGGACAAGCCGTTCCTCATGCCCATCGAGGACGTCTTCACCATCACCGGTCGTGGCACGGTCGTCACGGGTCGCGCCGAGCGCGGCACGCTGAAGATCAACTCCGAGGTCGAGATCGTCGGCATCCGCCCGACGCAGAAGACCACCGTCACGGGCATCGAGATGTTCCACAAGCAGCTCGACGAGGCCTGGGCCGGCGAGAACTGCGGTCTCCTGCTCCGCGGCACCAAGCGCGAGGACGTCGAGCGCGGCCAGGTCGTCGTGGCCCCCGGCTCGGTCACCCCGCACACGAACTTCGAGGGCACCGCGTACATCCTCTCCAAGGAGGAGGGCGGGCGTCACAACCCGTTCTACGCGAACTACCGTCCGCAGTTCTACTTCCGCACCACCGACGTCACCGGCGTCATCACGCTGCCCGAGGGCACCGAGATGGTCATGCCCGGCGACACCACCGACATGACGGTCGAGCTCATCCAGCCGATCGCCATGGAGGAGGGCCTCGGCTTCGCCATCCGCGAGGGTGGCCGCACGGTCGGCGCCGGTACCGTCACGAAGATCCTCAAGTAGTCTTCGCGATCGCGACCTTCTGAAGGGGTCGGGCCCTCGGGCCCGGCCCCTTCGTCGTATCCGGGGCCGGCGCGGTCAGTGCGCCTCGACGCGCGTGCCGTCGATGTCGGTGTCGACGTCGATGGCGCCCTCGACGCTGCGGCCGACCGTGCAGCCCTTCTCGATGGCGCGGCCCATGATGCCGACGAGCTTGTCGCGGTCGGCCGGGTCGAGCACCGACAGGTCGACGATGACCTCCTCCTCGATGTGCTGGTAGCGGTTGGACTCCTCGTCGGAGCGGCCGTGCGCCCAGACGGTCATGGCGAAGTCGTCGCCGAGGCGGCGCGCGGTGACGCGGTCGACGCTCAGCGCGACGCAGCCGGCGAGCGCGAGCTTCAGCAGCTCGCCGGGCGTGAAGTGCTCGCCCTCGAGCTCCGTGCCCCCGATCTGCACGGTCGCACCACGCTCGTTCAGGCCCTCGTATCGCCGCGGCGCCGTCCGGACGACCGAGACGCTGCCCGGTCCGATCCGCTCGCTCACGGCGTGGGCGTGGTCCGTGGTCTGGTCGGTCATGGCGTCTCCCTCGGTCGGTCCGTCGGTCGATTCCATCACGTGCGCGGACGTCGCGGCATCCGCTTGACTGGGAGGTTGCGGGGAGACCCGCGCGCGCGACACGCCCGGGTTGCATGGACCCTGCGCGTATGGCAAACTCTTCTAGTTCAACATTTCGAACGGCGTGCCCTGCTGCGTGCCGTTCGAATCACTGCCAGGCAGTGCATAGCCACCGGAACCTCCCACGGAGCCGTCCGGGTCAGGCTAGGCCGCAGGCAGGAGAACACACAACCGACACCTGATTCGAGCATGGGTCACCCATGCCCGTTTCCGCGAGTGCGACACGCCCGAGCGCGGGGGCCGGTTGGGGCTCGAAGGTCGAGCGTGTCGAGGTCACCGCAGCGCGGTGGTTTCGACAGGCTCGATCACCGGCCTTTGACAGAAGAACAGTGGTGCTTCACACGAAGTGGCTACGCGGCGTCCGATGCCCTCGGAAGGGGTAAGACGCCTTGACAGAGAGAGAGTCAGCAATGGCGGGACAGAAGATCCGCATTCGACTGAAGTCGTATGACCACGAGGTCATCGACACCTCGGCGCGCAAGATCGTCGACACGGTGACCCGCGCGGGCGCCACGGTCGTCGGCCCCGTGCCGCTTCCGACCGAGAAGAACGTGGTGTGCGTCATCCGCTCGCCGCACAAGTACAAGGACAGCCGCGAGCACTTCGAGATGCGCACCCACAAGCGCCTGATCGACATCGTGGACCCGACGCCCAAGGCCGTCGACTCGCTCATGCGTCTCGACCTCCCGGCCGACGTCAACATCGAGATCAAGCTCTGAGGTACGACATGTCCACCACTGCCAAGAACGTAAAGGGCCTGCTGGGCACCAAGCTCGGCATGACCCAGGTGTGGGACGAGAACAACAAGCTCATCCCGGTCACCGTCATCGAGATCGCCCCCAACGTGGTCACCCAGCTGCGCACCGCCGAGAAGGACGGCTACTCGGCCGTCCAGATCGCCGCGGGCGCCATCGACCCGCGCAAGGTCACCAAGCCGCTCACCGGCCACTTCGACGCCGCCGGCGTGACCCCGCGCCGCCACGTCACCGAGGTGCGCACGGCCGACGCCGCCGAGTACTCGCTCGGCCAGGAGCTCACCGTGGACGGCACCTTCGAGGCCGGCCAGCTCGTCGACGTCGTCGGCACGAGCAAGGGCAAGGGCTTCGCCGGTGTCATGAAGCGCCACAACTTCGCGGGCGTCTCCGCCTCGCACGGTGCCCACCGCAACCACCGCAAGCCCGGTTCGATCGGCGCCTCGTCGACCCCGAGCCGCGTCTTCAAGGGCATGCGCATGGCCGGCCGCATGGGCGGCGAGCGCGTCACCGTCCTGAACCTCCGCGTGCACGCGGTCGACGCCGAGAAGGGCCTGCTGCTCGTCAAGGGCGCCGTCCCCGGTGCGCGCGGCCGTCTCGTGTTCGTCCGCAACGCTGTGAAGGGAGCCTGACATGGCGACCGTTGACACCATCGACGTCCTCGACGTCACCGGCAAGAAGTCCGGCTCGATCGAGCTGCCCGCCGAGCTCTTCGACGTGCAGACCAACGTGCCGCTGATCCACCAGGTCGTCGTCGCCCAGCTCGCCGCCGCGCGCCAGGGCACGCACAAGACCAAGACCCGCGGCGAGGTCTCCGGCGCCGGCCGCAAGCCCTTCAAGCAGAAGGGCACGGGCCGCGCCCGCCAGGGCTCGATCCGCGCGCCGCACATGACCGGCGGTGGCGTCGTCCACGGCCCGCAGCCGCGCGACTACTCGCAGCGCACCCCCAAGAAGATGATCGCCGCCGCCCTGCTGGGCGCGCTCTCCGACCGCGCTCGCGGCGGCCGCATCCACGCGGTCGAGGCGTTCGCCGCCGGCGACGCCCCGAAGACCAAGGACGCCGTGGCGCTGCTCGCGGGCATCGCGCCGGCCAAGCACTACCTGGTCGTGCTCGCGCGCGGCGAGGAGCTCTCGGAGCGCGCCGTGCGCAACATCGAGGCCGTGCACGTGCTGCCGGTCGACCAGCTGAACGCCTACGACGTGCTCGTCTCCGACGACATCGTCTTCAGCAAGGCCGCGCTCGAGGCGTTCATCGCCGCGAAGCAGGCGAAGAAGGAAGAGGTCTCCGCATGAGCGCCGCGCACAACAAGGACCCCCGCGACATCATCATCGCGCCGGTGGTCTCGGAGAAGAGCTACAACCTGATCGACGAGGGCAAGTACACGTTCATCGTGGACCCCCGCGCGAACAAGACCGAGATCAAGCTCGCGATCGAGAAGATCTTCAACGTCCAGGTCGCCTCGATCAACACCCTGAACCGCCAGGGCAAGACGCGTCGCACCCGCTTCGGCATGGGCAAGCGCAAGGACACCAAGCGCGCGATCGTCACCCTCAAGTCCGGCTCGATCGACATCTTCACGGCTGTCGGCTAAGGAGCAGAGGAAACTCACTATGGCTATTCGCAAGTACAAGCCCACGACGCCGGGCCGTCGCGGTTCGTCGGTCGCCGACTTCGCCGAGATCACGCGCTCGACGCCCGAGAAGTCGCTGCTCCGCCCGCTCTCGAAGTCCGGTGGCCGCAACAACCAGGGCCGCATCACCACCCGCCACGTCGGCGGCGGCCACAAGCGCCAGTACCGCGTCATCGACTTCCGTCGCAACGACAAGGACGGCGTGCCCGCCAAGGTCGCGCACATCGAGTACGACCCGAACCGCACCGCGCGCATCGCGCTGCTGCACTTCGTGGACGGCACCAAGCGCTACATCATCGCCCCCGACAAGCTCAAGCAGGGCGACCCGATCGAGTCGGGCCCCAACGCCGACATCAAGCCCGGCAACAACCTGCCGCTGCGCAACATCCCGACCGGTACCGTCGTGCACGCCATCGAGCTGCGCCCCGGTGGCGGCGCGAAGCTCGCGCGCTCGGCCGGCGCCTCCGTCCGCCTGGTCGCGAAGGACGGCCCCTACGCGCAGCTCCGCCTGCCGTCGGGCGAGATCCGCAACGTCGACGCGCGCTGCCGCGCGACCGTCGGCGAGGTCGGCAACGCCGAGCAGTCGAACATCAACTGGGGCAAGGCCGGCCGCAAGCGCTGGAAGGGCGTGCGCCCGACCGTCCGCGGTGTCGCGATGAACCCGATCGACCACCCGCACGGTGGTGGTGAGGGCAAGACCTCCGGTGGTCGTCACCCGGTGAGCCCGTGGGGTCAGCCCGAGGGCCGCACCCGTCGCCCCAACAAGGAGAGCGACAAGCTCATCGTCCGTCGTCGCACCGTCGGCAAGAAGCGCAAGTAGGAGTAAGAGAAGATGCCTCGCAGTCTCAAGAAGGGCCCCTTCGTCGACGAGCACCTGCTTCGCAAGGTCGTCACGCAGAACGAAGCCGGCAGCAAGAACGTCATCAAGACCTGGTCGCGTCGCTCGATGATCATCCCGGCCATGCTCGGCCACACGATCGCCGTGCACGACGGCCGCAAGCACATCCCGGTGTTCGTCACCGAGACCATGGTGGGCCACAAGCTCGGCGAGTTCGCCCCCACCCGCACCTTCCGTGGACACGTGAAGGACGACAAGAAGGGCCGCCGCCGCTAGTCGCGGTGGTGTGAAGGAGGAAGAAATGGTGGAGTCGATCGCCCGCGTGCGACACATCCGCGTCACCCCCATGAAGGCTCGCCGCGTCGTCAACCTGATCCGCGGCAAGCAGGCTCAGGAGGCGCTCGCCATCCTGAAGTTCGCCCCCCAGGGTGCGAGCGAGCCGGTGTACAAGCTCGTCGCCTCGGCCATCGCGAACGCTCGCGTCAAGGCCGACGCCACGAACACCTACCTGGACGAGCAGGACCTGTACGTGAAGACGGCGTTCGTCGACGAGGGCACGACCCTCAAGCGATTCCAGCCGCGCGCGCAGGGCCGTGCCTTCCGCATCAACAAGCGCACGAGCCACATCACCATCGTGCTCGGCACGCCCGAGGAGGGTACGAAGTAATGGGTCAGAAGGTCAACCCGTACGGCTTCCGTCTCGGCATCACCACCGACCACGTGTCGCGGTGGTTCTCCGACTCGACGAAGCCCGGACAGCGCTACGCCGACTACCTCGCCGAGGACGTCAAGATCCGTCGCCTGCTCCAGACGTCGCTCGATCGCGCGGGCGTGTCCCGCATCGAGATCGAGCGCACCCGCGACCGCGTCCGAGTGGACATCCACACGGCGCGTCCCGGCATCGTGATCGGCCGCCGCGGCGCCGAGGCCGAGCGCATCCGCGCCGACCTCGAGAAGCTCACCGGCAAGCAGATCCAGCTCAACATCCTCGAGGTGAAGAACCCCGAGGCCGACGCCCAGCTCGTCGCGCAGGGCATCGCCGAGCAGCTCTCCGCTCGCGTGGCGTTCCGCCGCGCGATGCGCAAGGGCCTGCAGGGCGCGCAGCGCGCCGGCGCCAAGGGCGTCCGCATCCAGGTGTCGGGCCGTCTCGGCGGCGCGGAGATGAGCCGCTCGGAGTTCTACCGCGAGGGCCGCGTGCCCCTGCACACGCTCCGCGCGAACATCGACTACGGCTTCTACGAGGCCAAGACCACCTTCGGCCGCATCGGCGTGAAGGTCTGGATCTACAAGGGCGACATCACCAACAAGGAGCTCGCCCGCGAGCAGGCCTCGCAGAAGCCGTCGCGTGACCGCAATGACCGTCCCCGCCGTGCGCCGCGTTCGCAGGAGCCGGTGACCGCAGGAGTTGAGGCATAACCATGTTGATTCCCCGTCGAGTCAAGCACCGCAAGCAGCACCACCCCGGCCGTTCGGGCCAGGCCACCGGCGGCACGAAGGTCTCCTTCGGCGAGTTCGGCATCCAGGCCCTGACCCCCGCGTACGTGACCAACCGTCAGATCGAGTCCGCTCGTATCGCGATGACGCGTCACATCAAGCGCGGCGGCAAGGTGTGGATCAACATCTACCCCGACCGTCCGCTCACGAAGAAGCCGGCCGAGACCCGCATGGGTTCCGGTAAGGGTTCGCCCGAGTGGTGGGTCGCCAACGTCAAGCCGGGTCGCGTCCTCTTCGAGGTCTCGGGCGTCTCCGAGGAACTCGCTCGCGAGGCCATGACCCGTGCCATCCACAAGCTGCCCCTCAAGGCACGCATCATCAAGCGCGAGGAGGGCGACGCATAATGGCCGTCGGTTCCAAGGAGCTCGCTATCGTCGAGCTCGACACCTTCGAGGACGATCGTCTCGTCGACGAGCTGAAGAAGGCCAAGGAGGAGCTGTTCAACCTGCGCTTCCAGTCGGCCACCGGCCAGCTCGAGAGCCACGGCCGCCTCAAGGCCGTCAAGCGCGACATCGCCCGCATCTACACGGTCATCCGTGAGCGCGAGCTCGGCATCCGCGCGACGCCGGCTCCGGTCGAGGCACCCGCCGCGCCCGCCAAGAAGACCAAGAAGGCCAAGGCCGCCGATGAGGCAGCCGAGGCCGAGACGAAGGAGGCCTAGTCATGGCAACCGCCAAGGAGACGAAGGGCCACGAGTCCGCCGAGAACGACGTCCGGGACGCCGACGCGCGCGGCTACCGCAAGGTCCGTCGCGGCTACGTCGTCAGCGACAAGATGGACAAGACCATCGTCGTCGAGGTCGAGGACCGCGTGAAGCACCCGCTGTACGGCAAGGTCATCCGCCGCACGTCCAAGGTCAAGGCGCACGACGAGCAGAACACCGCCGGTATCGGCGACCTCGTCGTGATCTCCGAGACCCGCCCGCTCAGCGCCACCAAGCGGTGGCGCCTCGTCGAGATCGTCGAGAAGGCCAAGTAAGCCCCCGGGCTTGCCTCTCAGAAGGAGTACGAAGTGATTCAGCAGGAATCCCGGCTCAAGGTCGCCGACAACACGGGTGCCAAGGAGCTGCTCACGATCCGCGTGCTCGGCGGATCGAACCGCCGGTACGCGGGCCTGGGCGACGTGATCGTCGCCACGGTCAAGGACGCCATCCCCGGTGGCAACGTGAAGAAGGGCGACGTGGTCAAGGCCGTCGTCGTCCGCACCGTGAAGGAGACCCGTCGTCCCGACGGCTCCTACATCAAGTTCGACGAGAACGCCGCGGTGATCCTCAAGAACGACGGTGACCCCCGTGGCACCCGCATCTTCGGGCCGGTCGGCCGGGAGCTCCGCGACAAGAAGTTCATGAAGATCATCTCGCTGGCGCCGGAGGTGCTGTAACCATGGCGAACATCAAGAAGGGCGACCTGGTCCAGGTCATCTCGGGCCGCAGCCAGGCCCGCGGCGGAGACCGCGGCAAGCAGGGCAAGGTCATCGAGGTGCTCGTCGACCAGAACCGCGTCGTCGTGGAGGGCGTGAACTACGTCACCAAGCACGTGCGCGTCGGCCAGACGCAGCGCGGCACCAAGACCGGCGGCATCGAGACCCACGAGGCCCCGATCCACGTGTCGAACGTCGCGCTCGTCGACCCCGAGACGAAGAAGCCGACCCGCGTGGGCTTCCGCACCGAGACGGTCACCAAGGACGGCGTCGAGAAGACGGTCCGCGTCCGCTACGCCAAGAAGTCAGGTAAGGACCTGTAATGACTGACACCGCGACTGCTGCGCCGGCTGGCAAGATCCAGCCGCGCCTCAAGCAGAAGTACAAGAACGAGATCACCAAGTCCCTCACCGAGGCGAACGGCTACGCCAACCCGCACCAGGTGCCGGGTCTCGTGAAGATCGTGGTCAACATGGGTGTCGGCGAGGCCGCGCGCGACGGCAAGGTCATCGACGGCGCCATCGCCGACCTCACCCGCATCACCGGCCAGAAGCCGCAGGTCACCAAGGCCCGCAAGTCGATCGCCCAGTTCAAGCTCCGCGAGGGCCAGCCCATTGGCGCCCACGTGACGCTCCGCGGCGACCGCATGTGGGAGTTCCTCGACCGCCTGCTCTCGCTCGCGCTGCCCCGCATCCGCGACTTCCGCGGCCTCTCGGACGCGCAGTTCGACGGCAACGGCAACTACACGTTCGGCCTCACGGAGCAGTCCGTGTTCCACGAGATCGACCAGGACAAGATCGACCGCGTCCGCGGCATGGACATCACCGTGGTGACCACCGCCAAGACCGACGACGAGGGTCGCGCGCTGCTCAAGGCGCTCGGCTTCCCGTTCAAGTCGAACGAGTCCGCCCAGTAGTTCGTAGTAGACTCTACGAGTTTGTGCCAGCGCCGGCGGGTCTCGGAGGCATCCGAGGCTCCGCCGGCACCGGCATCCGGCGGTTCGCATCCGCGTGCCGCCACCACCACAGGTCAGTCCCCGTGGAACGGGTCCTGAAACCTGGTGAACGTTAGGAAACACTCGTCATGACGATGACCGACCCGGTCGCTGACATGCTGACGCGCCTGCGCAACGCCAACTCGGCGCACCACGACTCCGTGTCGATGCCCAACTCCAAGCTCAAGGCGCACATCGCCGAGATCCTGAAGAACGAGGGCTACATCGCGGACTTCGAGGTGACCGACGCGCGCGTCGGCACGACCCTCACGCTGAAGCTCAAGTTCGGCCCCAACCGCGAGCGTTCGATCGCGGGCATCAAGCGCGTGTCGAAGCCCGGCCTGCGCGTCTACGCGAAGTCGACCGAGATCCCCAAGGTGCTCGGCGGCCTCGGCGTCGCGATCCTGTCCACTTCCAGCGGTCTGCTCACCGACCGCCAGGCCGAGAAGAAGGGCGTGGGTGGGGAAGTCCTCGCCTACGTGTGGTAGATCCATGTCACGAATCGGACGACTCCCCATCGACATCCCCGCCGGCGTCGACGTGAAGGTCGACGGCCGCGCGGTCACCGTGAAGGGCCCGAAGGGCGAGCTCTCGCTCACCGTGGCCGCCCCGATCGAGGTCGCCGTCGAGGACAACCAGGTCCTCGTCACGCGCCCCGACGACGAGCGCGCGTCGCGTTCGCTCCACGGCCTCACGCGGACCCTCATCGCCAACGACATCCTCGGCGTGACCCAGGGCTACTCCAAGGGCCTCGAGATCGTCGGCACGGGCTACCGCGTCGCGCAGAAGGGCAGCGCGGTCGAGTTCGCGCTCGGCTTCTCGCACCCGGTCACCGTCGAACCGCCGGCCGGCATCACGCTGACCGTCGAGGGCAACAACAAGCTCACGGTCTCGGGCATCTCGAAGCAGGCCGTCGGCGAGACCGCCGCCAACATCCGCAAGATCAAGAAGCCCGAGCCCTACAAGGGCAAGGGCATCCGCTACGCCGGCGAGGTCGTGCGTCGCAAGGCCGGAAAGGCTGGTAAGTAATCATGGCCGTCAAGAGCAAGTCGGCTGCGCGTTCGCGCCGCCACACCCGGCTCCGCAAGAAGGTCGTCGGCACCGAGCTGCGCCCCCGTCTCGTCGTGACGCGTTCGGCCCGCCACGTCTTCGTGCAGGTCGTCGACGACAGCAAGGGCCGCACCGTGGCCTCCGCCTCGACCATGGAGGCCGACCTCCGCGCGTTCGAGGGTGACAAGACCGCCAAGGCCAAGAAGGTCGGCGAGCTCGTCGCCGAGCGTGCCAAGCAGGCCGGCATCGAGTCGGTCGTGTTCGACCGCGGCGGCAACAAGTACGCCGGTCGTGTCGCTGCGATCGCCGATGGAGCGCGAGAGGCAGGGCTGAACCTGTGAGCACTGCACCTACTAACGAAAGTGGCACTGTGAAGGAGACCGAGGTGACCGCAGAGGCACCCGTCGAGACGGCAGCGTCGTCCGAGCCGCAGCGCAACGAGCGCGAAGGCCGCCGCGGCGGCCGCGACCGCGGCCAGGGCCGCGATCGTCGCGACCGCGACGCCGAGAAGAGCCAGTTCCTCGAGCGCGTCGTCACCATCAACCGGGTGTCGAAGGTCGTCAAGGGCGGTCGCCGCTTCAGCTTCACGGCGCTGGTCGTCGTGGGCGACGGCAACGGACTCGTCGGCGTCGGCTACGGCAAGGCCCGCGAGGTGCCGACCGCGATCTCGAAGGGCGTCGAGGAGGCGAAGAAGAACTTCTTCCGCGTCCCCCGCGTCGGCTCGTCGATCCCGCACCCGGTGCAGGGCGAGGCCGCGGCCGGTGTCGTGCTCCTGCGTCCGGCCGGCCCCGGTACCGGTGTCATCGCCGGTGGTCCGGTCCGCGCCGTGCTCGAGTGCGCCGGCATCCACGACGTGCTGAGCAAGTCGCTCGGCTCGTCGAACACCATCAACATCGTGCACGCCACGGTCGAGGCGCTCAAGCAGCTCGAGGAGCCGCGCGCCGTCGCCGCCCGTCGTGGTCTCGACTACGACGAGGTCGCCCCGGCCCGTCTCCTGCGTGCGGAGGCCCAGGCGGCCGAGGCCGCCGCAGCAGCGAAGGCAGGTGCCTGATGGCCAAGCAGCTGAAGGTGACCCAGATCAAGTCCAAGGTGAGCGAGAAGCAGAACCAGCGCGACACGCTGCGCAGCCTCGGACTGAAGCGCATCGGCGACTCCGTCGTCCGCGACGACACGCCGCAGAACCGCGGCTACGTCAAGACGGTCGCCCACCTCGTGAAGGTTGAGGAGATCGACTAATGGCAGAGAACGAGAAGAAGGCCGCCGTCGCCGAGGAGACCCCCAAGAAGGCTCCCGCGAAGAAGGCGGCCGCGAAGCCGGCGGCTGAGAAGGCCGAGAAGGCTCCCGCGAAGAAGGCGCCGGCCAAGGCCGCCGCCGCGAAGGCCGACGACGCCGCTGCCGAGAAGGCGCCGGCGAAGAAGGCTCCGGCGAAGAAGGCTCCGGCCAAGAAGGCCGAGGCCGACGTCGTGCGCGAGCCCGTGCTGAAGGTGCACCACCTGCGCCCGGCGCCCGGTGCCAAGAAGGACAAGACCCGCGTCGGACGCGGTGAGGGTTCGAAGGGCAAGACCGCCGGTCGCGGCACCAAGGGCTCGAAGGCCCGCAACAACATCCGGCCCGGGTTCGAGGGCGGCCAGCTTCCGTACCACATGCGTGCGCCGAAGCTGCGCGGCTTCAAGAACCCGTTCCGCGTCGAGTACCAGGTGGTCAACCTGGACAAGCTCGCCGAGCTCTACCCCAAGGGCGGCGACGTGACCGTCGACGACCTGGTGGCCAAGGGCGCCGTCCGCAAGAACGAGCGCGTCAAGGTGCTCGGCAACGGCGACATCCAGGTCAAGCTCAATGTCGCGGTCGACAAGGTCTCCGGCTCCGCCGAGCAGAAGATCGTCGCCGCGGGCGGTTCGGTCAAGTAGGCCGCAGCAACCCACCCGAGTTCGAGCCTGTCGGGACCTCGCGTATGATTCACGGGGGTCTCGACAGGCTCGAGCCGCATATGGACTGACTCCACGACGGAGCAACAGGAGGACGAGTGTTCAACGCCATCGGGCGGATCTTCCGCACCCCCGACCTTCGCCGGAAGATCGGGTTCACGCTGGGCATCGTCGCCCTGTTCCGACTCGGCTCCTTCATCCCGGCGCCGTTCGTGGACTTCGGCAACGTCCAGCAGTGCCTCGCGGCGAACCAGGGCGCCTCCGGCCTCTACGAGCTCGTCAACCTCTTCTCGGGCGGCGCGCTGCTCCAGCTCTCGATCTTCGCGCTCGGCATCATGCCGTACATCACGGCATCGATCATCGTGCAGCTGCTGCGCGTGGTCATCCCGCACTTCGAGACCCTCTACAAGGAGGGCCAGGCCGGCCAGGCCAAGCTCACGCAGTACACGCGGTACCTGACGATCGCGCTCGGCGTGCTCCAGTCGACCACGCTGATCACGGTGGCGCGTTCGGGCGCCCTGTTCCCGGCGAACTCCGACCCCTCGTGCTCGCAGCTGATCACGAACGACGCCTGGTACGCGATCATGCTCATGGTCGTCACCATGACCGCCGGCACCGGCCTCATCATGTGGCTGGGCGAGCTCATCACCGAGCGCGGCATCGGCAACGGCATGTCGCTGCTCATCTTCACCTCGATCGCGGCGACCTTCCCGGGCTCGCTCTGGGCGATCGGCATCTCGCGCGGCTGGGACGTCTTCGCCGTGGTGCTCGCGATCGGCCTGCTGATCGTCGTGGCGGTCGTGTTCGTCGAGCAGTCGCAGCGCCGCATCCCGGTGCAGTACGCCAAGCGCATGGTCGGCCGGCGCACGTACGGCGGCAACAACACCTACATCCCGATCAAGGTCAACATGGCCGGCGTCGTGCCCGTCATCTTCGCCTCGTCGCTGCTCTACCTGCCCGCGCTGATCGCGCAGTTCAACCAGCCCGCCGCGGGCGAGACGCCGCAGCCGTGGGTCGTGTGGATCACGAACAACCTGACCAAGGGCGACCACCCGCTCTACATGCTCATCTACTTCCTCCTCATCGTGGGGTTCACGTACTTCTACGTCGCGATCACGTTCAACCCCGACGAGGTGGCCGAGAACATGAAGAAGTACGGCGGGTTCATCCCGGGCATCCGCGCCGGACGCCCGACCGCCGAGTACCTCGACTACGTGCTCACGCGCGTGACGCTGCCCGGCTCGCTCTACCTCGGCCTCATCGCGCTGCTCCCGCTGATCTTCTTCGCCGCGGTCGGCGCGAACCAGAACTTCCCGTTCGGCGGCGCCTCGATCCTGATCATCGTGGGCGTCGGCCTCGAGACCGTGAAGCAGATCGACGCCCAGCTGCAGCAGCGCCACTACGAAGGGCTCCTCCGATGACGAACTCCGCACGCTTCCTCATCGTCGGCCCGCAGGGCTCGGGCAAGGGCACGCAGGGCGTGCTCGTCGCGGAGGCGTTCGGCGTCCCGCAGGTCGCCACGGGCGACATCTTCCGCGAGAACGTCAAGGGCGGCACCGACCTCGGCAAGCAGGTCCAGGAGATCATCGAGGCGGGCCACCTCGTGCCCGACGAGCTGACCAGCGAGCTGGTGCGCGACCGCCTGGCGCAGCCCGACGCGGCGCACGGCTTCCTGCTCGACGGGTACCCGCGCAACCGGGGCCAGGTCGACCACCTCGATGCCTTCCTCGAGGGCCGCGGCGAGTCGCTCGACGCCGTGATCGAGCTCGTGGTGCCGCGCGAGGAGAGCATCGCGCGACTTCGCCAGCGCGCGAGCGACCAGGGTCGCACCGACGACACCGAGGAGGTCATCGAGAACCGCCTCGCGATCTACGAGCGCGAGACGGCGCCGATCCTCGACGTCTACCGCGAACGCGACCTCGTGCTGCCGGTCGACGGCGTGGGCGCCCTCGACGAGGTGACCGCCCGCATCTTCGCGGCGCTCGCCGAGCGCGGGCTCGTGCCCAACGGCGACGGCGCGGCGGCCGTCCCCGCCTGACCGGCGCCCCCGTGTTCCGGCGCCTGCCGCTGAAGTCGCCCGCCGAGCTGCGGGCGATGGTGGCGGCAGGTGAGGCGACCGCGAGCGCCCTTGCGGCGGTGCGTGAACGACTCGTGGTCGGCGCGGTGCCGCTCGAGCTCGACGCGGTCGCCGACGCGGTGATCCGCGGCCGCGGCGGCCGATCGAACTTCGCGCTCGTCCCCGGCTACCGCCACACGCTCTGCGTGTCGGTCGACGACGACGTGGTGCACGGCATCCCGGGCGAACGGCCGTTGCGGCCGGGCGACATCGTGTCGGTCGACGGCGGGGCCGAGGTGGGCGGATGGAACGGCGACGCCGCGTTCACGGTCGTCCTGCCGGACCCCGATCGTCCCGAGGTCGTGCGCGCGCGGCAGGAGCTCGCCGAGGCCGCCGACCTCGCCCTCTGGGCGGGCATCGCCCGGCTCTCCTCGGCACGGCACCTCAACGAGGTCGGCGAGGCGATCGAGGAATCGGTCGCGGCCTCCGGACCGTACGGCATCCTCGAGGGCTACGGCGGGCACGGGATCGGGCGCGCGATGCACGAGGAGCCGACCGTGTACAACCACGCGGTGCGCGGGCGCGGCCCCCGCGTGCAGCCCGGGCTGGTCGTCGCGATCGAGCCGATGATCACGTCGGGCTCGGCCGAGACCTTCGTGCGCGACGACGGGTGGACGGTCACGACCTCCGACGGCGGCGACGGCGCGCACGTCGAGCACAGCGTGGCGGTGCACCGCGACGGCATCTGGGTGCTCACGGCGCCCGACGGCGGCGCCGCCGGGCTCGCCCCGTTCGGGGTCGTGCCGGTGCCGATCGCCTGAGGCCTCGAGCGCGACGCCCGGGACGGGCTCGCTCAGGGGGCCATGATGCCCGACAGCTCGGCGAGCAGTCCCGGATAGTCGAGCGCGCCGCGCACGAGGCGCCGCACGTTCTCGGGCTCGGAGAACGCCTCCACGAACTGGTCGAACACGGCCTGGAACTCCGCGCGCCCGCCCTCGGCGAACGCGATCAGCGCGACGACGTGCACGTCGGCGCCGCCCCACGCGATGGGCCGCTCGTCGATCGCGATGGCGATCGCGCTGCGCGAGGCGCTCATGGTCATGGCGTGGGGCACGGCGAGCAGGTCGGTGAACGCGGTGGACGACATCCGCTCGCGCTCGAGCGCGCCGCGCACGTACTCGTCATCGACGACGCCGGCGGCGATGAGCCGCTCGCCGAGCAGGCGGATCACCTCCTCGCGCTCGCGGCCGCCGACGCCGCGCACGAACAGGTCGGGTCCGATCGTGCGCGACAGGGTCGACGCGAGGCGCGCACGCCGCCGCCCGCGGCGCAGGCGCACGACCTCGGCCCGGACGCGCTCGAGGTCGTCCTCGGTCGGGATCGGCGCCACGGTCACGACGTGGGGGAGCGGCGTGCGCGGCGGCAGCACCGCGACGACGAGGTCGGCGTCGGATGCCGCGCCCGCGCCATCCGCCTCGAGCTCGGCCGGGTCGCCGACGGCGAGCTCCACCTCGTCGCCGAGCCGTGCGCGGAGGCGTTCGACGAGCAGCGCCCTGGCGTCGTGGTACCCGGGTGCGACGACCGCGACGCGCACGACCTCGCCGCGGGCGCGCGTGCGCTCGAGCTGCGCGCCGAGGTGCATGGCGAGGTAGGCGATCTCGTCGTCGTTCACCGTGATCCCCTCGAGGCGTGCGAGCTCGCTGGCGAGGTAGACGGCGAGGTCGTAGATGAGCGGGTAGGCGGACTTGATCGAGGCGGTCAGCGGGTTGCGCGAGTAGCTGCGGTCGGCGGCGCGCGCCGCGAGGTTGTCGACGTGCAGCGCGAGCCGCTCGATGAACTCGTCGTCGCCCAGCTCGACCAGCCAGTCGCGGGAGATGCGCGCGACGATCTCGCGCAGCACGCCCGCGCGCGTCGCGCCGGATCGCCGGGTCGCGGCGCGCGTGCCGATGAGTCGCGCGAGGTGGCGGCGCTCGGCGGGCGGGAGCCGCACGCCGAACTCGCGCACGACGAGATCGTCGACGAGTTCCGCGAGCGGATCGTCGGGCTCGCCGTCGCGCGCGTGGCCCGCGTCGGCGGTGCCCTCTTGGAGCGTGCGGTCGCGGGCGACCCGGTCGAGCGCGATCGCGACGTGCAGCAGCACGTCGTCGAGGGCGTACTCGTTGGGCGCGTAACCGGCGTCGTCGAGCCCGTCGACGAGCGCACGGCGGAACCCGTCCATCGGCGCGAAGCCGGCTCGCAGCGACGACAGGTCGCGGATGCCGCGGCGCCCCTCCTCCCGGACGAGGGCGCCGACGAGCCGGCGCATGGCGGACTCGGGCCCGACCAGGCGCACGGTGCTGCCGTCGCGTTCGAGCGCGAGGCCGCTGCCCTGCAGCCGCGCGCGCACGCGGCCGAGGTCGGCCTCGACGGTGGACTCGCTCACGTGCGCGGTCGCGGCGACCTCGTGCACGTCGAGTCCGTCGGGGGCGTCGACGAGGTCGCGGATGAGCCGGGCCCGCCGCCCGTCGGGCGTGCCCGCGTCGATGCCGCCGGGTCGCTCGCGCATCCGCCGGATCCAGGCGTCGCGATCCAGCCGGTACCCGTCGGGCCCGGACTCGACGAGGTCGGCGCCGTCGCGGTTGGCGCGGGCCACGTAGCTGCGCACGGTCCGGTCGGAGACCCCGAGCCGCTCGGCCAGCCGCGCGGCCGTCGTCCACCCGTCCTCGGCGGAGAGGACCTCGACGAGGCGCTCCCACTTGTCCGGCACGTCCGCTCGCTCCCGTTCGGCCGCCACGGCGCCGTGCCGGGCGGGTGCCGTCCAGTCAACCACCCCCAGGGCCGTCGCGCCGCGGGTCGCAGGAGATCTTCCGGGGGTGCGGAAGCACGTCTGGTGGCGGGCGCGCCGCCCCGGGGAGGACACTCGACTCGATCGCGGCATCCGCCGTGACCGATCGAAGGGGACCGGGCGAAGCCGGGCGAGGAGGCAGGCGATGCGGATCGTCGTGGTGTGCGGAGCGGGTGCGTCGAGCACCTTCGCCGCGCTGCGCATCCGTCGCGCCGCCGACACGCGCGGGCTCGACGTCGACGTGCGCGCCGCCGGCGAGCAGACGCTCGCCGAGGCGCTCGCCGGTGCCGACGCGCTGCTCGTCGGGATCCACCTCGCCGAGCGGCTCGAGGACCTCGAGCAGGCGGCCGCCGCGGCATCCGTGCCGCTGGCCGTGCTGCCCGGCGAGACCCACACGCTGGACGGCGACGCGGCGCTCGACCTCGCGATCGCGATCACGGGAGCACGATCGTGAACGCCCCCACGCCGCGCAACCCCGTTCCCTGCGCGCGTGCACGGCACTATGGTGAAGGCGGGAACGGACGCCAGCGACGGAGGCCGGAGACATGGTGGAGCGCACTGTTCGAGTCGGATCGACGCACGGGCTGCACGCCCGTCCGGCGAAGCTGTTCACCCAGGCCGCCGCGGCATCGGGATCGAGTGTCACCATCGCGAAGAACGGTGGTGCTCCCGTCAATGCGGCGAGCATCCTCGCGGTCATCGCGCAGGGCATCGATTTCGGCGACGAGGTCACCGTGGCCGTCGACGGAGGCGACGAGCAGCGCGTGCTCGACGAGCTCGTCGAGCTGCTCAGCACCGACCACGACGAGTAGCCCGCGGCATCCGTCGCCCATCGAATCGAATCGGAGGGGCGAGTGATGGAGATCAGAGGCACGGGGATCGGCCAGGGCGTGGCCGTCGGACCGGTCGTGCGCATGGCCGAACGGCTGCCGGAGCCGGTCGACCGCCCCAGTCACCTCGACCCGGCGCGCGAGGAGGAACGCGCCCGGGCGTCGCTCTCCGTCGTCGCCGACGAGCTGCAGCGCAAGGGCCGGCAGGCCGGCGGCGCCGCGCAGGACGTGCTCGAGGCGCAGGCCATGATGGCCGAGGACCCGACCCTCGTCGACGACATCGTCGCACGGCTCGCGACGGGCAAGACCGCCGAGCGCGCGGTGTTCGAGGCGTTCGCGTCGTTCCGCGACCTGCTCGCGTCGATGGGCGGGTACATGGGCGAGCGCGCCGCCGACCTCGACGACGTCTCGCAGCGCGTGGTCGCGCACCTGCTGAAGGTGCCCGCTCCCGGAGTGCCGAACCCCGGCCATCCGTTCATCCTCGTGGCCCGCGACCTCGCGCCGGCCGACACGGCGCTGCTCGACCTCACGCAGGTGCTCGGCCTGGTCACCATCGACGGCGGACCGACCTCGCACACCGCGATCCTCGCGCGCGAGAAGTCGATCGTCGCGGTCGTCGGTGCAGCCGGCGCCGCCGGCCTCGCCGACGGCGACACCGTGATCGTCGACGCGGCGGACGACCGCGTGACGGCATCCCCCTCGCCCGACGAGGTCGCCGCGGCGCGCGAGCGCATCGCCGAGCGCGCCGCGCGGGCCGCGGCGCCGATCACGCCGGGCGCACTCGCCGACGGCACCGCCATCCCGCTGCTGGCGAACCTCGGTTCGGCCGACGGCGCGGCCGAGGCCCTCGAGCTCGGCGCCGAGGGCGTGGGGCTCTTCCGCACCGAGTTCCTCTTCCTCGACGCGAACACCGCGCCGTCCGTCACGGAGCAGCAGGAGCAGTACACGCGCCTGCTCGCGGCCTTCGAGGGCAGGAAGGTGGTCGTGCGCGTGCTCGACGCGGGCGCCGACAAGCCGTTGTCGTTCCTGAACGACGCGCACGAGGAGAATCCCGCGCTCGGCCTGCGCGGCATCCGGGCCCTCCGGCACTCGGAGGTCATCCTGCGCGAGCAGCTGACCGCGCTCGCCGCGGCCGACGCCGCGACCGACGCCGACCTCTGGGTGATGGCGCCCATGATCGCGACGGTCGAGGAGACGCGGTACTTCACCGCGCTGTGCCGCGAGCTCGGCATCAAGGTGGCCGGCGTCATGGTCGAGACCCCGTCGGCCGCGCTGATCGCGGGGCACATCCTCAAGGTCGCCGACTTCGCCTCGATCGGCACGAATGACCTGACCCAGTACACGATGGCGGCCGACCGGCTGCTCGGCACGGTGGCGAACCTGCAGGACGCGTGGCACCCGTCGGTGCTGCACCTCGTCAAGCACGTCGGCGACGCCGGTCGGGCCGACGGCCGCCCGGTCGGCATCTGCGGCGAGGCCGCAGCCGATCCGCTGCTCGCCGTGGTGCTCGTGGGCCTCGGCGCCACCAGCCTGTCGATGTCCCCATCGGCACTCGCAGACGTCCGCGCCTCCCTCGCGCGGTACACCCGGGAGGATGCCGAGCGCATCGCCCGGGCAGCCCTGGTCGCGGAGGGAGCGGCCGAGGCGAAGCAGGCGGCACGTGAGGCCGCCGAATCCGCACCCACCCCCAGCGGCACGACCGTGCCGTGACGCACACCAGCCCAGGAGGCAGCCATGACGACGACGTCAGCTGAGACGAAGCGACCCGGGGGAGCCCGCGTCCACGTCCAGAGATTCGGAACCTTCCTCAGCGGCATGATCATGCCGAACATCCCCGCGCTCATCGCGTGGGGCATCTTCACCGCGTTCTTCATCGCCGTCGGGTGGACGCCGAACGCGGACCTCGCGACCATCGTCGGCCCGTTCATCCATTACCTGCTGCCGATCCTGATCGGCTACACCGGCGGCTCGATGGTGTACGGCGTGCGCGGCGGCGTGGTCGGCGGCATCGCGACCTTCGGTGCGATCGCCGGGTCCGACCTCCTGATCGCCCAGGTGAACGCGACGCTGCCCGAGGACAACCAGCTCGGCCAGATCCACATGTTCATCGGCGCGATGATCCTCGGCCCGCTCGCGGCCTGGTCGATGAAGCGGATCGACTCCATCTGGGAGGGCAAGATCCGGGCGGGCTTCGAGATGCTCGTCAACATGTTCTCGGCCGGCATCTGGGGCTTCGTCATGGCCATCGTCGGCTTCTACCCGGTCGCCTGGCTCGTGAACGGCATCATGAACGCCCTCTCGGCCGCGGTGGGCTGGCTCGTCGAGACGAACCTGCTGCCGCTGACCAGCATCATCATCGAGCCGGCCAAGGTGCTGTTCCTGAACAACGCCATCAACCACGGCGTGCTCACCCCGCTCGGCCTCTCGGAGGCGGCCGACCAGGGCTCCTCCATCCTGTTCCTGCTCGAGGCGAACCCCGGCCCCGGCGTCGGCCTGCTGCTGGCGTTCACGTTCTTCGGCATCGGCGCGGCGAGGGCATCGGCCCCCGGTGCGGCCGTCATCCAGTTCTTCGGCGGCATCCACGAGGTGTACTTCCCGTTCGCGCTGATGAAGCCGATCCTGATCCTCGCGCTCATCGCGGGCGGCATGACCGGCGTCACCACGAACATGGTGCTCGGCGGTGCCCTGCGGGCGCCGGCCGCGCCGGGGAGCATCATCGCGGTGCTGCTGCAGACCGCACCGGGCGCGTACTTCGCCGTCATCCTGTCGGTCGTCCTGTCGGCCGCGGTGACGTTCGCGATCGCCGCCGTCATCCTGCGGGCGTCGCGCAAGCGCGACCTCGAGGCGATGGCGGTCTCGGATGACGCGTTCGGCGCCGCGATCACGCAGACCGAGGCGGCCAAGGGCAAGAGCTCCGACGCGCTCGCCAACCTGCGCGGCGGCGCGGCGACCCAGGCGGGCGGGCTCGGCGGCCCCGCGACCGGCACCATGCGGGAGATCAAGAACGTCGTGTTCGCCTGCGACGCCGGCATGGGCTCGTCCGCGATGGGCGCGAGCGTCCTTCGCAACAAGATCAAGAAGGCGGGGATCGAGGACGTCACGGTCGTCAACAAGGCGATCGCGGCCCTCGACTCGTCGGCCGACCTCGTGATCACGCAGAACCAGCTCACGGACCGGGCACGCCACCAGACGCCCGACGCCGTCCACATCTCGGTCGACAATTTCATGAACTCGCCCAAGTACGACGAGGTCGTGGAGCTGATCGAGGCGCAGCGGGAGGAGCGCTGACGACCGCCACCGGATGACGCGACGCCCGGGTCGCGACGCGGCACACCCCGTGCGGCGTCCGCGGCCCGGGCGGTCGCGTCATCCGCCCGGCGCCGGGCCGCCCGACCGGCCGACCGCCCGACCGCCCGACCAGACCTCGACCCAGCACCCACGAGAACCGCCGACGAAGAAGGAGTTCCCATGACCGACCAGATCCTCTCGCCCGAGAACGTGCGGATCGTGCCGGGCGGCGCGACCCGCGACGAGGCGATCCGCGAGGCCGGGCGCGTGCTCGTCGACGCCGGCGCCGTCGACGCGGCGTACGTCGACTCGATGCTCGAGCGCGAATCGACCGTCTCGACGTACATGGGCAACTGGCTCGCCATCCCGCACGGCACGAACGAGGCGAAGGACCTCATCCGCAAGTCGGCGCTCACGATGCTGCGCTACGAGCAGCCCATCGACTGGGGCGGCGAACCGGCGCGGTTCGTCGTCGGCATCGCGGGCCTCGGCGACGAGCACCTCGAGATCCTCTCCAAGATCGCGATCGTCTTCTCCGACGAGGACCAGGTCAACACGCTGCTCGCGGCCGGTTCGAGCGAGGAGCTGCACGCGCTGCTGTCCGAGGTGAACGAGTCGTGAAGGCCGTCCACTTCGGCGCCGGGAACATCGGACGCGGCTTCATCGGCCTGCTCCTGCACGACGCGGGCTACGAGGTCGTGTTCGCCGACGTCGACGCCGAGCTCATCGCCGCCCTCGCCGCATCCGACTCGTACACGGTGCACGAGGTCGGCGAGGGCGCGCGCGACCTCGTCGTCGACGGCTACCGGGCCATCGACAGCCGAGCGGATGCCGCGGCGCTCGCCGCGGAACTGGCCGACGCCGACGTGCTCACCACGGCCGTCGGGCCCAACGTGCTGCGATTCATCGCCCCGCATGTGCTGCAGGCGCTGCGCGACCGCTCGCCCGGGGCGGCGCCGCTCGCGGTCATGGCGTGCGAGAACGCGATCGACGCGACGAGCATGCTGCGCGCCGAGACCGAGCGCCTCGCCGGTCCCGACGAGTGGATCGAGCTCGAGCGGCGGGCGGTCTTCGCGAACACCGCCGTGGACCGCATCGTCCCCGGCCAGCCCTCGGGTGCCCACCTCGACGTGACGGTCGAGACGTTCTCGGAGTGGGCCATCGAGCGGCCGCCGTTCGGCGACGCGCCGCCGCGGATCCCGGGCGCCCACTTCGTCGAGCGGCTCGGGCCGTACATCGAGCGCAAGCTGTTCACCGTCAACACCGGCCATGCGTCGACCGCGTACTTCGGCTTCCTGGCCGGGCACGAGCGGATCGCCGACGCGCTCGCCGACGCGTCGGTGGCCGAGCGCGTCGGGCGCGTGCTGGAGGAGACCTCGGCGCTCATCGTCGCCAAGCACGGCTTCACCGAGGAGGAGCAGGCCGCGTACCGTGCGACGATCCTGTCGCGGTTCCGCAACGCGGCGCTGCCCGACACGGTCGAACGCGTCGGACGCCAGCCGCTGCGCAAGCTGGGTCGCCGCGAGCGGTTCATCGCGCCCGCCGCCGAGCTCGCCGAGCGCGGGATGCCCGTCGACGGCCTGCTCGGGGCGATCGAGGCCGCGCTGGGGTTCGACGTCCCGGCCGACCCCGAGAGCGTGGAACTGCAGGAGCGGCTGCGAACGGATGCCGCGGCCGCGATCGTGCACGAGGTGTGCGAGATCCAGCCGGGCCATCCGCTGCACGACCGCCTCGTCGAGACGGTCGCCCGCCGCACCGCAAGCTGACACGCGGACGGAGTGGCGAATCACGCCCGATTCGCCTATAGTTGACCCTTGGTGTTTTGCACGCCCGCTTCGGCATGCCCGATGGGCCCGTCGAGGTCGTGCATCATCATCGCAGACCGAATACCCACACTCCAAGCGATAGTGAGGCTATGGCCAAGAAAGACGGCGTCATCGAGATCGAAGGCTCGGTCATCGAGGCTCTCCCGAACGCGATGTTCCGGGTCGAGCTGACCAACGGGCACAAGGTGCTCGCCCACATCTCCGGAAAGATGCGCCAGCACTACATCCGCATCCTCCCCGAGGACCGCGTGATCGTGGAGCTGAGCCCGTACGACCTGACCCGCGGCCGCATCGTCTACCGCTACAAGTAGGGGCTGTTCGGAAAGTAACGGCCCGCGGCACCCCGCGGGTACGAGGACAGCGAAAAAAGGAACCACGACTGTGAAGGTCAACCCCAGCGTCAAGCGCATCTGCGACAAGTGCAAGGTCATCCGCCGCCACGGCCGCGTGATGGTCATCTGCGAGAACCCGCGCCACAAGCAGCGCCAGGGCTAGTCCCGCGCCGACGCAACCGAATACCGGCACTTCCACGAACCTGCGCCCCTGAGGCGCGGGGGACACCCTCGGACGGAGGCCGAGGCACCGGAAGTGCTCCACACCTCCGACTCACTCAACAGGAGAACGCCACCATGGCACGTCTGGCAGGAGTCGACATCCCGCGCGAGAAGCGCGTGGAGATCGCACTGACCTACATCTACGGCGTGGGTCGCACCCGCGCGCTCGAGACGCTGAAGGCCACCGGCATCAGCGGCGACATCCGCGTGAAGGACCTCAGCGACGACCAGCTCGTCGCGCTGCGCGACCACATCGAGGGCACCTACAAGGTCGAGGGCGACCTCCGCCGCGAGGTGGCCGCCGACATCCGCCGCAAGGTCGAGATCGGCTCCTACGAGGGCCTCCGCCACCGCCGCGGCCTCCCGGTCCGCGGTCAGCGCACCAAGACCAACGCTCGTACCCGCAAGGGCCCGAAGCGCACCGTCGCCGGCAAGAAGAAGCCCGGCCGCAAGTAACCGCTCGCGCCAAGATCTAGGAGATTTCGAACATGGCAGCACCCAAGGCGGCTACTCGCAAGCCGCGCCGCAAGGAGAAGAAGAACATCGCCGTGGGCCAGGCCCACATCAAGTCGACGTTCAACAACACCATCGTGTCGATCACCGACACGAACGGTGCCGTGATCAGCTGGGCCTCGTCGGGCGGCGTCGGCTTCAAGGGCTCGCGCAAGTCGACCCCGTTCGCCGCGCAGCTGGCCGCCGAGTCGGCCGCGCGCCAGGCGCAGGAGCACGGCATGAAGAAGGTCGACGTCTTCGTCAAGGGCCCCGGCTCGGGCCGCGAGACCGCGATCCGCTCGCTCCAGGCCGCGGGCCTCGAGGTCGGCAGCATCAACGACGTGACGCCCCAGGCGCACAACGGCTGCCGCCCGCCGAAGCGCCGCCGCGTCTAGCACACTCCGTCCTGCGGATCGAGGAGGCCGTCAGGCCGTCTCGAGATCCCGGTCTCGAGACGCGTCCGGCTGCGCCGGACGCTCCTCGACCCGCAGGGTCACGTTCTCTCTCACAACTCAAGATCCTCGAACTCGCAGGTGTCATATAGCGGACACCCTGCCGAAAGGAATCACACCGTGCTGATCGCACAGCGCCCGACGCTCACCGAAGAGAACATCTCGGAGTTCCGTTCGCGTTTCGTGATCGAGCCCCTCGAGCCGGGCTTCGGTTACACCCTGGGCAACTCCCTCCGTCGCACCCTCCTCTCCTCGATCCCCGGCGCGGCCGTGACGAGCATCCGCATCGACGGCGTGCTCCACGAGTTCTCGACCGTCCCGGGTGTGAAGGAGGACGTGACCGAGATCATCCTCAACATCAAGAACCTGGTCGTCTCCAGCGAGCACGACGAGCCCATCACCGCCTACCTGCGCAAGCAGGGCGCCGGTGAGGTCACCGCCGCCGACATCTCCGCTCCCGCGGGCGTCGAGGTGCACAACCCCGAGCTGGTCATCGCGACCCTCAACGACTCGGCGAAGTTCGAGCTCGAGCTGACCATCGAGCGCGGCCGCGGCTACGTCTCCGCCTCGCAGAACCGCAACGAGTACTCCGAGGCGGGCCAGATCCCGGTCGACTCGATCTACTCGCCGGTGCTGAAGGTCACCTACCGCGTCGAGGCCACGCGTGCCGGCGAGCGCACCGACTTCGACCGACTCGTGGTCGACGTCGAGACCAAGCCCGCCATCTCGCCGCGCGACGCGATCGCGTCGGCCGGCCGCACGCTGACCGAGCTGTTCGGCCTCGCGCGCGAGCTCAACACGGCCGCGGAGGGCATCGAGATCGGCCCGGCGCCGGTCGACGCCGTGCTCTCGAGCGAGCTCTCGATCCCGATCGAGGACCTCGACCTGTCGGTCCGCTCGTACAACTGCCTCAAGCGCGAGGGCATCAACACGGTGTCCGAGCTCGTGGCGCTGTCGGAGTCGCAGCTGATGAACATCCGCAACTTCGGCCAGAAGTCGGTCGACGAGGTCAAGGACAAGCTCACCGAGATGGGCCTGTCGCTGAAGGACTCGGTCCCCGGCTTCGACGGCGCCCACTTCTACACGGGCTTCGACGACGAGAACTAGCAGGCCACGGGCCGCACCAACCCCCCACCACTGGAGATAACGAACCATGCCGAAGCCCACGAAGGGCCCCCGCCTCGGAGGCGGACCCGCGCACGAGCGCCTGCTGCTCGCGAACCTCGCCGCCGCGCTGTTCACGCACGAGCGGATCACGACCACCGAGACCAAGGCCAAGCGCCTGCGTCCGCTGGCCGAGCGCCTGATCACCTTCGCCAAGCGCGGCGACCTGCACGCGCGCCGTCGCGTGCTCGCCGTGATCGGCGACAAGTCGGTCGTGCACAAGCTGTTCGCGGAGATCGCGCCGCAGGTCGCCGACCGTGAGGGCGGCTACACCCGCATCACCAAGATCGGCAACCGCAAGGGCGACAACGCGCCCATGGCCGTCATCGAGCTCGTCCTCGAGCCCGTGACCCCGAAGAAGCGCGCCGCGAAGCCGGCCGCCGAGGCCGCCCCCGCCGCGCCGGCCGAGGAGGCCGCGGCCGAGGAGACCCCGGAGGTCGTCACCGAGGCCGAGGCCGCGGTCGACGAGGCCGCCGGTTCGGAGGCGTCCGAGGAGTCGGCCGAGACCGAGGAGGCGGCGGCGAAGTAGCCTTCGCGCCTTCCTGCACGAGGGGCCCCGACGCGCGACGCGTCGGGGCCCCTCGTCGCATCTAGGCTGTTCGGGTGGACGATGGGCTGACCGGGAGCGTCGAGGGCGGGGCGGACGACGCGCCATCCGTCGTGCGCCTGCGTCTGGACCTCGCCTACCAGGGCACCGACTTCGCGGGCTGGAGCCGTCAGCCCGGGCTGCGCACCGTGCAGGGCGTGCTCGAGACCGCCCTCGCGACGCTGTTCCGCCGCGAGGGCGTGGCGCCGCGGCTCGTCGTGGCCGGGCGCACCGACGCGGGCGTGCACGCGGCGCGGCAGGTCGCCCACCTCGACGTCGAGGAGCGGGCGCTCGCGGCGGTGTCCCGGCCCAGGCGCGGCGACGCCTCGAGCGGATCGGCGGCCGATCCCGCGGCCGTGCTCGCGAGGCGCGTCCGCGGCATCCTGGGCGCACAGGACTCCGACGTGGTCGTGCGCGCGGCGCGGCCGGCGCCGCCCGGGTTCGATGCGCGGTTCTCGGCCATCTGGCGCCGGTACGAGTACCGCGTCGCCGACGCCGTCGGCGAGCACGACCCGCTGCAGCGGCACCGCACCGTCTGGTACCCGCGCGAGCTCGACGTCGAGGCCATGGACGTGGCGGCCCAGACGCTCATCGGCCTCGCCGACTTCGCGGCGTTCTGCAAGCCGCGCGAGGAGGCCACGACCATCCGCACGCTGCAGTCCTACCGGTGGCGGCGCGACGCCGAGGGCGTGCTCGTCGCCTCGCTGCAGGCCGACGCGTTCTGCCACTCGATGGTCCGCGCGCTCGTCGGCGCGTGCCTCGCGGTGGGCGAGGGGCGCCTCGACGTCGGCGGTCCGTCCGAGCTCCTGCACGCGAGGCAGCGCACGAGCGCGTTCAAGGTCCTGCCCGCGAAGGGGCTCACGCTCACCGAGGTCGGCTACCCGCCCGACGAGGAGCTCGCGGCGCGGGCGCAGCAGACCCGCGCACGGCGCGAATTGCACGTCGACGGCGTGGTCGGCTAGACTTCCCCTTTGGTGCCGTCGACTGCGTCGGTGCCCGATGTTGAGCCCTCCACCGGGGCCGTTCGACCCGCATCGCGGGCGAACCCCCACCGGAGCGGGATTCACGAACCCCTCACTCGATCAGAAAGCAGCACTACTGTGACGCGCACCTACACCCCGAAGGCGAACGAGATCCAGCGCGACTGGGTCGTCATCGACGCCACCGACGTCGTGCTCGGCCGTCTCGCCAGCCACGCCGCCGCGATCCTCCGCGGCAAGCACAAGCCGACCTTCGCCAGCCACGTCGACACCGGTGACCACGTGATCATCGTCAACGCCGGCAAGGTCGCCCTGACCGGTCAGAAGCTCGAGCAGAAGAAGGCCTACCGCCACTCCGGCTACCCGGGCGGCCTCAAGGCCGTCGGCTACGCCGAGCTGCTCGAGAAGAACCCCGTCCGCGCCGTCGAGAAGGCGATCCGCGGCATGCTCCCGAAGAACTCGCTCGGTCGCCAGCAGCTGAAGAAGCTGAAGGTCTACGCCGGCCCGGAGCACCCGCACGCGGCTCAGCAGCCGAAGCCGTACACCCTCACCCAGGTCGCCCAGTAAGCCCCGGCGCCGACGCGAAGAAGGATTCAGACATCACCATGGCGAAGATCGCAGACCAGATCGACCAGGCTCCGGAGAGCTACACCACCGAGACGCCGGCCGCGGCCGCCGCGCCCGCCGCGCGCCCCGTCCTGAACGTCTCGGGCGCGGCCGTCGGCCGCCGCAAGCAGGCCATCGCCCGCGTGCGCGTCGTACCGGGCGCCGGGACCATCACGGTCAACGGCCGTGAGTTCGCGGACTACTTCCCGAACAAGCTGCACCAGCAGCTGATCACCGACCCGTTCACCGTGCTCGAGCTCTCGGGCTCGTACGACGTGATCGCCCGCATCACCGGCGGCGGCCCCTCCGGCCAGGCCGGGGCCCTGCGCCTCGCGATCGCGCGCGCGCTCAACGAGATCGACCGCGAGAACAACCGCCCGACCCTGAAGAAGGCCGGCTTCCTCACGCGCGACGCGCGCGTCATCGAGCGCAAGAAGGCTGGTCTCAAGAAGGCCCGCAAGGCGCCGCAGTTCTCGAAGCGCTAGTCGCGAGAGCACCTGGCATGCCTCGGCTCTTCGGAACCGACGGGGTCCGGGGCCTGGCCAACCGTGAACTCACGGCTGACCTGGCCCTGGGCCTCGCCCAGGCGGCGGCCGCCGTCCTCACGCAGGGCCGGCACGCCGACGAACTCCGCGCGGCGGGCCGACGTCCCGTCGCCGTCGTCGCGCGCGACCCGCGCGTCTCCGGCGAGTTCCTCACGGCCGCGGTGTCGGCCGGCCTCGCCAGCTCCGGCGTCGACGTGCTCGACGCGGGCGTGATCCCGACCCCCGCGACGGCGTTCCTCATCGACAGCATCCGCGCCGACTTCGGCGTGATGATCTCGGCGTCGCACAATCCGGCGCCCGACAACGGGATCAAGTTCTTCTCGTTCGGCGGCACGAAGCTCCCCGACGAGGTCGAGGACCGCATCGAGTCGTTCCTCGGCCGGCAGAAGCTCGCCCCGACCGGCGACGGCGTCGGCCGGATCCGCCGGTTCGCCGACGCCGAGGACCGCTACGTCGTACACCTGCTCGGCACGCTGCCGAACCGCCTCGACGGCATCAAGGTCGTCCTCGACTGCGCCCACGGCGCGGCGGCGGGCGTCTCGCCCGAGACCTTCCGCGACGCCGGTGCCGAGGTGGTCGTCATCGGCGCAGATCCCGACGGCATGAACATCAACGACGGCGTCGGATCGACCCACCTCGAACCGCTGCAGCGCGCCGTGCGCGAGCACGGCGCCGACGTCGGCATCGCGCACGACGGCGACGCCGACCGGTGTCTCGCCGTCGACGCCGACGGCAACGTGATCGACGGCGACCGCATCATGGCGATCCTGGCGCTCGCGATGAAGGAGCGCGGCACCCTGACCGACGACACCCTCGTCGTCACGGTGATGTCGAACCTCGGCCTGAAGCGCGCGATGGCCGAGCACGGCATCCGGGTCGTCGAGACCAAGGTCGGCGACCGGTACGTGCTCGAGGCGCTCGCCCAGGGCGGCTACGCCCTCGGCGGCGAGCAGTCGGGCCACGTGATCATGTCCGAGTACGCCACGACCGGCGACGGCGTGCTCACGGGGCTGCACCTGGTCGCCGAGATGGCGCGGACCGGCAGGTCGCTCGCCGAGCTCGCCTCGGCGATGACGGTGTACCCGCAGGTGCTCGTCAACGTCCGCGGCGTCGACCACCACGCCCTGCACGACGACGCCGAGATCGCGGAGGCGGTCCGTCGCGCCGAGCACGAGCTCGGCGACTCCGGACGCGTGCTGCTGCGGCCGTCGGGCACCGAGCCCATGGTGCGGGTCATGGTCGAGGCCGCCGAGCTGCCGGTCGCGGAGGCGCACGCCGGCCGACTCGCCGACGTGGTGCGCGAGCGCCTCGCCAACTGACTCCGACGCGACGGCCGGGCGCGTCGGGCGTCTCGCCGGGTCGTCAGAGCTTGCGCAGCAGCACGCTCTGCACGGCATGGTCGGAGCCCTTGCGCAGCACGAGCGAGGCGCGCGAGCGCGTCGGGCGGATGTTCTGCAGCAGGTTCGGCTCGTTGATGGCGTGCCAGATCGAACGCGCACGCGCGCGCGCCTCGTCCTCGGTGAGGCTCGCGAAGCGGTGGAAGTACGATCGGGGATTCGAGAACGCCCCGCGCTGGAGCTTGAGGAACCGCTCCTCGTACCAGCGGGAGATGTCCTGCGTGCGCGCATCGACGTAGATCGTGAAGTCGAACAGGTCGCTCACCGCGAGGCGGTGCCCCGGACCCGGGGGCTGCAGCACGTTCAGGCCCTCGACGATGAGCACGTCGGGCCGGCGGACGGTGATCTGCGCGTCGGGCACGATGTCGTACGCCAGGTGGGAGTAGAAGGGCGAGCGGACCTCGGGCGCGCCGGCCTTCACCTCGCTCACGAAGCGGAGGAGCGCGCGGCGGTCGTACGACTCGGGGAAGCCCTTGCGCTCCATGAGGCCCCGCCGCGCGAGCTCGGCGTTGGGGAAGAGGAAGCCGTCGGTCGTGACGAGCTCGACGCGGGGCGTGTGCTCCCAGCGCGCGAGCAGCTCTCGCAACAGCCGCGCGATCGTCGACTTGCCGACCGCGACCGAACCGGCGACGCCGATCACGAAGGGGGTCGACTCGAACCGTTCGCGCAGGAACGTGCTCGTCACCTCGTGCAGCGCCTTCGTGCCGCCCACGTAGAGGTTGAGCAGGCGGCTGAGCGGCAGGTACACCTCGGCGACCTCGTTGAGGTCGAGCGGCTCGCCGAGCCCGCGGAGCTGCACGATCTCGGTCTCGCGGAGCGGCGAGGGCATCGACGGGGCCAGCGCCGCCCAGTCGGCCCGGTCGAGTTCGACGAAGGGCGAGGAGTGCGGCGTGTGCGACGACGGGCTCTGCGGATCGGGCACCGGCACAGTCTAGTGGCGTCGTCAGGACCCTCCGGGCATTCGCCCATCCGGTCGCCGCTAGGATCGAGCGCATGTGTGGAATCGTCGGATACGTCGGAGAGCGCAACAGCCTCGACGTCCTCATGGGCGGCCTTCGCCGTCTGGAATACCGTGGCTACGACTCGGCCGGCGTCGCCGTCGTCGATGACGAGGGCGACCTCGAGTTCGCCAAGCGCGCGGGCAAGCTGCAGGTGCTCGCCGACGAGCTCGAGCGCCACCCGATCCACCGCGGCGGCACCGGCATCGGCCACACGAGGTGGGCCACGCACGGCGGGCCGACCGACCGCAACGCGCACCCGCACCTCGCCGACGACGACAAGCTCGCCCTCATCCACAACGGCATCATCGAGAACTTCTCCGAGTTGAAGGACGAGCTCGTCGCAGACGGGTTCGAGTTCCAGAGCGAGACCGACACCGAGGTCGCCGCCGTGCTCCTCGGCAAGGTCTACCGCGAGACCGGTGATCTCCGCGAGGCGTTCCGTCGTACCGTGAGCCGCCTCGAGGGGGCGTTCACGCTCCTCGCCGTGCACGAGGACGAGCCGGGCGTCGTCGTGGGCGCACGGCGCAACTCGCCGCTGGTCATCGGGCTCGGCGAGGGCGAGAACTTCCTGGGGTCGGATGTCGCGGCCTTCGTCGAGTTCACGAAGCGTGCGGTCGCCATCGGGCAGGACCAGATCGTGGCGATCACGGCTGCCGGGGTCACCGTCACCGACTTCGAGGGCAACCCGGTCGAGGTCGAGCCGTTCGACGTAGCCTGGGACGCCTCGGCGGCCGAGAAGGGCGGCTGGTCGTCGTTCATGGCCAAGGAGGTCGCGGAGCAGCCCGACGCCGTGGCGAACACGATCCGCGGCCGGATCGTCGACGGCGTCGTGTCGGTGCCGGAGCTCGACGAGTTCGGCGACGACGCGCTGCGCGCCATCCGGCGCATCACCGTCATCGCGTGCGGGACCGCCGCGTACGCGGGCATGGTCGCCAAGTACGCGATCGAGCAGTGGGCCCGCATCCCCGTCGAGGTCGAGCTCAGCCACGAGTTCCGCTACCGCGACCCGGTGATCGATGACGGCACGCTCGTCGTCTCGATCAGCCAGTCGGGCGAGACCATGGACACCCTGATGGCCGTGAAGTACGCGCGCGAGCAGGGGGCGAAGGCCATCTCGGTGTGCAACACCCAGGGTGCCACCATCCCGCGCGAGTCGGATGCGGCCGTCTACACGCACGCGGGGCCGGAGGTCGCCGTCGCGTCGACCAAGGCCTTCGTCGCGCAGATCACCGCGCTGTACCTGTTCGGCCTGCACCTCGCGCGCGTGCGCGGCACGCTCTCGGAGTCCCAGCTCGCCGCGCAGGTGGCCGAGCTCCAGGCCATCCCGGAGAAGATCGCGACCGTGCTCGAGCAGGCCGACCGCGTGGGCGAGCTCGCGCACTGGATGTCGGACACCCGGTCGGTCCTCTTCCTCGGCCGGCACGTCGGGTACCCCATCGCGCTCGAGGGCGCGCTGAAGCTCAAGGAGCTCGCGTACATCCACGCCGAGGGCTTCGCCGCGGGCGAGCTGAAGCACGGTCCGATCGCGCTCATCGAGCCGGGCCAGCCGGTGTTCGTGGTCGTGCCGAGCCCGCGCGGCTCGGCGGCGCTGCACCCGAAGGTCGTCTCCAACATCCAGGAGATCCGCGCCCGCGGCGCCCGCGTCATCGCGATCGCCGAGGCGGGGGATGCCGCCGTCCTGCCGTTCGCCGACGAGGTCATCCGGATCCCGCTCGCGGCCCCGCTCTTCGAGCCGCTGCTCGCGGTCGTGCCGCTGCAGATCTTCGCCATGGAGCTCTCGCAGGCCAAGGGCCTCGACGTCGACCAGCCGCGGAACCTGGCGAAGTCGGTCACCGTCGAGTGATCCGCGACGTCCGGCCCGGTGCCGCCGGGCCGGACGTGCGGCAGACTCGGATCGTGGACGCGGGGAGGATCGCGTGATCGCGGGCATCGGCATCGACGTCGTCGACATCGCGCGCTTCGAGCGCTCGCTCAAGCGGACGCCCTCGCTCCGCGACCGGCTGTTCGCCCAGAGCGAACGGGATCGGCCCGCACGTTCGCTGGCCGCCCGGTTCGCCGCGAAGGAGGCCCTGATCAAGGCGCTGGGCGGCCACGCCGTGATCCGCTGGCATGACATGCGCATCGTGCAGGACGACGACGGCAATCCCGACTTCGCGCTCTCCGGAGCGCTGTCCGAGCATGTCGCCGCACTCGGGATCGACCGGGTGCACCTGTCGATGAGCCACGACGCCGGGATCGCGAGCGCCTTCGTCGTGCTCGAGCGCGGCGTCGGCCCCGCGGCGTCGGCGCGCGACCTGCTCGACGGCGATGGCCGGGCCGCCCCGCTCCGCCCCGGCTCCCACCCGTCCGACCGTCCCGACCAGGAGGACCTGTGAACCCCCGGCACGTGCTCGCTCCCTTCCGCGAGGCGGTCGTCGACCTCGGCGCCGTGCGCCACAACGTGCGCCACCTCGCCGCGACCGTCGCCCCCGCCCGCATCATGGCGGTGGTGAAGGCCGACGGCTACGGCCACGGCGCCGCGGCGGTCGCGCGCGCCGCGCTCGAGGGCGGTGCCGACTGGCTCGGTGTCGCCGACCTCGACGAGGCGATCGCGCTGCGCGGGGCGGGCATCGACGCGCCCATGCTCGCCTGGCTGCACGACCCCGCCGCGCGGTTCGCGCCCGCGGTGGCGCGCGACATCGACCTCGGCGTCTCCTCGCTCGCCCAGCTCGAGGCCGCGGCCGAGGCGGCGACGATCGCCGATCGACCGGCGAACGTGCACCTGAAGCTCGACACGGGGCTCAGCCGGAACGGCATCGCGGCGACCGACTGGGCGCCGGCGATCGAGCGCGCGGTCGAGCTCGAACGCGCCGGACGCGTGCGCGTGCGAGGCCTCTTCAGCCACCTCGCCAACGCGTCGCCCGCCGAGGACGCCGCCCAACTCGAGGCGTTCCTGCGCGGCGTCGAGTCGGCGGAGGCCGCCGGCCTCGCACCCGAGGTGCGGCACCTCGCCTCGACGGCGGCCGCCATCCGGTTCCCCGAGGCGCGGCTCGACATGGTGCGGATCGGCATCGGCCTGTACGGCGTTCCGCCCTACGGCGACGGCACGACCGCGGCCGAACTGGGCCTGCGGCCCGTGATGACGCTCCGCGGCCGGATCGCGGCGGTGCGCCGGGTCGAGGAGGGCACCGGCGCGTCCTACGGCTACACGTGGCGCGCCTCGCGGTCGACCACGCTCGCGCTCGTGCCCCTCGGGTACGCCGACGGCGTGCCCCGTCAGGCCTCCGGGCGGGGCGAGGTCGCGATCGGCGGGCGGCGCCATCCCGTCGTCGGCCGGATCGCCATGGACCAGTTCCTCGTCGACGTGGGCGACGAGGACGTGGCCGTCGGCGACGAGGTCGTGCTCTTCGGCGACCCCGGGACCGGCGCGCCCTCGGCCGACGACTGGGGCGACGCAGCCGACTCGATCGCGTACGAGATCGTCACCCGCATCGGCCCGCGCGTGCCGCGGACCCACCTGGAGCCGTCGTGACGCGCCGGAGCGTGCCCGACGCGGCGGCGATGGAGGACCTCGGGCGCGAGCTGGCCACCTGGCTGCGCGCCGGCGACCTCGTCGTGCTCACCGGGCCGCTCGGCGCCGGCAAGACCACGCTCACGCGCGGGATCGGCGAGGGCCTCGGCGTCCGCGGGCCCGTGCAGAGCCCGACGTTCGTGCTCGCGCGCACCCACCCCAGCCTCGTCGGCGGTGCGCCGCTCGTGCACGTCGACGCCTACCGGCTCTCGGGCGCTGCCGAGCTCGAGGACCTCGACCTCGACTTCGCGCACGCGGTCGTCGTCGTGGAATGGGGCGCCGGCCTGCTCGACGGCGTCGCCGAGTCCTGGCTCGAGGTCGTGATCGCCCGTCGGCGCGGCGACGAGGCGCGCGCCGACGGGTCGGGCGCCGGGGAACCGGAGGCCGACGAGCTCGACGCCGACGAGCCCCGGACCGTCGAGATCCTCGGGCACGGTCCGCGCTGGGCGGACACCCCGTACGCCGCGGCCTCCGCGATCGACGCCTGACCCGCGCGTGCGCGAGCCCCCGTAGGCTTGGGACATGCTCCTCGCGATCGACACCTCGACCGGCACGTCCGTCGCCGTGGTCGACCGCGACGGCGGCATCCTCGCCGAGACGGGCACGCGCGACACGATGCGTCACGCCGAGGCGATCGGCGGCGGCATCCGCGAGGTGCTCGCGCGCTCAGGCGTTCGCCCGGCCGATCTCTCGGCCGTGGCCGCCGGCATGGGCCCGGGGCCCTTCACGGGCCTCCGCGTCGGGATCGCCGCCGCGCGCGCGTTCGCGCTCGGCATCGGGCGGCCGGTCGTGCCCGTCGTCAGCCACGACGCGATCGCACTCGCGTGGTACTCGGCCTCCGGCAGCGGTCCGCTGCAGGTCGTCACCGACGCCCGTCGCCGCGAGTCCGCCGTGACCGACTACGACGGGATCGACGCCGACGGCCTGCCCGTCCGTTCCGCCGCCCCGCGCCTCGAGCCGCGTGACGCGGTGCCCGAGCCCCGCGGCATCCGCCTCGACGCCGACACCGTCTCGGCCGGTTCGCTCGGCCTGCTCGCGGAACTCGCCTGGGCGTCCGGGCGCCTGCCGGTCGCGGGCGACGAGCCGCTCTACCTGCGCGCGCCCGACGTCACGCTCTCGGCCGCCAAGCGGGTGACGCCGTGAGCCTCATGCTGCGACGTGCGCGCCCCGGCGACCTCGACGCGATCATGGCGATCGAGCGCACCACGTTCGCCACCGACGCCTGGCCCGAGCACGCCATGCGCTCCGAGCTCGAGGGCGCGCACACGTACTACCTCGTGGTCATCGACGACGAGCGGCCCGACCGGCCGCTCGCCTACGCCGGGCTGCTGGCGCCGCGCGGCTCGGGGCAGGGCGACATCCAGACCATCGCGGTCGACGCCGCCGCGCGGGGCCGCGGGATCGGGCGCGCCCTCATGCACGCCCTCATCGACGAGGCGCGTCGTCGCGGGGCGACCGAGCTGTTCCTCGAGGTGCGCGCCGACAACCCGGTCGCGCGAACGCTCTACGAGTCCCTCGGCTTCGAGCAGATCGGCGTGCGCCGCGGCTACTACCAGCCCGACGGGGTCGACGCGATCGCCATGCGGCTCGCGGTGCCGCCCGCGCTCGCCCGCCCCGCGGCATCCGGCGCCGTCGGCGCGCCCGCGCCCGCAGACCCCGCAGGAGGAACGCCGTGAACCGCGACGCCCCGCTCGTGCTCGGCATCGAGACCTCGTGCGACGAGACCGGCGTCGGCATCGTGCGCGGCACCGAGCTGCTCGCCAACGCCATCGCCTCGTCGATGGAGGAACACGCCCGCTACGGCGGCGTCGTGCCCGAGGTGGCGGCGCGCGCACACCTCGAGGCGCTCGGGCCGACGATCCGGGCGGCGCTCGACGAGGCGTCGGTCGGGCTCGACGAGCTCGACGCGGTCGCCGTGACCAGCGGCCCGGGACTCGCGGGCGCGCTCATGGTCGGCGTGGGCGCGGCCAAGGCGCTCGCGCTCTCGCTCGAGAAGCCGATCTACGCCGTGAACCACCTCGTCGGCCACGTCGGCGCCGACCTCCTCGGCGACCGGCCGCTCCAGACCCCGAGCGTCGCGCTGCTCGTCTCGGGCGGGCACACGTCGCTGCTGCTCGTGCGCGACCTCGACTCCGACGTCGAGCTGCTCGGCGAGACCATCGACGACGCCGCGGGCGAGGCGTTCGACAAGGTCGCGCGCCTGCTCGGGCTGCCCTACCCCGGCGGTCCCGAGATCGACCGCGCCGCCGTGGGCGGCGACCCCGACGCCATCCGCTTCCCGCGGGGGCTGACCCGGCCGAAGGACCTCGATCGCCACCGCTACGACTTCTCGTTCTCGGGGCTCAAGACCGCGGTCGCGCGGTGGATGGAGCAGCGCGAGGCGTCGGGCGAGCCGGTGCCCCTCGCCGACGTCGCCGCGAGCTTCCGCGAGGCGGTCGTCGACGTGCTCGTGTCGAAGGCGATCGCCGCGTGCACCGACCTCGGCGTGCCCAGGCTCCTGCTCGGCGGCGGCGTCGTCGCCAACCGGCGGCTGCGCGAGGTGGCCCAGCAGCGGGCGGATGACGCGGGCGTCGCGCTGCGCATCCCGCCGCTCTCGCTCTGCACCGACAACGGCGCCATGATCGCGGCGCTCGGCGCCCGGCTCATCATGGCCGGGCATGAACCCTCGGGACTCGACTTCGGCGCCGACTCGACCCTCCCGGTCACCGACATCCAGACCTGAGCGGGCCGTCGCGGCGCGACGTCGGGAGACATGGGGACTTCCGCCCCTGCCGGGCGTCGTCGACGGGCGCTATGGTGACGCGAGAAACCCCGCGAACGCGGGGCCGCGACCCGCGCCGCAGGTCGTTGACACCGCACCGCGGCGCTGCCAGCATGGCCCAGTCCATGCACACACCTGAGGGAGAGCAGTTCACATGACCGACCCCAACGCCGACCCGAACGTCCCGAACGTTCCTCCGGCTCCGCCCGCCCAGCCCGCGCCGTCCTACGGCACCGCTCCCGCGTACAACGCGTCGGCGCCCGCCTACGGCGCTCCGGCGTCGCAGAAGACCAACGTGCTGGCGATCGTCTCGCTCGTCTCGTCGTTCTTCATCTCGATCGTCGGCATCATCACCGGCCACATCGCCCTGAGCCAGATCAAGAAGACCGGCGAGCAGGGCCGCGGCCTCGCGATCGCCGGCCTGATCATCGGCTACATCGGCCTCGTCGTCGGCATCATCGCCGTGATCGCGTGGTTCGCGATCCTCGGCGCCGCGGTCAGCAGCGGCAACATCACCACCTACTGATCCACCCGCAGCACGGAAGGGGCTCGACATGAGCGATCCCAGGAATCCCGACGAGCCGGTCGAGCCGGTCGCGCCGTCCGAACCGTCGATCCCGGCGGAGCCCGTCGAGCCCCCCGTGCCCGCGGAGCCGATCGAGCCGACCATCCCGGCCGAGCCGATCGAGCCGACCATCCCGGCCGAGCCGATCGAGCCGACCATCCCGGCCGAGCCGGGGCCCGAGGCACCCGAGCCGGTGCACCCGCTCGAGGCGCCGGAGCCGCCCGCGCCGCCCGCCCCGCCCGTGCCGCCGGTCCCTCCCGCGCCGTCGGGGCCGCCGGTACCGCCCGCACCGCCGTCCTACACGGCGGGAACGCCGTCGTCGCCGTACGGCGCCCCGACCGATGCCGCTCCGCCCGCGTACGGGGCGGCTCCCGCGGCGTACGGGGCGCCGTCCGCCTACGGGGCGCCGTCCGAGTACGGTGCGCCGCCCGTCCCGCCGCCGGCGTACGGCTCCGTGCCGCCCGCCGCCCCGGCACCGTACGGCGCCACCGGACCGTACGCCCCGCAGGCGGCCAGGCCGACGTCGGTCTACAGCCTGATCTCGCTCATCGCGGGCATCATCGGCATCGTCGGCTCGCCGATCCTGTTCCTGCCATTCGTCGGCGGCGTGCTCGGCTTGTTCGTGCCCGCGGCCGCCGTCATCCTCGGCTTCATCGGCCGCAAGCGCGAGCCGGCCGCCAAGGGCATGTGGCTGACCGGCATCGTGCTCGGATTCATCGGCCTCGGACTCGCGCTGCTCTCCTTCATCCTGTGGGGCGTGCTGTTCGCGATCGGCGACGCCTACAGCGGCTACTCCTACTGACCCGGCCCGAGTCCGCATGACCGACGAGCGCATCCCGCCCGAGCGGACCGTCGCGCCCGCCGCCGCGCCGCCGCATGCGGTGCCCACGCACACCGCGCCGACGCCGGTCGGCCCGCACACGGCGATCGAGCCGCATCCGGCGGCGCCTGCGCAGGGCGAACCCGAGCGGCCCTCCGCGGGGGCGCCGCGGGAGTTCGACCGCCCGTTCGACACGGGCGAGCTGCACGCCCTGCCGACGGGCCAGCTGCTCGCGGTGCGCCGACCCGAGCCCGAGGTGCCCGAGTACGAGGTCGAGGAGGAGGAGCGCCGGCGCGTCTACAGCTACGTCGCCGCCGCCCTCGGCGTGATCGGCGCGGCCGCGTCGCTGTTCGTCGGATGGATGCTCCCGGTGTCCGTCGCGGCGATCGTGTTCGGAGTGCTCGGCGTGCGCCGCGAGGAGCACGGCCGCATCCCCGCGTTCGTGGGCATCGGCGCCGGCATCGCCGGCCTGGTGTTCTCGTGCGTGTGGATCGGCTACTACGCGATCGTGTTCGGGGCGCTCCCGCGCTGACGGGCTCGGTGCCGGCTCCGCGCTCGAGGCGGCCGGCTCAGAGCCGCTCGACCAGGAGGGCGACGTGCCGGCCCTCCTCGCGCGTCAGCACGATGGTCGCCGCGTCGTCGCCGCGGAGCTTCAACCGCGTCCGCAGTGCGGCGGGGTCGACGTCGACGCCGCGCTTCTTGATCTCGAGCGTGCCGACGCCACGGGCCTGCAACGCCTGCCGGAGGTGGCGCTCGTCGGCGGGGAGCCGTTCGAGCACCCGGAACCCGCGCGCGAAGGGGCTGTCGACCTCGCGGTCGCCGGTGAGGTAGGCGATGCCCTGACTGAGCATCCAGGCGCCGTTCGCGCGGGCGAGGTCGCCGATGAGGCGCGCCCGGATCACGGCCCCGTCGGGCTCGTACAGGTAGTCCCCGAGCGGCCCGACCGGCGCATCCTCGCTGTCGCCGGGCGCCACGAGCTCGTGCGCGCCGTCGCCCCGGATGACCAGCGCCGCGCGGCCGACGCCGGGCCGCGCGAGGGCGCCGGTCCACACCGCCAGCTCGACGACATCGCCGTCGACCGAGACCCACTGCGCCTCGGTGCCCGGCGGGATCACGTCGCGGTCGGTCCCCGGGCCCAGCTTGACGCCGATCGGCAGGCGATCGGCGAGGCCGAACGCGAACTCGAGCGACGGCGAGTAGTCCGCGGCGTCGGAGAGCCGTGTCGTGGTACCGCCCGTCGTCGTGCGCCGTGCGGGGTCCAGCCACGCAGCGTCGATGCCGGCCAGGGGCACCTCCTCGGCGCGCGCGTGCACCACGTGGACGTGGGGGAAGGGCGTGAGGTTGAACGCGGCGATGGCCGCCGTGACCTCGTCGGCCTCGGCGGCGGTGACCTCGAGGTCGACCGCGGCGAAGGCGAGCGCGTCGCCGCCGATCCCGCAGCCGAGGTCGGCGACGTGGCGGAGTCCTGCGCGGGCGAACCGTCCCGCGTGGAGGGCGGCGACGCGGAGCCGCGTCGCCTGCTCGAGGCCGGCTTCCGTGAAGAGCATCCGGTCGGCGAACTCGCCGAACTTGGCACGCGCCTTCGCCCGGAGCTTCGACTGGCTCAGCACCGCGGCGACCAGGCCGGGGGAGTGCCCCTGCTTGCGCAGGTCGGCGACCGTGCGCACGACATCGGCGCTGCTCGACCAGGCCGGGAGCGAGTCGAGCAGATCGAGCCCCTCGGGGGAGAGCAGCCGCACCAGCTCGTCGCGTTCCACGCCGCCACGCTAGCACCGCGACATCCGCTGGCACTCACGTTGCACGAGTGCCAGAACCGCCCTAGACTCGGGTTAGCACTCTCACTCAGAGGCTGCTAACCCAGTCTTCGTCAAGAAAGAGGTCAACCGTGTCGGTTTCCATCAAGCCGCTCGAGGATCGCATCGTCATCAAGCAGGTCGAGGCCGAGCAGACCACCGCATCCGGCCTGGTCATCCCCGACACCGCCAAGGAGAAGCCCCAGGAGGGCGAGGTCGTGGCGGTCGGCCCGGGCCGCATCGACGACAACGGCAACCGCGTTCCGCTCGACGTGGCCGTCGGCGACCGCGTCCTGTACTCGAAGTACGGCGGCACCGAGGTGAAGTTCGGCGGCGAGGAGTTCCTCGTGCTGTCGGCCCGCGACGTGCTCGCGGTCGTCGTCCGCTAGCCGACTCGACACGTTCCGCGGCCCGGATGCCATTCGGCATCCGGGCCGCGTCGTCATGTCCGGCCGGTCGGGCGTCCTGCGCGCGGGCCGCAGCGGGACCGCGGCGGCGAGGGCACGGATGCGGCGACGCGGAGTCCGCGGTCGCGCGTAGGCTGATCCGGTGCCATCCCCTCCTCCCGCCGCCGCGCCGTCCCGCGCCCCGAAGGCGGGGGTGAACCGGCTCGGACTCGTCTTCGCGGTCTCGGCCTACGGGCTCTGGGGCTTCCTGCCCATCTACTTCATCGCGCTCGCGCCGACGACACCCCTCGAGATCGTCGCCTGGCGCATCCTCCTCTCGCTCGTGTTCTGCGCGCTGCTCATCGCGATCACGCGCACGTGGCGCCCGTTCGCGGTGCTGCTGCGCGACCGGCGGGTCGTCCTCACCATGGGCGCGGCCGGAGCGCTCATCTTCGTCAACTGGTTCACCTACGTCTACGCGACGCTGTCCGACCAGGTGGTCGAGGCCGCCCTCGGCTACTTCATCAACCCGATCGTCACGGTCTTCCTCGGCGTGCTCGTGCTGCGCGAGCGCCTGAACGCCGTGCAGTGGACGGCCGTCGGCATCTCCATCGTCGCCGTCGTCGTGCTCGCCGTCGGCTACGGCCAACTGCCGTGGATCGCGCTCGTGCTCGCGTTCAGCTTCGGGTTCTACGGCCTGATCAAGAAGCGCGTGGGCCACCGGGTCGACGCCGTCTCGGGCCTGACGCTCGAGACCGCGTGGCTGGCCCCGCCCGCCGCCGTGCTGCTGGTCGTCGTCGCCACGACGACGGGGCTGACCATGGGCACCCTGGGCACGTGGCACACCGTGCTGCTGCTGTCCGCGGGCGCCGTCACGGCGGTTCCCCTGCTGCTGTTCGCGGCGGCCGCCCGCAGGCTGCCGCTCATCTACATGGGATTCATCCAGTACTTCGCGCCCTTCATCCAGTTCCTCGTGGGCGTCCTGGTCCTGCACGAGCCGATGCCGCCCGAGCGCTGGCTCGGGTTCGGACTCGTGTGGCTCGCCCTCGCCGTGCTCACCGTCGACCTCGTGCGCGGTGCGCGGGCGAGCCGCCGGGCGGCGCTCGCGGCGCTCTGAGCCGGCTCGAACGGCGGCCGTGACGCTCGCGGCAGCGGGCCACCCACGTCGCGAGACCCCTCTACGGGGGTCTTGCGCAGCCGACCCGCCATGCACCCACGCACGCGCGAAGCGTGCGCGGATCCTGCGCGAGGCGCGGATTTCGTGCGTTCGACGGGCAGGATGTGTCACCGAGGTAACGATTGGGGCGGCGTTACCGGGTTGTGACCGGGATCCCTTGTCTCGGTCGGACCCGCCGAATACTGTCAAAACACCGGCGTCGCACGACGCTGCATCTGTGTACCGATCCTTCAGTCCCAAGGAGCAACATGAGCGTATTCGCGAAGGCAACCGCCTCGCGCTCGGCTCGCGCGGCCTGGACGGGCATCGCCATCGCCGGCGTGTCCGCCCTCCTCCTCACCGCGTGCAGCACGGGCGGGAATGCCCCGGCCGAGTCGGAGGAGCCCGCCGACACCGGCGACGCCCAGCCCATCGAGGCCGGTGAGCGCGACCTCACCCTGAAGGTCGGCACCATCCTGCCGCAGAGCGGCACGCTCGCCTTCCTCGGCCCGCCCGAGGAGGCCGGCGTGGCACTCGCCGCGCAGGAGATCAACGAGGCCGACGCCGGCATCCAGGTCGAGGTCGTCTACCGCGACTCCGGCGACACCACGACCGACATCGCGACCGTCTCGGTGACCGACCTCCTCTCGCAGGACGTCTCGGCCATCATCGGCGCCGCGTCCTCGGGCGTGTCGTTCACGGTCATCGACCAGATCACCGCCGCGGGCGTGGTCCAGTTCTCGCCGGCGAACACGTCGCCCGACTTCACGGACTACGACGACAACGGCCTGTACTTCCGCACGGCTCCGTCCGACAAGCTCCAGGGCGAGGTGCTCGGCAACCTCATCGCCGAGGACGGCGCCTCCACGCTCGGCCTGCTGGTGCTGAACGACCCGTACGGCACCGGTCTGGCGGAGTTCACGACGAAGGCGTTCGAGGAGGCCGGCGGCGAGGTCGTCGCGCAGGAGCTCTTCAACACCGGCGACTCGAACTTCGACTCGCAGCTGGCGGCGATCAACGCGGCGAACCCCGACGCGGTCGCGGTCATCACGTTCGACGAGGCGAAGGTCGTCGTTCCGGCGCTCGTCGGCTCGGGCTACCCCGGCGACCAGCTCTACTTCGTCGACGGCAACCTGGCCGACTACAGCGCCGACTTCGCGCCCGGCCTCATCGCCGGCGCCAAGGGCACGCTGCCCGGGCCGAAGCTCGCCGACGACTTCCGCGAGCGCCTGCTCGGGGTCGACGACACGCTCGCCGACTTCAGCTACGGCCCCGAGTCGTACGACGCCCTGATGCTCATCGCGATGGCGGCCTACGCGGCCAACAGCACCGAGGGCACCGACATCGGCGCGTACCTCCAGCAGGTCTCCGGTGGATCGGGCGACGGCGAGAAGGTCACGACCTTCGCCGACGCCGCCGCGCTCCTCGCCGAGGGCAAGCAGGTCGACTACGACGGTGCGTCGGGCCCCATCACGCTCGACGAGAACGGCGACCCGACCGAGGCCACCATCGGCATCTACGAGTACGGCGACGACAACACCTACGAGCGCATCAACTAGTCGCTGACGCGCAGGATGGGCCCCGGCTTCGGCCGGGGCCCTTTCGCGTGCGCGGGGCGGCACGCCCCACGCGTCCGCTCGTGGGTCCCTCGTCGTCCGGTCGCGGAGGGGAGCCTCACGACGCCCGGATGCCCGTCACCGGTCGCAGGTCAGCCGGGTGCGCCCCACTTCGCCGGACTCGACCGTCCGGGCAGGCGGATCGATCGACGCACCCTCGAGGCGCCGCAGCGGGCGACGGCGGTGCATCCCCGCCATCCCGCCGCGCGCCCCTGCGCAGGCGTCCCGGCCTCACGCCGGCCCGGGGCCCCGCCCCCCACTGCGCAGGCGTGCGCCCGCTCCTACCCGATCGCGCGCCCCGGCGCAGTCTGGAAGGACCGCAGACGAACGTACCGCGGCCGACGCGGCCCCCGGGTTCCGCGCGTTCGCGGCGGGCACGATGAAGGGGTGGGATGCCGCGGCATCCCACCCCTTCGCGTCGTGCGTGCTAGTCCTGGCCGAGCGTGCCCAGGTACAGGCCGATCACCTTCGGGTCGTTGAGCAGCTCGCGCCCGGTGCCCTCGTAGGCGTCGCGGCCCTGGTCGAGCACGTAGCCGCGGTCGCAGATCTGCAGGCAGCGCCGCGCGTTCTGCTCGACCATGATGGTCGTCACGCCCGCGCGGTTGATCTCCTTGACCCGCAGGAACGCCTCATCCTGCCGGACCGGCGAGAGGCCGGCCGACGGCTCGTCGAGCAGCAGCACGTGCGGTCCCATCATGAGCGCTCGCGACATGGCCACCATCTGGCGCTCGCCGCCCGAGAGCGAACCGGCCCGCTGGCCGAGGCGCTTGCCGAGCTCGGGGAAGATGTCGACCACGAACTCCAGTCGGTGCTTGAGATCCCTGGGCTTCTGGAAGATGCCCATCTCGAGGTTCTCCTGGATGGTCAGCGACGGGAACACGTTGTTCGTCTGCGGGACGAACCCCACCCCCTTGGCGACGAGCTTGTTCGCCTTGAGGTTCGTGATCTCCTCGCCCTGCAGGTGGATGCCGCCCTCGCGGACGCGCACCAGGCCGAAGATCGCCTTCAGGAGCGTCGACTTGCCGGCGCCGTTGGGGCCGATGATGCCGATCAGCTCGCCCTGGCGGGCGACCAGCGAGCAGCCGTTCAGGATGTTCACGCCGGGCAGGTAGCCGGCGGTCACGTTCCTGACGTCGATGACCGCGTCGGCCTCGGGCGCGAGGGCCGTGCCGCCGGCCGGCTCGGCGGCCGCGGATTCACTGTTCGTCATCGATGAGCTCCTTCATGGCTTCGACGTGGCCGGTGTCGGTCGCGCCGAGATCGGTGTCGTGGTGGGCCCCGAGGTAGGCGTCGATCACGGCCTGGTCCTGCATGACCGTGTGCGGGTCGCCCTCGGCCACGATCTTGCCCTCCGCCATCACGACCACCCAGTCGGCGATGTGGCGCACCATGTGCATGTCGTGCTCGACGAAGAGGACCGTCATGCCCTGGGCCTTCAGGTCGAGGATGTGGTCGAGCAGCGACTGGGTGAGCGCCGGGTTCACGCCCGCCATGGGCTCGTCGAGCATCACGAGGGTCGGGTCGCTCATGAGCGCCCGCGCCATCTCGAGCAGCTTGCGCTGGCCGCCGGAGAGGCTCGCCGCGTAGTCGTCCTGCTTGGCGTCGAGCTTGAAGCGCGTGAGCAGGTCCTTCGCCTTGGCCTCGATCTCGTCCTCCTGCTTGCGCCAGAGGAACGGCAGCACCGAGCGGAACAGGTTCTCGCCCGACTGGCCCGTCGCACCGAGCTTCATGTTGTCGAGCACGGTGAGCAGGCCCAGCGCCTTGGTCAGCTGGAAGGTGCGGATGAGTCCCATGCGCGCGACCCGGTAGGCCGGCACGTGCGCGAGCGAGCGACCGTCGAACTCCCACGTGCCCTCGTCGGGCTTGTCGAAGCCCGTGAGCAGGTTGAAGAACGTGGTCTTGCCGGCGCCGTTCGGGCCGATGAGGGCCGTGATGGCGCCGCGCGGGATCTCGACGTGGGCGACGTCGACGGCCGTGAGGCCGCCGAACGTGCGCTTGACGCCGTCGGCGACGAGGATCGGGTCGACCTTCTTGACGCCCGGAACGGCGTCGCCGACGTGGAGGCCGGTGGTCTTCACCGGCTTCGTCGCGGGAGTGACGTTATCGGACAAAGGCCAACTCCTTCTTGTTGCCGAAGATGCCCTGCGGCCTGAAGACCACGAGCAGCATGATGCCGACGCCCACGAGGATGAACGTGAGCTGGCCCGCCTGCACCTGGGTCATGAACGGGAACCAGCCGGCCTCGACCCCGCGGGCGACGAAGCCCGAGAAGAACGAGATGAGCACCCAGAAGATCATCGAGCCGACGATGGGCCCGAAGATCGTCGCGGCGCCGCCGAGCAGCAGGATCGCGTAGATGAAGAAGGTCAGCGACGTCTGGTAGTTCGCCGGCACGACCGCGCGCGGCATGATGAAGACCATGCCGGCGAGGGTGCCGTAGACGCCACCGAGGATGAGGCTCTGCATCTTGTACGAGTAGACGTTCTTGCCGAGCGCGCGCACGGCGTCCTCGTCTTCGCGGATGCCCTTGATGACGCGACCCCACGGGCTGCGCATGAGCAGCCACGTGACGAGCGCCGCGAGGATCACGAGGGTCCACCCGACGATCCGGATCCACCAGTCGTAGGCGTTGTAGACCCACGGGCCGAACCCGTAGGTGCCGTCGGGGATCGGGTTCAGTGCGGCGAAGCCGCCCTTGTAGCCCTGCAGGCCGCTCGCCGACCCCGTCACGTCCTCGAAGGTGTTCGTGGTGAACACGAGCCGGACGATCTCGGCCGCCGCGATGGTCACGATGGCGAGGTAGTCGGCCCGGAGCCGGAGCGTCGGGATGCCGAGGATCAGCGCGAAGACGATCGACGCGCCGATGCCGACGAGCACCGCGGCCCAGACCGGGAAGCCGAACGACAGCGTCGAGATGGCGTACCCGTAGGCGCCGATGGCCATGAAGCCCGCCTGGCCGAAGTTCAGCAGGCCGGTGTACCCGAAGTGGATCGCCAGGCCGAGCGCGGCGAGCGCGTACGCCGCCGTCGTCGGGCTGATGATCTGCTGCGCCGCGTTGCCCAGGATTGCGAGGAAATCGATCATGATGTTCGCTCCTTAACCGATTCTCTCTCGGCGACCCAGGATGCCCTGCGGTCGGAACAGCAGCACGAGGATCAGCACGACGAGCGCGCCGACGTACTTCATGTCGCTCGGCAGCCACAGGGTGGACAGCTCGACGAACAGGCCCACGATGAGCGAGCCGACGAGTGCGCCGAACGCGGTGCCGAGACCGCCCAGCGTGACGGCCGCGAAGACGAGCAGCAGGATCTGGAAGCCCATGTCCCAGCTGACGCCGGGACGGAAGTACGCCCAGAGGATGCCCGAGAGGCCCGCGAGCGCGCCGCCGAGCACCCAGACGATGCGGATGACGCGGTCGACGTCGATGCCGCTGGCCGCGGCGAGCGGCGCGTTGTCGGAGACCGCGCGCGTGGCCTTGCCGATGCGGGTGCGCAGCAGGAAGTACGCGACCGCGAGCAGCACCACGATGGCCGTCGCCATGCTCACGATGTCGATCCACGAGAGCGCGATCGGCCCGATGCGGATGTCGGAGGGGAGCGTGGCTCCGGGCAACTGGCGCGTCGCACCGCCGTAGAAGAACTGGTACGTGTACCGGACCGCGAGCGAGAGACCGATGCTGACGATCATCAGCGGGATGAGCGCCACCCCGCGTCGCCGCAGCGGTTTCCAGATCGCCGCGTCGAGCGTCCAGCCGAATGCGGCGGACAGCACCAGCGCGATGATCAGCGCGAGCCAGACGGGCAACGCGAGATCGACACCGAAGGTCAGCATCATCAACGCGCCGAACGTGATCATCTCGGCGTGGGCGAAGTTGGAGAGCCCGGTGGTGCCGAAGATGAGCGACAGGCCGATCGCGGCGAGCGCGAGCAGCAGGCCGAAGTTCAGGCCGTTGACCACCCGGATCAGCACCTGGGCGCCGATGTCGGTCGTGACCCGTTGGCCCTCGCCGAGGAAGAAGTTGACGGCCTTGCGGCTCGTCAGCCCGAACTCGGCCTCGACCGTGTTCTTGCCCTCGGCCACGACGACGCCCTCGGGGAGGGTGTCCTCATTGAGGGTGACCTCGTACGTCGCCTTCTCGGGCACGCCGATCGTCCAACGCCCATCGGCGTCGGTCTCGGTGGACGCTTCGAATCCGTTGCCCTCGACCGAGATCTCGACGCCCTCGAGCGGCTCGTCGTTGTACTTGACGTTGCCGCTGAAGAAGTACTCGTACTCCTCCGCCGTCGGGCTCGGCGTCGCCGTACCCCCTTCGTCCGCCAACGCAGGGGACGCTGCGATGCCGGACAGAGTGAGTGCGGAGACGAGGAGTCCGAAGAGGAGGAGCCACCTCCCGCGAGATCGTGTGGGGACTGTTCGCGTGGGTTCCACTGCACCTCCAAAGAGCCGACCTGGGGTGAGGTCGGGTCCGGCTTCCTGACGACGACGTCGTCGACAGTACGTGCCGATTATGTCCCATGTGTTTCGCCACGGCTCACAAACGGCCCTCGATTGTTATCCGGGGAATGCCGGGCGCGCAAACTCGCTTAAACTCTCTGTACCACCGCGTCGACGCGTCGTGCCCCGCGATCCGCGGTGCGCGGGCGTTCGAGCACGACTCGATACGAAGGGGCGACATGGATCAGGCCGATCCGTTCGGATTCACGGGACTCACGTACGACGACGTCCTCCTGCTGCCGGGGCACACCGACGTGATCCCGAGCGAGGCTGACACCAGTTCGCGCCTGACGCGACGCATCACGGTGGCGACGCCCCTGCTCTCGGCCGCGATGGACACCGTGACCGAGGCCCGCATGGCCATCGCCATGGCGCGTCAGGGCGGCATCGGCATCCTGCACCGCAACCTCTCGATCGCCGAGCAGGCCGAGATGGTCGACCGCGTCAAGCGCAGCGAGTCGGGCATGGTCTCCAACCCGGTGACGACGACCCCGGATGCCTCCGTGGCCGAGGTCGACCAGCTGTGCGCGACGTACCGGGTCTCGGGCCTGCCCGTGGTCGACGCCGAGGGCATCCTCGTCGGCATCATCACGAACCGCGACATGCGCTTCGTCTCCGACTTCGAGAAGCCGACCACGAAGGTCGCCGACGTCATGACGAAGATGCCGCTCATCACCGGCCGCGTCGGCATGGACCCCGACGAGGCCGTCGCGATCTTCGCGCAGCACAAGGTCGAGAAGCTGCCCCTCGTCGACGACCAGGGGCGACTGACCGGCCTGATCACGGTCAAGGACTTCGACAAGTCCGAGCAGTACCCGAACGCGACGAAGGATGCCGAGGGCCGTCTGCGCGTCGGCGCGGCCATGGGCTTCTTCGGCGACGCGTGGGAGCGTGCCGAGGCCCTGCGCGACGCGGGCGTCGACGTGCTCGTGGTCGACACCGCGAACGGCGAGTCGGCCGGCGTGCTCGACGTCATCCGCCGCCTGAAGGCCAACCCCACGTTCGCGCACATCGACGTGATCGGCGGCAACGTCGCCACGTACGAGGGCGCGAAGGCGCTCGTCGACGCGGGCGCCGACGCCGTGAAGGTGGGCGTGGGCCCCGGCTCGATCTGCACCACGCGCGTGGTCGCGGGCGTGGGCGTGCCGCAGATCACGGCCGTGTACGAGGCGTCGAAGGCCACGAAGCCGGCCGGCGTGCCGCTCATCGCCGACGGCGGCCTGCAGTACTCGGGCGACATCGCGAAGGCGCTCGTCGCGGGCGCCGACACCGTCATGCTCGGCTCGCTGCTCGCCGGCACCGCCGAGAGCCCGGGCGACCTCGTCTTCCAGAACGGGAAGCAGTACAAGGCGTACCGCGGCATGGGCTCGCTCGGCGCGCTCCAGACGCGCGGCAAGAAGACGTCGTACTCGAAGGACCGCTACTTCCAGGCCGATGTGCCGAGCGACGACAAGCTGATCCCCGAGGGCATCGAGGGCCAGGTGCCGTATCGCGGCCCGGTGTCCGCCGTCGCGTACCAGCTGGTCGGCGGGCTGCGGCAGTCGATGTTCTACGTCGGCGCGCGCACGATCGAGGAGCTCAAGCGCAAGGGCCGGTTCGTGCGGATCACGCCCGCCGGACTGAAGGAGTCGCACCCGCACGACGTGCAGTTCGTCGTCGAGGCGCCGAATTACACGCGGTAGCCGGTCTCGATGCGCGCCGGCCTGCGGCCGGTGCTACTCGACCACCGTCGGGCGCTCGCGGGCGTCCGCGATGCGCGTGATCGCCTCCGAGAGCACCTCGGGCGAGCAGGCGAGGTTCAGCCGCGCGTGCCCGCGTCCGGCCTCGCGGCCGAAGCCGGGACCCGGCGCGAGCGCGACGCGAGCCTCGCGGAGGGCGCGCTCGGCGGGGTCGTCGCCCCAGCCGAGCGCGGAGAGGTCGAGCCAGGCCAGGTAGCTCGCCTGCGGCATCCGGTACCGCACGCCCGGCAGCAGGTCGGCCAGCAGGTCGACGAGCAGCCTGCGGTTGTCGTCGATCGAGGCGAGCACGCCGTCGAGCCAGTAGGCGCCGTGGCGGAACGCGGCGACGGACGCGATCGAGCCGAACTGTCCCATCCGCCACTCGACCTCGTACGGGAACGACGCCCGAACGGCGTCGCCGCGCTCGCTCGCGGTGAGGATCATGGCGGCCTTGAGCCCCGCGAGGTTGAACGCCTTGGTGGCCGCCGTGACGGTCACGCCGTGCTCGCGCGCGGCGTCGGACACGGTCAGGAACGGCACGTACGGCGACTCGGGCTGCGAGAGCGGGCCGTGCACCTCGTCGGACACGATCGTGACGCCGTACCGCTCGGCGAGCTCGGCCAGCGCCGCGAGATGCTCGCGCGCGTGCACCAGCCCGACCGGGTTGTGCGGGTTGCAGAGCACCATGGCGCGCGCCCCGCCGGCGAACGCGGCCTCGATGCCGGGCAGGTCGAGCGACCAGCCCTCGTCGATGCCGCCCGCGAGCGGCACCTCGACGACGACGCCGCCGGCCTCGGTGACGAGATCGAAGAACGGCGGGTAGATCGGCGGGTCGATGACGACGCCCTCGCCCGGCCGGACGACCCGGCGGAGCACCTCGACGATGCCCATGCTCACGTCGGCGGTGCAGGTGACCCGGGCCGGATCGGGCTCCCACCCCAGGCGCGCGGCGGCGAACCCGGCGAACGCCTCGGCGACCGGGAGGCTGCCCGAGTTGTAGCCCGTGTCGGAGCGCCGGATCGCCGCGTGCAGCGCCTCGGCGATCGGCTCGGCGAGTGGGTAGTCCATCTCGGCGACGGGCAGCGGCAGCACGTCGGGCTCGTAGCGGCGCCACTTGGCGCTCGTTCGGGTGCGGAGCAGGTCGATCGGGTCGGCGGCGACGCGGTGCATGCCTCCAGCCTGCCCCACGAGCGGCCGCGGCGACACCCGTCCGGGGGTCGGATGTCGCGGGGCCTCGCGGCGCGGCATCCGGCTGTGTAGTCTGGTCGGCTGCCCATCGGGCGCCGCGGCCGACGCCGCGAACGGAACGGATCGCACACCCATGGGTTTCATCGACGTCAACGGCGTCTGCTTCTCGCTGCCCGACGGCCGGCCGCTGCTCGCCGACCTCGCCTTCCGCGTCACGGAGGGACGCACGACCGCCCTCATCGGCCAGAACGGCGCCGGCAAGACCACGCTGCTGCGCATCATCCGCGGCGACCTGCGCCCCGACGAGGGCAGCGTGCAGGTCGACGGCGGGCTCGGCGTCATGGACCAGTTCGTCGGCCGCGGCGAGGTCGTCGAGGGCGTCGACCGCACGGTGCACGGCCTGCTCGTCTCGGTCGCCCCGGCCCGCGTGCGTGCCGCGGCGATCGAGCTCGAGCAGGCCGAGAACGCCCTGATCGAGACGGATGACACGGCCGCGCAGATGCGGTACGCGTCGGCGCTCGCCGAGTACGCCGAGGCCGGCGGCTACGACCAGGAGGTGGTCTGGGACCACTGCACCATTGCGGCGCTCGGCGTGCCGTTCGAGCGCGCCAAGTGGCGCGAGCTCTCCACGCTCTCGGGCGGCGAGCAGAAGCGGCTCGCGCTCGAGGCGCTGCTGCGCGGGCCCGAGCAGGTGCTGCTGCTCGACGAGCCCGACAACTCGCTCGACGTGCCCGGCAAGCGATGGCTCGAGCAGCAGCTGCGCACGACGCCGAAGACGGTGCTGCTGGTCTCGCACGATCGCGAGCTGCTCGCGCGCGCGGCCGACCGCATCGTGACGCTCGAGGCGGGCGGCGCCGGCAGCACGGCGTGGGTGCACGGCGGGAGCTTCCGCGGGTACCACGCGGCGCGCGAGGAGCGGTTCGCGCGGCTCGACGAGCTGCGCCGCCGCTGGGACGAGCAGCACGCGCAGCTGAAGCAGCTCGCGCAGAACCTCAAGGTCAAGGCGACGTACAACGACGCCATGGCCTCGCGATACCAGGCGGCGCTCACGCGCCTGCGGAAGTTCGAGGAGGCCGGCCCGCCCGAGGAGCGTCCGCCGGCCCAGGCGGTGTCGATGCGGCTGCGCGGATCGCGCACGGGCAAGCGAGCAGTCGTGTGCGAGCGGCTCGAGCTCACGGGCCTGATGAAGCCGTTCGACCTCGAGGTGTGGTACGGCGACCGGGTCGCGGTGCTCGGCTCGAACGGCTCGGGCAAGTCGCACTTCCTGCGGCTGCTCGCGGGCGGCGGCACCGACCCCGACCGGGCCAAAGGCCACGTGACCGAGGTCGGCGCGACGCTCGCGCGCATCCCGCACGAGGGCTCGGCGGTGCTCGGCGCTCGCATCGTGCCCGGCTGGTTCGCCCAGGGCCACGAGGTGCCCGGCCTGCGCGGCCGCACGCTGCTCGAGATCCTGCACCACGGCGACGCGAACCGCGAGGGCATGGCGCGCGAGGCCGCGAGCTCGGCGCTCGACCGGTACGGCCTCGCGGGGTCGGCACTGCAGCGTTTCGACGACCTCTCGGGCGGGCAGCAGGCGCGCCTGCAGATCCTGCTGCTCGAGCTCTCGGGCGCGACGCTGCTGCTGCTCGACGAGCCGACGGACAACCTCGACCTCGTCTCGGCCGAGGCGCTCGAGGACGCGCTCACGCGGTTCGACGGCACGGTGCTCGCGGTCACGCACGACCGCTGGTTCACGCGCTCGTTCGACCGGTTCCTCGTGTTCCGGTCCGACGGCGAGGTCGTCGAGTCGGACGCCCCGGTGTTCGACGAGGCGCGCGTCGCACGCGCTCGGTAGGGTTGACGGGTGACCCAGGAGATCGAGATCGGCCGTTCCAAGCGGGGCCGCCGCGTCTACGCGTTCGACGACATCGCGATCGTGCCGAGCCGGCGCACGCGCGACCCCGAGGATGTCTCGGTGTCGTGGGGCATCGACGCGTACCAGTTCGACATCCCGTTCCTCGCCGCCCCGATGGACTCGGTGGTCTCGCCGCGCACGGCGATCATGATGGGCCAGCTCGGGGGCCTCGGCGTGCTCGACCTCGAGGGCCTCTGGACCCGGTACGAGGATCCCGAGCCCGTGCTCGCCGAGATCCGCAACCTCGCCGACGACCGCGCGACCGCGCGCATGCAGGAGCTCTACGCCGAGCCGATCAAGCCCGACCTCGTGACGGCGCGCCTCGCCGAGATCCGCGCGGCGGGCGTCACGGTCGCGGGCGCGCTCTCGCCGCAGCGCACGCAGGAGCTCTATGAGACCGTCGTCGCGGCCGGCGTCGACCTGTTCGTGATCCGCGGCACCACCGTGTCGGCCGAGCACGTCTCGAAGAACCAGGAGCCGCTGAACCTCAAGAAGTTCATCTACGAGCTCGACGTGCCCGTGATCGTCGGCGGCGCGGCCACCTACACGGCCGCCCTCCACCTCATGCGCACGGGCGCGGCGGGCGTGCTCGTCGGCTTCGGCGGGGGCGCCGCGTCGACCACGCGCGCCACGCTCGGCATCCACGCGCCCATGGCGACGGCCGTGGCGGATGTCGCGGGCGCGCGCCGCGACTACCTCGACGAGTCGGGCGGCCGGTACGTGCACGTCATCGCCGACGGCGGCGTCGGCAAGTCGGGCGACATCGTCAAGGCGATCGCGTGCGGCGCCGACGCGGTCATGCTCGGCGCGGCGCTCGCGCGCGCGACCGACGCGCCGGGCGGCGGATGGCACTGGGGCGCCGAGTCGCATCACGCCAAGCTGCCGCGCGGCGAGCGCGTGCAGGTCGGCCAGGTCGCGCCGCTCGAGGAGATCTTCTACGGCCCGGCACCCGCCGCCGACGGAACCGCCAACCTCGTGGGGGCACTGCGCAAGTCGATGGCGACCACGGGCTACTCCGACCTCAAGGAGTTCCAGCGCGTCGAGGTCGTCGTCGCGCCGTACCAGTCCACCTGATCCTCGGTCGACCCCCAGCGGGTTCCATGGTGCCGGTGCGTGCCGCTCGGGTAGCGTTGACCCGACGGGCGGTTCCGCTGCGGTCCGCCCGGGGATGGGGAGCGACGATGGCGAGACTGAAGTCGGTGACGCGTTCGACCAAGCTCGGACCCGAGGAGCGGACGGCGGCGATCGCCCGGCTCAAGGAGAAGGAGCTCGACATCCTGGTCGTCGGCGGCGGGATCGTCGGCACGGGTGCGGCGCTCGACGCCGTGACCCGGGGGCTCTCGACCGGACTGCTCGAGGCGCGCGACTGGGCGTCGGGCACGTCGAGCCGGTCGTCGAAGCTCGTGCACGGCGGCATCCGATACCTCGAGCAGCTCGACTTCCGGCTCGTCCGTGAGGCCCTCATCGAACGCGGCCTGCTGCTGCAGCGCATCGCGCCGCACCTCGTGAAGCCCGTGCGGTTCCTCTACCCGCTGAAGAAGCGCGTGTTCGAGCGGGTCTACATCGGCGCGGGCATGCTGCTCTACGACATCTTCAGCTACACGGGCGGGCGCCCTCCGGGCGTGCCGCACCACCGCCACCTGTCGAAGCGGCAGGTCCACCGGGCGATCCCGTCGCTGTCGCAGGATGCGCTCGTCGGTGGCCTCACCTACTACGACGCGCAGGTCGACGACGCCCGGTACGTGGCATCCCTCGCCCGCACGGCGTCGTTCTACGGCGCGCACGTCGCGAGCCGGGTCAAGGTCGAGGGGTTCGTCAAGGTCGGCGAGCGCGTCGTCGGCGTGAAGGCGCACGACCTGCAGACCGACGAGCACTTCGAGGTGCGCGCGAAGCAGGTCGTGAACGCGACAGGCGTGTGGACGGACGACACGCAGCGCATGGTCGGCGAGCGCGGCACGTTCAAGGTGCGCGCGTCGAAGGGCATCCACCTCGTCGTGCCGCGCGACCGCATCCAGTCGGCCATGGGCATGATCTTCCGCACCGAGAAGAGCGTGCTGTTCGTGATCCCGTGGGGCCGGCACTGGCTCATCGGCACGACCGACACCGACTGGAACCTGGACAAGGCGCACCCCGCCGCGACCGCGGCCGACATCGACTACCTGCTCGAGCACGTCAACGCCGTGATGGCGATCCCGCTCACCCGGGAGGACGTCGAGGGCGTCTTCGCCGGGCTCCGGCCGCTGCTCGCGGGCGAGAGCGAGTCGACCTCGAAGCTCTCGCGCGAGCACGTCGTCGCGCACACCGTGCCCGGCCTCGTCGTGGTCGCGGGTGGGAAGTGGACGACCTACCGCGTCATGGCGAAGGATGCGATCGACGCCGCGGCCGACGCGCTCGACGGTCGGGTGCCGCCCTCGACCACGCAGGACATCCCCCTGCTCGGTGCGGAGGGCTACCAGGCGGCGTGGAACAAGCGCGGCAAGATCGCGCGCGCGTTCGGCGTGCACAAGGTGCGCATCGAGCACCTCCTGAACCGCTACGGCACGATGACCGACGAACTGCTCGACCTGATCCGCGAGAACCCCGAGCTCGGCGAGCCGCTGCCCGGCGCCGACGACTACCTCGGCGCCGAGGTCGTCTACGCGGCGTCGCACGAGGGCGCGCTGCACCTCGACGACGTGCTCGCGAGGCGCACCCGCATCTCGATCGAGGCGTGGGACCGCGGCGTCTCGGCGGCCCCGGTCGCGGCGAGGCTCATGGCCGGCGTGCTCGGCTGGGATGCCGATCGCGAGGCGCTCGAGGTCGAGCGGTACCTGCAGCGGGTCGCGGCCGAGCGCGCGTCGCAGGAGCAGCCCGACGACGAGTCCGCCGACCGCGTGCGGCTGGAGGCGCCCGACATCGTGCAGGTCGACTGAGCGTCGGTCGCTCGCAGGGAGCCCGCATCCCGCGCGGATAGAATCTGGGCGACATGCTCCGGATGATGCTGCGCCCGCGGTGGGTGCTCGCCCTGCTCGCCGCCCTCGGGGTCGCGGCGGGGTTCGCCGTCCTCGCGCAGTGGCAGGTCGGCCGCGCCGTCGAGGAGGCCACCGTCGTCGAGCGGCCCACCGAGCAGGTCCGTCCCCTGGCCGACGTCGCGCAGCCCGACGGACCGACCGAGCAGGCCGCGACCGGGCAGCGCGTCGCGGTGCGCGGCACGTTCGTGCCCGGCGACACCGTGCTCGTGCAGGGCCGACTGAACGACGGCGTCACCGGATGGTGGGTGGTCGCCCACCTCGAGGTGACGGATGCCGCGCGCGGCGGCCTGCCCGTCGCGCTCGGCTGGACGCCCGACGAGCGCACGGCCCGCGACGCGCTCGCCGAGGTCGATGCCGGCGCCCGCAGCGGTGGAGAGGTCGAGGTCGTCGGCCGATTCCTGCCGAGCGAGGCGCCCGTGGTGCCCGACGAGGACGGCGACCCGAACGCGATGACGACGGTCGCGGTGGCCCACCTCGTCAACGTCTGGGCCGACTACGACGATCGTCCCGTGTACTTCGGCTACGTCACGGCGGCCGATCCCGTCGCGGGGCTCGAGGCGATCGCCTCTCCGCCGCCCGAGCAGGAGGCGCAGCTGAACTGGCTGAACGTGTTCTACGCGATCGAGTGGGTCGTCTTCGCCGGGTTCGCCGTGTACGTCTGGTACAGGCTCGTCAAGGACGCGGTGCAGCGCGAGCGCGAGGAGGCCGAGCTCGCGGCCGAGCGCGCGACGGCCGGGGCGGCCCCGGCCGGCGGCGGCGAACCGTCGCGCGGCTGAGGCGCCGTACCGCCCGCCTCGTTCCGCCCGCGGCGAACTCCGCCCCCGGCCCTCGTCCGCGGGGTGAGGATGCCGGTGTGAACGACGACGACCGCACCGACGACGTGAGCGCCGACGACCTCGTCGACGACCCGCTGGACGCGTACTCCCGGGTGGTCACGCGCGTCGCGCACGACCTGCTCCCGAGCATGGCGAGCCTGGCCGTGCGATCCCGCCGCGGGCAGGGCACGGGCAGCGCGAGCGTGATCTCGGCCGACGGGGTGCTGCTCACGAGCGCGCACGTGGTCGCGGGCGCCGATCGCGCAGAGGCCGCGTTCGGCGACGGCACGTCGGTCGAGGCCGAGGTCGTGGGCCGCGATCCGCTCTCCGACCTCGCGGTGCTGAGCGCCCGCGGTCCGGTCCCGGCGCCCGTGCCGCTCGGCGACGCCCGCGAGTTGCGGGTCGGCCAGCTCGTGGTCGCGCTCGGCACTCCGCTCGGCCTGGCGGGCAGCGTGACGGCCGGCATCGTCTCGAACCTCGGGCGGTCGCTGCCGACGTCGGCCGGGCGCGTCGTCGACGAGGTGATCCAGACGGATGCCGCGCTGAACCCCGGCAACAGCGGCGGCGCGCTCGCCGACGGCCGCGGTCGCATGGTCGGCGTGAACACCGCGGTCGCGGGGGTCGGACTCGGGCTCGCGGTGCCCATCAACCCCGCCACCCGGGCGATCATCGACGCGCTCGTGGTCCACGGACGGGTCCGGCGCGCGTGGCTCGGCATCGCCGGCGCGCAGGTGCGGCTCGCCCCCGAGCTCGCGGCGCGCATCGGATCGACCACCGGCCTCCAGGTGACGGCGGTCGTACCCGGAAGCCCCGCCGAGGCGGCGAACATCCGGCCGGGCGACATCGCGGTCAGCCTCGACGGCACGGGCATCGTCACGGCGACCTCGATCCAGCGGCTGATGGTCGAGGACGCGATCGACCGCGAGGTCGAGATGACGCTCTGGCGTGGCGGCGCGCTCGTCGACGTCTTCGTCGTGCCGCGCGAACTCGTCGGGGCGTGACGCGGCGGCTCGCGCCATCCGTCTCGGACATCGCCCAGCCGCCCGCCACGTAGACTGGACGCCATGCCCCTCGAGCCCAAACCGGCTGATTTCCCGCGCATCCGCGGGGCCCTGAAGTTCTACATGGTCTGCTCGGTCATCACGGGCGTCATGCTGCTGCTGCTGTGCACCGAGATGCTGCTGAAGTACGTGTGGCACCTCGAGCTGTTCGCCTTCGGCGCCAACGGCCTGCTCGCGTTCGAGCCCGTCGTCGAGACGCCCGAGGGGGTCGAGTCGACCGGCACCGGCGTGAACCTCTCGACGGGCATCCTGATCGCGCACGGCTGGTTCTACGTCGTGTACCTGTTCAGCAACTTCCGCCTCTGGAGCCTCATGCGCTGGCCGTTCTGGCGCCTGCTCCTGCTGGCGTCGGGCGGCATCGTGCCGTTCCTCTCCTTCATCCTCGAGGCCCGCATCGGGCGCGAGGTGCGCGCGTACCTGGCGAAGCGTGAAGCGGATGCCGCGTCCGCACCCCCCGAGTCCGAGTCCGAGTCCGTGGAGGCCGCCCAGTGAGCGAGACCCAGCAGCGCCCGGTGCTCGTCGTCGACTTCGGCGCGCAGTACGCGCAGCTGATCGCACGACGCGTGCGCGAGGCATCCGTCTACTCCGAGATCGTGCCGCACACGATCACCGCCGAGGAGGTGCGCGCGAAGGACCCGGTGGGCATCGTTCTCTCGGGCGGTCCCTCGTCGGTGTACGAGGACGGCGCGCCCGCCCTCGATCCCGGCATCCTCGAGCTCGGCGTGCCGACGCTCGGGATCTGCTACGGCTTCCAGGTCATGGCGCAGCAGCTCGGCGGCGAGGTCGCCCACACCGGCCACCGCGAGTACGGCTCGACCTCCGTGACCGTGCGCAGCGACGACGGCAACTCGCTGCTCGGCGGCCAGCCCGAGCACCAGACGGTGTGGATGAGCCACGGCGACTCGGTCGCGGTCGCGCCCGACGGGTTCGAGGTGCTCGCCTCCACGGCGACCACTCCGGTCGCGGCGTTCGCGAACGACGAGCAGGGCTTCTACGGCGTGCAATGGCACCCCGAGGTCAAGCACTCGCCGTTCGGCCAGGACGTCATCGAGAACTTCCTGCACCGCGCGGCGGGGATCCCCGCCGACTGGAACTCGGGCAACGTCATCGCCGAGCAGGTCGCGCGCATCCGCGAGCAGGTCGGCTCCGGCCGGGTCATCGCGGGCCTCTCGGGCGGCGTCGACTCGGCGGTCGCGGCCGCGATCGTGCACGAGGCCGTCGGCGACCAGCTCGTCTGCGTCTTCGTCGACCACGGCCTGCTCCGCAAGGACGAGCGCCGCCAGGTCGAGGAGGACTACGTCGCGGCCACCGGCATCCGCCTGGTCACCGTCGACGCGGTCGACACGTTCCTCGACGCGCTCGCGGGGGTCACCGACCCCGAGGAGAAGCGCAAGATCATCGGGCGCGAGTTCATCCGCGCGTTCGAGCGCGCCGAGCGCGACCTCGTCGCCGAGGCCGAGGCCGACGGCCAGCCGATCCGGTTCCTCGTGCAGGGCACGCTCTACCCCGACGTGGTCGAGTCGGGCGGCGGCGCCGGCACCGCGAACATCAAGAGCCACCACAACGTCGGCGGCCTGCCCGAAGACCTCCAGTTCGAGCTCGTCGAGCCGCTGCGCACCCTGTTCAAGGACGAGGTGCGCGCGATCGGCCGCGAGCTCGGCCTGCCCGAGGCGATTGTGGGGCGCCAGCCGTTCCCCGGCCCGGGCCTGGGCATCCGCATCGTCGGAGAGGTCACGCGCGACCGGCTCGAGGTGCTGCGCGAGGCCGACGCCATCGCGCGCGCCGAGCTGACCGCCGCCGGGCTCGACCACGAGATCTGGCAGTGCCCGGTCGTGCTGCTCGCCGACGTGCGCTCGGTGGGCGTGCAGGGCGACGGCCGCACCTACGGGCACCCGATCGTGCTGCGCCCGGTCTCGTCGGAGGATGCGATGACCGCCGACTGGACCCGCCTGCCCTACGACGTGCTCGCCAAGATCTCGAACCGCATCACGAACGAGGTGCGCGAGGTCAACCGCGTGGTGCTCGACGTCACGTCGAAGCCGCCGGGCACCATCGAGTGGGAGTGACGTCGCCGCGGTGACGTGAGGACGGGCGCGGATCGTGGGATCCGCGCCCTTCCTCGTCGCGTCGCCGCCCTCGCGGGCGTTCGGTCAGCGGGCCCGGGTTCCCAGGCGGCCGACCGCGACGGCGACGACGAGGCATCCGAGCCCGAACAGGATGCCGTGCGCGATGCGCAGCTCGGGGCCACCGAAGAACTGCGGCAGCACCAGGGCGAGTCCCGCGGCGAAGACGAGACCCGCCCACGCCCACGGGACGCGGGCACGGAGCAGCGCGACGGCAGCGAGCACGCCGGCCGCGCCGACCAGCAGCAGCCCGACGCCGAACAGCACGACGGCGACGGGCTGCTCGCGCAGCACCAGCACCTCGTCGAGCAGGCTCGCGTCGCCACGGCGCAGGGCCGCCTCGGCGACGGTGCGGATGCCGAAGATCTCGGCCCCGTAGTACAGCGAGGCACCTGCCGCGCCGACCCACGCGAACCCGGTGGCCCAGCCGGCCGGGGCCGATCCGCGGCCTCCCGGCCGGGCGGCGAGGACGCTGCGCAGGCCGAGCAACGCGGGCGCGAGCAGGCCGAGGGCGGCGATGCCGCAGAGGTGCGCGACCACCCACGCGTCGGAGGCCCAGGCCGCGGCGAGGTCGGGCGGAACCGGCAGGGCCTTGTCGGCCCACGGGCGCAGCAGCGGGAAGAGCATCCAGAGCACCCCGGCCGCGGCGAAGGCCGTCGCGGTCCAGCGTGCCATGGTCGTGGACGGGATGCGCGCGGCGGGGGCCTCGTCGTCGGTGCGGATGCCGTGGTCGGCGTCGGCGCGGGGTGCCGTGGTGGGTCCGGTGGTCGTCATGGCGGGAGGTCCTCTCAGTGCGCGGGGGTGGACGATGCGGGAGGCGCGGGCGTGGCGGAGAGGCCGCGGAAGCCCTGGATGAGCAGTTCGATGAGCGTGTCGTAGCTGCGATCGAGGTCGTCGGGGAGCCGGAAGCCGCCCGCGAGCTCGATCGAGACGAAGCCGTGCAGCGCCGACCGTGCGGCGCGCACCGCATCGATGGCGCGCGGCTCCGAGAGGCCGAATCCGCGCAGTACGGCCGCGATGATCGCGACCGCGCGCTCGGCCTCGGCACGCAGCTCGAGGTCGTCAGGATCGTCGGGATCGGGAGCGCCCTGCACGGCGGCGTACCGGCCGGGGTTCGCGAGGGCGAACTCGCGCATGGCGACCGCGATGGAACGCAGCGCGTCGGCCTCGGACCGACCGATGCTCGCGGACGTGAGCGCGTCGGCGAACCCGCGCGTGCACACGATCGCGACGTCCCGCCGCAGGGCGGCGATGGAGGGCACGTGCTTGTAGAGGCTGGGGGTCGCGACGCCCGCCGCCGAGGCGACGCGGGCGAGGGTGAGCTCGTCGAAGCCCTGCGGCCCGCCCTCGTCGACCAGTCGGAGGGCGAGCCGCACGACCTCGTCGCGGGACAGGCCGGCCCTAGGCATCTCGGACTCCGAGCCAGAGGAGGGTGTTGTGCATAGCTGAAAGGCTAATGGCAGTAGCCGCGATGGTCAAGGCGCCGGCTCGCCGGTGACGCACGCCGGGCGGGGGCCGGCGAGTTCCAGTCCTGCTCAGTCGAGCAGGCGGCGGAGGGCGGCGCGGTGCGATGCCTCGTCCACGGGCTCGCCTCGTCGCGCGGTGACCTGGTGGAGGAGCATGCCGTCGCAGTAGTCGGCGAGCCAGCGGGCGCGGGCGGGCGCATCGTCGACGCCGGCGGCCTCCACCATCCGCTCGGCGACGACCATGAACCGCCCGTGCCCAGCGACGACCGCCTCGGGTTCGGCGATCGAGAACGCGAACCGCGCGCGAGTGAGCTCGGCCTGGGAGGTCGCGAAGATCTCGAGATAGCGGGCGAGCCGCTCCGCGAGTTCGTCGGGCGTCCCCGGGGGCGCCGCGTCGGCGTCGGCCTCCCAGAGGGCGAGATCGCGCGCCTCGAGGCGGTCGGCGACGGCATCGAGGAGCGCGCGGCGGGTGCGGAAGTGATTGGAGGTCGTGCCGGGCGGCACCGCCGCGGCGGCATCCACGGCGCGGTGCGTGAGCGCCTTCACGCCGTGCTCGGCGACGAGCGCGAGCGCGGTGTCAGCGAGGGTGGTGCGTCGGTCGGGCATGCGTCGAGCCTAGCAATCTAACTACAGAAGTAGTTGTCCGATCACTACAAATGTAATAGCATCGGCACCATGCAACGGATCACCATCGTGGGCGGCGGCATCGCCGGGCTCGCGCTCGCCGCGGCCCTCGAGCCCGCCGGTCGGCACGTCACGCTCATCGAGCGCCGGCCCGGACTGCCCGTCACGGGCACGAGCCTCGCCATCTGGCCCACCGCCGAGGCGGCGCTCCGGCGACTGGGCGCCTTCGAGGGGCTCGCGGCCGTCAGCCCCTCGATCGACCGCTTCCCGATCGCGCGCGCTGACGGGCGCGACCGCGTGGTCTCCGAGGTGCCGACGTCGGTGCTCGCCGGCCGGCGCGACCTGCTCGGCGCGCTCGACGCGGCCGTCCCCGACTCCGTCGAACGCGTCGTCCGCCACGTCGAGCGATTCGACCCCGACGACCCGGCGTTCTCCGCCGACGTCGTCGTGGGTGCCGACGGCGTGCACAGCGCGGTGCGACGTGCCGCGTGGGGCGACGCGGCCGCGGCCGTCACCACGCCCTACCTCGCCGTCCGCGGCGTGCTGCCGCACGAGACGCCGAGCGAGGAGTGGGGGGAGTACTGGGGCCGAGGTCGGCTGTACGGGATCGGACCCCACCGCGACGGCACGAACTGGTACACCTCGTTCCGCTCCAACCTGGGCCCGCGGGAGGTCGACGTCCGGGCTGCGCTCGACGAGGCGCGAACCGGATCGCGCGACATCCTGCCATCGATCGCCCGCGTCCTGGACGAGGCCGACCCCGACCGCACGCTCGCACAGCGCATCATCACGGGCCCCCGGTTGCGCAGCTACGTGCGCGGCCGCACCGTGCTCGTCGGCGACGCCGCGCACGCCATGACGCCCAACCTCGGCCGGGGCGGCTGCGAGGCGATCGTCGACGCCGTCACCCTCGCCGGACTCCTCGACGCGCTGCCGGTCGACGAGGCGCTGGCCCGGTACGACGCGGAACGCGTGCGCCCGACGAAGCGGCTCGCCGGGACATCCGGCCTGGTGATGCGGATCGCGCTCGCCGATCGCGCCCAGCCGGTCCGCGACGGGCTGCTGCGGGCGGTCGGGGCACTGCGGGCGCGGCGCGCGCCGACCCCCGCTCGGCCCGCCGAACCCGTCCGCTGACGGGCGGCGACGGACGAGGGCTGGCAGGATGGCCGCATGGGCGTCGTCGAGAACTCGAAGCTGTCGATCATCGGAGCGGGGAGCGTCGGCACGAGCCTCGCGTACGCCGCGCTCATCCGGGAGTCGGCGTCGCAGGTCGCGCTCTACGACATCGCGCGCGAGAAGGTCGACGCCGAGGTGCTCGACCTCGCGCACGGCACGCAGTTCACGCGCTCGAGTGTGAGCGGCGGCGCCGACCTCGATGTGGTCACGGGCTCGCACGTCGTCGTGATCACCGCCGGGGCGAAGCAGCAGCCCGGTCAGAGCCGCATGGAGCTCGCCGGAACGAACGTCGGCATCCTCGAGCGGCTGTTGCCGGGCCTCCTCGAGCGCGCGCCCGACGCGATCTACGTGCTCGTGACCAACCCCGTCGACGTGCTCACGCTCGCGGCGCAGCGCATCAGCGGGCTGCCGCCCGAGCGGGTGTTCGGCTCGGGCACCGTGCTCGACACGTCGCGTCTTCGGTGGCTGCTCGCCGAGCGCGCCGGCGTCACGACCGCGAGCGTGCACGCCGACATCGTGGGTGAGCACGGCGACACCGAGTTCCCGCTCTGGTCCAACGCGCGCATCGGGCCGGTGCCGATCCTCGACTGGCGCGGCGGCGAGCCCTTCGCGCGCGGCGAGCTCGACGCGATCGCGCACGAGGTGCGCAACGCGGCCTACACCGTGATCCGCGGCAAGGGCGCGACGAACTACGCGATCGGGCTCACGGGCGCGCGCATCGTCGAAGCCGTGCTGCGCGACGAGCGCGCCGTACTGCCGGTCAGCACCGTGCTCTCGGGCGTGCGCGGCATCGAGGGGGTCGCGCTCTCGCTGCCGAGCGTCGTCGGCGGTGACGGCGCGGCCGCGGTCGTCGAGACGCCGATGTCCGCCGACGAGGAGGCGCTGCTCGCCGCCTCGGCCGACGCGATCCGCGCCGCGGGCGCGACGCTCGGGATCTGAGCGGCGGCGCCGGCGCCGCGCCATCCGCTCGCCGCGCCATCCGCTCGCCGCGCCATCCGCTCGTCGCGCCATACGCTCGTCGCGCCATACGCTCGTTCAGACCTGCGGATATACGATCCGGCACGCGGCGAAGCTGGGCCGGATCCCGGCGCGCCGGATCGGATATCCGCAGAAACGGACCGGCGTGTCGATCGGGCCGCTTCCCGTTCGACGTGATCAGTGAGAGGGTCGAAGGGCGACCCCGAACGCGAGGAGCGAACCACCATGGCGAAGTACATGCTGATCATGCGGGCCAGCGACGAGGCCGTCGCGGCCTACCAGGACATGCCGTTCGAGCAGGTCATCGAGGCGATGGGCCGCTACAACGAGGAGATGATGAAGGCCGGCGTGCTGCTTGCCGGCGAGGGCCTCACCGACGCGAGCGACGGATTCGTCGTCGACTTCTCGGCCGAGCCGCCGCTCGTCACCGACGGGCCCTACGGCGAGACCAAGGAGCTCTTCAACGGCTTCTGGATCCTCGAGGTCGCGTCGAAGGAGGAGGCCGCCGAGTGGGCCAAGCGCTGCCCCCTCGGCCCGGGCTCCAAGCTCGAGGTGCGCCGCGTCACCGAGATCGAGGACTTCCCGCAGGACAACGAGTGGATCCAGAAGGAGGCCGGATGGCGCGAGGAGCAGGCGCAGCGGGCCGCCAAGGCATGACGGGCGCTGCGGCATGATGGGCCGCACCCGCGCGTGAGCGACGACGTGACGGATGGCGCAGCGGCGCGCCCGGCCGATCCCGAGTCCGCCCGGCGCGCCGTCGCCGCCGTGTGGCGCATCGAGTCCGCCCGCATCGTCGCGACGCTCACGCGCACGGTCGGCGACTTCGCGCTCGCCGAGGACCTCGCGCAGGACGCGCTCGCCGAGGCCCTCGCGCAATGGCCGGCCTCCGGCATCCCGTCGAACCCCGGCGCCTGGCTGACCGCGGTCGCCAAGCGCCGGGCGATCGACGGATGGCGCCGCCGCGAGCGCTACGACGACCGGCTCGCCGCGATCGCGCACGACCTCGAACGCGAGCAGGCCGAGGCGACGGATGCCGCGGGCGGGCTGCCGTACGACCCCGACGCGATCGACGACGACGTGCTCCGGCTCGTGTTCGTGTCGTGCCACCCGGTGCTCTCGCGCGAGGCGCGCGTGGCGCTGACGCTGCGCGTTGTCGGGGGCCTCACGACCGAGGAGATCGCGCGCGCGTTCCTCACCCCGGTCGCGACCGTCCAGCAGCGCATCGTGCGCGCGAAGAAGACCCTCGGCGCGGCCGGCGTGCCCTTCGAGGTGCCGCCGCGCTCGGAGTTCCCCGAGCGGCTCGGCACCGTGCTCGGGGTGCTCTACCTGATCTTCAACGAGGGGCATTCCGCCTCCGCCGGACCCGACCTCATGCGCCCCGAGCTCAGCCGCGAGGCGCTCCGGCTCGCGCGCGTGCTCGCGGCGCTCGTGCCGCGCGAGCCCGAGGTGCACGGGCTCGTCGCGCTCATGGAGCTCACCGCGGCGCGATTCCCCGCGCGGGTCGACGCCGCGGGCGACCCGGTGCTGCTGGCCGACCAGGACCGGCGCCGATGGGACCGATCGGCGATCACACGGGGCCGCGCGGCGCTCGCGCGCGCCGACGCGCTCGGCCGCGGCCGAGGCGCGTATGCGCTGCAGGCGGCGATCGCCGAGCAGCACGACGTCGCGGCATCCGTCGACGACACCGACTGGGCGAGCATCGTCGCGCTCTACGAGGCGCTCGGCCGCGCGGCGCCCTCGCCCGTGGTCGAGCTGAACCGGGCCGTCGCCGTGTCGATGGCCGACGGCCCCGAGGCGGGCCTCGCGCTGGTCGACGAGCTCGCCGCCGACGGGCGGCTCGCGCGCTACCACCCGCTGCACGGCGTGCGCGCCGAGCTGCTCGAGCGGGTCGGGCGAGCGGATGACGCGCGCGCGGCGTTCGCGGAGGCGGCGCGTCTCACGGCCAACGAGCGCGAGCGCGCGGTGCTGCTCGCCCGCGCGTCGCGCCCCGGCGGCCGCTGAGACCCGACTGCCGGCAGACGCGGAACGGGCCGCCCCCGAGGGGACGGCCCGTTCGCCGCGTCGAGCGTCGCGAGGCTAGTCGCGTGCGATCGCGAGGATGCGCAGGATCTCGAGGTACAGCCAGATGACGGTGACCATCACGCCGAAGGCGCCGGTCCAGCCGTACTTGCGCGGCGCGCGGTTGCGCACGCCCTGCTGGATGAAGTCGAAGTCGAGCACGAGCGAGTACGCGCCCATGATGACCACGAGGACGCCGATGATCACGCCGAGCGGGATGCCCATGATCTCGAACCCGCGGACGCCCCACGGGTTGTCGATCGCGCCGAAGAACACGAGACCCATGTTCACGAGCGAGAACACGAGGTACCCGATCATCGCGACGAGGAAGACCTTGGTGGCGCGCTTCGATGCGCGGATCTTGCCCGACGCGAACAGCGCGAGCGTCACGCCCACGACCACGAGCGTCGCGATCACGGCCTGCGCGACGATGCCGCCGCCGTACGACAGCTCGTACCACGCCGAGATCCCGCCGAGGAAGATGCCCTGGGCGCCGGCGTAGGCGAGGATGAGCGCGGGCGACGGCTCGCGCTTGAAGATGTTGACGAGCGCGAGCACGAAGCCGACCAGGCCGGCGCCGATCCAGAGGAACGGGACGGACTGGACCGTCAGCCAGCCGATCGCGGCGCCGACGAGGAGCACGCCGAACGTCGCGGCGGACTTCGCGATCGAGTCCTCGATCGTCATGACCTCGCGGTCGGGGAGCGTGGCGGGCTGGTTGTACATGTCCTGCAACTGCTGGGCGGACATGTCCTGCGCGACAGCCACCGCCCCCTGGTTGGAGAACGCCTCATTACGTGAGAAGGCGGGGTTGTTGAGAGCCATTGCTGTGGTTCCTCTGCTTTCGGCTTTCCGTCGGGTGGAGGGGAATCGAGCGCCCGGGGTCGGGCGCGTCCTCCAAACCTACCGGGTTCCTCCGTTTCAACGCCGAGAATCCGCCGCGCATTCCTGTGAGCCCGGCCGCCGCGGGCCCCGGCGCACCGCCCCTCGATACGCTGGGCGCATGGTGCCTGGCCCCGTCGAGCGTCCCCTCGTCATCGGGCACCGCGGTGCGCCCGGGTACCGTCCCGAGCACACGGAGGCGTCGTACCGGCTCGCGTTCGCGCTCGGCGCCGACGCGGTCGAGCCCGACCTCGTCGCCACGCGCGACGGCGTGCTCGTGCTGCGGCACGAGAACGAGATCTCCGGCACGACGGATGTCGCGTCCCGCGCCGAGTTCGCGTCGCGCCGCACGACGCGCGAGATCGACGGACGGCCGCTCACGGGCTGGTTCACCGAGGACTTCACGTGGGCCGAGCTCTCCACGCTCCGCGCGACCGAGCGGCTCGGCGCGATCCGGCAGCACAGTGCGACCTTCGACGGGCGCGAGCCGGTGATCCGGCTGCGCGACCTGCTTGCGCTGCTGGACGACGCGGCCGACGAGACGGGCCGCGCCATCCGCCTCGTCGCCGAGTTCAAGCACGCGACCTACTTCGAAGGGCTCGGCCTGCCGCTCGACGAGCTGTTCGCGGCCGAGCTCTCGGCGGCCGGGTGGGGGCGCGGCGGCGGGCGCCTCATCTCGGAGTCGTTCGAGCCAACGCTGCTCGCACGCCTGCGCGACCGCGGCCTCGACGGCCCGAAGGTGCTGCTGATCGAGGACCGCGGCGCGCCGTGGGACCTCGTGTCGGCCGCGGCGGGCACCGGCGGGCGGGCCCGTACGTACGACTCGTTCGTGACCGAGGAGGGGCTGCTCGGGCTCTCGGGTGTCGTCGACGGCGTGAGCGTCGGCACGGCGCGGCTGCTCGGCGGGCCCCGGTCGTCGACCGACGTCGCCGGCGGCGCGGGGCTCGCCGGGCCGGGCGCGCCGTTGCGCGGCTCGGAGCTCGTCGATGCGGCGCACGCGGCCGGGCTCGCGGTGTACACGTGGACGCTGCGACCCGAGAACCGCTTCCTCGCGCCGGCGTTCCGGCGGGGTGCGGCCCGCAGCGCGTGGGGCGACTGGCTCGGCGCGTTCACGCGGATCATGCGCACCGGTGTCGACGGAGTGTTCCTCGACCACCCCGACCTCGGCGTCGAGGCGCGCCGGGCGCTCGCGCGCGCCTGACGGGGCGGCTCCGCGCGCTCGCGCGCCGCGCGCTCGCGCGCCGCTCGCGGCTTCCAGCGTCGCGAGTCCCGCCTTTCTGCGGGTGCACTCGCTGAAACCCGGGACTCGGGAGGGGGATGGGGTGTGGGGTGGGGTCTCGCGTGGTGGTGATGGTCGTCGAGTCCCGCCTTGGTGCGGGTGCACCCGCCGGAACCCGGGACTCGGGAGGGGGATGGTGCGGGGTGGCGTCTCGCGTGGTGGTGATGTCGCCGAGTCCTGCCTTGGTGCGGGTGGACCCGCTGGAACCCGGGACTCGGGAGGGGGGATGGTGCGGGGTGGCGTCTCGCGTGGTGGTGATGTCGCCGAGTCCCGCCTTGGTGCGGGTGGACCCGCTGGAACCCGGGACTCGGGAGAGCCGGGGGCCGTCGGGCGGCGCGCGGCGGCGCCGGCCGACAGCCCAGCGGCGGCTCGCGTGGCCGCCGGGGTGGCGGCCAAGCGCTCCGCTACGATTCAGCAGCACGCGGGGGTTCACCCGCGCCGGCGTGCGGACGGGGGACGGATGGACGCGGTGGGCTCGTTCGCGCGCTCGCGCTGGGGCGTGCGGTTCACGACCCGCCGCGGGCTCGAGCGGCACCGGCGGCGCGCCATCCGTCGACTGCTGCGCGAGCGGATGCCGCGCGCGACCGCGTCCGCGCACGGGTACGCCGCACTGGCCGACGTCCCGGTCGTCGACAAAGCCGCGGTGCTGGCCGACTTCGCCGGATGGAACGCCCTCGGCATCGACCTCGAGGCGGCCCTCGCGGCAGCGCGCACGGCCGAGCGCACGCGCGACTTCTCCGGGCTGCTGCCCGGCGGCATCACGGTCGGTCTCTCGAGCGGCACGTCGGGGCGCCCGGGGGTGTTCCTCGTCGATGCGTCCGAGCGGATGCGGTGGGCGGGCACGGTGCTCGGCCGTCTGCTCGACCGCCGAAGCCTCCGGCAGCTGCTCGTGCCATGGCGCGCGCCCGTGCGCATCGCGTTCTGCCTGCGCGCGAACAGCACCTTGTACGAGTCGGTGGCCAGCCGCCGCCTCGACTTCCGGTTCGTCGACCTGGTGGCGGCGTTCGCCGACGTGCTCGCCGCCGTCGCCGCGGCCCGGCCCGACGTGCTCGTCGCACCCGCGAGCGTGCTCGGCGACCTCGCCCGGGCGCAGCGCCGCGGCGGGCTCGCGATCGCGCCGCGCACCGTGGTCGCGGTCGCCGAGGTGTTCGACCCCGCCGACGCCGAGGCGGCCGAGCGGGCGTGGGGCGTGCGCCCGCGCCGGGTCTACCAGGCGACCGAAGGCCTGCTCGCCCTCGACTGCGCGCACGGGCGGCTGCACCTCAACGAGCGCGGAGTGGTGGTCGAGCCCGAGTGGCTCGATACCGAGCACCGCCGGTTCACGCCGATCGTCACCGACCTCGAGCGGCGCACGCAGCTCGTGGTGCGCTACCGGCTCGACGACGTGCTGCGTCTGCCGGCGGGGGCCGACTGGGACGCCCCCGCCACCTGCCCGTGCGGCGACCCGTCGCGCGTGATCGAGGCGGTCGAGGGCCGCGCCGACGAGGTCGTCGAGGCGCTCGGCCCCGACGGCGGCACGGTCCGCGTGTTCCCCGACACGATCCGGCGCGCGATGGCGCTCGCGGTCGCCGACGGCGATTCCGGCGGCCGGGAGGATGGCGCCGAGTGGGCGATCCGCTGGACGCCGGGCCGGCTCGAGGTCGCGCTCGAGCGCACGGGCGACGCGCGCGCGGACGCCGCGCTCGACACGGCGGTGCGGCGGGCCCTCGCCGGGCTGTTCGCGACCGTCGGCGCGAGGCCTCCGGACGTTCGCATCACCGCGTGGGCACCGCCCCCGCCGGGCGACAAGCTCGTGCGGATCCGGCGGGCGGCGGGCGCGTCCACGAGCCCCGCCGAGGCGACACCCGAGGCGGCGGCCGTGGCGGAGGGGGCCGTGCATGCCGGATGAGCGGACGCGCGTGCTCGTCACGGGCGCGACCGGGTTCGTGGGCGGCGCGCTCCTGCGCGCGTTCCGCGTGCATCCCGGCGTCGACGTCCGGGGCGTCGGGCGGCGCCGCGTCGAGGATCCGGATGTCGCGAGCCTCGACCTGGCCCGGCCCGTCGCGCTGCCGTTCGGCGACGCGTTCCGTCCCGACGTGATCGTGCACGCCGCGGCCCGCACGAGCCAGTGGGGCACGCGCGCGCAGTTCCGCGCGCAGAATGTCGACGCGACCGCGAACGTGCTCGATCTCGCGCGGAGGTGCGGCACGCGGCGGGTCGTCTACGTGTCGTCGACGTCGGTGCTCTACCGGCCCGCCGACCAGTTCGGGCTGACCGAGTCGAGCCCGGCCGGTCCGCGGTTCCTGAACGAGTACGCGCGCACCAAGCACGCGGGCGAGGAGCTCGTGCGACGGCATCCGGGGGAGTGGGTCGTCGCGCGACCACGCGCGGTGTTCGGGCCCGGCGACACGACGCTGCTGCCGCGCATCCTCGAGGCGGTGCGCGGCGGCCGGCTGCCGTTCCTCGGCGACCCTCGGCATCCGGCGATGGGCGACCTCGTGTACATCGACACGCTCGTCGCGCAGCTCGTCGAGGCCGCGCTGCGCCCCGGCCTCGCGGGGCTCACCGTCAACCTCACCAACGGCGAGCCCGTGCCGATCATGCCGACGATCGCGCGCCTGCTCCATGAGCTCGGGCTGCCCGTGCCGCGCCGCACGATCCGGCGCGCGCCCGCGCTCGCGATCGCGACCGCCGCCGAGACCGCGTGGCGCGTCGGCCGGCTGCCCGGCGAGCCGCCGCTCACGCGGTACGCCGTGTGGCTGCTCGCGTCGTCGAAGACGTTCGACGACACGCGTGCACGCGGGCTCTTCGGGCCGCCGGCGGTGGGCATGGACGAGGCGCTCGACCGCACGGTCGCCGCCGCCCGCGCCGAGGCGGAGGCGCGCGCCGCCCCCGCCGCCCGCGCTGCCCGGGCCATCCCCGGCGCCCGCGCCGCCCGCGAGGCAGCGCGATGAACCGCGCCGACCGCGTCGCGATCGCGGCCGCCGCGACGTATGCCGTGCTCCTCGGCGCGAAGGCGGGTCTCGCGGCGCTCGCCGTGGCACGGCGGCGCGCGCGGCTGCGCGCGGCGACCGGTGCGCCGATCGCGACCGCCGAGCTCACGATCGTGCAGCCGATCCGGTCGGGCGACCCGCAGCTCGAGCGCACGCTCGCCGCGACGCTCGAGGCGTGCCCCGACGCACGCGTGCTGTGGCTGGTGGACGAGGACGACCCCGAGGGCCGGCGAGCCGCCGACGCGGCGCGTGCGCGACATCCGCTCGCCGACGTCGCGGTCGTCGACTGCCCGCCCTGCCCGCCCGACGCGGGGCCGAAGATGGCGAAGCTCGCGCACGCCGAGCCGCTGCTGCGCACCGAGGTGTTCGCCGTCGTCGACGACGACACGCGCCTCACGCCCGATGGGGTCGCAGCGCTCCTCGACGGCCTCCGCATCGCGGAGGTCAGCACCGGTCTGCCGTGCTACGCGCCGGGTCCGGGCGGCTGGTCGCGGCTCGTCGCGCAGTTCGTGAACGACCAGGCGATCCTGACCTACCTGGCCACCTCGGCGGCGGGCCCGGCGCGGGCGCTCAACGGCATGGCGTGGGCGATGCGCCGCGCCACGCTCGACCGCCTCGGCGGATTCGCGCCCCTCGTGCCGCTCCTCGCGGACGACCTCGCCGTGGCCGAGCGGGTCCGCGCGGCGGGCGGCGCGATCGACCAGACCGAGGCGCCGCAGTTCGTCTCGACCACCGTGCCCGACGCGCTCGCGTATCGCGCGCTCATGCATCGCTGGATGGTCTTCGCAACCCTCGCCCTTCGGGCCGAGCCGGTCGGATGGCGCGCCGCGCTGGTCGCGGCGTACGCGCTGCCCCCGGCGCTGCTCGCGACCGCTGCCGGGGTCGCGGTCGCCCGGCCGACCCGGCCGAACGTGGGCGCAGCGCTCGCCGCGGTGCTCGTGCGCTCGGCCGTGATCGCGGGCGTGCAGCGCGCCCTCACGGGGCGCGTCCGCCACGACCCGGTGCGCTCGCTCGCGGCCGATCTGGCCCTGCCGCTGCAGTTCGCGGGGGCGCTCGCCGACCGGCGCATCACGTGGCGCGGGCGGCGCTACCTCGTGCACGCCAACGACCGGTTCGAGGCGGTGCGGCCATGACCCTCCTCGTCGGCTTCCTCACGGGCCGCAGTGATCCGTCGACGACGGCGCTCTCGCCCGCGCAGTCGGCGTTCCTCGACGCGCTGCCGGTCGCGGCCCACGAGCGGCTCGACGTGAACTTCCCGTATGCGCCCGCGAGCGGGCCGTGGCGGCCCACGCCCCTGCCCCTCGCGAGCGTGCGGAACGCGCGCGACTACGCCGGTTCGCGGAGGCCCTCGTTCGCGCGACGGCACGCGGCCGCGGTCGGCGAGGCGCTCGCCCGCGCCGACCGCACGCTCGTGCTCGCGGGCAGCTGCGGGCTCGAGCTGCTCGCCAACCTCGGGCTCGACGCGGCAGCGCTCGCGGGCGTGCACGTGCTCGCCTACGGGCCGGTCGCGCGGTCACGGCCCGCGGCGAGCCTCGAGGTCGTGGTCGGGCGACGCGACGCGCTCGCGCGAGCGTGGGTGCGGCGCACCGGGCTCGTCGACCACGAGGTCGATGCGGGCCACCTCGACTACCTCGCCTCGCCCGAGTTCGCGGCGATCGCGTCCGCCGCGGTCGAGCGACTCCGTGCGGGCGCACCCGGCGCGGCGGGCCGTCCGGTTCGTCGCGGAGGAGGCATCGCATGAGCCAGCACGTCGCGCTCGTCGCGCCGCCGTTCGCGGGCCACCTGCACCCGATCCTCGGCGTCGGCGTGGAGCTCGCGCGCCGCGGCATCCCGGTGCGGGTCACGAGCACGGCGGCGGCGCGATCCCGCATCGAGGCGGCGGGCCTGCCCGCCCACGCGCTCGAATCCGCCGACGACGCGACGGTCGCGGCCATCGCCGAGCCTGCCGAGCGCATCGGCCGCCACCCCGTGCGGCTGCACCGCCAGTTCCGCGCGACGCTCGCGGTGCTCGGCGCGATCCGCGACGACCTCGACCGCGGATGGCGCGACGACCCGCCCGCGGTCGTCGTCGCCGACTTCACGCTGCCCGTCGCCGGCCCCGTCGCGCGGCAGCACGGCGCGCGCTGGTTCACGGCCATGCCCTCGCCCGCCGCGATCGGCTCGATGGACGGCACGCCCGCGTACTGCGGCGGGCTGCTCCCGCCTGGCGGCCCCGCCGGCCGCGTGCGCGACGCCGCCGCGCGGGCGGCCGTGCGCGCCTTCAAGCGGAGCGTCTTCGCGCTCAACGCCCGCCCGCTGCGGGCGCTCGGCGTCACGGGCGTGTTCCGCGCCGACGGCACCGAGCAGGCCTACTCGCCCGACACGATCCTCGCGCTCGGGCTGCGCGAGCTCGAGCTGCCGCGCAGCTGGCCCGAGGCCGTGCGCTTCGTCGGCCCCGTGCGGTACTCACCGCCCGGCCGGCCGGGCGCGTGGGGCGCGGGCGCCGCCGACGGCGACGACGCCGAGGACGCCCAGGACGAGGACGCGGGCGGCGCGACGTCCGCGATCCCCCGGGCCGCTGCGCGCATCCCGCGCGTGCTGGTCGCGTTCGGCACGCACCTCGCGACCGAGAAGGCCCGGCTCGTCGCGATGCTCGACGAGGTCGCCGCGCTCGTCCCCGCCGTGCGCTTCGACCTCTCGCTCGGCGGCAGCGACATCGCGAATCCCCGCGCGGCCGGGGCATCCGATCGCGTGGATCGCGTGCGCATCGTCGACTACGTCGACTACGACCGGCTCGACCGCTACGACGCGATCGTGCATCACGGCGGCACGGGCATCGCGCAGGCCGCGCTCGCCGCCGGCCGGCCCGCGGTCGTCGTGCCGATCGACTACGACCAGCCGGATGTCGCGGCGCGCCTCGTGCACCACGACCTCGCCGAACAGCTCGACGCGCGCGTCCTGCGCACCGGACCGGCCGGCGCCGAGCGGCTCGCCGCCGCCGTGCGGCGCGCGCTCGCGCCATCCGACGACCGCCTCGCCGCGCTCGCGCGCTTCCGCGACGCCTGCGCCCGCAGCGACGGCGCCGTCGGCGCGGCCGACCTCATCGAACGCGCCCTGATCACCCCCCGGCCCGACCGCGGCCGGACGACTGGAGCCCGCACATGACGCTCACGACCCCCGCACCGCACCGGCACGCCGCCCCGCGCTGGATCACCGTCGCGCGCATCGCGGGCCTCGGCATCCACCTGCCCGACGACCGGCGCACCACCGAGGAGACCGAGGCGCGCCTCGCCGCGGAGAACCCCGGGCTGCGGCTGCCGTCGGGGCTCATCGCCCGGCTCACCGGCGTGCGCGGCGTCCACGTGCGGCACGACGGCTGGCAGACCTCCGACCTCGCGGTCGCCGCCGCGCGCCGCGCGCTCGCCCAGTCGCCCGGCCCGGTCGACCTGCTCGTGTTCGCCTCCGCGAGCCAGGACCTCATCGAACCCGCGACCGCGCACATCGTCGCGGCCAAGCTCGGCGTCGCCGCGCCCGTCATGGACGTCAAGAACGCCTGCAACAGCCTGCTCGCCGGCATGCAGGTCGCCGAAGCGCTCATCGCCACGGGCCAGGCCCGCCGCGCCCTCGTCGTCAGCGGCGAGCAGCCCTCGCACGCCGTGCGCTGGCGGCTCGAGTCGAGCGCGCAGTTCCTGCGCTCGTTCCCCGGCTACACGATGAGCGACGGCGGCGCGGCCGTGCTGCTCGAGGCGAGCGACGACCCGGGCGTCGGCATCATCGGCAGCCGGTTCGCCGCGCACTCCGAGCACTGGCGCATCGGCACGCTGCCCACCGGCGGGTCGCTGAACCCGCACGCCCAGGGCGGCAGCTACTTCGACATGGACGGGCGCGCGCTCGAGCGCGCGTTCGCGCGCGTCGGGCTCGGCATCTTCGGCGACACGCTCGCGGCGCTCGGCGTGCACCGCGACGAGCTCGACTTCGTCGCCGTGCACCAGGTGGCGCTGCCCATGCACCGGCGCATCGTCGACCTGCTCGGCGTCGACCCCGCGATCACCGAGGAGACCGTCTCGTCGCACGGCAACCTCGCGAGCGTGTCGCTGCCGCTCCAGCTGCACCGCGCGGTCGAGCAGGGCCGGGTCGGGCCGGGCAGCCTCGTCGCGCTCGTCGGCCTCGCGGGCGGCATCAGCCTCGGCGTCACGGTGCTTCGGTGGTGATCGCCGTGCGTTCGGGTGCCGCGCCCGCAGGCGCAGGTCCGGCAGCCGCGCCCACCGCGGCGCCCGCGCCCGCCACCGCAGCCGCCGAGCCCACCGCGGCCGAGCCCACCGCCACCGCCGCGCGCGCCACGCGCTGGGAGGAGCGCGTGATGCGCGCGGCGCACCCGGTCGCGTATCCGCTGCTCTGCGCCATCCGTCGCCCGGTCGTGCGCGTGCCGCGCCTGGGCGTCGTGGTGACGGATGCCGCGCTGCTGCGGGGCGTGCTCGTGGACCCGAGCGCGTTCGCCAAGAACGGGCCCGGTGCGCCGAGCGACCTCTGGACGCCCGTGCTCGGTCCGCGCGTGCTGCTCAACATGGAGGGCGCCGAGCACGCCGAGCTGCGGCGCCGCCTCGCGCCGCTCTTCACACCCGCCGCGGTCGACGACCTCGTCGACCGCACGCTCGCCGCGCCCTACGCTGCGCTGACGGAGCGGCTCGCCGCGGGTGGAACGGTCGAACTCGTCGACGCCGCGCGGCGGTACGCCAGTGCGGTGATCAGCACGCTGGTCGGCCTGCCGCCCGACGTCGTCGACGACCGGCTGTTCCGGCGCATCGCCACGGTCACCGGCGCGGTCCGGCTCTCGCGACCGCGGATGACGCCCGCGCAGGTGCGGCACGCCCGCGGGGTCATGTCCGAGCTCACCGTCCACGCCGCGCGGGCGTGGCACGAGGGCGACCCCGCGACCGTGCCGGGCCGCATGCGCACGCTCGGGCTCGACGAGGAGGAGTCGCTCGGCGCCGTGGGCGCGTTCGTGCTCACGGGCACCGAGACCCTCGTGGCGTACCTGCCGCGGCTCGTCTGCCTGCTGCACGACACCGGATGGCTCGAGCGGCTCGCCGCCGACCGCACGCCCATCGACGCGGCGATCTCGGAGGGTCTCCGGGTCACGACGCCGTCGCCCGTGATGTTGCGCAGCACGCTGCGCGAGACGACGATCGGCGAGGTCGCCGTGCGGCACGGCGACCGGATCATCCTCGCGACGTTCCTCGCGAACCGCGTCGCGCCGGGGTTCGACCCGGTCGGCCACCCCGCCGCGAGCCTGCGCCGGCTCTGGTTCGGGGCGGGCGCGCACTTCTGCCTCGGTGCGCCGCTCGCGATGGCGCAGGTGCGCGGACTCGTCGACGCCGTGCTCGATGCGGCGTCGGTGCGCCCGCTCGCGGTGCGATCGCGTCGCGTCGCGCGCGGCGTGCTCATCCCGGGGTACGCGAGCGTCGGCCTCGGGCCCGTCTCCCGCGTCCCGGGTCGGTAGCGGGGCGCTTCGCGCGGCGGTTCGCTCCCGAGTCCCGCCTTCGTGCGGGTCCACCCGCAGCAAGGCGGGACTCGGCACCAGCACCCCGGGCGACGCCCTCGCCACGCCACCTCCATCCCGAATCCCGTGTTCCTGACGGTGCACCGGCACGAAGGCGGGACTCGGGAGTTCCGCCCGGGCGACGCCCTCGCCACCCCATCCCGAATCCCGTGTTTCTGAGGGTGCACCCGCACGAAGGCGGGACTCGGGACGTCCGCCCGGGCGACGCCCTCGCCACCCCATCCCGAATCCCGTGTTTCTGCGGGTCCACCCGCACGAAGGCGGGACTCGGCATCCGGTGCCGCTGGGGGAGCGCGAGAGCGCGCGAGGAGGGGAGGGGCGCTGTCGGATGGCGCGCCTAGACTTGAGAGGACATGACGCTGATCCTCGACCCCGACGACCCCACCGGCTGGCGCGAGGCGCCCGTCGCCACCGCCGATGCCCGCGCGAGCAGCGAGCACGGCGCCGGCCCCGCGGCATCCGATCGCCTGACGGCAGGGCTGAACCCGCAGCAGCGCGAGGCGGTCGAGTACCGCGGGCCCGCGCTGCTCATCGTCGCGGGTGCGGGGTCGGGCAAGACCCGCGTGCTCACGCACCGCATCGCGAGCCTCATCGACGGTCGCGAGGCGTGGCCGAGCCAGATCCTCGCGATCACGTTCACGAACAAGGCCGCGGCCGAGATGCGCGAGCGCGTCGAGGCGCTGCTCGGCGAGGCGGCAGGCGGCATGTGGATCTCCACATTCCACTCGGCGTGCGTGCGCATCCTGCGCCGCGAAGCCGAGGCGATCGGGCTCTCGAGCACGTTCACGATCTACGACTCGGCCGACCAGCGCACCATCCTCAAGCGCATCATCAAGGAGCTCGACGCCGACACGCTGGGCTTCACGCCCGCGAGTGCGCAGGCGAAGATCTCCAAGCTGAAGAACGAGCTCTCCGACGTCGAGACCTACGCGCGCAACGTCAACACGAACGACCCCAACGAGGTCATGTTCCTCGAGATCTTCCGCCAGTACACGCGCCGCCTGCGCGACGCGAGTGCGCTCGACTTCGACGACCTGATCAGCGAGACGGTCTACCTGTTCCGCGCGTTCCCCAAGGTCGCGGCGCTGTACCAGCGGCGGTTCCGGCACATCCTCGTCGACGAGTACCAGGACACGAACCACGCGCAGTACGCGCTGATCCGCGAGCTCACCCGCCCGGTCGAGCCCGATGTCGTCGCCGAGCTCGACGCGCACGGCGTGCTCGTCCGCGGCATGACGGATGCGACGGGCCGCATCCCGGGCGCGAGCCTCACGGTCGTCGGCGACTCCGACCAGTCGATCTACGCGTTCCGCGGCGCCGACATCCGCAACATCGTCGAGTTCGAGCGCGACTTCCCGGGCGCCGAGGTCGTGCTGCTCGAGCAGAACTACCGGTCGACGCAGAACATCCTGTCCGCGGCCAACGCCGTCATCTCGAACAACTTCGACCGCAAGGAGAAGAAGCTCTGGACGGCCGACGGCGACGGCGAGAAGATCACCGGCTACACCGGGTACTCGGCGCACGATGAGGCCCAGTTCGTCGCCGACGAGATCGAGGCGCTGCACCGCGCGGGCGTCGCGTACCGCGACATCGCCGTGTTCTACCGCACCAATGCGCAGACGCGCGCGCTGGAGGAGATCTTCGTCCGGTCCGCCCTGCCGTACCGGGTCGTCGGCGGCACCAAGTTCTACGAGCGCGCCGAGATCAAGGATGCGATGGCGTACCTCATCGCCGTCGCGAACCCGCTCGACGAGCTCGCGCTGCGCCGCATCCTGAACACCCCCAAGCGCGGCATCGGCCCGGCCACCGAGACGGCCATCGCGAGCTTCGCCGAGCAGAACGACCTCTCGTTCCGGCAGGGCATGCGCGCGGCCGACGGGCTCGGCCTCGGCCCGAAGGTCACGACGGCGATCCAGGGCCTCGCGAACCTGCTCGACGCCGCGGCCTCGATGCTCGTGCCGTCGCAGAAGGGGCTCGATGAGGGGACGAACGAGGGCGCCGCGAAGGTGTCCGACGTCCTCGCGTTCCTGCTCGACAAGTCGGGCCTCGTCGAGACGCTGCGCAACAGCCGCGACCCGCAGGACGAGACGCGCGCCGAGAACGTCGAGGAGCTCCTCGCGCAGACCAAGGACTTCGACCGCGAGAACCCCGGCGCCGGGCTGGTCGACTTCCTCACCCAGGTCTCGCTCGTCGCCGCGGCTGACGAGCTCGACGACGCATCCGGCACCGTCTCGCTCATGACGCTGCACACCGCGAAGGGCCTCGAGTACCACGCGGTGTTCCTCACCGGCATCGAGGAGGGGCTGCTGCCGCACCAGATGTCGGCGTCCGAGCCGGGCGGCCCGGCTGAGGAGCGCCGCCTGTTCTACGTCGGCATCACGCGTGCGCGCAAGCGGCTGTACCTCTCGCTCGCGATGAGCCGGGCGCAGTTCGGCGAGGTGTCGGTCGCGATGCCGAGCCGGTACCTGCAGGAGATCCCCGACGAGCTCATCGACTGGAAGCAGTCGCCGGGCATGGCCACGAGCCGCGGCGGCACGCAGCCGCGCGCGCTCAACGCGCGGCGCGGCGGCTACGGCGGCGCGGGCGGCGGAGGCGCCGGAGCCTGGGGCACGCGCGACCGCGACCTCGAGCGGTTCAGCGTCACGAGGTCGGCCGCTCCGAAGACCGAGTGGGCCAACCGCGTCACGGGCACCGTGCGCGACAACGGCGACCTCACGCTCGAGGCGGGCGATCGCATCCGGCACACCGACTTCGGCGAGGGCACCGTGCGCCAGGTCACGGGCGAGGGCACCAAGCGCATCGCCCACGTCGCGTTCGACTCGGCCGGACAGAAGAAGCTCCTCATCAAGATCGCGCCGATCGAGAAGCTGTGACCTGGCCCATCCGCGAGCAACGACTCGTCTACGAGAACCCGTGGATCCGCGTCGTCGAAGACCGGGTCGTCCGCCCCGACGGCGGCGACGGCGTCTACGGCGTGGTCGAGCTGCGCAACACCGCGGTCTTCGTGGTCGCGCTCACCGACGACGACGAGGTCGTGCTGGTCACGCTCGACCGCCACACGGTCGGCGCATCGGTCGAGGTGCCGGCCGGCGGCGCCGACGGCGACGACCCGCTCGTGGCCGCGCAGCGCGAGCTGCTCGAGGAGACCGGCCTCGAGGCCGCGCACTGGCGCGAGATCGGTCGCATGCAGGCGCTGAACGGGGTCTGCCGGGCGGGCGAGGTCGTCTTCCTCGCGACCGGGCTCCGCGAGTCCGCCCCGGCGGCGCGCCCCGAACACCACCAGGCCGAGGAGGGCATCCGTCGCGTGGGAACGGTGCCGTGGGGCGAGACGATGCGGATGGTGCGCGACGGCCGCATCCGCGACGGCGAGACGGTGGCGGCGCTCATGTACGCGGCGCTGGCGCTCGGCCGCGTGGACTGACCCGCCCTCCACAGCACGCCGCCCGCGGTTCCCAGCCCGCGCACAGCCACCCCATCGGGAGGCGATAGACCCGGCGCGCACCATGGCGTCATGGCATTCCTGGTTCACGACGCCCGGCACCTCGAACGGCCGATGCGGCCCTTCGGCGGATCGCAGCGCCCGAGCGCGGGCCGCCGCCTGTGGCGCGTCGACCTGCTGCAGGCGCTCGCCGTGGCGTCCGTCGCGGTCGCCGTCGGACTGTTCCTCGCCGAGGGCGGGGCGACGCGGTTCGGCGACCCCGGCTCGGCCCTGACCTCGCTCGGCATCATCGCCGGGCTCGCCGCGACCGACCTCGTGCTCGTGATGCTGCTGCTCGCGGCCCGAGTGCCGCTCATCGAGCGCGCGGTCGGCCACGACGCCGCCATGGCCCTGCACGGGCGGATCGGCAAGCCCGTGCTCTACCTGCTCATCGCGCACGGCGTGCTGCTGCTCGCGGGCTACGCGATCGCCGACGGCGTCGACCTCGTCGCCGAGGCCGTCGCGATCTGGTCGCTGCCCGACCTGCCGCTCGCGATCCTCGGGTTCGCGCTGTTCCTCGCGGTCGTGGTGACCTCGCTCGTCGCGGTGCGGCGCAAGCTCCGCTACGAGGCGTGGCACCTGGTCCACCTGCTGTCCTACGCCGCCGTGCTCGCGGCCCTGCCGCACCAGTTCAGCGTCGGCGGCCTGTTCGCCGAGGGCACCTGGCAGCGCGTCTACTGGATGACGGCGACCGTCGCGACGCTCGCCGCGGTGGTCGCGTTCCGGCTCGTCGCGCCGATCGCGGCGACCCTCCGCCACGGACTCGTGGTCGAGTCGGTCACGCAGGTCGGCGACCCCGCCGACGGCGTCGTCTCGGTCACGATGCGGGGGCGTGGCCTCGAGCGGCTCCGCGCGACGGGCGGGCAGTTCTTCATCTGGCGCTTCCTCGCCCCGGGGCAGTGGTGGCAGGCGCACCCGTACTCGCTCTCGGCCGCCCCGCGCGGCGACCGGCTCCGCATCACGGTGCGCGCGCTCGGCGACGGGTCGACCGACCTGGCCGGCGTGCTGCCGGGGACCCGCGTCGCCATGGAGGGCCCGTACGGCATCTTCAGCGAGGCGTCGCGCACGCGACGGCGCCTGACGCTCGTGGCCGCGGGCATCGGCGTCACGCCGATCCGCTCGCTGCTCGAGTCGGCCACGTTCCGGCCCGGCGAGGCGACGGTGGTGCTGCGCACCCCGGCCCCGGCCGACGGCTGGCTCCTCGACGAGGTGCAGGCCCTGTGCCGCACGCGCGGGGCGACGCTCATCACGGTGCCCGGCGGGCGAGGCCGGGGCTGGCTGACGGATGCCGCGGAACGGCAGGGCCTCGACCTCGCGACTCTCGTGCCGGCCGTGGCCGACAGCGACCTGTACGTGTGCGGCCCGCGCGGCTGGTCCGAGGGCGTGATCGAGCAGGCCCGCGCCGCGGGACTGGCTTCCGAGCAGATCCATCACGAGAGGTTCGACTGGTGAGACGACGTGCGATGATCCTGGCCTCGGCGGCCTCGGCCGCCGCCATCCTCGGCGGGTGGCAACTCGGCAACGCCGAGACGACCACGACGGTGCCCGCCACGACCGCGGCGGGCGCCACGAGCTCGAGCGGTGCGACGACCGGCATGACGGGCGCGTCCTCCAACGGAACGTCGGGCACCGGCTCGACGCAGTCCTCCGCGACGTCGGGGGCCGCGTCGTCCACCGGGTCGACCTCATCGAGCGGCGCGACGGACGGCACCTACACCGGCTCGACGGTCTCGACGCGCTTCGGCGACGTGCAGGTGCAGGTCACGATCTCGGGCGGGGCGATCACCGACGTCACCCCGTTGCAGCTGACCGACCACGACGGCCGCTCGGTCTCGATCAGCAACCGCGCCGCCCCGATGCTGCGCGAGGAGGTGCTGCAGGCGCAGTCGGCCTCGATCTCGATGATCAGCGGCGCGACCTACACGAGCGCGGCGTACCTGCAGTCGCTCCAGGCGGCGCTCGACCAGGCGGGATTCTGATGCAGCGGATGGCGCGGGCCGGCGCCGTGGAGGCCGGCGCTGTGGAGGCGGGCGCGGCGCCCCTCCCGCCCGGCGTGTTCCGGGCCATGGGCACGGTCGTCAGCGTCCGGCCCGGTGTGACGGGGCCGCAGGCGGACGCCGCGGTGGCAGCGGTCGCGACGGTGTTCGCGCGGTGGGAAGCGCGCTGCAGCCTGTTCGACCCCGAGTCCGAGCTCAGCCGCGTCGGACGCCGCGAGCTCGCCCTGCCGGACGCGAGCGAGGACGTGCGCGAGGCGTACGCCCTCGCGCTGCACTGGCGCGACGCGACCGACGGCGCGTTCACGCCGCACCGCGGCGACGGCATGATCGACCTGAACGGCGTGGTCAAGGCGCTCGCGGTCGAGGAGGCGGGCACGGCGCTCGACCGCGCCGGCTTCGTGCGCTGGGCGATCGACGCCGGGGGCGACGTGCTCGTGGCCGCCGCACTCGCTCCGGGTTCGACGCAGCCCGCCTGGCCGGTCGGTATCGTCGACCCCGTGGATCGCGGGCGGCTGCTCGCCCGCATCGACCTCGACGGCGCGCGTCGGCGCGCGGTCGCCACCTCGGGCAGCGCCGAGCGCGGCGATCACATCTGGACGATGCCGGGGCTCGGGCCGAGCCCGTTCCTGCAGGTCAGCGTCGCGGCCGCCGACCTGGTGACCGCGGACGTGCTCGCGACCGCCGTCGTCGCGGGCGGACCGGCCGCGCTCGACGACCTCGCCGAGCGCCACGACGTCGACGTGCTCGCCGTCCTCCGCGACGGGCAGCTGCTCGCGACGCCGGGCTGGCCGCGCGCTCAACCCGCCTCGGCCGCCGGGGCCGGCAGCCCGGGCGGCAGCGGCAACCGCCCGATCAGTCCCATGGCGTCGTAGGGCGCCCGGACCTTGATGTCGTTGTCGAAGTAGAGGTACGCGTCGCGGCCCGCCTCGAGATGCGCACGCGTCCACGCCGCCCAGCGGTCGAGCGACGCGTCGTCGTAGCCCGAGGCGTAGAGCTCCTCCTCGCCGTGCAGCCTCGCGTAGGCGAAGTCGGCCGTCGTGCGGTCGATGCGAGGGTAGCGCCCCGCGGTGTCGGCCGTGACGGAGGCCGCGCCATGGCGCGCGAGCAGGGCCGCCCAGTCGTCGGCGACCTCCTCGAACGACGGATGCCGCACCTCGAACGCGTGCCGGATCGGCGCGTCCGGATCGGCGCCGGCGGAGTAGGACGCGCGTCCCTCCATCCGCTCGTCGTGCCGTGCCGCGAGCGCCGCGGCATCCGCCCTGGATCGCGGCAGCCGCGCCAGGAACGCGTCGAGCAGCCCGACGTCGAACGCGAGCGTGGGCGGCAGCTGCCACAGCACGGGCCCGAGCTTCGCGTCGAGGTCGAGCACGCCCGACGCGAAGAAGTTCGCGAGCGGCGCCTCGACGTCGCGGAGGCGCTTGATGTGCGTGACGAAGCGCGGCCCCTTGACCGCGAAGACGAACCCGTCGGGTGTGCCGTCGCGCCAGCGGTGCCAGTTGGCCGGTCGCTGCAGCGAGTAGAACGAGCCGTTGACCTCGATCGAGGTCATGCGCGCGGAGGCGTACGCGAGCTCGTCGGCCTGCCGGAGGCCGTTCGGGTAGAACGCGCCGCGCCAGCCCCGGTAGAGCCAGCCCGAGATGCCGACGCGCGCCTCGGCCACGCGCCGCCGCTAGATCGCCCCGCCGAGCAGCGCGCCGATGACCCAGGTGACCGCGAGGGCCAGTGCGCCGCCGACGACGACTCGGACGATCGCGCGAAGCCGTGGGGCGCCGCCGATCCACGCCGACAGCCAGCCGGTGATCGCGAGCGCCACGATCACCGCGACGAAGGTCGTGACGATGCGCCACTCCGGCGGCGGCAGCAGGATCGCGAGCATCGGCAGGATCGCGCCGACCAGGAACGACGCCGCCGAGGCCCACGCGGCGTGCCACGGGTTCACGACGTCGGCCTGCGAGATGTGCAGCTCGGCCTCGAGGTGCGCGGCGAGCGCATCGTGCGCGGTCAGCTCCTCGGCGACGCGCTCGGCCGTCTCCTCCGAGAGGCCCTTGCCGCGGTAGATCGCCGCGAGCTCGGCGAGCTCCTGCTGGGGCATCGTCTCGAGCTCGCGGGTCTCCTTGGCGATCAGCGCATGCTCGGTGTCGCGCTGGCTCGACACCGACACGTACTCGCCGAGGCCCATCGAGATCGCGCCGGCCGCGACCGAGGCGACGCCGGCCACCAGGATGGCGCCGACATCCGTCGTCGCGGCGGCGACGCCGACCACGAGGGCCGCGACCGACACGATGCCGTCGTTCGCGCCGAGCACGCCCGCGCGCAGCCAGTTGAGCTTCTCGTGCACCTTGCCGTCGTGCGGGTCGGTGCGGTGGACCGGTTCGGCCGTGGCGTCCGTCATGCGGGCAGTCTCGCACTCGCGGTGCGACCTCGCCAGCATGGTGAGGCTTGCCTCCGCGGCCTCCGGGCGCGCCCGCTCGGTTCGGGCGCGCCTCGCCGGAGGGGTACCATGGTCGCGGCTCGACTTATCTCGATATCGAGGTATCTTGACGTCGAGACTCTCGAAGCCGGGCCTCTCCCCACCCATCCCTGCGCGCGACCCGCGCGGAACGATTGGAAGCAGAGCGTGGATCTTTACGAGTACCAGGCCAGAGACCTCTTCGAGAAGTACGGAGTGCCGGTGCTCCCGGGCATCGTCGCCGACACCCCCGAGGCCGTGCGCGCCGCGGCCGAGCAGCTCGGCGGCGTCGTCGTGGTGAAGGCCCAGGTCAAGACGGGCGGCCGCGGCAAGGCCGGCGGCGTCAAGGTCGCGAAGACCCCCGACGAGGCCGAGGCCGCGGCTCGCGACATCCTGGGCCTGGACATCAAGGGCCACGTCGTCAAGCGCGTCATGGTCGCCGCGGGCGCGAAGATCGCGCAGGAGTTCTACTTCTCGGTGCTCCTCGACCGTGCCAACCGCTCGTACCTGTCGCTGACCAGCGTCGAGGGCGGCATGGAGATCGAGCAGCTCGCCGTCGAGAAGCCCGAGGCGCTCGCCCGCGTCGAGGTCGACCCGGGCACCGGCATCACGCCCGCGAAGGCCCGCGAGATCGCCCAGGCCGCCAACTTCCCGGCCGAGCTCGTCGACAAGGTCGCCGACGTCTTCGTCAAGCTCTACGACGTCTACACGAGCGAGGACGCGACGCTCGTCGAGGTCAACCCGCTCATCATGTCGGAGGACGGCGAGATCATCGCGCTCGACGGCAAGGTCACGCTCGACGAGAACGCCGAGTTCCGCCACGCCGGCCACGCGCTGCTCGAGGACAAGGCCGCGACCGACCCGCTCGAGGCCAAGGCCAAGGAGCTCGACCTCAACTACGTCAAGCTCGACGGCGAGGTCGGCATCATCGGCAACGGCGCGGGCCTGGTCATGTCGACGCTCGACGTGGTCGCCTACGCGGGCGAGAACCACGGCGGCGTGAAGCCCGCCAACTTCCTCGACATCGGCGGCGGCGCGTCGGCCGAGGTCATGGCCAACGGCCTCTCGATCATCCTCGGCGACCCGCAGGTGAAGGCCGTGTTCGTGAACGTCTTCGGCGGCATCACCGCGTGCGACCAGGTCGCGAAGGGCATCGTCGGCGCGCTCGCCGAGCTCGGCTCGTCCGCGAACAAGCCGCTCGTCGTTCGTCTCGACGGCAACAACGTGGCGGAGGGCCGCCGCATCCTCGAGGAGGCGGCGCACCCGCTCGTCACCCTCGCCGAGAACATGGACCAGGGCGCCGACAAGGCCGCCGAGCTGGCGAACGCCGCGTAAGCAAAGGACAGCGAACCGTGACCATCTTTCTGAACAAGGACTCCAAGGTCATCGTCCAGGGCATCACCGGCGGCGAGGGCTCCAAGCACACCGCGCGCATGCTCGCGGCGGGCACCCAGGTCGTCGGCGGCGTGAACGCGCGCAAGGCCGGCACCACCGTGCTGCACAAGGCCCAGGACGGCTCCGACGTCGAGCTGCCGGTCTTCGCGACGGTGCAGGAGGCCATCGAGCAGACCGGCGCCGACGTGTCGATCGCGTTCGTGCCGCCGGCCTTCACCAAGGACGCCGTGATCGAGGCCATCGACGCCGAGATCCCGCTCCTCGTCATCATCACCGAGGGCGTGCCCGTGCAGGACTCGGCCGAGTTCTGGGCCTACGCCAAGGAGCAGGGCGGCAAGACCCGCATCATCGGGCCGAACTGCCCCGGCATCATCAGCCCCGGCGAGTCGCTCGTCGGCATCACCCCGGCGAACATCACCGGCAAGGGCCCGATCGGCCTCGTCTCGAAGTCGGGCACGCTGACGTACCAGATGATGTACGAGCTGCGCGACCTCGGCTTCTCGACGGCCATCGGCATCGGCGGCGACCCGATCATCGGCACCACGCACATCGACGCGCTCGCCGCGTTCGAGGCCGACCCCGAGACCAAGGCGATCGTCATGATCGGCGAGATCGGCGGCGACGCCGAGGAGCGCGCGGCCGACTTCATCAAGGCCAACGTGACCAAGCCGGTCGTCGGCTACGTCGCGGGCTTCACCGCGCCCGAGGGCAAGACCATGGGCCACGCCGGCGCCATCGTGTCGGGCTCGGCCGGCACCGCGCAGGCGAAGAAGGAGGCCCTCGAGGCCGCGGGCGTCAAGGTCGGCAAGACTCCCTCCGAGACGGCGCGCCTGCTGCGCGAGGTGTACGAGTCGCTCGGCGCGTAAGCGGCGGGACCGCAGGGAAGGGCCCCGTCCGGCGATGCCGGGCGGGGCCCTTCGGTTTCAGGATGTGCGTCCTCCTCCTGGGATCACGGGTCGATCACGATGGTGCAGATCACGGTCCGCGGCTGCAGGTCGGTGATCGTCACACTCGGGTCGTCCAGCTCGTCGGCGAGCGACACCTCGTCGGAGCCGTCCACGTCACACGAGATGCTCGAGAAGGTGCCCCCATCGACCTGCGAATTCACGGAAACCGTGACGTCGGTCAGTGGCGTGTTGAAGAAGTTCACCGTAACCGGGTCCTCCTCGTCGGCACAGGCGGGGCCGACCACGATACTGACGTCCTGTTCGCTGTCTGTGCTCACGTAACCCTCAGGCACCGTCTCCGTCACGGTGTAGTCACCCACGAGGGAGGAGATGACCAGCCCGTCGAGGCAGAGCTCGCCGTTGGCATCCGTCGTCCCCGTCAACGGGGTGTCTGCGGGGATGTTCCCGCCCGTCACCGTGAAGTCGACACCCTCCTGCGGGTGGTCGCCGGTTCCGTCAGCCGCGTGCTTGCGTTCCTTCACGATGAGCAGGGAACCGGTCTGCGGCACGTTGGTGTACGTGCAGTCGACCGATTGGCCTGCTGCGAGGTCGAACGTCACGGTGCCGGCGCTGACGTCGGTGACGATGTCGCCGGGGTCGTAGCCGGTGCTGTCGGAGCAGTCGATGCTGTCGAGTGCCCAGCCTGCCGGGACGGTGCTCTCGTCGACGACGTAGCCGGTGCCGAACGGCACGCCGGACCAGGTCGCGGAGTCGTCATCGGTCAGGTCGAACGTGAGGTCCGGCGGGTTGGCGTCGTCCTCGTCCGTGAAGGTCCGGTCGAAGCCGAAGAGCGTCGTGTTCGGATCCTCATCCGGGACCGTCTCCTTGCGGATGGTCACGCTGCCGCAGTTGCTGATCGGCGGCGTCTGCGCCAGGATCGTGTCCTTGTAGTCCGCGGTGTCGGAGTTGCCGGTGACCGTGCTCGGGATGGTGTTGGCGAACGAGAGGCATGCGTTGGTGCCGCCGAAGATGGTCGCCGTGAGGTCGACCGCGGCTTCACCACGGAACCCGTCGCTGCTGTACGCGGCGGCCGACTCGGCGGCGACGAGTTGCTCCGGCGCTCCGAGCACCAAGTTGCCCGAGCTGTCGTCCCAGACCCGCAGGTACAGGTCCAGACTGCCGCCCTGCTGGTCCCAGAGGATCATGAAGTCGCCGTCCGTGCGGTTGGCCCACGGGTTGCAGTCGGCGATCAGTTCGGCGTTGGTCGCGTTGTCGTAGTCGCATCCGTCGGGCGCCGGGTTCTGCATGAACTCGTAGGCGATGAAGCCGCTGCCGGTGTTCTTGTCACGTTCCCAGGCGAAGTACAGCCAGAAGTGCTGGGTAGACGTATCCTGCGCGACATCCAGCCACGCCCGACGGAGATCCACTTGGGCGTTCGGGTTCGTCTCCCCAAGCGTGGGGAGGGCGTCGTTGTGGATGACGCCGATCTTCGTGGTGTTCGAGTTGAGCGGTCCGAGCTCCTTCACGTTCCCGTACAGATCGGTGATTTCGGTGGTGCCCGTGTCGGGTACGGTGCCGTCGATCTCCCACGGGCCGTCGGCGGCGACCGCTGGGCCCGCCACCATGACCATTGCGATAGCGAAACAGCTCGCCGCCACAGCAGCGACCGCACGCCGCGGCGTCCGTCTGGGCCTCTCCGGCGTTCGGGTTCGGGTTGTCAGGGGCATCTTCGCCTCCCGGGTTGCAGGTTTCGTCCGGTCCGGGCGGGCCGGACGTTCCGCTGCGGGGCGACGTGGCGGGATCGGGTTCCTCGTCGTCGGCGCGTCCGGTGACGGTAGGTAAGGACGTCTCCGAGCGTGCATCGCGCCGTAGTGGCTACTCACGCCGGTCCAGAGGTTACTCCCGTGCAGCGCCCGCCGGAACCAGCATGAGGAATCCTCATGTCCCCAGAGGTGGGGACATGAGGACACCGGCGATCGCCGCCGGGTGACGATGGTCCCGCCGACCGGAGCCGGCGGGACCATCGTGTGGGTGAAGAAGGATCTAGCTCCCTTCGATCACGGATCGACCACGAAGTCGCACGTGAATGCCCCGGGCTCGAGGTCGTTGAGTGTCACGGTCGAGTCGTCGAGCGCGTCGGCCAGCGACACGTCCTCTTCGGCATCCGGTCCGTCAGCCGTCGGGTAGCACTCGATGCTCGAGAACGTCCCGCCCGGAACCAGCGAGTCCACGCTCACCACGATCTTCGTGAGTGGTGTGTTCACGAACTCCTTGACCGCACCGGCATTGGCGCTGGCGCAGTCGGCTGCCTCGGTGACGTTCGCGGTCTGCGTGCCGATTTCGGCGTAGCCGTCGGGAACGACCTCCGTGATCGTGTACAGCCCTGCCAGGCCGCTCACGAGCAGGCCGGTGGCGCAGGCCACGCCGGTCTCGTCGGTCGTGACGGTGACGCCCTCGGCGGGCAGCTCGCCGCCCGTGATCACGAAGTCGACCCCGGCGTGCGGGTGGCTCTCACCCAGGCCGTCGGCGGCGTGCTTGCGCAGCTTCGTGATCTCGATCGCGCCGACCTCGCGGTCGTCATGGAACGTGCACGTCACGATCTCGCCCGGGCTGAGCCCGATCGCGTCCACCGTCGAACCGTCGTCGCACGTCGCGCTGACCAGGTTCCAGTAGTCCGGGACCGTCTCGGTCACGTCGTACGTGCCCGGGTCGAGGTCCGAGAAGGTCGTCGAGTCCTTGCCTGCAGCACCGGCCGCGGTCGTCGTCAGCGTGAACGGCGACGGCGAAAGCGTGTTCGACGTGAAGTCGAACGAGCCCGTGCCACTGTCGGTGATCTTCTCGATCACGATGCCGCCCGACGCCCGGTTGGTGTACGTGCAGTCCACCAGGTCGTCAGCGTCGTCGATCGTGAAGGTCACGACGGCGCCGTTGACCGACGGCGTCACGCCGGAGCTCGCCGAGCAGTCGACGTCGACCAGCTCCCAGCCCGTGGGCAGCGTGCCCTCGGTGACTGTGAGGCCGGAGCCGAACAGCACGTTGTCGTACGACTGGCTCTCGCCGTCCTTCAGCGAGAAGGTCGGATCGACGTCACCGCCGAGGGTCGACAGCGAGGTCGAGTAGTCGAACGACGTATCGGTGCCGTCCGGGCTCGGCTGCGTCACCTTGCGGACGATCACCTGGCCACCGGTCTGGTTGCCGTACGTGCAGTCGAGGATGTCGTCCGCATCATCGATGTCGAACGTCACCGTTCCCGTCGCAAGGTCGATGTCAGGGTCGACGTTCGTGCTCGCATCGCAGTTGATGTCCTCGAGAGCCCAGCCTGTCGGCAGCGTGTCCTCGGTGATGGTGTAACCCGTACCGAGCAGCACGTCGTCGTACGTCGCGTTCTCGCCGTCCTTCAGCGAAGGTGCAGGGTCATCGGGACCGTTGAGCCGGTCGAGCACGGTCGAGAAGCCGAACGAGGATTCGCTCGGGTCGGGGCTCGGATCGGTCGCCTTGCGGATGATGACGGTGCCACCGGTCTCGTTGGTGTACGTGCAGTCGACCGATTGGCCTGCTGCGAGGTCGAACGTCACGGTGCCGGCGCTGACGTCGGTGACGATGTCGCCGGGGTCGTAGCCGGTGCTGTCGGAGCAGTCGATGCTGTCGAGTGCCCAGCCTGCCGGGACGGTGCTCTCGTCGACGACGTAGCCGGTGCCGAACGGTACGCCGGACCAGGTCGCGGAGTCGTCATCGGTCAGGTCGAACGTGAGGTCCGGCGGGTTGGCGTCGTCCTCGTCCGTGAAGGTCCGGTCGAAGCCGAAGAGCGTCGTGTTCGGATCCTCATCCGGGACCGTCTCCTTGCGGATGGTCACGCTGCCGCAGTTGCTGATCGGCGGCGTCTGCGCCAGGATCGTGTCCTTGTAGTCCGCGGTGTCGGAGTTGCCGGTGACCGTGCTCGGGATGGTGTTGGCGAACGAGAGGCATCCGTTGGTGCCGCCGAAGATGGTCGCCGTGAGGTCGACCGCGGCTTCACCACGGAACCCGTCGCTGCTGTACGCGGCCTGCGACACGGTCGCGTTGAGCAGCGTCGGGGCGCTGAGGGTCAGGTTCGGCGCGGTGCCGCTCCAGGTTCGGAGGTACAGGTCCTTACTGCCGCCCTGCTGGTCCCAGAGGATCATGAAGTCGCCGTCCGTGCGGTTGGCCCACGGGTTGCAGTCGGCGATCAGCTCCGCATCGGTGGCGTTGTCGTAGTCGCATCCGTCGGGCGCCGGGTTCTGCATGAACTCGTAGGCGATGAAGCCGCTGCCGGTGTTCTTGTCACGTTCCCAGGCGAAGTACAGCCAGAAGTGCTGGGTGGACGTGTCCTGCTCGACGCCCAGCCAGGCTCGGCGCAGGTCGACCTGGGCGTTCGGATTGGTCAGATCCAAGGTCGGCAGGGCGTCGTTGTGGATGACGCCGATCTTCGTGGTGTTCGAGTTGAGCGGTCCGAGCTCCTTCACGTTCCCGTACGGATCCGTGATCTCGGCGATGCCGGCGTTGGTGTCGGGGACGACGCCGTTGATGTTGAACGGGCCGTCGGCCGCGACCGCCGGGCTCGTGACCATCACCGTTGCCAGTGCCAGACAGCTCGCTGCCACTGCAGCGAGCCCACGCCGTCGCCTCCGTGTGGAGAGTTCAGGCGTTCGGGTTGTCGTCAGGGGCATCTTCGCCTCCCGGGTTGCAGGTTTCGTCCGGTCCGGGTGGGCCGGACGTTCCGCTGCGGGCGACGTGGCGGGATCGGGTTCCCGTCGTCGGCGCGTCCGGTGACGGTGGGTAGGTCGTCTCCGGGCGTGCATCGCGCCGTAGTGGTTCTCACGCCGATCGGCACGTTACTCCGAGACATGAGCGACCCTCACGTCCCCGAACGGGGCACGTCGCCGACGCGCGTGGCAGCATGGGACCATGACCGAGCATGCTGCGTGGGAGGAGCGACGGTCCGGCCCATCGGAGGCGGAGCCCGACACGCGGCGCGGGCCCGGGCACGTCATCCGGTCGAGCTTCGTCACCGAGGAATCGGTCTACGGCGTCATCCTCGTCTCGGGCATGATCGTCGTCGCCGGTGCCCACGGCGACAGCTCGTGGTCCACGTTCTGGACGGTGACGACGACGGTGCTGGTGTTCTGGGCTGCGCACCTCTACGCCGGCACCGTGGCCGCCCACGGCATGGACGACCATCGAATGGTCGGCCTCGGCGAGGCGTTCCGTCGGGCCATGCGCCGTTCGCTCGGGATGCTCATCGCCGCGCTGATCCCGTCGTTCATCCTCCTGCTCGGCGCCACCCGCGCCGTTCCCGACTCCGTCGCCCTCTGGAGCGCGCTGTGGGTCTGCGTGGCCGTGCTCGCCGTCCTCGGGTTCATCGCCTTCCGCCGGCGCGGCGCGAGTGTCGTCATGCAGGTGCTCGGCTCCCTCGCCACGGCCGGCTTCGGCGTGGCGATGATCCTGCTCAAGGCCTTCGTGCACTGATCCCCGTGGGACCATCGTCCCCGCCGCACGGCCCCGCTTCGCTAACGTCGGCAGCAACGGCGTCCACGACGGGGGAGAGCGGCATGACCGACCAGACCGATTCCGAGCTCGACCTGCGCGCCCGCATCGCCGCGCTCGAGGCCGAGAACGCGATCCTGCGCGAGGCCAAGACGACGGATGCCGCGGCCGCCGGCACCGCGACCTCCGTGGCCGTACGGCCCAAGCGCCACCGCGGGCGCACGGTCGCGGCCGTCGCCCTCGTGCTGGTCGGCCTGCTGCTCGCTCCGGTCGCGCTCATCAGCGCGTGGGCGCGGCTGCAGCTCGTCGACACCGACCGGTTCGTCGCGACGTTCGCGCCGCTCGCCGAGGACTCCGACGTGCAGGCGTTCATCTCCGACCAGGTCACCGCCGCGATCGAGGAGAAGGTCGACATCCCCGGGCTCACGAAGGACGTGTTCGACGGCATCCGCAGCCTCGACCTCCCGCCGCGGGCCGAGGACGCGCTCGGCCTCCTCGAGGCGCCGGCGGCCCAGGGCCTGCAGACGCTCGTCGCGGGGGTCGTGGACCGGATCGTGACCTCCGACGCGTTCGCCGACATCTGGACGGCCGCGCTCCGCGCGAGCCACAAGCAGTTCACCGCCGCCTTGCAGGGCGACCCCGACGCGATGCTCGCAATCGGCTCGAACGGCACGCTCAGCCTCCAGCTCGGGCCGATCATCGAGGAGGTCAAGCAGCGGCTCGAGGACCAGGGCATCGGCTTCGCCTCCGCCATCCCGGTGATCGAGCGCAGCGTCGTGATCGCCAAGGCCGACTCGCTGACGCTCGTCCAGACCGTCTACACCCTCGCGGTGGCGGTGGGCACGTGGCTGCCCTTCATCGTGCTCCTGCTGTTGGCCGCGGGCGTGCTCGTCGCGAAGCGCCGCAGCGCGGCGCTCGTCTGGACGGCGGGCGGCCTCGCGCTCACGATGATCCTCACGCTCGCCGGGTTCGGCACAGGGAAGCTGTTCTTCGTCGGCAGCGTGAGTCCGTCGATCATGCCGGCGGCGACGGCCGAGTCGATCTACGGTGGGCTGACCGAGCTCATGGTCTCGACGATCGCCGCGTTCATCGTGCTCTCGATCTCGGTGGCGCTCATCGCCTGGCTCTCCGGCCCCTGGCGCCCGGCCCGCACGGTGCGCGGGCTGGCCGACTCCGGGTTCGGCGCGGTGCGCCGTGCGGCCGAGGGGCACGGCATCACGACCGGTCGGTTCGGCGAGGGCCTGCACCGGTACCGGGTGGCCGTCTACGCCGCGATCGCCGTGATCGCCGCGCTCGTCCTGCTCGCATCGCGGCCGCTGCAGGTGTCGACCGTGGCCTGGACCGTCGTCCTCGCGCTGCTCGCGGTGCTCGTCGTCGAGCTGCTCCGCCGCCCGGGCGCGGCGGTGCCGCCCGAGGCTGCCGAGGCGGTCGGCCCGGACGTCGAACCCGACCTCGGACCCGACGTTGCGGCCGCGTCCGCGGCGCCGGCGACGGCCGCGGCGGGCGGTGCGACCCCGGCTGAGATCGACGAGGCCCTGCATCGCACCGACACCGCACGTCCTGCCGGCTGACCCCCGTCCGGGGCGTAAGGTCGAGTGCGATGAGACGCACGACGATCGCCCTGCTCGCCGCGCTCGAGACCGCCGTGTGCGTGCTCGTGGGCTACGGCATCGCGCTCGTGCCGCTCATGCTCCTGTGGGCCACGCGCTTCGGTCTCGCGGCGCCGCTCGACGCCTTCTTCCGCGCGGCCGCCGACGCGTGGCTCCTCGGCCACGGCGTCGACCTCGAGATCCAGCTCGACGAGCTGACCGCAGCCGGGCTCGGCGTCGACGGGGCGGGCGCCCCGTTCACCGTCACGATCGCGCTCCTCGGGTTCTCCTTGCTCACCTTCGCGTTCGGCCTGCGGATCGGCCGCCGCGCGTCGGCGAGCGGCACTCCCGTCGTCGGCGCCGTGTCGGCGATGCTCGTGGCCGGGCTGCTCGGTTGGGCGATCGCCGTGGTCGGCACTTCGGCGGTCGCACGGCCCGTGCTCTGGCAGGCGGCGGTGCTGCCCGCGCTCGTCATCGGCGTCGGCGTCGTCGCGGGCATCGCGATCGCCTTCACGCGCGGCGGCTGGGCGACGGATGTCACGACGAGCGCCGTGCGCCGGGGCGTCGACGCCGTGCCGTTCGCGGCCCGCGCGGGCCTGCGCTCCGCCATCCGCATCGGCCTCGGATCGGCGATGGGCGTGATCGCGGTCGCGGCCGTGCTCCTGGCGGTGCGCATCGCGATCGAGCATCCGACCATCGTCGGACTCTCCCAGGCCCTCGCCGCCGGGGTCGACGGCGGCGTCGTGATCACGCTCGCCGAGCTCGCCCTGCTCCCGAATGCGATCGTGTGGGCTGCGGCGTGGGTGCTCGGACCGGGATTCGCGCTCGGCGCCGGTACGACCGTGTCGCCGAGCGTGACCCTCATCGGCCCCGTGCCCGGGCTGCCCCTGCTCGGTGCGCTGCCCGCCGAGGGTGCGCCGCTCGGCGTGCTCTGGCTCGCGCTGCCCGTGCTGCTGGGGTTCGGCGGCGCCGTCCTCGTCGCCCGCTCGGCGCCCGACCGGCGCGACGAGCCCTGGTGGGTCACGCTCTCGGTCGGGCTCGCGGCCGGCGGCATCGCGGGCGCGGTGCTCGGTGGTCTCGCGGCGTGCTCCGCAGGGTCGGTCGGCCCGGGTCGACTCTCCGACGTCGGACCCGACGCGCTCCTGGTCGCGGCGGCGGCCGCCGCGAGCGTGACGGTCGGCGCCGTGGCGGGCGCGTTCGCGGCACGGTCGCGCGCCCGGCACGCCCTCGACCCGGTGGCCGAGCGCCCTGCGGCGCCATCGCCCGCCCGCGCGGCGCCCACGCCGAGCCGTGCGTCCCGCCCCGTCGACGCACCCGACGGCGATCCGGGTGACGACCCCGCGTCGGCCGAGACCGTGCCGCTCGACGGACTCGTGCGCGGCAGCCGCATGCCCTGACGCGTGGCGGTTCGCTCGGATGAGCGGCGCGCCCCGTGTCATCCGCTCGCCCGCGCGCCCGGTACCCTCGTAAGGTGCTGAAGCTCGTCGTGCTGATCTCGGGCACGGGATCGAACCTCCGCGCCCTGCTCGAGGCGTCGGAGGACGCCGAGTTCCCCGCCCGCGTCGTCGCCATCGGCGCCGATCGCGACTGCGAGGGTCTCGCGCTCGGCGAGGAGTTCGGGATCCCGGCCTTCACCGTCCCCTTCACCGCCTACGGCTCCCGCGACGAGTGGGGCGAGGCGCTCATCGAGCAGGTGCGACGCTGGGAGCCCGACCTGGTCATCCTCTCGGGGCTCATGCGGCTCGTCCCGCCGGCGGTCGTGGACGCGTTCAGCCCCCACCTGATCAACACGCATCCCGCCTACCTGCCCGAGTTCCCGGGCGCGCACGGCGTGCGAGACGCGCTCGGCGCCGGCGTCACCGAGACCGGGGCCAGCCTCATCGTGGTCGACAACTCCGTCGACGGCGGACCGATCATCGCGCAGGAGCGCGTGCCGGTGCTGCCCGACGACACCGAGACGACCCTCCACGACCGCATCAAGCCCGTCGAGCGGCGCCTGCTCATCCAGGCCGTGCTCGACATCGCCAACTCGCACCTCGACCTGAAGGAGCTCGCCCGATGAGCGGAGCCGCGATCGACCCCAGCCTGTATCGCGAACGCGACGTGGTGCCCGTGCGCCGCGCGCTCATCGCGGTGAGCGACAAGACCGGCCTCGTCGAGCTCGCGAGCGCCCTCGTCGAGGCCGGTGTCGAGATCGTCTCAACCGGCGGCACGTCCAAGGCCATCGCCGACGCCGGGCTCCCCGTCACGCAGGTCGCCGACGTCACCGGCTACCCCGAGCACCTCGACGGTCGCGTCCGCACGCTGCACCCGGGCGTGCACTCCGGCCTCCTCGCCGACCTCCGGCTCGAGCACCACGAGCGCGAGCTCGCCGGGCTCGCGATCAAGCCGTTCGAGCTCGTCGTGGTGAACCTCTACCCCTTCGTCCAGACCGTCGCCTCGGGTGCCGAACGCGACGCGGTCGTCGAGCAGATCGACATCGGCGGCCCCGCGATGGTGCGCGCGTCGGCGAAGAACCACGCCAACGTCGCCGTCGTCGTCTCGCCCGACCGCTACGACGAGATCGTCTCGGCCGTCCGCGCCGGCGGCACCACGCTCGCGCAGCGCCGCGACCTCGCCCGCGAGGCCTTCCGGCACACCGCGACCTACGACATCGCGGTCGCCTCGTGGATCGGCAACGTCCTCGCGCCCGACCAGCCGGCCGAGGAGTCCCCGTTCCCCGCGTGGGTCGGCGCCGCCTGGACCAAGGACGCCGACCTGCGCTACGGCGAGAACGCGCACCAGAGGGCCGCGCGGTACTCCGCCGTCGGCGGGCGCCCCGGCATCGCGCAGGCCGAGCAGCTGCACGGCAAGGAGATGTCGTACAACAACTACGTCGACGCGGATGCCGCGGTGCGGGCCGCGTACGACTTCGACGCGCCGGCCGTCGCGATCATCAAGCACGCCAACCCGTGCGGCATCGCCGTCGCGGCATCCGGCGCCGCCGACCCGATCGCCGACGCGCACCGCCGCGCGCACGAGTGCGACCCCGTGTCGGCCTTCGGTGGCGTGATCGCCGCGAACCGCGCCGTGACGCGCGAGATGGCCGAGACCGTCGCCGGCATCTTCACCGAGGTGCTCGTCGCGCCCGGCTTCGAGCCCGAGGCGGTCGAGGTGCTCACGCAGAAGAAGAACCTGCGCCTGCTGCGCCTGCCCGAGGGCTTCGAGCCGCCCGCGGTGGAGATCCGCCAGGTCTCCGGCGGCCTGCTGCTGCAGCAGGCCGACCGGTCGTTCGCGCCCGCGTCGGAGTGGACGCTCGCCGCGGGGGAGCCCGCCGACGAGGCGACGCTCGCCGACCTCGAGTTCGCCTGGCGCGCCTGTCGTGCCGTGAAGTCGAACGCGATCCTGCTGGCGTCGGATGGCGCGTCGGTCGGCGTCGGCATGGGCCAGGTCAACCGCGTCGACTCGTGCCGCCTCGCGGTCGAGCGGGCCGGCGACCGCGCGACCGGCTCGGTCGCGGCATCCGACGCGTTCTTCCCGTTCGCCGACGGCCTGCAGATCCTGCTCGACGCCGGCGTGAAGGCCGTCGTCCAGCCAGGCGGATCGGTGCGCGACGAGGAGGTCGTCGCGGCCGCGAAGGCCGCCGGCGTGACCATGTACTTCACGGGGGAGCGCCACTTCTTCCACTGAGCCGCGCCTCGATCCGGGCACGGCCGCGAGCGCGTGAGCCGAGGCATCCGCGCGGCAGTACCCTTGAGGTGAGGGCGCCCACAAGGCGTCCGCACCGCCGCGCCCACAAGGCGATGAACAAGGAGAACGATCGATGACGATCATGGACGCCCCCGTCCCCGCCCCTGCCCCCGAGGTCCACGTCGCACTGCCCGTCGACGCGCCCGACCACGAGCGCGTGCTCATCACGCGCGGTCCGCGCTCCGGACTCACCATCATCGTCGCGGTGCACAGCACCGCGCTCGGCCAGGCGCTCGGCGGTGCCCGCGTCTGGCAGTACGAGCACTGGACCGACGCGCTCGGCGACGCGCTGCGTCTCTCGCAGGCCATGACCCTGAAGAACGCCGCGGCCGGCCTCGCGCGCGGCGGCGGCAAGTCCGTCGTGTGCATCCCCGCCGGCGAGACCCTCGACGAGGCGCGTCGCCACGACGCCATGCTCGACCTCGGCGACGCCGTCGAGTCGCTCGGCGGCGCCTACATGACGGCCGAGGACGTGGGCACGAGCGCCGAGCTCATGGCGGTCGTGCACGAGCGCACCGAGCACGTCTGCGGCCTGCCCGCCGACCAGGGCGGGGTGGGCGAGCCGGCGGATGCCACGGCGGCCGGCGTGCACGCCGGGATCCTCGCCACGCTCGACCACGTGTTCGGCTCGCGCGAGGTGGCCGCGCGCCACTTCGTGATCTCGGGACTCGGCCAGGTGGGCGGTCGCCTCGCGCGCGCGCTCGCCGCCGGCGGCGCGCGCCTGACCGTGACGGATGTCGCGACCGCGAAGCGCGCGCTCGCCGACGAGCTCGGCGCCGCCTGGGTCGACCCCGCCGACGCGCACCGCGTCGAGGCCGACGTCTTCGTGCCGTGCGGGCTCGGCGGCGTGCTCACGCACGAGGTCGTCGACGAGCTCCGGGTGCGCGCGGTCGTCGGCGCCGCGAACAACCAGCTCGCCGATCGCGACGTCGCCCGCCTGCTGCGGCAGCGCGGCATCGCGTGGGCGCCCGACTTCGTCGTGAACGCCGGCGGCGTGGTCTACCTCGACCTCGCCTCGGCGCCCGGGATCGGCCAGGCGGAGCTGGACCGGCGGATCGCCGGCATCGGCGACGTCGTCGGCGCCGTGCTCCGCGATGCCGACGACGCGGGCATCACGACGCTCGAGGCCGCCGAGCGGCTCGCGCAGGCCCGCCTCGACGCCGCACGCTGAACGTCCGGAGGGGGCGGCGCACGCGTGCGCGGCCCCCTTCCGCATCGACCCCGCTGCGACGACCTCGCCGTGGTCGCGCGTGGTCGGGCCGGGTTCGTCCCGGCCGATAGGCTCGTGCCCATGACGCCCCCTGCGACCCGTCCGCCGGTCATCCCCGCCCGAACCCACGCGCAGGCGTCGGTGGCACGTCGCTCCATCGCCGCGATCGCGTCCGCGGCCGTCGTCGCGGCGATCGCGTTCGCCGCCGGGGTCCTCGCGACCTTCATCGGACAGGGCCAGAACCCCGCCATCCTGGCCCAGGCCCTGCCGTACTTCTCGCTCGCCGCCGTGGTGCTCTGGGGGCTGCTCTGCGTCGGCAACGCGGCGGGCGCCCTGCGCGCGTGGTTCCTCGCCCTGCCCGTGGGCCTCACCTCCGCGGTCCTCGCGACCCTCCTCGCCGCGAGCGCGAACGTGCTCGGCCAGGGCGTGGCCGTGAGCGCCGAGGTGTTCTCCCTCCTGCTCGGCACGCTCGTCGGCGTCAACCTCGTCTTCATCGTCGCCGCGGTCCTCGCCGAGACCCTGCTCGCCCCGCGGGTCGCGCGCGGCGTGCTCCGCCACCGCCCGCGCGCGATCGCGCGCCGCGTGGCGCTCGTGCGCATCCCCGCCTCGAACCTCGACGAGGGCGAGCTCACGCACCTCGAGCGCCGCCCCGTCGACCAGGCCAAGGCCGACGAGCAGTGGGACGACTACTGCGCCGCGCTCGTCGCGGAGGGCTGGGAGACCGTCGAGGTCGACGCTGCGCCCGACCTTCCCGACTCGGTCTTCATCGAGGACACCGTGGTGTTCTTCGGCGACGTGGCCGTCCTCGCGAATCCGGGCGCCGAGTCGCGGCGGGCCGAGGTCGAGGCCGTCGAACGCGCCGTCCGCGCCATGCCCGGGATCGCCGTGGCCCGCATCGCCGCGCCCGGCACGCTCGACGGCGGCGACGTGCTCAAGGTGGGCGGGGTCGTGTACGTCGGCGCCTCCTCGCGCACCAACGCCGAGGGCATCCGGCAGCTGCGCGCCATCCTCGCGCCCCGCGGCTACACGGTCGTCGCGGTGCCCGTGACCCGGGCCCTGCACCTGAAGAGCACCGTCACGGCGCTGCCCGACGGCACCGTGATCGGCCACGCCGACCTGGTCGACGCGCCGTCGCTGTTCCCGCGGTTCCTCCCGGTTCCCGAGCGCGAGGGCGTCGCCGTGGTCGTGCTCTCCGACGACACGCTGCTGATGTCGGCGTCCGCTCCGCGCACGGCCGAGCTGCTGTCGGGCCTCGGCTACCGCGTCGTCACGGTCGACATCGGCGAGTTCGAGAAGCTCGAGGGCTGCGTCACGTGCCTGTCGGTGCGGGTGCGCTGACGCGCGTCACCGCGCCGTCGTGCAGTTCCACGACGCGGTCGGCGCGCTGCACGAGCGCGGGGTCGTGCGTGGTCACGACCGCGGCGACCCGCCGCGAGTGCACGAGATCGGTGATGAGCCCCATCACGGTCGCGGCCGTGCCGCTGTCGAGCTGACCCGTCGGCTCGTCGGCGAGCAGCACGGTGGGGCGCGCGGCCAGCGCGCGCGCGATGCCCACGCGCTGCTGCTGGCCGCCCGAGAGCTCGTACGGGCGCTGCGCGGCGTGCGCCGCGAGCCCGACCAGCTGCAGGGCCTCGGCGACCCGCTGCTCGCGCTCGCGCGGGTCGATGCCCTGCAGCCGCAGCGGCACCTCGACGTTCTCGGCCGCGGAGAGCACCGGGATGAGACCGAACGACTGGAACACGTAGCCGACGTGGTCGCGCCGGAAGGCGGCGAGCGCGTCGTCGTCGAGCGCCGAGAGGTCGTCGTCGCCGAGTCGCACCCGACCCGAGCTCGGGCGGTCGAGGCCGCCGAGCAGGTTCAGCAGCGTGGTCTTGCCGGCGCCCGAGCGGCCCGTGACGACGACGAGCTCACCCGGGGCGACCTCGATCGACACGTCGTCGACGGCACGGACGGCACCGCCGCGGCCCTCGTAGACGCGCGTGACGGATTCGGCGCGCAGCACGGTCATCGGGCATCCTCCTCGTGATCGCCGGTCGATGCGGGCCGATCGGGTGCCGCGGGTTCGCCGGATGTCGCGGGCGCGGCGGGCTCGCCGGTCTCGCCGGTCTCGGTCGCCTCGCCGGGCGGCGGCGCCCCGTCGTGACCCGGCCGCACCGCGACGTGGTCGGGCTCGAGCGCGAGTCGCACGCGATCGCGCAGGTCGAGCTTCGCGACGAACTCGTGCGGCAGCTGGAGTCGCCCGACCCGGTCGAGCACCGCGAACTCCTCGGCGACGGCGAGCTCGGCGCCGTGCTCGTCGAGCCGGGTCGACCGGAGCACCTCGGTGGAGGTACGGCCGTCGCGGATCTGCACGGTTCGGCGCACGTGCTCGGAGACCGAGGGGTCGTGCGTGACGATGAGCATGGTCACGCCGAGCTGCTCGTTGACGCTGCGCATCGCCTCGAGCACCGATACCGAGGTCGCCTCGTCGAGCTCGCCGGTGGGCTCGTCGGCGAGCAGCACCCGCGGCGAGTTGGCGAGGGCGACCGCGATCGCCACGCGTTGCTGCTGCCCGCCCGAGAGCTCCGCCGGTCGGCGGTCCGCCACGTCGCCGACCTCGAGCAGGTCGAGCAGCTCGGCGGCGCGCGCCGCGCGCGCGGCGCCGCGGCCGTTCCGGGCGACGGCCATCGCGAGCGACACGTTCTCGGCGGCCGTGAGGTAGGGCAGGAGGTTCCGCGAGGTCTGCTGCCAGACGAAGCCGACCGTGTGCCGACGGTACGCGACGCGCTCCTTCGAGCGCATCGCGAGCAGGTCGTGCCCGGCGACGCGGGCGACGCCGGCGGTGGCGGTGTCGAGCCCCGAGAGGATGGTGAGCAGGGTCGACTTGCCCGAGCCGGAGGCACCCACGAGCGCGACCAGCTCGCCGGGGTCGATGCGCAGGTTGAGGCCCTGCAGCGCCTGGACCTCGATGCCGTCGGCGCTGAAGATGCGCACCAGGTCGGCGCAGAGCATGTCGGGCTCGGTCTCGTTCGGCATGGTCAGCCTTCCTCCTCCTTGCGCATCGCGCGTGCGGCGCTGACGCGTCCGCCGACGTGCGAGGCGATGCCGGCGGCGACCGCCGACACCGCGACGGATGCGATCACGACGGCGCCGATGAGCGCCCAGTCGTAGGTGACGGCGGGCGGCGTCGACCCGCCGGTGAACGCACGGAGGTCGACGCCCTGGAGCACGACGACGGGCACGATCGCGCCGAGCGCGACCCCGGCGAGCACCGCGACCGCCGTGACGGGGGCGATCTCCCACGCGACGAGCGCCTGCTCGCCCCGCCGCCCGAGGCCGAGCGTGGCGAGGAGCGGCAGCAGTCGCGCCCGCGCGGACTGGCCGACGAGCAGCGTGAGCGCGAGGGCGAGCGCCGTGAGCACGGTCGCCGCCGCGATCCCCGCGAGCAGGCCGATCCGCAGGCCCTGCGAGTCGGGCAGCGCGCGGATCCCGGCGGCCAGCCCTGCCGGCGTGGCGGCGGTCGCGCCGTCCCCGGCGATCGCGGTCAGCGCGGCGCCGACCTCGTCGGGATCGGCGCCGGGGTCCAGTCGCACGAGCACGTTGCGCGGCACGAGGGTGTCGGTGAACGGCTCGGCGTTCGCCCGGTCGACGAGCACCCAGGCGGAGCGCGGGGTGAACGGGCTCTGCGCGTCGACCGTGGCGGCGATGCGGATGCCCCGGCCCTCGAGCGAGACGTCGGGCGCGTCGGCGATGGCCTCGCCGACCGAGCGCGACACGACCACGGGCGCCGGGTCGGCGCCCGTCTCGGCGAGTTCCGCCGGCAGCACGAGGGCGTCCTCGCGGCCCTGCTGGACGGCGGCGAGCTCGGCCCGGTCGACCACGATGAGCGTGGTCGCGCGCGACCGGCCGTCGACCTCGAGCAGCGCCGGTCGCGTGGAGTACACGGGGGCGATCGCCTCGACGCCGTCGGCCTCCCGCATCTCGGCGAGCTGCGCGCGCGTGATCGGGACGCCCGAGACGGCGAGGTCGGCGCCGACACGGCGGTCGCTCGCGACGTCGATGCCGGTGTCGAGCGTGGCGAGCACGACCGCCGACGTCACGGCGACCGACACGCCCACGACCACGGCGAGCACCGGTACGAGTCCCGCGCTGGGATCGCGCAGGGCGCGCGCCGACCCGAGGAAGGGCACGAGGTCGCGGCGCCGCGACATCCGTCGCACCAGCGCGGCGAGCGGCAGGGGATAGAGCCGCAGCACGAGCACGCACGCGGCCAGGGCGAGCAGGAGCGGCGCTGCGGCGAGGAGCGGGTCGACGCCGACCTCGGCGGCGCCGGAGGTGCCGCGCTGGAGCAGCAGTGCGACCGACGCCGCGCCGACGATGACCACGAGCGCCTCGACCACGACGCGCCATCGCCCTCCGGCCGTGCCGCCGAGGTCGGCTCGGGCCCGTCGCAGCGGGCTCAGTTCGCCCGCGCGGGCGACGAGCAGCACGGCCGGCGTCACGGCGAGCACCGCCGCGATCCACCACCCCGCGAGGCCCGTCGATCCGGGCGTCAGCGCGATCGCGAGGGCCGCGCCGGCGGCGCCCGCGGGGATGCCGAGCACGAGCCCCTCGGCGAGCAGGACGGTCCGGAGCTGCGCGGGGGACGCGCCACGCGCCGCGGCGAGTTCGAGCCCGGTGCGACGCCGCTCGAACACGACGCGCGCGCCGAGTACGAGCACGGCGACCGCGACGCCGAGCGGTCCGGACGCGACGGTCGCGAGCACGGCGTCGACCGAGGCCGCCGCCGTCGTCATCTCGACGAGGGCGTCGCGCAGTCCGGTCGTGAAGCCCACCACGCCGACCGTGGAGTAGGAGATGTAGGGGATGACGGTCCCCGGCGCGGCGCCCGCGATCGTGACCTCGACCGAGCGGCCCGAGCCGAGCACCTGCGACGTGCTCGAGAACTCGCCGAGCTGGCCGGCGATGCGATCCGCGTCGGCGGCGTCGATCGCGGACGCGTCGACGGGGATCCAGGCGTCCATCCGCAGCGCGAGGGCGACCTCGGCGAAGTCGGGCCAGGATGCCGGGTCGAACCACGCCACGGCGGTGTACTGGGGCGGCGACACCCCGTTGTCGACGACCGACGCGCGCAGCGCCGTGGGCAGGTGGGTCCAGAAGCCCGCGTCGGGGTCGACCGCCTCGACGATCCCCGCGAGCCGCACCACGGCGCGCAGGCCCGCCTCGTCGACGGTGCGCTCGTCGCCGACCTGCCAGCGCATCGCCTCGGCCACGGGCGCGGCGAGCACGATCTCGGCCGCCTCGGCCTGCGACTCGGCGAGCGGGCCGGGCAGGGGCGCGGGCCAGTCGCCCTCGACCAGGCGCACGTGCTCGCGCATGCGCGGATCGAAGCCGGGCTCGATGCGGTAGACGGGGCTGCCGGGCCCGGCGCCCGGGACGCGCGCCTGGACGGGACCGGAGACCGCGACCGACATGGGCGCGTCGGTCGTGCTCCGCAACGGCTCGGGGAGCGCGTCGCGGATGCCGGCGAGCCGTTCCTCCTGCCCGCCCCAGACGGCGTCGACGTCGTCGGGCAGCGTGGTGCCGGAGGTCGACGGTCCGCTGTCGGGCCCGAACGGCGAGGTCGCGGTGAGGTCGAGCTCCGATGCCGGCCGCTCGGCCAGCTGTCGCGCGAGCGACGCGGTGTGGATGTCGGCGACCGCGCGCGGCGCGACCACGGCGACGAGCGCCGCGGCCAGGACCAGCATGGCGACGGCGACGGACGGGAGCGGGCCGGTGCTCGCCCAGCGGAGCACGAGCCCGGCGGCGGAGCTGCGGGAGCGGCGGCTCATCGGTCCTCCGTCCCCGGCAGCGCGGACGCGGCGAGGCGGCGGACCGCGCCTCCCGCGGTGATCGCGATGGCGGTCGCGCCGGCGCCGAGCACGGCCGTCGCCACGATGAGCGGGATCCACGTCGCGGCGGCGATCGGCGGGATGCCGGCGGCGGCGGACGGGACGGCTGCACGCCCGAGCTCCGGCGCGGTGAGCAGGGCGACGACGGCGCCGATCGCCAGTCCGACGGCGATGGCGACGGCCGCGAGGACGAGGAGCTCGTCGCGCCGCGCGGCGGCCTGGCCGCGCGCGGTCGTGCCGAGTGCCCGGAGCACGGCGGTCTCGCCGGCTCGTGCGGCCGCGAGCGCGGCGACGAGCGCGGCGAGCGCGACGAGCGCGAACATCGCGGCGCCCGCGGCGCCGATCCACAGCGCGGTCAGCGCGGGCGCGACGAGCCGGTCGCTCGAGACGTCGGCGCGCGTGGTCACCGTGATCGGCGTCGTGCGGTCCTGGAGCAGCGCGTCGGCGACGGCCGCGGGCTCGTCGGCGGCGAGCCACAGCTCGTCGTGCTGCGGCACGCCGGCGTCGGACGAGAAGGCGGCCGCGGTGACGGCGCCGAGGTCGGCGAGCACGGCCCGGTCGCCCGCGGGCACGACGGGGACGATCCCGGCCACCTCGGCGAGCACGGTCGCGCCACCCGTCTGCACGCGGAACTCCAGCGGGTCCCCGATCCCCGCGTCGACGAGGTGGGCGAGCTCGCGGTCGACGACGACCGGAACCGGGGTTCCCCCATCGGGCAGTGCGGAGAGGCGCGCGGACGGCGCGGTCGAGGACACCGAGAGCTCGCCCGCGAGGTCGAGCGGATCGGAGCCGACGTCGACGCCGCCGATCGCGACATCGAGGTCGCCGCCGCCGCCCGCGAGGCGCGCCTCGACGCCCAGGATGGTGAGCCCGGGCAGGTCGGGCGCCGGCGTCGAGAGGGTCGCGCGCCGACCGGGCTCGACCGAGCCCGCGTCGAGCCGCAGCGCGACGCCGTCGCGATCCTGCAGCCACACCGCGAGGTCGGCACGCGCCCCGGCGGCGGCGGGGCCGGCCCCGGCGGCCGGCCGGACGTCGACGTCGAGGGCGAGCGTCGCGGCGGGCGGGATGGCTGGGCCGCGGTCTGCGCCGGCCAGCACCTCGCGCGTGCCGGCGCCGAGCGGCGTCCCGGCACCCGGCGCGATCTCGGCGAGGCGGGGGATCGGCACGGCCACGAGGTCGACGGGGTCGGAGCCGACGCGGGCCTCGCCGCGGAACACCGGCCCGGCCACCACGCCGTCGAGCGCGGCGATCGCGTCGGCCTCGGCCGCGGCGAGCGGATCGGGTCCGCGCACCACGTCGCGCGCCGGCAGGTCGACGCGCAGGTCGCCGCCGAGCTCGGCCGCCGCGGCGGCGCGGTCGGCTGCGCGCCACGATCCGTCGACCACGGCGGCGAGCGTGAGGCCGCCGGCCGCGAACGCGAGCACGAGGATCGCGGACGCGTAGAGCGGCGTGCGACGAGCGAGCTGCCGTGCGGGCAGCGACGGCACGAGCCCGGGCCGCCCCGCGGCCCACCGCTCGAGCAGCCGCGCGGCGCCGCCGGTCACGGCGAGCGCACCGACCGCGAGCGCGAGCAGGACGAGCACCGGGGCGAGGGCCGCGAGCGGGTCGACCCGGATGCCGCCCGACGCCGAGCGCACGAGGGGCGAGCCGTAGAGCCGGAACTGCCAGAGCGAGATCGCGGCCGTCGCGGCGAGCATCACGACGGCGCCGGCCGCGAGCGCACGCCGTGCGCGTCCGGTCTCGTCGCCGGCACCGCGCACGACGGGCCGTCCCGCATCGCGCCACGCGGAGACCGCGAGCACCAGGGTCACGGTCGCCGTGACGCCGGCGCCGACGAGCCACGCGGACCCCTGCTGCGCGGCGGCGAGCGGCGAGACCGCGGCGAGCACGGTCGCGCCGGCCACGGCGCCGACGGCCGCGGACGGCCCACCGACCACGACCGCCTCGAGCGCCGCGTCGCGGGCGAGGCCGATCGGCGCGGCACCCCGCGCGAGCAGCAGGGTGGTCTCGCGACGCCTGGCCGAGACGAGGAGCACGGCGAGCCGCAGCAGTGCGACGATCCCGGCCACGCCGACGAGCAGGAGGGGGAGGGGTGCGAGTGCGCGGGCCGCGCCGAGGCCGGCGAGCAGACGGTCGAGCGTGGCCGGCAGCCGACCGGTGTCGATGAGGCCGTCGCCGCCGAGGTCGGGCTCGTTCCCGAGTGCCGGCGTCACCGCCGGGAGCGCCGCGCGCAGCGCCGCGAGCGACTCGGCGGTCGCTTCGGACGGATCGGCGACCGCGGTCCAGCGCACGGCGACCGCGGCGGCCACGTCGGCGAGCGCGGACTCGTCGACGAGGAAGGGGCCGACGCCCTCGGCGTCGAGCCCGGTCGCCACGAGCGGGTCGCCCGCCCACTCCGGCGCCTGCGGGTCGTCGGGCAGGAACGTGCCGACCACGAGCAGCCGCAGGCCGTCGAGCTCGACGATCGAGCCCTCCCCGAGGCCCGTGGCACCCGCCGCGCCGGCGTGGAGCGCCGCGGGCTCGGCGCTCGCCGCGTCGGCTGCGGCGACCGCCGCCGGGTCGTCGGGCCAGGCCCCGGAGACGAGCGAGGACCGGCCGGCCGCCTCGGGATCGGCGAGGAGCACCGCCCCGGGCGCGGCGGCGTCGGCCCCCTCGGCGACCGGGAGTCCGCCACCCGCGGCAGCGGGGACCGGGGAGCTCTGCACCGAGCGGGACCACGGGGCGCCGTGCACCGCGACGAGCCGGTCGAGCACGCCGGCCGCGGCATCCGCCTGGGCGCCGGCATCGTCGGCGAGGCGGGTCTGCCATCGCACGGCCCGGTCGGCTCCGGATGCCGCGGCGAGCCCGTCGCGCGCGCCGGCCGTCGGGGCGACGACGAGCACGCCGACCGTCGCCGTGAGGAACGCCGCGAGCAGCAGCGCCACCGTCGCGACGCCCGCGAGCACGCCGGCGCGGGCCCGCGAGCGCGCCAGGAGCAGGCCCGGGCGCGCGCGCGGCGGCGTCGACTGCATGCGCGCGTCGGCCACGCGACCTCCTCATCGACGGGTCGCACGCGCGGGGATGCAGGGGGCTCGCCGGGATCCGGCGCGTGTCGGGATCGACAAAGCGTATACGACCCTCCGGTCTTGCGCGCCACCGCACCCACCCCGTACTCTGAAGGGCTGGCCGTCCGGGGAACCATCCGGCCGACCGAGGGGTTCGTACGACGACGCAGGAGGACGACATGCAGACCATCGAGATTCCCGCCCGCACGGTCGCGGCGTTCGGTCCGCTCGTCCCGGCGTCCCTCGCCGCCCCCGCCACGATCGCCGCCGGCTAACCCGCCGATCGTCCAGCCGGCGGGATGCCGGCCGTTCCCCGCGGGGCCCATGGCCTCCGCACCGCTTCGCGCGCACGAACACGTGCGCCGCTTCGCGTCTCTTCGACGAGGTCCGCATCGACGCGACCCGTCGCGCTTCCCGGAAGGAACCGGCGTGACCGCCACCCACCAGTCCCACCCTCCGCATGCTCCGCGCCTGGGCACCGTCCGCGCGCTCGCACGCCTCCGCGACTACGTCGGCCCCGCCATGCCGGCGATCGTCGCGAGCATGGCGGCGTACCTGGTCGCGCAGCTCATCGCGCTCGCGATCCCGCAGGTGCTCGAGTCGATCGTCGACGGACCCCTCGCCGACGGCGATCGCGACGCCGTCGTTCCGCTCTCGCTGCTGGTGCTCGCGCTCGGCGCCGGCGAGGCGGCGATGTTCGCGCTGCGGCGCTGGCTCGTGCTCACGCCGACGACGCGGGTCGAGGCCCGCATGCGCGACGCGCTCTACGCGAAGCTGCAGGAGCTGCCCGTGAGCTTCCACGACCGCTGGCCGAGCGGCCAGCTGCTCTCGCGCGCGGTGAGCGACCTCAGCCTGATCCGCCGGTGGCTCGCGTTCGGCTTCGTGCTGCTCGTCGGCAATTTCGTGGTCATCGTCGTGGGCGCCGTGATCCTCATCGCGATGAACTGGGTGCTGGGCCTGGTGTTCCTCGCGTGCGCCGTGCCGCTCTGGATCGTCGGCTACCGCTTCGAGGGCCGCTACTCCGAGGTGTCGCGGCGCAGCCAGGACCAGTCGGGCGACCTCGCCACCGCGGTCGAGGAATCGGTGCACGGCATCCGCGTGCTCAAGGCGTTCGGTCGCGGCAAGCACGCGCTGACCTCGTTCCGGGCGCAGGCCGAACGGCTGCGCTCGACCGAGATCGAGAAGGCGCGCCTCGACGCCGACATCTGGATCTGGATCCTCATCGTGCCCACGGTGGCGCTCGCGATCTGCCTCGTGCTCGGCGTCTGGCTCGCGGCGCAGGGCGAGATGTCGGTCGGCCAGCTCGTCGCGTTCTTCGCGACCGCGGCCGTGCTCGCCTGGCCGATCGAGTCCATCGGGTTCCTGCTCGCGTTCTCCCTGGACGCGCGCACGGCGACCGACCGCTACTTCGACATCATGGACACCGAGAACGCCATCACCGACCCCGAGCGGCCCGTCGCGATCGAGCGGCCCCGGGGCGAGCTCGCGTTCCACGACGTGCACTTCCGCTACCAGGACTCGCCCGACCGCTTCGGCGACCTGCTCGACGGCGTCGACCTCGTGCTGCGCCCCGGCGAGACCATGGCGCTCGTCGGCCTCACCGGCTCGGGCAAGACGACGATGACCGCGCTCACCACGCGCCTCTACGACGTCACGTCGGGGTCGGTGACCCTCGACGGCGTCGACGTGCGCGCGCTCTCGCGGGAGGAGCTGCGCCGCCACGTCGCGATGGCGTTCGAGGATGCGACGCTGTTCTCCGCGTCGGTGCGCGACAACGTGCTGCTCGGGCGTCCCGACCTGACCGGCGACGCGGCATCCGACCCGGATGTCTCGGCCGAGGCCGATCGCGTGCTCGCCGAGGCGCTGCGCATCGCCCAGGCCGGCTTCGCGTACGGCCTGCCCGACGGGGTCGACACGAAGGTCGGCGAGGAGGGCATGAGCCTCTCGGGCGGCCAGCGCCAGCGGCTCGCGCTCGCCCGCGCGGTCGCTGCGAAGCCCGCCGTGCTCGTCCTCGACGACCCGCTCTCGGCGCTCGACGTCGCGACCGAGGCGAAGGTCGAGGCCGAGCTGCGGAACGTCCTGGCCTCGACCACGGCGCTCATCGTCGCCCACCGCCCCTCGACGGTCATGCTCGCCGACCGGGTGGCCCTGCTCGAGGACGGCCGCATCACCGCGGTCGGCACCCACTCCGAGCTGCTCGCCGAGTCGGAGCACTACCGGTTCGTCATCTCGAGCCTGGAGGACGAGGAGCGCCGCGTGCACGCGGAGGAATCCGACCTCATCGACGACGAGGAGCTCGAGGCGCCCGCGACCGCGTCGGCCGCGACGCGATCACCCGGGAACGACGCACGAGAGGAGGCGGTCCGATGAGCACCCTGACCGGAGTGCAGGGCGAGGAGCGGCACGAGTTCAGCAAGGCCGAGTCCCGCTCGCTGCGGGCGCGGAGCCTGCGGCTGCTCGGATCGCTGCTGCGCCCACTGCGCGCGCAGCTGTGGGCCACGATGGCGATCATCGTCGTGTCGACCGCGGCCCAGGTCGCCGGCCCGGCGCTCATCGCCTACGGCATCGACCAGGGCCTGCCCGCGCTCATGCGGCAGGAGTGGATGCCGGTGACGCTCGCCGGGCTCGCGTATCTCGCGACCGGTGCCGCCGGCGCGTTCCTGATCGCGTGGTACATCCGGCTGGCCGCCCGGGTCAGCCAGGCCGTCCTGATCGACCTGCGCACGCGCGTCTTCCTGCACACGCAGAAGCTCTCGCTCGAGTTCCACGAGTCGTACACGTCGGGCCGGATCATCTCGCGCCAGACCAGCGACCTCGACGCGATCCGGGAGCTGCTCGACGAGGGCATCAACCAGCTCGTGCGCGGCGTGCTCTACATGGTGTTCACCGCGATCGCGCTCGTGTGGCTCGACTGGGTCTCCGGACTCGTGCTCGTGGCGACGCTCCTGCCGCTCGCGCTGCTCAGCCGGTGGTTCCAGGTGCGCTCGCAGAAGCTGTTCCGGCGCTCCCGGGTGGCCAGCGCGTCGCTCATCGTGCAGTTCGTCGAGACGATGACGGGCATCCGCGCGGTGCAGGCGTTCCGGACGGAGCGCCGCAACGAGCGCGTCTTCGGCGAGCTCGTCGAGGACAACCGCGAGGTCAACGCGCGCGTGCTCGGCCTGTTCGCGATCTACAACCCGTCGCTCGCGCTCATCGGCAACGTCGCGGTCGCGGTGGTGCTGCTCATCGGCGGCTTCCGGGTCGTCGACGGGGCGCTCGAGGTCGGCGTGCTGCTCGCGGCCGTCCTGTACACGAAGCGCTTCTTCGATCCGATGGAGGAGCTCGCGATGTTCTACAACTCCTACCAGTCGGCCGCGTCGGCGCTCGAGAAGATCTCGGGCGTCCTCGAGGAGGAGCCGAGCGTGCCCGACCCGGCGGACCCCGTCGACCTCTGGGCGGCCGACGGTCGCGTGCGGTTCGAGGGCGTCGAGTTCGCGTACACGCGCGACCGCGTGGTGCTGCCGAGGTTCGACCTCGACATCCCGGCAGGGCAGACCGTCGCGCTCGTGGGCTCCACCGGCGCGGGCAAGTCGACGCTGGCGAAGCTCATCGCGCGGTTCTACGACCCGAGCGACGGCGTCGTCGACCTGGACGGCGTCGACCTGCGCCGCCTGCACCCGAAGGACCTGCGCCGTGCGATCGTCATGGTCACGCAGGAGGCCTACCTGTTCTCGGGTTCGGTGGCCGAGAACATCGCGCTCGGCAAGCCCGACGCGACGCACGACGAGATCGTCGCGGCCGCCACGGCGGTCGGCGCGCACGAGTTCATCGAGGGCCTGCCGAACGGCTACGACACCGACGTGAACAAGCGGGGCGGCCGGGTCTCGGCGGGCCAGCGCCAGCTGATCTCCTTCGCGCGCGCCTTCCTCGCCGACCCCGCGGTGCTGATCCTCGACGAGGCGACCTCCTCGCTCGACATCCCGAGCGAGCGGATGGTGCAGGAGGGGCTGCAGACGCTGCTCGCCGACCGCACCGCGGTGATCATCGCGCACCGCCTCTCGACGGTCGCGATCGCCGACCGGGTGCTCGTGATGGAGCACGGGCGCATCGTCGAGGACGGCGCGCCCGCCGAGCTCATCGCGGGCTCGGGCCGGTTCGCGGCGCTGCACGCGGCCTGGCGCGACTCGCTCGTGTAGGGCGGGGCGGATGGCGCGGGGGAGCGCCCGCGCCATCCGCCCACCCCTCGTCGGCCCGGCCTAGTCCAGCGGTGCGCGCACCACGCGGTCGTCGACCTCGGGGATGCGGCGGACCAGCTCGGGCATCCACCAGAGCACGTTGGCCCAGGCGACGATGAAGACCGTCGCGGCCACGGTGTCGGCCAGCAGCGGCGCGATGCCCAGCGTGAGCTGCTGGGCGACCCAGTCGGCGCCGAGCGCGACGGCGACGGCGAGGATCGTGACCGTGATCCAGTTGACGCCGCGGGTGTCGGCGATCGCCCGCGGGGTCCGGCCGACGCGGAGCCAGTCGACGGTCAGCGCGATCGTCACGGCGGCCGCGCCCACGGCGAGCACGAGCCAGTTCCACTGGCGGGGCACCTGCAGGAACACCGGCATCGGGTCGCCGACGACGAGCTCGACCACGAGCTGGACCGCGGGCAGCACGCCGCCGAGGACGGCGAAGACCACGACCATCGAGATCGTCCGGGCGTCGCGCCCCGGGATCGAGGCGCGCGTGGCGGCCGTCGCGAGCCGGATGGCGATCAGCGCGAGGATCGTCGTGACGGCGCCCGAGAGCAGGATGAGCAGGAAGTTGCTGCCGATGAGCGCGATCACGAACGGCACGAGGCTCGCCATGCCGACGCCGGCGATGATCCACGCGGGACGCGCGGCGCGCCGCCGCGCCGCCTCGGCGGCATCCGAGAGCGGCGGGTCCAGGGCGGCGGCCACGGCCGCCCACCGGCGCTGGGCCGACCACACGCCCCAGGCGATCGCGGCCATGCCGGCCACGCCGATCACGCCCGACGCGATCAGCCACCACGGGGCGCCCAGCTCGACGTCGTCCCACGTCAGCAGCCAGGCGACCGCGGCGACGAAGCCCGACACGAGCGCGAGGCGGGGCGGGTCGAACACCGTCGGCGCCGCCGCGAGGATCGGGCGGGCGAGGGCGAGCACGGCCTGGGCGCCGACCGCGACGGCCCGGTTCACGGGCTGGACGACGACGCGGTCGAGCAGCCGCACCGTTCGCGAGGCGATCGCGAAGCGGTACGACGGGTCGAGGTTGAGGATGGTGTCGGTGCCGGCCCGCAGGCGTGAACGCCGCGCGGCGCGCGCGTCGCCCGGCTCGCCCGGAGCCGAGGGCAGCACCGCCGTGGTCGCGGCGGACGGTGGCACCGGCGCGCTCGCGGCAGCGCGCCGCGGCTCCAGGGGCGAGAGTCCGCGCGCGGCGAGGTCCGGGGCGTCGGCCTCCTCGAGCACGGCGTCCTGCAGCAGCCGGATCGCGGCATCCGTTCGGACCAGCTCGGGCTGCAGCGACGAGAAGAAGCGGGCGATGCCGGCTGCGCCGTCGAGGCGCCCCCACCACCAGTCGTTCACGCGCCAGTCGCGGGCCAGGAACCCGAGGAAGTTGCCGATGCCGTACCCGGCGAGCTTGGACTGCCGGTCGAGCACGACCTTCTCGGACGCGCGGCGCAGCGCCGACGCCGCCTGCTCGGGGGTCGTGCCCGGGGTGCGCAGGGCCGCGCCGAGCAACGAGTACCAGCGGTCGGTCGCGAGCGCGCGGAAGCTCGCGGGGTCGTCGGGCGCCTCGTCGACGCCGATGGCCCAGTAGCGCACGTGCGAGAGCGCGGCGGGGATGCCGCTCGCGTGGTAGAGCGGGGCGAGGTCGCCCGCGGCCGGCGACGGCGCCGACCCGAGCGGCCGCCATCCGGATCCCGCCCACTCGGGCGTGAGGTCGCGCTTGCCCGCGGCGGCGTCCTGCTCCACGCGGAGCGTGGTGATGCGCAGTCGCGCGACGGCCTTGTCGAGCTCGTGCCAGTGCTCGTTGGTGCGGATGCGTGCGGATGCCGCGAGCCACGCGTCGATCCACTCGTCGAAGTCGGCGGCGGTCGGGGTGCGCCCGCTCGCGGCGAGCTCGTCGGTGCGCACGAGCACGCGCGCCGTCAGCTCGTCGAGCCAGGCGTTCGCGGCGGTGAGCGCGTCGTACGCCGCGCGGCGCACCTCGGGCAGCGACAGGCCGCGCCGCGACCCGGCCTCCTGGGGGAGCGCCTCGAGCGCGCGCGTCCAGCCGAGCGTGCAGTTCGCGGCGTCGGCCAGCGCGAGGGGCGACTTCGCGATCGCCGCGCGCTCGGTGCTGCTGAGCGCGGCGAAGCGCCGGGCGGCGGCGCGCGCGAGCCCGTCGAGGCGGATGAGCGGGATCGGCCGGTACCGGCGGCGGCTGGTCAGGCTCGAGTGCAGCTGCCAGAGGCTCGGCGTCGCGATCGTCTCGGCGAGGTGGTCGGCCAGGTCGATGCCGAGCGCGCGCACGTACGCGACGCGGCGCTGGTGGATCGCGTCGTGATCCCAGCCCGCGCCCGCGACGAGCGGGGCCGCGCTGTCGAACCGGGCGGCGGCCACCACGCGCTCGGCGTTGAAGCGCTCGAGCTCGGCGACCTCGCGCGCGACCGACTCGCGCCGGAACTGGCGCGAGATCATCGCGCCGATCGCGCGGAAGAACCGGGACGCGTTCGCATCCCAGGCGACCTCGCCGCCCACGGGCGGGTCGGGCTCGGGGTCGAGGAAGAGCATGGCCCGGTCGGCCCGGCGGTCCGAGACCCGGAACCGCGCGGCGCGGAGCGCGCGCTCGATGGGCACGTTGTCGAACACCGCGCCGTCGACGATGCGATACGGGGTGTCGGGTCCCTCGCGGTGCGCGGCGAACGCGAAGCGCATCCCCGGGCCGGTCTCCTGCTCGGCGTCGCCGGCGACGCCGCCGAACGAGTCGACGTGGGCCGGCTCGAATCCGCCGGGCAGCGACGACGTCGAGCGCGCCGCGAGCGCGAGCCGCGAGAGGTTCACGAGGTCGTCGCGGCGCCGGTCCTCGTCGTCGCTCGGCGTGGGGATGCGGTTGTCGAGGTCGTGGTCGTCGCTGCCGACGAAGCGGAAGTGGCCCCGGCCCTCGTTCGCGTCCTCCTCGAACTCGTCGGCCGCGTCGATGACGGTCGCCGAGAGGTCGACGGCGGTGTACGAGGACACCAGGTCGGGGTGGCGGTCCTCCGTGCCGTAGATCTCGGTGAGCGCGTCGTAGGTGTGCGCGCGGAAGTAGTCCTCGCCCTGCATGAGCGCGAGGATGCGGCGCGAACCGGGCGGGTGCAGCAGGCCCCAGAACCCGCCGACGCGACCCCAGGTGTCGAGCAGCGTGTCGAGTCCCGTGCCCGCGCGCTGCGCGACCGAGTACACGACCGCGTTGAGGCCGCCGGCGCTCGCGCCGGCGAGCAGGTCGAACTCGACGCGGTCGAACCCGGCGGCGTCGAGCAGTTCGGCGTAGGCCTGCAACCGCGCGAGCACCGGCCCGGTCAGCGGGCGTCTCGCGGTCTCGGGGACGAGCGCGAGGGTCTCCGCACCCGCGTCGTAGAGCCTGATCCGTCGCAGCAGGTCGAGCTCGGCGACGGCGCCGCCGATCCAGACCGCCAGGCTCACGCCCCCGCGCATGGCCAGCGCGATCCGCAGCGTGCGGTTGAACGATGGGGCGGCGCCGGGATGGCGCGCCACGACCTGCTCGATGCGCTCGCCGGGGCGCACGACGATGAGTCGCACCGGACGGGTCGACGCGGTCACGGCATCCGCGCTCGGCGGATGTGCGGATGCGGCGGATGCGGCGGGCGCAGCGCTGCGGATCATGGCGCTCCTCGGGTGGGTGGCGCACGAGGCGCCTCGGCGGGGCCGCGCGGGTGGGCAGGGCGCGCGGATGCCTCCAGCGTGGCAGACCGAGCGGCTCGTCGCATCCGGGTTGTCCCCAGAACGGGGACCGGCCGGGTGCGCCCGTGGCGCGGTAGCCTCGCGATGGGCGGCGCTTGGACGTCGGGGGCTCACGCACGCCTTCGAACGGAGGTGCCATGGAACAGGTCGAGGGCGAGCGCCCGTTGCGGGTCGCGATCGCCGACGATGCCCTGCTGCTGCGCGAGGGCATCGCGAAGGTGCTCGAGGGCGGCGGTATCGAGGTCGTGGCCTCGGTGGGCACCGCCGACGAGCTCCTCGACGCGATCGACGAGCTCGACCTCGATGCGGCGGTCCTCGACATCCGCATGCCTCCCACGCACCGCGACGAGGGCATCGTCGCGCTCGAGCGCATCCGGCAGCGCGGCGACGAGATGGGCGTGCTGCTGCTGTCGATGTACGCGACGCCCGAGTACGCGCTGCGCGTCATGGGCGCGGGCAGCGGCACCGGCTACCTGCTGAAGGAGCGCGTCTCCGAGCCGCAGACCCTCGTCCGCGCCGTGCAGACCGTCGCGTCGGGCGGTTCGGTCGTCGACCCCGAGGTCGTCGAGCAGCTCGTGCAGCGCACGCGCGCCGACGACCCGCTCGCGCGCCTCACCGAGCGCGAGCGCTCGGTGCTCGAGCTCATGGCGCAGGGGTACTCGAACGGCGGCATCGCGCAGACCCTGTTCCTGGGCCTGAAGACCGTGGAGACCCATGTCCGCAGCATCCTGCAGAAACTCGATCTCGAGGAGTCGCCGGAGCACCACCGCCGCGTGCTCGCGGTGCTGACGCTCCTCGGCCAGAGGTGATGCCCAGGTGATGGCCGCCGGACGCCGTCGACGCATCGCACGCCGCACCGCGATCATCGCCACGGTCGTGGTGCTGAGCCTCGCCATGGAGATCTCGGGGTTCCTCGCGACCCCCGCCGACCTGCGTCCGGAGGTGTCGTACACCACGCTGCACGCGGCGGTGCCGATCGTGTTCGCCGCGTGCGCCGGCATCGCCTGGGCGATCGGGCCCAACGACGTGCCGGCGCGGCTCATGATCGCCTTCGTCGTGATGTGGATCCCGCAGTCGTTCTACCAGGTCATCGAGCAGGTCGGATGGCTCTGGCCGATCCTGCGCGGCATCGACCTCACGTGGGCCGTCATCGCGGGCATCCTCGTGCTGGTCTACCCGCGCGGATGGCTCGGCGACCGCTTCGACCGGTTCATCGCGACCACCGCCCTCGTCGCCTCGCTCGTGAACTTCCTGGCGGTGCTCGCGCTCGCCGGCACCGATGCGGTGCCCTGCGACTGCGTGCCCAACCCCTACCGCATCGCGGAGGCGCCGGGCCTGTTCGCGCTGATCGACACCGGCTACCGCATCGTGGGCGGCGCGCTCGCGCTCGCGATCGCGGTGCGCCTGCTCGTGCGCTGGGTGCGCGGCAGCGTGCCGGCCCGCACGGTCGCGTTCCTCATGCCCGTCGCGCTCATGGCGTGGGCGACGACGCTCGCGGTGCAGGCGGTCGGCTACGCGGCCGGCGCCCCGCCGACATGGTCATCGACACGGTGTCGCTCATCGCGATGGCCTCGGTGCCCGTCTGCTTCGTCGCGGGCATCGCGCACGCGCGCAACATGCGGGCGCGCGTGGCCGACCTCATGCGCATCACGCGCGAGGGCGCCGACCGCGGCCTCTGGGCCGAGTCGCTCGCGCGCACGCTCCGCGACGACAGCGTGCGCGTCTACTGGTGGGACGAGGAGCGCGGCCGGTACGTCGATGCCGCGGGGCAGCCCATCGACTCGCAGGAGGCCGGTCGGGGCCACAGCATCCTCCCCGTCGCGTCGCCGAGCGGACTGCCGATCGCGCTGATCCGCCACGACCGGGTGCTCACCGACAACTCGCGCCTGCTCGACGGCGTCTCGAGCGCACTGCGCCTCTCGGTCGACAACGGGCGCCTCCGCTCCGAGGTCGAGCGCACGCTCGAGCACGTGCGCCAGTCGCGCCAGCGCATCGTCGAGGCCGGCGTCGAGGCCCGGCGGCGCATCGAACGCGACCTGCACGACGGCGCCCAGCAGCAGCTCGTGTCGCTCGGCATGCGGCTGCGGCTCGCGGCGAACGACGCGCGCGGCGCTGGACAGGACGCGCTCGCCGAGGAGCTCGAGGACTGCATCGCCACGCTCAACCAGGGGCTGAAGGAGCTGCGCGAGCTCGCCCACGGCATCCATCCGAGCCTGCTCTCGCAGGGCGGACTGGCGCTCGCGGTGCCCGAGCTCGCCGGACGCTGCCCGGTGCCCGTCGAGATCGACGTGCAGGCCGAGGGGCGCCTGCCCGAGCTGATCGAGTCGACCGCGTACTTCGCCGTGGCGGAGTCGCTCGCGAACATCGCCAAGCACTCGGCCGCGACCCGGGCGTGGGTGCGCGCCCAGGTCGTGGGCGAGGAGCTCGTGCTCGTGGTCCGCGACAACGGGGTCGGCGGCGCGTCGCTCGACTCGGGGACCGGCATGCTCGGCATCGCCGACCGCGTCGACGCGGTGGGCGGCACGATCGAGCTCGACAGCCCCCGCGGCGCGGGCACCACGGTGACCGTGCGGATGCCCGTCGACCTCCCGCCCGCCGAACCTCCGGCCGTCGCGGTCGCCCCGGCGTCCGGCGCCGGACCGGATCCCGACGCGCCCCGCCGTTCGCTCGCGGGCGCCGGGCTGCTCGTGGCGGCCGACGCGGGCGACCACGCGCCCGACGCGTCCCCATCCGGTGCGTCCGCGGGACTCGCTCCCGGCGGCATCGGCACGCCGGCCGACGTGTGAGCCCGACCCGTCGCGCTCAGCCGCGCCAGCGGCAGGCCGCGAGGTCGATGCGGTAGCCGTCGACGTCGTCGACCGGTCGCAACGGCACGCCCTCCGCGTCGTAGTGCTCGCGCGCGCGCTCGGCGTGGCCGGCGGGCGGGCGCCCCCCGGCGCGGACGACGCGCCACCACGGCACCGCATGCCCGTACCGGGCCATGACCTGCCCCACGGCGCGCGCGGCGCGCGAACCGAGCACCGCCGCGACGTCGCCGTACGTCATGACGCGACCCGGCGGGATGTCGGCGACGACGGCGAGCACGGCCTCGACGAACGCGTCGCCGTTCCGCGCCATCCGCCGCCCCTCTGCAGGGCCCGCTGCGCGGGCGCTCAGCTCTTCAGCTGGAGCGAGCCGATGACGTCGCCGTACTGCGTCTCGCCGACGTCGCGGAAGCCGATGCGGTGGAAGAACTCGCCGGGACCGCTCGCGTCGGGCTCCCAGAGCACGGTGATGTGGTCGAACCCACGGCGCTTCGCCTCCTCGGCGAGGGCGTGCGCGAGGAACCGGCCGACGCCCTTGCCCTGCGCCTCGGCGTCGACGTTGATGCGCCAGATGCAGGCCCGGAACTCCTCGTGCTCGTTGTCGGGGTCGAAGTTGCCGTGGATGAAGCCGACGACCTTGTCGCCGTTGAGCGCGACCCGCTGCCACGCCGTGGTGGGGTTCACGACCGCCTGTTCGGCAGCGTAGGTGACGGGAGCGATGAACTGCTCCTGGCCGGGCTTCAGCGACAGGTTGTTCGCGGCCACGATGTTCGTCGCGTTCAGTTCTTCGAGTCGCAGTTCAGCCATGCATCGCAGCCTAACCGCCACGTCGGCGCGCACGGTAGCCCGCGAATTCTCTCGATGTCGAGATATCCCGCCGACGCGGTAAGCTGGCAGGCGGTGTGTCGGACACCCCGAGACTTCCTCGCTTCCCACGCAATCCCCACGAGATCCCAAGGAGACCGCCCCTTGTCGAAGATCAAGGTCGAAGGCACCGTCGTCGAACTCGACGGCGACGAGATGACCCGCATCATCTGGCAGGCCATCAAGGACCAGCTCATCCACCCGTACCTCGACGTGAACCTCGAGTACTACGACCTCTCCATCCAGAAGCGCGACGAGACCGACGACCAGATCACGGTCGACGCGGCCAACGCGATCAAGAAGCACGGCGTCGGCGTCAAGTGCGCGACGATCACGCCCGACGAGGCGCGCGTCGAGGAGTTCGGCCTGAAGAAGATGTGGCGCTCGCCGAACGGCACCATCCGCAACATCCTCGGCGGCGTGATCTTCCGCGAGCCGATCATCATCTCCAACATCCCGCGGCTCGTCCCCGGCTGGAACAAGCCGATCATCGTCGGCCGCCACGCGTTCGGCGACCAGTACCGCGCGACCGACTTCAAGTTCGAGGGCGCCGGCACGCTCACGATGACGTTCGAGCCCGCCGACGGCTCCGAGCCGATGAAGTTCGAGGTCTTCCAGGCGCCCGGCTCGGGCGTCGCCATGGGCATGTACAACCTCGACGACTCGATCCGCGACTTCGCGCGCGCGTCGCTGAACTACGGCCTCGCCCGCAACTACCCGGTCTACCTCTCGACGAAGAACACGATCCTGAAGGCCTACGACGGCCGCTTCAAGGACATCTTCCAGGAGGTCTTCGACACCGAGTTCAAGGCGCAGTTCGACGAGGCCGGCCTCACCTACGAGCACCGCCTCATCGACGACATGGTCGCGGCCAGCCTCAAGTGGGAGGGCGGCTACGTCTGGGCGTGCAAGAACTACGACGGCGACGTCCAGTCCGACACCGTCGCGCAGGGCTTCGGCTCGCTCGGCCTGATGACCTCGGTGCTCACCACGCCCGACGGCCGCATCGTCGAGGCCGAGGCGGCGCACGGCACCGTCACGCGCCACTACCGCCAGTGGCAGCAGGGCAAGCCCACCTCGACCAACCCGATCGCCTCGATCTTCGCGTGGACGCGCGGCCTCGCGCACCGCGGCAAGCTCGACGGCAACCAGGAGCTCATCGACTTCACCAAGGTGCTCGAGGAGGTCGTGATCCAGACCGTCGAGTCCGGCGCGATGACCAAGGACCTCGCGCTGCTGGTCGGCCCCGAGCAGGCCTACCAGACGACCGAGGAGTTCCTCGACTCGATCGACGCGAACCTCAAGGCGCGCCTGGCCGCCTGAGCCCTCGCTCCCGTTCGGAGGGGCCGGATGCGTCGCATCCGGCCCCTCCGGCGTTCCCGCCCGGGAATCGGGGAGGATGGACGGGTGACCCGCGCCATCCGCCTGATCCGTCGCTACCCCGTCGTCGCCCTCACCCTCGCGATCGGCGTGCTCGGCATCGTGCTCGCGCTCGTCGGGCAGGGGTGGCTGGTCGCGTGGATCTTCAGCATCTACGCGCTCGGCGTCGCGGCGTGGCAGGCCGTCGGGATGGTGCGCGACATCCTGCGCGGCCACTGGGGCCTGGACATCCTCGCCGTGACCGCGATCATCGCGACGGTCTGGGTCGGGGAGTACGTCGCCGCCCTCATCGTCGTGCTCATGCTCACGGGCGGCGAGGCGCTCGAGGACTACGCCGGGCGGCGCGCCAAGCGCGAACTCGACGCGCTCCTGACGCGCGCGCCGCAGCGCGCGCACCGCGTGCTCGACGACCACTACGTCGACGTGCCCGTCGACGAGGTCGTGCCGGGCGACGTGCTCCTCGTGCGGCCGAGCGAGATCGTGCCCGTCGACGGCACGCTCCGCTCGGCCGAGACCTCGGTCGACGAGTCCTCCATCACGGGTGAGAGCGTGCCCGTCGAGAAGCGCGCCGGCGACGCGCTCCTCAGCGGCTCGGTGAACGGGCCGATCGCCGTCGAGGTCGTCGCCACCGCGCGCGCCGCCGACAGCCAGTACCAGCAGATCGTCGCGCTCGTGGCGGAGGCCGCGGCCAGCAAGGCCCCGGTCGTGCGGCTCGCCGACCGCTACGCCGTGCCGTTCACGGTGTTCTCGCTCCTGCTCGCCGGACTCGCGTGGTGGGTGTCGGGCGACCCGGTGCGCTTCGCCGAGGTGCTCGTGCTCGCCACGCCGTGCCCGCTGCTCATCGCCGCGCCCGTCGCGTTCATCGGCGGCATGAGCCGTGCCGCCCGCAACGGCGTCATCGTCAAGGGCGGGGGAGTGCTCGAGCAGCTCGCGCGCGCGAAGACCGCGGTGTTCGACAAGACCGGCACGCTCACGCACGGCGAGCCCGAGCTGGTCGCGGTGCGCCCCGAGGCCGGCTTCGGCGCCGACGAGCTGCTGGCGCTCGTCGCGTCGGCCGAGCAGTACTCCTCGCACGTGCTCGCCGCGTCGATCACGCACGCCGCACGCGAGCAGGGGCTCCGGCTCGTGGAGGCCGACGCCGCACGCGAGGACGCGACGAACGGCGTCGTGGCCCGCCTCGGCGGGCGCGAGGTCGTGGTCGGCAAGTTCGGCTACGTGCTCGAGCACGCGCCCGACGCGCGCCGCACCGCCATCGCGCCGGGCGAGCTCGCGGTCTACGTCGCCGTCGACGGCCGGTATGCCGGCGCGCTGCTCGCGCGCGACCGCCTGCGCGACAACGCCCATGCCACGCTCGAGCGGCTCGACCGGCTCGGCGTGCACCACACGATGATGCTCACGGGCGACGCGCAGGCGACAGCCGAGCACATCGCCGCCGAGATCGGCATCGAGCGCGTGCGCGCCGAGTGCCTCCCGGCCGACAAGGTGCACGAGGTCGCGGCGATCGCCGAGCGCCCCGTGGTCATGGTGGGCGACGGCGTGAACGACGCGCCCGTGCTCGCCGCGGCCGACGTCGGCATCGCGATGGGCGCGCGCGGCGCGACGGCGGCGAGCGAGTCCGCCGACGCGGTGATCCTGGTCGACGACATCTCGCGCACGGCGAAGGCCGTCGAGATCGGCCGCGACACCGTGCGGATCGCGCTGCAGAGCATCTGGCTGGGCATCATCGTGAGCGTGGGCCTGATGCTGGTCGCCGCGTTCGGCTTCATCCCCGCGACCGCCGGCGCACTGTTGCAGGAGCTCGTCGACCTCGCGGCGATCCTCGCGGCGCTGCGGGCGATCGGGGGACGTCGCGACGCGGCGGCCGAGCCCGTGCGGCCGCGTGCCGCGACATCCGCTCGCTGACTGGTCCCGGGAGTCGCGCCCGGCCGGTTCGAGACGTCGCGGATGGCGGGTGGAAGCGACCATCTGCGACCGTTCGAGTCGAGAGCCCCCGCACACTCGAGGGTCACGGAGCGGTAACGAACGCTTGCGAAGAGTTTGTTCGTAAGGTTTACTAACAAACGTGACCGCAACGGATGCCTCGCGACCCGCCGCCCCCGCCTCGAGCGCGAGCGTGCCGCTCTTCGCCGATCGCGTCCTCCGTGCCTCGGGCAAGGTGCTGCCCGAGCACGCGCGCAGCCACAACCGCTCGCTCGTGCTGCAGACGCTCTACACGAACGGCGCGCAGAGCCGGGCGGATGTCGCGCGCGAGACCGGCCTCACGCGCGTCACGATCTCCGACCTCGTCGCCGAGCTCATCGGCGAGGGCCTCGTCGTCGAGCTCGGACAGCGCGAGGACGCGCGACCCGGCAAGCCCGCCACGCTGATCGACGTCGACCGCACGGGCTTCCACATCGTCGCGCTCGACCTCTCCGAGCACACCCGGTTCCGCGGCGCCATCCTCGACCTCGACGGCACCATCGTCGCGCAGGCCGAGGTCGCGCTCGACGGCGCCACGGGCGAGCGTGCCGTCACGCTCGTGCACGAGCTGCTCGACGGGCTGCTCGCGCTCACGAACGCGCGCGTGCTGGGCATCGGCGTCGGCTCGCCCGGTGTGGTCGAGCCCAACGGCGTGGTGCGCTCGGCACCGAACCTCGGCTGGACCGACCTGCCGCTCCAGGAGCGGCTCGCGGCCGCGTTCCACCTGCCCGTGCACGTCGCGAACGACGCGAACGTCGCCGTGCTCGCCGAGCACGCGAGCGCGCCCGGCGACCTGATCCTCGTGAAGGTCGGCCACGGCGTCGGCGCCGGCCTCATCGTCGGCGGCCGCCCGGTGCTCGGCGCCGGCTCGGCCGCGGGTGAGATCGGCCACGTCGTGGTCGGCACCGACGGCGGCCCGCGCTGCGCGTGCGGCAAGGACGGCTGCCTCGAGGCGTGGCTGGCCGTGCCGCGCCTGACCGCCGAGCTCGAACGGCTCGGCGAGGCGGATGCCGCGGCATCCGCCCGCGAAGAGACCCTGCGGGAAGCGGGCCGGCGCCTCGGCATCGTGCTCGCCCCCGTCGTCGGTGCGCTGAACCTCTCGGAGGTCGTGCTCAGCGGACCGGCGGAACTGCTTGACGGACCGCTGCTCGAGGCGACCGTCGAGACGCTCCGGAATCGGACCATGGCGGAACACCACCGTGATCTGAGGCTCCGGATGACCGCGTACGGGCAGGACATCGTCCTGCGCGGCGCGGCCGTCATGGTCCTGTCCGGACAACTCGGGGTCTCGTAGAGCCCCACCCCGCACCAAGGGTGGCGGCGGCCCCGCTCCCACCCCTCGCCCTACGAAAGGAATCCACGCAATGAGGAAACTCGGCATCGTGGCGCTCGGCGCCGCAGCTGCGCTGACCCTCGCCGGGTGCGCCACCTCCGGAGGCGACGCCGCCTCCGAGGAGGGCGCCGAGATCCGCGTCTGGCTCGTCGGCACCGACACGCCCGACGAGGCGCGCGAGTACCTGAAGAGCACGTTCGAGGAGGAGCACCCCGGCTCCACGCTGGTCATCGAGGAGCAGTCGTGGGACGGCCTGGTGGACCGCCTCACCACGAGCCTCTCGGGCTCGGACAGCCCCGACGTCGTCGAGGTCGGCAACACCCAGGCCGCGGCCTTCACCTCGGCCGGCGCCTTCCTCGACCTGAGCGACCAGTACGACGAGCTCGGCGGTGACGACCTGCTGCCCGGCTTCGTCGAGGCGGGCTCGTACGACGGCAAGTTCTACGCCGCTCCGCTGTACTCGGGCGCGCGCCTGGTGTTCTACAAGAAGGACGCGCTCGCCGCGGCGGGCCTCGAGGCGCCGACCACGCTCGACCAGTACGTCGACCAGGGCATCGCCCTCGCCGAGGCGAACCCCGGCAAGTCGGGCATCTGGTGGCCCGGCCAGGACTGGTACAACGCCCTCCCGTACATCTGGGAGAACGGCGGCGAGGTCGCCGTGCCCGACGGAGACACGTGGGATGCGCAGCTCTCCAGCGACGAGTCGGTCGCGGGCCTCGAGCAGGTGCAGAAGGTCATGACCGAGGCGTCGCGGGCGCCGAAGGACGGCCAGGAGACGAACCCGCAGGTCGGCTTCTGCGACGGCACCACGCTGCAGCTGTCGGCCCCGAGCTGGGTCAAGTGGTCGATCCTCGCGCCGGCCGACGCCGAGACCCCCGGCTGCCCCGAGCAGGAGGAGAACCTCGGCGTCTACGCCCTGCCGGGCAAGGACGGCGGGGCCGCACAGGTCTTCGCGGGCGGCTCGAACATCGGCATCTCGGCCAAGTCGCAGCACCCCGAGCTCGCGATCGACGCGCTGAAGATCATCCTCTCCGACGAGTTCCAGACGATCTACGGCGAGAACGGCCTCGTTCCCGCCAAGCTCTCGCTCGCCGACACGCTCGGCACCGACGAGGTCGCGCAGGCGATCGCGGCGGCCGCCGGCAACGCCAAGCTCACCCCGGCCTCGCCGAAGTGGGCCGACGTCGAGGCCGCGGGCATCCTGCAGGACCTCTTCGTCAACATCGCGCAGGGCGGCGACGTGAAGGCGCTCGCCGAAGAGGCCGACCAGCAGATCGAGGACATCCTCAACGGCTGATCGGTTCCGATGGGGTGCGGCCGCGCGCAGAATGGCGGTGCGGCCGCACCCTCCGCATGTCCGACGCAGGAGAACGCACATGACCACCACCGACGCCGGCCTCACTCCGGCCGTGAGCGCGGTCGAGGGCGAGCGCCTCACCGCCCCGGAGCCCGGCTCGCCGCGCTCCGGCCGCCGCAGCCGCCGAGCCCCCACTGGCGGCTTCACCCCCTACGCCCTGCTCGTGCCCGCCTCGATCGTGCTCGCCGCGATCGTCGGCTGGCCCCTCATCCAGCTGCTCGTGACCTCGATGCAGGAGTTCGGCCGCGCACAGGTCTTCGGCGCCCCGCCCGCCTTCGTGTGGTTCGAGAACTACGTCGCCGTGCTCACCGACGCGACCTTCTACGAGGTGCTCGCGCGGAGCCTCGTCTTCGCCGCGGGCTGCGTCATCGTCACGATGGCGCTCGGCACCGCCGTCGCGCTGCTGCTGCAGCGCCTGCCCAAGGGCTTCCGCCTGCTGCTCTCGCTCGGCCTCCTGCTCGCCTGGGCGATGCCGCCCCTCTCGGCGACCATCGTGTGGGGCTGGATGTTCGACACCGACTACGGCGTCGTGAACCACGTGCTGGTGAACACGTTCGGGCTCGAGCAGTTCACGCAGCACTCCTGGCTCATCGAGCCGCTCAGCTTCTTCCTCGTCGCCGGCGTGATCATCGTCTGGGGGGCGGTGCCGTTCGTCGCGTTCGCGCTCTACGCGGGCCTCACCCAGGTGCCCGACGAGGTGCTCGAGGCATCGCAGCTCGACGGGGCGGGCGGGTTCTCGCGGTTCCGCCTCATCGTGTTCCCCTACCTCAAGCCGATCTTCCTCATCACGACGATCCTGCAGATCATCTGGGACCTCAAGGTCTTCACGCAGATCTTCGCGCTCCAGGACATCGGCGGCATCCGGGAGAAGACGAACACGCTCGGCGTGTACATCTACCAGGTCTCGATCGCGGGCGGCGACTTCGGCACCGGCGGCGCGATCGCCGTGATCACGGCGCTGATCCTGATGTCCGTCTCGCTGTTCTACATCCGTCGCGTCGTCAAGGAGGAGGAGCTGTGACCGCCACGATCACCCCCGGCGTCCAGGTCGCCGGGCCCGCCGCACGTGCGCGCGCCCCGCGCACCGGCCGTCGCCGGACGCGCCTGGCCACGGTCGGCTGGAGCGCGCTCTCGGTCGTGCTGTTCGCCCTCTTCGCGTTCCCCGTCTACTGGATGGTGAACACGTCGTTCCAGCCGAACAACGAGATCCGCGGCTCCGAGATCCACTTCTGGCCTGACAACTTCACGCTGCGCAACTACGAGACCGTGCTCTTCGATCCGGGCCGCACGCCGTTCCTCCCGGCCGCGGCGAACTCGCTCATCGTGACGATCACGACGGTCGCGGTCGCCCTGGTCTTCGCGTTCCTCGCGGCGCTCGCCGTCACGCGGTTCCGCTTCCGCAGCCGGCGCACCTTCATCATCGCGATCCTCGTGATCCAGATGATCCCGGGCGAGGCGATGATGGTCTCGATCTTCCGGGTGATCGACGGATGGCACCTGCTGAACACGCTCATCGGCCTGACGATCGTGTACGTCGCGACCGTCCTGCCCTTCACGATCTGGACGCTCCGCGGCTTCGTGAACGGGGTGCCGGCCGACCTCGAGGAGGCCGCCATGATCGACGGATGCTCCCGGGCGGGCGCGTTCTGGCGCGTGACGTTCCCGCTGCTCGCCCCGGGCCTCGTCGCGACCGGCGTGTTCGGCTTCATCCAGGCCTGGAACGAGTTCGTGATGGCGCTCGTGCTGAACGCGCGGCCCGACATGATGACGCTGCCGGTGTGGCTGCGCACGTTCCTCGTGGCGAACGGCACGACGAACTGGGCCGCGATCATGGCAGGCTCGACACTGATGGCCGTTCCCGTGATCGTGTTCTTCCTGTTCGTGCAGGGCCGCATGACGAGCGGCCTCGTGAGCGGAGCCGTCAAGGGATGAGCGCCGCGATCCGAGGCGGTGCGGGCGAGGGCCTGCGCCGCGACATCCTCACGACGCTGCTGCCCGGCTTCGAGGGCCCGGCCGCGCCCGGCTGGCTGCTCGCGCTGCTGCGCGAGGGCCTCGGCGGGGTGTGCCTGTTCGGCTCGAACGTCGATTCGCCTGCGCAGCTGGCCGGCCTGACGGCCGAGCTGCGTGGCGCGAACCCCCACGCGGTCGTCGCGATCGACGAGGAGGGCGGCGACGTCACGCGCCTCTTCGCCCGCCGGGGCGCGCCCTACCCGGGCAACGCCGTACTGGGGCGCATCGACGACGTCGAGCTCACGCGCGCCGTGGGCCGAGCGGTCGGCGACGCGATCGCCGCGGTGGGGTGCACCATGACGTTCGCGCCCGACGCCGACATCAACTCGAACCCGCTCAACCCGGTGATCGGCGTGCGCAGCTTCGGCGCCGACGCCGCGCTCGTGTCACGGCACACGGCCGCGTGGGTCGAGGGCGTGCAGTCGGCCGGCGTCGACGCGGCCGCCAAGCACTTCCCGGGGCACGGCGACACCGCGACCGATTCCCACCTCGCGCTGCCGGTCGTCGACCTCCCGCTCGAGCGGCTCCGCGAGCGCGAGCTCGCGCCGTTCCGCGCCGCCATCGCGGCCGGCACGCGCTCGATCATGACCTCGCACATCCTGCTGCCGCAGCTCGACGCGGAGCAGCCCGCCACCCTGTCTCCCCGCATCCTGCAACGCCTGCTCCGCGGGGAGCTGGGGTACGAGGGCGTCATCGTCTCGGACGCCCTCGACATGGCCGGGGCGAGCGGCGTGCACGGCATCCCCGAGGCGGCCGTGCGCGCACTCGCCGCCGGCTGCGACCTGCTGTGCATCGGCACGGGCAACACCGGGCCCCAGATGGAGGAGATCGTCGCGGCCGTCGCCGAGGCGGTCGACTCGGGCCGGCTCCCGGCCGAGCGGGTGGCGGATGCCGCGGCGCGCGTGCGCTCGCTGGCGGCCGCCGGCGGCCGCCCCTCGCCAGCCGCCGCGTTCCTGCCGGCGGATCTCGCGGAGCGCATCGCGGCGTCGTTCCACGTCGATGGTCGCGCCGTCGCGCGGCTCGCGGGCGCCGGCCGCGTGGGCACGCTCGTGCGCATCGACACGGCCGCGAACATCGCGGTCGGGGCCGTGCCGTGGGGACCGTTCGCGATCCTCGCCGAGCCCGACCCGTCGCGTCCCGCGCCGGCGTGGCTCACGGATGCCGCGCTGCTCGCGCTCGATGCGGCGACCCCCGTCGGCGACCCGGCCGGCCTGCCCGGCCCGGTGCTCGTCGTCGGCAAGGACCTGCACCGCCATCCGTTCGCCGTCGAGGCGGTCGCGCGACTGCGCGCTGCGCGCGAGGATGTCGTCACCGTCGACATGGGCTGGCCGAGCGACGACCGTGCGCTCGCCGACGTCGCGACCTTCGGCGCATCGCGCGCGGTCGCCGAGGCGCTCGTCGAGCTGCTCGGGCGCGCGGTCTCCGCACCGGCTCCGGCGGAGGCGCCGTGAGGCTCGGCATCGACATCGGCGGCACGAAGACCGCGGCCGTGGCCATCGGCGACGGCGGCGAGCTCAGCGACCAGGTCCGCATGCCCACCGGGTTCGGTGCCGAGGCGGTCGTCGAGACCGCGGTGCGCACGGTCGAGCGGATGGCGCAGGTCGCCGGCATCGAGGCACGCGAGTTCCGCTCGATCGGCATCGGGATCCCCGGCTCGGTCGATTCGGCCACCGGGCGGGTCACGCACGCCGTGAACCTCGGCCTCGAGGGGCTCGACCTCGGGCCGCGCCTGACGGGTCGACTGGGCGTCGACGTGCGCGTCGAGAACGACGTGAACGCGGCCGCGCTCGGCGCGCACCACCTGCTCGGCGTCGCCGACGGCATCCGCGCCCATTCGATGGCCTACCTGAACCTCGGCACGGGCCTCGCGGCCGGCATCGTGCTCGACGGGCACCTGCTGCGCGGCCGGCGCGGCGTCGCCGGCGAGATCGGGCACATCCCGGTCGATCCCGCGGGGGAGCGGTGCCCGTGCGGGCAGCGGGGCTGCCTCGAGACCACCGCGTCCGGGTCGGCGCTCGCGACGCTCTGGCCCGGCTCCCACCGCTATCCCGCGGTCGACCTGTTCGACCGGGCGGACGCGGGCGATGCCGACGCCGTGCGCGTGCGCGAGCGGTTCCTCACCGGCGTCGCCTCGGCCGTGCGGCTGCTCGCCCTGACGACCGACGTCGACGACATCGTGATCGGCGGCGGGCTCGCCGCGCTCGGCGACCGCCTGCTGGCGGGCACGCGCGCGACGCTCGAGTCCTGGGCGGCGGGATCGGCGTTCCTGGCCTCGCTCGACCTGCCGCGTCGGGTGCAGGTCATCCCGCGCGGGTTCCCGGCCGCGGCCGTCGGCGCGGCCCTCATCGGCGAAGAACTGGAGGTGCCGGCATGGCAGAGGTCGTGATCGTCCCCGACGAGGCCGCCGCGGGCGAGCTGGTCGCCGGCGCGGTGGCGGAGCTCATCGTCGACCGGCCCGACTCGGTGCTGGGGCTCGCCACCGGCTCCACCCCGCTGTCGACGTACCGCGCGCTCGCGCGGCGGATCGAGGTCGACCGGCTCGACGTCTCCCGCGTGCGCGGCTTCGCGCTCGACGAGTACGTGGGCCTGCCCGCAGGGCACCCGGAGGGCTATCGCGCGGTGATCACGCGCGAGGTCGTGGAGCCGCTCGGCCTGCGCCCCGAGCTCGTGCACGTGCCGAACGGCGCGCCCGAGACCATCCGCATCGCCGCGGCCGAGTACGAACGCGCGATCGACGCCGCGGGCGGCGTCGACCTGCAGATCCTCGGCATCGGCCGAACGGGCCACATCGGGTTCAACGAGCCCGGTTCCTCGCTCGCCTCGCTCACCCGCGTGAAGACGCTCACCGAGGAGACCCGCGCCGACAACGCGCGCTTCTTCGACTCGCCCGACGAGGTGCCCATGCACTGCATCACGCAGGGCATCGGCACGATCCTCCGCGCCCGGCACCTCGTGCTGCTCGCGTTCGGCGACGCGAAGGCGCAGGCCGTCGCCGACGCCGTGGAGGGCCCGGTCTCGGCGAGCCGGCCGGGATCGGCGATCCAGCTGCACCCGCACGCCACGGTCGTGGTCGACGAGGCCGCGGCATCCCGCCTCGAGCACGCCGCCTACTATCGGCACGCGTGGGCGAACAAGCCCGACTGGCAGGGCATCTGAGCCTCGGCCCGCGCTCGGCTCAGCGGGGCACGAGCGTGCGCACCGTGGCCAGGTAGGCCTCCTCGTCGAACTCCGCGAGCACCGCGCGCTGGACCATGAACCCCGGTGCGAGACCCATGAGCACGGGCACCGTGCGGGTGGCGTAGGCCTCGGGGTCGCCGCCGGCGAGCCCGGGATTCACCGCAGCCCATTCGGCGACCAGCCGGTGCAGCATCCCGCGGATCGGGGCGAGGTACTCGCGCACCATCGCGCGCACCGCGGGGTCGATGGCGGCTTCGGCCCAGACCTGCAGGAACAGGTCGGGAGTGAGGTCGTCGCCGCGCATGCCGTCGATGAGGGCGACGATCACCTCGCCCGGCGCGAGCGGACCGTGGTCGGCGCGCAGGCCCTCGAGCTCCTCGGACCGCGCGGAGAGCACCTGCTGCGCGGCCGCGAAGAACAGTTCCTCCTTGCTCGCGTAGTGCCCGTAGATCGCCCCCGCGGACAGACCCGACGCGGCGATGATGTCGGACATCGACGTGCCGCGGAAGCCCTTGGCGGCGAAGCATCGCAGCGCGGCGGCCGCGATCTCGGAGCGGCGCGCCTGACGGTGCGCCTCGGTGACCTTCGGCATCCGCGCCTCCTTCCCGGCTTCTGAGACCGGCTCTTGACGATCTTAGGTCGAGGCTCCATTATAAAGAACGAACATTCGTTTTTGATAGGAGTCATCATGGAATCCCGCCCACACCCCGCCGGCGGCACGCCGTTCCGCCGGGCGATCGCCGTCGGGGCCGCGCTGGCGCTCGTCGTCGGCATCATCGTGCTCGCCTTCGCGTGGCCGTCGGTCACGGCCGAACCCAAGGATCTTCCGGTGGCCGTCGCCGGGCCCGATGCGAGCGTCGCGCAGGTCGAGTCCCGCGTGGCCGAGCAGGCCGACGGCGCGGTCGCGCTCGAGCGCGTCGACGACCGCGACGCCGCCGTCGCCTCGATCGAATCCCGCGAGGTCTACGGGGCGATCATCCTCGGCGAGGCCCCCACCGACGCTCCCGAGGTGCTCGTCGCGTCGGCCGCGAGCCCGGTCGTCGCGCAGACGCTGCGCGCCATGGCGGCCGAGCTGCAGCAGGGCATCGACGCCCAGGTGCGCGAGCAGCTGCCCGCGCAACTGTCGGGCGTGCTGCAGGATGCCGTGCGCGCCGCCGTGCAGGCCGCGCTCGCGCAGGCCTCGGGTCAGGCACCCGCGGCGCCGCCCGCGGCGCCGAGCGTTCCCGAGATCCCCACCGTCACCGTCGCGGTCACCGACGTCGTGCCGCTCGCCGACACCGATCCGCGAGGCACGGGGCTGACCGCGGCGATGTTCCCGATCGTGATCGGCGGCATGCTCGGCGGCATCGCGATCTCGCTCGCGGTGATCGGGGCGATGCGCCGGGTCGCGGCGGTCGTCGTGTACTCCGCGGTCGGCGGCCTGCTGCTCACCGGGATCCTGCAGGGGTGGTTCGGCGCGCTGCAGGGCGACTACTGGGTCAACAGCGCCGCGATCGCGCTCGCGCTCGCCGCCATCGCGGCGCCGATCACCGGCTTGGTCGCGCTGATCGGCCGCGCGGGCATCGCACTCGGGGCGGTCACGTTCCTGCTCGGGGCCAACCCGATCTCCGCCGCGGCGATCCCCGTCGAGTTCCTGCCCGCGCCGTGGGGCGCGGTGGGCCAGTGGTTCCCGCCGGGTGCGGCGGCGACGCTGCTGCGCGACCTCTCGTACTTCCCCTCGGCCGACGCCACCTTCCCGTGGCTGGTCCTCGCGGCCTGGGCGACGGGCGGCATCGTGCTCTCGCTCGTCGGCCACTTCCGCACGGCCGGCGGGGCGGAGCCCGACGCCGAGGCCGCGCACGCCGACGAGGCAGAGGCCGCGCCGGCGGAGACGACGGATCGCGAGCTCACGCCGGTCATCTGAGCGCGACCCTCCGAGCCGGTCGGGTGCGGGCGCGGGTAGGCTGGACGTCCGTGAACGACGCCACCCCCGAACCCGCACCCAAGCTCGGGTTCAACGACCTGCTGCGCTTCCTGCTCGAGATCTTCGCGATCGTGTCGCTCGGCATCTTCGGGTTCGTCGCGTTCGAGCTGCCCTGGCCGGGCGTGCTCCTCGGCATCGGCCTGCCGCTCCTCGCGATCCTGCTCTGGGGGCTGTTCCGATCGCCCAAGGCGGTGTTCGCGGTCGACCCGTTCGTGAAGGCGCTCGTCGAGATCGCGGTGTTCTCGACCGCCGCGATCGCGTGGTGGATCATGGGCCAGCCGGTGGTCGCCGTCGTCTTCGCCGTGGTCGCCGCGGTCAGCGGCGTGATCAACGGCCGTCGCGAATTCGGCGGCTGACCGGGCCGAGCGAGCGGGCCGCCTCGCCGTCGGCGGCGAGGATCAGCGGAAGATGACGGTGCGCTGGCCGTCGAGCAGCACGCGTCGCTCCGCGAACCACTTGACGGCCTGCGAGAGCGTGCGGCTCTCCTCGTCCTGGCCGATCGCGACGAGCTCGGCGACCGAGCGCGAGTGGTCGACGCGCACGACGTTCTGCTCGATGATCGGGCCCTCGTCGAGGTCGCTGGTCACGAAGTGCGCGGTCGCGCCGATGAGCTTCACGCCCCGTGCGTGCGCCTGCCGGTAGGGGTTCGCGCCCTTGAACCCGGGCAGGAACGAGTGGTGGATGTTGATGCACCGCCCGGCGAGGATGTCGCAGAGCTCGGGCGAGAGGATCTGCATGTACCGCGCGAGCACGACGAGCTCGATGTCGTGCTCCTCGACGGCCTCGAGGATGCGGCGCTCGAACGCCGCCTTCGTCTCGGGCGAGGTCACGGGCTCGGACTCGAACGGCACGCCGTAGAAGTCGACGAGGTCGCGCAGCGTGCCGTGGTTCGACAGCACGAGCGGGATCTCGATCGGCAGCTGCCCGGCCCGCTGACGGAAGAGCAGGTCGTTCACGCAGTGCCCCGCGGTCGACGCGAGCACGAGCGTGCGCAGGGGCCGGCCGACCTCGTCGAGGTGGAGGTCCATGCCCCAGCGCTCGACGACCGGCGCGAGCGCCGCCTCGAACTCGTCGCGGCCCGCCGACGACTCGACCTGCACGCGCATGAAGAAGCGCCCGGTGTCGTGGCTCGCGAACTGCTGGCTCTCGGTGATGTTGCCGCGCGCGGCGACGATCGCGCCGCTCACCGCGTGCACGATGCCCGGGCCGTCGGTGCAGCTCAGCGTGACGACCCAGTGGTGCAGGTGGGGGCTGTGCGGCTCGGCATCGGTCATCCGCACAGCGTACCGGCCCGCCATCCGGGCGGCGCACGGGCGCCGCCCAGCCGACACCGGGTAGACTGGTGGCGGTCGAGCGGTCACCGCCGGCCCCGGGCGCGCACGTGAGCGCGTAGTCGACCCGCCGCAGGCACGGCCGCGAGCGGGGAACGCCGTCGGGATGACTCAACCATGTCGATCACCGAATCGTCGCGCGCCCGCGCGGCCACCACCTCCGCCCTGCCCTGGCGCGTGCTCATCGCCCTCGCCTCGGCCGTGTTCCTGTCCATCACCATCGAGATGCTGCCGACCGGCCTCCTGCCCGAGATGAGCGCCGATCTCGGCGTGGGCGAGCCCCTCGTGGGGCTGCTCGTCTCCGTCTTCGCCTTCACGGTCGTCGTCACGTCGACCCCGCTGACCGCGCTCACCCGGCGGATGTCGCGTCGCTCGCTGCTCACGGCCGTGCTGGTCGTGCTCGCCGCGTCCACCCTGCTCAGCGCGGTCGTGCCCGAGTACTGGATGCTCGTCGGCGTCCGCGTCGTCGGCGGCGTGGCGCACGGGCTGTTCTGGGCGCTCGTCGGCGCCTACCCCGCGCGGATCGTCGCCGACGCGCAGCTCGGCCGGGCGGTGTCGGTCGTGCTCGGCGGCGGCACCATCGCGCTCATCGCGGGCGTGCCGCTCGCCACCGCGCTCGGCCAGGCGGTCGGCTGGCGCGCGGCCTTCGCGCTCGTGGCCGCCCTGACGCTCGTCGGCGCGCTCGTGCTGCGTGCGGTGCTGCCGCCGGATGGCGAGACCGCCGCCGCGCGCGCCGTCGCCGAGGGCGCGACCGCGCCCGCCGCGCCCGCCGATCGCGCGGACGCGGCATCCGCCTCGCCCGGCATCGCGAGAACGCGCGCGAACCCCGGTGCTGCGGCCGTGCTCGCGGTGTGCCTCGTGACCGCCGTGGTCATGGTCGGGCAGTACGCGACGTTGACCTACATCGCACCGATCCTGACCGAGGTGGTCGGCGCGCCGTCGTCGGCCGTCGCGCCGCTGCTCTTCGCGTCCGGGCTCGCCGGCGCGGCCGGCCTCGCGGTCGCCGGCACGCCCGTCGCGCGCAACGGCGCTCGCGCCCTGGTGGTCGCACTCGCCGTGATCGCGGCGGCCCTCGTCGTCATGGCGACGGTGCCCGCGCTCTGGCCGGCGATCGGGGCATACCTCGTGTGGGGCTTCGCGTTCGGCGCGGTGCCGCCGCTGCTCCAGACGCGGCTGCTGCACGCCGCCGCGCCCGAGAAGCGCGACGCCGCGAGCGCGCTCTACACGACCGCGTTCAACGTCGGCATCGGCGGCGGGGCGCTCATCGGCGGCCTGCTGTTCAGCGGGTTCGGCGTCGCCTCGATCCCGCTCGCGCTCGTCGTGCTCGCGGTGCTCGCGGCCGGAATCGTCGCCGTCTCGGCCCGGGCGGCTCAGCCGCGCACGGCGGTCGCGGCCGGGCCCGTGCGGTCGTCGACGACGTAGCGCACGCTCGCCGACCACGTGTGGTTGGCGGGTGCGAGCACCTCGAAGACCGCCGTGCCCCGGTCGTCGAGCACCACCTCGTCGATGGGCACGCCGTCGGCGAGGATCTGCACCGTCGCGCCCGGCACGCCCGTGAAGACCGTGTCGAGCCACGCGCCGAGCGCGGTGAAGGCCAGCGACGGGGCGGAGAGCGCGATCGCGACCGGCGCCGACGGCGCCGACCGGTTGCCCGCGACATCCGTCTGCACCGCCGTGATCTCGACGGAACCGGCGGGCAGCCCGACCAGCACGGCCGACCAGGCGCCGCCCGCGTCGGCGACCGCCTGGGCCGCACCTCCGCTCGAGGCGGTGACCGTCACGGTCGCGCCGGCCTCCGCGGTGCCCGAGACGATCGGGTCGACGAGTCCGCCGGCCGTGTCGACGAGGGTCACGACCGGGGGGAGCGCGATCGCGTCGACGGGCGGTGCGGGCGGCGTCGCCGACTCGGCGGGCGCGGCGGGCGGCGCCTCGATCGGAACCGCGAGGGCCGGTTCGGCCGGGAGGACCTCGTCGGCGGGGACCGGAGCCGGCGGCGCCGGCGACGGAGCCGGCGCCGGGAGTGCGATCGCGGCGGGAGCCTCCGCATCGACCGCGGGCGAGGCCGCCTCGGCGGACGGCGGTTCGGCCGGTGCGGGCACGAGCATCGGCATCACGGCGATCGCCGCGACCGCGGCCGCTGCGAGCGCGAGGGTGCCTGCGCCGGCCCCGACCGCGGCGAGCCCGCCGCCCGAGGTCGACCCGGCCGCCGCGGCACCCGTGCCGACCGATGCGCCACCGGACGCGGCCCCGCCCGAGCCGGCCGCGCCGGCGACCACGACGTCGCCCGCGGCGTGCACCGCGCCCGCAGCGCCGGCGGCGCCTGCCGCGAACTGCGCGACCGGCGCGCCCTGCTGCAGCCAGGCGGAGTACGCGGTCGCCGCACCCGCCCCCGCTGCGAGCGGCAGCAGCACGAGCGCGAGCCGCGAGCCGACCTCCCTCGCCTCGGCGGCCACGATGGTGCAGCGCGCGCACCCGTCGAGGTGCGCCTCGAGCTTCGCGGTATCGCGCGAGCGCAGCCTGCCGCGCGTGTAGGCGCCGAGGCGGTCGATCGTCCACGCGCACTCGGGTTCTGCGGCGGCGCCGCGCAGGTGCGCGCGGATCCACTCCTGGCGGAGCCCCTCACGCGCACGGTAGGCGAGTGCGGCCGTCGCATTGGCGGACATGCCGACGAGCGGTGCGACCTGCGCCGGCGACATCCGCTCGACCTCGCAGTACCAGAGCACCTCCTGCCACCGCGTCGGGAGCGCGCGGAACGCCTGCGCGGTCGTCGACCGGTCGAGCGACTCGAGCGCGGCCGTCTCGCTCGTGGTCGGATCCTCGAGCTGGTCGAGCGCCTCCATCGACGTCTCGCGTCGCGCACGCCCCCAGCTCGCGGCGGTGTTGCGGATCGTGGTGAACAGGTACGGGCGGAACGCGCCGTTCGGGCCGCCGCCCGCGCGGATCGCGTCGTACACCCTCGTGAACGCCTCGGCGACGAGGTCGTCGGCGTCGAAGCTCGAGTGGGAGACGGCCACGGTGCGGGCGGACGCCGCATGGCGCCGCCAGAGCTCGGCGTAGGCGTCGCGGTCGCCGCGGCGGGCGGCTTCGACGAGGTCGGCGTCGGCGGTGCGCGCAGGGGCCACGGGAGCTTCCTCTCGGAACGGGGGATGGGCGTGGGGGGGCGCCCGACCGAAGAGACGCGCGACCGGCCCGATCATGACGCCGGTCGCCCGATCATTCCAGCAGATCGCGCCGACGTGGCGCGATTCCCGGTTTCCGGGGGATTCCGCGTCATCGAACAGGCCGAGTGCCGTCTCTCACGCGAGGGGTTCGCGAACCGGAAGGGCGGATGCGGCTCCTCGGGGGATCCGGGGGCACGAGCCGGGTCCGGCGGCCGAGGGGAACAGGTCGCCGGGCCCTCTCGCATGCGGCCTCATCCGCACTGGGCGGACCCTCGGCGCAGTCACAGCCAATCCACGGCTACGGCGCGGCACGATGGTCCTGCAACCGACGTCCGGGGGTGGACGCGGGAGATCCGATCGGGGGATTCGGATCCGCATCCGGGTCGGGGCTGCAGGCGATGGGGAGCACGCCGCGGCCCCGCCCGACGCGGCACTCGGCTCGTCAGGAGCGGCGCACGCCCGCCGCCCACACCGCCTCGACCTCGAGGTCGTCGCCGAGCAGCACTGCATCGGCCGCGTACCCGGGCTCGAGCCGGCCGAGGTCGTGGGCGCGGCCGATCGCGGCCGCAGGGGTCATCGTCACCGCTGTGACGGCGTCCTCGAGCGAGAGCCGCGCCTCGAGCACCGCGCGGCGCAGCGCGACGTCCTGCGTGAGGGTCGAGCCGGCGATCGATCCACCCTCGGCGAGCCGCGCGACGCCGTCGACCACGTCGACCTCGAGCGATCCCAGCACGTACCGGCCGTCGGCCGACCCGGTCGCCGCCATCGCATCGGTCACGAGCGCGACGCGCCCCGGCGCGCCCGCGAACGCCAGCCGGACCACGTCGGGGTGCACGTGCACGCCGTCGTTGATCACCTCGAGGGTCACGTGGTCGGCGTGCATCGCGGCGACCACGGGCCCGGGCGCCCGATGGTGGATGCCGCGCATGCCGTTGAACGCGTGCGTCAGGATCGCCGCCCCCGCGTCGAACGCGCGGAGCGCGGTGTCGAAGTCGGCGCCAGTGTGCCCGACCGCGACCGCGGCGCCCGCGTCGGTGAAGCGCGCGATCGCCTCCGCTGCGCCGTCGTGCTCGGGCGCGATCGTGATCTGCCGCAGCGAACCGTCGGCCGCGGCGAGCAGCCGATCGATCGCCTCGGCGTCGGCGCGCCGCAGCCGGGCGGGATCGTGCGCGCCGCGGAACTCGTGGTCGAGGAAGGGGCCCTCCAGGTGCGAACCGAGCAGCAGCGGGTCGGATGCCGCGACGCGAGCGATCGCGGCGAGACGGGTCTCGAGCTCGTCGACCGCCGCCGTCACGAGCGAGAGCACCGAGCGCGTCGTGCCGTGTGCGCGGTGCGTCGCGAGCACCGTGCCGAGTGCGTCCTCGCCCTCCTCGGCCGACGCGCCGCCGCCGCCGTGGCAGTGCAGGTCGATGAAGCCGGGTGCGAGGACGCGGCCCGCGGCATCCGTCACCTCGCCCGCCGCGCGTCCGTCGGCGTCGCGCCATCCGTCGCCGATGCCGCGCCCGACGACCCGGTCGCCCTCGAAGCGCACCCACGCGTCGGGAACGGTGTCGCCGCCCGAGACGAGGCGGGCGGAGTGGATCACGGTCGCGCTGCTCACCCGCCCACGTTATCCCGCGCTCGCTCGCCGTCACGCGGCAGCCGCACGCGGCATCCGTTGGTATGCTTGCCCACGTCGCGACTGGCGTTGAGATGGGTGACCATCGGGGAGCGACTGGCAACGGACCGACCGCACGCCTGGGCCGGTACGCGAGGCCTCGTGGCGCGAGTCGCACGAGGCGCTGAACCGCAGGTCCGCATGTCATCTTCGAAGGAGCCAGTCTTGGCCGAGTCCCTCACCACCGACGCCCCCGCCGACGCCGTCGCGGGCGCCGCATCCGTCTTCAACCAGCCCCTCGCCGAGGTCGATCCCGAGATCGCCGAGGTGCTCGAGCAGGAGCTGAACCGCCAGCGCACCACGCTCGAGATGATCGCGAGCGAGAACTTCGTGCCCGTCTCGGTGCTGCAGTCGCAGGGCTCGGTGCTCACGAACAAGTACGCCGAGGGCTACCCGGGCCGCCGCTACTACGGCGGCTGCGAGTTCGTCGATGTCGCCGAGAACCTCGCGATCGCGCGCGCCAAGTCGCTGTTCGGCGCCGAGTACGCCAACGTGCAGCCGCACTCGGGCGCGACCGCGAACGCCGCGGTGCTGTCCGCGATCGCGACGCCCGGCGACACCATCCTCGGCCTCGAGCTGGCCCACGGCGGCCACCTCACGCACGGCATGAAGCTGAACTTCTCGGGCAAGCTCTACAACGCCGTGTCGTACGGCGTCGACCCCGAGACGTTCCTCGTCGACATGGACGTGGTGCGCGACAAGGCCCGCGAGCACAAGCCGCAGGTCATCATCGCCGGCTGGTCGGCCTACCCGCGCCAGCTCGACTTCGCCGCGTTCCGCGAGATCGCCGACGAGGTCGGCGCGAAGCTCTGGGTCGACATGGCGCACTTCGCCGGCCTCGTCGCCGCGGGCCTGCACCCGAACCCCGTGCCCCACGCCGACGTCGTGAGCTCGACCGTGCACAAGACCATCGGCGGCCCGCGCTCGGGCTTCATCCTCTCGCGCGACATGGAACTCGCGAAGAAGCTGAACTCGAACGTCTTCCCGGGCCAGCAGGGCGGCCCGCTCATGCACGTCATCGCCGCGAAGGCGACGGCGTTCAAGATCGCGGCGTCCGAGGAGTTCAAGGACCGCCAGGCCCGCACGATCCGGGGCGCGGGCATCCTCGCGTCGCGCCTCGTCGCCGACGACTCGCGCGCGGCCGGCGTCGACGTGCTCACGGGCGGCACCGACGTGCACCTCGTGCTCGCCGACCTGCGCACCTCCGAGCTCGACGGCCAGCAGGCCGAGGACCGTCTGCACGAGGTCGGCATCACCGTGAACCGCAACGCGGTGCCGTTCGACCCGCGCCCGCCGATGGTCACGTCTGGCCTGCGCATCGGCACGCCCGCGCTCGCGACCCGCGGGTTCGGCGACGCCGAGTTCACCGAGGTCGCCGACGTCATCGCGCTCGCGCTGCAGGCGAACCCGGATGTCGCGGCGCTCCGTTCGCGCGTGACCGCGCTGACCGACGCGTTCCCGCTCTACCCGGGCCTGCAGCAGTAGTCGCCGGCGGCTCGGGGGCGAGCATTCGCCCGCTCCCGAGCCGCGACCGGCACGCTGAAGGAGACCTGCGACGACGCGCCGTCCGCCCGCCGGCGCGTCGGCCGGAATCTCCTTCGTCCCGTTCCCGCCGACCAGCTCGGAAGAGGTACCCAGCATGACCGCGATCACCCTCGACGGCGTCGCCACCGCATCGGCCGTGAAGTCGGAGCTGTCGACGCGCATCACCGAACTCCGGGCGCACGGCGTCGTGCCGGGCCTCGGCACGCTGCTCGTCGGCGACGACCCCGCCTCGCGCTCGTACGTCGCCGGAAAGCACCGCGACTGCGCCGAGGTCGGCATCGAGTCGATCCGCGTCGACCTGCCGGCGTCGGCGACGACGGCCGACGTGCGCGCGGCGATCCGCGACCTCAACTCGGCGCGCGAGGTGACGGGCTACATCGTGCAGCTGCCGCTGCCCACGGGGCACGACGAGAACGCGATGCTGGAGCTCATCGACCCCCTCAAGGACGCCGACGGCTTGCACCCCACGAACCTCGGGCGGCTCGTGCTCGGCATCGAGGGCGAGCTGCACTCGCCGCTGCCGTGCACGCCCGCGGGCATCGTCGAGATGCTCCAGCGCTACGACGTGCCGATCCGCGGCCAGCACGTGACCGTCATCGGTCGCGGTCTCACCGTCGGCCGCCCGCTCGGCCTGCTCTTCACGCGCAAGGGCCTGGATGCCACGGTGACGCTGACGCACTCGCGCACGCGCGACCTCGCCGCCGAGGTGCGGCGAGCCGACATCGTCGTCGCGGCCGTGGGCGTGCCCCACATGGTCAAGCCCGACTGGATCAAGCCGGGCGCCGCGGTGCTCGACGTGGGCATCACGCGCGTCGCCGACGAGGAGACCGGCAAGGGCCGGCTCACGGGCGACGTCGACCCGGCCGTCGCCGAGGTCGCCGGGCACCTCTCGCCGAACCCCGGCGGGGTCGGCCCGATGACGCGCGCCATGCTCCTCGCGAACGTCGTGAAGGCGGCGGAGGTCAAGCTCCGCGGGCGCTGACCGGCCGGCGAGGCGGCGTCCGCCGCGTCCGGTGGTCGCGCGCGGCGCTGGCGCATGGTGCGGCGGGATGCCGCGCGCGTGGCTCGATTCAACGCCGCCTCAAATGAGGCCCGGCTGAGACGATCTCGGGTCAGGGGTTGCCGCGCGCGTGGCTCGTGTCAACGGAGCCTCATTTGAGGCCGCGCTGACCTGATTTCGGTTCAGGGGATGACGCGTGCCCGGCTCGTGTCAACGGAGCCTCATCTGAGGCCGCGCTCACCTGATTTCGGGTCGAGGGATGCCGCGTGCCTGGCTCGTGTCAATGGAGCCTCACTTGAGGCCGCGCTGACATGGGTTCGCGGCCGGGCCGCGCGAGCGATGCGGGTTTGTCGATCGGGCCTCACATGAGGCCGGACTGACACGAGTCGCGGCTTGGCGCTGCGTCGCCACGTGGCAGGTCAGCGCAGCCTCAAATGAGGCTGCGCTGACATGAGCCGTTCGCAAGCATTCGCGGCGCGGGTCCGTGCGGCGCTCCGCGTGCGGCGCGAGGCGTGCGGCGTGGGGCCGTGCGGAATCCGGCGTGCGGCGTGGGTCCGTGAGGCGCTCCGCGTGCGGCGTGCGGCGTGCGTCGGGGTCCGTGCGGCGTGCGGCGTGCGGAGTGCGGACTGCGGGGCATGGGGAGGGGCCGGGCGCGCGGCCGCATTCCCGCCGCGGGTCGGGTGCCACGCGTTGTCAGCCGCGTGGTCGCCGGACGTTCACCCGGCGTGCACGGAGTGGACGGGTCGCGCGCATAGCTTCGCGGCATGAGTCGCAACCAGGACGCCGGGAACTCCGCCGCCGTGGCGCGTGCGGCATCCGCGGGAGGCGGTGTCGCGGGGGAACGCGCCGCCGGGGCGGGTGCGGCACGCGGCACGGCGGCGGCAGGTGGCCGCGCCCGCGAGCGCGGTGATGCCGCGCGGGCGATCGCGATCATCCCCGCGCGCGGCGGGTCGCAGGGCCTTCCGGGCAAGAACGTCGCGCGCGTCGGCGGCGTGCCGCTGGTCGCGCGTGCGGTGCACGCCGCGCTCGCCGCCGACCGGGTCGGGCGGGTCGTGGTGACGACCGACGACGACGAGATCGCGGACATCGCCATCGCGGCCGGCGCCGAGGTCGTCGAGCGGCCGGCCGAGCTGGCCGGGGCCGAGGCCTCGAGCGAGTCCGCCCTGCGGCACGCGCTGGGCGTGCTGGGATCCTCGGGCCCGGGCCCGGGGTCGGCGGATGCCGGGTCGGGAGCCGACGACATCACGGTGTTCGTGCAGGCGACCTCGCCGTTCATCGACCCCGCCGACCTCGCTGCGGCGATCGAGCGAGTCGCGTCGGGCGAACGGGACGTCGTGTTCGCGGCCACGCCGACGCACGCGTTCCTCTGGCGCGAGGACGAGGCGAACGCGACCGCGATCGGCGTCAACCACGACGCCTCGCACCGCGCACGCCGCCAGGACCGCGAACCGGAGTTCCTCGAGACCGGCGCGTTCTACGTCTTCCGCACCGACGGATTCCTGGCGGCGGGCCACCGCTTCTTCGGCCGGATCGGCATCCAGGCCGTGCACCCCGACACCGCGATCGAGATCGACGACGCCGCCGATCTCGCGCGGGCGCGGGCGCTCGCGCCGCGCGTCGACCGGCGCCTCGCGGGCGGCGTGGCCGCGGCGCTCGCGCGTCGAGCCGGCGCCGGCACGGCGTGGGTGGCCGACCCGCGGCATCCGTTCATCGACGTCGACGCGGTCGTGACCGACTTCGACGGCGTCCACACCGACGACACCGCCGGTCTCGACGAGCTCGGCCGCGAATCGGTGCGGGTCAGCCGTGCCGACGGCGCGGGCGTCGCCCGGCTGCGCGAGGCGGGCATCCCCATGCTCATTCTCAGCGCCGAAGCGAACCCCGTGGTCAGCCGGCGCGCCGAGAAACTCGGCGTCGACTGCATCCAGGGGCTCGCCGACAAGGGCGCGGCGCTCCGCGAGTGGGCGGCCGCCCGCGGCATCCGCCTCGACCGCATCGCCTACCTCGGCAACGATCGCGGCGACATCCCCGCACTCGACCTCGTGGGCTGGCCGCTGGCGGTGCCGGATGCCGCGCCGGACGCGCTCGAGCGGGCTCGGCACGTGCTCGAACGGCACGGCGGGCACGGCGCAGTGCGCGAGCTCGCCGAACTCGTGCTCGCCGCGCGCGACGCGCGGCGCCGCGCCGAAGCACCCATCGACACCGACGTCGACGCCGACGCGATCGCCGACCGCGACCCGGCCCGCGAGCCGCGAGAGCTCGACCCCGCCCATCCGACGCGCGGGCAGCGCGAGGCGATGGCCGCGGCATCCGTCACCTCGACCTGACCCGAACCGATCCGACCCGAACCACACGAGAGCGAGCCACCATGTCCGTGCGCATCGGCCACGCCGCCATCGGCGAGTACGAGCCCGTCTACGTCATCGCCGAGATCGGCCTGAACCACAACGGCGACGTCGAGCTCGCGAAGCGCCTCATCGAGGTGGCCGCGCAGGCGGGCGCGCAGGCGGTGAAGTTCCAGAAGCGCACGCCCGACGTCTCGACGCCCGAGCACATGAAGCTCATGCCGCGCGAGACGCCGTGGGGCACCATGACCTACCTCGAGTACCGGCACCGGGTCGAGTTCGGCCGCGACGAGTACGCGCAGATCGCCGCTCATGCCGTGCTGCACGGCCTCGACTGGTTCGCCTCGCCGTGGGACGTGCCCGCGGTCGCCGACCTCGAGTCGTACGGCGTCGTCGCGCACAAGATCGCGTCGGCCTCGGTCACCGACCTCGAGCTGCTCGAGGCGGTCCGCGACACGGGCAAGCCCGTCATCCTCTCGACCGGCATGTCGACCATGGACGAGATCGACCGCGCCGTCACGGTGCTCGGCACCGAGCGCCTCGTGATCCTGCACGCGACCTCGAGCTACCCGATGCCGCCCGAGGAGGCGAACCTGCTCATGATCCCCGCGCTCACGCGGCGGTTCCCCGGCGTGCCCGTCGGCTACTCGGGCCACGAGCGGGGACTGCAGATCTCGCTCGCGGCCGTCGCGCTCGGCGCGACCTGCGTCGAACGGCACATCACGCTCGACCGCACCATGTGGGGCTCCGACCATTCGGCGTCGCTCGAGCCGCAGGGCCTCGAGCACCTCGTGCGCGACATCCGCATCATCGGCGACGCGCTCGGCGACGGCGTCAAGCGCGTCTACCCCGGCGAGGAGGCGCCGAAGGCCAAGCTCCGCCGGGTGCTCGCGTGAGGGGCCGTACGGATGGCGCGCCGCGCCGCCTGCTCGTCGTCGCCGACGCCGACTCGTACGTGAAGTGGGGCGCGGCGCTCGCCTCGACGCTGCCCGCGGACTGGACGTCGCGCCTCGTCGTGATCGCGTCGCCCGTGATGCCGAGCGAGCGGCAGCTCGCGCACGCGCTCTCGGGCACGCGCTTCGCGCCGGAGGACGTGCGGATCGTGCCGCTCGACCGCCGCGGCGTGCAACGCGGCCTCGACGACGAGCTCGACGCGTTCGACCCGCACGCGGTGCTGCTCGCGCTGCGCGGACCCTTCGTGCGCGTCGTCGCGCCGCGGCTCGTGCGCCGAGCGAACCGCCCCGCGATCGTGAGCGGGTTCCCCGGGCTCACGATCCCCGCGGTGCCGAAGGCCGTGATCTATCGCGAGCAGGCCGACCTCGTCGTGCTGCACAGCCGGCGCGAGGTGCGCGAGTTCCGCGCGAACGCGGCCGAGCTCGGCATCGACACGTCGTTCGGCCTCGCGACGCTGCCCTTCCTCCGGCCCGCCGCGGGCCGGGCGGCGACCTCACGCACCGCCGGGAACGACGTCGTCTTCGCGGCCCAGGCCAAGGTGCCCGGTGAACGCGACGACCGCCTTCGGCTGCTCCGCGCGCTCGCCGAGCTCGCGCGACGCAGCCCGTCGCACCGTGTCGTCGTCAAGGTGCGGGCGCGCGCCGGCGAGGCCCAGACCCACGCCGAGCAGCACGACTACGCCGGCCTGCTCGCCGAGCTCGACCACGTGCCCGCGAACCTCGTCGTCGAGGACGGCCCGATGGCCGCGAAGCTCGCGCGCGCTGCCGCGCTCGTGACCGTGAGCTCGACGGCGGCGCTCGAGGCGGTCGCGCGCGATGTGCCGACCCTGCTCGTGGACGACTTCGGCGTCTCGCCGGCGATGATCAACACGGTCTTCGAGGGCGCGGGCCTGTTCGGATCGACGTCCGACCTCGTCGCCGGCCGCTTCCGGCACGCCGACCCGCGCTGGCTCGCCGACAACTACTTCCACGGCACCGACGCCGACGACTGGGTCGGCCGGCTCGGCGCGCTCGTCGAGGCCCGCGAGATCGTGCCGCTGCCGCCGATCGAGCGCCGGTACGACCTCTCGGGCGGGGCGCTGCGGGCGGCGTTCGAGCGACGTCGCATGCTCGGCGGGTTCGACCGCACCGTGAGCGGCGCGATCGCGTGGGGCGTCGGGGTGCCGGTGCGCGCGGTCGTGCGCCGGGTGCGCCGGCTCGAGCGGATGCTGCGGCGCGGGCTGGGCGCGGTCGCGGCGCCCGCGGCATCCGCCCCGTCGTCATCGCTGCCGTCGCCGGCGCCGGCGCCGACGTCGTCAGTCGACGGGCGCGGTGTGCCGGGCGACGTGCGCGAGGTACGCCTCGGCGTTGCGTCGGATGCCGACCTGCTCGTCGGCGGTGAGCTCGCGCCGCACCTTGCCGGGCACCCCGGCGACGAGCGAGCCGGGCGGCACGACGGTGCCCTCGAGCACCACGGCGCCGGCCGCGACGAGTGAGCCGCGGCCGATCACGGCGCCGTTGAGGATCGTCGCGCCCATGCCGATGAGGCAGTCGTCCTCGACGGTGCAGCCGTGCAGCACCGCGCGGTGCCCGACCGAGACCCCGCTGCCGATCGTCACGGGGTAGCCCGCGTCGACGTGGCAGACGACGCCGTCCTGCAGGTTCGAGCGCTCGCCGAGCGTGATGGTCTCGGCCTCGGCGCGCAGCACCGCGTTGTACCAGACGCTCGACTGCGCGGCGAGGCGCACCTGGCCGACGACCACGGCACCGAGCGCGACGAACGCGGTCGGGTCGAGCTCGGGCGCCGGGGTGCCGGAGATGGTGAGGATGCGGGCGGACGGGTCGGCGCTCATGCGCCCCAGCCTATTCCGGCCCGCCGCCACGGCGCCGTACGATCGCGAGTCGGATGGCGCGCACCGCCGCTCCGACGACGAACACGGCGACGCCCGCCGCGATCGAGGCGAGCGGCAGCGTGACGACGAGCACGACGCATCCGATGGCGCCGACCCACGAGAGCCAGCGCGGCACGAGGCGCTCGCCGGCGGGCTGCGTGAGCGCCGACGCGTTCGCGACGAGGTAGTACAGCAGCACGCCGAACGACGAGAAGCCGATGGCACCGCGGAGGTCGGCGACGAGCACGAGCACGATCACCGCGACGCCGACGGTGAGCTCGGCGACGTGCGGCACCCCGAATCGCGGATGCACCGCGGTGAGCGGTCGCGGCAGCTCGCCGTCGCGCGCCATCGCGAGGCTCGTGCGGCCGATGCCGGCGATGAGCGCGAGGAGCGACCCGAGCGCGGCCACGCCGGCCGCGACCCGGACCACGGGCTCGGCCCAGAGCCATCCGGCCGCGCCCACGACGTCGACGAGCGGGGCGGATGACGCCGCCAGCGACGCGGGCCCGAGCGCGCCGAGCGCGGCCGTGCCCACCGCCGCGTACACCACGAGCACGATGCCGAACGCGACCCCGATGGCCCGCGGGATCGTGCGCGCGGGGTCGCGCACCTCCTCGCCGAGCGTCGCGATACGGGCGTATCCGGCGAACGCGAAGAAGATCAGGGCGGCGGCCTGCAGCACGCCGTACGCGCCCGCGACCGGGCCGGCCGCGGCATCCGTCGTCAGCGTCGCCTGCGGGCCGGCCGCACCCGCGCCCCAGCCCGCGCCGGCGATCGCGGCGACGCCCGCGGCGACGACCACCACGAGCACCGCGACGACGGCCGAGACGATCACCGACGCCACGCGCGCCGTGCGGGTGACGCCGAGCACGTTCACGCCCACGAGCACGGCCACCGCGGCGACCGCCACGGGCTTCTGCCACTCCGGCGGCACGAGGTACGCGGCCGCGGTCAGCGCCATCGCCGCGCAGCTCGCCGTCTTGCCGATCACGAACCCCCAGCCCGCGAGGAACCCCGGCCACGCGCCCAGCCGCTCGCGGCCGTATCGGTACGCGCCCCCGGCCTCGGGGTACCGCACCGCGAGCTGCGCCGTCGATCCCGCGTTCGCGAACGCGACGACCGCGGCGATCGCGAGGCCCGCGAGCAACCACGCGCCGGCCGCCTGCGCGGCCGGCGCCCACACGGCGAACACGCCCGCCCCGACCATCGCCGCGAGACCGATCGCGACCGCGTCGCGCAGCCCCAGGCGGCGCGCCAGCCGGTCGTGCGAGGGGGAGGGCGACGGGGAAGCGCTCACACCGGCACCCTACGGCAGCCGGGTGAACCGCGAGGCGAGGCGGCGCGAGCGGATGCGGCATCCGCTCGTAGGATCGACGCATGCCCGCCGAGCAGACCTCCCTCCCGTCGCACGCCGCCGTCGACCGCGTGATCGCCGCGCTCGCCGCCGAGGGCGTCGAAGCGCGCGTCGTGTGGTTCGACGACGCCGTCACGACCGCCCAACTCGCCGCCGACGCGCTCGGCGTCGAGGTCGGCCAGATCGCCAACTCGCTCGTGTTCACGCTCGACGACGAGCCGATCCTCGTGCTCACCTCGGGCGGCCACCGCGTCGACACCGAGTGGCTCGGCGAGCAGCTCGGCGGCCGCATCGGGCGCGCGTCGAAGGAGGTCGTGAAGTCCGCGACCGGGCAGGTGATCGGCGGCGTCGCACCCCTGGGCCATCCCGCGCCGGTGCGCACGTTCGTCGACACCGACCTCGCGGCGTACGACGAGGTGTGGGCCGCGGCCGGGCACGCGAAGACGGTGTTCCCGACGACCTACGACGAGCTCGTGCGCATCACGCGCGGTACGCCGACGGCGGTCGAGCCCCGGTAGCCGAGCGCTCTCGAACGCGCGCCCGCCGGCCGGCTACGCGTCGCGGCGGGCGCCCTGCGCGGCGTGCACGGTGAAGACGGCCGGTTCGCGGAAGCCGCGTGCGGCGAAGGCCTCCTGCACCTGCCGGGTGACGGCCGGAACGAGGTCGTCGCGCACGAGCGCGATCGCGGCGCCGCCGAATCCGCCGCCGGTCATGCGCGCGCCGATCGCGCCGCCCGCCTGCGCGGTCTCGACGGCGAGGTCGAGCTCGGGCACCGAGATCTCGAAGTCGTCGCGCATCGAGACGTGCGACGCGTCGAGCAGCGGGCCGATCGCGCCGGGCCCCTGCTCGCGCAGCGTGCGCACGGTGTCGAGCACGCGCTGGTCCTCGGTGACGACGTGGCGCACGCGGCGGAAGGTCTCGTCGTCGAGCAGCTCCTCGGCGCGGCCGAGGTCGTCGGGGCGCAGGTCGCGAAGCGACTCGACGCCGAGGAGGCGTGCGCCGGTCTCGCACGACGCGCGGCGTGCGGCGTAGCCGCCGGTCGCGTGCGTGTGGCTGACGCGCGTGTCGATCACGAGCAGCGAGAGCCCGGCCTCGGCGAAGCCGAGCGGGATCACGTCGGCGTCGAGGCTGCGGCAGTCGAGGAACACGCCCGCGTCGGCCTCGCCGAGCAGCGACGCCGACTGGTCCATGATGCCGGTCGGGGCGCCGACCACGCGGTTCTCGGCGAGGCGGCCGACCTTCGCGAGCGTCGGACGATCGAAGCCGAGTCCCCAGTGCTCGTCGAGCGCGAGCGCGACAGCGCACTCGATCGCGGCCGACGACGAGAGCCCGGCGCCGACGGGCACGTCGGAGTCGATGTGCAGGTCGACCCCGCGCACGTGCTCGAGGTCGGCGCCGAACTCGCCGAGCGCCCACACGACGCCGAGCGGGTAGGCGGCCCATCCGCTCACCGCGTCGGGCGTGAGCTCGTCGAGGTGCACCTCGACCACGTCGGGCGAGAAGGTGGAGGCCACGCGCACGAGCCGGTCGTCGCGGTCGCCGAGCGCGACGGTCGTGCGGCGGTCGATCGCGAACGGGAAGACGAACCCGTCGTTGTAGTCGGTGTGCTCGCCGATGAGGTTGACGCGCCCGGGCGCCGACCAGACGCCGGCGGGGCGCCGCCCGTACTGCTCGGCGAATCCGTGCTGGGCGGATGCCACGTGGTCGGTCACAGCTCGACTCCTTCGATCGCATCGCGCAGCGCCGCGGCCTGCGCCTCGGGTGGGACGTCGCCGATCCAGGCGCCCATGGCGGCCTCGGACCCGGCGAGGTACTTCAGCCGGTCGGCGCCGCGGCGCGGGCTCGTGATCTGCATGGTCAGGCGCACCTCGTCGCGCCGCTCGTGCACGGGCGCCTGGTGCCACGCGGCGATGTACGGCGTCGGCGTGTCGTAGAGCCGGTCGAGTCCGCGCAGCAGCCGCAGGTAGACGCGCGCGAGCTCGGCGCGCTCGGCCTCGTCGGTCGCTGCGAGGTCGGGCACGTGCCGGTGCGGCACGAGGTGGACCTCGATCGGCCAGCGCGCCGCGAACGGCACGTAGGCGGTCCAGTGCTCGCCCGCGAGGAGCACGCGCTCGCCGTTCCGCTCGCGGGCGAGCAGGTCGGCCTGCAGGCCGGGCCCGTACGCGTCGATCGCCGCGAGCAGTCGCTCGGTGCGGGGCGTCACGTACGGGTAGGCGTAGATCTGGCCGTGCGGATGCGGCAGCGTCACGCCGATGTCGCGGCCGCGGTTCTCGAACGGGAAGACCTGCTGCACGCCCGGCAGGGCCGAGAGCGCCGCGGTGCGGTGCGCCCAGGCCTCGATGACGGTTCGGGCGCGCGAGACGGTCTGGGTGCCGAACGAGCCCTCGTGCTCGGGGCTGAAGCACACGACCTCGCAGCGACCGTGCGAGGGCAGCCGGCGCTCGAGACCGACCGCGCGCACGTCGGCGAGGGCGGCGGAGGCGGCCGCGGCATCCGCGGGGCCGGCCCATCCGGGCAGGTCGGGCCCGAACGACGGCGAGCGGTTCTCGAACACCGCGACGTCGTACAGGCTCGGGATCTCGGACGGGTTCGTCTCGGTCTGCGGCGCGAGCGGGTCGGCGTCGGCCGGGGGGAGGAACACGCGGTTCTGGCGGGCCGCGGCGACCGAGATCCAGTCGCCCGTCAGCGGGTCCTGGCGCATCTCGGCGGTCGCCGGTCGCGGGTCGAGGGCGCGCGCGTCGATCGCGCGCTCGGCGGGGAGCGCGGTGTCGGCGTCGTCGAAGTAGATGAGCTCGCGTCCGTCGGCGAGCGTCGAGCGGCGCACGGCGATGCGCGGGTCGAGGATGCCGGGTTCGGTGTGGTGCACGGCGCTACGGTACGTCGTTTTCGTTTGAGAAACAAGGGTGTTTCGTATTGCAAAGTCGAATGACGAAGCCGACAATGGCCGTATGGACCCCGAACTGACCGCGGCGCGGCGGCGCGCGCTCGCCGCCGACCTCGTCGCCGAGCGCGGGTTCGTGCGCGTCGTCGAGCTCAGCGAGTCGTTCGGCGTGACGCCCGTCACCGCGCGCGCCGACCTCGACGTGCTCGAGCGCGGCGGCCTCGTCCGCCGGGTCCACGGCGGCGCCGTGCCCGTCGGCGGCGGGCCGGCGGCCGAGGCCCGGCCCGAGCGCGAGCCCAGCTTCGAGGAGGCGCTCGCGGCCTCCGTCGTGCCCAAGCAGCGGATCGGCGAACTCGCCGCCTCCCTCGTACGCAGCGGACAGAGCATCATCCTCGACGTCGGCACGACGACGCTCCAGGTCGCGCGCGCGCTCCGCGCCCGCAGCGACCTCGACGACCTCACCATCCTCACCAACGGGCTCTCGATCGCGCTCGAGCTCGAGGCCGAGATCCCGCGGTTCACGGTCGTCGTCACGGGCGGAACGCTCCGCCCCCGCCAGCACTCGCTCGTGCACCCGCTCGCCGGTTCGGTGCTCGACGAGGTGCACGTCGACCTCGCGTTCATCGGGTGCAACGGCGTCGACGCCCGCATGGGCGTGACCAACGCCAACCTGCCGGAGGCCGCCGTCAAGGCGCTCATGCTCCGGCGTGCGGCCCGCGCCGTCGTCGTGGCCGACGCCTCCAAGCTCGGCGAGGTCCACCTCGGCCGCATCGCCCCGCTCGACGCGTTCGACACGCTCGTGACGGATGCCGCGGCGCCGGCGGTGCTCGTCGGCGAGTTCCGCGACGTCGGGGTCGAGGTGCTCGTCGCAGAGGGGTCCGAGCGGCCCTAAGGTGGTCTGCATGACGCACCCCACGGGCGACCAGTTCGTGCTCGAGACGTCCACCTCCACCGGAGACGTGCGAGCCACCATCACCGCCGTCGCCGCCGGACTCCGCACGCTCTCGATCAACGACATCGACCTCGTCCCGCCCTACGGCGAGGACGAGACCCCGCCCTCGGGCTCGGGCATCGTGCTCGTGCCGTGGCCCAACCGCATCCGCGACGGCGTGTGGCGCCATGACGGCCACGAGTACCAGCTCGCGATCACCGAGCCGGCTCGCGACAACGCGATCCATGGCCTGCTCCGCTACGCCGAGTACACGCCCGTCGAGCAGGAGCGCGACTCCGTCACGCTCGCCGCGACGATCCACCCGCAGATGGGCTACCCGTTCACGGTGCGCACGGCGGTCCGGTACGAGCTGGTCTCCGACGGCCTGAAGGTCACGCACTTCCTCGAGAACCTCGGCGCCGAGGCCGCGCCCGTGGCCGTGGGCACGCACCCGTTCCTCAAGATCGGCGGCGTCCCGACCGAAGACCTGGTGCTGCGCCTCGACGCCTCGACCCACATCGAGGTCGACGACCGCCTGCTGCCGACCGGCGAGGTCCCCGTCGACGACACCGAGTGGGACTTCCGCGAGGGTCGTCGCGTGGGCGACGTGCAGCTCGACGACGCGTTCGGCGGCCTGGCGGCCGTCGACGGCACCGTCGAGCACACGCTGCTCGCGCCCGACGGCCGCTCGGTGTCGATCTGGGCCGACGACGAGTTCGCGTACGTGCAGGTGTACACGACCGAGAGCTACCCCGGCGAGACCAAGGCCATCGCCGTCGAGCCCATGACCGCGCCCGCCGACGCGTTCAACTCGGGCAAGGGCCTGCGCTGGCTCGACCCGGGCGAGCAGTGGGAGCTGAGCTGGGGCATCCGCTTCGCGGGGTTCACCGCGGAGTAGCGGCTCAGCCCACGCAGCTGCCGGAGTCGACCCGCTCGTTGAGCGACGGCGCCTCCTCGGCGAACGGCTCGAGCGTGCCCACGGGGATCGCGAAGCCCACGTTGTCGACGGTCTGCGACTTCGCGAACACGACGCCGCCGACCTGCCCGTCGCCCGTGAGCACCGGGCCGCCCGAGTTGCCGTGGTCGACGTCGGCCGCGAGCGTGACCACGTCGCGCGAGGACGTCTCGCCGTCGATCGCGATGGTGATCGGGCCGGTCGCCATGACGCGCGCCGGCCGGAGCTCGAGCGGACCGCCGAACGGGTAGCCCACGACCGCGACATCGGCGTCGGCCGCGGGCGGCTCGGCCAGTTCGAGTGCCGGAACGTCGAGGCCGTCGGTCGCGATCACCGCGAGATCCTGCTCGGCGTCGAACGCGACGACCCGTCCGGCCACCGGCTCGTGCCCGGGCGCCTCGACGATCGGGTCGTCGACGCCCGCGACGACGTGCGCGTTCGTGACCACGCGGTCATCGCCGACGACGAAGCCCGAGCCCGTGAGGTTGCCCCCGCACTCGTAGGCCAGGCCGGTGATGCGCACGACGGAGGCGGCCGCCGCCGACAGCTCCGGGTCGTCGACGCCGCCCCTCGGCAGTTCCGGGGCGACCGTCGGCCCGTCGAGCACGCCGACGAGCCAGGGGATCGCCTGGCCGACCGTCGCGGTCCGCAGCTCGGCCATGAGCGCGCGCGCGGGCTGCGGCGTGACCTGCTCGATGCCGCGCACCACCCAGGATCCGGCGACCGCGGGGGAGACCACGGGCACGCCCATCGTGGCGACGCCCGCGCCGACCAAGGCGATGACGAACGCCGTCACCATGGTGTTCACGATCGCGCCGAGCACGCGGTCGACGACGCCGAGCTTCACCGCATCGGCACCGCGGCGGAGCGCGCGCCCGAGCGAGGCGCCCAGGGTCACGCCGGCGATGAGCAGCAGCAGCGCGACCGCGATCGCGACCGGCGCGCGCCATTCCGGCGCGGCGATGAAGGAGACCACCCAGGGCATCGCGATGTAGGCGGCGACGCCGCCCGCGATGAGCCCGAGCAGCCCGCCGAGGCTCCGCAGCAGGCCGGCGCGCCATCCGTGCACGAGCGCGGCGACGAGGACGAGGACGAGCGCGATGTCGAGGACCAGGCTCCAGGGCATGCGCGTCGCTCCGTTCTCTCGGAGGACCAGCCTCCCGCATCCGGCTCCGAACAGGCTGAAGGCGCCCGGGGCGTGGGCTCGCCCCCGGGCGCCTTCAGCGTCCTCTGCCGGCAGTGCGCCGCGTCATCCGGTCACTGGGGCATCAGCACCGTGTCGATGAGGTAGACGGTCGCGTTGGCGGTCATGACGCCGCCGCAGATCACGTTCGCGTCGTCGACCATGAGCTCGTCGCCCGAGCCGGTGACCTCGACGGTGCCGCCCTGGACGGTCGTGTGCGTGCCCACGACCTCGTCGGGCGAGAGCTGTCCGGGCACGACGTGATAGGTCAGGATCGACGTGAGCGTCGCGCTGTCGGTCTTCAGCGACTCGATCGTCGCGGGGTCGATCTTCGCGAACGCGTCGTCGATCGGTGCGAACACCGTGAACTCGTCGCCGTTGAGCGTGTCGACGAGGTCGACGTCGGGGTTCAGCTGTCCTGAGACGGCCGAGACGAGCGTGGTGAGCAGCGGGTTGTTCGATGCCGCGACCGCCACCGGGTCCTCGGCCATGCCCGCCACGGAGCCGGCGCCGTCGGGCACCTCCTCGGCGTACGCGGCGCAGCCCGGGCCGACGAGGTTCGCGGCGGGGTCGGCCTGCATGTCCTCCGACGCCATCGGCTCCTCGCTCATGGAGCTCTCGTCGTCGGTCTCGGTCTCGGCCGAGCTCCCGGCGCTGCAGCCGGCGAGGCCGAGCGCGGCGACGGCCACGATCGAGAATGCGGCCAGGGCGGTGCGGTGCGAGCGGAACGTGGTTCGCATCGGTCTTCTCCTTCGGTGTGCGGCCCGCCTCTCGGGGCCGTCATCGGGGTGTTCGGCGCCCTCGTGCAGCCGGATTGGGTGCGCGCGCGACGGGTGCGTCAGACCCTCGTCCATCGCGGCCGCGCCAGGCGTCCACCGGCCGTTCAGGCGCGCCCGCGTAGCGTCGGACGCATGACGACGACGATCGCGATCCGAACCGCCGCCGCCGAATCCGAGCCCACCGGTCTCGCCGGGTGGGCCGTGGACGTCATGGAGACGCTGGGCGCCCCCGGCGCCGGCCTGGCCATCGCGCTGGAGAACCTGTTCCCGCCGCTGCCCAGCGAGGTCATCCTCCCGCTCGCCGGCTTCACCGCGAGCCAGGGCTCCTTCACGCTCGCCGAGGTGCTCGCCTGGACCACGCTCGGCTCGGTCGTCGGGGCGCTCGTGCTCTACGCCGTCGGCGCCCTCCTCGGTCGTGAGCGCACGCGCGCGATCGTGAAGGCCGTGCCGCTCGTCGACGTGGCCGACGTCGACCGCACCGAGGCGTGGTTCCTCCGGCACGGCCGACGGGCGGTCTTCTTCGGGCGGATGGTGCCGCTGTTCCGCTCGCTCATCTCGGTGCCCGCGGGCGTCACGCGCATGCACGTGGGGCTGTTCCTCGCCCTGACGACGCTCGGCAGCGCGCTCTGGAACACCGTGTTCGTGCTTGCGGGCTACGCGCTCGGCGAGAACTGGCACCTCGTCGAGCCCTGGGCCGACGGATTCCAGCTCGCCGTGGTCGTCGCCGTCGTGCTGGCCGTGGTCGTGTTCGTCGTGCGGCGCATCGCCCGGATCCGCGAGCATCGCCGGCGCGTCGCCCGCGGCGAGGCCACCGAGGGCGGCATCTGATCCGATCGCGGCGGCAATCCCGGACGCCGGCGGCGCCGAATCACCGGCGACCCCTCCGAGGAGCCCCGCACCCATGTCCGTCACGCTGACCGCCCCGGCACCGATCCGGCCCGCACCGCGCATCCGACAGCGCCGCGCGTCGTCGTCTGCCATGCTGGGACGCGTGGATGACGCGATCTCCGAGCCCGCGGCATCCGAGGCGACCCTCGAGCACCTGCTCGAGGCCACCGGTCGCGGCGACCGCGCCGCGTTCGCGGAGCTGTACGACCGCACCGCCGCGCGCGTCTTCGGGCTCGTGCGCCGACTCGTCGTCGACCCGGCCCAGGCCGAGGAGGTGACGCAGGACGTCTACCTCGAGATCTGGCAGACCGCACCGCGGTTCATGGCCGATCGCGGCGCCGCGCTCTCGTGGATGTTCACGATGGCGCACCGGCGGGCGGTCGACCGAGTGCGTTCGGCGCAGTCCGCGCACGATCGCGACCTGCGCATCGGCGCGCGCGACGTGGAGGTGCCGGTCGACACGGTCGCCGAATCCGCCGAGGTGCGCATCGAGCACGAGCGCGCGCACGAGGCGCTGGCCGGCCTCAGCGAGCAGCAGCGCGAGTGCGTCGCGCTCGCGTACTACGGCGGGCTGACGCAGGCCGAGATCGCGGAGCGGCTCGGCGTGCCGCTCGGCACCGTGAAGACCCGATTGCGCGACGGCATGATCCGCCTGCGCCGACTCCTGGGGGTGACCGCATGACCGGACCCGACCTCCCCGGTCGCCCGGGCCCCGTCGACCCCGACGACCTGCTCGCCGCCTACGCGCTCGATGCGGTGACCGACGAGGAGCGCGCGCTCGTCGAACGCCGGCTCGCCGAGTCGGCCGACGCGCGCGCCGAGGTCGAGGCGTACCGCGCGGCCGCGGGCCTGCTCGCCGATGCGGCGCCTCCCGTCGCCCCGCCGCCGTCGCTGAAGGCCGCGGTGTTCGCGCGGCTCGACGACGCGCCGCAGGCCGGGGCGGCCGGGATGGCGGAGGCGGCGGAGCCCGAGGCGCCGGCGCAGCCGGCCGAGGCGGGAGGGCCGGCCGTCCCGACCGCGCCGGCCGAGGATCCCTTCGATGCGCTCGGCCTCGCCGGTGGGGAACCGGCCGACCGGATCGGCCCGGCGGCGCCGGTCGTCCCCGGCGACGCGGCCCGGCCCGGCGAGCGTGTCGGCCCGGTCGAACACGCGGCCCGTCGCCGCTGGTTCCAGCGCCCGCTGGCCATCGCCGCCTCCGTGGCCGCGGTGGCGGTGCTCGTCACGGGCGCCGTCGTGGGCCTCAACTGGGTCGGCCCGGCCGGCTGGGGCGCCCAGCGCGAGGTGCAGGCGATCGCGAGCGCGCCCGATGCGCAGACGGCGACGTCGCCCGCCGAGGGCGGCGGCGAGATCACGCTCGTCTGGTCCGAGGAGCTCGGCCGCTCGGCCGTGCGCGCACAGGACCTGCCCGACGTCGGCGACGACCAGACGTACGAGCTCTGGTACATCGACGCCGACGGCGCGATGCCCGCCGGCACCTTCGATCCGTCGCGCGGCGCCGCGTACGTCGTGCTCGACGGCGAGTTCGAGCCGGGCCTGCTCGTCGGGGTGACGGTGGAGCCCGCCGGCGGATCCGAGGAACCCACGACCGTCCCGATCGTCGCGTTCGAGACCTGAGACCCGGATGCCGCGGCGCCTCCCGGGGGATCGGGCGCGTCGCGGCATCCGTCCCCGGCCAGCGCCCCGGCGGATGCGAGTCCGTACGCGCCGTGCGGTCCGCTCATCGTCGGCTAGGGTCGTGATGGCCGCGCCGCGCGCCGGCCGACCCGACCACCCCACGACGACGAGGAGTGCTGCATGCGCGTCGGCATGTTCCTGAACTACGCCGGAGGCTTCCGCGAGGTCGCCGACGAGGTCGCCGAGCTCGAGGCCGCCGGCGTCGACCTCGTCGCGGTCCCCGAGGCGTACTCGTTCGACGCGGTCAGCCAGCTCGGGTTCCTCGCGGCCCGCACGTCGCGGATGACGCTCATGAGCGGCATCCTGCAGCTCTATACGCGCACGCCCACGCTCACGGCGATGACCGCCGCGGGCCTCGACTACGTCTCCGACGGGCGCTTCGAGCTCGGCATCGGGGCGTCGGGCCCCCAGGTGATCGAGGGGTTCCACGGCGTGAAGTACGACGCGCCGCTCGGCCGCACGCGCGAGATCATCGACGTGTGCCGCATGACGTGGCGCCGCGAGCCCGTCGTCCACCAGGGCCGCCACTACCGCATCCCGCTGCCCGAGGGCGAGGGCACGGGCCTCGGCAAGCCGCTGAAGCTCATCAACCACCCCGTGCGCGAGCGCATCCCGATCACGGTCGCGTCGCTCGGCGCGAAGTCGGTCGAGCAGACCGCCGAGATCGCCGACGGCTGGCTGCCGATGTTCTTCCACCCCGAGCGGGCGCGCGACGTCTGGGGGGCGTCGCTCGACGCGGGCCTCGCCCGGCGCGCTCCCGAGCTCGGCGACCTCGACGTCTTCGCGAGCCCGGCGTTGGCCATCACCGATCGAGCGGATGCCGCGGCCGCCGCGATCGCGGCCGTGAAGCCCAACCTGGCGCTCTACATCGGCGGCATGGGCGCACGCGGCAAGAACTTCTACAACGACCTCGTCGCCAGCTACGGCTACGCCGAGGATGCCGCGACGATCCAGGACCTGTACCTGGCGGGCCGGCGCGACGAGGCGATCGCGGCGGTGCCGGACGAGCTCGTGCGCGCCGTGTCGCTGATCGGCTCGGCGTCCGAGGTGGGCGAGCGCATCGCGGCGTTCGCGGCGGCGGGCGTGACGACGCTGACGGTCACGCCGCTCGCACGGAGCTCGGCGGAGCGGGTCGCCCTCATGGGCGGCCTCCGGCGGCTCGTGGGCTGACCGGCACGCCGCAGGAATCCGCGGTCCGTCGCGGCAGGCGGGTCCTGAGTTCGTTCCACGATCGCCACCGCGTCCATCCCCTGTTCGAGGGTGTAGGTGCGCGTGCGATGAGCGCGTACGCTCAGTCCACCGCACGGCAGCGGCGCGGAAGGGGAACCTGGGGAGGAGCCGCCGTGGCGGGGCGACGTGGCCTCGAACGCCCGCGACCCCGCCGGGCGGTGCCCGGGCGGTGACCGGGGTCAACCCCCTCGGCAGTCCCGGCGGGCGACCGTACCATCGGCCGCACGGGATCGGACGACCGAGCCGTTCCCGCCGGGGAGGTCCGGATGTCGCGGAACGTCCGACGGTTCGCATGCCCGCCGGAGGCGGTGTTCGACGTGCTGGCCGACGGGTGGCTCTACCCCGCGTGGGTCGTCGGCGCGAGCCGCATCCGAGGGGTCGGCGCCGACTGGCCGGCTCCGGGCGCGCAACTGCACCACTCGTTCGGCGTGTGGCCGTTCGTCATCGACGACACGACCTCGAGCCGCTCCTGGGCGCCGCCACGACGGGCGTCGTTCCGCGCGCGCGGCTGGCCCATCGGCGAGGCCGACGTCGAGGTCGAGGTGCGTCCCGCAGGTGCTGGGTGCCTCGTCCGCATCACCGAGGAGCCCGCGGAGGGACCCGGCCGGTTCGTGCCGCCGTTCATCCGGGAGCCCATGCTCCGGGTCCGCAACCGTGAGACGCTGGGCCGTCTGGCGCATCTCGCCGAGGGGCGATGGCGTGCTCGGCCGCCGGAGGCGGCATCCGGCAGGGCGGGCGGGGCGACGTGACGCCGCGCGAGGGACCGACGGCTGGTCGGCTCGGCGGCGTCGCGGACGACCTCGACGCCGGCTCCACGCGATTCGGCCGCCGGATGCCCCGGGGCGCGCGGCATGATGGTGGCATGCCTCCCGCCAGCCCGTGGCCGCCGACGCCCGGCCGAGCGCGCAGCGTCTCCGGGCGCGACGCAGTCCGCCGGTCGCCGCGGCTCCGCGTGACCGGCCATCGTCGAGCGGCCGGCGCGCTCGCCGCGGCGGGCATCGTGTGGGCGGCCGTTCGGATCGCAGACCGGGCACGGGGCCGAGGCACGGGCGCATGACGCCCGACGCGGTCGTCGTCGGGTCGGGACCGAACGGGCTCGCGGCCGCGGTCACGCTCGCCCGCGCCGGCCTGTCGGTGCGCGTCTACGAGGCCGCCTCGGAGCCGGGCGGTGGGGCGCGCACGGCGGAGCTCACCCTCCCGGGTTTCCGCCACGACGTCTGCTCCGCGGTGCACCCGATGGCGCTCGCGTCGCCGTTCTTCCGCGCGTTCGGGCTCGAGCGTCGCATCGAGTTGCGCGTGCCCGAGCTGTCCTACGCGCACCCGCTCGACGGCGGCCGGGCCGGCCTCGGATGGCGCGACCTGCACCGCACCGCCGACGAGCTCGGCCGTGACGGACGCGCCTACGCGCGCTTGCTCGCTCCGCTCGTCGCGTACGACGACGAGGTGACCGAGTTCACGGGGTCGACCCTGGTGCGCGCGCCGCGCCATCCGCTCGTGGCCGCGCGATTCGGCCTCGCCGCCCTCGAGCAGGGCTCGCCCGCGTGGAATGCGCGGTTCCGCGACGAGGTCGCGCCGGCGATGCTCACCGGCGTCGCGGCGCACGCCATCCGCCCGATGCCGGGTCTCGCGACGGCTGGGGCCGGACTCGTGCTCACGATGCACGCGCATGCGCGCGGCTGGCCGATCCCGGTCGGCGGCAGCGGCGCCATCGTCGGCGCGCTCGTCGACGACCTGGTCGCCCACGGGGGCGAGGTCGTGACGGATGCCGCGATCGACGACCTCGGGGCGCTGCCGCGCGCCCGCGCCGTCCTGCTCGACGTCACCCCGCGCGCGCTCGCGCGCATCGCCGGCCGCCGCCTCCCCGACCGCTACCGGAGGGCGCTCGGGCGGTTCCGCTACGGCAACGCCGCGGCGAAGGTCGACTTCGCGCTCTCGGGGCCCGTGCCCTGGGCGAGCGCGGCGCTCGCCGAGGCGGGCACGCTGCACCTCGGCGGCACGCGGGACGAGATCGCGGCGGGCGAGCGCGAGGTGGCGCGCGGGCGTCATCCGGCGTCACCCTACGTTCTGGTGTCGCAGCCGTCGATCCTCGACCCCACCCGAGCTCCGGAGGGGCAGCACACGCTCTGGACCTACACGCACGTGCCCGCCGGGTCGACGCTCGACCCGACCGAGGCCGTCACCCGACAGATCGAGCGCTTCGCACCAGGGTTCCGCGACCTCGTCCTCGCCGCGTCGGCGCGCTCGGCAGCTGAGATGCAGGCTGACAACGCCAACTACATCGGCGGCGACATCGCCTCGGGCGCACCCACCATGCTGCAACTCGTGCGCCGGCCCGTCGTCTCGCCGGACCCGTGGCGCACCCCGCTGCGCGGCCTGTACCTCGCATCGGCCTCGACCCCGCCGGGCCCCGGCGTGCACGGCCTGGCCGGATGGCACGCCGCGCGCAGCGCGCTCCGCCACACCTTCGGCGTGACGGTCGAGCCGAACCTGGCCCCGTGAGTCGCGCACGCTCGGCGCGCATCGACGCCGTCGGGATGTCGTCGGCTCCAGCTAGCGTCGTCCCATGGATGATCTCACGGTGCGTCGCTGCGCCATCGGACATGGCTCCTCGGCGAGCGGTGGTGCCCCCGGGGAATTCCGACATCCCGACCCGCTGATTAAAAGTCAGCTGCTCTGCCTCTGAGCTACGGGGGCGATGTGACGCGAACGAAACGTTGCGGCCGCTGCCAGCAGTCTAAGCCCACGTCGGAATACAACCGTCGATCCCGATCGCGAGATGGCCTCCAGCCGTTCTGCCGCGAGTGCAATCGCGAGAACGCCCGTGCGTACTACGCCCGCAATCGCGAGGCGCATGTCCGGCGCATCGTTGCGTCGAAGGGTGAGCGGCGAGCTCGCGCGTTGGAACTCGTCGGTCGTCACCTGATCACCCATCCATGCGTCGATTGCGGCGAGGACGACATCCGGGTGCTCGACTTCGATCATCGAGACAGCGCCGAGAAGGGCGCAGAGGTGATGAAGCTCGCACAGGACGGCCATGCGCTGCAACGAATCGCCGCTGAGGTCGCCAAATGCGATGTCCGTTGTCGCAACTGCCATGCGATCGTCACGTACCAACGAATGGAATCCGACTGGCGGTCGGCGATGCGGCTCCGCGCGATGGCGGAGGCCGCCGCCTTCCTCAGAGCTGGCGTCGGGTGACCACCCGTCGCCGAGCGGGCTTGGCGAGCCGATTCCGCCGAAGGCGGAACATGGGGCCGATGCGGGCGCGCCGAGGTATCGTGGCCCGCGATGACCGCAGACTTCCACCGGCCGACGCGCTTCCCGCCCACGATGTTCGAGGGATACCTCGGCGCCGAGGACCCGGCGCACGTGAGCCGCGTCGCGCACGACACCGCCGCGGCGGTGCTCTCGCGCGTGCGCGCCGACCCCGATCCCGAGGTCGTCGCGCGGCTGGTGTCGTACACCGACGAGCACGGCATCGACGCGATCGCCGAGCTGTGGTCGCAGGCGTCGGCGAAGAGCCTGCCGGGTGCGCTGTGGCGCATCTACCTGTTGCGCACGATGATCCGCCAGGATGCCGCGGGTGTGAGCCTGGCATTCCAGCGCGGCACCGAGGTGTCGCGGACCATCGACCAGGTCGTCGCCGGAGCGCCCACGCCCGCCGGCCCCGCCGAGGTGCGCGAGCTCGCCGACGTGATCCTCCGCGGCGTGTTCTCGGGCGACTTCGCGGCCGCGCTCGAGCGCGCGGCCGCATTCTGCCGGGTCGCCTCGACCGGGTTCGCGAGCCTGGCCGACGACGCGGATGCCGCGGACGCCGCGCACCCCGATCGCCCGGGCCTGCTCACCCGTCGTGCCCTGCGCCTCTCGTCGCTCGCCGAGGAGCTCGCCGCGTGCGCGCGGCTGTGGCGGCACGAGAGCCTCGACTGAGGCCACCTGACCGGGGCGCGTCGCCGCACGCCGCCCTGCGACATCCGCTCCCCGACACGCCCGGAGGCCCCGGGCGTCTGGGCATCCCGTCCGAATGGCGGCCCGTGGAATAGGCGACCCCGGCGCCTCGTTTACACTGGTCGTGGCCGGTCGCAGTAACCCCGGGCTCCAATATTCGCCGCTTCGAGCGGCCTCGCGCCGAGAGGCGTTCTGCGGCCGGCCATTTCCCTGCCCGCGACCCGCCGGCATCGATTCCGGCATGCCGCCGAACGGCTCGGAGTCGTAGCATCAGAGGGTGCCGGACACCGTCTCGTTCCTCGTCGATCCGCTTCCCGTGGGTGCGACGCCCGAGTTCCTCGAGGCGTCGTTCCGAGAGATCGAGCCGGGGTCCGGGGCCCTCGCGGTCAACGACCTCGCGCCGCACCGCGGCGACGGCGTGTTCGAGACGCTCGCGATCGTCGACGGGCACGTGCAGGAGGTCGAGCCGCACCTCGCGCGCCTCGCGAACTCGGCGCAGCTGTGCGAGCTGCCCGAGCCGAACCTCGACCAGTGGCGGCTCGTCATCACGCGAGCGGCCGAGCGCGTGCCCGGCCAGGGCGAGTTCGCGCTCAAGCTCGCGCTCAGCCGCGGCATCGACCCGGGCACCACGCCCACGGGCTGGGTGCACGTCACGCCGGGTGCCGATTTCCGCGCCGCCCGCGAGGAGGGCATCCGCGTCGTCACGCTCGATCGCGGTGTCGCTCGCGGCGCGGGGGAGCGGGCGCCGTGGCTGCTGCTCGGCGCGAAGACCCTGAGCTACGCCGCCAACATGGCGGCGATCCGCGAGGCGAAGCGCCGCGGCGCCGACGACGCCGTGTTCACCTCGTCCGACGGGTACGTGCTCGAGGGGCCGACCTCGAGCGTGATCGCACGCTTCGGCGACGACTGGGTGACGCCGCCGCCCGCGGCCGGCATCCTGCACGGCACGACCCAGCGCAGCATCTTCGCGCACCTGCACGCGCAGGGACGCACGGTCGAGTATCGCGACCTGACGGTCGACGACCTTCGGCGGGCGGATGCCGCGTGGCTCGTCTCGAGCGTGCGGATGGCGGCGCCGATCGTCGAGCTCGACGGCGCGCCGATGCCCGTCGATCACGCCGCGACGGCGCAGCTGAACGCCTACCTGCTGGGCCCGCGCGACTGAGACGCCGACGGCCCGGCCCCGCAGGGGGACCGGGCCGTGCGCGGCGTGCGCGCCGATCAGCCGAAGCGGCCCGAGACGTAGTCCTCGGTGGCCTTGACCGACGGGTTCGAGAAGATCGTCGTGGTGTCGTCGTACTCGATGAGCTTGCCGGGCTTGCCGGTGCCCGCGATGTTGAAGAACGCGGTCTTGTCGGAGACCCGCGAGGCCTGCTGCATGTTGTGGGTCACGATCACGATCGTGTACTCCTGCTTGAGCTCCTCGATGAGGTCCTCGATCGCGAGGGTCGAGATCGGGTCGAGCGCCGAGCACGGCTCGTCCATGAGGATGACCTCGGGCGAGACCGCGATGGCGCGCGCGATGCAGAGGCGCTGCTGCTGGCCGCCCGACAGGCCCGAGCCGGGCCGGTCGAGGCGGTCCTTGACCTCGTTCCACAGGTTCGCGCCCTGCAGCGACTTCTCGACCAGCTCGTCGGCGTCGGACTTCGACATGCGGCGGTTGTTGAGCCTGACGCCGGCGAGCACGTTCTCCCGGATCGACATCGTCGGGAACGGGTTCGGGCGCTGGAACACCATCCCGACCTGACGACGCACGAGCACCGGGTCGACCTGCGGGTCGTACAGGTTGTTGCCGTCGATCAGCACCTCGCCCTCGACGCGGGCGCCGGGGATCACCTCGTGCATGCGGTTGAGCGTCCGGAGGAACGTGGACTTGCCGCAGCCGGACGGGCCGATGAACGCGGTCACGCTGCGCGGCTCGATCTCGAGCGACACGCCCTCGACCGCGAGGAACTTGGAGTAGTAGACGTTGAGGTCTCGGACCTCGATGCGCTTGGACACGGTTTTCCTTACTGCGTGAACGCGGGGTCAGCGACCGTACTTGGGGGCGAAGAACCGCGCGACGAGGCGGGCGATGAGGTTCAGCGCCATGACGATGAGGATGAGGGTGAGCGCGGCCGCCCAGGCGCGGTCGAGGTAGGCCTCGGGCGGGTTGCCCTGGTTGGCGTACTGCGTGTAGACGAACACGGGCAGCGACTGCATGCGCCCGTCGAACAGGTTGTAGTTCATGCTCTGCGTGAAGCCCGCCGCGATCAGCAGCGGTGCGGTCTCGCCGATCACGCGCGCGATCGAGAGCATGATGCCGGTCGTGATGCCGGCGATGGAGGTGGGCAGCACGACCTTGACGATCGTGAGCCACTTCGGCACGCCCAGCGCGTAGGCCGCCTCGCGGAGCTCGTTCGGCACGAGCCGGAGCATCTCCTCGCTGGACCGCACGACGACCGGGATCATGAGCACGGCGAGTGCGACCGCGCCAGCGATGCCGGTGCGCGTACCGGGCCCCCAGAAGATCGCGAAGAGCGCGTAGGCGAAGAGACCGGCCACGATCGAGGGGATGCCGGTCATCACGTCGACGAGGAAGGTGATGCCCCGGGCCAGGCGTCCGCGGCCGTACTCGACGAGGTAGATCGAGGTCATCAGGCCGATGGGGATCGAGATGAGCGCGGCGGTGCCGGTCATCAGCAGGGTCCCGACGATGGCGTGCAGTGCGCCGCCGCCCTCGCCGGTCACGTTGCGCATCGAGTAGCTGAAGAACTCGGCGTCGAACCTCGCGAGGCCGAACGAGACGACGGTGATCGAGAGCGACACCAGCGGGATCATCGCCAGCAGGAACGCCCCGGTGACGAGCGCGGTGACGAAGCGGTCCGTGGCCTTGCGCGGTCCCTCGACGATGCGCGAGAGCAGCGTGATGGTGATCACGTAGACGAGGGCGGCCACGACGAGCATGCCGACCCAGTTGAACTCGGCGCCGGCGAACGCGAGCACGCCGAAGAGGCCGGCGGAGACGAGCAGGCTCGCGCCGAGCACCATCCACGGCGCGCCGTTGGGCAGCTTGCCCGCGGTGAGCGAGTTCGTCACCGGCGATGCGGGGGACCGCATCTCGGGCGGAGTGACGGTCGTGGTCATCAGTTCGCTCCCGAGAAGTCGGCACGGCGGGCGACGACCCATCGGGCGATCGCGTTCACCGCGAAGGTGACGATGAAGAGGATGAGCCCGGTCGCGATCAGCACATTGACGTTCAGGCCGTACGCCTCGGGGAAGCTGAGCGCGATGTTCGCGGCGATCGTCGAGGGGTTGACCGAGGTGAGCAGCTGGAACGTGACGGCGCCGGTGGCCGAGAGCACCATGGCGACCGCCATGGTCTCGCCGAGCGCCCGGCCGAGGCCGAGCACCGCCGCGGAGATGATGCCGGGACGGCCGAACGGCAGGACCGCCATCCGGATCATCTCCCAGCGGGTCGCGCCCAGCGCGAGCGCGGCCTCCTCGTGCAGCACCGGGGTCTGCAGGAAGATCTCGCGGCAGATGGCGGTGATGATCGGGATCACCATGACCGCGAGCACCATCGCGGCGGTGAGGATGGTGCGGCCGGTGCCGGACACCGGGCCGGAGAAGAGCGGGAACCAGCCCATGTTCTCGACGAGCCACGAGTACAGCGGCTGCACGGCCGGCGCGAGCACGCCGATGCCCCAGAGGCCGAACACGACGGAGGGCACCGCGGCGAGCAGGTCGACGATGTAGCCGAGCACCGAGGCGAGCCGGCGCGGAGCGTAGTGCGAGATGAACAGCGCGATGCCGATCGAGATCGGCAGGGCGATGAGCAGCGCCAGGGCGGCGGCCCAGACGGTGCCGAAGACCAGCGGGCCGACGTACGACCAGAAGTCCGCCTCGAGCAGCGAGGCGTCCTCGTTCGTCGCGAACAGCGCAGGGATGCTCTGGACGATCAGGAACGTCGCGACGGCCGCGAGCGTGATGAGGATCATCGAGCCGGCGAAGACCGCCGACCTCGAGAAGACGCGGTCGCCGGGGCGCTGCTTCGCCCTGATCGGCGCGGGTGCGGTGGTCATCTGGGGTGATCCTCCGATGTGCGGTGCTGGGGACATGCCCGTGCCCGACCCCGGGGTTCCGTGACGGAACGCTCGGGGTCGGGCACGAACCTACTACTGGATCGAGTCGATCGCAGCGGTGATCTGCTCGCGGAGCGAGTCGGAGATCGGGGCGGAGCCGGCGGCCTCGGCCGCGGCCTCCTGGCCCTCGGCGCTGGCGACGTACGAGAAGTACGACTTCACGAGCTCGACGTTGTCGGACTCGGCGTACTCCTTGCAGCCGATGAGGTAGCTGACGAGCACGACGGGGTAGACGCCCGCCTCGGTGGTGGCGTGGTCGACCTCGATCGCGAGGTCGCCGTCCTCGCGGCCCTCGGCCGCGGGGGAGGCGTCGACGACCGCGGCCGCGGCCTCGGGCGAGTACTCGACGAACTCGTCGCCGACCTTGACCGCCGCGGTGCCGAGGTCACCGGCGCGCGAGGCGTCGGCGTAGCCGATGGTGCCGGTGCCGTTGGTCACCGCGTCGATGACGCCCGAGGTGCCCTGGGCCGCCTCGCCGCCCTCGATCGGCCACACGCCGTCGGGCTCGTAGGTCCACACGTCGGGCGCGGCCGCCGCGAGGTAGTCGGTGAAGTTCTCGGTCGTGCCCGAGTCGTCGGAGCGGTGCACCGGCGTGATCGCCAGGTCGGGCAGCTCGACGCCCTCGTTCGTCGCGGCGATCGCCGGGTCGTTCCACGTGGTGATCGTGCCCGCGAAGATGCCCGCGATCGTGGCGGGGTCGAGGTTCAGCGAGTCGATGCCCTCGAGGTTGAAGACGACGGCGATCGGCGAGATGTAGACCGGGAGCTCGACGATGCTCGTGTCGGGGGCGCACTTGGCGAAGCCGCCCGCGGCGAGCTCCTCGTCGTTGAACGGACGGTCGGAGCCGGCGAAGTCGCTCGCACCCTCGAGGAAGGTGTCGCGACCGGCGCCCGAGCCCGAGGGGTCGTAGTCGATCGTCACGTCGGGGTTCGCGGTCTGGAACGCGGCGATCCACGCCTGCTGTGCGGCGTCCTGCGCGGACGAGCCCGCGCCCACGAGGTTGCCCGAGAGCGTCGACTCCGAGGCGGCGGGCTCGCCCGAGCCGCCCTCGTTCGCGGCGCAGGAGCTGAGCGCGAGGGCCGCGGTCATGGCGATGACGGCGGGGGCGCCGAAACGCTTGAGGTTCACGTGTTTCCCTTCCGGGTTCTGTGTGCAGGGGGCCGGTGCCGACCCGCCTGCGACGCTAACCAGCGTGCGTGACGAGCATCCCCCGCGACGGTGAACGGAAGGTGAACGGGCGTCGACACCCCGACGGCGCCGCGCTGCGCGTCCGCTGGGTGCGGCGCCGGCTACGCGCGCGGCGCGTGCGTCTCGATCGCGATGATGCCCGACGACGGGTTGGAGGCCGAGAGGTGCACGACGCTGAACTCGCCGACCTCGAGCCCCGCGGCATCCGACACGTACGAGCCGAGCGGGGTGCCCGTCGCGAGCGCGATCTCGCGCATGATCTCGGGCAGCACCGGCCCGTGGCTGCACACGACCGCGGTCTTGCCCACCCGCACGCGCTTGCCGATGACGCGGCGCACCTCGTCGTTGCCGGCCTCCCAGGCATCCTGGCTGATGCCGTCGTCGCGCTTGACGGGCAGCCCGGATGCCGCGGCGAACGGTGCGACGGTCGTGACGCATCGCACGGCCGGGCTGGACACGAGCTTCTTCGGCGCCCACGCGCCGAGCATGCCGACGAGCGCCGCGGCCTGCTTCACGCCGCGCTCGACGAGCGGTCGCGAGGCGTCGGTGCCCTTCCAGGCGCCGCGGGCCTGCGCCTTGCCGTGCCGGAGCACGATGATCCCGAACGTGCCGGTGATCTCCTGCTCGACGAGCGCGGCGAAGTTGTCGAGGATCTCGCGGTCGGGCTCGTAGCTGAGGTACCCGCGGGCGCGCTTGATCGTGACCCATTCGAGCGCGGCGATCTCCGCGTTGGGCCGGAACGTCGAGCGCTGGACCGCCTTGTCGCTGACATGCGCGGCCCAGTAGTGCACGATCTTCTCGCGCCCGCTCGGCATCGCGTACCGGGAGACGCCGAGCGGCACGCCGAGCGCGACGCGCAGGCCGGTCTCCTCGCCGATCTCGCGCACGGCCGTCTCGGGCAGGGTCTCGCCGGGATCGACCTTGCCCTTGGGGATCGTGACGTCGCCGTACACCGTGCGGTGGACGAGCAGCACGTGCACGCGCCCGTCGATGACGCGCCAGCACACCGCGCCGGCCGCGTAGACGGCGGTGACGACCTGGCTCATCGGCGCTTGGCCGTTCGCGTGCTGCGGTGGGCCGTGCGATGGATCCGCAGCTGCTGCAGGTCGTCGAGCGGGCGCCCCGCGTCATCCGTCGAGTTCCTGGTCCACTCGCCATCGGCGTCGAGGTGCCACGAGCTGGTGCGGTCGTTCATCGCCTCGTCGAACAGGATGCCGATCTCGGCGATGTGATCGGGGTCGGCGAGCCGGACCAGGGCCTCGACGCGGCGGTCGAGGTTGCGGTGCATCATGTCGGCCGAGCCGATGTACACCACGGGGTCGCCCTGGTTGTGGAAGGTGAAGATCCGCGAGTGCTCGAGGTAGCGGCCGAGGATCGAGCGGACGCGGATGTTCTCGCTGAGCCCGGGGATGCCCGGGCGCAGGCTGCAGATGCCGCGAACCCAGACCTCGACCGGCACCCCGGCGTTCGACGCCCGGTAGAGCCCGTCGATGATGGCCTCGTCGACCATCGAGTTGACCTTGATCCGGATGCCGCTGGGCCGGCCGGCCTCGGCGTTGCGGGTCTCCTGCGCGATGAGCTTGAGCAGGCCCTTGCGCAGGTGCAGCGGCGCGACGAGCAGGCGCTTGAACTTCTTCTCGATCGCGTAGCCGGACAGCTCGTTGAACAGCCGGGTGAGGTCCTTGCCGACCTGGTCGTCGGCGGTGAGGAGCCCCAGGTCCTCGTAGATGCGGCTCGTCTTGGGGTTGTAGTTGCCCGTGCCGATGTGGCTGTAGTGGCGCAGCCCGCCCTTCTCCTGGCGGATCACGAGGGCGAGCTTGCAGTGCGTCTTCAGGCCGACGAGCCCGTAGACCACGTGCACGCCGGCCTTCTCGAGCTTGCGCGCCCAGGTGATGTTCGCGGCCTCGTCGAACCGGGCCTTGATCTCGACGAGAGCGAGCACCTGCTTGCCCGACTCGGCCGCGTCGATCAGGGCCTCGACGATGGGGCTGTCGCCCGAGGTGCGGTACAGGGTCTGCTTGATGGCGAGCACGTCGGGGTCGGCAGCGGCCTGCTCGAGGAAGGCCTGCACGCTCGTCGCGAAGGACTCGTAGGGGTGGTGCAGCAGCACGTCCTTGCGCGAGATCGCGGCGAACACGTCGGCCTGCCGGTTGGGCTCGGAGGGCATCAGCTGGGCGTTCGTCGCCGGCACGTGCGTGGGGTAGTGCAGGTCGGGCCGGTCGATCCGGGCGAGGTCGAAGAGGCCGCCGAGGTCGAGCGGCGCGGGCAGGCGGTACACCTCCTGCTCGGTGACGTCGAGCTCGCGCACGAGCAGCCCGAGGGTGACGTCGTCCATGTCGTCGGAGATCTCGAGCCGGATGGGCGGCCCGAACCGCCGACGCAGCAGCTCCTTCTCGAGGGCCTTGATGAGGTTCTCGGTCTCGTCCTCCTCGATCTCGACATCCTCGTTGCGCGTGACGCGGAACACATGGTGGTCGAGGATCTCCATGCCGGGGAAGAGGTCGCCGAGGTGGTTGGCGATGAGCTCCTCGAGCGCGATGTACCGGGCGTCCTCGACCGACTCCGACGGGTCGACGCGCACGAAGCGGTGCAGCATCTGCGGCACCTTGACGCGCGCGAACTCCTGCCGGCCGGTGCGGCTGTTGCGCACCCGCACCGAGAGGTTGAGCGAGAGGCCCGAGATGTAGGGGAACGGGTGCGCCGGGTCGACCGCGAGCGGCATGAGCACCGGGAAGATCTGCGCGCTGAAGAACTCGTGCAGGTGCTCGCGTTCGGCGTCGTCGAGGTCGTCCCACGAGATGACGTGGATGCCCGACTCCGCGAGTGCGGGCTTCACGAGCTCCTGGTAGGCGGCGGCGTGGCGCAGCTGCAGTTCGTGCGCCTTGCGGGAGATGTCGGCGAGCACCTCGTGGGGGGTGCGGCCGACGTTGGTCGGCATCGCGAGGCCGGTGTTGATCCGGCGCTTCAGCCCCGCGACGCGCACCATGAAGAACTCGTCGAGGTTGGACGCGAAGATCGCGAGGAAGTTCGCGCGCTCGAGCACGGGCAGCCGCGGATCCTCCGCGAGCTCGAGCACGCGCTGGTTGAACGCGAGCCAGCTGAGCTCGCGGTCGAGGTAGCGCTCGGCGAGCAGTTCGGGCGCACCGTCGATGTCGAGCGGCTCGAAGTCGTCGTCGAAGTCGCTCGCGGTGCGGTCGTCGTCGAGGGTGCTCTCCGCGGTCATCCCCACATCATGCCACCGGGCTGCGACGCGGGGGTGACGCGCAGGTCACCGGGCCGTGACGTCGACGTCGCGGTCGTCCTCCTCGTGGACGTTGAAGCGGTACCCCACGTTGCGGACCGTGCCGATCAGGCTGTCGAGGTCGCCGAGCTTGGCGCGCAGGCGCCGGACGTGCACGTCGACCGTGCGGGTGCCGCCGAAGTAGTCGTAGCCCCACACCTCGCTGAGCAGCTGCTCACGGGTGAACACGCGCGACGGGTGGGCCGCGAGGAAGCGCAGCAGCTCGAACTCCTTGTAGGTGAGGTCGAGCGGGCGGCCGTGCACCTTCGCGGAGTAGCTGGCCTCGTCGATGACGACGCCGGAGGTCTGGATCCGCTCGGCCGGCTGGGTCGCCTGCGCGCGGCCGATCGCGAGCCGGATGCGCGCGTCGATCTCGGCCGGCCCGGCGGCCTCGAGCACGACGTCGTCGATGCCCCAGTCGGGCGTGACCGCGGTCAGGCCGCCCTCGGTGACCACGAGCAGGAGCGGCACGGAGAGACCGGTGGTGCGGAGGATCTGCGCGAGCGCCTTGGCGCCGGCGAGGTTGGTGCGCGCGTCGAGGAACACGAGGTCGGCGTCGGGCGCGCGCACGAGCTGGTCGGGTGACGCGGGGATCACGCGCACTCGATGCGTCAGGAGCGACAGGGCCGGGAGAACGTCGTCGTTGGCTGCCGGAGTGAGGATCAGCAGCTGCGCCACGAGCACCCTCCAGTAGTAAGGTGCGGTCAATACTACGGGACGATGAACGGCGTGCTACGGCGGGCGGTCGGCGGCGAAGGGGAGCAGCGGATGCAGGCGGAGGCGGAGGCGCGCGCGACGGGGTTCGGGCGCTGGGCCATCCCGGTCGTCTGGCTCATCGCGCTCGTCGGTTCCGGGCTGGTCGTGGGGTCCGCGTACGCCGGCCGGCGGGACTGGTTCGGCGACGCCGGGCCGTACGCCGCGCTGTCGGCCCTGGGCATGGTGTTCGCGGCGGCGGTCGTGGGCGCGCTCGCCCTGCAGCTCGCGTCGCGCCGCCCGCACGGATTCCTCGGCCGGGTCAGTGCCTCCGTGACGGGCGCGGCCATCGTGACGGCGGCCGGGGCGCTCGCGCTGCTGCCGGTCGTCGGCTGAGCAGCGGGTAGACTCGGGGCATGTCCTCGCTGCTCGCGCTCGAACTCTTCTTCATCGGCCTGCTCGGTCTTGCGAGCCTCGCGATCGCCTGGATCAGCGGGGTCGTCGTCTTCAAGCTCTTCAAGGGGCAGCGCTAGCCCGTGATCGAACTGCCGGTCGATCTCCCTGCCGAGCTCGTTCCGCTCTCCTGGCTCATCGGGGTCTGGGAGGGGTCCGGCGTGATCGACTACAAGGTCGGCGACGGCTCGGTCACGCACGAGTTCGGCCAGCGCGTGAGCTTCAGCCACGACGGCCTGCCGTACCTGAACTACACGTCCTCCACGTGGCTCTTCCCCGAGTCGGATGACGCGGAGCCCACGCCGCTCGCCGCCGAGACCGGCTACTGGCGGCTCGCGCGCCCGCTCGGGCAGGGCGATCCGGGTCCGGGCCTGCTTCCCGCCGAGGGCATGACCCGCTACCCCGACGCCGAGGCAGTCGAGACCCTGCGCAACGCCGCCGGCGGGTTCGACCTCGAGGTCGGCATCGTGCATCCGGGCGGGGTGAGCGAGCTGTACCTCGGACAGGTCAAGGGCCCGCGCATCGACCTCGTGACCGACGCGGTCATGCGTGCGGCGGGCGCCAAGGAGTACGCCGCCGCGACCCGGCTCTACGGGCTCGTCGAGAACCACCTGCTCTGGGCCTGGGACATCGCCGCCCTCGGCCAGGACCTGCGCACCCACGCGTCGGCGCGACTGGCGAAGGTCGACTGATGACCGGCTCGCCCTTCCTGTCGCTGCCCGGTGCCGTGCCCGGCGAGGGTGCCGACGACGGGGTCGCCGCGCACTACGGCAACCCGATGGTCGAGCAGCGCCGGCTCGAGCTGGGCCGCGCCGTCGTCGACCTCTCGCACCGCGGCGTCGTCACGGTCACGGGACCCGACCGGCTCACCTGGCTGAACTCGATGGCGAGCCAGCGGCTCGACCGGCTCGCCCCCGGCGAGAGCGCGGAGTCGCTGTTCCTCGACGCCGCGGGGCACGTCGAGCACGCGGTCCACGCCGTCGACGACGGCGAGCGCACCTGGCTCGTCGTCGAGGGCGCCGAGGCGCCCGCGCTCGCGTCATGGCTCGACCGCATGCGCTTCATGCTGCGCGTCGAGGTCGCCGACGTGAGCGACCGGTACGCGGTGGTCGGGGCCATGCCCGAGGGTGACGGGTTCCCGCTCCAGCTCCCGGCGGGGGCCATCCGCTGGAGTGATCCCTGGCGGCTCGAGCTGCCGAACGGGCATCGCTACTCGCACGACCCGAACCACCCCGGCGCGTCCTGGCGCTACGTCGAGGCGATCGTGCCGCGCGAGGCGCTCGCCGGGCTCGCCGCGGCCGTGCGCGCGGGGCGTGCCGAGCCCGCGGGCGTGCTCGCGCTGGAGGCACTGCGCATCGCCGCCTGGCGGCCGCGCTTCGCGACCGAGGTCGACGAGAAGACGCTCCCGCACGAGCTCGACTGGCTGCGCAGCGCCGTCGACCTGCACAAGGGCTGCTACCGCGGGCAGGAGACCGTGGCCAAGGTCGTGAACCTCGGCCGTCCGCCGCGCCGACTGGTGCTGCTGCACCTCGACGGCAGCGACACCGTGCTGCCGAAGCCCGGCGACGAGGTCGTCGGCGTCAAGGCGCGGCCCGAACCCGCGCCGGGCGAGGAGCCCGAGCGGCGCGTCGTCGGCCACGTCACGTCGTCGGCGATGCACCACGAGCTCGGGCCGATCGCCCTCGCGGTGGTCAAGCGCGCCGTGCCGCCAGCGCTCGAGCTGATCGTCGAGAGCCACGGCATCGACGTCGCGGCCGCGCAGGTCGAGATCGTCCCCGCCGACGCGGGCGCGGCCGTCGAGGTGCCCCGCCTGCCACGGCTCGGCGTCCGTCCGTGACGACGGCGCCCGGGCCGCCCACGCGGGTCGCCGCGGGCCTCGTCCGGGTGCGCGACTCGCTGCCCGCCATCCTCCAGATCACCGCGACGGCCGTCGCGGCGTACGCGTTCTCGGTCTTCGTCCTCGGCCACCAGCAGCCGCTCATCTCGGCGCTCGTCGCGATCACCGCGCTGGGCTTCGTGCGCGACGCGCGCCCCGTGCGCGTGCTCGAGACCGCCGTCGCGATGACGCTCGGCATCGCGCTCGCCGAGGTGCTGCTGCTTCTGGCCGGCAGCGGACTCGTCCAGTTCGCGGTCGCGCTCGCGCTGACCCTCGCGGTCGCGCGGTTCCTCTCGCCCAACGCCGCGTTCGCCATCGCTGCGGCGGTGCAGTGCTCGCTCGTCATGCTCGTCCCCGCGCCCGACGGCGGTCCGTTCGTCCGCACGGTCGACGGGCTCGTGGGCGGCGCGTTCGCGCTGCTCGCGACCGCGGTGATCCCGCGCGACCCGCGGCGCACGGCGCTCCGCGACGGCCGCCGGCTCCTCGCCGAGCACATCGCGGTGCTGCGGGAACTGTCCTCCGCGCTGCGGGACGGCGAGGCGGATGCCGCCGCGCGCGCGCTCTCGCGGGCCAGGTCGACGCAGCCGCTCGTCGAGGCGTGGACGGCGAGCGTCGACTCGGGCCTCGCGATCGCACGGGTCTCGCCGATCGTGCGCCGGTCGCGCTTCGACCTCGAGCGACAGCGCACCATGCTGTCGGGGCTCGACCTCGCCACGCGCAACCTGCGGATCGTCGCGCGCCGCATCGAGTGGATCCTCCGCGACGGCCGGCCGCGTCCCGAGATCGCCGACGTCGTCGCCCGCATCGTCCCGTTCGTGCAGGTGCTCGACGACTCGATGCGCGACGTCGCGCAGCAGCCCGTCGCCCGGCAGGGGCTCTCCGAGATCGCCCGGCACCTCGAGCCGGCCGCGATCCTGCCCGACGGCCCGCCCGGCGATCGGCGCACGCTCGGCTCGCTCCGGCCGTACCTCGTCGACCTGCTCACCGCGACCGGGCTGCGGCTCGACGACGCCCGCGCGCTCCTGCCGGGCGACTGACCGCGCGTCGGGCGCGTCAGCGCGGCGCGACCGCGGCCCAGTCCAGCGTGAGCTCGCCGAGCCGCCAGCGCTGCATGCCGCCGCGAACCGGCCAGCCCTCGTCGCGCAGCGTGCGCGTCGCCGAGATCCATCGCTGCGACGGGCCGTACACCGACAGCGGCGCGTGCATCCGCCAGGCCCGGTCGAGCGCCCCGAGCAGCTCGTGCACGCGCTCGCCGGGGACGTTGCGATGGATCAGCGCCTTCGGCAGCCGTTCCGCGACGACCGATGGCGCGTCGAGGTCGCGCAGGCGCAGGCTGATCGTGAACGTGCGCGGCGCGCCATCCGACAGGCCCACCCACGACGCGATGCGGCCGAGCTCGTCGCACGTGCCCTCGACGAGGAGGCCCTCCGGTGCGAGCCGGGCGGCCATGCGCGACCACGCGGCCGCGACCTCCGCCTCGTCGTACTGGCGCAGCACGTTGAACGCGCGGATGACGGCCGGCCGCGCGCCGCCGGGCATCGGGACCTCGAACCCGCCCAGGGCGAACGACACCGGCAGGTCGGCGGGGAAGGGCGTGTCGCCCGCGCGCACCTCGGCGAGCTGCGCCGTCGCCGTGCGCACGCGCGCCGGGTCGATCTCGAGGCCGAGCACGCGCACGTCGTGGCGGGCACGGCGCAGCCGGTCGGCGAGCTCGAAGGCGGTCACCCCGCTCGCGCCGTAGCCGAGGTCGACCACGAGCGGATCGGCCGCCCGACGGAACTGCGGCTGGGCGGCGATCCACCGGTCGACGCGACGCAGGCGGTTCGTGTTCGTCGTGCCCCGCGTGATGGATCCGACCGGCATGCCCCCAAGTCTCGCAGGCGGCCGGCGGCCGGCGGCCGGCTCGCGCCATCCGCCCGCCCGCGCATCGCGTCGCGTCACGCGAGGACCGCGCCGCGAGGCGGCCGAGGTCGCGCCGGTAGGCTGGAGCGCATGGTCTACACCCTCGTGCTGCTGCGCCACGGCCAGAGCGACTGGAATGAGAAGAACCTGTTCACCGGCTGGGTCGACGTCCGGCTCAGCGACCTCGGGCGCTCCGAGGCGAAGCGTGCCGGTGAGCTGCTCGTCGAGCAGGGCGTCCTGCCCGACGTGCTCCACACGTCCGTGCTGACCCGTGCGATCCAGACCGCGAACATCGCGCTCGAGGAGGCCGACCGCCTCTGGATCGACGTGAAGCGCTCGTGGCGCCTGAACGAGCGCCACTACGGCGCCCTGCAGGGCCTCGACAAGGCCGAGACCCTCGAGAAGTACGGCGAGGAGCAGTTCATGCTCTGGCGCCGATCGTTCGACACGCCGCCACCGCCCATCGACGACGACGCCGAGTGGTCGCAGGTCGGCGACCCGCGCTATGCCGGGCTCTCCGGCGACGAGATGCCGCGCACCGAGTGCCTGAAGGACGTCATCGCGCGCATGCTGCCGTACTGGCAGTCCGACATCATCCCCGACCTGCAGGCGGGCAGGACCGTGCTGGTGACCGCGCACGGAAACTCGCTGCGCGCGCTCGTGAAGCACCTCGACGGCATCTCCGACGACGACATCGCGGGCCTGAACATCCCCACGGGCATCCCGCTCGTCTACGAGCTCGGCGACGACTTCATGCCGACCAAGCCCGGCGAGTACCTCGACCCCGAGGCGGCGGCGGCCGGCGCGGCCGCGGTCGCGGCGCAGGGCAAGAAGTAGGTCGAACCCCCGACGCGAGCGAAGGGCCGGGCGGATGTCGCATCCGCTCGGCCCTTCGTCATGCCGTGGCTCGGGTTCCGGGACGGGCGCCGGGCGCCCTCCTCGACCCGCTCGGTGATCAGCGCTCAGACGGTCTCGGGCACCCAGTCGCCCGTGGCGAGGTACTGGACCTTCTTCGCGATCGAGACCGCGTGGTCGGCGAAGCGCTCGTGGTAGCGGCTCGCGAGGGTCGCGTCGACCGTGTCGACGGCCCCGCCCTTCCAGGTCTCGCCGAGCACCTTGTCGAACACCGAGAGGTGCAGCGCGTCGACCTTGTCGTCCTCATTGCGGATCTCCTCCGCGAGCTGGACGTCCTCGTTGCGCAGCAGCTCGACGAGCTGCTTCGCGATGTCGACGTCGAGCGCGCCCATCTCGGCGAACGTCGGGCGCAGGCTCTTCGGCACGACCTTGTCGGGGAAGCGGTAGCGCGCGAGCTGCGAGATGTGCGTGGCCATGTCGCCCATGCGCTCGAGCGACGCCGAGATGCGCAGCGCGCTCACGACGATGCGCAGGTCGCGCGCGACCGGCTGCTGGCGCGCGAGGATCGTGATCGCGAGCTCGTCGAGCGCCTGCGTGCGCTGGTCGATGAGGTGGTCGTCGGCGATGACCTCCTCGGCGAGGCTCACGTTCGACTCGTTGAAGGCGCGGGTCGCCTTCTCGATGGCCTCGGCGACGAGCGTCGCGATCTCGACGAGCCCGTCCTGGACCTCGCGCAGTTCCTGCTGGAACACCTCACGCATCTGTTTCCGACCCCTTCGGTCTTCCGCCCCGCGTCGGGCACGCGGGAACCACCGGCGTCAACCGGCTCGCGACATCCTCGCCCTCGAAGGTGAACGGCAGGTGCCGTGCTGTTGAACACTCCCCAACCTACCCCTCTGCGATGCACCTCCCGGCGTCGGGGCGGGGCGCCCCATGGTTAGGGTGGTGCCATGGACACCACCTGGTCGGTGCTGGCCGCGCTGACCTTCGGGCTCCTGCTCGGAGCCGGGTTCACGGTCGTGCTGCACATGGCCGAGCGCCGCGGCCAGAGCGCCGCGCGCGTCGTCGCTCCCACGATCCCCGACGGGGTCGACCAGGTGCTCGACGTGCTCGAGTCGGCGGGCGTGGTCCTCGACCCGTCGAACAACGTGCTCCGCGCGTCACCTGGCGCGCTGGCGATGGGGCTCGTGCGCAACCAGATGCTCGCGCACCACGAGCTCGTCGAGCTCGTCGCGGCCGTGCGCCGCACCGGCGAGCCCATCGCGACCGATCTCGAACTGCCGCGCGGACCGTACAGCGACGCGACCATGCGACTCGCGGTGCGGGTCGCGCGCCTCGGCACGCGGTTCGTGCTGCTCCTGGCCGACGACCGCACCGAGGCGCATCGCCTCGACGAGGTGCGCCGCGACTTCATCGCCAACATCAGCCACGAGCTGAAGACCCCCATCGCCTCGGTGAGCCTGCTCGCCGAGGCCCTCGACCACGCCGCCGACGAGCCCGAGCAGGTGCGCCGCTTCGCCGACCGGCTCTCGGTCGAGTCGACCCGCCTCGCGCACATCACGGGCGAGGTCATCGAGCTGTCCCGGCTGCAGGCGCGCGACGCGCTGCGGCGCGACGAGCTGCTCGATGTCGACCGCATCGTCGCGGCCGCGGTCGACCAGAATCGCGTCGTCGCCGCAGCCAAGGGCGTCGAGGTCGCCGTCCGCGCCAAGTCGGGCGCCGAGGTCTACGGCGACCAGGCGCTGCTCGTCGTGGCCGTGCACAACCTGGTCTCGAACGCCATCGCCTACTCGAGCGAGGGCGGCCGCGTCGGCGTGGGCGTCATCGTCGACGGCGACGCCGTCGAGATCTCGGTCGCCGACCAGGGCATCGGGATCGCGCCCGAGGACCTCGACCGCGTGTTCGAGCGGTTCTACCGGGTCGACCAGGCGAGGTCGCGCAACACCGGCGGCTCGGGGCTCGGCCTCAGCATCGTCAAGCACACCGTCCAGAACCACGGCGGCGACGTGCGCGTGTGGTCGCGCCCCGGGCGCGGGTCGACCTTCACGATCCGCCTGCCGCTGGCCGAGCGGCCCGTCGTGGGGTCGGAGTCCGCCCCCGCGAATGACGCCGCGCGCGTCGCCGACGCCGAGCGCGCCGCCGGGCCGGCCGGGGCGTCGTCCGTCGCCTCCACGCCGGCGCCCGTGCGCCCCGAACCCCCCGCCCGCATCGCCGCCGCGCTGCCGTCGGCACCCGCCCGAGGAGACACCGAGTGACCCGCATCCTGCTCGTCGAGGACGAGATCGCCCTCAGCGACCCGCTGAGCTTCCTGCTCGAACGCGAGGGCTACGAGGTCGAGGTCGCGGCCGACGGGCCGTCGGCGGTCGCGGCGTTCGATCGCGACGGCGCCGACCTCGTGCTCCTCGATCTCATGCTCCCCGGCCTGCCCGGCACCGAGGTGTGCCGTGAGATCCGGCAGCGCTCGTCGGTGCCGATCATCATGCTCACGGCCAAGGACTCCGAGGTCGACATCGTCGTGGGGCTCGAGCTCGGCGCCGACGACTACGTCACCAAGCCGTACTCGACGCGCGAACTGCTCGCGCGGATCCGTGCGGTGCTCCGCCGCCGCATCGAGCCCGACGAGATCGACGAGGGCATCATCACGGGCGGCCGGGTGCGCATGGACGTCGACCGGCACACGGTCGAGGTCGACGGTGAGCCCGTGGCCATGCCGCTGAAGGAATTCGAGCTGCTCGAGCTGCTCATGCGCAACGCCGGACGGGTGCTGACGCGCGGGCAGCTCATCGACCGGGTGTGGGGCAGCGACTACTTCGGCGACACGAAGACGCTCGACGTGCACATCAAGCGGATCCGCTCGAAGATCGAACTGACCCCCTCGGAACCCGTGCAGCTCGTCACGGTCCGTGGTCTGGGCTACCGCTTCGAGGCGTGACGGCCGCGGCCGCCGAGGCGGCCGGGAACGACGAAGCGGATGCCGCACGGCTCGCGCCGCGGCATCCGCTCTCGTGCGTGGGTCGGCGGACGCTCGCCCGCCGAAGACGTCTACGGGACGAGGTCCTCGTATTCGGGCAGGCGCCCGTCGAGCACGGGCACCTGGACCTCGCGCCCCTCGGCGGAGCCCTGCTGGAAGTACATCGCGGCGAGGCCGCCGACCTCGGCGCCCAGGTCCTCGATGAGCAGCGGCTCCTCGTCGCCGGCACCGAGCGAGACCGTCTCGCCCGCGCCGACGTCGACCGTCGCGGTCTCGCCGGACTCGACGACCTCGATCTCGACCGTGGCGCGCTTCTCGCCCGTGTTGGTGAACGACGCCACGAGGTTGCCCTCCTGGCCGTCCTCGCTGACGACGAGCGCGTTGCGCACCTGCACGTCGCCGAGGTCGAGCGAGATGCCGTCGCTCGCGTCGTACTTCTCGGTCGTGGCCTGGTAGGTGATCATGGCGCAGCCGCTTCCGCCGATCGCGATGCCGAGAGCCAGAGCAGCGGATGCCGCGAGACGCGCCTTCACAGGACCTCCAATGACGTGCGTGCGCGCAGGCGCATGGAGCCCGCGCGCATGGGTTCGGGTCGAGTGTAGCCTACGGCGGAGGCCGCTCCCGGGCGCGGAGGCGGAACCCTAGCAGGAACTCGGTGTGATATCCTGAAAGTTGCCGAAAGGACACCGATTCATGCTTTTTGAGGTTGGCGAGACCGTCGTTTATCCGCACCACGGAGCCGCAACGATCGTTGAAGTCAAGAAACGCATCATCAGGGGCGAAGAGAAGCTCTACCTCAAGCTGAACGTCACGCAGGGCGACCTCGTCATCGAGGTGCCCGCCGAGAACGTCGACCTCGTCGGCGTCCGCGACGTCATCGGCAAGGAGGGCCTCGACAAGGTCTTCGAGGTGCTGCGCGCCCCCTTCACCGAGGAGCCGACCAACTGGTCGCGCCGCTACAAGGCGAACCTGGAGAAGCTCGCATCGGGCGACGTCATCAAGGTGTCCGAGGTCGTGCGCGACCTCTGGCGCCGCGACCAGGACCGCGGCCTCTCGGCCGGTGAGAAGCGCATGCTCGCCAAGGCGCGCCAGATCCTCATCTCCGAGCTCGCGCTCGCCGAGAAGACCGACGAGGAGCAGGCCTCGAGCGTGCTCGACGAGGTCCTCGCCTCCTAGTCCGCGCGTTACGCTCGGAGCGTGAACGCGAACGACCCGACCGTCGCCGTCATCGTCGTCGCCGCCGGCAGCGGCACGCGCCTCGGCCATTCCGAGCCGAAGGCGTTCGTGCCGCTCGGCGGCGACACCATCCTCGGCGTCGCGTTGGATGCCGTGCTCGGCATGCGCGAGGTCCCGCACGTGGTCGTCGTCGCGCCCGAGGACCGCGTCGACGAGGTGCGCGCGCGGTTCGCCCGGCGGGTCGCCGCGGCATCCGCCCCCTTCGACGTCGTCGCCGGCGGCCTCACGCGCCAGCAGTCCGTCGCGAACGGCCTCGCCGTGCTCCCGCACCTCATCGAGACCGTGCTCGTGCACGACGCGGCCCGACCCCTCACGCCGTCCGCGGTGTTCGACGAGGTGGCGGCGGCCGTGCGCGGCCGCGGCCACGGCATCGTGCCCGGGCTCGGCGTCGTCGACACCATCAAGCGCGTCGACGCGCACGGACGCGTGCTCGAGACCGTCGACCGGTCCGAGCTCGCCGCCATGCAGACGCCGCAGGGCTTCCCCCGCGAGGTCCTCGATGTCGCCTACACGCGCGCCGAGGGCGAGGCCACCGACGACGCGGCGCTCGTGGCCGCCACCGGCGTGCCGATCGACGTGGTGCCCGGCGACGCCCGGGCGTTCAAGGTGACCGTGCCCGCCGACCTGCACCGCGCCGAGCAGCTCGTCGCCGAGCGGGCCGGGACGGATGCCGCGTCGCGCCGCGCGATCGAGTCCGCCCCGCACGCGATGTCCGTCGCGCCGCGCGTCGGCACCGGCCTCGACGTGCACGCGTTCGCCGACGACCCCGCGACGCCGCTCTGGCTCGCCGGACTCCACTGGCCGGGCGAGCGCGGCCTCTCGGGCCACAGCGACGGCGATGCCGCCGCCCACGCGATCTGCGACGCCCTGCTCGCCGCAGCCGGCCTCGGCGACATCGGCGGCATGTTCGGCACCGACGACCCGCGCTTCTCGGGCGCGCACGGCGAGGTGTTCCTCGCCGAGACCGTGCGCCGCCTCGCCGAGGCGGGATTCCGCGTGGGGAACGTGTCGGTGCAGGTCGTCGGCACGCGCCCGAAGCTCGCGCCGCGTCGGGCCGAGGCCGAGGCGCTGCTCTCGCGGATCCTGGGCGCGCCCGTGAGCGTGGCCGCGACCACGACCGACGGCCTCGGCTTCACCGGCCGCGGCGAGGGCGTCGCCGCGATCGCGACGGCGACGATCCTGCCGGCCTGACCGGGTGCGGCGCCGCGGGCCGGTGCCAGGCCGCGGCGCCGCATCCGTCATCGCCCGGCCGCGCCGCCGCCCCGCCGGTAGGCTTGCGGGGTGACCGTGCGACTCTACGACTCGAAGGCCCAGGCCCTGCGTGACTTCGTGCCCCTCGAGGAGGGGCACGTCGGCATGTACGTCTGCGGCCCGACCGTGCAGTCGAGTCCGCACATCGGGCACCTGCGCAGTGCGCTCGTCTACGACCTCATGCGCCGCTGGTTCGCCGCGCGCGGGTACCGCGTCACGTTCGTGCGCAACGTCACCGACATCGACGACAAGATCCTGAACGCCGCCGCCGAGGAGGGCATCGGCGAGCAGTGGTGGTCGCTCGCGTACCGCTACGAGCTCGAGTTCACGGCCGCGTACAACTCGCTCGGCATCCTCCCGCCCACGTACGAGCCGCGCGCGACCGCGAGCGTCACGCAGATGCAGCAGATCATCGGGCGGCTCATCGACCTCGGCCACGCCTACCCGGCCCCGGACGGCTCGGGCGACGTCTACTTCGACACCGGGAGCTGGCCGGCCTACGGCGAGCTCACCCGCCAGTCGCGCGAGCACATGGAGGCCGCCGCCGACTCCGATCCGCGCGGCAAGCGCGACCCCCGCGACTTCGCCCTGTGGAAGGGGCACAAGCCGACGGAGCCCGCCTCGGCCGGGTGGGAGTCGCCGTGGGGCGCCGGGCGTCCCGGATGGCACATCGAGTGCTCGGCGATGGCCGCGCGTTACCTCGGCACCGAGTTCGACCTGCACGGCGGCGGGCTCGACCTGCGCTTCCCTCACCACGAGAACGAGCTCGCCCAGTCGACCGCGGCGGGTCAGGCGTTCGCGCGGTACTGGGTGCACAACGGCCTCGTGAACGTCGGCGGGCAGAAGATGTCGAAGTCGCTCGGCAACTCCGTGTACGCGCACGAGCTCACCGCTCTCGCCTCCCCCCTCGCCGTGCGGTACCTGCTCGGCAAGGCGCACTACCGCTCGACGCTCGACTACTCGCCCGACTCGCTCGAGGAGGCCGAGGCCGCGGTCGAGCGCATCCGCACCTTCCTGGTCCGCGTCGACCGACGTCTCGCCGGTACCCGCTATGCGGCCGAGGCCGCGGATGGCACGTGGCCCGACGCGTTCGCGGAGGCCATGGACGACGACCTCGGCGTGCCGCAGGCCCTCGCCGTCCTGCACGAGACCGTCGGCGCGGGCAACCAGGCGCTCGACGGCGAGGACCTCGGCGCCGCCGTCGAGTTGCGCGCGCAGGTCCTCGCGATGGTGCGCGTGCTCGGCATCGACCCGACCGACCCCCACTGGTCGACCGACGCGGGCCCCGCGGCATCCGCGCTCGACGCCCTCGTCTCGCGGCTCATCGCCGACCGCCGCGCCGCGCGCGAGGCCAAGGACTGGCCCGCCGCCGATCGCATCCGCGCCGAACTCGCGGACGCGGGCATCACCATCGAAGACAGCCAGACCGGAACGCATTGGAGCCTCACCTCATGAAGGGCAGCAGCGGAAAGCCTCGCGCCGGAGCGGTGCGCAAGAAGGGCAAGGGCCAGCAGGTCGGCACGGGCGGCCACAGCCGCAAGGCGCTCGAGGGCAAGGGCCCCACGCCGAAGGCCGAGGACCGGCCGTACCACCAGGCCTACAAGAAGAAGGCGGCCGCCGAGCGCGCCGCGGCGAAGGCGGGCGGGCGCGCCCCTGCGCGCGCCGGTGCGCCGCGCGGCGCATCGGGGGCCGCGCGGCGATCGAAGTCGGGCGACGAGTCCGAGATCGTGACCGGCCGCAACGCCGTCGTCGAGGCGCTGCGCACGCGCATCCCTGCGACGACCCTCTACCTCGCCGCGCGCATCGAGATGGACGACCGCGTGAAGGAGGCCGTCAAGATCGCCACCAATCGCGGCATCCCGATCCTCGAGGTCATGCGGCCCGAGCTCGACCGGCTCGCCGGCGAGGGCGGCGTGCACCAGGGCCTCGCCCTCAAGGTGCCGCCCTACGAGTACGCGCACCCCGTCGACCTGCTCGACGAGGTGCTCGCCGACGGGCTCACGCCGCTGTTCGTCGCGCTCGACGGCGTCACCGACCCGCGCAACCTCGGGGCCATCATCCGCTCGACCGCGGCGTTCGGCGGCCAGGGCGTCATCGTGCCGCAGCGCCGCTCGGTCGGCGTCACCGCGGCCGCCTGGAAGACCTCGGCCGGCGCGGCCGCGCGCGTGCCGGTCGCGATGGCGCCGAACCTCACGCAGACGCTCAAGTCGCTGAAGGAGCGCGGCGTGTTCGTGCTCGGCCTCGACGGCGGCGGCGACGTGTCGTTGCCCGGGCTCGACTTCGCCGACCGCCCGATCGTCATCGTGGTCGGCTCGGAGGGCAAGGGACTCTCGCGCCTGGTGACCGAGACGTGCGACGCGATCGTCTCCATCCCGATCTCCGCGGCGACCGAGTCGCTCAACGCCGGCATCGCGGCGTCGGTCACGCTCTACGAGATCGCGAAGCTCCGCGCCGCACGCTGACCCGCCGGCCGTCGTCGGATGGTCCGTGCGCCGAGCGCGTGTACATCCGGCGAACGCGGGTGCCTGCCCGCGCGCTCTCGCCGGATCTACACGCGCTCGGCGAACGCTCGTGCACCTCGGAGGCGCGGTGCGGTCGCGGCGGCGGGTCAGACCTTGAGGCGCCAGTCGCCCTCGTCGTCGGGGTCGTGCACCGGGATCGCGGTCGTGTCGGGGGCGATCGAGGGCAGCGCGGTCGTGATCGCCTCGGTGGGCGGCCCGATCACGGTCGCCTCGTCGCGCCGGTGCCGCAGCACGTCGTTGATGTAGGCGGTCAGGGCCTCGGCGAGCGGGATGTCGCGGCCCTGCTGCTGCGCCATGTACCAGCGGTGCTCGAGCAGCTCGTGGAACACCTCGGCGGGCTCGAGCTTGCCCCGCAGCTCCTGCGGCACGGCGCGCACGACGGGCTCGAACACGCGCATGAGCCACTCGTGCGCGACCATCTCCTCGTCCTGGCTCTGCTTGTTGTACGCCGCACGGTACGAGTCGAGGTCGTTCAGCAGGCGCCGCGCTTGGTTCTCGCCCGCGTCGAGGCCGGTCAGCCGCAGCAGCCGGCGCTGGTGGTGGCCCGCGTCGACGACCTTGGGCTGGATGCGCAGCGTCGTACCGCTCTCGTCGGTGCGGATCGCGAGCTCCTCGATGTCGAAGCCGAGCTCGTTGAGGCGGTTCACGCGCTCGTTGATGCGCCACCGCTCGGCCACGCCGAACGACTCGCTGCCCGTCAGCTCGCTCCAGAGGTTGCGGTACGCGTCGACGATGCCGTTCGAGATGCGCACCGGGTCGAGCTCGTCGGCGACGCGGCCGCCGGCCTCGAGGTCGAGCAGCTCGCCGGCGATGTTCACGCGCGCGATCTCGAGGTCGTTCTCGCGCTGGCCGTTCGAGAGGCCGCCCTCGTAGAGCTTGCCGGTCTCGGCGTCGACGAGGTACGCGGCGAACGCGCCCGCGTCGCGGCGGAAGAGCGTGTTCGAGAGCGACACGTCGCCCCAGAAGAAGCCCACGATGTGCAGGCGCACGAGCAGCACCGCGAGCGCGTCGACGAGCCGGGTCGCGGTGTCGGGGCGGAGGGTCTGCGAGAACAGCGCGCGGTAGGGGAGCGAGAAGCGCAGGTGCCGAGTGACGAGCACGGGCGCGAGCTCGGCGCCGTCGGCATCCGTGCGGTTCGTGATGACCGCGACGGGTTCGACGCAGGGGATCTCGAGTCGCTGGAGCATGCGCAGCATGTCGTACTCGCCGCGCGCCATCTCGGCCGTGGTCTCCTTGATCGCCACCACATGGCCGCTCAGGTGCGCGAAGCGCACGAGGTGCCGCGAGATGCCCTTCGGCAGCGCCGCGATGTGCTCGCTCGGCCAGGCCTCGAGCGGGAGGTCCCATGGGAGGTCGAGCAGGGCCGGATCGGTCATCGCCGACGTGATCGAGAGTGTGCCGCTCATCACGCCCAGCGTACCGGGGAACGACGAAGCCGGCCGGGCCGAAGCCCGACCGGCATCGCGATCGCGGAATGCGAGGGTCAGCTGGCGACCGGCGCCTCGAGGAGGCGGGCACCCGACTCGGCGTCGAACACGTGCACGTGCTTCGGCGTCGGGAGCAGGTAGACCGTGTCGCCCGCGAAGGGGTGCACGCGGCCGTCGACGCGCGCGACGATGTCGGTGCGCCTGCCCTCGATGGTCGAGTGGCCGTAGAGGTAGCCGTCGGCGCCGAGCTCCTCGACGAGGTCGACGACGACCTCGAGGCCCTCGCCCTGCGTGCTCGAGACCTGGATGTCCTCGGGGCGCACGCCGACCGTGACGACGCCGCTCGTCGCGGAGGCGAGCGCCTCGCGCTCGACCGCCACCGTCGCGGAGCCGAACTTGATGCCGCCGTCGACCACGTCGGCGTGGAACAGGTTCATCGCCGGCGAGCCGATGAAGCCCGCGACGAAGACGTTGTTCGGCCGCTCGTAGAGCTCGCGCGGGGTGCCGACCTGCTGGAGCACGCCGTCCTTGAGCACCGCGATGCGGTCGCCCATGGTGAGCGCCTCGGTCTGGTCGTGCGTGACGTAGACCGTGGTGACGCCGAGGCGGCGCTGCAGCGAGGCGATCTGGGTGCGGGTCTGGACGCGGAGCTTGGCGTCGAGGTTCGACAGCGGCTCGTCCATGAGGAACACCTGCGGCTGGCGCACGATGGCGCGGCCCATGGCGACGCGCTGGCGCTGGCCGCCCGAGAGCGCCTTCGGCTTGCGGTTGAGGTAGGGCTCGAGGTCGAGCAGCTTCGCGGCCTCGAGCACCCGCGCGGCGCGCTCCTCCTTGCCGACGCCGGCGATCTTGAGCGCGAAGCCCATGTTCTCGGCGACGGTCATGTGCGGGTAGAGCGCGTAGTTCTGGAAGACCATCGCGATGTCGCGGTCCTTCGGCGGCACGTCGGTGACGTTGCGGTCGCCGATGAAGATGTTGCCCTCGTTGACCTCTTCGAGGCCCGCCAGCATGCGGAGCGAGGTGGACTTGCCGCAGCCCGAGGGGCCGACCAGGACGAGGAACTCGCCGTCGGCGATCTCGAGGTCGAGCTTGTCGACGGCGGGACGGGTGCCACCGGGGTAGAGGCGGGTGGCCTTGTCGAACGTGACTGACGCCATGGTTCTGTTCTCCTTCACCGGCAGGTACGTGCCGGACGATCCGTAGTGAATGGAAACGCCGACATCCATGTCGACGCTCCCTCAGTATGTCATGCGACGCGACCGACCCGGCAATCGTGACGACCGGGGGGCCCGGGCCCAGCGCGGGCCCACGGCGGCGGCGCACGGCGGCCGCGTCCAGCGCGTGTCGGGGCGCCGTTTGGGCGATTCACAGCGATCGCTCCTACACTCGTTCGTTGCGCCTGTCGTGTGCCCGTGTGCCCGCGTGCGAGCGCTCACACAGCGACCCGGAGTTGACCATCGATGAGCACTGGCGGACCGAACCAGCCACGTCCCACCCGTAACGAGCGTCGCGAGGCGGCCCGCGAGAAGGCCAGGCTGCTCCGGGAGGAGCAGAAGAAGCGCGACCGCCGCAACAAGCTCCTGATCCAGGGCGGCGTCATCGTGGCGATCCTCGCGGTGGCCGGCCTGATCGTCGCGCTCGTCCTCGGCAATGCGCCGGCGGGCGGTCCGGGGCCGAAGAACATGGCCAGCGACGGCATCGTGCTGGTCGGCGGCGAGGGCGGCATCCAGGCCGTCGAGACGCCGGCCATCCCCGATGGCGGCGAGCCCACGCCCACCGAGCCCGACGAGAGCGGCACCGTCGCCAACATCGTCACCTACATCGACTACCTGTGCCCGTACTGCGGCCAGTTCGAGACGACGAACAACGAGACCATGCGCACGATGGTCGAGTCGGGCGCCGCCACGCTCGAGGTGCACCCGATCGCGATCCTCACCAACAAGTCCGCGGGCACGCAGTACTCCCTGCGTGCGGCGAACGCGGCCGCGTGCGTGGCCGAGTACTCGCCCGAGGCGTTCTTCGACTTCAACGCGCTGATGTTCGAGAACCAGCCCGAGGAGCTCTCGACGGGGCTCACGAACGACGAGATCAAGAAGCTCGCGTCGCAGGCCGGGGCCGCCTCGTCGGTCGACTCGTGCATCGACCAGACCCGGTTCAAGGGCTGGGTGCAGGATGCCACGGAGCGAGCGCTGACCGGCCCGATCCCGAACTCCGAGCTCGACTCGGTCACGGGCACCCCGACCGTGCTCGTGAACGGCAAGCAGTACGTCGGCTCGCTCGAGGACTCCGCCGAGTTCCAGGCGTTCGTGCTCCAGGCGGCCGGCGAGAGCTACTCGGAGTCCACGGCGACGCCCACGCCGACCCCGACGCCCGCGGCGCAGTAGGCCCCGGCGACCCGTTCGACGGCCCGGCCCAGCGGCCGGGCCGTCGTCGTGCGCGGCCCCGCACCCGGTCGGTAGGATGTGGGGACACCTGCCGGCTTGGCGCAATTGGTAGCGCACCGCTCTTGTAAAGCGGTGGTTACGGGTTCGAGTCCCGTAGCCGGCTCCATGACCAGCACCCCCGCACCCGGCCCCGCGGATGTCGCGGCACCCTCCATCCCGTCGACGCCGACCTCGCTCGGCGACCACCACCCGCACCATCACGCCGAGCGATCGCGCGTGCCGATGTGGGCCGCGGTCGCGCTCACCGTGGTCTCGGGCGCACTCGTGGCCGTGCAGTCGCGCATCAACGGCCAGCTCGCGACCCGGCTCGACGACTTCGCGGTCGCCGCGCTGATCTCGTTCGGCTCGGGACTGCTGATCCTGCTCGCGGTGCTCGCGGCGTGGCCTGCGGGACGCCGCGGGGTCGGCCGCCTGCGTGCGGCGCTGCGCGAGCGGCGGCTCGCGAGGTGGATGCTGCTCGGCGGCGTCGCCGGCGCCTGGTTCGTCGCCACCCAGGGCATCGCGGCGGGCGTGCTCGGCGTCGCGCTGTTCACGGTCGCGATCGTCGCGGGGCAGACGCTCGGCGGCGTCGTCTTCGATGCGATCGGCATCGGACCCGGCGGTCGACGGCCGCTGACGGTCCCGCGCGTGGCCGGCGCCGTCCTGGCCCTCGCCGCGATCGGGTGGGCGGTGTCGGCCCAGGTGGCCGCCGCCGTGCCCGTGCTGCTCATGGTGCTGCCGTTCTCGGCGGGCTTCGCGGTCTCGTGGCAGCAGGCGATGAACGGGCGCGTCCGCACCGCCGCGTCGAGCGCGCTCGCGGCCACGCTCGTGAACTTCGCCGTGGGCACGACGGTGCTCGTCGTCGTGCTGCTCGTGCACGCGGCATCCGTCGGCTGGCCCACCGCCATGCCGGCCGAACCGTGGCTGTATGCGGGCGGCGCCGTCGGGTGCGTGTTCATCGCCATGCAGGCCGCGCTCGTGCGCCGCGTGGGGGTGCTCGTGCTCGCGCTCGGCATCGTGGCCGGGCAGCTCGCCGCGGCCCTCGCCCTCGACCTGCTGCTGCCGACCTCCGGGCACGGCGTGGGTCTCGCGACCATCGGCGGAACGGTGCTCGCGCTCGTGGCGGTCGCGCTCTCGAGCGCGCGTCGGCCGGCTCGCCACACGGCGCCGCCGGCGCCCGTCAGTCCAGCGAGCTGAGGCGACCCTCGGCGACCGGCGCCCGACGACGCTCGGGCCGCCCGGTGGCCGGCTTGCCGCCCACGTAGAGCCACCCCATGAGCCGCTCGCCCTCGGCGAGGCCGTGCATCCCGGCGACCACCGGATGGCGCGTGTGCGGGCCGGTGCGCCACATGACGCCCCATCCGGCCTCGTCGAGCAGGAGGGTCAGCATGTGGCCGACGCCGGCCGCGCAGGCCTCCTGCTCCCACTCGGCCACCTTCGGGTGCGGCTGCACGACCGCCACGAGCGCGAGCAGCAGCGGCGCGCGCACCGGCTTCGCGGCGAGCTTCGCCGCGGCCTCCCCCTCGACGGCGGCGGCCTCGACGAGCGCGTCGCCGAGGCGCCGCCGCGCCTCACCGCGAAGGGCGATCACCCGCCAGGGCACGAGCGCGCCGTGGTCGGCGACCCGCCCCGCCGCCTCGAGGAGGTCGGCCAGCTCGGCGTCGTCGGGTGCGTCATCCGTCACCTTCGGCCAGGAGCGTCGCGCCAGCGCCGCCGCTCGCACGGACCCCACGCTCAGGACTCGGGCGCGAAGTCGAGCGCGATCGAGTTCATGCAGTAGCGGTCGCCGGTCGGCGTGCCGAACCCGTCGGGGAACACGTGGCCGAGGTGCGAGCCGCAGTTCGCGCAGCGCACCTCGGTGCGGACCATGCCGAGCGAGGTGTCCTCGATCAGTTCGACCGCTTCGGGCCGCACCGACTCGTAGAAGCTCGGCCAGCCGCACCCCGAGTCGAACTTGGTGCCGCTCTTGAACAGCTCGGCGCCGCACGCCGCACAGGTGTAGACGCCCGCGCGCTCCTCGTCGAGCAGCTCGCCCGTCCACGGGCGCTCGGTCGCGGCCTCGCGCAGCACGGCGTACCGCTCGTCGCCGAGCTGCTCGCGCCACTCGTCGTCGGACTTGCTCACCTGGTAGGCCATGGTTCTGCTCCTCGTGCACGTGGGGGGACCACTCCATCGTCGCGCATGCGGCGACGCGTGGTGCAACGTGCGACCTCCGGAGCGTGTTCCCGCGCCGGCGAGGGCGGCCGTTCACGCTCGCCGAGCGTGGCGCACGGGTCGTTCCCGGCCGCCGCTCCCTAGGATGGCGTCACACGCCGAGCACGGGATGGAGGTGCGATGGACGCGGCACGCCGACCGGACCGCCCGGGCCCTCCCGGGACATCCTCCGCCGACGCCGTGGAGCCCGCGGCCGGACTCGACGACCGGCAGCGCGACATCCTCGCCTTCGAGGCACGCGCGTGGCGCGACGCCGCGCGGAAGGCCGATGCGATCCGCGACGAGCTCGGCATGTCGGCCGCGCGGTACTACCGGCTGCTGGGCGCGCTGGTCGATTCGCCGGCGGCGCTGCGGCACGACCCGATGCTCGTCAAGCGGCTGCAACGGCAGCGCGACGCGCGCGCGGACGCCCGCGCACGTCGTACGATTCCCCACGGCCATCCGCTCGGCTGACCCGGCCCCGACCCTCGACAGGACCCATGGCGCAGAAGTTCCCCCGCGACCGATTCGACTCGATCCCGCACGGCATCGAGCGGGTGGGCGCGCACCGCGCGCCCGCGCGTCGCCGGGCGCGGTGGATCACCTTCGGCTGGGCCGCGCTCGCGACGGTCGTGCTCGCGGTCGCGGGCATCGCGGCCGTGTCGGTATTCAACAACCGACTGAACTTCGACGACGTGGCCGCGCCGACGGGCTCGCCGACGCCGGTCGCGACGGTCCCGCCGACGGTCGCCCCCGACATCCCCGTCACGGTGCTCAACGGCACCACCACCACGGGACTCGCGGCCAAGGCGAGCGAGGCGCTCGCCGCGGGCGGGGTGCCCGTCGGCGTCGCCTCGAACGCGGACTCGTCCGACATCGAGCAGACCGTGGTGTACTACGCCTCCGCCGACCTCGAGGGGGCGGCCCGCGGCGTCGCCCAGCTCCTGCCGGGCGCCGAGGTGCGACTGAGTGAGGACTTCGCGGCCGAGGGCCTGCAGCTGGTCGCCGTCCTCGGCGCCGACTACGCCGAGCAGGTCGCCGGCTGACGCCGGTGACCGAATCGTTGCCATTCTGCGACCATTCGCGGCGCCGGCCCCCTTGTGCGGCGCGCGTGCGCTGTGACTATCTGGAAACGGTCGCTCGTACCCGTGTGATGCAGCAGTGCCGTGCCGGCGCCTGCCAGCACGGCGGACGGCCCGGTACAGGCGGAAGGCACGTGCCGACTCGGAAATCGGCAACATGGGAGCAACGCATGGCGAACGGAACCGTCAAGTGGTTCAACGCTGAAAAGGGATACGGATTCATCACCGTCGACGGCGGAGGCCAGGACGTGTTCGTCCACTACTCCGCGATCGACATGGCGGGGTACAAGGTGCTCGAAGAGGGCCAGCAGGTGACCTTCGACGTCGGCTCGGGTGCCAAGGGCCCGCAGGCCGAGGCCGTTCGCCCGGCCTGAGTCCCTCCCCGGAAGCGCCGCCGTCCCGGACGGCGGCGCTTCCGCATGTCCGCGCACGTCGGGGCCGTCGACGCTCGCTTGCACTCGTGGCGGGTGAGTGCCAGAATCGGTTTAGCACTCGCTCGATTCGAGTGCTAACCCTTCGAATCTTCGAACGTCCGGAAGGGACGAGAGACACACATGGCAAAGATCATTGCTTTCGATGAGGAGGCCCGTCGCGGCCTCGAGCGTGGCCTCAACACGCTCGCCGACGCGGTCAAGGTGACCCTCGGCCCGCGCGGCCGCAACGTCGTCCTCGAGAAGAAGTGGGGCGCCCCCACCATCACGAACGACGGCGTGTCGATCGCCAAGGAGATCGAGCTCGACGACCCGTACGAGAAGATCGGCGCCGAGCTGGTCAAGGAGGTCGCGAAGAAGACCGACGACGTCGCCGGCGACGGCACCACCACGTCGGTCGTGCTCGCCCAGGCGCTGGTCCGCGAGGGCCTCCGCAACGTCGCCGCGGGCGCCGACCCCATCTCGCTCAAGCGCGGCATCGAGAAGGCCGTCACGGCCGTCTCCGAGGAGCTCCTCGCCGCCGCCAAGGAGGTCGAGACCAAGGAGGAGATCGCCGCCACCGCGTCGATCTCGGCCGCCGACGCGCAGATCGGCGAGATCATCGCCGAGGCGATCGACAAGGTCGGCAAGGAGGGCGTCGTCACCGTCGAGGAGTCGAACACCTTCGGCACCGAGCTCGAGCTGACCGAGGGCATGCGCTTCGACAAGGGCTACCTGTCGGCGTACTTCGTCACCGACCCCGAGCGCCAGGAGGCGGTCTTCGAGGACCCGTACATCCTCATCGCCAACCAGAAGATCTCGAACATCAAGGACCTGCTGCCGATCGTCGACAAGGTGATCCAGTCGGGCAAGCAGCTCCTGATCATCGCCGAGGACGTCGACGGCGAGGCCCTGGCCACGCTCGTCGTGAACAAGATCCGCGGCATCTTCAAGTCGGTCGCCGTCAAGGCGCCGGGCTTCGGCGACCGCCGCAAGGCCCAGCTCCAGGACATCGCGATCCTCACGGGCGGCCAGGTCATCTCCGAGGAGGTCGGCCTCAAGCTCGAGAACGCCACGCTCGACCTGCTCGGCCAGGCGCGCAAGGTCGTCATCACCAAGGACGAGACGACCATCGTCGAGGGCGCAGGCGACCCCGACCAGATCGCGGGCCGCGTCGCCCAGATCCGCTCGGAGATCGAGAACACCGACTCCGACTACGACCGCGAGAAGCTCCAGGAGCGCCTCGCCAAGCTCGCCGGCGGCGTGGCCGTCATCAAGGCGGGCGCGGCCACCGAGGTCGAGCTCAAGGAGCGCAAGCACCGCATCGAGGACGCCGTCCGCAACGCGAAGGCCGCCGTCGAGGAGGGCATCGTCGCCGGTGGTGGCGTCGCGCTCATCCAGGCCGGCAAGGCCGCGTTCGGCAAGCTCGAGCTCGTGGGCGACGAGGCGACCGGCGCGAACATCGTCAAGGTCGCCATCGAGGCGCCGCTCAAGCAGATCGCCCTCAACGCGGGCCTCGAGCCGGGCGTCGTCGCGAACAAGGTCTCCGAGCTGCCCGCGGGCCACGGCCTCAACGCCGCGACCGGCGAGTACGGCGACCTGCTCGCCCAGGGCATCATCGACCCGGCGAAGGTCACGCGCTCGGCGCTGCAGAACGCCGCGTCGATCGCCGGCCTCTTCCTCACGACCGAGGCCGTCGTCGCCGACAAGCCCGAGAAGGCCGCGGCCGCTCCGGCCGGCGACATGGGCGGCGGCATGGACTTCTAGGTCCCGACCGCGGCTCAGGCTGCACCACGCGAAGGGCGTCTCCTCCGGGAGACGCCCTTCGTCGTGTGCGCACGTGGGCGCGTCAACGCACGAACAGCCGCGCGTTCGCCTGCTCGGCATCGGCGTACTGCGCGGCCGCGACGGCGAGCGCCCGGTTCAGCGCAGCGAGGCTCTCCTCGACGTGCTGCTGCGTGCCGCGCCAGTCGGCGACGGCGCCCTGGAAGGCCGAGGCCGCCTGGCCCGACCACGAACCCTGCAGGCCCGTGAGCTGCGCGAGCAGCGAGGCGATCTCGGACTGCACGCGCCCGATCGTGCCCTGCACGCTCTGGGTGGCCATCCTGACCTGCTCGCTGTCGACCTGGTAACGCGTCATGGTGCCGTTTCCTCTCGTTCGGGTACGCGGCCCACCGTAGGCGCGTCGCCGTCGAGACGGAGGGCGGCGCCGAGGCAGTCGACGGGCCGCGCGCAGGCCGCGGCTGGGGAGGACGGGTCGCTCGGGCGCGCGTCGCGTCAGGCCGTGGCCACGGGCTGCGGCGCGGCCGCCGAGCCGGCCAGCGGCAGCGCCACCCGGAAGGTCGCCCCGCCGCCCGGCGTCTCGACGACGTCGACGTGCCCGTTGTGCGCGGCGACGATCGAGGAGACGATCGCGAGGCCCAGCCCGGAGCCGCCGGTCTCGCGCGTGCGCGAGGTGTCGGCGCGCCAGAAGCGCTGGAAGATCTTCTCGCGGATCTGCGGCGGCACGCCCTCGCCGTGGTCCACGATCTCGAGCATCGCCCGCTCCGCGGCGTCGTCGATCGACACGCGGATCTCGATCGGGCTGTCGTCGGGCGTGAACCGCATGGCGTTGCCCATGAGGTTGGTGATGACCTGCCGGATCTTGTTCTCCTCGGCGAGCACGATCGCACGGCGTACGGGCACGGTCGGCAGTTCGGCGGGCGGCGGGCCGGCTGTCGCGGCGGAGGCGGCGATGGCGGTCTCGGCGCCCGTCGCCTCGGCGGCCGCCCGACCGGCGGCGGCCGCGGCACGCGCCTCGGCGCGCGAGGCGCGCGTGCTCCCGGTGCCGCGGGCCCCGCCCCGTCGCGCGCGTCCCGCGGTGACGCCGGCGTCGGCGGCCGTCGGCGCGCGGCGACCGCGCAGGCGCGCGAGCGTCGCGCCCGCGAGCGCGATGGGGCCCGCCGCCGCGCGCGAGGGCGCGGCGTCGAGATCGACCTCGACGTCGACCTGGACGACCTCCGTCGAATCGGTCCTGAGGTCCTCGGGCGCGATGACGGTCACGGTCCGGCCGGGGTTCGCGGCCATGGCATCGAGCGCCGCGTCGCGGGCGAGGGGCACGAGGTCGACCTCGGCGAGGTCGAGCGGCTTGGCCTCGTCGAGCCGGGCGAGCGCGAGGAGATCCTCGACGAGGCCCCCCATCCGGATGGCCTCCTTCTCGATGCGGTCCATCGCCTGGGCCACGTCGCCGGGGGACTGCAGCGCGCCCATGCGGTAGAGCTCGGCGTACCCCCGCACCGAGACGAGGGGCGTGCGCAGCTCGTGCGAGGCGTCGCCGACGAACCGTCGCATCTGGTCGATCGTGCGGGCCCGGTCGCGGAACGCCCGGTCGATGCGGTTGAGCATCGTGTTCAGCGACCGGTTGAGTCGCCCGACCTCGGTGTTCGGGGTGGCGCCGCCGAGCCGCTGGCTGAAGTCGCCGTCGGCGATCTCGGCCGCCGTGCGCTCGACCTCGCGCAGCGGGGCGAAGGTCGAGGTGACGAGCATGCGGGTCAGGAGCGCTCCGACGAGCACGACGCCCAGTCCGAAGCCGAGGAAGATCGTGAGGTATGCCGCGAGCAGGCGCTCGGTGTCCTGCGAGGAGATCGCGAGGATGATCGGCGCGAGCCCGCCCCGGTCGTCGGCGTCCATGAGGGCGTACACGCCACGGAACGTCGGCTCGCCCGCGGAGTCGCGCAGCGAGAACACCCGGTACCCGCCGCCCTGGTTCTGCTCGACCACGTCGACCTGGGTGAGGCGCTCGGGGATCGTCGGGTAGGTCGACGGGTCGCGGTCGCGCCAGTTGTGGTCGAGGAACTCGCCGGTGCGGGGGTCGTAGACGGCGACGAACACGTCGTCGGACGAGCTGAAGTCGAGTCCGCTGAGGTTGGCGTCGTCGTCGGGCTCGGCGCCGTTCTGGGTGAAGTACTTGTAGTAGTCGCCCGACGCGATCGCGCTGAGCTTGGACTCGAGCTGGCTCTCGACGTAGCTGCGCAGCATCGCCGCCGTGCCGATGCCGGAGACCAGCAGGCCGAGCGTCAGCATGAGCACGGTGACGCCGGTGATCTTGGTCCGGAGCGAGATCCGGCTCCACCGGTCGGCGAGGGTCTGGTGCATGGCGGGCCGAGTCTACGCAGGCACCCTGTACCGGGCCTGAGCTACGACTTCGACGACTTGAGCATGTACCCGAAGCCGCGCTTGGTCTGGATGAGCGGCTCGGTGGAGTGCTGGTCGAGCTTGCGACGCAGGTACGAGATGTAGCTCTCGACGATGCCCGCGTCGCCGTTGAAGTCGTACTCCCACACGTGGTCGAGGATCTGGGCCTTCGACAGCACGCGGTTGGGGTTCAGCATGAGGTAGCGAAGCAGCTTGAATTCTGTGGGGGACAGCTCCACCGGCACGTCGCCGACGAGCACCTCGTGCGTGTCCTGGTCCATCGTGAGCTCGCCGGTGCGGATGACGGCGTCCTCCTCGGCGTGCATGGTCCGGCGCAGGATGGCGCGGATGCGCGCGACGATCTCGTCGAGTCTGAACGGCTTGGTGACGTAGTCGTCGCCGCCGACCGTGAGCCCGGTGATCTTGTCCTCGGTGTCGTCCTTCGCGGTGAGGAAGAGGATCGGCGCGGTGTAGCCCGCCGAGCGGAGCCGCTTGGTCACGCCGAACCCGTTCATGTCGGGCAGCATGACGTCGAGGATGATGAGGTCGGGCTCCTCCTCGAGCACCGCCGAGATGGTCTGCGCACCGTTGGCCACCGCGCGCACCGCGAAGCCCGCGAACCGGAGGCTCGTGGTCAGCAGGTCGCGGATGTTGGGCTCGTCGTCGACGATCAGGATGCGAGGTCCGTCGCTCATGTCCACGATTCTGCTGCATGCCGGCTGGGGCTTGGCTGGGAATTGCATGGATCGGTCGACTCGGGCCGATTCTAAAAGCGATGAGTCTTGACAGAAGAGCGCGACGCGCCTAGCGTCGGCGGCAGGGGCGACATCGCGAGCGGAACGGGGTGGTGACCATGGCCGGCGCGGAACGGGCGCTCGTCATCGTGGGCGGCGGACTCGCCGGTGCACGCGCGGCGGAGGGCGCGCGTGCAGCGGGATACGAGGGACCGCTCGTGATCGTCGGCGCCGAGACGGCGGTGCCGTACATCCGGCCGCCCCTGTCGAAGGGCTTCCTCGCCGGCACGGAGGATCGCGACGCGATCGACGTGCACCCGCGCGCCTGGTACGGCGAGCACCGCGTGCAGCTGCGCCTCGGGCGCCGCGCCGAGCGACTCGACACCCGGGCGCACGAACTCGCGCTCGACGACGGATCGGTGCTGCGCTACGAGCGCGCCCTGATCGCGACGGGTGCGTCGCCACGGACGTTCGGCGGCCCGGGCGGCGACCTCGCCGGCGTCCACCTCCTGCGCACCGTCGCGGACTCGGCGGCTCTGCGCGACGCGCTCGCGCCCGGCGGCCGGCGCATCGCGATCATCGGCGCCGGATGGATCGGGCTCGAGGTCGCCGCGGCCGCCCGCGGCTACGGGAACGAGGTCACCGTGCTCGGCCTCGAGACCGTGCCGCTCAACGCGGCGATCGGCGACGAGGCCGGCGCGGTCTTCGGCGAGCTGCACCGCGAGCACGGCGTCGACCTGCGGATGTCCACGAGCGTGGCCCGGATCGTCGGCGACGCCGGACGGGCGACCGGGGTCGAACTGGAGGGCGGCGAGATCGTCCCCGCCGACGTCGTCGTGGTCGGCATCGGGGCGATCCCGCAGACCGCGCTCGCCGAGTCCGCCGGATTGGAGGTCGACCGCGGGATCGTGACGGATGCCGCGTTCCGCACGAGCGACGCGGACGTGCTCGCGGTGGGCGACGTCGCGAGCGTGCTCCTGCCGTTCCTCGGCGCGCACCTGCGGACCGAGCACTGGGCCAACGCCGAGCACGCCGGGCGGGCCGCCGGCCGCTCGCTCGCCGGCGAGGCCGTCGAGTACGACGAGATCCCGTACTTCTACACCGACCAGTACGATCTCGGCATGGAGTACTCCGGCTACGCGCCGTTGGCCGCGGGGATCGCGCCGGTGTTCCGGGGCGACCGCGCGGGTCGCGAGTTCGTCGCGTTCTGGCTCCGCGACGACCGGGTCGTCGCCGGCATGAACGTCGACGTGTGGAAGGTCAACGACACCGTGCAGCGCCTGATCCGCTCGCGGGCGGCCGTGGACCCCGCGCGCCTCATCGACCCCGCGATGCCGCTCGCGGCGCTCGCCGTGGCGGACGGATGAGCGCCGGTCGCCCCGCCCTGCGCCGCCGCATCGGCCCGCGCGAGTTCGACTTCACCCGGCAGGTCGCCGTCATGGCCATCGTCAACCGCACGCCCGACTCGTTCTACGACCGGGGCGAGACGTTCGCGCTCGACGCCGCGGTGCGGGCCGCGCACGCCGCCGTCGAGGCCGGCGCCGACTGGGTCGACATCGGCGGCGCGAAGTTCGCGCCAGGGCCGCCCATCCCGATCGACGAGGAGGCCGAGCGGGTCGTGCCCGTCGTCGCCGCGCTGGCCGGGTCGGGTGCGGTGATCTCGGTCGACACGTTCCATCCCGAGGTGGCGCGCCGGGCGATCGACGCAGGCGCGCACGTGATCAACGACACCACCGGCATCCACGACCCCGCCATGGCCGAGGTCGTCGCGGCCTCCGACGCGACGCTCGTCGTGACGCACAGCCTCGCCGCACCGCGCACGCCGCACCCGAGTCCGACGTATCGCGACGTGGTGGCCGAGGTCGCCGCGTTCCTGCGGGACCGGGTCGCCCTCGCCCGAGCGCACGGCGTGCCCGACGAGCGGCTCGTGATCGACCCCGGGCACGACCTCAACAAGACCACGCTGCACTCGCTCGAGCTGACGCGCCGCCTCGACGAGATCGCGGCGATCGGCCTGCCGCTGCTCGTGGCCCTCTCGAACAAGGACTTCATCGGCGAGAGCCTGGGCCGCCGCGACCGGCGCGACCGCGTCGCCGGGTCGCTCGCCGCCGCGGTGTACTGCATCGGCAAGGGCGCGCGGATCCTGCGCGTCCACAACGTGCGCGAGACGGTCGACGCGGTGCGCATGGTCGAGGCGATCGAGGGATGGCGCGAGCCGGTGTTCCTCGAGCACAACATGCCCACCGGGGGCGCGTCGTGATCGCCGGCTCCGGCGCCGCGTTCGACGCCGATCGCATGCACGCCGCGTACGCGGTCGACGTGGTCGACGCGGGCGCACGAGCGGAGGCCGCGTTCTGCCGCGTGAACATGATCTCCAGCCTCGACGGCGCGGCGACGCTCGGCGGCCGCAGCGGCACGCTCGGCGACGCCCAGGACCAGCGGCTCATGTCGGTCCTCCGGTCGCACGCCGACGTCGTGCTGGTCGGCTCGGGCACGGTCGCCGCCGAGGGTTACGGCGGCGCCGCGGTGGCCGAGCCCGACGCGGCCTGGCGAACGGCGCGGGGGCGCGACCCGCAGCCCCGGTTCGCGGTCGTCTCCTCGCGCCTCGCGTTCGAGCCGAGCGATCCGTTCTTCGCCGAGGCGCTCACGCGACCGATCGTCGTCACGAACGCCCGCGCGCCGCGCGAGCGTCGCGACGCGCTCTCCGGGGTCGCCGACGTCGTGATCGCGGGCGACGAGCGCGTCGACCTGCGGGCCGCACTCGACGCGCTCGCGGCGCGCGGCCTGCGGTCGGTGCTCTCCGAGGGTGGCCCGGGCCTGTTCGGCGCGCTCGCCGAGGCCGACCTCGTCGACGAGGCGTGCGTGACCGTGAGCCCCACCCTCGTCGCGGGCGACGCGCCGCGCATCGCGTCGTCGGCGCACGAGGTGGCCCGCTCGCTGCGCCTCGTGCACGCGATCGCCGGCGAGCGCATGCTGTTCGTGCGTTACGCTCGCGCCTGAGCGCGTCACGCTCGATGACGAGGAGGTGGCCGGTGGCGGTCGTTGCAGCAGAGCAGTCCGTCGACCGAGACGTCGCCGAGCGGCGCGTGAACGTGTGGATGACGCCGCAGTTCTGGTGGCGGGTGCTCATCGTCGTGGTCGTGCTCTGGGGGCTCGTCGCGGCGGAGCGCCGACTCGCGTACTTCACCACCCAGAGCAACGTGATCGTGTTCGGCTACTACGCGGGTGCGCTGTACTGGATGGTGCGGCGCGCCACGACGGCGCCCCCGGCGCCGCGCCTGCGCGGCGGGGTCACGGTGTGGATCCTCACCACCATGATCGTCTCGCACGTGCTGCTCAACCACCTCGAGAACCCGCTGCCCGGGCTCGTCGTCGCCGACCCCGCCGACCAGCTCGCCAACCGGGCGCTGTTCGCGGTGCACTACGTCGTGCCCGTGATGGTGCTGCTCGACTGGATCGCGTTCGGCCCGCACCGCGTGGTCCGGTGGCGCGACATCGGATGGTGGGTGCTGTACCCGTTCGCCTACGGCATGATCTTCCTCTGGCGCGCGCTGGCGCTGCCCGAGGTGCCCGACCGGTTCCCGTACCCCTTCCTCGACACCGACGCGCTCGGCGCGCTCGGCTCCTTCGTGGCGATGCTCGAGGTGCTCGCCTACATCGCGGTGCTCTCGGTGATCGTGATCCTGCTCGATCGGCTCGCGGCCGCCGTCGTCGGACTCGTCCGCGACCGCGGGCGCGCTCGCCGGCCCGCCTGAGTCGGGCGGGCGCTCGCAGCGCGGCTCGGACGCTACGCGCGCGCCCGGCCTTCCGTGCTGCGGCGGGGGCGGTACGTGAGGTGCGTCACGAGCGACGTGCCGCGCGATGAAACCTGTTCGAACATCGTGCGCGGGACCCCGTCGAACAGCCGCTCGCCCGCTCCGATGACCGCGGGCACGACGTGCAGGCGCAGCTCGTCGATGAGTCCGGCGGCCAGGTACTGGTTCACGGTCGCGGCGCCGCCGGCGACGGCGACGTTGCGATCGCCGGCCGCGGCGCGTGCCCGGTCGAGCGCCTCGTGGATGCCGCCCGTCACGAAGTGGAACGTCGTGCCGCCCGCCATCGCGAGCTCGTCGCGTTCGCGGTGCCCGAGCACGAACACCGGCGCGTGGTACGGCGGGTCGTCGCCCCACCAGCCGTGCCAGTCGAGGTCCCAATCGCCGCGGTCGGGACCGAACATGTGGCGGCCCATGATGAAGGCGCCGGCATCGACGATGGCCTCGACCTCGTCTCGGTTCTCGTCGCGACGCTCGAACATCCAGGCGTGGAGGATGTTCTCGTCGATCCGGCCGAGCGGATGCGCTCTCGTCTGGTCGGGGCCGGCGGCGAAGCCGTCGATCGAGATGGAGATGTCGCAGGTGACGAGCGGCATGGCGGGCTCCCTCCTCGGACGCGCCATCCGCGCCCGCAGGCGGCACGCTACCGCGACCCGCCGACGGCGGCCCGTGCCGGGCCGCCGTCGGCCTCAGGCGGCGAGCGCGTGCGCGTCGAGGATCGTGTACGAGTAGCCCTGCTCGGCGAGGAAGCGCTGGCGGTTCTGCGCGAAGTCCTGGTCGACCGTGTCGCGTGCGACGAGCGTGTAGAAGTTCGCCGACAGGCCGGACTCCTTCGGTCGCAGCAGGCGGCCGAGGCGCTGCGCCTCCTCCTGGCGCGATCCGAAGGACCCGGAGACCTGGATCGCCACGGTCGCCTCGGGCAGGTCGACCGAGAAGTTCGCGACCTTGGAGACCACGAGCACGGGCGTGCGCCCGTCGCGGAACTCCTGGAAGAGCCGCTCGCGCTCGTCGACCGGCGTGGCGCCGGTCAGCTGCGGCGCGCCGAGCGCGTCGGCGAGCTCGTCGATCTGGTCGAGGTACTGGCCGATCACGAGGATGCGCTCGCCCGCGTGCCGCGCGACGAGCTGCCGGACCACGTCGAGCTTGGCCGGGGCGGTGGCCGCGAGCCGGTAGCGCTCGTCGTCGGCGGAGGCCGCGTACGCGAGCCGCTCGGACTGCGGCAGGTCGATGCGCACCTCGTAGCACGCCGCGGGGGAGATGAAGCCCTGCGCCTCGATCTCCTTCCACGGCGCGTCGAACCGCTTGGGGCCGATGAGGCTGAACACGTCGCCCTCGCGGCCGTCCTCGCGCACGAGCGTGGCCGTCAGGCCGAGACGACGTCGCGCCTGGAGCTCGGCCGTGAGCTTGAACACGGGCGCGGGCAGCAGGTGCACCTCGTCGTAGACGACGAGTCCCCAGTCGAGTGCGTCGAGCAGTGCCAGGTGCGCGTACTCGCCCTTCCGCTTGGCGGTGAGGATCTGGTACGTCGCGATCGTGACCGGCTTGATCTCCTTCGTCTGGCCGGAGTACTCGCCGATCTCCTCGGCCGTGAGGCTCGTGCGCTTGAGCAGCTCGTCGCGCCACTGTCGCGCCGAGACGGTGTTGGTCACGAGGATCAGGGTGGTGGTCTTGGCGGTCGCCATCGCGCCCGCGCCGACGAGGGTCTTGCCGGCGCCGCACGGGAGCACGACGACGCCCGACCCGCCGTCGAAGAAGTTGTCGACCGCCTTCTGCTGGTAGTCGCGCAGGTGCCAGCCGTCCTCCTGCAGCGCGATCTCGTGCGGCGTGCCGGGCGTGTAGCCCGCCAGGTCCTCGGCGGGCCAGCCGAGCTTGACGAGCTCCTGCTTGAGCTGGCCGCGCGCCCACGGCTCGACGAGGAAGCTCGCCTCGTCCAGTCGCTCGGTCAGGAGCGGCGCGATCCGCTTCGCCCCCGCGACCTCCGTGAGCACGGGCATGTCGTCGCTGCGCAGGCGCAGCGCGCCGTCGTCGGTGCGGTCGACCACGAGGCGCCCGTAGCGGGCGACCGTCTCGCGCATGTCGACGGCGACCGTCTGCGGCACCGGGAACTTCGCGTACCGCTCGAGCGTGCCGAGCATGTCCTCGGCGGTGTGCCCCGCCGCGCGGGCGTTCCAGAGTCCGAGCCGCGTGATGCGGTACGTGTGGATGTGCTCGGGCGCGCGTTCGAGCTCGGCGAAGATCGCGAGATCGTGCCGCGCATCCTCGGCGAGCGGGTGCGCGACCTCGAGGAGCACGGTGCGGTCGCTCTGGACGATCAGGGGGCCGTCTGACATGACCGTCCAGCCTACCCCCGGTTGCTCCGAGATCGCCCCGAGGGGCGGGCTCGCGCCATCCGGGCTCAGCTTCCGGCGGGCGCGGGGGCGACGGCGGCGATCGCCGAGATCGGCAGCGTGCGCTCGATGTCGGCCTTCCGGTCGCGCGCTCGGAGGCGGCCGTTCGCGACGCTCGCGGGCGCCAGCAGGTAGTCGGCGGTGTCGCCGCCCGGCATCCGGACCGTGACGGTCAGCGTCTCCTTCGCGCGCGCCGCGGCCTCGAGCTGGCGAGCGAGCCAGGCCAGCTCGGTGCCCCCGTCGGCGTCGGCCTCGGCGAGGCGGTCGAGCATCGCCTCGAGCGGGTCGGCACGCGGGGCCGCGGCGGGCAGGGGTGCGACGTGATGGCGGCGCAGCCGGATGATGCGGCCTTCGCCGTCCTCGGCGGCGACCGGGTAGCGCGCGTCGCTGAGCCCCCAGAACACGACGTCGGGCGGGAACCGCGACAGCAGCCGATGCGGCCCGGCCTGCCGCAGCGCCAGCGACGACAGGCTCTGGTCGACCGCGAGCGTGCCGATGAGCTGCGGGTCGTCGCTTCGGATCGACGAGCGCGCGGGCGCGTCGCCGGGCTCGGCCGCGCTCACGCGCACCGCGCCGAAGCGCGCGGCGGACTCGGCGAGCAGGTACTCGAGCGGCTGCGGGATGCCGGTGAGCGAGATCGACGCGAGGAACGCGCGGACGGACTCCGCGGACTCGCCCGCCGCGAGGGCGCGATTGACGGATGCCGCGGTGACCCGATAGCTCGAGGCGAGGTCACGGCCCTCGACCTCGGCGAACCCGCGCAGCCGGGCGTCGAGGCCGGGCTCGAGCGGCCCGGGGGAGACGATCGTGAGGTCGTGCTGCACGTAGACGCGGTCGACCTGGGAGGGGAAGTGGCCGGCGAGGCGCTCGGCCGCGCCGGGCACGTCGCCGGCGAGCACGAGCGCGGCGGTGTCGATGGGCTCGCCGCCGACCGCCAGGCCGAGCGCCTCGGCGTCCTCGAGCAGCCGGTCGAGCCCGTCGCGCAGCCAGCTGCCGCCGCCGGGGTAGTACCAGGCGACGTCGTCGCGGATGGAACTGGCGCTCATGGCGTCGCTGCGGCGGACCACCAGGTCGCGCAGCGCCGGCGGGATCCGTTCGCGCCACGCCGCCGCGAGCCGGATCCACCGCTCCTCCGCGGCGAGCAGCACCCAGGCCGCGCCCGTGTCGGACTCGAGCCAGACGGGACCCTCGCGGACGACGAGGCCGGCCTCGACCGCGCGACGCACGAGCCGCGGCAGCTCGGCGAGGTCGACGCCGGTGGCCTCGGCGAGCCGCTTCGCGTCGGGCAGCGCGAGGCCGCCCTTGGCCAGCTCGCGCGCGGGCTGCGCGGCGAACCCCGCGAGCAGCTCGGCGGTCGCGCTGATCGTGGCGTAGGCCTGCTCGGCCGCCCGGCGCTCGAGCAGGCCGTGGTCGGCGCGTTCGGCCGGCACGGCGACGGGCGGCGCGGGGGCGGCCAGTGACGCCGCCTCGGGCAGGTCCTCGCCGAGCCGGGCCGCCAGGCGCGCGTGCACCTCGGGCGGCAGGTGCACGCGAGCGCCCTCCTGCACGACGAGGAACCGGTCGGCGAGCAGCTCCAGCGCACCGGGCACTCCCGCCGCGAGGGGGTCGGCGGCGCCGAGTCGCACCAGCTCGGCGGCGACGTCGGCGATGTCGGTCCAGCCGGTCTCGTCCGCGGTCGCGTCGGCGGCCGCGAGCGTGGCCAGCGCAGGACGCTCGAGCCGGTCGAGGGCGTGGTCGACGGCATCGGGCGCCGTCAGCGCCTCGGCGAGGTCGAACAGGTCGCGCACCCCCGCGTGGTCGAACTCGCGGGTCGCCAGTGCGGCGGCGAGCCCCTCACGCGGCAGTGCGCGGAGCCTCGCGGCGAGCACCAGCATGGCCGTCAGGCGGAGCCCTGCCGGGACTCCCGCGTGCGTCGCACGCCGTTGACGATGAGCAGGACGATGAGCAGCACGAAGCCGATGGGGAGCCCGATGAGGGGCAGCACGAGGATCACCGGCCAGGCGCCCTGGCTGAAGCCGTCGTTCGCGCCGGCACCCGCGAGCGTGCCGATCATGACCGCGAGGAACGCGAGGATCGAGAGCGCGACGGTGGCGGCGACCATGTAGGCGAGGATGCGCTCGGCGCGATGGTCGGTGACGGGGCCCTGGGTGCTCACTCGTCCAGAATAGCCAGCGGGAGGTCCCCGCGGGTGCCGGACCCTAGACTTGGTGACGACGTCGCCCACGGGATCCGGCGACGCCGACGACAGATCTGGAGTTCCATCGATGCCCACCGGCAAGGTCAAGTTCTACGACGAGGAGAAGGGGTTCGGCTTCATCAGCAGTGATGACGGCCAGGAGGTCTTCCTCCACGCCTCCGCGCTTCCCGCCGGCGCGACCGTGCGCGCGGGCAGCCGGCTCGAGTTCGGCATCGCCGAGGGCAAGCGCGGCGCGCAGGCGCTCTCGGTGCGCGTGCTCGACGCGAAGCCGAGCCTGCAGCGCCTGCACCGGAAGCCCGCCGACGACATGGCGATCATCGTGGAGGACCTCGTCAAGGTGCTCGACGGCATCGGGGCGAACCTCAAGCGCGGCCGGTACCCCGACAACGCGCACAGCCGGAAGATCGCGGCGCTGCTGCGCAAGGTCGCGGACGAGCTGGATGCCTGACGTCCCCGAGCCCGTGGAGGCGCTCGCCGAGCCGGCGGTCGCCGACGAGGCGAGCGCCGGACCTGCTGCCGTCGACGAGTCGCCCGGCGAGGATTCGCCTGCCGAGCCGGCGGTCGCCGACGAGGCGCCTGCCGAGCCGGCGGTCGCCGACGAGGTGCTCCTCGCCTCTGTCGACCTCGCGCAGCGGGCCCTCCTCGAGGTCACCGCGCCCGAGACCGTCGGTTCGGTGATCGGGCACGTGGTCGAGGGCGAGCACGTGCTGTCGCTGCACTTCGCGGCCGACCTCTCCGGGTATCCGGGATGGCACTGGAGCGTGACGCTCGCGCGCGTCGAGGGCGGCGAGCCCACGGTCCTCGAGACCGAGTTGATGCCCGGTGCACGCGCGCTGCTCGCTCCCGAGTGGGTTCCGTGGTCGGATCGGCTCGCCGAGTACCGGGCCGCCCAGGCCGCCGCGGCCGCCGAGGCGCGCGAGGCCGGGGAGCCCGGCGACGAGGACGAGGTCGAAGGCCCGGCCGAGGAGGGCGAAGACGCCGAGGGCGAGCTCGAGGGCGATGAGTTCGACGACGACGCCGACGACTTCGACGCCGACGAGCTCGGCGAGGAGTTCGGCGACGCCGGCGCCGACGGCGACGACGCGTTCGACGGCATCGACATCGACTCGCTCGACGAGGAGGAGTAGGCCGCGCCTACTCCTCGTCGGCGTCGCGTCCGCGCCGACGGCGCAGCTGCACCACCACGAGGCCGACGACGCCGAGCGCGACGCCGATCGCGGCCGCGGTCGTGAACCACGCGAAGCCGGCGTCGGCGAGGGGCTCGCGCAGCGCGATCGACGCGACGAGTGCGACGATCCAGGCTGCGGTGCCCGCGAGCAGCGCCTTGCGCGCGTCGGTCCGCGCCGGCGCCGGATCGGGGCGCCGCTCGGACTCGGACAGCCACAGCCGCATGGCGGTCACCCTACCGGGCCTGGTCGAGCACCCAGTCGAGCGACGCGGTGAGCGCGCGGACGTCGTCGGGCTCGATCGCGGTGAAGGTCGCGACCCGCAGCTGGTTGCGGCCGAGCTTGCGGTACGGCTCGGTGTCGACGATGCCGTTGGCCCGCAGCGTCCTGGCGAGCGCCGCGGCATCCGTCGACTCGTCGAAGTCGATCGTGACGACGACCTGCGACCGGTGCGCGGGGTCGGCCACGAAGGGGGTCGCGCCGTCGCGCGAGGCGGCCCACTTGTAGAGCACGCCCGACGACTCGCGCGTGCGGGCGTCGGCCCAGGCGAGGCCCCCCGAGGCGTTCATCCACTCGAGCTGGCTCTCGAGGAGGATCAGCGTCGCCAGGGCGGGGGTGTTCAGGGTCTGCTCGAGGCGCGAGTTGTCGACCGCGTTCTTCAGCGAGAGGAACTCGGGGATGTAGCGGCCGGACGCGGCGATGCGCTCGACCCGCTCGATCGCCGCGGGCGACATGATCGCGAACCAGATGCCGCCGTCGGAGGCGAAGTTCTTCTGCGGCGCGAAGTAGAGCACGTCGAACTGGGCGGGGTCGACCAGGATGCCGCCCGCCGCGCTCGTCGCGTCGATGACGGTGAGCGCGCCCGCGTCGCCGTCGACGCGGCGGACGGGCGCCTGCACGCCCGTGGAGGTCTCGTTCTGCGGCCAGCCGTACACGTCGACGCCCTCGAGCGGCTCGGCGTCGGCGCGCGAGCCGGGCTCGGCCGTCCGCACGTCGGGCGCCTCGAGCCACGGCGCCGCCGCGGCCTTGGCGAACTTCGCGCCGAACTCGCCGAACGAGGCGAGCTGCGCGCGCCGCTCGATGAGGCCGAAGGCCGCGGCATCCCAGAACGCGGTCGAGCCGCCGTTGCCGAGCACGACCTCGTACCCGTCGGGCAGGGCGTAGAGGTCGGCGATGCCGCGCCGCACGCGCGCCACGAGCTGCTTCACGGGCGCCTGCCGGTGGGAGGTGCCGAGCAGGCGCGGGCCCACCTCGGCGAGGTGCGCGAGCTGCTCGGGCCGCACCTTCGACGGGCCGCAACCGAAACGGCCGTCTGCGGGCAGGATCGACGAGGGGATCACGAGCTCAGGCATGATCCGATCCTACGGCGGACCCCCTTCGCCGTGGCGGCGCATGACGTCCCGCGCGGCCTGCCGCGGCGTCGAGCGGACGGCCTCGGCCGGACGTGCGGCAGGCGGCGACCCGGGGCCGGGCGCGCCGTCGGCGCGGCCAAGTAGGCTTGTGGGTCGGACGCGCCGCATGGCCGAGGAGGAGCGAGTTGACCGATCTCATCGACACGACCGAGATGTACCTGCGCACCATCCTCGACCTCGAGGAGGAGGGCATCGTGCCGCTCCGGGCGCGCATCTCGGAGCGGATCGGGCACTCCGGTCCCACGGTGTCGCAGACCGTCGCCCGCATGGAGCGCGACGGCCTCGTCGTCGTCTCGGGCGACCGGCACCTCGAACTCACGCCGAGCGGGCGCAGCAAGGCCGTGCACGTCATGCGCAAGCACCGGCTCGCCGAGCGCCTCCTCGCCGACGTGATCGGCCTCGACTGGGAGTACGTGCACGACGAGGCCTGCCGCTGGGAGCACGTCATGAGCGAGCAGGTCGAGCGGCGGCTCGTCGAGATCCTCGGGCAGCCCACGTACTCGCCCTACGGCAACCCGATCCCGGGCCTCGAGGAACTCGGGGTCGAGCCGGCTGCGCCGTTCATGCAGGGGGTGCGCAACCTGCTCACCGCGCTCGACGAGGGCGGGGGCGAGGCGAGCGGCGTCGTCCGCCGCCTGGCCGAGCCCGCGCAGTTCGACCCCGAGCTGCTGGCCCGCTTCAAGGCCGCGGGCCTCCTGCCCGGATCGGCCGTCTCGGCCCGTCGCGAGGGTCCCCTGGTCCGCATCCGGGTGGAGGGCCGTGACGACGAGCTCGATCTGCCCGTGGAGACCGCCGGGCATCTGTTCATCGGCGACTGATTCCGCCGCACCGTGATGAAAATGTGACATTCGGCGGAGTGTCACGTATTCTCGATCGAGTCCGACGGCGACCAGCCAGCCGACGGACCAGGGTCGAGACGCCTCCGGCGCCCACCGCTCGGCCCCGATACCCGTGACGCACCTGAGGGTGCAACCGGTGGGACGGCGCTCCGGCACCGTGGGGCGGAGGACACGTTTTGGCTCGATTCCCCCGGCGCCGCTCAGGCGCGCTCAACGCCCCCAAGCCCACTTCCCGCAACACCCTCGTCAGGCGCGAGTCGCCTGCCGCGCCCGCCCCGGCTCCATCCGCGGCGGCGCCCACCCGCCCACCGCGGGATTCGCTCGGACGGCGGCTTCGCCGCGGCGGCGCGAAGAACGTCGTCGTCATGGCCGTCTCGGCCGGCCTCGTCGGCACCCTCGCCATTCCCGCGTACGCCTTCGCGCCCGGCACGGACGGGATCCAGTTCGGCGCGACGGCGCAGACCCGGCTGACCCAGGCCCAGGCCCAGGACGTCACGGTCGGCGACGACGTCATCGCGGCGCCCGTCTCGGAGGACGAGTACGCCGCCACCACGGCTGCGGAGATCCAGGCCGCCGAGGAGGCGAAGCGCGCCGCCGAGGAGGCCGCTGCCGCCGAGGCCGCCCGCCAGGCCGCGGCCGCCGAGATGGCCTCGTACGCCGCCTCGGCCGCCCAGTACTCGGCTCCCGCGGCCGTGTACGGCTCGGCCGACCCGGCGAGCGTGTTCGCCGTCGCGCAGCAGTACCTCGGCGTGCCCTACGTCTACGGCGGCGCGACGCCCGCCGGCTTCGACTGCTCGGGCCTCGTGATGTACGTCTACGCGCAGTTCGGCATCAGCCTGCCGCACTCGTCGTCGGCCCAGGGTGCCGCGGGCACCCAGATCCCGATCGACCAGGCGGTCCCGGGCGACCTCGTCGTGATGGACGGCCACATCGGGTTCTACGCCGGCAATGGCCAGATCCTCCACGCCCCCTACGAGGGCACGGTCGTGCGCACGCAGCCGATCTGGACGAGCGACTACTGGATCGTGCGCATCTGAGATGTGAACGGCGTGTGAAGCGTGTCTGCGAATGGCGCGCCGGGGTGACCCGGCGCGCCATTCGTGTCGTAGCCTTGTCTCCTGACGATCCGGTTACCGGGTAGGGGAAGTTCGATGGTCGGTCCGCGCAGCAGCACCCATTCCGCGGGTGCGCGCGCGCTCTACGACCAGCGGCGCAGCAGTCAGCCGAGTCGCGACTGCGCTGGGATGCCGACGGGCACTGTCATCACGACGGTGCCCGTTTCGCGTCTCCGGGGGCATTCCGCCCGCCCCGCGGCATCCGGGTCGTCGATCCCTTCACGCGGCTGGAAGCCATCCAGCACCGATCGAGAGGCACCCCATGCGCACCCTCGTGCTGAACGCCGGATATGAACCGCTCGCCGTCGTCTCCTTCAAGCGGGCGCTGCTGCTCGTCATGAACGAGAAGGCGACCGTGATCCTGCACGACGAGGGCAATCCGGTGCACGGCACGAGCGGGGAATGGGTCCGGCCGAGCGTCATCCTGCTGACGCGCTACGTGCGGACCCCGCGCGTGCACCAGGTGCCCGTGAGCCGTCGGGGCGTGCTGCGCCGTGACGATCACCGGTGCGCGTACTGCGGCAAGTCCGCGGCGACGATCGATCACGTGCTGCCGCGGTCGCGTGGCGGACGCGACACCTGGGAGAACCTCGTGGCGTGCTGCCTCCGGTGCAACAACGCCAAGGGCGACCACACGCCGGCCGAGATGGGCTGGACGCTCCGCGTCACGCCGCGCATGCCCAGCGGCCGCGGATGGGTCGTCCGCGGGGTCGAGCGGCCGTTGCCGCAGTGGAGCGACTTCCTCCGCTCGGCGGCCTGACGCCGCGCTCCGGAGCCCGACTCGCCCGACGCGAACCGGTGACAAGGCTCCGACGCGTGCCCTATGGTGGTACGAGTCCGGAGCGCCCCCTGTAGCTCCACGACCGCAGCAAGCCTGCGTCCCGGTTCCCCAGACCGCGCGCAGGTCCCGGAGGTTCACGACTCTTGTACGGTGACGACACGCCCGGCAACCCCCCGAGCCTGCGCCCGCGCCGGCATGCCGAGCCGCCTGACGACGCCACGCGTACGCGCGAAGACGCGGGTCGGTACCGCCCGCGATCGACGGATGACGCGTGGGGCGCGCCGAGCCGCGCTCCCGAGTCGTCCGCATCCGCGCCGGCCAGTGGGCGCCGGGCGCTCCCCGCGGAGCCGCCCGTCGGGCGTCGTGCCGCGGAGGCCCCGCTGAGCCGCCCGGCGAACGAGGGCGAGCGCGCGACGTACCGCATGCCCGAGCGCTCCGTCTCCCGGCCGCCGGAGCGCGCCGCGTCCGCCCCCGCGCCGGAGCGACCGTCCGCCTCTGCTCCGGCCCACCCGTCCGCTTCGGCCCACCCGTCCGCTCCGGCGCGCGCGCCGTACCCGTCGCCGGAACGCCCGGCCGAGCGATCCCAGCGGGCGGCGTACCACCCCGCCGAGCGTCCGGTCCCACGGACGCCCGAACGGCCCCCATACCGCGACGCCGCGCGTCCGGCCGATCGGACGCCCGAACGGCCCCCGTACCGAGACGCCGCGCGTCCGGCCGATCGGACGCCCGAACGGCCCCCGTACCGCGACGCCGCGCGTCCCGACGATCGGACGCCCGAGCGTCACATGGACCGGTCGACCGCCCGTCCCGCGTCCGCGACTCCGCAGCACGCGTCCGACCGAGCACTCGAGCGGCCGGCTCCCCGGGCTCCTGAGCGGCCGGGCGCCGAGCGCACCGGATCGCCCGACGCGCGCGTCGAGCTCCGGAGCCCGCGGGCCGAACCGGTCGGGCCCGCCGTCGCCCCCGAGGCGCCCGCAGCCGGTGGGGCACCTGCGGTGAAGGCGGCCGGTCGCTCACGGCGTGGGCCGCGAGCTCTGCCCGGCACGACGGCGCTCGTCCGCGCCGGCGGCGCCCTCGCGGCGGCGCGGCGCTCGGCGGCCCGTCCGGCCGCCGCCCCTCGCGCGAGCGCGACGCGGCGGCGCAACGGTCCGCTGCGCGTCGCGGCCACGATCATGATCGTCCCCGCCCTCGTGGGCACGCTCGCGCTGCCGGCCTACGCCTTCCTTCCCGGCGGGCACGTGCCGGGCGTCCAGACCACGTTCAGCCTCTCCGTCGCCGAGGCGCAGGATGTCACGGTGTCCGGCTCGGCGACCGGCGCCTCGATCTCCGCCGACGGCTTCGCGGTCACGACGAAAGCCGAGATCGACGCGGCGGCGGCCGAGGCCGCCGCCGCCGAGCAGGCCGCGTGGGAGGCCGAGCTCGCCTCGCGCGGCAGCGGCGAGTACGCGAAGGTCACGCAGCAGGCCGAGGGCGACGACTACCCGTGGTGGTACGAGACTCCCGACGACTACGGCGGCGGTCTCTCGCCCCTGCGTTACTACTACCGCGAGTGCGTCGACTTCGTCGCGTGGCGGCTGAACCGCGATGCGGGCGTCACGAGCGCCCCGTGGAAGTGGGACTGGAGCAACCTCGCCTCGGGCAGTGCCTGGATGTGGGCCGACGAGTGGCAGTCGAAGGGCTGGCCGACCAGCAGCGAGCCCGTGGTCGGCGCGGTCGCCTGGTTCCCGTACAACCACGTCGCCTACGTGCAGTCGGTCAACGGCGACGGCACCGTCACGATCGAGGAGTACAACCAGAACTCCGACCACTCGTACCACGTCCGCACCATCCCGGTGGGCGACGCCCTCTACCTCTACCCACCGGCCTGATCGGCGTCGACGCGACGGCGAGCGGTACCGATGAGGATCGACACGACGGCGAGTGGACGAACCACGCAGCTCCGGCTAGCGTTGCCAGACGATCACGCACGAAGCAGGAGACCGCGATGACGCAGCCATCCGATGACGGACGACACGACGAACCGGTGTTCGTCGACGAACTCGCCCCCTCCACCTCGGCGATCGTGGTCCTCGGGTACAACTGACGGCCCGGTAGACTCGACCGGTCAGCCTCTGTAGCTCAATGGAAGAGCAGCTCCGTCCTAAGGAGAGGGTTGGGGGTTCGAGTCCCTCCAGGGGCACCGCTCAGCCGGGCCTGCGCACGAGGCGCATCCGGCGCGACGTCTCGCGCACGGCATCCTCGAACGTCGCGTAGCGATAGGTCACCCCGGGTCGTGGACGCATCCACATCACCTCGTAGCCGCCCGCGATGGAGTGGATGTAGCCGACGATGTGCCGGCTGTCGCCCTCGTCGCACCTCGTGTCGCACACGCGCCACGTCGTCTCGCTCAGGGGCACCACGTCGATGAGCGTGTCGCCGGTCTTCTCGCGGTTCGTCGTCATCGTCAACCTCCTGCGCACGTGGGGAACGGCCTCTCGACCGGTTCCCTCCCTGTCTACCCACGCGGCTCGAGGGCGCCCAGAGGCTTGACACGCGCGCCGGTGCTCGTCAGCGTCGAACCGGCGTGCCGCAACCCCCTGTCGGCCGGATCTCCGCCCGGGATACGCTGGGGTGGTAGTCGGGTCGCAGCCGGAGGTGCCTGTGGGAAAGCTCACCTACGATTCGACGCTCGGCGTCGACTTCGACGATCGCGTGCTGGCCCACCTCCAGCTCGTCATCGGTGCGAAGCTGCGTCGCGGCGAGTCCTTCTACTTCAGCTGGCGCGACGATCCGGCGATCGGCGACGGGCGCAGCACGATCTGGATGCACCCCCGGGTCTCGCTCGTCTTCAAGTACGCGGGCGGGCGCCAGCCGTCGATCAACCGGATCTGGGTGGACGCGCTCATGTCCACCGCGAACTCGCCCGGCGGACTCGTGCTCGTGCCCGAACCCGAGCGCACCGAGAACGACCACAATCGGGAGCACGAGTGACCAAGCGCGTGAACATCCTCTACGGCGGCTCGCAGTACTCGGTCGGGCAGGCCGACGTCGAGGCGATCAAGGCGACGGTCGAGCAGGCGTTCACGACCGGCACCGCGCTCTGGATCACGGTCAACCACGGCGAAGGCCGTCCGCAGCCGGCGGAGCTCCTGGTCGGGCCGGGGATCCCCATCAGCATCATCCCGATCCCGGCCGACGACGACGAGGCCGAGGCGGCCGTCGAGGCGAACGGGGTCGGCCGGAACGCCGACGCCGACCTCGCCTGACGCGTCGGCCGACCTGAGCCGCGAAGGGCTCACCGGATGGGCGGCCACTCCAGTTCGTCGGTGTCGGCGTCGTCGATCTCGTCGTCGCCGTCCGTCGCGCCGACGACGGGCCGCGTGGAGGCGAGCGCGGCCGCCGACGTGCGCAGCCGCGTCACCAGGTCCTCGTCCACGAGCTCGTCGAACTCCGACTCGACGGGCTCCGTGACCAGCTGGCTCGCCGGGCCGATCAGCAGGTGCGCGCGCGCGACGCCGCCCGACGTGGTCCGGATGGGGATGTCGATGGATGCCGCGGAACGCCGGCCCGCCAGGGCTGCGGCGTAGTCCACGATCGCCTGGGCGATCTCGCTGCCGGTGAGCAGTTCGCCGCCCGCGTACAGGATCCGATCCATGCGACCGCCGCTCAGGCCCAGTCGACGGCGTGGACCCAGCCCGCGATGTAGGCGCGCTCGTTCGCGCCGAGCCGCACGCCCGAGCGCGGCACCGGGCGGTCGTCGAGGTCGCACAACTCGAAGATGCGTCGCACGACGAGCACGCGCAGCGGGGCGGTGGGGTGTTCCAGGATCTCGAGCTGGAACGAGCGCTCGAGCATCGGCCACCAGATGCCGATCGAGGGCAGTGGGCCCTCGCCGACGCGCGCGTCGTGCTCGGGTTCCTCGAGCAGGGAGGTCATTGCGCACGCTCCTCGGTGATCCGCCCGGACTCCTCGTCGCGCACGGCGATGCGCTCGTCCGGGTCGGCGTCCTCCTCGGCGCGCGCCTTGCGCTCGGCCTCCTCGAGGGCGGCATCCATCTCGCGATCCGCGGTCGGATCGTCGCTCTGCGGGTCGGACATCGTGATCCCCCAATCATCCGGGCCGCGCGGGACCCCCTCGTCCATCACGGCCGTCTCCCACCGTACGCGCGCGCGCGAGGGCGGGGCAGGGCCTTGACCGCCTCGGGGCCGGATGCTACCCCGGGGTATGCGGCGTCCTGCGGGCGCCCACCCGACCCGCGGCGGGGCTGCCGGCATGCCGGGGGTGGGGAGCATGATGGTCGGATGGACCTGCCCGTGATGCCGCCCGTCTCGCCGATGCTCGCGAAGTCCGTCAAGGAGATCCCCGATGTCGGGCACGTCGAGCCGAAGTGGGACGGCTTCCGCACGATCGTCTTCCGCGACGGCGACGAGGTCGAGCTCGGCAGCCGCAACGAGCGGCCGATGACCCGGTACTTCCCCGAGCTCGTCGAGGCGCTCAAGGCGAACCTGCCCGACCGGTGCGTCGTCGACGGCGAGATCGTGCTCGCGCGGGGCGGTCGGCTCGACTTCGACGCGCTCCAGCAGCGCATCCACCCGGCGGCGAGCCGGGTGCGCCTGCTCGCCGAGCAGACACCCGCCTCCTTCGTCGCGTTCGACCTCCTCGCCCTCGGCGAGGACGACCTGACGGGGCGGCCCTTCTCCGAGCGGCGGGCCCGGCTCGAGCGGGCGCTCGCCGCCGCATCCGACCCGGTCTTCGTCACGCCGGCGACGTCCGACCTCGCCGAGGCGCGCGAGTGGTTCGAACGGTTCGAGGGTGCGGGACTCGACGGCGTGGTCGCCAAGCCCCTCGACGGCACCTACCAGCCCGACAAGCGCACGATGTTCAAGATCAAGCACGAGCGCACGGCCGACTGCGTCGTCGCCGGGTACCGCTGGCACAAGACGGGCGACGTGGTCGGGTCGCTCCTGCTGGGGCTCTACGACGACGACGGGCGACTGCGGCACGTCGGTGTCGCCGCGTCCTTCTCCATGGCGCGCCGGAAGGCGCTCGTCGAGGAGCTCGCGCCGTACGTCGAGGCCGACCTGTCGAGCCATCCGTGGGGGGAGTGGGCCGACCAGGAGGCTCATCGCACGGGACGCATGCCGGGCGCGGTGAGCCGGTGGAGCGCCGGAAAGGATCTCTCCTTCGTGCCGCTGCGGCCCGAACTGGTCGTCGAGGTCGCGTACGACCACATGGAGGGCGACCGCTTCCGCCACACCGCGCAATTCCGTCGGTGGCGGCACGATCGCACGCCCGAGAGCTGCACGTACGAGCAGCTCGAGGCGCCCGCCGGACTCGACCTCGGCGAGATCCTGCCGGTCGGCCGCTGACGGCGCCTCGTGGCATCCGCACCGCCCCGGCCGGCGTCAGAGCACGGTGCGCAGGCCCGCTGAGTTCGCGGTGTGGTGCTCGAACACGAGGTTGGTCTCGGTGAGGGCGACCGCGGGGTTGGCCGAGAGGTTCTTCAGCACGAACTGGCGCACGTGCTCGCTGTCGCGCACGCGCACGTGGATGAGGAAGTCCTCGCTGCCGCCCAGGAAGAACAGCTGCGCGACCTCGGGCTCGCTGCGCAGCTCGTCGGAGATCTGCTCCATGAGGTGCCGCGCTCCCGGGCGGATCCGCACCGAGACGAGCGCCTGCAGCGTGTAGCCGAGCGCCGCCGGGTTGATCTCCGCGGTGTAGCGGGTGATCACGCCTCGCTCGCGCAGCGATCGCACGCGGGCAAGGCACGTCGACGGCGAGATGCCGACCTCGCGCGCGAGCTCGACGTTGGGGATGCGGGCGTTCTCGTGCAGCCGGGCGATGATCTGGCGGTCGATCGCGTCGAGCGCGACGCGGGCGGGTTCGCTGAACTGCGGCAGATCGCTCACGGCGGGGGTTCCCTTCGAACATTCGGGACGGATGCATCGAGTCTACCGAACGTCGTGCGGATCGGCTTTCGAAACAGCGAACAAGCGGCGACGATAGAGGTACATACCCACACAGCATTCGGAGCCAACCATGCACATCGGCGTGCCCGCTGAGGTCAAGAACAACGAATTCCGCGTCGCGATGACGCCCGCCGGAGCGAACGCGCTCTCGCTGCGCGGCCACCGCGTCGACATCCAGGCCGGTGCCGGCGACGGCGCCGGGTACCACGACGACGAGTACCGCGCCGCCGGCGCGAACATCGTCGCGACCGCCGACGAGGCGTGGGCGGCCGAGCTCGTCCTCAAGGTCAAGGAGCCCATCGAGCAGGAGTACCGCTTCCTGCGCGAGGACCTCACGCTCTTCACCTACCTGCACCTCGCCGCCGACCTGCCGCTCACCCGCGCCATCCTCGACTCGGGCGTCACGGCGATCGCCTACGAGACCGTGCAGCTCGCCGACCGCTCGCTCCCGCTGCTCACGCCCATGAGCGAGGTCGCCGGCCGGCTCGCCCCGCAGGTCGGCGCGGCCGAGCTGCACGCGTCGAAGGGCGGCCGCGGCGTGCTGCTCGGCGGCGTGCCCGGCACGGCGCCCGCGAAGGTCCTCGTGATCGGCGGCGGTGTCGCCGGCGAGCAGGCCGCGGCCACCGCGCTCGGCCTCGGCGCCGACGTGACGGTCATGGACATCTCGCTGGCGAAGCTCCGCGAGCTCGACGCCCGGTACGACCACCGCATCAAGACGCTCGCCTCGTCGCCCTACGAGACCGCGCGCCAGGTGCGCGACGCCGACCTCGTGATCGGCGCGGTGCTCGTGCCCGGCGCGGCGGCGCCCAAGGTCGTCACCGACGAGATGGTCGCGACGATGAAGCGCGGCGCCGTGCTCGTCGACATCGCGATCGACCAGGGCGGCTGCTTCGAGGGCTCGCGACCCACGACCCACGCCGAGCCGACGTTCCGCGTGCACGACGCGATCTACTACTGCGTCGCCAACATGCCCGGCGCGGTCCCCGCGACGTCGACGCCGGCGCTCACGAACGCCACGCTGCCCTACGCGCTGAAGCTCGCCGACCTCGGATGGCAGGCCGCGCTCGCCGGCGACGCGGCGCTCGCGAAGGGCCTGAACGCCACGGGCGGGAAGCTCACCAACGAGGGCGTGGCCAAGGCGCACGGCCTGGAGCTCGCGAGCCTGGCCTGAGGCTCCCGCGCCGATCCGGCGCGCCCGGAGATCGCGACGACGCCGGCCGGTGATCCACCGGCCGGCGTCGTCGTCGTGACGCATCGCCCCCGCTGGGGGGAGGCGAGGGCGCTGCGGCTCAGGAGAGCGAGAGGAACAGCTTCTCGAGCTCGTCGAAGTCGAGCTTGTCGCCTCCGGCGGCGCCCTCGGGGTCGGTCGCGCAGTCGCGCATCGCGGTGGAGATGACCGCGAAGCCCGCCCGGTCGAGCGCGCTCGAGACGGCGGCGAGCTGGGTGACGACGGCGCGGCAGTCGGCGCCCGACTCCACCGCGTCGATCACGGCGTTCAGCTGGCCGCGCGCACGCTTCAGCCGGTTCGCGATGCGGCGCTGCGCGTCGGACTTGGTCTCGGTCATGGTGCTCATGCGATGCCTCCGATCGTGACGGGCAGCCCGACGCGGTGCCACTCGGTGATGCCGCCGTCGATGTTCACGGCGTCGACGCCCTGCTGCTCCAGGTACTGGGTCGCGCGTGCGCTCCGGCCGCCGAGCGCGCACATGACGTAGACCGTGCGGTCGCGCGGCACCTCCCCGAGCCGTTCCGGGAGCGCGGCCAGGGGGATGTGGTGGGCGCCGTCGACGCGGGCCTGCGCGACCTCCTCGTGCTCGCGGACGTCGAGGATGAAGGCGTCGGTCGCGGCATGGGCTTCGGCGGGGGTGGTGGACTTCATGCGTGCTCCTCGGGGATACGGATACCCCCATGGTATCAATACCCAGTGGGTATCGAAATCCTCGCGGCATCGGCGATGCTCCGGGAGATCGGCCGCGTGCACCGTATGGTGTCGGTGTGCAACGGCTCGATCGCAACGACGACGAGGACGACCTCCTCGAGGACGAGCCCGAGACCCGTGCCGCCGTGCAGGGCGGGTCATCGGGCGTCCGAAGCGACCCGGCCGCGCCCCAGGCCGTCACGGTCGGCGACCCGCGCGTCGTCGCATCCAACGTCGCCGAGCCCAGCTGGCGGCGATGGCACGCCGAACTCCGCGAGCTCGGCGGGCGCTCGCCGCTGGTGCACTTCGAGGACACGCCGCGCACGCGACTCGAACTCTCGACGACGCATCCCGGCGGCCTGCCCCAGTTCATCACCGGCCACTCCACGCTGCTGTCCAGCCTCATCCGCGACGAGCTCGCACTGCGCAACGCCCGGCTCGCCGCGGCCGAGATCACGCAGAAGGGCATCGAGCTGCGCTCCGTGCGCGGCATCGAGTCGGTCCATCTCGCGATCGGCCTCGCGTCGTGGCAGCACGGCGGGGAGGGCTACCTCGCGCCGGTGCTGCTGCGGCCCCTCGCCATCCGCCGCTACGGCCGCGACTTCGAGCTCAAGCTCAAGGGCCAGCCGTTCCTCAACCCCGCGCTCGCGCGCGAGCTGCACGAGCAGTTCCAGATCACGCTCGACGCCGACGCGTTCGTCGCGCTCGCGATCACGAACGGCGTGTTCAAGCCCCAGCCGGTGATCGACCGGCTGCGCGGGCTCACCTCGCACCTGCCGTCCTTCCACGTCGCGCCGCGGCTCGTCGTCTCCTCGTTCGCCGAAGTCGGCCCGGCGATGGGGGCGGATGCCGCGCGGCTCGAGCACCCCGTGATCGACGCGATCGCCGGCAACCCCACCGCGCGCGCGGCGGTCGCCACGACCGCCGACCCGCCGCGGATCGTGCCGCAGGACGAACGTCCGCCGTCGACCGACCGGCTGCTGCTCGACGCGGACTCCGAGCAGGAGCAGGTGATCGCGCGGATCGAGCAGGGCGACTCGCTCGTCGTGAAGACGCTGCCCGGCACGGGGGGCACCCAGACCATCGTCAACGCCATCGGCGCGCTCGTCGCGAACGAACGGCGAGTCCTCGTCGTCGGCGCCCGTCGCTCGAGCCTCGACGGCATCGCCCACCGTCTCGGCCAGGTGGGCCTCGGGGGACTCGCGGTCACGACCGAGCGGCTCCGACGCGACCTCATCCAGTCGATCAACCGCAACGAGAAGGCCGAGCAACCGCGCATCGCGGATGTCGACGACGCGCTCGTGCGGCTGCGCAAGGTGCTGCTGGACTACCGGCAGGCCCTCACGCGCCGCGACCCGGAGCTGCGGGCGTCCGTGCTCGACGCGTTGACCGCGCTCGCCGGCCTCGCCGCGATGTCCACGCCCCCGGACACGACGGCCCGGCTGGACCGCGACTCGCTCGTCGCGCTCGCGAGCGGACGCGACGGGGTCGCCGCCGACCTCGTGCGAGCCGCCGCGCTCGGCGAGTTCCGCTACGGCCCCGGCGACTCGCCGTGGTACGGCGCCGCGTTCGCGACGTCCGAGGAGGCGACGGCGGCGCACGACCTCGCCAAGCGCCTGAGCGGCGTCGACCTGCCGCGCCTGCTCGAGCGCGCGCGGGCGCTCATCGGCCAGACCCGGCTGCGCCAGTTCGAGTCGGTCGCCGAGCTGGGCGTGTTCCTCCGGCTGCTGCACGACGTGCGCGACTCGCTCGACAAGTTCCAGCCCTCCGTCTACGATCGCCCGCTCGGCGAGCTCATCGCCGCGACCGCCCCGCGGCGCGAGACCGGGATGTCGGGTGCGAACCGTCGCCGGCTCAAGCGCCTCGCGCTCGAGTACGTGCGCCCGGGCGTGCACGTCGGCGACCTCAATGCCGCGCTCCGCGGCATCCAGCAGCAGCGCACCCTCTGGCATCGGTACTCCGAGGCCGGAGCCGTGCCGAGCGTGCCGGTCGGGCTCGACGACGTGCACGTCGCCTACCACACCGTCTCCGCCGACCTGCAGGCGCTCGACCTCCCGCTCGGCCTCGAGGGGACGCCGCGCCGGCTCGGCGCGCGCCCGCTCCGCGACCTCGAGGCCACGCTGGCCGGGCTCGCCGCCGAGTCCGAGGTGCTGCATAACCTCCAGGAGCGCACGGCGCTGCTGCAGAAGCTGCGCGGCCTCGGCCTCGACCCGCTGCTCATCGACCTCGCCAAGCGCCACGTCCCCGAGCAGCAGGTCTCCTCCGAGCTCGAGCTGGCCTGGTGGCAGTCCGTGCTCGAGACGATGCTCGCACGCGATCCCGCGCTGCTCGGCGCGAACACGACCGTGCTCGACCGGCTCGAGGCCGACTTCCGGCTCGTCGACGACGCGCACGCCACCGCGGCCGGGCCGCTGCTCGCGTGGCGGTTGGCCGAGGCGTGGCGCGTCGCGATCGTCGACCACCCCGACGAGGCCGAGCGGCTGCGGCGCATGCTGCGCGGCGACCGCGTCCGGCCCGACCGGCTGCACCGGGAGGCGCCGCACCTGTTCCGTGCGCTCGCGCCCGTCTGGCTCGCCTCGCCCTACGAGGTGCCCGCCATCGACGATGCGATCCCGTTCGACACCGTCGTCCTGGTCGACGCCGGCGCGACGACGATCGCCGAGAACCTCGGCGCCATCCGCCGGGCGAAGCAGGTGGTCGCGTTCGGCGACCCGGTGACGCAGACGCCGACGCGCTTCGAGACGGCGATCCGGCCCGACGCCGAGGATCGCCCCGAGCCCGAGCACGGGGTCGACGCGCTGCACGCCGACTCCGCCCTCGCACGACTGGCCGACCTGCTGCCCACCATGACGCTCACGCGCAGCTATCGCGCGGGCGGCGAGGATCTCGCGGAGCTCGTCAACCGCCGCTTCTACGGCGGGCGGATCGTCTCGATGCCGTGGGCGGGGAGCTTCCTCGGGCACGGCAGCCTCGGCCTGCACTACGTTCGCGGGAACGGACTGCCCGACCCGGTGACCGGCACGGTCGAGAGCCTCGACGCCGAGGTCGCGAAGGTCGTCGAGCTCGTCATGGAGCACGCCGTCAAGCGCCCGCGCGAGTCGCTCATGGTGATCACCGCGAGCGCCCGGCACGCGGCGCGCGTGCACCAGGCCGTGCTCGCCGCGTTCGCCAAGCGCACCGACCTGTCGGACTTCATCCTGCGCGACCGCGCCGAGCCGTTCACGGTGCTGACGCTCGAGCAGGCCGTCGCGCAGAGCCGCGACCGGGTGATCTTCTCGATCGGCTTCGGCCGCACGCCGCACGGCCGCCTGCTCTCCAACTTCGGCTCGCTCGGCGAGCCCGGCGGCGAGCGGCTCCTCGCGGTCGCGATGACGCGGGCGCGCCGGTCGATGGACATCGTGTCGGCGTTCCGACCCGACGACATCGAGCCGGACCGCCAGCGGCACGGCGTGATCGCGCTCGCGAACGTGCTCGCGCAGACGGAGGAGCAGCAGTCGGCGCCGCGTGCGCCGGGCGTCGGCGACCCGATGCTGGTCGACCTCGCCCGCCGCCTCGAGCGTCGTGGCATCCGCACCAGTGTGGGCCACCGGGGCACGCTGTCGCTCGCGGCCGCCTCCGCCGGCCGGGCCGTGGTGGTGGAAACCGATCCGGCGCTCGCGGGCCAGAGCCTGCGCGAGTCGCTGCGCCTGCGGCCCGATGTCCTGCGTCGGCTCGGATGGCACTACCTGCGCGTGCACAGCTTCGAGCTGTTCGGCGACCCCGAGTCGGTGGCCGAGCGCGTCGCGGCGGTGCTGGGCAAGGGCGGCGGCGCCGAGGAACCGTCGGAGGAGCCGGCGGCGGGATGACCGGGGACGACGCGGAACCGCGGCAGCGCGTCGAGCGCACCCGTGGGGCACGCCGGGCGAAGCTCACGCCGGCGCCCGGTACGGATGCGGCGCCGGAGTCGGCGGTGCCGGGGGCGCACGACGACGAGCAGGTGGCGCGAGCGCCCGCCAGCGCCGACGACGAGCGCATCACGCGCGAACGCCCGCCGCACTGGTGAACGGCGGGCGCCGGGTCACTCGGCGCGGTGCGTCCCGGGCCCTGCGGCGCGGTCGGCCGCGAGGAGGTCGCGGATCTCGGCGAGCAGCGTGAGCTCGGTCTCCGGATCCTCGGGCTTGGGCTCGCCCGCCTTCCGGCGCTCCTCGGCGTGCTGCTTCAAGAGGTTCATCGGCATGACGAACACGAAGTAGACGACGGCGGCCACGATGAGGAAGGTGAGGATCGCGCCGAGGACCGCCCCGAACCTGACCTCGGCGACGCCGCCGGTCGTCGTGGGGATCTCCAGCACGAGCGCCGTGTCGAGGCTGTCGGCACGGAAGAGCGCCCCGATGAGCGGATTGAAGACATTGGCGACGATCGAGTTGACGACGGCCGTGAACGCGGCGCCGATGACGACGGCGACGGCCAGGTCGATGACGTTGCCTCGGAGGATGAACTCCCGGAATCCCTTGAGCACTCGGCTGGCTCCCTTTCCGTTCGGGTGGTCGGGGTCTGCGGCGGGGACGGCTGCAGCTATGCGGCGCTCGACGAGCCGCCGGACGACGACGAGCCCGAGCCGGAGGACGACGAGCCGGAGGACGAGGAGCCGGAGGACGAGGAGCCGGAGGACGACGAGCCGGACGCGGACGACGACGACCCCGACGCATCCGCCGAACCCCCGCCCGACGAGCCCGGCTTCGAGCCCGCCCGCGAGTCGGTCCGGTAGAAGCCCGACCCGTTGAAGGTCACGCCGACCGCGCTGAACAGCTTGCGGAGCCTGCCGCCGCACGCGGGGCAGACCGTCAGGCTGTCGTCGGTGAAGGCCTGCTGGATGTCGAAGGCGTCGCCGCACTCGGTGCAGCGGTAGGAATAGGTGGGCATGGGGACTCCGGGCGATCCGTCGGTGGAACTGGAGGTGTACGCCGGGCTCAGAACGCCACGATGCGCGTGGGCGTCACGACGCCGTTCACCGGCTGGTCGTGCACCTCGCGCGGCACCTCCTCGACGAACTCGCCGTCGAAGACGATGGCATACACCGGAGGACATTTTCCCATCGAACCCAGGGTCTTGTCGAAGTAGCCCCGGCCCCAGCCCAGGCGCATGCCCGTGGCATCCACCGCCGCGGCGGGCACCAGGATGAGGTCGACGTCGTTGATGGCCATGGGGCCGAGCAGTTCGCCGACCGGTTCGGGCATACCGTGCAGGCCCGTGACCTCGTCCTCCTCCTCGCCGACGGTCCAGTCGAGCAGGCCGTCCTCGCGGGTCACGGGGAACAGCACGCGGATGCCGTTCGCCTCGGCCCAGCGCACGAACGGGCGCGTGTCGGGCTCGGTGGGCATCGAGAGGTAGCACGAGAGCGAGCGGGCACCGGTCGAGCCGACGAGCTCCTGGAGGCGCGCCGTGAAGCCCTCCCTCGCGAGCTCGCGCTCGTGCGCCGGCATGACCTGCCGGCGCTCGCGGAGCTCGGCGCGGAGGATGCGCTTGACCACCGTGGGATCGTCGGGCATGGCAGCCATCCTAGGCCGCGGCGCAGCCGGTTCCGGCACGGGGTACGGCTACGCTGATGGCCATGACAGATCGGATCACGAAGGCCGTCATCCCTGCTGCCGGACTGGGGACCCGCTTCCTCCCGGCGACGAAGGCCATGCCCAAGGAGATGCTGCCGGTCGTCGACAAGCCCGCCATCCAGTACGTCGTCGAGGAGGCGGTCGAGGCGGGCCTGACCGATGTGCTGATGATCACGGGGCGCAACAAGAACGCGCTCGAGAACCACTTCGACCGGGTCGCCGAGCTCGAGTACACACTCGAGGCGAAGGGCGACACCGACAAGCTCGAGAAGGTGAACGAGTCCACCGAGCTGGGGCAGATCCACTACGTCCGCCAGGGCGACCCGAAGGGGCTCGGTCACGCGGTGCTGCGTGCCGAGATGCACGTCAACGACGAGCCGTTCGCCGTCCTCCTCGGCGACGACATCATCGATGCGCGCGACGTGCTCCTCACGCGCATGCTCGATGAGCAGGTCAAGCGCGACGCCACGATCGTGGCCCTGCTCGAGGTCGACCCCGACAGCATCCACCTGTACGGCGCGGCCGAGGTCGAGCCCACCGACGACGAGGACGTCGTCCGCATCACGGGGCTCGTCGAGAAGCCGGCCAAGGAGGTCGCACCCTCGAACTACGCCGTGATCGGCCGGTACGTGCTGAAGCCCCAGGTGTTCGAGGTGCTCCACCGCACCGCGCCGGGCAAGGGCGGCGAGATCCAGCTGACCGACGCGCTCATGGAGATGGCCGGCGACGTCGAGGCGACCGGGGGAGTGTTCGGCGTCGTCTTCCGCGGTCGCCGCTACGACACCGGCGACAAGCTCGACTACATCAAGGCCGTGGTCCAGCTCGCCGCCGAGCGTGACGACCTCGGCCCGGAGCTGCGGCCCTGGCTCGCGGACTACGCGGCCGGACTCGAGCGAGGCTGAGGTGCCCGCGGCATCCGTTCCGACCCTCGTCGACGGGTCGCTGACCCTCCGGCCCGTCCGAGCGCGCGACGCACGGCCGCTGGAGCGGGTGCTGCTCGACAATCGCGGCTGGCTGCGCCGGTGGGAGGCGACCTATCCCGGCGGCGGGTCGATCATCGACACACGCGGCAGCATCCGCAACCTCACCGCGCACGCGCGCGCCGGCACCGCGCTGCCGTTCATCATGGAGTGGGACGGCGAGCTCGTCGGGCAGCTCAACGTGTCGTCGATCACGCACGGCTCGCTGTCGTCGGCGACGATCGGGTACTGGGTCGCCAAGCACGCCGCGGGCCGCGGCATCACGCCGACGGCCGTCGCGCTCGCGACCGACCACTGCTTCCTCACGCTGCGCCTGCACCGCATGGAGATCTGCATCCGCCCCGACAACGGCCCGTCGCTGCGCGTGGTCGAGAAGCTCGGCTTCCGCTACGAGGGCCTGCGCCGGCGGTTCATCCACATCGACGGCGACTGGCGCGACCACTACGCGTTCGCGCTCGTGGCCGAGGAGGTGCCCGGGGGCGTGCTGCGCCGCTGGCGCGAGGGCCGGGCGCCGGCGGATGCCGCGGCCATCCCGGCGGCCGATCGCGAGGCCGCGCTCACCCCCCTTCGGGTGGGGGATCGCTGACACGCCCCGTCCTGATCGGCGGCGCCGACCCGCCGTGACCTAGCGTGGTCGCATGGATGCGATCGGTGGTGGAGTGCTCGTGGCGGTGGCCGCGACGCTCTGGATCGCCTACCTCCTGCCGAGCTGGCTTCGCCGGCGGCAGTACCTCGCAACCGAGCGCAACGCCGTCCGGCTGCAGCAGACGCTGCGCATCCTCGCCGAGACCGCGGAGACGCCCGAGGAGGTGCGGGTCGAGATGACGACCCGCGAGGTCGCGGCGCAGGAACGCATCCTGCACGAGCACGAGCTCGCCGCGCGCCTCGAGGCCCAGGCTGCCGAGAACCTCGCGATCGCCGAGCGCATCGCCGCGGAGGAGGCCGCCGCGGCCGCCGCGCGCGAGCTGGCCGAGCGGGCCGAGCGGGCCGAGCGGGCGGCGCGCGCCGCCGCGACCGCCCCTGTGCCCGTCCTGTCGGCGGGGCCGGATGGCGCGTCGCCGGCGACCGCACGCGGACTCACGCGTCGCGGCCTGCGCCGCCGTCGCGCGCTGTGCTCGCTGCTTCTGCTGGCGTCCCTGCTGACGGGCGCGACCGGGCTCGTCGTCCTCGCCCTCGGCGGGACGCCGTTCGTCGCACTCGGCGGCGTGGCAGGTGTGGTCGTGGCGCTGTCGGGCCTCGTCGTGCTCGCGCGCCGGCGTCCGGTCGCCACGGCGTCGCCCGTGCCGGTCGCCGTTCCCGCGGCCGAGCCGTTCGAGCCGATCGAGGTCGAGTCCGAGCCCGCGCCGTCGGCCGGCTGGACCCCGCAGCCCCTGCCGAAGCCGCTCCACCTCTCGCGCGGCACGATCGCGGCGAGCGTGATGGCGTCGATCACCGAGGCCGAGCAGCTCAAGCGCGCCGCGGCGGGCGCCGAGCTGGCCGAGCGCGCCGAGCGCATGGAGCCGCAGGTGCCCGTGCTGCGGCCGCCCGCGGCGTCCGCGCCGGCAGCATCGCCGGCGCCGACGTCGCCGAGCGAGGAACCGCAGCGGGCCGGTGCGAGCGCCGAGGCCGCGAGCCCGTATGCGCGCATGGGCATCGTCGACGCCGCCGAGCCGGGCATGAGCGATCTCGACCTGGTGCTGCGCCGTCGTCGCACCGCGGTGTGAGGCATCCGCCGGGGTGGTCAAGACCACCCCGCCGGGGATGGTAGAGTCGTTCACGGCTCGGGCCCATGGCGCAGTTGGTAGCGCGTCTCGTTCGCAATGAGAAGGTCGGGGGTTCGAATCCCCCTGGGTCCACCATTGTGATGTCTCACGACATCGTGAACGGCTGAACCCGCGGAAACGCGGGTTCAGCCGTTTCTCGTCTCACCCCTCGAGCAGGGTGGCGATGCCGCGGGCGGACCGCCGGGCGGTCAGCAGCTCGCCGGCCACGCGGCGGAGCCCATCGCCCTCCTCGCCGGCGGTCTCCAACGCGTGCTGCACGCGTGTGCACGCGAGCGCGAGGTCGACGGCCGGACGCCGCCGCGACTCGTAGCCGTCGAGCACAGCCTCGTCGCCATCCCGATCGAGCGCCTCGGCGAGCGTCTCGCCGAGCGCGATGGCGTCCAGGAGTCCGACGTTCAGAGCCGATCCGCCCGCGCTGAACACGTGCGCGGCATCGCCGGCGAGGAACACGCGTCCCGACCGGTACCGTTCGGCCCTACGGCTGTTCGGCACCACGCTGCGCGCCGCGTGCGCCGCCGTGAACGGCAGCTCCGTGCCGAGCACCCGGCGCAGGCTCGCGCGGAGCTCGGAGACGTCGAGATCCTCGGTCGGGGTGGTCTCGCCTCGCGGTTCCTGTGTTGCGACGAGGTAGCGGTCCGGTGGCGCGGCCGGGTCGAGCGCGCGGGCGGGGGCGATGGTGATCGTCCCGTGCTCGGTGACGTTCGGTCGGAACAGGGCAAGGCGGGCCCCGTCGGGCAGGGCGAGCTCGTGCCGGTGCCGGACGATGCGCTCGTCGGGGATCGTGATCCGCGCGAGCCGGGAGATGGTCGGGCTCGTGGTGCCCTCGAACTCGATCCCGAGCGCTCGTCGCACGGTGCTGTGCGCGCCGTCGCAGCCGACCAGGTAGCCGGAGCGGAACTCGGTCCGTCCGTCGGCCGTCGTGACGTGGGCGGTGACTCCCTCGGCGTCCTGCTCGAATCCGTCGAGGCGGTGGGCGCGGAGGACGGTCGCCCCGTGCCGGACGGCGCCCTGCTCGAGCATCTCCTCGAGCCGGCGCTGCGGGACCGGGAGGACGTGCAGCGGGTTGCCGACGACACCGAGCCGGAGTGTGAATGGCCCGTAGCCGTATCTCGGCGGCCGGACCGGGCGCAGGCCGGTGCCTTGGAGATGGCCGCGCCGTCGGAGCTCGATCGCGGCACGACCGACGACGCCGTTGGCCTTCGGCGTCGGGTCGGGGTGGGCCGCGCGCTCGAGCACGAGGGTGCCTGCCCCCGCGGCGGCGAGCTCGGCCGCGAGCAGGAGCCCCGTGGGACCGGCCCCCGCGATGACGACGTCGTACGGCTGGGTGTCAGTTTGGATTGACATGCTCGTCAGTCTGACTTGACACGAGCGCGCTGTCAACACAGACTGACAGGCATGGACATCGACGGACGGACCGACGAGGTGCGCGAGACCGATCCCGCGACCGGCCTGCGCGCCGTCGCCGCCCTGCACCGGCTGGCCGAGCGCGTCGAGGCGACCCACGTCGCCGCGGCACGCCGCGCCGGCTGGTCATGGGAGCAGATCGGCGAGGCGCTCGGAGTCACGCGCCAATCCGTCCACGCGAAGCACGGGAAGCAGGACCGACATGTTTGAGCGTTTCGCGCGAGCGGCGCGCGCCGCCGTCACCAGCGCGGTCGAGGAGGCCGGTCGCCGCGGCGACCGCCGGGTCTCCACCGACCTGCTGCTCATCGGCGTCCTCCACGATCCCGGGATCGCGCGCGAGGTGGGCGCCGGCGCCGACGATGCCCGGCGAGCGGCGTCCCAGCTGGATCGGGATGCACTCGCCGCCGTCGGCGTCGAGGCCGACGCGTTCGGGCCCCTCGGGCGGGCCGCCGGCGCGCCGCGGCTCCCGTTCACTCCCGGTGCCAAGGCCGTCCTCAGGCGCACGCTCGCCCTCGCTTCGGCCGACCACGCGCGCCGCATCGAGCCGACGCACCTGCTCCACGCCCTGCTCGAGCGACGGGCGCCCGACCCGGCCGCGGAGCTCCTCGCGGCCCTGCGCGCCGAGCCCGGGGCCCCGGATCGCGGCCGCTGAGCGCGGCCATCCGGGTGCGGCGGCGCCCGGACCGCAGAATGGAGCCATGAGCGACGCGATCGACCCCGAGCGCCCGGAGCCCCGCCTGGAGCACGCCCTGCACCGGCACACCGACTACGGCGCCGAGGAGCTCGACGAGGCCCACGTGGCATCCGACCCCTTCGTGCAGTTCGACCGATGGCTCGCCGAGGCCGACGCCCGCGGCGTCTACGAGCCCAACGCGATGGTGCTCGGCACGATCGACGCCGACGGCACGCCGTCGAGCCGCACCGTGCTGCTGCGAGGCGTCGACGACCGGGGCTTCGCCTTCTACACCGACCGCGAGTCGCGCAAGGGCCGGGCGCTCGAGTCGAACCCCGTCGCCACCGTGCTCTTCCCGTGGTACACGCTGCACCGGCAGGTGATCGTCACGGGCGAGGTCCGTCGCGTCGGCGACGGGGAGTCCGACGCGTACTGGGCGACCCGGCCGCTGGGGTCGCGCATCTCGGCGACCGCGAGCCGGCAGTCGCAGCCCATCGCCTCGCGCGCCGAACTCGAGGAGCGCGTCGCGGCACTCGAGGAGGAGGTCGCGGGCGCCGGCGAGATCCGGCGGCCCGAGCGGTGGGGCGGGTTCCGCCTCCGGCCGTGGCGCGTGGAGTTCTGGCAGGGCCGCACGTCGCGACTGCACGACCGGCTCGTGTTCTCCCGCGAGCGCGGTGCGGACGCGGGCGGGTGGCGGCTCGAACGACTGCAGCCCTGATCCGCCCACCCTCGGGGCGTCCGCGGCGCGGGCGTAGTCTGGAGCGGATGCCGAGTACCGAGGCCCCCGTCGTGAAGGACACGCGCTGGCGCGCGTACTGGGTGTGCGTGGCCGTGGCCGCGATCACGATCATGGACCTGACGAAGGTCAACGTCGCGCTGCCCTCCATCGAGGAGGCGCTCGGCGCCGGCTCAACGGAGCTGCAGCTGCTCGTCTCGGGGTTCGTGCTGACGTTCGGCCTCACGCTCGTGCCGGCCGGCCGGCTGGGCGACCAGGGCTCGCGCAAGGTCATGTTCATCGTGGGCCTCAGCCTCTTCACGGCGACGAGCCTGCTCTGTGCGGTCGCGCCGACCTCCGGCGTGCTGCTCGTGGGCCGCCTGCTCCAGGGCGTGGCCGCGGGCATCCAGATGCCGCAGGTGCTGGGGCTCGTGCAGCAGCTGTTCCAGGGCGCCGAGCGGGGCGCCGCGTTCGGCCTGTTCGGCGCGACGATCGGCATCGCGACCGCGTTCGGCCCGACGCTCGGGGGTCTCGCGATCGCGATCGGGGGGCCGGAGGACGGATGGCGCGGCATCTTCTGGATGAACGTGCCGCTCGCCCTCCTCGCGATCGTGTTCGCGGCCTGGCTCCTCCCGGGACGCCCGGCGGGTGAGCGCGCCCGGATCTCCCTCGACCCCGTCGGCGTCGTGCTCTTCGGCATCGCGGTGGTGTGCCTCATGTGGCCGTTCCTGTTCACGACCGGCTCGCCCGACGACGATCCCGCTCGGTGGTGGACGCTCGTCGCGTTCGCCGCGGCGGCCGGCGCGTTCGTGCTGTGGGAGCGGCGCTACGCGGCGTCGGGTCGCGCGCCGCTCGTGCCGCTCGACCTGTTCTCCCGCCGCTCGTACCGCAACGGCACGATGCTCGCGACCGCCTACTTCGCGGCCATGCCCTCGACGTTCCTGCTCACGAACCTGTTCCTGCAGCAGGGCCTGGGGCTGGCCCCCGTGTTCGCCGGCATGGTGACGATCGGGTTCGCGCTGGCCAGCGCCGTCACGTCGTGGCTGGGCGGGCGGCTCGTGGGGCGGATGGGCCGGGTGCTCGTCGTTGGCGGGCTCATCCTGCTCCTGCTCGGCTTCGGCCTGCTCGTGCTCGTGGCGATCGCGACCCCGCCCGGGCTCACCCCGTGGCTGATGGCGGGCGTCATGCTCATCGCGGGCGCCGGAGGCGGCTTCGTGATCGCGCCGAACCAGGTGCTCGCGCTCGCCGAGGTGCCGGTCGACGAGGGCGGGCTCGCCGGCTCGGTCGGCCAGCTCGGCCAGCGCATCGGCACGGCGATCGGCACGGCGATCGCGCTCTCGCTCTTCTACTCCACGATCTTCCGCGTGCAGGGCGAGGAGGCGCGCATCGACGTGTTCCACACGGCCTACGCGGTCGGCATGGCCGCGGTCGGCGCGCTGCTCCTGGTGGCGCTGTTCATCGGCCTCGTCGACCTGCGCCAGCGGGTTCAGGCCGCGAGCACGCGCTCGGCGGCGAGCAGCGCCGAGAGCTCGGCGGCGGAGAGCTCGCGCCCGAAGGCGGGGTGACCCGGCTCGAGGGCCCGGCCGTTCGCGAGCGCGCCGCCGTCGACGGCGTCGAATCCGAGGTCGTCGATGACCCGGGCCACGGCACGGCGCGCCTCGGGGTCGTCGCCGACCACGGCGAGCGCGCGGCGCAGGGGCGAACCGGCCGGCATCGCGTCGTCCTCCATGTCGTGGTAGCCGAGGTGGTTCAGCGACTTCACGACGCGGGCGCCGGTGTTGAGGGCGGCGTGGATCTCGCTCGTCGAGCGCTCGTCGGCGTCGATCTCGGCGATGTGGCCGTCGACGGGCGGCCAGTAGTTGGTGGCGTCGACGACGACCTTGCCCTCGAAGGACGCCCAGGGCACGGTGCCGACCTTGCCGAACGGCACGGCGACGATGATGAGGTCGGCGGCGGCGACCAGCTCGTCGGGCGAGGCCACGCGCGCGCCCGGCGCGACGACGCCCACGAGCAGCTCGAGTGCCGTCTGGCGGGGCGATCCGGTGAGCACGACCTCGTAGCCGGCGTCGACGAGCAGGCGTGCGAGCGCGGTGCCCACCTTGCCGGCCCCGAAGATGCCGATCACCGGTCGATCCGTCACGTCGTGCCCCTTCCCGGGCCGGCGGATGGCGCGACCCGTCGTCGTCGCCTTGCGACGCCGTCATCCGTGCCAACGTCACGTGGCCCGACGGCATTCCCGGCGGGGTGCGACCCGGAATAGTCTCGGGGTCGACGGGGTTCCGTCAGGTGCATGCACGTGCATCGACCATGGAAGGGGCAGCGGATGGCGCGCCACTACGAATTCGGACTCGACACCTTCGGCGACGTCACGCTCGGAGCCGACGGCGAGCCGCTCGCGCAGGCGCAGGTGCTTCGGAACGTCGTCGCCGAGGCCGAGCTCGCCGACCGCCTCGGCCTGGACTTCTTCGGCGTCGGCGAGCACCACCGGCACGAGTTCGCCATCTCGGCTCCCGAGGTCGTGCTCGCGGCGATCGCGGGCCGCACCGAGCGCATCCACCTCGGGTCGGCGGTGACCGTGCTGAGCTCGGACGACCCCGTGCGCGTCTACCAGCGCTTCGCGACCCTCGACGGGCTCTCGGGCGGACGCGCCGAGGTGATCCTCGGGCGTGGATCCTTCATCGAGTCGTTCCCGCTGTTCGGCTACGAGTTGAGCCAGTACCAGGACCTCTTCGAGGAGAAGCTCAACCTGTTCGCGGCGCTGCTGCCGCAGGAGCCCGTGACGTGGGAGGGGAAGCTCCGTGCCCCCCTGACCGACCAGCTGGTCTACCCGCGCGTCGAGCACGGCCGGCTGAAGACCTGGGTCGGCGTCGGCGGCAGCCCCGAGTCGGTCGTCCGGGCCGCGCACTACGGCCTGCCGCTCGTGCTGGCGATCATCGGGGGCAGTCCCGCGCGCTTCGCACCTCTGGCCGAGCTCTACCGCAAGGCGCTCGCGCAGTTCGGGCACGAGCCGCAGCCCATCGCCGTGCACTCGCCCGGCATCATCGCCGACACCGACGACGAGGCCCTCGACACGCTGTGGCCGCACTACGAGATCATCATGAACCGCATCGGCCGCGAGCGCGGCTGGGGCGCGGTCACGCGCGAGCACTTCGAGGGCGAGGCGAGCCCGCACGGCGCGCTCTACGCCGGATCGCCCGAGACCGTGGCGCAGAAGATCGCCGCCGCGCTCCGCGCGCTCGGCGCCGGCCGGTTCGACCTCAAGTACTCGAACGGCACGCTGCCGCACGAGGCCATGATGCGCTCGATCGAGCTCTACGCCACGCGCGTGGTGCCGCGGGTGCGCGAGCTGCTCGCCGAGTCGGAGCCGGAGCCCGAGCCCGCATCCGAGCCCGCCGACGCGGCATCCGCCGGCTGAACCCGGCTCACGGGCGCGCGCCGGTGAGGCCGGCGCCCCCGGCCGTGCCGGGCGCCGGGCGACGGCGGCGCACCGCCGAGCGGAACCACGCGGCATCCGGGAGGCGCGAGAGGAACGTGCCCGCGAGGATCGTGATGAGCACGTAGGCCGTGGCGAGCGGTGCGAGCGCCGGCTCGACGCCGGCGCCGACCGCGAGCCCCGCGATGACGATCGAGAACTCGCCGCGCGGGGCCAGCACGAGGCCGGCGCGCCACTGCCCGAGGGTGCCGACGCCGGCCATGCGCGCCGCGTACCCGCCGGAGACGAGCTTGGTCAGGATCGTGACGAGTGCGAGCAGCGACGCCGGCAGCAGCATCGAGAGCAGGGCGGCCGAGTCGGTCGTGAGGCCGAAGAACACGAAGAAGGTCGCCGCGAACAGGTCGCGCAGCGGAGTGAGCACGGCGCTGGCGTTCGCGGCGACGCGGCCCGACAGGGCGATGCCGACGAGGAACGCCCCGACCGCGGCCGAGACGCTGACCTCCTGGGCGAGACCCGCCACGAGCATCACGAGGCCGAGCACCCCGAGCAGCAGCGGCTCGGCGTGCTCGGCGGGGAACAGCCGTGAGATGACGTGCCCGTGCCGGAGCGCGACGAACAGGATGAGCGCGACGACTCCCACCGCGACGGCGACCGCGAGCGCGCCCTGCAGGAGGCTCACGCCGACGACGATCGCCGAGAGCACCGGCAGGTAGAACGCCATGGCGAGGTCCTCGATCACCAGCACCGCGAGCACCGACGGCGTCTCGCGGTTCGAGAGCCGGCCGAGGTCGCGCAGCAGCTTCGCGATGACGCCCGAGGAGGAGACCCAGGTGACGCCGGCGAGCGCCACGGCGGCGACCGGGCCCCAGCCGAGCAGGAGCGCCAGCGCGGCGCCGGGAATGGCGTTGAGCACGGCGTCGACGATGCCCGCCCGTCGCGAGGTGAGCAGGCTCGAGAACAGCTCGGGCGCGGTGTACTCGAGCCCGAGCAGCGCGAGCAGCAGGATGATCCCGATCTCGGATGCGGTCGCGAGGAACTCCTCGCTCGCCTGGAGGGGCAGCAGGCCGCCGTCGCCGAAGGCGAGCCCGAGGACCAGGTAGAACGGGATGGGGGAGATTCCGAAGCGGATCGCGAGGCGCCCGAGCAGGCTCATGGCGAAGAGCAGCGCGCCGACCTCGATGAGGAGCAGCGTCGTCTCGTGCATCCCGGGCCCGGACTCAGTCGGGTCCGTGCGCGAGCAGGTTGGCGACGCCGTCGAGGCCCTCGCGCGTGCCGACCGCGACGATCACGTCGCCGGCCCGCAGCACGTCGGCGGGCGTGGGCGACGGGATCACCTGGCCGTCGCGGACGATGGCGACGACCGACGCGTGCGTGCGGGTGCGGGCCTTGGTGTCGCCGAGCGGGCGGTTGAGGTAGGGCGAATCGGTCGGCAGGGCGATCTGCTCGGTGTACAGGCCCGCGGTCTCATCGGAGAGGCTCGTGAGGCGCGACATCATCACGGAGGCGCCGAGCACGTCGGCGAGCGCCGCGGCCTCGTCGTCGTTCAGGGGGATGGAGTCGCGGCACGCGTCGGGGTCGTCCTCGTCGAAGACCCCGAGGTCGCGCTCGCCGTCCCGGTGCGACACCACGCTGATGCGCCGCCCGCCCTCGGTCACGAGGTCGTGGCGGAAGCCGATCCCGGGCAGATCGACCTTCTCGATGCGAATACCCACGCCCGACATGCTAACCCCGCACGCCGACCTCGCCGCCGAGGAACGCTCAGGCGGCGCCGGGCTGCGCGGTGGTGGTCATCGTGAGCACCGGCGTGCCGGCGTCGTCGCCGAGCTCGAACGCCACGTGCACGGCGCCGAGCTCGCCGAGCGAACCGGCGTGCGTGCCGCCGCACGGGATGCGTGCCGAGCCCTCGGGCAGCTCGCACACCCAGGTGCGCCGGTCGCTCAGGTGCTCGCCCACGCGCTCGACGCGGACGCGCGCGTCGGCGGCGACCCACTCGGCGAGCGTCGCGTCGACGGAGGCCGCGAGCGCGTCGAGCTCGTCGCCGAGCCCGGTCGCGTCGAAGCCGGCGCGACGGAGCGACTTGTTGAGCCGGTAGCGGTCGACCGAGCCCATGGCGTGGATGCGCGAGGTCGCGATCGCGATGCCGTCGAAGTCGGGCGAACCCAGCGCATCCTCGCGGGCGGCCTTCGACCAGCGGCCGGCGAGGGCGCGGTTCAGGGCGAGGGCGGCCGCGTGGCAGGCCGTGTGGCCGATCGAGAGGGCGCGGCGCGCCTCGCCGTCGGCCTCGAGCTCGATCTCGTCGCCCTCGGCGACCTCGGCATCGCCGTCGACGACGTGCGCGACGACGAAGGTCCACCCGTCGGTGCCCGGGCGGACGGGGATGTCGCCGATGTGCAGCTCGGTGCCGTCGGTCGCCGCGACGAGCGCGTCGCGGATCGCGACCTCGCGGCCGTCGACGCGCAGCACGCCCGGATCGGCCGGCTGGTCGGGCCACGCGCGGTCCACAGGGTGGATGCTCGTACGGTCGGCGATGACCGCGAGGCCCTCGCCGAACGGCGCGACATGCACGACCGTCGCGCTCGCGATGAGCTCGCCGACCGGGAAGGTGACGACGGTGTCGATGGCGGGCAGCGCCATCAGATACCGGACTCGCGCCGCCCGAGCACGTTGATCGGGATCGCGAGGGCCAGCGCGGCGCACAGGATGCCGCCGAAGAACACGAGCGCCTCGAATCCGGCCACCACGTCGGCGACGCTCATCAGCCAGAGGCCGAACAGGAAGAGGCCCATGGCGATCAGGAACGGGAACAGGCTCACGGCGAACTCCTTCGGACGTGCGGCACGCGCCGCGGCGCCAGTCTATCGATCGGCCGGCGTCAGTCGGCGACCGGTCCGAGCCACGCGTTCGCGATCGTCGACAGGGCGGCATCCTCGCTCGACGGATGGAACACGCCCGCGAGCACGTCGCGCTGCAGGCGGCCCAGTTCATGACCCGCGAAGTAGCTCGCACCGCCGGCGACGCGCACCGCGCGGTCGACGACCTCGCGCGCGGTCTCGACGGTGCGCACCTTCACGCCCGAGAGCTTCGCGAACCAGAACGCGCCGTGGTCGACGCCCTCGACGACGTCGCGCGCGAGCGAGGTGAGCTGCGGCGCGACGCCGTCGAGCGCGAGCGCGGCCTCGGCGATGCGCCGCCGCACGTCGGGATCCTCCGAACGGGGCCGGCCGGTCTTCTTCGACGTGCGCGAGCGCGCCGCATCGACGGCGAGCTCGATCGCGCGCTGCGCGAGGCCGGCGTACACCGAACTCAGGAACAGCTCGAAGCACGCGAAGATCGCGAACACGAACGGGTCGGGGTTCGGCCCGGGCTCGAGGCGCCGCACGATGCGGTCGGCCGACGCGGCCGCGCCGTCCAGGACGGTCGTGCGGCTCTGCGTAGCCCGCATGCCGATCGTGTCCCAGTCGTCGAGCGTGCGCACGTCGGGGTCCTCGCGGTCGATGAAGCCGTACACGAGCTTCGGCCCGTCGGCGGAGCGCGTGTCGAGGCCGTGCACGCCGAGCCGCGTCCACGCCGGTGAGAGCGAGGTGAAGATCTTGCGCCCGGTGTAGCGCACGCTGCCGTCGGGCTGCGGGTCGGCGACCGTGCCGGAGCCGAACAGCATGAGGTCGTTGCCCGCCTCGCTGATCCCGAACGCGAAGACCTCGCCAGCGGCCGCCTCGCGCAGCAGGAAGTCGAGGGAGTCGTCGCCGCGGTCGTGCAGGAGCCGCGCGACGCCCGTCCAGACGAGGTGCATGTTCACGCCGAGCGCGGTCGCGGGAGCGGCGCTTGCGAGGCGCATCTGGGCGCGCACCATGTCGACGAGGTCCCAGCCGAGCCCGCCGAGTTCGATGGGCACCAGTGCGCGCAGGTACCCGCGCTCGCCGAGTTCCTCGAGGTCCTCGGCGAAGAAGGCGTTGCGGGCGTCGTAGTCGGCCGCGCGGCCGCGCACGCGCGCGAGGAGGTCGTCGTCGAGCAGGGTATCCGTGCTGGGCGTGCTCACGCGGCCCAGCCTACGCCGGGCCGTGGCCGCCGGGGTGGGTGGGGCGGCCGGGATCGTCCTCGGGCCGATCCGGGCCCACGTGGTGCCGACGGCGCGTGGCGAGGATCACGATGACCGCGACGATCGCGGCGATCACGAGCAGCACCGCGAGCCAGGGCAGCAGCACGCCGACCACGACGAGCAGGCCCGAGGCGAAGGCGACGAGTGCGTCCCATCCGGCCGCCACGCCGCTCCAGAAGTCGTCGGGACCGGCCTCGGGCGCGATGCCCTCGGAGAGGAGCTCCACCGTGAGCGTCGAGTACTCGACCTGGTCGACGAGGAGGTCGCGCTGCGCGGTCAGGCTGTCGAGCTCGGCCTGGCGCGACGAGAGCGCCGACTCGATCGCGATGAGGTCCTCGGTCGTGCTCGCCTGCTGGAGCAGGGCGAGCAGTCGGTCGACCGAGGCCTGCAGCGCGCCGATGCGCGCGTCGAGGTCCTCGCGCTGCTGCGTCACGTCGGACGCGTCGAGCTGTACCGAGTCGACGTCGCCCAGCTCGCGCAGGTCGCCGAGCACGGCGTCGAAGTCCTCGGACGGGATGCGCACCACGAGCGTGGCCCGCGCCTGCTGGGTGTCGGTGCCGGGCGTCTCGCTCCGGCTGTCGATCCGGCCGCCCGCGCGGTCCACGATCGAGACCGCCTCCGAGGCCGAGGCGATCGGGTCGTCGACGGTCAGCGTCAGCCAGCCCGTCGTGATGACGCTGCGGCCCTCGTCGACGGATTCCTCGGGCACCAGGCCCTCGCCGCCCGCGACCCCCTGGTCGGGCGCCTCGACGCCGACGTCGGGTTGCGGGGCGACGCTGTCGCCCCCGGAGGACGAGCCGGAGCCCATGCTGCAGCCGGAGAGGAGCAGGGCGAGGGTCGCGGCGGCGGCCGCGGCGAGGTGGGCGCGTCGGCGGGTCATGCGGTCACGGTACTGCGGCGGCGGGAGCGGATGTCTGGGCGCCCGCCGCGAGTCCGGTCACGATCCGGTTGCGGTCGGCCGGGACGCCGGCCGTGCGGCCCGTCCCCTCCGTCCCGTTTCGCGGATATACGATCCGGCGCGCCGCCGGTCGCGGTGCGAGCGCGGCGCGCCGGATCGTATATCCGCATAACGTGGCGACCTGACGGACCCGCCCCGCGCCGAGTCAGTCGGTGTCGGGGTCGCGGCCCGTGCGCTCCCCGGTCTCGAGCGTGGCGATGGCCGCGACATCCGCCTCGTCGAGCTCGAACGAGAACACGTCGAGGTTCTCGGCGATCCGCTCGGGGCTCGAGGCCTTCGGGATCACGATCGTGCCCTGGCGCACGTGCCAGGCCAGCACGACCTGCGCGACCGACCTGCCGTGCTTCGCGGCGATCGGCTCGAGCACCGGGTCGCCGAGCAGGCGGCCTCGCGCGAGCGGCGACCACGCCTCGGTGCGGATGCCGAGCCGCTCGTGCGCCGCGCGCAGCTCGCGCTGCGGCAGCCACGGATGCAGTTCCACCTGGTTGACGACGGGGGTCACGCCGGTCGCGTCGATGATCCGCTCGAGATGGTGCACGTGGAAGTTCGAGACGCCGATCGACGAGACCCGGCCCTCGTCCCGGAGCCGGACGAGCGCGCGCCAGGTGTCGACGTAGCGGTCGCGCGAGGGCACCGGCCAGTGGATGAGGTACAGGTCGAGCCGGTCCAGGCCGAACCGGTCCATCGCGGTGTCGAACGCTCGCAGGGTCTCGTCGTAGCCGTGGTCGTCGTTCCACACCTTGCTCGTGACGAAGACCTCCTCGCGCGGCAGGCCGCACTCGCGCACGGCCGCGCCGGCCTCGGCCTCGTTGCCGTAGAGCGCCGCGGTGTCGAGGTGGCGGTAGCCGAGCGAGAGCGCGGTCAGCGCGAGCCGGGTCGCGTCGGCCGCCGGCACCTTGTACATGCCGTAGCCGACCTGCGGGATGGCGCGGCCGTCGGCGAGCGGGACCATGGGGGCGAGGGGCGGATGCGACATCCGTGCGCCTTTCTCTCAGGGCCCTCGACGCCGTCAGCTGGGCGTGACGGGCACGGGCTCGGTGTCGGGGATGGGGCTCGCGTCGCGGCCGCGGAGGTCGGGATGCCAGCGTCGGGCGAGCGCGGGCACGACGAAGCCGAGGAACGCGAGCACGCCGGCGGCCCAGAACGCGCCGACCGCGTCGTAGCCGTCGATGAGGAAGCCCGCGAGCGCGGAGCCGAGCGCCGCGCCGATGAGCTGGCCGGTGCCCACCCATCCGTAGGCCTCGGCCGTGTCGGAGAACTTCACGCTCGCCGACACGATCGCGAACAGCACCGCGAGTGCCGGGGCGATGCCGATGCCGGCGATGAAGAGGGTGAGGGCGAGCCACCAGAAGTCCATCGCGAACGCCGCGAGCGCGGTGCCGGCGAAGACGATGAACATGCGGCGAGCGGTCGACCACGGGCCGATCGGCACGTGTCCGAGCGTGAGGCCGCCCACGAGGCTGCCGACCGAGAAGATCGCGAGCACGATGCCCGCCTCGGCGCCGTCGTGGCCGAACGCCGCCACCACGCCCGCCTCGATCGCGGCGCACGCGCCGATGAGCAGGAACCCGACGACCGTCGCGAGCAGCACCGGCGGGCGCGCGAGCACCGTGCCGAACCGCCGCTTGGAGCGCGGGATGCGCACGCGGCCGAGCTCAGGCGACGAGATGAACCAGCTGCCCCCGCCGACCATGAGCGTCGCTGCGAGCAGGATGCCCCACACGGTCCCGATCTGCGTCGACACGAACGTCGTGACGACCGGGCCGACGACCCAGATGATCTCCTGCGCCGACGCGTCGAGCGAGAACAGCGGCGTGAGTTGGCGCGAGTTCACCATCTTCGGGTAGATCGTGCGCACCGCGGGCTGCACCGGCGGGGTCGCGAGGCCGCAGACCAGGCCGACCGCCATGTAGAGCGGCACCGTGAGCGGCAGCACGCCGATCGCGACGACCGATGCCGTGCACACCACGAGGGTCGTGATGAGCACCGGTCGCATGCCGAACCGGCCCATGAGCCGACTCGTGAGCGGGCCGGCGACGGCCTGGCCGATCGAGGTGGCCGCGAGCACCAGGCCCGCTGCGCCGTACGAGCCCGTCTGCTGCTCGACGTGCAGCAGGAACGCGAGCGAGAGCATGCCCGAGGGGAACCGTGCCATGAGCTGGGCGGCGATGATGCGAGCGACGCCCGAGGTCCTGAGCAGTTCGGTGTAGCTTCCCACGGTGGCTCGATCCTATCGACGCGGATGCCGCGGTGCCGGGTGCCGCCCGGGGGAAACCGCGGGCCCGGATCGACACCGCGGCGAACGCCGAGCCCGGGCAGCTGTATTAGTGTCTCTCGGTGTCGACGACGACCGCCCGGCCGTCGCGCACCCTCACCCGACCCGGAGGCATCACCATGCGCACCCGACTCGTCGCCGTTCCCGCCGCACTCGCGGCCGCGGCGCTGCTGCTGACCGGCTGCGTCGACAACTCGTCGACCGGCACCGGAGCCACCACCTCGCCGCAGGCGTCGATCGCGGTCGACGATGCGGCCGTCGCCCTGCTGCCCGACGACGTCAAGGAGTCCGGCACGCTGGTCGTCGGCATCGACCCGACGTACCCGCCGAACGAGTTCAAGGACGCCGACGGCAACCCCATCGGCTGGGGCGCCGAGCTCGCCGAGGCCGTCGCCGCCAAGCTCGGTCTCGACGTCAAGTTCCAGGTCGCGAAGTTCGACAACATCATCCCGAGCGTGAAGGGCGGCAAGGCCGACATCGGCGTCTCGTCGTTCACCGACACGGTCGAGCGCGAGGAGCAGGTCGACTTCGTCAACTACTACGAGGCCGGCATCATGTGGGCCTCCGCCAAGGGCAACGACGTCGACCCCGACAATGCGTGCGGCCTGAAGGTCGCCGTGCAGGCCACGACCTACGAGGACACCGACGAGGTCCCGGCCAAGTCCGACGCGTGCGTCGCGGCCGGCAAGGACCCGATCGAGAAGGTGCCCTTCGACACGCAGGACGCCGCGACCAACGCCGTGGCGCTCGGCCAGGCCGACGCGCTCAGCGCCGACTCGCCCGTGACCCTCTACGCGATCCAGCAGACCGGGGACAAGCTGCAGGCGGCCGGCGAGTCCTTCGACGTGGCGCCGTACGGCATCGCGGTGGGCAAGGACCGCGGCCTCACCGAGGCGATCCAAGCGGCCATGCAGTCGCTCGTCGACGACGGCACCTACGGGGAGATCCTCGACGCGTGGGGCGTCGCCGACGGCGGCATCGACGAGATCACCATCAACGCGGCCGGGCAGGGCTGATCATGTCCGCACTCGGCTCGGACCGGCCGGCGGCGGGGGGCACCCCGGCGCCGGCCGGCGCCGGCGGGCGCGAGTCGATCAAGGCGGTCAAGCTCCGGCACCCGTGGCGCAACCTCTTCGCCGTGGTGCTCGTGCTGCTCTTCGCGCTCTTCGTCATCGACGCGGCCCAGCGCCCGGCCTACGACTGGCCCGTCGTCGGGCAGTACCTCTTCGATCGGCGCGTCTCGCAGGCCGCGCTCGTGACCCTCGAGCTCACGGTGCTGTCGATGATCATCGCCATCGTCCTCGGCGTCGCGCTCGCCGTCATGCGGCTTTCGCCGAACCCGGTCGTGAAGTCGATCGCCTGGTTCTACCTCTGGATCTTCCGCGGCACGCCCGTGTACGTGCAGCTCGTGTTCTGGGGCCTCATCGCGATCATCTACCAGACGATCGACATCGGCATCCCGTTCACCGAGCCCTGGATCTCGTTCGAGACGAAGGACGTGCTCGGCCCGTTCTGGCTCGCGGTCATCGGGCTCGCGCTCAACGAGGCCGCCTACATGGCCGAGATCGTGCGCGCCGGCCTGCTCTCGGTCGACAAGGGCCAGGACGAGGCCGCGACGGCGCTCGGCATGAGCTGGTCGCAGACGATGCGCCGCGTCATCCTGCCGCAGGCGATGCGCGTGATCATCCCGCCGACGGGCAACGAGGTGATCTCGATGCTGAAGACGACCTCGCTGGTGACCGCGGTGCCCTTCACGCTCGAGCTGTACACGCGCACTCGCGACATCTCGGCCGAGACCTTCAACCCCATCCCACTGCTGATCGTGGCGTCGATCTGGTACCTGTTCTTCACCTCGGTGCTCATGGTCGGCCAGCACTTCCTCGAGAAGCGCTTCGCGCGAGGCATCGGGGCGCGCCCCGACGCCGTCGCGGGTACGGTCCCGACGGGCGCCGTGCCCGCGGTCGCGGCCGGCGACGAGACGACGACCGACGGGCGGCCCGCGGCCGACCGCCAGGGAGGTGACGCGCGATGAGCGATGTGAACGAGACCGCCGCGCCTGCGGCCGCCGGCGGCGCCGACGCGACGCCCATGGTGCTCGCCGAGGGCGTGTCGAAGAGCTTCGGCTCGCACGAGGTGCTGAAGGACATCACCCTCCAGGTCAGGCGGGGCGAGGTGCTCTGCCTGGTCGGGCCGAGCGGCTCCGGCAAGTCGACCTTCCTGCGGTGCATCAACCACCTCGAGAACGTCTCGGCCGGCCGGCTCTCGGTCGACGGGCAGCTCGTGGGCTACCGCGAGTCCGGCGGGAAGCTCTACGAGCTGCACCCGAAGGAAGCCGCGAAGCAGCGCCGCGACATCGGCATGGTGTTCCAGCGATTCAACCTGTTCCCGCACATGACCGCGCTCGAGAACGTCATGGAGGCGCCGGTCGTCGTCAAGGGCGTGCCGAGGGCCCAGGCGAAGGCGCGCGCCCTCGAGCTGCTGGCTCGCGTCGGCCTCGCCGATCGCGCCGACTACTATCCCGCGCACCTCTCCGGCGGGCAGCAGCAGCGCGTCGCCATCGCGCGGGCGCTCGCGATGGACCCGAAGCTCATGCTCTTCGACGAGCCGACCTCGGCCCTCGACCCCGAGCTGGTCGGCGAGGTGCTCGACGTCATGAAGGGGCTCGCCAAGAGCGGGATGACCATGATCGTCGTGACGCACGAGATGGGCTTCGCGAGGGAGGTCGCCGACACGCTCGTGTTCATGGACGGCGGCGTCGTCGTCGAATCGGGCGACCCACGCGAGGTGCTCGCGAACCCGACGCACGAGCGCACGCAGGCCTTCCTGTCGAAGGTGCTCTGACGGCGCGTGCGTTCGTGCAGGAACGGTGCCTCCGCCGCCGGCGAGAGGCACCGTTCCTGCACGGATGGGTCGGCGCATCAGGGCTCCCATATATAAGCCCAAACTGATAGGATGTCGCCGTGCACGCGTTCGACGTCCTCGGCGACCCGGTGCGCCGCCGCATCCTCGACCTGCTCGCCGACGGCGAGCGGCCGGCGGGTGCGGTGGTCGACGTGGTCGCGGGGGAGTTCGGGATCACCCAGCCCGCGGTCTCACGGCAGTTGCGGATCCTCCGCGAACAGGGGTTCGCGACGGTCCGTGCTGACGGCGCCCGCCGCATCTACGCGCTCGACCGGGCCGGCGTCGAAGCCGCCTCGGCCGAGCTCGACCGGTATCGGCGAGTCTGGGGGCAGCGACTCGACGCGCTGCACACCGAGGTCGCGCGCGGCACGCGCGCACGACGTGAGGAGGCATGATGACCGTCACCGGCGAGATCCTCCCCGACGAGCCCGGGTTCCTGCTCGAGTTCGACGAGGTCTACGACACCGATCCCGACGACCTCTGGGACGCGATCACGACTCCCGAGCGACTCGCCCGCTGGATGGCGGACTACCGAGGCGAGTTCCGGCTCGGCGGGCACTGGCAGGCGATGCAGCCCGACGGCGGCGTGTACTGCGAGGGCGAGGTCACCTCGTGCGAGCGACCGCGGGGCTTCACGACGACGTGGACGGTGGCCGGCGAGCAGCCGACGCTCGTGACGGTGCAGCTCGAGCCCGACGGGTCGCGCACGCGCCTGCGGCTCCGGCACGAGCGCGTGACCCGGCTCGAGACGGGGCCCGGATGGCACGCCCACCTCGAGCAGCTGGCCGGCCACCTCGCCCACCCCGCCGCCGAGCGCGACCGCGCGGCGTACCGGCGGCGGTTCACGGAACTCGAGCCCGGCTACGCGGCGCGCTTCGCCGCGCTCACTCGGCCAGCGCCTTGACGACGCGCTTGACCGAGACGGTCTCGGCGGTGCGCAGCTCCTGTGCGAACAGCCCGACCCGCAGCTCCTCGAGCATCCACCGCACGCGCACGAGCGCGGGGTCGGCCTCCGGATCGATCGGGATGGTGCCGCCCGCCTTCTCGTAGGCGGCGCGCGCCTGGTCGAACTCCGTCACGAGCTGGCGGTCGCGGCCGGGGTTGTCCTGCATGCGGCGCACGCGCACCGTGATCGCCTCGACATAGCGGGGCAGGTGGCGCAGCCGCTCGAGGCCCGTCGCCGAGACGAACCCGGACGGCACGAGCGCCTCGAGCTGGCTGCGCGCGTCGGCGAGCGCCGCCATCAGCTGCAGGCTCGAGGCCTTCGAGATGGCGCGGTCGGCGTCGCGCGCCGCGACGAGGATGCGCGCGACGAGCGCGACGGTCTCGAACATGCGATCCATGACGACCGCCGACACGGCGTCGCGCACCGCCTCGAACTCGGCGCGCGTGCGGACGAGCGCGTCGGCGTGGCGCGCCCGGAGCTCCGCGTCGACGACGGCCGCGAGGCAGTCGTCGAGCAGCGCGCGGGGCCCGGCGTAGGCGCTCGAGGCGAGGGCGAGCTTCTCCTGGTTGGACAGGTGCTCCTGCACGTAGGCCACCGGCGAGGGCGTCGCGAGCACGAGCAGCCGGCGGATGCCGCGACGCGACGCGCGATCGCGCTCCTCGGCGGTCGCGACCAGGCGCACGGCCACGGACGCGCCCTCGTCGACGAGCGCCGGATAGGCGCGCACCACGTTGCCGCCCTGGCGCGTGTCGACGTGTTCGGGCAGCGCGTCCCACTGCCACGTCGTGACGCCCGACTGCTCGGCGAACGCCGCCGGCGCCGCGGTCGCGGCACGGCGCGTCTCGCGACCGTCGTGCTCCGCGGCGCGCGGGGTCCGCGACGTCCCCTTCGCCGACCCGTCGGCCGTCGAGCCGCCCACGAACGTCGACGCGACCGCGCGGCCGGCGCGTTCGGCGAGCCGTTCCTGGAGGGCGCCGAGGTCCTTGTCGTCGCCGACGGTGCGGCCGCGCTCGTCGACCGCGCGGAACGTGACGCGCAGGTGCGGCGGCAGCCGGTCGAGGTCGAAGTCATCGGCGCCGACTGGCGCGTAGGTGAGGCGCTTGATGACGCCGGCGACGGTCTCGGCGAACGGCGGGCGAGCCTGGCCGCCCTCGGGCCCGTCGGGCAGCTCGGCCGAGATCTTCGCCGCCCACTCGGCGGCGGGAACGACCTGCCGGCGCAGCACCTTCGGCAGCGTGCGCAGCATCGCCGTGATGAGCTCGTCCCGCAGGCCCGGCACCTGCCAGTCGAAGCCGTTCGGCTCGAGGCGGGGGAGCAGCACGAGCGGCACGAGCACGCTCACGCCGTCGTCGTCGGCGCCGGGCTCGAAGCGGTAGCGCAGCCGCAGCGTCTGGTCGCCCTGCCGCCAGCGGTCGGGGAACCCGCCGTCGGTCGACACCTCGTCCTCGCCGACGAGGTCGGCGGTGGTCATCGTGAGCAGGTCCGGGCGCCTGCGCTGCTCGGCCCGCCACCATCGCTCGAAGGCGCGCGCGTCCGTCGCCTCGGCCGGCACGCGCTGCTCGTAGAACGCGACGACGGCCTCGTCGCCGGCGAGCACGTCGCGTCGGCGGGTGCGCTCCTCGAGCTCGCCGAGCTCGCGCCGAAGCTCCCGGTTCCTCCGGATGAACGCGTACGTGCGCTTGTCCAGGCGGTTCCAGTCCCAGTCCTCCTCGACGAGCGCGTGCCGGATGAAGAGCTCGCGCGCGAGCGCCGAGTCGACACGGGCGAGCTGGATGCGCCGCTTCGGCACGATCGGCACGCCGAAGAGCAGCACCTTCTCGTCGGCGACCGCCGAGCCCTGACGCCGTTCCCATCGGGGCGCGGAGTAGCTGCGCTTGGCCAGCGGACCCGCGACCTGCTCGGCCCACGCCGGGTCGATCGCGGCGGCCGTGCGGGCGAAGAGCCGGCTCGTCTCGACGAGCTCGGCGGCCATGATCGCGGCCGGCGGCTTCTTGGCGAGGGCCGAGCCGGGGAACACCACGAACCGCGCGCTCCGCGCGCCCGCGAACTCGGCCTGCGGCCGGCGCCCGCGCCGCTCGGCCTCGCGCTGGCCTCCCGCGCCGCCGCGCCCGGTCGAGGTGCGGCTGTCGTCGCGGATGCCGATCTGCGAGAGCAGCCCGGCGAGCAGCGACCGGTGGATGCCATCCGGGTTCGGCGGGCCGGCCTCCTTCGCGACATGCAGTCCGAGGGGCTTGGCGAGCCGCACGAGCTGGCGGTAGAGGTCCTGCCACTCCCGCACGCGCAGGTAGTTGAGGAACTCGGTGCGGCACATGCGGCGGAACGCGTTGCCCGAGAGCTCGCGCTGCTGCGCCTCGAGGTGGTTCCAGAGGTTCAGGAGGGTGAGGAAGTCGCTCGTCGGATCGACGAACCGCGCGTGCATCGCGTCGGCCTGCTCGCGCCGCTCGAGCGGGCGCTCGCGCGGGTCCTGGATCGTGAGGCCGGCGACGATCGCGAGCACCTCGCGGCTCACGCCCTGCGCCTTCGATTCGAGCACCATGCGCGCGAACCGCGGCTCGATCGGCAGGCGGGCCAGCTGCCTCCCGACGCGCGTGAGCTGCGGCCCGGTCGCGGCATCCACGTCGTCGATCGCGCCGAGCTCCCGGAGCAGTTCGACGCCGTCGCGGATGCCCCTGGCATCCGGGGGCGTGAGGAACGGGAACGCCTCGACGGCGCCGAGCCCGAGCGACGCCATCTGCAGGATGACCGCGGCGAGGTTCGTGCGCAGGATCTCGGGATCGGTGAACTCGGGTCGCCTCCCGTAGTCGTCCTCCGAGTACAGGCGGATGGCGATGCCGTCGCTCGTGCGGCCGGATCGTCCCGAACGCTGGTTCGCCGAAGCCTGCGAGATCGGCTCGATGGGCAGCCGCTGCACCTTCGAGCGCGCCGAGTAGCGGCTGATCCGGGCGGTGCCCGCGTCGATCACGTACCGGATTCCGGGCACCGTGAGGCTCGTCTCGGCGACGTTCGTCGCGAGCACGACGCGGCGTCGGAGCCCGGCGACCTTCGACGGCTCGAACACGCGGTGCTGGTCGGCCGACGACAGCCGGCCGTAGAGCGGGAGCACCTCGGTCACGTCGGCCGCGCCGCGCCGCGCGGCGTGCGCGCGCACCGCCGCCTCGGCGTCGCGGATCTCGCTCTCGCCGGAGAGGAACACGAGGACGTCGCCGGGCGCCTCCCGCCCCAGTTCGTCGAGGGCCTCGAGGATCCCGCGCTGCACGTCGCGATCCTCGGCCGCGGCGCCCTCGTCGTCGGCCTCCTCGCCCTCGCCGCCCGAGCCGTCGGCCACGAGCGGGCGGTACCGGATCTCGACGGGATAGGTCCGCCCCGACACCTCGATGATCGGGGCGGGCTCTCCCGAGCCGTCCGCGAAGTGGCGCGCGAAGCTCTCCGGGTCGATCGTCGCGCTCGTGATGATCACACGCAGGTCGGGCCGGCGGGGGAGGAGGCGCTTGAGGTACCCGAGCAGGAAGTCGATGTTGAGGCTGCGCTCGTGCGCCTCGTCGATGATGATCGTGTCGTACCGGCGCAGCTCGCGGTCGCGGTGGATCTCGTTGAGGAGGATCCCATCGGTCATCACCTTGATGCGCGTCGACTCGCTCGCCTGGTCGGTGAAGCGCACCTGGTAGCCGACGAGCCCGCCGAGCTCGGCGCCGAGCTCCTCGGCGACGCGCTCCGCGATGGTGCGGGCCGCGATCCGGCGTGGCTGCGTGTGCGCGATCGACTCGCGGCCGAGCTCGAGGCAGATCTTCGGCAGCTGCGTGGTCTTGCCCGACCCCGTCGCGCCGGCGACGATCACGACCTGGTGATCCCGGATGGCGCGCGCGATGTCGTCGCGACGGCCACTGACCGGCAGCTCGGCCGGATAGGTGATCGCGGGGATCGGCAGGGGGGCGCGCTCGGACATCAGCCTTCCATCGTATGGGTGCGCGGAGCCCGGCGCGTGGGATGCCGCTGCGCCGACCGCGCGCGGCGGCACCCGATTCGCTCCGGGCGAACGCCGGATGGTTTTCGGAGCAGTCCGGTGTTGCATGACCTCATGACGCAGACACCAGTACCGCGCATCCAGCTCAACGACGGCCGCTCCATCCCCCAGCTCGGCTTCGGCGTGTTCCTCGTGGACCCGCCCGAGACGGAGCGCATCGTCACCGACGCGCTCGAGGCCGGCTACCGGCACATCGACACCGCGGCCGTGTACGGCAACGAGGAGGGCGTGGGCCGGGCCATCGCCGCGTCGGGCATCCCGCGCGAGGAGCTGTACCTCACGACGAAGCTCTGGAACGACGACCAGGGTTCGCAGTCGGCAATCGACGCGTTCGACGCCAGCCTCGAGCGGCTCGGCCTCGAGTACGTCGACCTCTACCTGATCCACTGGCCCGTGCCGGCGCAGGACCGGTACGTCGAGTCGTGGGAGGCGCTCGCGCGGATCCGCGAGTCCGGACGCGCGCGCTCGATCGGCGTCTCGAACTTCATGGTGCCGCACCTCGAGCGCCTGATCGCGGAGACCGGCGTGACGCCCGCGGTCGACCAGATCGAGCTGCACCCGGCGCACCAGCAGCCGGCCGTCGTGGACTTCGCCGCGCGCAACGGCATCGCGATCGAGTCGTGGGGCCCGCTCGGACAGGGCAAGTACCCGCTGCTCGAGTCGCCCGCCGTGGCCGGGGCGGCGGCCGCGCACGGCGTGACCCCGGCGCAGGCGGTCATCAGGTGGCATCTTCAGCGCGGGTTCATCGTGTTCCCGAAGTCGAACCGGCGCGAGCGCATGGCCGAGAACTTCGACGTGTTCGGCTTCGAGCTGACCGAGGCCGAGGTCGCGGCGATCGACGCGCTCGAGGGGGCGTTCGACGGTCGCGTCGGGCCCGATCCCCACGCGTTCGGCTGACGATTCGTCGCGCGACCGGGGGTTCGGCGGCATCCGCTCGCCCTCGGTCGCGCCCGGCCGGCGGCGCGACACGCCCGGGATGCACGCCCGATTTGTCGCCCGGCCCGGATCCCCGTAGATTCTTTCTTGTCGCCACGGCGGCCGGGAGCGAGAAGCCCTGGCAGGCCGGGCGGAGGTCTTAGCCAAACAGCCTCGAAGGCGCATTTGCGACTCGGTTGCTTCAAGTCTAAGATATCTACTCGCACTCCCTTGTGAACGGCTCCTCGTCAGAGGTCCGGTTCCTCCCGCGGTTCCCGCAGGAGTCGCCTCTCCGGTTCGGATGCAGGCGCATGGAAGTGCTACAGTGGAGAGGTTGCCCTGGGGGCCGGTCGCGAGACCCTGACCCGGGTGCGTCCGTTTCTTGAGAACTCAACAGCGTGCACTATGTTCAATGCCAATTTTTTGAACCCCGTGTTTCCTGCCTTTTGGGGTGGGGGATGGGTTTCCTTTGATTGATGGACAATTTGATTTTCGAGTCAGTTGTTTCTCTGTCAGAGATCATCTCTTGACTGGCCTCTTCGGGGGTTGGTTGAACAAGTTTTTTTGGAGAGTTTGATCCTGGCTCAGGACGAACGCTGGCGGCGTGCTTAACACATGCAAGTCGAACGATGAAGCCCAGCTTGCTGGGTGGATTAGTGGCGAACGGGTGAGTAACACGTGAGTAACCTGCCCTGGACTCTGGGATAACCCCGAGAAATCGGAGCTAATACCGGATAGGACCTTCTCCCGCATGGGGGTTGGTGGAAAGTTTTTCGGTTTGGGATGGACTCGCGGCCTATCAGCTTGTTGGTGAGGTAACGGCTCACCAAGGCGTCGACGGGTAGCCGGCCTGAGAGGGTGACCGGCCACACTGGGACTGAGACACGGCCCAGACTCCTACGGGAGGCAGCAGTGGGGAATATTGCACAATGGGCGCAAGCCTGATGCAGCAACGCCGCGTGCGGGATGACGGCCTTCGGGTTGTAAACCGCTTTTAGTAGGGAAGAAGGGCTTCGGCTTGACGGTACCTGCAGAAAAAGGACCGGCTAACTACGTGCCAGCAGCCGCGGTAATACGTAGGGTCCGAGCGTTGTCCGGAATTATTGGGCGTAAAGAGCTCGTAGGCGGTTTGTCGCGTCTGCCGTGAAATCCTCAGGCTCAACCTGAGGTCTGCGGTGGGTACGGGCAGACTTGAGTGGTGTAGGGGAGACTGGAATTCCTGGTGTAGCGGTGGAATGCGCAGATATCAGGAGGAACACCGATGGCGAAGGCAGGTCTCTGGGCACTTACTGACGCTGAGGAGCGAAAGCGTGGGGAGCGAACAGGATTAGATACCCTGGTAGTCCACGCCGTAAACGTTGGGCGCTAGATGTGGGGACCTTTCCACGGTTTCCGTGTCGTAGCTAACGCATTAAGCGCCCCGCCTGGGGAGTACGGCCGCAAGGCTAAAACTCAAAGGAATTGACGGGGGCCCGCACAAGCGGCGGAGCATGCGGATTAATTCGATGCAACGCGAAGAACCTTACCAAGGCTTGACATATACGAGAACGGGCCAGAAATGGTCAACTCTTTGGACACTCGTATACAGGTGGTGCATGGTTGTCGTCAGCTCGTGTCGTGAGATGTTGGGTTAAGTCCCGCAACGAGCGCAACCCTCGTCGCATGTTGCCAGCACGTTATGGTGGGGACTCATGTGAGACTGCCGGGGTCAACTCGGAGGAAGGTGGGGATGACGTCAAATCATCATGCCCCTTATGTCTTGGGCTTCACGCATGCTACAATGGCCGGTACAAAGGGCTGCGATGTCGTAAGGCGGAGCGAATCCCAAAAAGCCGGTCTCAGTTCGGATTGAGGTCTGCAACTCGACCTCATGAAGTCGGAGTCGCTAGTAATCGCAGATCAGCAACGCTGCGGTGAATACGTTCCCGGGCCTTGTACACACCGCCCGTCAAGTCATGAAAGTCGGTAACACCCGAAGCCGGTGGCCTAACCCTTGTGGAGGGAGCCGTCGAAGGTGGGATCGGTGATTAGGACTAAGTCGTAACAAGGTAGCCGTACCGGAAGGTGCGGCTGGATCACCTCCTTTCTAAGGAGCATCTGGAGGTCTTCGGATCTTCCAGGCATGCCGGCATCAAGGCGAATGTCCTTGGTCGGCTGCTCATGGGTGGAACATTGACATAGGCATCGGTCGCAAGAGCTTCGATCTAGTACGCCCGCCTCGGTGGGTTGGAACGGTGGGGGTTGGCGGGGCTGGTGCGTGCACGCTGTTGGGTCCTGAGGGACCGGGCGCAGTCTTCCTGCGGTTCGCACTTGGTGTGCGGGGCGTTGGGGGGCGGTTTGGACTCTTCAGGCCTTCATGAAGCCGAGCGGTTGCTTGGTGGGGTGGGGGTTCTGGCCGTCTGTTGAGAACTACATAGTGGACGCGAGCATCTTAGATTGATGCCCTGGTGTTCTTCGGAGCGTTGGGGTGTCGATCACGAGATCATGCACGATGCGGTCCTTCGGGGTCGTGTCGGACTGATCATTGGTCAATCTCGCACTTTCGGGTGCGCGATCGATTCAACTCATGTGATTTCAAGTTTCTAAGAGCAAACGGTGGATGCCTTGGCATCTGGAGCCGAAGAAGGACGTCGTAATCTGCGATAAGCCTCGGGGAGCTGATAAACGAGCTGTGATCCGAGGATTTCCGAATGGGGAAACCCCGCCAGGCCCCTTGTGGTGACCTGGTGACTCCCGCCTGAATATATAGGGCGGGTAGAGGGAACGTGGGGAAGTGAAACATCTCAGTACCCACAGGAAGAGAAAACAACCGTGATTCCGTGAGTAGTGGCGAGCGAAAGCGGAAGAGGCTAAACCGGTCATGTGTGATACCCGGCAGGGGTTGCATGGTCGGGGTTGTGGGACCTTTCGTGCTGTTCTGCCGGACAGCGACGGTGACGCGTCGGGTATAGACGAACCGGATTGAAAGCCGGACCAGAGTGGGTGTGAGTCCCGTAGTCGAAATGCCCGGCCGGCCGGAAGGGGATCCCAAGTAGCACGGGGCCCGAGAAATCCCGTGTGAATCTGTCAGGACCACCTGATAAGCCTAAATACTCCCAGATGACCGATAGCGGACAAGTACCGTGAGGGAAAGGTGAAAAGTACCCCGGGAGGGGAGTGAAATAGTACCTGAAACCGTTTGCTTACAAACCGTCGGAGCCAGCTTGTTCTGGTGACGGCGTGCCTTTTGAAGAATGAGCCTGCGAGTTAGTGATCTGTGGCGAGGTTAACCCGTGTGGGGCAGCCGTAGCGAAAGCGAGTCTGAATAGGGCGATTCAGTCGCAGGTCCTAGACCCGAAGCGAAGTGATCTATCCATGGCCAGGTTGAAGCGACGGTAAGACGTCGTGGAGGACCGAACCCACTTAGGTTGAAAACTGAGGGGATGAGCTGTGGATAGGGGTGAAAGGCCAATCAAACTTCGTGATAGCTGGTTCTCTCCGAAATGCATTTAGGTGCAGCGTTGCGTGTTTCTTGCCGGAGGTAGAGCTACTGGATGGCCGATGGGCCCCAACAGGTTACTGACGTCAGCCAAACTCCGAATGCCGGTAAGTGAGAGCGCAGCAGTGAGACGGTGGGGGATAAGCTTCATCGTCGAGAGGGAAACAACCCAGACCACCGACTAAGGTCCCTAAGCGCGTGCTAAGTGGGAAAGGATGTGGAGTTGCACAGACAACCAGGAGGTTGGCTTAGAAGCAGCCACCCTTGAAAGAGTGCGTAATAGCTCACTGGTCAAGTGATTCCGCGCCGACAATGTAACGGGGCTCAAGCACGCCACCGAAGTCGTGGCATTACCGCATATCGATAGGCCTTCGTGGTCCAGTCGTGGTGATGGGTAGGAGAGCGTCGTGTGCCGGGTGAAGCGGCGGTGGAAACCAGCCGTGGACGGCACACGAGTGAGAATGCAGGCATGAGTAGCGAAAGACGGGTGAGAAACCCGTCCTCCGGAAGACCAAGGGTTCCAGGGTCAAGCTAATCTGCCCTGGGTAAGTCGGGACCTAAGGCGAGGCCGACAGGCGTAGTCGATGGACAACGGGTTGATATTCCCGTACCGGCGAAGAACCGCCCACACGAGACCAGGAGTGCTAAGCATCCCAAGCCGTGCCGATCCCTTCGGGGTGACGTGCGGGGCGGCATGCGACCCCGTCTGGTGGAGTGAGCGTATTAACAGGTGTGACGCAGGAAGGTAGCCCAGCCCGGGCGATGGTTGTCCCGGGGCAAGCGTGTAGGCCGAGCGATAGGCAAATCCGTCGCTCATCCAGGCTGAGACGTGACGCGGATGAAAAGTGGGTGATCCTATGCTGCCGAGAAAAGCATCGACGCGAGGTTCCAGCCGCCCGTACCCCAAACCGACTCAGGTGGTCAGGTAGAGAATACCGAGGAGATCGAGAGAATCGTGGTTAAGGAACTCGGCAAAATGCCCCCGTAACTTCGGGAGAAGGGGGGCCGGATTCGTGAAGGGACTTGCTCCCGGAGCGTTGAAGGCCGCAGAGACCAGTGGGAAGCGACTGTTTACTAAAAACACAGGTCCGTGCCAAGTCGCAAGACGATGTATACGGACTGACGCCTGCCCGGTGCTGGAAGGTTAAGAGGACCGGTTAGCCTCACGGCGAAGCTGAGAATTTAAGCCCCAGTAAACGGCGGTGGTAACTATAACCATCCTAAGGTAGCGAAATTCCTTGTCGGGTAAGTTCCGACCTGCACGAATGGCGTAACGACTTCCCAGCTGTCTCAACCGCGAACTCGGCGAAATTGCATTACGAGTAAAGATGCTCGTTACGCGCAGAAGGACGGAAAGACCCCGTGACCTTTACTACAGCTTGGTATTGGTGTTCGGTGTGGCTTGTGTAGGATAGGTGGGAGACTGTGAAGCGGGCACGCCAGTGTTCGTGGAGTCATTGTTGAAATACCACTCTGGTCACTCTGGATATCTAACTTCGAACCGTGATCCGGTTCAGGGACAGTGCCTGGTGGGTAGTTTAACTGGGGCGGTTGCCTCCCAAAGAGTAACGGAGGCGCCCAAAGGTTCCCTCAACCTGGTTGGCAATCAGGTGGCGAGTGTAAGTGCACAAGGGAGCTTGACTGTGAGACTGACAGGTCGAGCAGGGACGAAAGTCGGGACTAGTGATCCGGCAGTGGCTTGTGGAAGCGCTGTCGCTCAACGGATAAAAGGTACCTCGGGGATAACAGGCTGATCTTGCCCAAGAGTCCATATCGACGGCATGGTTTGGCACCTCGATGTCGGCTCGTCGCATCCTGGGGCTGGAGTAGGTCCCAAGGGTTGGGCTGTTCGCCCATTAAAGCGGTACGCGAGCTGGGTTTAGAACGTCGTGAGACAGTTCGGTCCCTATCCTCTGCGCGCGCAGGAAATTTGAGAGGATCTGACCCTAGTACGAGAGGACCGGGTTGGACGAACCTCTGGTGTGCCAGTTGTTCCGCCAGGAGCACCGCTGGTTAGCTACGTTCGGGATGGATAACCGCTGAAAGCATCTAAGCGGGAAGCCGGCCTCAAGATGAGATTTCCATCCCTTCGGGGGAGAGGCTCCCAGCCAGACGACTGGGTTGATAGGCCAGATGTGGAAGCACCGCAAGGTGTGCAGCTGACTGGTACTAATACGCCGACAACTTGACAATCACCACACACATCATGTTTGCAAAAGGCGAGATGTGTGGCCTGATGTACTCGCGTCCACTCTGTGGTTCCCTTCAGACGGAAACCCAACACAATCACACAGTGATACCCGCACCCCACCCCCCACACCAGAGGGGGCCAGGGGTGCCCCGAAACCACCAACCCCCCCCACACGGGAACCAGGTTGGTCCTAGAGTTTCGGCGGCCATAGCGCGAGGGAAACGCCCGGACACATTCCGAACCCGGAAGCTAAGACTCGCAGCGCCGATGGTACTGCAGGGGCGACCCTGTGGGAGAGTAGGACACCGCCGGACATTCGTTCCAGAAGAGCCGCCCAGAGCTGGGCGGCTCTTCTGCATTTAAGCTGAGGCGATGGCCCGACGCCTCGCCGACGCACTGAGCCCGTACCTGCGCGCCCACGCCGACAACCCCGTGGACTGGTACCCGTGGGGCGAGGAGGCGTTCGCCGAGGCGCGCCGCCGTGACGTCCCCGTGCTCATCTCGATCGGGTACGCGACCTGCCACTGGTGCCACGTCATGGCGCGCGAGAGCTTCAGCGATCCCGACATCGCTCGGGTCCTCGCCGACGGGTTCGTCGCGATCAAGGTCGATCGGGAGGAGCATCCCGAGGTGGACGCGAGCTACCTGGCCGCCGCCTCCGCGTTCACGCGCGAGCTCGGCTGGCCGCTGACGGTCTTCACCCGCCCCGACGGGCGCGCCTTCTATGCCGGCACCTACTTCCCGCCGCGGCCCGTCCAGGGCGTGCCCGCCTTCGGCCAGGTACTGGCCGCGGTCGACGAGGCGTGGCGGGAGCGACGCGACGACCTGGACCGCACGGCCGACGCCGTCGGCGAGGCGCTCGCGGCCGCATCCGTCGCCCGTACGCATGGCGACCTGCCGGACACCGCGGCGCTCGAGGGCGCGGTCGTGCGGCTCGCCGCGGAGGAGGACCGCGTGCACGGCGGCTTCGGCGGCGCCCCCAAGTTCCCGGTGGGGCCGGTGCTCGGCTTCCTCGTGCGGTCCGGGGCGCCCGGGCGGGAGCTCGCGGCGCGGGCCTTCGGCGCCATGTCGGCCTCGCCGCTCAGAGACCCCGTCGAGGGCGGGTTCTTCCGGTACGCCACCAGGAGCGACTGGAGCGAACCGCACTACGAGCGCATGCTGACCGACAACGCGCTCCTGCTCGGTGTGGCCGCCGGCCTCGCCGGTCGTGACGAGACCCGCGCGAGTGTCACGCCCGTCGCGGACGGGCTCATCGCCTTCCTCACCGATCGCATGCAGCTCCCGCCCGGCGGCTTCGCGAGCGCGCAGGATTCGGAGAGCACGATCGACGGCGTGCGCAGCGAGGGCGGCTACTACCGGCGCGATGCGGCCGGTCGGGCCGCCCTCGAGCCGCCGGCGCTCGACGCGAAGGTGCTCACCGGATGGAACGGCCTCGCGATCGGGGCGCTCGCCCGCGCGGGCCAGGCGTTCGACCGGCCCGATGCGGTCGACGCCGCGCGCCGCGCAGCGCGCTTCCTGCTCGACCACCACGTCCGCGACGACGGCTCGCTCGTGCGCGCGTCCCTCGACGGCGTGGCGTCCGCAGCCCGCGCGACGCTCGAGGACACGGGCATGCTCGCGGGCGGCCTCGTGCAGCTCGCCGCCGCCACGGGCGACGTCGGGTTCGCCGTCGCCGCCCGCGACCTCGTCGACGCGGCCGCGGCCGCCGGTTCGGCATCCGGGGACTCCGACGCCGCACCCGCGTTCCGCGCACCCGGCGGTCCCGACCCGGTGCTCGCGGCGCATGGCCTGGCCCTGCCCGACGATCCCGCCGAGGGAGCGACCCCGTCGGGCGCGACCGCGTGCGCCGACGCCGCCTGGCGCCTGTACGCCCTCGGAGCCGGCGTGCAGTACCGCGATCTCGCCGAGCGCGCGATGCGGGCGGTCGCGGGCATCGCACTCGAGCGCCCCATCGCGTTCGGCGGTGCACTCGCGTGCATGGCCGCGCTCGCGTCGCCGCTCGTGCAGCTCGTCACGGTGGTTCCCGACGGCGACGCCCCCGATGCGGCGGCCCGCGCCCGCGTCGACGAGCTGGTGCGCGCGACCGGCCGCCACGCGGCATCCGTCTCGACCGCGGTGACCGACGCGCAGGCGCGGGCCTTCGCCGATGCGGGCTTCGAGCTCTTCGCCGGACGGTCCTCGCGCGAGGGGCGGCCCGCGGCCTTCCGCTGCCGCGCATTCGTGTGCGCGCTCCCGGTCGGCAGCGCCGCCGAGCTCGCCGCGCTCGGCGCCGACTCCCGGCCCGGCGCTCCTACGATGGACGCATGACCGCGCCTCGCACCCCCGGCGTCGCCACGGCCGTGATCGCGGCCGCGCTCGACGCGATCCTCATCGTGCTCTTCGCCCTCGCGGGGCGCGGCAGCCACGCCGAGGCGCTCGACCTCGTCGGCGTGCTCGGCACGGCATGGCCGTTCCTCGCCGGCGCGGCCATCGGGTGGCTCGCGGTGCGGGCGTGGCGTCGGCCCCTCGCGACCTGGCCGACCGGCGTGGGCGTCTGGGCGGGCGCACTCGTCGTCGGCATGGCGCTTCGGGCGCTCACGGGTCAGGGCGTCGCCCTCGCGTTCGTCATCGTGGCGACGCTCACGCTCGCGCTGTTCCTCATCGGATGGCGCGCGCTCGCCGCGCTCGGGTCGGCGCTCCGCACGCGCCGTCGCGCACGTGCCGTCGCCCACTGAGGCGCGTCACCAAGTCGACGGCACGCGCTCCAGCATGCTCCACACCGCGGTGCTGAGCTCGGGATGGTCGAGCGCGATCTCGCGGAGCACCTCGTACTCGAAGCGCGCGGCATCGCCGCGGCGAGCGGTCGGGTGGTAGGCGCGGGCCCGCGCCGGGCTCCAGCGATCGGAGTGCAGCCGCTCCTCCCGGAGCGTCGCCACGACCTGCTCGTCGACCGAGGGCAGCTCTGGCAGGAACGCCCACGGGTCCTCGCCGAGCCGGCAGCGCAGTTCGATGAGCGCGGCGAGCTCGTCGCGCGCATCCTGCCGCAGGCGTTCCAGGGTGGACGGCTCCGCCATGTGCGACCTCCCCTCGCTCCGTCCGATGCTAACCGACGCTACGCGTCGCGTGTGTCGGCCGGGTTACGCCGGGCGTCCGAGGATGGACGCCGGATGTCGTGCGGGTGACGATCCCAAGGCGGGGCGGCGCGTGAGCCGGCTGGTTGAATGGTCCGGTGAGCGAACATCCGGATGACGCCGACCGCGAGCTCGTCGAGGCCCTCGCGGCCGACCTCGCGTCGGCGCGATTCACGGTCGCGGCGATCGAGGAACTCTGGGAACGCGACGACGCGTCGCATGATGCGCATCCCGGCGCCGCGCTCCGCCGCGGTCACCGCGTGCCCGCCCTGCGGGCGCTCGCGCGCGTGGACGCGACGGATCGGCCGCTCGCGACGCTCGTGCGCTGCTTCGTGCTGGGCGCTCCCGTGCCATCCGACGACCTGGCGAACGCGCTGCCGACGCTGGGCGTCGCAGGCGCGGTCGAGCTGGGACTCGTCGCCCGCGAGGGCGGCCAGGTGCGGCCGATCGCCGACCTCAGGCCCTACGCGTTCGCCGACGCGGCGGGGACGGGGGAGTGGTGGATCGCCTCCGACCTCGGCGAGCTCGCGACCGGCGGGGCGCTCCCGCGGGACCACGTGCTCGGCGTGGGCGGTGCGTCGACGACGCTGAGCGGACTCCTGCTGCAGCAGCCCGCGGCCACGACCCTCGACCTCGGCACCGGCTGCGGGATCCAGGCCATGCACGCGTCGCGGTTCAGCGACCGCGTCATCGCGACCGACATCTCCGAGCGGGCGCTGCGGTACGCGCGGCTGAACGCCCGGCTCAACGCGCTCGACGGCATCGAGTTCCGGCTCGGCAGCCTGTACGAGCCGCTCGCGGGCGAGCGCGTCGACCGGGTCGTGTCGAATCCGCCGTTCGTGATCACGCCGCGCCGCCAGGGCGTGCCCGAGTACGAGTACCGGGACGGCGGCATGGTCGGCGACGGCGTGGTCGAGGCGGTCGTGCGCGGCGCCGCAGCCCACCTCGCGCCCGGGGGCCTGGCGCAGCTGCTCGGCAACTGGGAGTATCGCCGCACGCCGGCCGGCGACGGGGCCGAGGCCGCCGAGGACGCCCTCGAGGACGGCCTCGAGCGCGTGGCGGGGTGGGCCGCGGCATCCGGGCTCGAGTACTGGATCGTCGAGCGCGAGCGGCAGGACCCGAGCGAGTACGCCGAGACCTGGATCCGCGACGGCGGCACGAGGCCCGGCACGCCGGAGTTCGAGGCGCTGCACGACGCGTGGCTCGACGACTTCGCCGCGCGCGGCGTGGAGTCGGTGGGGTTCGGGTACCTGCTGCTGCGCCGGCCGGCCGACGGCGCCGCGCCCCGCCTCGCACGAGCGGAGCGGCTGCACGGGCCGCTCGGCGACGCGCCGGGCGGGCTCGGCGGCCACCTCGCCGAATGCCTCGCGGCCGACGACCGCATCGCGGCCCTCGACGACGACGGGCTCCGCCGCGTGCGCGTCGCGGTCGCCGACGACGTCACCGAGGAGCGGCACCACTGGCCCGGCGCCGAGCAGCCCACCGTCATCCTGCTGCGGCAGGGCGGCGGCTTCGGCCGCGTCGTCGACGCGGGCACCGGCCTCACGGCGCTCGTGGGCGCCGCCGACGGCGAGCTTCCACTCGGCGTGCTCTCCGACGCGATCGCGCAGCTGCTCGAGGCCGACCCGGCCGAGCTGTGGGACGAGCTCGCCGCGGCGGTCCGCGAGCTCGTGGCCGGCGGGATGCTGCGCCCGCTCGACTGAGTCGGGGCGGGTCGGCCACGACCCCGCGCGTGCGTCGCTCGGGGCGTCCTCGCGGTCCGCGGCGGTATCCTCGTGGTCGCCACCGAAAGCGAGCCCATGCCCGACAGCCCCCTCTCCGAGTCGCCGTACGAGGTGCTCGGCGTCGCGCCCGACGCGGATGCGGCGGCGCTGCGCCTCGCGTACCGACGCGCGCTGCGCCACGCCCACCCCGACACCGGCGGCGACGCCGTCCGGTTCCACGCCGTGCAGGCCGCGTGGGAGCTCGTCGGCACGCCCGAGGCGAGAGCGGCGTTCGACCGCGGCGTGCGCACGGTGGCGCCCTCGGATGCGCCGCACGCGCCGTGGGCGCCGGCCGCGCCGGGGCCGCGTCGCGACTCGCGTCCGCAGGCGCGCGCCTACGGCCATCCCGGCGGATGGACCCGTGAGCGCTACCTCGCGATGATCCGCGAGTGGGCGGGGCGCGGGGTCACGCTCGAGGACCCGTACGACCCGGCGCTCGTCCGGGGGGCGCCGCGCGACATCCGGCACGTGCTCGCCGACGCGCTCGCCGAGGAGGCGACCGCCCGAGCACTCGCCACGCTCGGTATCGCCTACACCGTCTGGCACGACCTGGCCACGGATGCCGCGGGGCCCGGCCTGCCGCCCAAGCTCGACCACCTCGTGCTCGGCCCGACCGGACTCATCGCCATCCAGTCGGAGGACTGGGGCGGCCCTGTCGCGATGAAGCGCGGCGAGCTCGTGGGCGAGGCGCTCGACGGCGAACGGCCGATCCGCGCGCTCGCCGCGCGCGCGAAGGCGATCGGCCGCGCCGCGCGCGTGAAGCCCACGGCGCTCGTGGTCGTCGTGCCCGACGACGACGCGGCGGTGCCGCTCGAGACCGGCGGGACGGTGCGCGGCGCGATGGTCGCGCTCGTGCGGCGGTCGAGGCTGGCGAGCGCGATCCGGGAGGGCATCCCGGGCTCGCCGCAGCTCGGCGGCGCCGACGTCATGGAGGTGCGCGCGCGCCTGCAGGCGACCGTGCGCTTCGCGTGACGGTGCGGGCCGCCCGGCGCGCGTGCGCGAAGATGGGGGGATGGGCATCCCTGACGTCGACGCGTACATCGAGGACTTCACCGCGTTCGTGACGGCATCGCCGTCGTCGTACCACGCCGCCGCGGAGGTCGCGCGCCGCCTCGAGGAGGCGGGGTTCGACCGGCTCGACGAGGCCGACGCGTGGCCCGTCGGACCGGGGCGCCGCGTGGTGGTCCGCGACGGCGCCGTGATCGCCTGGGTGCAGCCCGAGGGCGCCGGGCCGGTGACGCCCTTCCGGATCCTCGGAGCCCACACCGACTCGCCGTCGTTCAAGCTCAAGCCCAACCCGTCGAGCGCCGCCGCCGGGCTCTCGCAGGCCAACGTCGAGGTGTACGGCGGCCCGCTGCTGAACTCGTGGCTCGACCGCGAGCTGCGGCTGGCCGGCCGGCTCGTCACGCGCGACGGAGCGACGCACCTCGTCGCGACCGGGCCGATGCTGCGGATCCCGCAGCTCGCGGTGCACCTCGACCGGGGCGTGAACGCCGACGGGCTCACGCTCGACAAGCAGCGGCACGTGCAGCCGATCTGGGGCGTCGAGGGCGGTCCCGAGCCGGCCGACGTCGTGGCCCACCTCGCCGGCCTCGCGAGCGTCGACGCCGACGAGGTCGCCGGCTACGACGTGCACGTCGCCGACGCGAACCCGCCCGCGCGGTTCGGCCGGGGCGACGTCTTCCTCGCGTCGGGACGCATGGACAACCTCACGTCGGTCCACGCCGGGCTCACGGCGCTGCTCGCCGCGCCGGCCGCGGCCGGCCACATCAGCGTGCTCGCCGCGTTCGACCACGAGGAGCTCGGCTCGGAGTCGCGCTCGGGCGCCAGCGGGCCCTTCCTCGACGACGTGCTGACGCGCGTCGGGGCCGGCCTCGGCGCCGGCGTCGAGGAGCGCCGGCGCGCGTTCGCAGCCTCCTGGCACGTCTCGAGCGACGCGGGGCACGCGGTGCACCCGAACTACCCCGAGCGGCACGACCCCGTGAACCGGCCGGTGCTCGGCGGCGGACCCCTGCTGAAGCTCAACGCGAACCAGCGCTACGCGACGGATGCCGCGGGGTCGGCGCTCTGGGCCGCGGCGTGCCGCGCGGCGGGCGTGGCGACGCAGCCGTTCGTCTCGAACAACGCGATCCCGTGCGGCTCGACGATCGGCCCGCTCACGGCGACTCGCCTCGGCATCCGCACCGTCGACGTCGGTCCGCCGCTGCTCTCGATGCACTCGGCGCGCGAGCTCGCCCACGTCGAGGACCTGCACGCGCTCGGCTCGGCCGTGACCGCGTTCTTCGCCGGCGCCTGACGGCGGCTGGTCGGACCGACGCGTCCGACGGCGCGTCGCGCTCCGGGCGCGGAACGGCAGGATCTCGCGCACGATCGTCGGATTCCCGGCCGTCCGGCGCGCGCCGCCAATGGCAGCATCAGGGCATGACTACGACGAGCGCCCGCCCCGCCCTGTTCGACCACGCCGCGACCGCCGAGGAGGCCGTGCGGCACTTCCGCGCGCGGCTCGGGTTCGAGACCGACGTGTCCGACGTCGCCGCGGGCCTCGCCGAGCCCGAGCCCGGCTTCGTGCTGGTGGACACCCGCAGCGAGGCCGCGTGGGCGGCCGGGCGCATCCCGGGGGCCGTGCACCTGCCCGGGCGGCGCATCTCGGACGAGGCGAGCGACCGCATCCCCGCGGGCACTCCGGTGGTCGTCTACTGCTGGGGCCCCGGGTGCAACGGCGCCACGCGCGCGGCCCTCGCGTTCGCGACGCTCGGGTATCCGGTCAAGGAGATGCTCGGCGGGTTCGAGTACTGGGCGCGCGAGGGGTTCGAGGTCGAGCGCGACGGCGGCCGCGAGCGGCACCCGGTCGACACGCTGACCAACGTGGCGACCGATGCGCCGCCGATCGAGTGCGCCTGCTGACGACGCGGGTCGGGGGACACGCCGCACGCGTCGCACGTCGCGATGGGCGCGCCGCGGCATCCGTTCAGCGCAGTGGACTTCGTCGCGACTCGAGCCACAGCGTGTGGTCGCGCAGGCCGTTGCGCACCGCGGCCTTGATGATCAGGTAGCCGATCCACAGGCTCAGCGCGATGACCGCGAGGTAGATCAGCGAGCCGATGATGAGCACCGCCGGGCCGGCGCCGGCCAGGACGTTGGGGTCGATATTCGGGTCCACCCGGCTACCTTGCCAGAGGCGCGCCATCCGGCAGTAGCGACCAGATCGGGGGACACGCCGGCCCCGCGCCGACGTCGGCGCGGCCCGCTCAGCACTCGATGACGTTGACGGCGAGCCCGCCCTCGCTCGTCTCCTTGTACTTCGTCATCATGTCGAGGCCCGTCTGGCGCATCGTCTCGATGACCGTGTCGAGCGAGACCACGTGCGTGCCGTCGCCGTGCAGCGCGAGCCGCGCGGCCGACACGGCGGTCGACGCCGCGATCGCGTTGCGCTCGATGCACGGCACCTGCACGAGCCCGGCGACCGGGTCGCAGGTGAGGCCGAGGTGATGCTCCATCGCGATCTCGGCGGCGTTCTCGATCTGCGCGGGCGTGCCGCCGAGCACGGCGCACAGGGCGCCCGCGGCCATCGCGCACGCGGAGCCGACCTCGGCCTGGCAGCCGCCCTCGGCGCCCGAGATCGACGCGTTCTTCTTCACGAGGCTCGCGATCGCGGCCGCGGTGAGCAGATAGCGGCGGATGCCCTCCTTGTCGGCGCCGGGCACGAACCGCAGGTAGTAGTGACCGACCGCCGGGATGATGCCCGCCGCGCCGTTCGTCGGGGCGGTCACCACGCGCCCGCCCGAGGCGTTCTCCTCGTTGACCGCGAGCGCGAACGCGTGCAGCCATTCGGTCGAGGTGTCCCGCACGTGCTCGTCGCGGTCGTACTCCTCGAGCCGGCGCCGCACCTCGGGCGCGCGACGCTTGACCTTGAGGATGCCGGGCAGCGTGCCCTCGGTCGCGAGGCCGTGCTCGACGCACTCGGCCATCGCGGCCCAGATCGCGTCGAGTCCTGCGACGATGCCCGCCTCGCCGTGCACCGCGACCTCGTTGCGCCACGCGATGTCGCAGAGGTTCACGTCGTGCCGGTCGCACAGGTCGAGCAGCTCGGCGGCGTTCGAGTAGGGCAGCGGATGGCGCAGCGCCTCGGCCTGCTCGGGCGCGTCGCCCTCGCGGCGGATGAACCCGCCGCCCACCGAGTAGTACGTCTCCTCGGCGATCGGGAGCGCGTCGTCGTCGCCCCACGCCTGCAGGGTCATGGCGTTCGGATGGCCGGGAAGGCGCGTGCGCGGCTCGAGGCTCACGTCGGACTGCGTCATCGCGACGGCGTGGCGACCGGCCAGGCGGACCTCGGCGCCGCCGGTGCCGAGCCGCGTCCACGCGCCGCGCACGTCGTCGGGGTCGCAGTCGTGCGGCGTGAGCCCGGCGAGCCCCGCGATCACGGCGTCGGGCGTGCCGTGGCCGAGGCCGGTCGCACCGAGCGAGCCGTAGAGCGAGCACGTCACGCGCCGCACCGCATCGAGCCGTCCGTCGTCGGCGAGCGCCTCGACGAAGGCACGGGCCGCCCGCATCGGCCCCACCGTATGGGAGCTGGAGGGCCCGATCCCGATCGAGAACAGATCGAGGGCTGAGACGAACGCTGTCACGCACCAAGGGTACGTCGCAGCACGCGCACGGATTCGCCGCTGTGTCGAAGAATCGTGCGCGAACGCGATGGGGAGTCGCGACATCCGCAGGGCCGGCGACCGGCGTCCGCCCAGCCGGGCCGTCCTAGGCTGGTCCGATGCCCTGCACTCCCTCCGCCGCCACGACGAGCATCGATCCGGGATCCCTGGTCGTCCGCCTCATGCACGACCACGAGGTCGCCGCCGTGCGTCGACTCGTGACGCGCGCGTACGCCGGCGACTTCGAGCTCAGCGCCGAGTACCTCGCCCAGATCGAGGCGGTCGACGAGCGCGCCCGCGAGCACGAGGTCTGGGTCGCGGTCGACGCCGCCACCGGTGCGTTGCTCGGCACGGTCACGACGCCGCGGCCGGGCGCCCGGCTCTCGCCGGTCGCGCGCGAGGGCGACGAACTCGACTTCCGCTTCCTCGGCGTGGCCGCCGACGCGCGCGGGCGCGGCGTCGGCGAGGCGCTCGTCCGACATGTCATGGCGCTCGCCGCGGAGCGTGGCATCCGTCGCGTCGTCCTGAACACCGGACCCGAGATGCTCGCGGCCCAGCGCCTCTACGACCGGCTCGGCTTCACGCGCCTGCCCGATCGGGAGCACGTCTTCGAGCGGCCCGACGGCACGAGCTTCCTCATGCTGGCGTACGGGCGCGAGGTGACCGCGCGTCCGGCGGGCGCGCGGTCCTAGGCGTCGTCGCCGATATCCCCGGGAGACCTCAGGTACTTCTGCCGTGTACCGCGCAAAAGTAGCCAGTGCCACGCGCAGCTAACACCGCGCATGCATTGACATGCGATGAACCGTCGCAATAGTGTCGTACTCGACGTCGATATGTCGGCTCGCGCAACATATCCGCGCCGAGATCCGATCGGCGATACGGTCCACGCTCGAAGAGGAGAACGACTGATGAGACGACATGTCCGACACGCGATCACCGCCGCCTGCGCGTTCGGTGCCATGGCCGGCCTGGGGCTCGTCGCGACGCCGGCGAATGCCGACGCCGACGAGTACGAGGTGCTCGTGGTGGGCGAGACGCTCGGCTTCCGGCACTCGCACATCGACGACACCACGAACGCGATCATCGCGCTCGGCGAGGAGCACGGCTTCAGCGTCGACGTGTGGGATCCGCCGCAGGGCAACTCGCCCGGCCAGCCCGCGCTCACCCTGCCGAGCACCCCGTTCACGAGCGCGGACGACCTGTCGAAGTACGCGACGATCATCTTCGCCTCACCGGTCGACGCGACCAACAACCTCGACCCGAACCGGCCCCGCCTGCTGAACGACACCGAGCTGGCCGCCTTCCAGGGCTACATCCGTGGCGGCGGCGGGTACGTCGGCCTCCACGCGGCGACCGACTCGATGCACACCGTCCCGTGGTACAGCGAGCTCACGGGGGGCGGCGCGCGCTTCCGCAACCACCCGGCGCAGCAGACCGCGACCATGCGCGTCGAGAGCCCCGGCCACCCCTCGACCGAGATGCTGCCCACCGAGTGGGTGCGCTTCGACGAGTGGTACAACTTCACCGCCAACCCCCGCGATGACGTGCACGTGCTCATCACGCTCGACGAGAGCACGTACAACCCGGGCAACGGCCGGATGGGTGAGGACCACCCGATCGCGTGGTGCCACAACTTCGAGGGCGGCCGATCGTGGTACGAGGGCGCCGGCCACGTCGACTCCTCGTGGACCGACCCGACGTTCCTCGCGCACATCCTCGGCGGTATCCAGTGGACCGCGGGCGTCGTATCGGGCGGCGGCGACTGCGTGACGTTCAGCGAGGTCGACGACCTCGTCAGCGGTCTCGAGGACGGCTCGCAGCGGGTCACCAGGCTCGGCGACGACGTCACGGGCTACCTCGACGCGGCCGAGAGCGCGGCAGACGCGGGCGACCACGCCGGGGCCGTCGACGTGCTCGTCCAGGCCAAGGGCAAGGCGCACGGCCTGCAGGACGACGCGCTCGTCGCCAAGATCGACGACCTCATCGAGTGGCAGCAGGCGCTCGTCTCCTGACGCGTGACCGAACGGCCCCCGCGACGTGCGTCGTGGGGGCCGTTCGCGTCAGGCGGGCGGGTGGGTCAGCGACCGCCGCGACGGCTCGTGATCTGGCCGGTGTCGAAGCCGAGCAGGTGCAGCCCGCCGTGGAAGCGGGCGTGCTCGACCTTGATGCAGCGGTCCATGACCACGGTCAGGCCCTGCTCCTCGCCGTAGTAGGCAGCCTGCTCGTTCCAGATGCCGAGCTGCACCCAGATGGTCGTCGCGCCCGCGGCCACGACGTCGTCGACGACCGACGGGATGTCGCTGCCGCGGCGGAACACCACGACGATGTCGGGCACCTCGGGCAGGTCGGCCAGGCTCGCGTACGCCGGCTGGCCGAGGATCTCGGTCTCGTTGGGGTTCACGAAGTACACGCGGTAGTCGCTCGATTGCTGCAGGTACGTGCCGACGAAGAAGCTCGAACGCTGCGGCTTCGGCGACGCGCCCACGATCGCGACCGACTTCGCGGCGTTCAGGATGCGCAGCCGCTGCTTCGCGTCGGGCCCGATCCAGGTGCGCTGCGACTTCAGCAGCTTCGCGAGCGGCGAGTCGGCCGGCAGCTCGCACGAGAGGCCATTGACGAGGCGGACGGTCTCGACGTCGCCCGCCGCGACATCCGTCGCCCCGGACTCGCCGGTCGGTTCGATCGCGGTCGTGTCGATCGCGGTGCTCATCGATCTCCTCCGATCGTCGCGCCGGCCAGTGCGAGACCCTGCGTCGCCCCGGCGAGCGCCTGGTCGAGGTCGGCGATGATGTCCTCCACGTCCTCGATGCCGACCGAGAGGCGCACAACCCCCGGCAGCACGCCCGCGTCGACGAGCTGCTGGTCGGTGAGCTGCGCGTGCGTGGTCGACGCGGGGTGGATGATGAGGGTCTTGGCGTCGCCGATGTTGGCGAGGTGGCTGGCCAGGTTCACCGACTCGATGAGCTTCCGGCCGACCTCGCGGCCGCCCTTCACCTCGAAGCTGAACACCGAGCCGGGGCCCTTGGGCAGGTACTTCGCGGCGCGCTCGAAGTGCGGGTGGTCGGGCAGGCCCGCCCACAGCACGCGCTCGACGCGCGGGTCGTCGGCGAGCCACTCGGCCACGACGCGCGCGTTGTCGACGTGCGCCTGGATGCGGTACGGCAGCGTCTCGACGCCCTGCGCGAGCAGGAACGCGGAGTGCGGCGCGAGCGCGGGCCCGATGTCGCGCAGCTGCTCGGCGCGCAGGCGCGTGAGGAACGCGTACTCGCCGAAGTTGCCCGACCATTCGAGGCCGCCGTAGCTCGGCACGGGCTGGCCGAAGAGCGGGAACTTCTCGGAGTGCCAGTGGAACCGGCCCGACTCGACGACGACACCGCCCAGGGTGGTGCCGTGGCCGCCGAGGAACTTCGTCGCCGAGTGCGTGACGATGTCGGCGCCCCACTCGATCGGGCGGTTGAGGTACGGGGTCGCGATCGTCGAGTCGACGATGAGCGGGATGCCGTGCGCGTGCGCGACGTCGGCGAGGCCCTCGAGGTCGGCGATCTCGCCCGACGGGTTCGCGATCGTCTCGACGAAGATCGCCTTGGTGCGATCGGTGATCGCGGGCGCGTAGGCGGCCGGGTCGGACGAGCGCACGAACGTCGTCTCGACGCCGAAGCGGCGGAGGGTGACATCCAGCTGGGTGATCGAGCCGCCGTAGAGGTTCGCCGATGCGACGATGTGGTCGCCCGTGCCGACGAGGCTCGCGAAGGTGATGTACTGCGCCGCGAGGCCGCTCGCGGTCGCGACCGCGCCGAGGCCGCCCTCGAGGCTCGCGACGCGCTCCTCGAATGCCGCGACCGTGGGGTTGGCCAGGCGCGAGTAGATGTTGCCGTACTTCTGCAGCGCGAAGCGCGCCGCCGCGTCGGCGGTGTCGTCGAAGACGAACGCGCTCGACTGGTAGATCGGCAGCGCCCGGGCGCCCGTCTCGGCGTCGGGGATGTTTCCCGCGTGGATGGCGCGGGTCTTGAAGCCGTATTCGCGGTCTGCCATGGGCTCACGCTACCCGCCGCGTCCGCGGCATCCGCTCGATGCCGTAACGCGAGGCAACGGATGGCGCGAGCCGCGCGCGTGGCGACCGCGCGTGGTCACGTCAGCGTCAGGATCAGGTGCGGAACCGACACGCGGAACGCGCCGCTCTCGGCGTCGAGGCGGACCGCCCCGCTCGTCGCGACCCACTCGGTGAGCAGTTCGACCTCGATGAGGACCGAGGCCTGCGCCGGCACGGCGAACCCCGAGACCGTCAGGAACTCGTTGAACGCGATCGACGCACTGTCGTCTCCGCCGAAGAACCCCCCGGTCGCGCCGGCGTCCGCCAGGATGCGGTCGTGGACGATCGCGTTGATCGCCGAGTCCCACAGGGCGTGGAACGTCACGCGGGCGCGCACCGTCGCGCGGGCCTCCGAGCCGCCGATGAACCACGCCGCGACGCCGTTCCAGTCGGCATCGGTCGAGAGGTGGGCGTTGACGACGAGGCGCGCGCCGCCGGTCACGACGACCGGCGAGGTGCGCGGGTTGCGCCAGAGCGTGTAGAAGCTCAGCCGACCCGTGCCGCTGCCCGTGATCGCATCGGCCGTGCTGTCGAACCGGTAGCGCGCCCAGCTGTCGAGCGAGCCGACGTTCGAGTCCACCACGACGCCCGCGTCGGCGTAGGTGCGGATGAACGTCACGCGGTCGATGATGACGTTCATCGGGTCGTCCGGCCGCACCGGCAGCACCGGGGTCAGGTCGACGAGCCGCCGCCCGATCGCCTCCGAGGCGTCGACCGCCCGGCGATGCGCCGCGTCGGCCAGGGCTCGCCTGGCCTTCGAACGCTCCTCGGCGAGCGCGTCGAGGCGCTCGGGATCGAGGCCGCCGGCCAGCTCCCGCCGGGCGAGCTCGGCATCCTCGCGGTCGGCGTCGGCTCTCGCCTTCGCCGTCACGGGATCCGTCCCGACGACGAGTCGTGCGGCCTCCGACTCCTCGACGTAGGCTTCCGCTGCAGTGCGCTCGTCAGCGTCCATGATCGACGCCCTCCCCCCGGGGTCGTCGCCGCCACCGGACGGTGCCGGTCGACGAGGCCGATGCTAGACCCGTGCCGGCCGGACGTCCATGGGCGCCGGGCTACCCGCCGACCACGTCGCTCGTCGAGACCACGCGAGCGAACCCGCCGCCGTCGAGGTTCACGGCCGTGGCCCGTGCGAGCTCGGCCGCGGCGAGCCGGATGCCGCCGGGCCCGGCGAGGTCGAAGGTGTGCGTCGCGTCGATCGGGACGGTCACCTCGTACCCCAGGTTGCCGGCCATCCGGGCGGTGGTCTCGACGCACATGTTGGTCTGGATGCCGCAGACCACGAGCTGCCGGATGCCGCGGCCGTCGAGCCACGCCTGCAGGCCGGGCTCGCCGTAGAACGCCGAGTTGACATGCTTGGTCACGAGGAGCTCGTGCGGCGCGTCGGCCACGACCGGCTTCAGCGCGTTGCCGGGGGAGTCCGGCGCGAGCGGGGAGCCGGGCGTGCGCGAGTCGTGGCGGACGAGCACGATCGGTCGTCCCGCATCCGCCCAGGCCCCCACCAGCCGCCCGATGTTGGCTTCGGCGTCGGGGTTGTCGCGCTGCCCCCAGTACGGGTCGTCGAAGCCCCGCTGCACGTCGATCACGATGAGGGCGGCGGTGTCGTCGAAGTCCATGCGTCCATCGTGCGGCGCGAGGCACGGCGTGGCCCGGGCGAGGGCTGCCAATCCTCGGCCGCGGGCTGCCAACCGGCCCCGGTAGCGTGGAACGGGTGATCCTGGAGCACGCCGTCCTGCCCGTCCTCCCCGGCCGCGAGGCCGCGTTCGAGGCTGCCTTCGCCGAGGCGCGACCCATCATCGCCGGGATGCCCGGCTTCGTCGACCTGACGCTCTCGCGCTCGATCGAGGCCCCGAACGAGTACCTGCTGCTCGTGCACTGGGAGCGGCTCGAGGATCACGACCCGGGCTTCCGCGGCTCGGCCGGGTACGCGCGCTGGCGCGAGTTGCTGCACGGGTTCTACGAGCCGTTCCCCGTGGTCGAGCACTTCCGCGAGGTCGTCGTGATCGCCGGAGGCGCACGATGAGCCCGGTGCAGGTCGAGACCGTCGTCGTGGGCGGGGGTGCCATGGGCGCCGCGACGGCGTGGCAGCTCGCCCGCCGCGGGCGCGAGGTCGCACTGCTCGAGCGGTACGAGCCCGGCCATCGCAACGGCGCGTCGCACGGCGCGTCGCGCAACTTCAACGTCGCCTACGCCGACCCGGTCTATGTGCGGATGCTCGTCGAGGCGCTCCCGCTCTGGCGCGAGCTCGAGGCCGAGTCGGCCACCTCGCTGCTCGATCTCGTCGGCGTCGCGAACCACGGTCCGGCGCCGCAGTTCGACGCCGTGCACGCCGCGCTCGGCGCGGCGGGCATCCCCGCCGAGTTCCTCCACGTCGACGAAGCGGGGCGGCGATGGCCCGGCATCCGCTTCGACACGCGCGTGCTGTTCAACGCCGAGGCCGGCCGGGTGAACGCGGATGCCACGGTCGCGGCGCTGCACGCGACGGCCGCGGCGGCCGGGGCCGACGTGCGCCATCGCACGCGCGCGACGCGCATCGAGCCGCTCGCCGAGGACCGCGTGCGCGTGGCCTCCGTCACCGACGCCGGTGTCGAGGAGGTGGTCGAGGCCCGCACCGCGGTGGTGACGCTCGGCGCATGGACCACGAAGCTCGTGGGCGGGCTCGCGCTGCCGCGTCTCGTCGTGACGCAGGAGCAGCCCGCGCACTTCGCGGTGCGCGACGAGTCGATCGCCTGGCCGAGCTACAACCACTTCCCCGGCGCCGCGGCCGACGGCTACGGCTACTGGCGCTCACCCGTGTACGGCATGCTGACGCCGGGTGAGGGCGTGAAGGCCGGATGGCACGGCGTCGGACCGGTCGTCGACCCCGACGAGCGCGACTTCCTGCCCGTTCCCGACCAGCTCGCCGACCTGCAGCGCTACGCGCGCGACTGGCTGCCGGGCGTCGACGCCGACGTCGTGACGCCGATCAGCTGCACGTACACGACCACGCCGGACGAGCACTTCGTGCTCGACCGGATCGGGCCGATCGTGGTGGGCGCCGGGTTCTCGGGCCACGGGTTCAAGTTCACGCCGGTGGTCGGACGGATCCTCGCCGACCTCGCCGACGGGACCGGGACGGCGCCCGCGCGGTTCGCGGCCGGACGGCCGACGTCGGCGGGCGGATCGCCCACGGGGCTCGCCGGCCGCTGATGCCGCCGGCTGCAGGCGGGGCCCCGAGCCATCCGGTGCACAGGGCCTGATCAGGCCCGGTTGCTAGCCTCGGTGCAGGTCGCCGACGGCGGCCCCGGACGAGGGAACCCAGTACCCGGAACGCGACAAGACTGGCCGAAGGAGTGCCGTCATGTCGTGGATCGTCCTCATCCTCTCCGGAGTGCTCGAGGCCGTGTGGGCCACCGCCCTCGGGAAGTCCGAGGGCTTCACCCGGCTGTGGCCGTCGGTCGTGTTCGGCGTCGCCCTCGTCGTGTCCATGGGCGGGCTCGCGTGGGCCATGCGCGACATCCCGGTCGGCACCGCGTACGCGGTCTGGGTCGGCATCGGCGCGGCGCTCACCGTCGTCTGGGCGATGGTGACGGGCGAGACCGACGTCTCGTGGGCTCGGCTGGCGCTGATCGCGGGGCTCGTGGGCTGCGTCGTCGGCCTGAAGCTCGTCGACGGCGGCGCGGGCCACTGATCGCGCCCGCCCTCGGCCCTCGATCCCGTCGAGGGTATGCCGAACGACGCTCGCACCGCCGTGACACCGATGTTCGGCATACCCTCGCGGCCGAGGTGGCGGGACGGGACATCCGGTGTGTAAAGAATGCTTGACATCGTGTCGCGAATGCTTGACACTGGCCATGTCAAACATTCTTCACATGCAGGAGGCGCTCGTGTCGTACGAGGAGAAGGGGACGTGGTCGTTCCTGGTGGTGGCGATCGTGGGGTACGCGGTCTACCTCTGGCTGGTGCTGCCCCAGCTCCTGAGCGGCACGCCCGTCGATCGGGTCGACTACGCCATCCCCATGCTGTGGACCATCGGCGGCGGGATCGTCGGCGGCATCGTGGCGCGGATCCTCGTGGCGATCGTGAGCCCGAGCGAGAGCACGCAGGCCGACGTGCGCGACAAGCAGATCAACCGCGCGGGCGAGCAGGTCGGCAACTCCATGGTGGTGATCGGCGGGATGGGCGCGCTGGTGCTCGCCCTGCTCGAGGTGCACTGGTTCTGGATCGCGAACACGCTCTACCTCGCCTTCGTGCTCTCGGCCGTCCTGGGGAGCCTCGCGAAGCTCGCGATGTACCACCGGGGGGTGCCCGCATGGTGAAGCCGACGAGCGTCACGAACGAGATCCGCGCACTGCGCTTCCGCCACGGCGAGATGACCCAGGCCGAGCTCGCACAGCGGCTCGGGGTCACCCGCCAGACCGTCATCGCCATCGAGCAGGGGCGGTACTCGCCGTCGCTCGAGATGGCCTTCCAGATCGCGCGGGTCTTCGGGGTGCCGCTCGACGAGGTGTTCCAGTACCCCGGAGAGGAGGCGGCGTCGTGAGCGGCGCCGCGGAAGGAGCACGGACCATGAAGGCGATCGTCCAGGAGGGCTACGGCGGCCCGGAGGTGATCCGCGTCGCGGAGGTGCCGGAGCCGGCCCCCGGCGCGAACGATGTCGCGATCCGGGTGCACGCCGCGGCGGTCCACGCCGGCGACGTGCGGATCATGCGCGGCGACCCGCTCATGATCCGGGCCGTGTTCGGACGCACCGGCCCGCGCAAGCCGATCGGCCGCGACGTCGTCGGCACGGTCATCGCGACCGGGGCCGGGGCCGAGGGGGTCGCGGTCGGCGACCGGGTCTTCGTCGAGGCCGACCAGGGCGGGTTCGCCGAAGTCGTCGTGGTCGGCGCGTCGTACGTGCGGCCCGCGCCCGCGAACCTCGACGACGAGCACGCCGCCGTCATCCCCGTCTCGGCGATGACGGCCTTGCAGGGGCTGCGCCTCGCCGACGTGAAGCCGGGCGACCGCGTGCTCGTGATCGGCGCGTCGGGCGGCGTGGGCACCTACGCGGTGCAACTCGCCGCCGGGCTCGGCGCCGAGGTCACGGGCGTCGCGAGCGCCGCGAAGGCCGACCACGTGCGCGCGGCCGGCGCGACCCACGTCGTGGACTACCGCACGACCGACGTCACCGAGCAGCCGACGCGGTACGACGCGATCCTCGACCTCGCGGGCGACCGGTCGCTCCGCGCGCTCCGGCGCATCCTCGCCCCGCGCGGCACGCTCGTCGTCGCGGCCGGGAACGGCTCGCGCGTGTTCGGCCCGCTCGGCCGCATCATCGCGGCCTCCGCGCAGAACCTGTTCACGCGTCAGCGGCTCCGGCCGCTCGCGGCCCGGCGCAACGGCGACGACCTCGAGGAGCTCCGCCGCCTCGCCGAGGCGGGCACGCTGCGGCCGGTCGTCGACCGGGTGCTGCCGCTCGACCGCGCCGCCGAGGCGCTCGCGCTGCTCGAGTCGGGCGCCGTGCGCGGCAAGCTCGCCCTCCGGGTGCTCGAGCGTCCGGCCACGCCGCCCGTGGCGGACGAGCAGGCCGCGCCCGCCGATCAGGCCACGAGCACGGCCCCGTAGGCGAGCGCCGCGACGAGCACCCACGACGTGAGGCCGACCGCTGCGGCGCGCCAGCCGGTGCGCAGCAGCGCGGCCACGCGCACCCCGGAGCCGAGCGCGAAGAGCGCCATCGCGAGCAGCGTCGTCTGCGCGCCATCCGCGGCGACGAGCGCCGCGTCGGGCACGGCGACGAACGTGCGCACGAGCACCATGGCGAGGAACCCCGCGACGAAGAGCGGCACGATCGCCGGACGCGGGCCGGCGGCATCCGTCGCCCGCCGGCGCTCGATCGAGGCCGCGATCGCGACCATCGGGGCCAGCATCAGCACGCGCGTGAGCTTCACGACGACCGCCACGGCGAGCGCGGCCGAGCCGGCCACCTGCGCGGTCGCGACGACCTGGCCGACGTCGTGCACCCCGGCGCCCACCCAGTGGCCGAACTGCTCGGCGTCGAGGCCGAGCGGATGCCACAGCGCGGGCAGCACCGCGATCGCGAGCGTGCCGCACAGCGTGACGAGGGCCACCGGATGGGCCTGCTCCTCGTCGCGCGCCCGCGTGGCAGCCGCCATCGCGCCGATCGCGGACGCCCCGCAGATCGCGAAGCCGCTCGCGACGAGGAGCGGCTCGCGGCCGGGCAGGCCGAACGCCCGGCCCAGCGCCCACGTGCCGAGGAACGCGAACACGACGACGCCGACCGTCGTGGCGACGCCCGCCCAGCCGAGCCCGGCGATGTCGACGAGGCTCAGCTTCAGGCCGAGCAGCACGATGCCGGCTCGGAGCAGCGTGCGCGCGGCGAACGCCAGCCCGGGCCGGAGCACGCCGTCGAGCGCCTCGCGGGCACGCGGGACCTGCGCGACCGTGATGCCCGCGGCCACCGCGATCGTGAGGAGCGGGACGGCCGGCACGGCCAGGTGGACCAGCCAGGCACCGGCGGCGACGGCCGCGGCGACGCCGAGGCCCGGCATCCGCTCGCCCCACCGGTCGCGCGGCGCGGTCATCCCCACCCCGGCAGCCAGAAATGGAGCTGCCGGAAGTCGGGCGTGATCGGCATCGCCGTCCACAGCGGCCAGAAGAACGCCGAGACCAGCACCGCGAACGCGAGGTAGACGCCGACCGTGGCGAGCCCGCGCACGCGCCGCCACTCGGGGTCGTCGGGCCGGCCGAGCACGAGGGCGATCACGGCGCCGAGCGCGAGCACGACATAGGGCTCGTACGCGATCGTGTAGAACTGGAACACCGTGCGCCCGAGGTAGAGCAGCCACGGGAGGTAACCGGCGGCGACGCCGATCAGGATGGCGCCGTGCCGCCAGTCGCGGTACCGCGCGAACCGGTAGGCCACGTACAGCGTCGCGAGCGTCGCGCCCCACCAGATCAGGGGATTCGCGATGCCCATGATCGACGACCAGCACTCGTCGGCGCCGCACACCGCGGTGCCGTCGGTCGCCGACGAGAAGTACATGTTCGTCGGCCGCAGCATGAGCGGCCAGGTGAGCGGGTTCGCCTGCCACGGATGCGTCGCGTGCACGCCGAGGTGGTAGCCGTAGGCCGCCTGGTGGTAGTGCCAGAGGCTCTGCAGCGAGTGCGGCACCCAGGCCCACGCGCCCGTCGCGGCGTTGCCCGGTTCGTCGGCCCAGTGCCGGTAGTAGCCGCCGTCGGTCACGAGCCAGCCCGTCCACGAGGCCAGGTACACGGCCGCCGCGACCGGGACGAAGAGCAGGAAGGTCGCCGGCCCCTGCTTGAGGACGGCGCCCGTCATCCAGAACGGCAGCCCCATCCGGCGGCGCGAGAGCGCGTCGACGAGCACGAGGTACACGCCGAAGGCCGCGATGAAGTACAGGCCCGACCACTTCACGGCCGTGGCCGCGCCGAACGCGGCGCCCGCGGCGATCACCCACGGCCGCGCCCAGATCACGGGCCCCGCGTGCGGGTCGAGCCCGGCGGCGCGATCGTCCCCGAGCCGCGCGGCCAGGCGCGCGGCGGTGCGCGCGCGGTCGAGCAGCACGAACCAGAAGCCGAGCAGGCAGAACAACATGACCCAGTTGTCCAGCAGCGCGACCCGGCTCATCACGATCGCGTTGCCGTCGATCGCGAACAGCAGGCCGACGATCACCGCGACGAGCGTCGAGCGGAAGAGGAGCCGGCCCACCATGGTCAGCGCGAAGACCGCGACGGTGCCCGCCAGCGCCGTCGAGGCGCGCCACCACACCGCGCTGTCGGCGCCGAACAGGGCCATGCCGAGCCCGATCATCCACTTGCCGAGCGGCGGGTGCACCACGTACGACGGGGCATCGGAGTAGAGGTCGGTGTCGCCGCGCGCGAAGTCCTCGTCGGCGCCCTCGGGCCACGTCGACTCGTAGCCGTGGTGCAGCAGCGTCCACGCGTCCTTGACGTAGTAGGTCTCGTCGAAGACGATCGCGTGCGGATGCCCGAGGTTCCAGAACCGCAGCACGGCGGCGAGCAGGGTCACGAGCGCCGGGCCGCCCCAGTACCACAGCGCCCGGCGGCGCGGGGTCGACATGAGGCGGGACCACCAGGCGTCGAGGCGGCTGCCGCGCGGCTCGTCGACGGGCGACGGCGTGCGGGCTCCCGCGGCCGCCGGTGCCTCGGGTGGGGGGAGCGGCGACAGCGCATCCGCCCCGTTCGCACCCATGCGCCTTACTGTAGCCGCGCGTCCCGAGCGGCCGGTGCGACAGACTGGGAGACGTGATCATCCTCGCGGCCACGCCCATCGGCAACCTCGGCGACGCCTCGACCCGGCTGCGGCAGGCCCTCGCGGAGGCCGAGGTGGTCGCCTCGGAGGACACGCGCGTGACCCAGCGGCTGCTCGCCGCGCTCGGCATCGCGAACCGGCCGCGGCTCATCGCCCTGCACGAGCACAACGAGCGGGCGCGCGCGGCCGACCTCATCGAGCTCGCGCGCGATGGCGACGTCCTCGTCCTCAGCGACGCGGGCATGCCGACCGTCTCGGACCCGGGGTTCCCGCTCGTGCAGGCCGCGGTCGAGGCGGGCGTCGAGGTCACCGCCATCCCCGGGCCGAGCGCGGTGATCACCGCGCTCGCCGTGTCGGGCCTGCCCACCGACCGGTTCGCGTTCGAGGGGTTCCTGCCCCGCAAGCAAGGCGAGCGGATGCGACGACTCGCCGACCTCGCCGGCGACCGCCGCACGCTCGTCTTCTTCGAGGCGCCGTCGCGGCTGCACGCGAGCCTCGAGGCGCTCGCCGAGTCGTTCGGTGCCGACCGCCCCGCCGCGGTCTGCCGCGAGCTCACGAAGCTGCACGAGGAGGTGCGTCGCGGGCGGCTCGACGAGCTCGTCGAGTGGGCGGCCGGGGGCGTGCGGGGCGAGATCTGCATCGTGGTCGGCGGAGCCGCGGAGGCGGCGCCGGCCGATCCGGCGGCGGCCCTCGCGCGCGTGCTGGAGCTCGCGGCATCCGGAGCCCGCCTGAAGGACGCGGCGAGCACGGTCTCGGCCGAGACCGGCATCGGCAAGCGCGAGCTCTACGAGGCGGCGCTCGCGGCGCGTCGCGACTGACTCCGCCCCCACGGCCCGGCGGTCCTCGTGCCCCTCGCGGTTCGCGCCGCGTGGGAGGAGAATCGAGTCAGCGCACGGGGGAGGTGCGACATGGCTCATGCGATCCGGTACCACCGCTACGGCGGGCCCGACGTCCTGGCCGTCGAGGAGGTCCCGATGCCGGAGGCCGGCGACGGCGAGGTCGTCGTCGAGGTCTTCGCCACCGGCCTGAATCCCATCGAGAGCGTGACCCGGCGCGGCGACGGGACGCCCGGCGACGACGGATTCCCGCGCGGACAGGGCCGCGACCTCGCCGGCGTGGTCGCGTCGGTCGGTCCGGGCGTCACGGGCTTCGCCGCGGGGGATGCGGTCATGGGCTACGTCGACGCCGGGGCGCAGGCGTCGCACGTCGTCGTGCCCGCGGGCCAGCTCATGCGCAAGCCCGCGTCGGTGCCGTGGGAGGTGGCGGGCTCGCTCTACACCGCCGGCACCATGGCGTGGTCGGCCGTCGAGGGGCTCGCCCTCACGCCCGGCGACACGGTGGTCGTCACGGCCGCGGCCGGCGGCGCGGGATGCCTCGCCGCGCAGTTCGCGCTCCTGCGGGGTGCGACCGTGGTCGGCACGAGCGCCGACGCCCGGCTGGACTTCCTCGCGCAGTACGGGATCATCCCGCTCGGCTACGGTCCCGGGCTCGCCGCGCGGGTCCGGGAACGCGCGCCCGGGCCGGTCACGGCGTTCCTGGACTTCCTCGGCGGCGAGGCGCCGGAGGGCATCGCGCTCGGCGTGTCGCCCTCCCGGATCGTGACCGTGCTCGACCGCGCGGCGGTCGAGCAGCACGGGATCGCCGCGGTGGAGCCGGGCGACCTGGTCGCGCTGCGACGGGTCACCGACCTCGTGGCGGCGCACCGCGTGCGGCTGCCGATCGCCGACGTGTTCCCCGTCGAGCGCGTCGCCGACGCCTACCGCGCGCTCGACCGGCGCGACGCCCCCGGCAAGATCGTGCTCGGGTTCCACGTCGTGCACTACGAGCAGCAGCGGGTCCGCGAGCCAGATGTGAAGGAGCAGGACGTCACGCTCGGCGTGCCGACGCCGCACGGGCACATCGACGTCGAGGAGTCCGTGCCGCCCGTGATCGGCGACGGTCGCGTCCGCGCCCGGCACCGGGCCGAGCGCGAGGAGCGCGACGCCCGTCGCGGGGAGGCGACGGACGCCGCGGAAGAGCGCCGCGACTGAGCGGTGGCGCCGGGCGGATCCATCCGGGCCGCCTCGATGCGTTTGCATCGGAATCACAGCCGGTTCCCAAGCGGCTCCCACCCGTTGTGCTCAGGATGACCCCGACAGCGAAGTCTTCGGGGGTGTGGCATGGCGCAGGCAGTGAGGTTCAGTGCATTCGGCGGGCCGGAGGTGCTCGAGATCCAGGAGGTCCCGACGCCGGAGCCCGGACCGGGCGAGGTGCTCGTCGAGGTCTACGCGGCCGGGATCTCGCCGGTCGAGACCGCCGTGCGGCTCGGCACCAACGCCGATCGGTGGCCCGTCGAGTTCCCATCCGGCCAGGGGCGCGAGTTCGCGGGGGTCGTCGCGGGCGTCGGCCCGGGCGTCACGCGGTTCCGCCGAGGCGCCGAGGTGATGGGCTACGTCGCCCGTGGCGCGCAGGCCACGCACGTCGTGGTGCCCGAGGGGCAGCTGCTGCCCAAGCCGATCTCGCTCTCGTGGGAGGTCGCCGGGTCGCTCTACGTGGCCGGCACCACCGCGCTCGGCGCGGTCGAGAGCCTGAACCTCGGCCGCGGCGACCTCGTCGTCATCACGGCCGCGGCCGGCGGCATCGGCTGCCTCGCGGCGCAGCTCGCCAAGGCGCGCGGCGCCGAGGTCATCGGTTCGACGGCGGACGAGCGGTTCGACTTCGTGCGACAGTTCGGCGTGGTCCCGGTCGGCTACGGGCCCGGACTCGCGGAGCGCGTGCGCGCGATCACGGACACGCCCGTCACCGCGTTCCTCGACTTCCTCGGGGGCCAGGCCGACGAGGCGGCCGAGCTCGGCGTGGCCCCGACGCGCGTATTCACCACCACCGACTGGGCCGCGGTCGAGGACCACGACGCCGTGAAGCTCTACGCGGGCGACACGATCGCGCTCGGCCGGGTCGCGCAGCTGGTCGCCGACCGGCAGGTGCGCCTGCCGATCGCCGACGTCTTCTCGCTCGGCGAGATCGGCGACGCCTACCGCCAGCTCGATCACCGGGACTCCGCCGGCAAGATCGTGATCGGCATGAAGCTCGTCGAGTACAAGGGGCAGAAGGTCAAGCCGGCGCGGCTGAAGCAGCAGGACGTCACGATCGGGGTGCCGACCCCGCACGACCGCGTCACCGTCGAGGACGTGCTGCCGCCCGTGATCGGCGACGGCCGTGCGCGCCGGCTGCGCACCGGCCCCATCCCGCAGGTCGTCGCGGCGGCCGCCGCGGTCCCGCCTGCGGGCTGATCCGCCGCGCGTCTCGGTCGTGCGGGCGCCCGTAGGATTGTCCGCATGGCCGACGCCTCCTCGTTCTACATCACCACGCCCATCTTCTACGTCAACGACGTGCCCCACATCGGCCACGCCTACACCGAGGTGGCGGCCGACGTGCTCGCCCGGTGGAACCGGCAGGCGGGCATAGACACGTGGATGCTGACGGGCACCGATGAGCACGGCCAGAAGATCCTCCGCACCGCGACCGCCAACGGCGTGAGCCCCAAGGAGTGGGCCGACAAGCTCGTCGCCGACGCGTGGAAGCCGCTGCTCGACACCATCGACGTGGCCAACGACGACTTCATCCGCACCACCGACGAGCGGCACGAGGTCAACGTCCAGAAGTTCCTCCAGCACCTCTTCGACGAGGGATGGATCTACACGGGCGAGTACGAGGGGTACTACTGCGTCGGCTGCGAGGAGTACAAGCAGCAGTCCGAGCTCGTCGAGGGCACGGGCGAGTACGAGGGCCAGCTGGTCTGCGCCATCCATTCCAAGCCCGTCGAGCTGCTGCACGAGAAGAACTACTTCTTCCGGATGTCGGCCTTCCAGGACAAGCTCCTCGAGCTGTACGAGTCGCGCCCCGAGTTCGTGCAGCCCGAGTCGGCGCGCAACGAGGTGGTCAGCTTCGTGCGCCGCGGCCTCGAGGACCTCTCGATCTCGCGGTCCACGTTCGACTGGGGTGTCAAGGTGCCGTGGGACGAGTCGCACGTCGTCTACGTGTGGTTCGACGCGCTCCTGAACTACATCACCGCGACCGGGTACGGGCAGGACGACGCCGAGTTCGCGCGCCGCTGGCCCGCGCAGCACATCGTGGGCAAGGACATCCTGCGATTCCACGCCGTCATCTGGCCGGCCATGCTCATGGCCGCCGGGCTCGAGGTGCCCCGCGGGGTCTTCGGCCACGGCTGGCTGCTCGTCGGCGGCGAGAAGATGTCGAAGTCCAAGCTCACGGGCATCGCGCCCGCGCAGATCACCGACACCTTCGGCTCCGACGCGTTCCGGTACTACTTCCTCTCCGCGATCCACTTCGGCCAGGACGGCTCGTTCTCGTGGGAGGACCTCGCCGCGCGCTACCAGGCCGAGCTCGCGAACGGCTTCGGCAACCTCGCGTCGCGCGTGATCGCGATGATCGGGCGGTACTGCGACGGCGAGGTGCCCGCGGGCGGCGAGCCGAGCGCGGCCGACCGCGAGATCGTGCGCATCGGGCGCGAGGCGACGGATGGCGCGTGGGCGGCGATCCAGCGCCTGCAGATCCACGAGGCCATCGCGTCGGCATGGACGCTCGTCGACGCGCTGAACGGCTACCTGACCGCCGAGGAGCCCTGGGCGCTGGCGAAGGACCCGCACGAGCGGGAGCGCCTCGAGACCGTGCTCGCCACGGCGTACCACGGCCTCGGCACGCTCGCCGTGCTGCTCTCGCCCGTGCTGCCCAAGGCCACCGCGAAGCTGTGGACCGCGCTCGGCGCCCCGGGCACCGTGCAGGAGGCGCGCATCGACCGTGCGTTCGAATGGCCCGCGGGCACGCGGGTGTCGGCGCTCGAGCCGCTGTTCCCGCGCGTCGAGGTCGCCGAGTGACCGACGGGGCCGCGCACCTGCGCACCCGCTCCGACGGCGGCCGCGCCGCCGAGTACCCGCCGCCGCCCGAACCGCTCGCGGTGCCCGTCTACGACAACCACACGCACCTCGAGATCGCCGACGGCGCGCTGCCGCTCACCGCGCACGAGCACCTCGAGCGCGCGGCCACCGTCGGCGTGGCCGGCGCGGTGCAGGTCGGCACGGATGTCGCGACCAGCCGCTGGTCGGCCGAGCTCGCGGCGCGCGAACCGCGCCTGCTCGCCGCGGTCGCCCTGCACCCCAACGAGGCGCCCGAGCTCGACGCGCGCGGCGAGCTCGACGCGGCCCTCGCCGTGATCGACCAGCTCGCCGCCCAGCCGCGCGTGCGCGCCGTCGGCGAGACCGGACTCGACTTCTACCGCACCGGCGACGGGGGCCGCGACGCCCAGTTCCGCTCGTTCGAGGCGCACATCGACATCGCCAAGCGCCACGGCGCCGCGCTGCAGATCCACGACCGCGACGCGCACGACGAGGTCGTCGCCGTGCTGCGGCGCGTCGGCGCGCCCGAGGTGACCGTCTTCCACTGCTTCTCGGGCGGCGAGGAGCTCGCACGCCTCGCGGCATCCGAGGGCTGGTACTGCTCGTTCGCGGGCAACATCACGTTCAAGAACGCCGAGAACCTGCGCGAGGCGCTGCGCGTGGTGCCGCGCGACCGGATCCTCGTGGAGACCGACGCGCCCTACCTCACGCCCGTGCCGCTGCGCGGGCGCCCCAACGCGCCCTACCTCGTGCCGCACACCATGCGGTTCATGGCCGGGGTGCTCGGGGCCGACCTCGACGAAGTGTGCGCGGCAGTCGCGGCGAACACCGTTCGCGCGTACGGGTCGTGGGGCGACGGGCTCGCGGCATCCGCCGGGGGCGCCGCCGAGGCCGCCGCCCACGCCGCCGACGCCGAACCGGGATCGGCGTGACACGGCGCGCCGCGGCCCGAGCGGGCGCGACCTGGCGCACGATCGAGACCGTGCGGGGGAGGACGGCGTGAACGCGCATCGGCACGAGGCCGACGGCGACGACCCGACGCCGCGCCTGCTCGGGCCCGCCGAGATCCGCGACCTCGCCCAGCTGCTCGAGGTCACCCCGACGAAGAAGCTCGGCCAGAACTTCGTGCACGACGGCAACACCGTGCGTCGCATCGTGCAGGCCGCCGGCGTCGAACGCGGCGAGACCGTGCTCGAGATCGGCCCGGGCCTCGGCTCGCTCACCCTCGGGCTGCTCGAGGCGGGCGCCGACGTCATCGCGGTCGAGATCGACCGGCGGCTCGCCGAGCAACTGCCCCACACCGTGAGCCTCATGCAGCCCGGCACGCATCTCACCGTCGTCCACGACGACGCCCTGCGGGTGACCGAGCTGCCCGGCGAACCCGTGCGGCTCGTCGCCAACCTGCCCTACAACGTCTCGGTGCCGGTGCTGCTGCACCTGCTCGAGCGGTTCCCGTCGCTGCGCTCCGGCATCGTCATGGTCCAGGCCGAGGTCGGGCACCGGCTCGCCGCCGAGCCCGGATCCAAGGTCTACGGCGCGCCGAGCGTCAAGGCCGCGTGGTACGGCCGCTGGCGCATCGCCGGGCAGGTCTCGCGCATGGTGTTCTGGCCGGTGCCGAACGTCGACTCGGTGCTCGTCGGCTTCGAGCGCGGCCAGGCGCCCGGCGATCCGCCCGGCACCGAGGCCGAGCGCGTCGCGGTGTTCGCGATCGTCGACGCCGCGTTCCAGCAGCGGCGCAAGATGCTCCGCCAGTCGCTCTCCGGCGTGCTCGGCGGATCGGCCGCCGCCGCGAGCGCGGTGCTCGAGCGCGCGGGCGTCGACCCGCAGTCGCGCGGCGAGCAGCTCGCCGCGCACGACTTCCTACGCGTCGCACGCGCCGCGGCATCCGCGCCCGCCGCGTAGTCGGCCCCGACGTGTGGTCGGCGCCCGCGCGTCGTCCGTCCGGGCCGCGTCGTCGGTCCCGGGCCCGTCTAGCCCGTCGACGCCCGCCGCGCGACCCCCTGCACGGGCGCCCGGCGCGGGAGTACCGTGTGGGCATGACCGACGGCAGCATCGGAAGCTCGAGCGACGCGGCCGGCGACCGCTCCGTGCGCGAGGCCACCGGCCGCTCGCGCGAGGACTGGTTCGCGACGCTCGACGACGTCGGCGCGGCCGAATGGCGGCACGCCGAGATCGCGGCCTGGCTCGCGGGCGACCAGGGCGTCGACCCGTGGTGGTCGCAGCACGTCACCGTCGCGTACGAGCAGGCCCGCGGCATCCGCGACCCCGGCCAGCGACAGGACGGCAGCTTCGAGGCGAGCGTGTCGCGCACCGTGCCGCTCGAACCCGTCGCCGCGCTCGATGCGCTCGCCGACGTGGTGACCGCCGAGACCGGTGTCGAGCCGCTGGCGCGCAACACCGGCGCGCGCCATCCGACCGCGCGGTTCCACCTCGACGGCGGCGAGTTCGTGCTCGCCGGATCGAGCCCGCGCGACGGCGGCCGCTCGTCGATCTCGCTCACCTGGGGCCGGATGCCCGACGGCTCCCGCATCGCCGACGTCAAGGCCGCGATGCGCGAGTGGCTGGCACGCGTCGGCTGAGCGCATGCCCTAGCGTGGACGCATGACCTTCCCGGCGACCGACGCGGCTGTCCACGTCCGGGCACCCGGCAAGATCAACGTGTTCATGCGCGTCGGTGCGCTCGCCGCCGACGGGTACCACGACGTCGCGACGGCGTACCAGGCCGTCTCGCTCTACGAGGACGTGCGCGCCTGGCCCGACGACGAGTTCTCGGTCGAGTTCTCGGGCTCGATCGACACGTCGATGCTGCCGACGGATGCCTCGAACCTCGCGATCCGCGCCGCGAAGCTGCTCGCCCGCCACGTGGGCGTGCCCGGCGGCGTGCGCCTCGAGATCGAGAAGCACGTGCCCATCGCGGGCGGCATGGGCGGCGGCTCGGCGGATGCCGCGGCCACCCTGGTCGCGTGCGACGCGCTCTGGGGCACCGCGCTGCCCAAGGAGGACCTGCACGCCCTCGCGGCCACGCTCGGCGCCGACGTGCCGTTCGCGCTCTCGGGCGGCACGGCGATCGGCACCGGACGCGGCGACCGGCTGAGCCCTGCGCTCGCGACCGGGTCGTTCCACTGGGTGCTCGCCGTCGCCGACTTCGGACTCTCGACGCCCGCCGTGTACCGCGAGCTCGACCGGCGGCGCGACGCCGGACTGGAGTCGTCGTGGCGCGACCAGGCGCACGGCGTCGCGGTCGGGCTCGACTCGCCCACCGTCGACTTCGCGGTGCTGCAGGCGCTGCGCGCGGGCGATCCGCGCCGGCTCGCGAGCGCCCTGCACAACGACCTCCAGTCCGCGGCGCTCTCGCTCGCGCCGGGGCTCGCCGGGATCCTCGAGCTCGGCGAGGCGAACGGCGCGCTCGCCGGGATCGTCTCCGGGTCGGGGCCCACGGTCGCGTTCCTGGTCGACGACGCCGACTCCGCGATCGAGCTGCAGGTCGCGCTGTCGGCGTCCCGCCTGACCGCGGTGCACGTGCACGGCCCGGTGCACGGCGCCCGCGTCCTCACCCGCTGAGTCGCGCCCCTTCCGCGCCGCGCTCGTTCCGCCCCGCGCCCCGCCCGTTCCGCCCTCCGCCCGTTCCGCGCCCCGCCATCCCGCCGCTCCCCTCCCATCCCTCGCCCACCCGCCCCCACCATGGCGGCGAGAGTATGCCGAACGTCGCCGAGACGACCTCCATGCCGGTGTTCGGCATACTCTCGCCGCGCGGTGGGATGCCGCATGTGGACAAGCGGACGCATTCCGGCGCCGCGCGGTGCAGGCTGACGGCGTGCGCGCGCCCCGGCCCCTGCCCCCTGAACTCCGTACCCGTTCGGCCTTCACCGTGGAGCGGGCGCGACTCGCCGGCGTCCATCCGAGCCGCCTCGATGCCGAGGACCTGCGGCGCCCGTTCCATGGGGTCCGCCAGGGGGTCGGCGTCCCGGAGACCGTCGCGAGCCGCGCGCTGGCCTACGCCGAGCGGATGCCGCCGCGGCAGGTGTTCAGTCATGTCACGGCCGCGCTGCTCTGGGGTATGCCGCTGCCGCACCGCCTGGAGCGCGACCTGCGCCTCCACGTCGCCGTCGCTCCCGGGTCGACGCGCCCGCTCGCGTCGGGCGTGGTCGGCCACGTCGTGCGCGCCGACCGACTCGGCGTCGTGGCGCTCGGCGGCCTGCGCCTCGCCTCGCCCGCCGACACGTGGTGCCAGCTCGCCAGCCTGCTCGAGGTCGACGACCTCGTCGCGGTCGGTGATTTCCTCGTGACCGGGCAGGAACCCTCCGGCCGATCGGCGGCGCTCTGCACCAGGTCGGAGCTCGAGGCCGCCATCCGGCGTCATCGCGGATGTCGAGGGGCGATACGGTTGCGGGCCGCTCTCGCGCTCGTCCGGTACGGCTCGCTGTCACGCCGCGAGACGTTCATGCGGCTCGACCTGCTGCGGGCCGGGTTGCCGGAGCCGACGCCGAATCTCGTCGTGTCCGACGCGAACGGCGTCGCGGTCGCCATGGTCGACCTCGGATTCGCCGAGTACCGAGTCGGCATCGAGTACCAGAGCGACCTGCACCGGGATCCTGCACGGTACCGCTCGGACGTGCGGCGTCTCGAACGGCTGCTCGACGCAGGCTGGCTCATCGTGCAGGCGACCGCCGACGACGTGAGCGCCGACGGGCGACTGCGGAACTCGGCCGAGTTCGCGGACCGCGTCGCCAAGCGACTCCGCGCGCGAGGATGGCGCCCCGGCGCCCGCCGAGGCGCGCCGCCCGCGGGTCCCTGACGATCCGCCGGCCCCCGCCGCGCGCCGCGCGATCCGCGCCCGATCGCCGATCGCCGATCGCCGATCGCCGATCCGAGCATCCCGGTGCGCGACGAGGTATGCCGAACGACGCCGACGCGGCGGCGTCGCCGTCGTTCGGCATACTCTCGCCCGGCGGGGGCCCGGGGCGGAGCGCGCGAAGCGCGGCCAAGTAGGCTGGGAGGCACATGGCACACCTCCTCGGCGCCGAGCGCCTGCACCTCGAGTTCCCCACGCGCACCGTCTTCGACGAGGTCACCCTCGGCATCGACGAGGGCGACCGCATCGGCATCGTGGGGCGCAACGGCGACGGCAAGTCGACGCTGCTGAAGCTGCTGGCCGGGCGGCTCGAACCGGATGGCGGTCGCGTGACGGTGCGCCGCGGCATCCGCATCGGCATGCTCGACCAGGCCGACGCGATCGACCCGGCCCTGACGGTCGCCGAGGCCGTCGTCGGCGGCATCGAGGAGCACGTCTGGGCGGGCGATGCGAAGGTGCGCGACGTCATCGCCGGGTTGCTGGCGGATGTGCCGTGGCATGGGCTCGTCGGCGACCTCTCGGGCGGCCAGCGCCGCCGCGTCGGCCTCGCGGCGCTGCTCGTGGGCGACTGGGACGTGCTGTTCCTCGACGAGCCCACCAACCACCTCGACGTCGAGGGCATCGCCTGGCTCGCGCGGCACGTGCAGGGCCGATGGGCGGCGAGCGACGGCGCGCTCGTGGTCGTCACGCACGACCGCTGGTTCCTCGACGAGGTGTGCACCGCGACGTGGGAGGTGCACGACCGGCTCGTCGAGCCCTTCGAGGGCGGCTACGCCGCGTACGTGCTGCAGCGCGTCGAGCGCGACCGGATGGCCGCGGCATCCGAGGCCAAGCGCCAGAACCTCATGCGCAAGGAGCTCGCGTGGCTGCGCCGCGGCGCGCCCGCGCGCACCAGCAAGCCCAAGTTCCGCATCGAGGCGGCCAACCAGCTCATCGAGAACGAGCCGCCCGTGCGCAATCCCGTCGAGCTCAACCGGCTCGCGGTGTCGCGGCTCGGCAAGGACGTGGTCGACCTGCTCGACGTGTCGGTGCAGTACCCGGCGCCGGATGGCGCGGTCCGGACGGTGCTCCACGAGCTCGAGTGGCGCATCGCGCCGGGCGAGCGCACCGGCATCCTCGGCGTGAACGGCGCGGGCAAGTCGACGCTGCTGAAGCTCGTGACCGGCGAGGTGCAGCCCACGACCGGCCGGGTCAAGCGCGGCACGACCGTGAAGATCGCGGTGCTCAGCCAGGAGCTCGCCGAGCTTGCGGAGTGGGCCGACGAGCGCGTGAGCGCCGTGGTCGCGGCGCAGCGCACGAGCTACACCGTCGGGTCGGGCTCGAAGGCCGTCGAGCTGACGCCGGGGCAGCTGCTCGAGCGGCTGGGGTTCACGAGTCAGCAGCTCGCCACGCCCGTGCGGGACCTCTCGGGCGGGCAGAAGCGGCGGCTCCAGCTCCTGTTGATCCTGCTGCAGGAACCGAACGTGCTGATCCTCGACGAGCCCACGAACGACCTCGACACCGACATGCTCGCCGCGATCGAGGACCTCCTCGACGCGTGGCCCGGCACGCTCCTCGTCGTGAGCCACGACCGGTACCTCGTCGAGCGCGTCACCGACCGGCAGGTGGCGATCCTCGACGGGCACCTGCGCGACCTGCCGCGCGGCGTCGAGCAGTACCTCGAGCTGCGCAGGCAGGGGCTCGAGACGCGTGCGGCTGAGCCGTCGGCTCCGCGGCCTGCGGCGCCGGCCGCAGCGGCGCAGCTCGCCGGCGCCGACCGGCGCGCCGCCGAGAAGGAGCTCGCGTCGATCGACCGCCGCCTCGAGAAGCTGCAGGGCCAGATCGCCGAGCAGCACGAGAAGCTCGCCCGCCACGACCAGTCCGACTACGTCGGGCTCGGCGCCCTCGGCGACGAGCTCACGGCGCTCGAGACCGCGGTGGCCGACCTCGAGACGCGCTGGCTCGAAGTATCCGAGCAGCTCGAGGGCTGACGCCGAAGGATCTGTGACGCCCGATGACCACGTGGTCAATACGGCGCAGATGCTTCGCCTAACGTGGAAGTGCGCCCGCGATCGCGGCATCGAAGCCCCCACCGCCAAACCCGGTGGCATCGCCGTGCCGTCTCACCACGCCACATCCGGCAGTCGGTCGCGCGCGCCCACGTGAAAGGAACCGCACCGCCATGCCCAGCACCCGAACCAAGATCCTCGCCGCCCTCGCGGCGGCGCCCCTCGTCATCGCCCTGTCGGCCTGCGCCTCGGGCGCCGGCGCCGAGGGCGGCGACGACGTCGTCCGCATCGGCGTCGTCGGCAAGTCCGACCCGCAGTGGCCCGCCTTCGAGGAGGCCGCGGCCGAGGCCGGCATCGAGATCGAGCTCGTCGACTTCGCCGACTACGCGCAGCCGAACCCCGCGCTCAGCGAGGGCGAGCTCGACCTGAACCAGTTCCAGCACATCGTGTACCTCGCCGACTACAACGTGTCGGCCGACGAGGACCTCACGCCCATCGGCGCGACCGCGATCTACCCCCTGGGCCTCTACTCGACGAAGGTCGAGTCGGTCGACGACATCCAGGACGGCGACACCGTCGCCGTGCCCGACGACCCCTCGAACCTCGCGCGCGCCCTGCTGGTGCTGCAGTCGGCCGGCCTCATCGAGCTGAAGGACGGCGGTTCGATCTTCTCGACCGTCGCCGACATCGACGAGGCGAAGTCGAAGGTGAAGGTCACGCCGCTCGAGGCGTCGCTGACCCCGACGAGCCTGCCGGATGTCGCGGCCGCCGTGATCAACAACGACTTCGTCGAGGACGCCGGCCTCACCTTCGCCGACGCGATCGCCAAGGACGACCCGTCCGACCCGAACGCGCTGCCGTACGTGAACATCTTCGCCGCGCGCGCCGAGGACAAGGACAACGCGACCTACAAGAAGCTCGTCGAGATCTTCCAGACCGACCCCGACGTGCAGGCCGGCCTGCTCGAGTCCTCGGGCGACACCGCGGTGCCGCTGACCACCCCGGTCGCCGACCTCGAGGCGTCGCTCGCCGACGTCGAGGACGACACCCGGGCCCAGGGCTAGTCGGCCCCGCCCGCCACGTCCGCATCATCACGGCACGCCCGCGGGCGGAGGTCGCCGCATCCGGCGCCCTCCGCCCGCTGCGGCGTGCATGGAGGAGGTTCCCCATGGCGCTCGTGAGCCTCGAGCACGTCACCAAGTCCTACCCGGCGGCCGACCGGAAGGCCGACCCGGTCGTCGCCGTCGACGACGTCTCGCTCGACATCGAGGCGGGCGCCGTCTTCGGCATCATCGGGTACTCGGGCGCGGGCAAGTCCACGCTCGTTCGGCTCGTCAACGCGCTCGAACCCGCGACGAGCGGCTCGATCCGGATCGACGGCCGCGAGATCACGGGCCTGCGCGAGCGGGAGCTCCGCGCGATCCGCCTCGGCATCGGCATGATCTTCCAGCAGTTCAACCTGTTCGACGCGAAGACCGTGCGCGCCAACGTCGCCTACCCGCTGAAGGTCGCCGGCTGGCGGAGGGCCGACATCCGGGCCCGCGTCGACGAGCTGCTCGAGTTCGTCGGGCTCGCCGACAAGGCCGCCGCCCACCCCGACCAGCTCTCCGGCGGGCAGAAGCAGCGCGTCGGCATCGCGCGCGCCCTCGCGACGCGCCCGCGCATCCTGCTCGCCGACGAGGCCACGAGCGCGCTCGACCCCGAGACCACGCACGAGGTGCTGACGCTGCTCAAGCGCGTCAATGAGGAGCAGGGCGTGACGATCATCGTCATCACGCACGAGATGGACGTGATCCAGACGATCGCGACGAAGGTCGCGGTGATGGACCGCGGGCGCGTGATCGAGCACGGCGACGTGTTCGACGTGTTCTCGCGGCCGAGCCATCCGTCGTCGCAGCGGTTCGTCGGCACCGTGATCAAGGGCGTGCCGTCGCCGGCCGAGCTCGCGGTGCTGCGCGAGCGCCACGAGGGGCGCATCGTCACGTGCTCGTTCCGCGACGGCGACGCGTCGCAGGCGCGCGTCTTCCTCGACCTCGCCGAGGCGGGGGTCGAGTTCGAGCTCGTCTACGGCGGCATCAACGACATCCGCGGCCGCGCATTCGGTCACCTCACCCTGGCGATCCGGGGCGAGGATGCCGCGATCGACCGCGCGATCGCGACGATCTCGGACCACGCCGACGTGACGGAGGCCCGCTGATGGATGCGCTCATCGAACTGGCTCCCGAGTTCTGGACGGCCGCGGCCGAGACGTTCTACATGGTGGCGCTCACGATGCTCTTCGGCGGCGCGGGTGGATTCCTGCTGGGCGTCGGCCTGTACGTGACGCGCCGGGGCGGGCTGCTGCCGAACTCCGTCGTGAACAACGTGCTCAACGTCGTCATCAACTTCTTCCGACCCATCCCGTTCATCATCTTCATCGCCGCGGTGCAGCCGCTCACGCGCGCGGTGATCGGCACGGGCATCGGCACGGATGCCGCGATCTTCGCGCTCTCGCTCGCGGCGTCGTTCGCGATCGGGCGCATCGTCGAGCAGAACCTCATCACGGTGCGCCCCGGTGTCATCGAGGCGGCCCGGTCGATGGGTGCGGGGCCCTGGCGGATCCTCGGCACCGTGGTCGTGCCCGAGGCGCTCGGGCCGCTGATCCTCGGGTACACGTTCATCGTGATCGCGGTCATCGACATGTCGGCCATGGCCGGCCTCATCGGCGGCGGCGGCCTCGGCTACTTCGCGCAGCTGTACGGCTACCGGCAGTTCGAGCCGGTCGTCACGTGGGCGGCCGTGCTGCTCATCGTGGTGTTCGTGCAGGTCGTGCAGTACCTCGGCAACTGGCTCGCCCGGAAGGTGCTGCGCCGGTAGGGCGGCGGGGCGCCGGCCGGCGCGTCAGGCGAAGCCGAGTGACAGCTTGCGCAGCAGCGCGGCGAGCCGGCGCTGCTCCGCCGTGGGCAGGCCCGCGAGCAGTTCGGCCTCGGCGTCGACGAGCCGCGTGATCGCGGCATCCACGCGCGTGAGTCCGGCCGGCGTCATCTCGACGAGGATGCCGCGACCGTCGTGCGGATCGGTCTGCCTGGTCACGAGCCCCCGGGCCACGAGCCGGTCGATGCGGTTCGTCATGGTGCCGCTCGACACGAGCGTCTGCGCGAGCAGCGCCTTCGGCGGCAGGCGGAACGGCGCGCCGGCACGCCGCAGCGCGGAGAGCACGTCGAACTCCCACGACTCGAGCTCTGACCGCTCGAACGCCTGCTTGCGCGCACGGTCGAGCAGCTTGGCCAGCCGACCGACGCGCGAGAACACCTGCAGCGGCGCGAAGTCGAGATCGGGTCGCTCGCGCTCCCAGTCCTCGACGATCCGGTCCACTTCGTCGCTGTCGGTCACCCGCCCATTGTGGCAGCAGGTCACCGGCGAGGCTCGCAGGGACGAAGGTCCTCACCGCGTCGGACCTTCGGTGCCAGCATCGACGCGTGGCCCGGGTCCTCGTCGCGTACGCGACCAAGCACCATTCCACGGCCGAGATCGCCGAGGCCGTGGCCGGGGAACTGCGTGCTCGCGGGCACGAGGCCGACGCCGTCGAGGCGAGCGCCGCGACCGCCGAGGGATATGACGCCGTGGTGCTGGGAAGCGCGACGTATGCGGGTCGCTGGCGCCGTGAGGCGCGCCGCTTCCTCTCGCACGAACGCGACCGCCTGGCGAGGATGCCGTTCTGGGTGTTCAGCTCGGGGCCGGTCGGCGAGCCGAAGGATGACGCGCCAGCCGAGGATGACACGTGGCTCGAGCCGCGGAAGGTCATCGAGCAGGCCGAGGCCGCAGGGGTGCGCGAGCACGTCGTGTTCGGCGGCCGGCTGCCGGAGGAACCCGACGGGTTCATCGAGAAGGCCATGGTGCGCAACACCCCCGAGCAGTTCCAGGACCGTCGCGACTGGGACGAGATCCGTGGCTGGGCCGACCGGATCGCCGACCAGCTCGCCGGGTGATCCGGGTCCCCGCACCGTCCCTGCACGCCGGCGCGACCATGGCAGACTTGACGGCGGCGCCCGCAGGCTTCGACGCCTGCGCCCGGGCGCGGTCCGCCATGGTGTAACGGCAGCACGACAGCCTTTGGAGCTGTGAGGACCAGGTTCGAATCCTGGTGGCGGAGCATGGACAACAACCTCGCGATCGTCGTGCTCGCCGCCGGCCAGGGCACGCGGATGAAGTCGACCACCCCGAAGATCCTGCACCCGCTCGCGGGCGCGCCGATCATCGCGCACGTCCTGGCGACCGCGCGGGCGCTCGATGCGGCGCACGTCGTCGCCGTCGTGCGGCACGAGCGCGACCGCGTCGCGCAGGCCATCGAGGCCGAACTGCCGGGCGCGATCATCGTCGACCAGGACGAGATCCCGGGCACGGGCCGCGCGGTCGAGCAGGCCGTCGAGGCGCTCCCGTCCGACTTCGCCGGCGAGGTGCTCGTGCTCAACGGCGACGTGCCGCTCCTGAACGCCTCGACCCTCAGCGAGTTGCTCGAGCGCCACCGCGCCGACGGGCTCGCGGCATCCGTGCTCTCGGCCCGCTACGACGACCCGAGCGGCTACGGCCGCATCGTGCGCACCGCCGACGGGGCGTTCGCGCGCATCGTCGAGCAGAAGGACGCGACCGAGGACGAGCTCGCGATCGACGAGGTCAACGCGGGCGTCTACGCGTTCGGGGTCAACGCGCTGCGCGACCAGCTCGCGAACCTGACCACCGAGAACTCCCAGGGCGAGAAGTACCTGACCGACGTCATCGAGCACCTGCGCGCCGCGGGCTCCGAGGTGAAGGCGCGCCCGGTCTCGGAGTCGTGGCTCGTCGCGGGCATCAACGACCGTGCGCAGCTCTCCGAGACGGCCGCGCGGTTGAACGCGCTCATCGTGCGCGGCTGGCAGCTGAACGGTGTCACGATCGAGGACCCGGCGACGACCTGGATCGACCTGGCGGTGCGCATCGAGCCCGACGTCACCATCCGCCCGGGCACGCAGCTGAAGGGCGCGACGGCGATCGCGACCGGCGCGGTCGTCGGCCCCGACACGACCCTCGTCGACTGCGAGGTCGGCGCGAACGCCGAGGTCAAGCGCACCGATGCGACGCTCGCCGTCATCGGGCCGGGCGCCTCGGTCGGGCCGTTCGCCTACCTGCGCCCCGGCACGGTGCTCGACGCCGACGGCAAGATCGGCACCTTCGTCGAGACGAAGAACGCGCACATCGGCACGGGCAGCAAGGTGCCGCACCTCTCGTACATCGGCGACACCGAGATCGGCGAGGGCTCCAACGTCGGCGCCGGCTCGATCACCGCCAACTACGACGGCGTGAACAAGCACCGCACCACGATCGGCTCGCATGTGCGCACGGGCTCGCACGGGGTGTTCGTCGCGCCCGTTACGATTGGGGACGGCGCCTACACGGGGGCGGGGACGGTCGTCCGCAAGGACGTGCCGGCCGGTGCGCTCGCCGTGAACGTGGCGCCGCAGCGCAACCTCGACGGCTGGGTCCTCACGCATCGCGCGGGCACGAAGGCCGCGGAGGCCGCGCAGGCGGCGCCGGCGGGCGGCGAGGCCTCCGCCGCTGCGGAGGCCGGCGAGCAGGGCCAGGACTGAGAAGGACTCCGGTGGGAAGGACTGCACACATGTCGGGAATCGAGACCACCGGATCGAAGCGCCTCGTGCTCGTCTCCGGGCGCGCGCACCCCGAGCTCGCCGAGCAGATCGCGGTGGAGCTCGGGACCGAGCTCATGCCCACCGACGCGCGCACCTTCGCCAACGGCGAGCTCTACGCCCGCTTCGACGAGAGCGTGCGCGGCACTGACGCGTTCGTCATCCAGTCGCACGCGGCACCCATCAACGAGTGGCTCATGGAGCAGCTCATCATGGTCGACGCCCTCAAGCGGGCCTCGGCCAAGCGCATCACCGTGGTCTCGCCGTTCTACCCGTACGCCCGCCAGGACAAGAAGGGCCGTGGCCGCGAGCCGATCTCGGCGCGCCTGGTCGCCGACCTCTACAAGGCCGCCGGCGCCGACCGCATCATGTCGGTCGACCTGCACGCCGCGCAGATCCAGGGCTTCTTCGACGGGCCGGTCGACCACCTCTTCGCGATGCCCGTGCTGCTCGAGCACTTCCGCAAGCTCCTCGACCCGCAGACCCTCACCGTGGTCTCGCCCGACATGGGTCGCGTTCGCGTCGCCGACATCTGGTCCGACAAGCTCGGCGCGCCGCTGGCCATCATCCACAAGCGACGCGATCCGCTCGTGCCCAACCAGGTCTCGGTGCACGAGATCGTCGGCACGGTCGAGGGTCGCGTGTGCCTGCTCGTCGACGACCTCATCGACACCGGCCGCACCATCGTGAAGGCCGCCGAGGCCCTGAAGAAGAACGGCGCCACCGGCGTGGTCGTGGCGGCGACCCACGCCGTGTTCTCGAACCCCGCCGTCGAGATCCTGCAGTCCGACTTCATCGACCGGGTCGTGGTCACCGACACGCTCCCGGTACCGATGGAGAAGCGCTGGGATCGCCTGACCGTGCTGCCGATCGCGCCCCTCCTGGCGCGCGCCATCCACGAGGTCTTCGACGATGGCTCGGTGACGAGCATGTTCGACGGGGCGGCCTGAGCATGTCGGATGCCGCGGCGAAGCCCTGGCTGCGCAGCTACGCGCCGGGCGTCCCGCACGAGCTGCCCGCGCCCGCCGGCTCGCTCGTCGACCTGATCGAGGCGTCGGCCGCGGAGTATCCCGACCGCCCGGCGCTCGAGTTCTTCGGCCGGGTCACGACCTACGCCGAGCTGCTCGAGCAGGTCGAGCGCGCGGCCGAGGGCCTCCGGCGGCTGGGCGTGCAGCAGGGCGACCCGGTCGGCATCGTGCTGCCGAACTGCCCGCAGCACGTGGTCGCGTTCTACGCGATCCTCAGACTCGGCGCGATCGTCGTCGAGCACAACCCGCTCTACACGGCGCGCGAGCTGCGCCACCAGTTCGAGGACCACGGCGCTCGCGTCGTGATCGCGTGGGACAAGGTCGTCGCGACCATCCAGGACTTCCCCGACGACCTCGCCATGCGCCACGTGGTCTCGGTCGACCTGACCCGGGCGATGCCGTTCGGCACGCGCGCCGCACTCCGGCTGCCGATCGCCAGGGCGCGCGAGGCCCGCGCGGCGCTGACCACGCCGGTGCACGACACCGTCACGTGGCCGGAGCTCGTCGCCTCCGATCGCATCGCCCCGCACCTGCGCGCGCCCGACGTCGGCGACGTCGCGCTCATCCAGTACACGAGCGGCACCACCGGCAACCCCAAGGGCGCGACGCTGACGCACGCCAACCTGCTCGCGAACGCCGCGCAGGCCCGCGCGTGGGTGCCCGAGATCGAGCGCGGCACGTCCGTGGTCTACGCGGTGCTCCCGATGTTCCACGCCTACGGGCTCACGCTGTGCCTGACCTTCGCGATGAGCATGGGCGCACGCCTCGTGCTGTTCCCGCGCTTCGATCCCGAGCTGGTGCTGAAGGTCGTCCGGAAGCGCCCGCCGACATTCCTGCCCGCCGTCCCGCCGATCTACGAGCGCCTCACCAAGGCGGCCGTCGAGCAGGGCGTGTCGCTGCAGGGCATCCGCATCGCCATCTCGGGTGCGATGCCGCTCTCGGCCGAGGTCGTCGAGCCGTGGGAGGCGCAGACCGGCGGGTACCTCGTCGAGGGCTACGGCCTGTCGGAGTGCTCGCCCGTCCTCATGGCCAACCCCGTCGCGCCGACCCGGCGAGCCGGGACCGTCGGCCTGCCGCTGCCCGACACCGAGTGCCGTGTCGTCGACCCCGACGAGCCCACGCGCGACGTCCCAGCGGGCGAGCGCGGCGAGCTCGTCGTGCGCGGCCCGCAGGTGTTCCAGGGCTACTGGCACAAGCCCGAGGAGACCGCGGCGGTCTTCGTCGACGATCCCGCGGGCGGTGCGCCGTGGTTCCGCACGGGCGACATCGTCACGATCGACGACGACGGCTTCGTCACCATCGTCGACCGCATCAAGGAGCTGATCATCACGGGCGGCTTCAACGTCGCGCCGAGCGAGGTGGAGGACGCCATCCGCCATCACCCCGACGTCGAGGACTGCGCGGTGGTCGGCCTGCCCGACGAGCGGTCGGGCGAGCAGGTCGTCGTCGCGGTCGTGCTGCGGCCCGGCGCCTCGCTGGACGTCGAGTCCATCCGGTCGGTCGCGCGCGAGCGCCTCACGGCCTACAAGGTGCCGCGTCGCGTGGTGGCGGTCGACGACCTGCCGCGGTCGCTCATCGGCAAGGTGATCCGTCGCCAGGTGAAGGAGCGGCTGCTCGAGGGGTGAGGTCCGCTCAGGCGTCGCGGCCGGGCGCGTTCCGCGGCGCGCCGGGCATCGGGCCGAGATTGCCGAGGAGGGTGTCGTGACCGGCGCCGGCCGGGCGCGCGAAGCAGAGCCATCCCGGCCCGCCCTCGGCGAGCAGGTCGAACGACACGTGCCCCGACGCGTCCGCCGAGAAGTCGGCGGCGTAGGTCGCGCAGGCCCGCTCGGCGGCGGAGCGCGCCACGCCGAACGCCGAGAGCACGATCGGCAGCACCATCGCGACGAGGGCGACGAGCACGGCCGCCCGCAGGAGGCGCCGCCGCCGTTCGGTGCGGACGGGGCGGTCGTCGTCGGCGTCGGGATGCCAGTCGGTCATCCGCTGCCTCCTTCGACGAGTACCGAGGCGATCCCGGCGAGGGTCGCCAGCACCGTGGCCGCCGCGACGCCGGGCAGCGCCCAGCGCGGCGGGGTGATGGTCAGGATAGCCCCGGAGAGCTGGCGGCGCCTGACCGCCGCGACGGCGACCGTCGCACCGGCCGCCGCGAACAGCAGTGCGCCGACGGCGATGAGGGAGCCCTCGCCGAGCACGAGGCCGGCGCGCAGCGACAGCAGTGCGTTCACGGCGATCGCGAGCGAGGTGCGTCCCCAGGCGAGCGCGGTGCGCTCGGGCTGCAGGCCCGGGTCGCCCGGGGCGTCGATGCGGTGCACGGCCACGGCGCCGGCTCAGGAGACGAGCAGGACGATCGTGAGGACCGCCGCGGTGAGCAGGGTCGTCGCCGCGAGCACCGGCAGGGCCCAGCCGTAGGGCAGCGGACGGCCGTGGCGCATGGCGATCTCGGTGGAGCGCCAGCGGGTGTAGGCGATCACGCTGAGCGCCGCGGCGACGACGCCGAGCCCGACCGCGATGACCACGAGCGCGAGGCGCGGCTGGAGCCCGGTCGCGAACTGGTGCAGCAGCACGCCGCCCGCGAGCAGTGCGAGCGCGGTGCGGATCCACGCGAGGAACGTCCGCTCGTTGGCGAGCGTGAAGCGGTAGTCGGGGTCCTGCCCCTCCTCCTGCCACGACGGTCTGCGCATGATCGGCACCGCGCCCGGGTCCGGGTCGCCCTCGCTCAGTGCGAGGAGGGCGTCGTCTCGATCTCCGACCGGTCGCCTGACCACAGCGTGTGGAACACGCCGGGCTTGTCGACGCGCTGGTAGGTGTGCGCGCCGAAGAAGTCGCGCTGCCCCTGCACGAGCGCGGCCGGCAGGCGGTCGGCGCGCAGCCCGTCGTAGTACGCGAGCGACGACGAGAACGCCGGGGTCGGGATGCCCGCGCCCGCCGCGATCTGCACGACGCGGCGCCAGCTGTCCTGCGCGCCCGCCACGGCGTCGCGGAAGTACGGTGCGGTCACGAGTGCGACCAGGCCCGGGTCCTCGGCGTAGGCGTCGGCGATGCGGTTGAGGAAGCGCGCGCGAATGATGCAGCCCGCGCGCCAGATCTTGGCGATGTCGCCCTTGTGGATGTCCCAGCCGAACTGCTCGGCGCCCGCGACGATCTCGTCGAAGCCCTGCGAGTACGCGATGATCTTCGACGCGTAGAGCGCGCGGCGCACGTCCTCGACGAACGCGTCGGCGTCGGCCTCCTCCACGGTCCACGCGGTCGACGGGCCGGGGAGGTCGGCCGCGGCCTCGCGCTGCGCGCGCTTCGAGGAGAGGCTGCGCGCGAACACGGCCTCGGCGATGCCCGACACGGGCACGCCCAGGTCGAGCGCGTTCTGCACGGTCCACGCGCCCGTGCCCTTCGCGCCCGCCTCGTCGAGGATGACGTCGACGAGCGGCTGCCCGGTCGCGGCATCCACCTGGCGGAGCACCTCTGCGGTGATCTCGATGAGGTAGCTCTCGAGCTCGCCGGTGTTCCACTCGGCGAAGATGTCGGCGATCTCGGCGGGGGACTTGCCGGTGCCCTGGCGGATGAGGTCGTAGGCCTCGGCGATGAGCTGCATGTCGGCGTACTCGATGCCGTTGTGCACCATCTTGACGAAGTGGCCGGCGCCGTCGGTGCCGACGTGGGTCACGCACGGCTCGCCCTCGGCGACCGCGGCGATCGACGCGAGGATCGGGCCGAGGGTCTCGTACGACTCGGCCGAGCCGCCGGGCATGATCGAGGGGCCGTTGAGCGCGCCCTCCTCGCCGCCCGAGATGCCGGCGCCGACGAAGTGGATGCCGGTCGGCGCGATCTCGGCCTCGCGGCGGATGGTGTCGTGGAAGTTCGCGTTGCCGCCGTCGACGATGATGTCGCCCGGCTCGAAGCGCTTGACGAGCTCGGAGATGACCGCGTCGGTGCCTTTGCCCGCCTGCACCATGATGATCGCGGTGCGTGGCTTCGCGAGCGAGGCGACGAACTGGTCGTAGCCCTCGGAGGCGACGAAGCCCGCCTCCGGGTGCTCGGTCGTGAGCGTGCGCGTGCGCTCGGGGGAGCGGTTGAAGACCGCCACGGTGTTGCCCTCGCGGCTGGCGAGGTTTCGGGCCAGGTTCGAGCCCATGACGGCGAGGCCGACGACTCCGATGTTGGCGGTGGCCTGGGGGGTGCTCTCGGGCATGCTCGTGCTCCTGCGTCGGTGCGGTGTCGGGCACCACGCTAGCAAGGCCGGTGCCGCTCAAGAATCAGACGTCAACCAGTATTGCACCGAATAAGTATGATTTAAGCGCCGGATGACGCGACGCGACGCTGACGTCAGGGTGCGAGATGCGCGCGCGGCAGGTCGCGCCAGGTGCGCTCGACGTCATCGGCCGTGCGGCCGAGCACGCGCAGCATCGCCGCACGCGCGGCCTCCGCGCGGCCGGCCAGGATCGCGTCGGCGACGTCGACGTGCCACTGCATCGCATCCTCGCTGGGGTGCGTGGGCATGAGGCCGCTCGTCGTGCGGCCGCGCAGCACCTCGCCGACCGCGTCGCCGAGCGCCGCGAACATCTCGTTGCCCGACGCTCGGAGCACCGTTCGGTGGAACTCGACGTCGAGCTCGAGGAACGCGCCCGCGTCGCCCGCGCGACCCGCCGTGCGCATCGCCGCGGCGATCCGCATGAGCTCGCTCGCGAGCTCGGGCGGCGCGAAGCGCGCGGCGAGCTCGGCCGCAACGGGCTCGACGGCCGTGCGCAGCTCGGTCAGCGAGCGCAGCTGCGCGCCCTTCTCCGTCGACTCGAGGCGCCAGCGGATGACCGACGGGTCGAACACGTTCCACGACTCCACGGGCAGGACCCGGATGCCGACGCGCTTGACGGTCTCGACGAGCCCCAGCGACTGCGCGACGCGCACCGCCTCGCGCACCACCGAGCGCGACACGCGCAGGTCGTCCTCGAGCGCATCGGTGCGCAGCACCGCGCCCGGTTCGAGCTCGCCCGAGACGATCCGCGTGCCGAGGTGCTCGACGGCGAGGTCGTGCAGGCGGGAGCTCATGCGTCGAGGATATCGGCGGCGATCCGAGCGGCCGCGCCATCCGCTAGACTGGGCGATTGAACTTCGGCGAGGGATGTCGCCACCGCCCGGATCCGTCCGGGTGCGGCATCCGTGATCGACGCGGTGGAAGCGAGCTTCACGGCTGTTCCTCACGCGCATGCGTTCGAGTTGAAGACAGACACCCCACTCTGGGCCGCGAGCCCGCAAGGAGCCATCACCATGGACGAAGACAACAAGGTCGTCGCCGAGACGCGCGAGTCGTTCGGCAAGGGCGCGGCGCGCAAGATCCGCGCCGCCGGCAAGATCCCCGCCGTGCTCTACGGCCACGGCACCGACCCCCGCCACCTCACGCTGCCGGGCCACCAGATCCTGCTGCTCGTGCGCAAGGCCAACGCCGTGCTCGAGCTGCAGATCGGCAGCAAGACCGAGCTCGCGCTCGTGAAGGACGTGCAGAAGGACCCGGTGCACCAGGTCATCGAGCACCTCGACCTCATCGTCGTCAAGCGCGGCGAGAAGGTCCAGGTCGAGGTCCCCGTGCACGTCGAGGGCGAGCCCGCCTCGGGCACCATCGCCGACCTCGACGCCACGACCCTCTCGCTCGAGGTCGAGGCCACGCACATCCCCGAGAACGTGACGGTCAGCGTCGAGGGCCTCGAGGACGGCACCAAGCTGTTCGCGAGCGACGTCGAGCTGCCCAAGGGCGCCGCGCTGCTCAGCGACCCCGAGACGCTCGTCATCAACGTGCACGTGCCGCAGAAGGTCGACCTGGGCGAGGAGGCCGCTCCGGCCGAGAGCGAGGAGGCCGCCGAGGCCGAGGCGCCCGCCGAGGAGGCCGCCGAGGGCGAGTCGGCCGAGTAGCCGACCGCGCGAACCGCGTTTCGTCGCGAGGGCCTGCGGGTCCGCATCCGGGTACGCTCGGATCGCGGGCCGCAGGCCCTCCGCCGTTCCCATCACACGTGATCCCGGAGGCATCGTGAACCTGCTCGATCGCCTCCTGCACCGCCGGAAGGACGAGGCCGTGTCCGAGAACACCTGGCTCGTGGTCGGCCTCGGCAACCCCGGCGCCCAGTACGCCGGCAACCGCCACAACGTCGGCCAGATGGTCGCCGACGAGCTCGCGTCGCGCATCGGCGCGAGCTTCAAGAGCCACAAGACGCCCTCGCGCGTCGCCGAGGGCTTCCTGGGCCCTGGCCGGCCGAAGCTCGTGCTGGCCAAGCCGAACAGCTACATGAACACCTCGGGCGGCCCGGTCTCGGCGCTGCTGAAGTTCTACTCGCTCGGCGTCGACCGGCTCATCGTCGTGCACGACGAGCTCGACATCCCGTTCGACACCGTGCGCCTCAAGCGCGGCGGCGGGCACGGCGGCCACAACGGGCTGCGCGACATCCAGAAGGCCGCCGGCTCGCCCGAGTTCACGCGCGTGCGCGTCGGCATCGGGCGGCCGCCCGGGCGCATGGACGCGGCCGACTTCGTGCTGCGCGACTTCGCCGGCGCCGAGCGCGACGCGCTCCCGAGCCTGCTGTCGGATGCCGCGGACGCCGTCGAGGCGGTCGTCGAGCTCGGCCTCGTCGCGGCCCAGCAGCGGTTCCACTCGCCCGCCTGACCCGCTCGCCGACTCGGCGCGCCGACTCGCCACGAATCGACCCGAGATCGGCGCCGTGCGTCGATTTCCGGCGACTCGCGGCGCGAGCCTCAGATGAGGCCGCGCAGCAGCTCTTCCGGCGAGACGCCCTCGGCGCGCGCGCGGGCGACGAGGCGGTCGTGCTCGTCGGCGGAGAGCTCGAGCGTGAGCGTGTGCCACTGCGCCTCGTCCTCCGCGAGCGCGAACAGCGTGGGCTCCTCGGCCTCCGTGATCTCGCCGGGCGCCGGCTCGGGCACGGCCGCGGGGGCTTCCGGCGACGGCGAGACCAGCGCGTCGACCGCCGGCTCGCACGCGCCCGTCCAGCCGGGACCGGTCGGGATGTCGCCGCCCTTCTGGAACGCGACGGCCACCGCGCGGGCGCGCTCGTCGGCCGCCTCGTTCATCGGGTGGCCGGCGTGGCCCTTGACCCACTCGAACCGGTAGCGCCGGCCGCGGAGCGCCTCGTCGAGCGACTGCATGAGCTCGAGGTTCAGCACGGGGGAGCCGTCGGCCTTGCGCCATCCCTTGCGCTTCCAGTTCGGCATCCACTTGGTCAGCGCGTTGATCACGTACTGGCTGTCGCACTGCACGAGCAGTTCCTCGTCGAGGTGCGCCGTCGCACGGAACAGCTCGAGCACCGCGGTGAGCTCGCCCATGTTGTTGGTGCCGTGCGGCCAGCCCCCGGCCGCCCAGCACGAGTCGTCGACGTACCACGACCACCCGGCGGGGCCGGGATTGCCGAGCGCGGAACCGTCGGCGGCGGCGATGATCATGCTGGTCCTTCCGGTCGGGCGGGGCGGCGACCATGCTATCGGCGCCCGCCGTCCTCGGCCGCGTGTCAGCGGCCGCGCGTAGACTGCTCCGGTGATCCTGCAGGGCTTGAACACGGCGCTTTCGCGCGCCTCCACGATCGACCGAGCCCTCGCCGAGGCCGAGCGCAACGCCGACTTCTCGGCCCCCGCGGGCCTCGACGCGCCGCTGCTGGGCGCGCTGCTGGAGCGCCGCGCCGCCGCCGGCCGCGCGCCGGCGCTCTTCGCGATCACGGCGACCAGTCGCGAGGCCGAGGCGCTGCGCGCCTCGCTCGAGCCCTACCTCGACGGCGCCGAGCTGCTGGAGTTCCCCGCGTGGGAGACCCTGCCGCACGAGCGGCTGAGCCCCTCGGCCGAGACCGTCGGCCGGCGCCTGCATGCGCTGCGACGCCTGCGGGCCTGGGCGGGCGAGGGCGCGCGGCATCCGCTCGTCGTGGTCGCCTCGGTGCGCGCGGCGCTGCAGCCGGTCGCCGACAACCTCGGCGACCTCGAGCCGATCGAGCTCGTCACGGGCGGGCGCGGCTACGACCTGCCGCACATCGCCGCGCGGCTCGTCGACCTCGCGTACGCGCGCGTCGACATGGTCTCGCGCCGCGGCGAGTTCGCGATGCGCGGCGGCATCCTCGACGTCTTCCCGCCCACCGCCGACCACCCGGTGCGCGTCGAGTTCTTCGGCGACGAGGTCGAGGAGGTGCGGGCGTTCTCGGTCGCCGACCAGCGCTCGCTGCCCGACCGCATCGATCGCGTCGAACTCGCGCCGAGCCGCGAGCTGCTGCTCACCGAGCCCGTGCGACAGCGCGCGCGCGAGATGGTGCACGAGTTCCCGAACCTGTCGGGGATGCTCGAGAAGATCGCCGAGGGCATTCCGGTCGAGGGCATGGAATCCCTCGCCCCCGCGCTGCTCGAGCGGCTCGTGCCCGTGACCTCCTACCTCCCCGAGGGGGCCGCGGTGGCGGTCGTCGCCCCCGAGCGCGTCGCGTCGCGCGCGGTGAGCCTCTCCGAGACCAACCGCGAGTTCCTCGCCGCCGCGTGGAACGCGGCGACCGCGGGCGCCGCCGCACCGATCGACCTCGAGGCCGGCGACTTCCTCACGCTGCGCGAGCTGCGCGAGTCGGCGCTGTTCAGCGCGCCCGGCACGAGCGACCCGGAGCGCGTGTGGTGGACCTTCTCGAGCTTCGACCAGGGCGATGCGGCCGAGGCGATCGGCGCGACCGGCGGCGAGGCGGATGCCGCGTACGTGCGCGTCGCCGCGGGCACCGTGCCGAGCTTCCAGGGCAACGTCGAGGGCGCGGTCGCGCACGTCGGCGAGCGGCTCCGCGACGGCTGGAGCCTGGTGGTCGCCGCCGCCGGGCACGGCCTCGTCGAGCGCGCGCGGGACGTGCTCGCCGAGCACGGGCTCGCGGGACGCCTGGTCGATGCGGTGCCCGTCGAACTCGAGCCCGGGGTCGCGTACCTCGTGCAGGCGCAGGCCGCCGCGGGCTTCGAGGTGCCCGAGGCGAAGCTCGGGCTGATCGCCGAGGCCGAGTTCTACGGCCGGTCCGCGGGCTACGACGCCCGCCAGGGCAAGAAGCTCGCGAGCCGGCGGCGCAACGTCGTCGACCCGCTGCAGCTCAAGCCGGGCGACCACGTCGTGCACGCGACCCACGGCATCGGGCGGTTCGTCGAGCTCGTGCAGCGCGAGGTCGCCACGGGCACCCGCCCCACCGGCCCGAGCCGCACCGCCGGCATCCAGCAGGCGCCGACCGCGGTGCGCGAGTACGTGGTGCTCGAGTACGCGCCGTCCAAGCGCGGGCAGGCCGGCGACCGGCTGTTCGTGCCGATGGACCAGCTCGACCTGCTCTCGCGGTACGTCGGCGGCGAGGCGCCCAGCCTGTCGAAGATGGGCGGCAGCGACTGGGCGCAGGCCAAGAGCCGCGCGCGCAAGGCCGTGCGCGACATCGCGGTCGAGCTCGTCAAGCTGTACTCGGCGCGGATGGCGGCCAAGGGCCACGCGTTCGGACCCGACTCGCCGTGGCAGCACGAGCTGGAGGAGGCGTTCCCCTACGCCGAGACGCCCGACCAGCTGCAGACCATCGACGAGGTCAAGGCCGACATGGAGCGACCCATCCCGATGGACCGCCTCCTCGCGGGCGACGTCGGCTTCGGCAAGACCGAGGTGGCCGTGCGCGCCGCGTTCAAGGCCATCCAGGACGGCAAGCAGGTCGCGATGCTCGTCCCGACGACGCTCCTCGTCAAGCAGCACCTCGAGACCTTCTCCGAGCGCTTCGCCGGATTCCCCGTGCACGTGCGCGCGCTCTCGCGGTTCCAGACCGACAAGGAGGTGCGCGAGACCGTCGCGGGCCTCGCCGACGGCACGGTCGACATGGTCATCGGCACGCATCGCATCCTCACCGAGAAGGTGTCGTTCAAAGACCTGGGCCTGCTCATCATCGACGAGGAGCAGCGGTTCGGCGTCGAGCACAAGGACCAGCTGAAGAAGCTCAAGACCAACGTCGACATCCTCGCGATGAGCGCCACGCCGATCCCGCGCACGCTCGAGATGGCCGTCACCGGCATCCGCGAGATGTCCACGCTCGCCACGCCGCCCGAGGACCGGCACCCGATCCTCACGTTCGTCGGGCCCTACTCCGACCAGCAGGTGGGCGCCGCCATCCGGCGCGAACTGCTGCGCGAGGGCCAGGTGTTCTTCGTGCACAACCGGGTCTCGTCGATCAACCGGGTCGCGGCGCAGCTCGCCGAACTCGTGCCCGAGGCGCGCATCGCCGTGGCGCACGGCCAGCTCAACGAGCACGTGCTCGAGCAGATCGTCGTGGACTTCTGGGAGCGCAAGTTCGACGTGCTCGTCTCGACGACCATCATCGAGACCGGCCTCGACATCTCCAACGCGAACACGATCATCATCGACCGCGCCGACAAGTACGGCCTCTCGCAGCTGCACCAGCTTCGCGGGCGCGTCGGGCGCGGCCGCGAGCGTGCCTACGCGTACTTCCTGTACGACCCGGCGAAGCCGCTCAGCGAGACGGCGCACGACCGGCTCGAGACGATCGCGGCGAACAACGAGCTCGGCAGCGGCATGCAGGTCGCCCTGAAGGACCTCGAGATCCGCGGCGCGGGCAACCTGCTCGGCGCCGAGCAGGCCGGGCACATCGCCGGGGTCGGGTTCGACCTCTACCTGCGCATGATCGGCGAGGCGGTCAACGCCTTCCGCGGCGAGGTCGCCGAGGGCCAGACCGAGCTGCGGCTCGAGCTGCCCGTCGACGCGCATATCCCCGAGGGCTACGTCGACTCAGAGCGGCTGCGGCTGGAGGCCTACCAGAAGCTCTCGGCCGCGAGCGGGCCCGCCGCGAAGGAGGGCCAGATCGAGCTCGTCGTCGAGGAGCTCGTCGACCGCTACGGCGAGCCGCCCGAGCCCGTCGAGCACCTCGTCGCGATCTCGCGCCTGCGCCGGAAGGCGCAGCTCGCGGGGCTGTCCGACGTCATCGCCACCGGGTCGAAGCTGCGCATCGCGCCCGCGAAGCTGCCCGACTCGCGCCGCGTGCGGCTCGAGCGCATGTACCCGGGCGCGAAGCTGTTCCCGCAGAACGACGTCATCCTCGTGCCGTTCCCCACGCCTGGCGGCGAGGCGCCCGGTGACGGCGACCTCATCGAGTGGGTGTCGAACCTCATCGGCGTGATCTTCCCGGCCGAGCCGGTGGCGGCCGAGGGCGCGGCGGCCGCGACCGCGGGCTGACGAGGGCGGTCGGGCGGTCCGCCGGCCCGGCACCCACGCGGTCGCCGCGGCGCCCCGCCGGGTCGGCGCGGCCCGCGCGATCAGCGGGAGAGCGCGCCGCCCACGCCGCCCGCGGCGCCGTGCGCCCGGTAGGCGCGCGACTTCAGGGCGACCACGATCGCGGACACCACCACGGCGATGCCCGAGCCGAGGAGCACGGCGACCGTGCCCTGGTCGACGACCTCGGGGTACTCGCGGAACGCGAGCTCGTTCATGAGCAACGACACCGTGAACCCGATGCCGCCGAGCGCCCCCACGGTCGCGATGTCGGACCACGTCAGGGGCGTCACCCCGGTGCGCCGGCCCACCACCGCGGCGGCAAGACCGCCGACGAGGGTGATCCCGACGAGCTTGCCCACCGGCAGCCCGATGAGGATGCCCCAGAACGCGGGATCGAGTTCGCTCGGACGCACCTGCGGGATCGCCACGAGCGCGGCGGTGAACGCGAAGAGCGGCAGGATCACGGCGTTCGACCACGGCTCGAGCGCATGCACCGCACGGCCCGCCGGCCGACGCGACATCACGAGCCCGAGCAGCACGCCCGCGATCGTCGCGTGGACGCCCGAGAGGTACACGAAGCTCCAGCTGAGCGTGGCGAGCACCCACAGCACCGCCATGACGGGCCACTGCGCGCGCCGGGCGAGCACGTACGGCGATCGCGGACGCAGCAGGCGGCTGGTCATGCCGAACAGCGTCACCGTGATCGCCGCGTACCCGAGCCACGCGAGGTCGGCGTCGGAGGTGAAGAAGAAGGCGATGATGAGGATCGCGATCAGGTCGTCGAGCACCGCGAGCGCGAGCAGGAACACCCGCACGCGCGTGGGGATGAACCGGCCGAACATCGCGAGCACGCCGAGCGCGAACGCGATGTCGGTCGCGGTCGGCACGGGCCATCCGTCGGCGGTGGGCCCCGCGCCGGCGAACGCCAGGAACGCGAGCGCCGGCGCGACCACGCCGCCGAGCGCGGCGATCGCGGGCAGCGCGGCCTTGGAGAGGCTGTTGAGCTCGCCGATCACCAGTTCGCGGCGCAGCTCCACGGCGACGATGAAGAAGAAGACCGCGAGCAGGCCGTCGCTGATCCAGTGCCCCAGCGAGAGGTCCAGCGAGGTGAACGGCACGGCGAGGTGCGCGTCGCGCAGGTCGAGGAGCGCCGGGCCGGTCGGCAGGTTCGCGAGCAGCAGGCCGAGCACGGCGGCGGCGAGCAGGAGCGAGGCGGAGACGCGCTCGGAGCGGAGGATGTTCATGGCACCTCTGGCGGGTCGGGCGGCGGGCGATCGCACGCGGGACGGCGACGATGCGGGACGCATCGGCCGACCAGACTTCCCGGCACTCCTGCGATCCACCCTATCGGGCACCCCCGGTTAGGCTCGCTGCAGGCCGCGTCGCGCGGTCCCGGGAGGCGGTGGAGATGACGCGAGGTGACGGGCTGCTCGAGCTCGTGGCGATGGTCGGCCGGCTCCGCGGCCCGGGTGGCTGCCCGTGGGACGCCGAGCAGACGCACGAGTCGCTCGTGCAGTACCTCGTCGAGGAGTGCTGGGAGCTCATCGACGCGATCGAGGCCGGCAGCCGCGAGGAGATGATCGAGGAGCTCGGCGACGTGCTCTACCAGGTGCTCTTCCACGCCGACCTCGCCGCGCACACGCCGGGGGAGGACTACGACATCGACGACGTCGCCCGGCACATGACCGCGAAGATGGTGGCGCGCCATCCGCACGTCTTCGGCGACCGCGAGGCCGAGACCGCCGCCGACGTCGTCGCGTTCTGGGACGACCTCAAGGCCAGCGAGAAGCCGCACCGCACGAGCGTGCTCGACGGCGTGCCCCAGGGCATGCCCGCGCTCGCGCTCGCGCAGAAGCTGCTCGGCAAGGCCGAGAAGGTCGGCGTCGTGCGCGAGGCGACGGATGCCGCGTCCGCGCCGGCCACGGAGGCCGAGCTCGGTGACACGCTCCTCGCCCTCGTCGCGTCGGCCCGCGCCCAAGGGCTCGACGCCGAGCGCGCGCTGCGCGGCGCCATCCGCTCGCTGCAGGACGACGTGCGCGCGGCCGAGGCCTGAGCCGAGGGTCGCAAGGCCCATCCCGCGGCTCGCGCGGCGGCGTAGCCTGCGCGCATGGCCATCGACAGCAGGAGCCTCCACGAGTTCTTCGGCCGCTACGGCGCCGCGCTCGAGAACTTCGACGCCCGCGCCTCCGCGGCGCTCTGGGGACCGCCGCGCGCGATGCTCTCCGACGCGTTCGCCGGCTCCCTCGGCAGCGACGACGAGATCGCCGGCGCGCTCGAGCAGTCCTATCCGCTGTACCGGCAGCTCGGCCTCGCCGGCGTCGAGTTCGACGTGCTCGAGGAGGTGCCGATCACCGAGCACATCACGCGCGCGCGGATCCGTTGGCACTTCCTCGACGCCGACGGCGAGCGCATGAGCCGCAGCGACTACGAGTACTACGTGCAGCGCGGCGAGGACGGCGGGCTCAGCGTGCGGTTCGCGCTCGGCATCGACGACGCCGAGCAGCTCGCCGCCCTCATGCATCGCAAGGGCCTCGACGTGCCGAGCTGACCCGGTCGCGGTGCGCGCGGTTCTGGCCGCGCCATCCGCTGCTGGAAGAATGGGACGCATGGCCCAGACCGTCACGCCCCCGCGCGGCATGCGCGACTTCCTGCCCGCCGAGAAGGCCCGCCGCGAGCACGCGCTCTCGGTGATCCGCGGGGTGTACGCGACGCACGGCTTCGACGAGATCGAGACGCCCGTCATGGAGGACGCGTCGCGCCTGCACGCGGGGCTCGGCGGCGACAACGAGAAGCTCGCGTTCGCCGTCATGAAGCGCGGCATCACCCACGACGACCTGCGCGCCGCGGCCGAGTCGGGGGATGCGCTCTCGCTCGCCGACCTCGGGCTGCGCTACGACCTCACGGTGCCGCTGGCCCGCTTCTACGCGACGCACCGTGCCGCGCTGCCCCCGGTGTTCCGCGCCATCCAGATCGCCCCCGTGTGGCGGGCCGAGCGCCCGCAGAAGGGCCGCTACCGGCAGTTCGTGCAGTGCGACATCGACATCATCGGCGAGCCCGGGCACCTCGCCGAGCTCGAGCTGCTCACCGCGACCGTCGGCGCGCTCGACGCGCTCGGCCTCGAGGGGTGCCGCATCCGGCTGAACGACCGGCGCATCCTCGCCGGCATCCTCGGCTCCTGGGGCGTGCCCGACGACCTCCGCGAGCGCGCCCTCATCACGATCGACAAGCTCGACAAGATCGGCCCCGAGGGCGTCGCCGACGAGCTCGCGACCCTCGGCGTGACGACGTCGGATGTCGCGGACCAGCTGCGCGCGCTCGCCGCGGCCGACTGGCACCTCGCCGACGGCGTCGTCGCGCCGCCCGCGTGGCTCGACCTCGACGCCTACCGCGACCTCATCGCGCTGCGCGACGCCGTGCCGGGCACGGGCATCGACTTCGACCCCACGCTCGTGCGCGGCATGGGCTACTACACGGGCACGATCTTCGAGATCGCGCACCCCGACTTCGGCTACTCGCTCGGCGGCGGCGGCCGGTACGACCACATGATCGGCCGCTTCCTCGGCCAGGAGGTGCCCGCGTGCGGCTTCTCCATCGGGTTCGAGCGCATCGTCGACCTGCTCGCCGTGCGCGACGAGGGCCGGCCGCGCTCCGTCGTGCTCGTGCACGACCCGGATGTCGCGCCCGCCGAACTGCTGACGCTCAAGCACGAGCTCGTGGCATCCGGCATGCGCGTGCGGTTCGAGCGCCGCACGAAGAACCTACGCGGCCTGCTCGATCGCGTGACGGGCGACGGCTTCGACGCCTGGGCGTCGGTGACGGCCGAGACGACGGATGCGTCGTCGCTCGCGTTCCGCGAGCTCGGCGCGTAGCCGCTCCCGCTCCTTCTCGCCCCGACCGGGCAGGGGAGTCGAGTGGGCGAAAGTTGGCGGCACAGCCCCGGCGCGGTTCGGTGGGTGCGCGGGCCGGCGAGTGCGCGAGCGAGCGGATGGCGCAGCCCGCGACATACGTGAGACGGGCTCGGAAGCGGGGTCCTAGACTGTCCTGCGGGCCACGACGGAGTCGTCCACGCACATCCCCATCACAGAGGAGTTCACTGTGGCATTCATCGAAGCTGTCGGCGCACGGGAGATCCTGGATTCGCGCGGCAACCCCACCGTCGAGGTCGAGGTCCTGCTCGACGACGGCACGGTCTCGCGGGCGGCGGTGCCCTCGGGTGCCTCGACCGGCGCGTTCGAGGCGTACGAGCTGCGCGACGGCGACAGCGACCGCTACCTCGGCAAGGGCGTGCAGAAGGCCGTCGACGCCGTGCTCGACGAGCTCGGCCCGGCCATCGAGGACCTCGACGCGAGCGACCAGCGCGTCATCGACGCCGCACTGAAGGACGCCGACGGCACCGAGAACAAGAGCCGTCTCGGCGCGAACGCCATCCTCGGCGTGAGCCTCGCGGTCGCCAAGGCCGCCGCCGACTCGGCCGACCTGCCGCTCTTCCGCTACCTCGGCGGCCCGAACGCGCACGTGCTGCCCGTGCCGATGATGAACATCATCAACGGCGGCGCGCACGCCGACACCGGCGTCGACATCCAGGAGTTCATGGTGCTGCCGATCGGCGCGCCGACCTACTCCGAGGGCCTCCGCTGGGGCGTCGAGACCTACCACGCGCTGAAGAGCCTGCTGAAGTCGAAGGGCCTCTCGACGGGCCTCGGCGACGAGGGCGGGTTCGCGCCCGACCTCGCGAGCAACCGGGCCGCGCTCGACCTGATCGCCGAGGCGATCGGCAAGGCCGGCTTCACGCTCGGCGCCGACATCGCGCTGGGCCTGGATGTCGCGGCCACCGAGTTCTTCGAGAACGGCGTGTACCGCTTCGAGGGCAAGGACCGCACCGCGGCCGAGATGAACGCCTACTACAGCGAGCTCGCCGACGCCTACCCGCTCATCTCGATCGAGGACGCGCTCGCCGAGGACGACTGGGACGGCTGGGCCGAGGTCACCGCGACGCTCGGCACGAAGCTGCAACTCGTCGGCGACGACCTGTTCGTCACCAACCCGACCCGTCTCGCCGACGGCATCGGCCGCGGCGTCGGCAACTCGATCCTCGTGAAGGTCAACCAGATCGGCACGCTCACCGAGACGCTCGACGCCGTGAGCCTCGCGCAGCGCGCCGGCTACACCGCGGTGCTCTCGCACCGCTCCGGCGAGACCGAGGACACGACGATCGCCGACCTCGCGGTCGCGACCGACTGCGGCCAGATCAAGACGGGCGCGCCCGCCCGGTCCGAGCGGGTCGCCAAGTACAATCAGCTTCTGAGGATCGAAGAAGAGCTCGGCGAGGCCGCGGTGTACGCGGGCCGCACGGCGTTCCCGCGCTTCACGGCGTAACGAGTCCGAGAGACGCTCGACGGGGGCGGCCGCCGGCCGCCCCCGTCGGCGTATCCCGGTGAGGGTGAGGAGGACGATGAACGCCGCACGTCGTCCCGAGCGCGCCGCACGGGCCGCGAAGCCGAAGGCCGATCCCGCCGCGGCGAAGGCCCGCGCGCCCCGGCAGTCGATCCGCCAGGTCGCCTCGACGTGGCTGGCCGGCATCCGCTTCTCGGGGTTCTCGATCATCATGATGGGCGTGCTCGTGCTGGCCGTCGTGGTGCTCGCGCCGAGCATCGCCGAGTACGCGAAGCAGCGCCAGCAGATCGCCGAGCTGAAGGCCGAGGTCGCCCGGCAGGAGGCCGCGGTGGCCGAGCTCGCCCAAGAGCGCGAGCGCTGGAACGACGAGACGTTCATCGTGACCCAGGCGCGCGAGCGGCTCTACTACGTGCGACCGGGCGAGGTCAGCTACCTCGTGATCGACGACCGCACCGTCCCGTCGTCGAGCACGGCCGACGCATCGGTCTCGGCCGAGGTCACCGAGCTGCGCGGCGACTGGATGCAGACCATGCTCACGTCGATGATGACGGCCGGGCTCGCACCCGAGGCCGGCGCCGACCCGGCCGCCACCACCGCACCGGCGCCCACGCCGACGCCCGCCGACGAGGGGAACCGATGACCCGTCCGCCGTTCGAACCGGTCTCCGAGCGCGACATCCGCATCGTGTCGGCGCAGCTCGGCCGCCCCGCGCGCGACGTCGTGGGCATCGCGGCCCGCTGCGTGTGCGGGGCGCCGACGGTCGTGTCGACCGCGCCGCGGCTCTCCGACGGGACGCCGTTCCCGACGTTCTACTACCTCACCCACCCCGTGGCGACCGCGGCGATGTCCTTCCTCGAGGCGGCACAGCTCATGGTCGAGTACACCGAACTGCTCGAACGCGACCCCGAGGTGCGCGCACAGTACGAGGCGGCCCACCGCCAGTACCTCGAGGACCGCGAGTCGATCGCGGTCGTGCCCGAGATCGCCGGAATCTCGGCGGGCGGCATGCCCACGCGCGTGAAGTGCCTGCACGCGCTCGCGGGCCACGCGCTCGCCGCCGGCCCCGGGGTGAACCCCATCGGCGACCTCGCCCTCGAGCGTTCGAGCTGGTCGCCCGACGTCTGCCGCTGCCCCGACTACGGCGTCGACGACCTCGAGGCCCCGGAGAGCGCGTGACGCGCGACATCCGGAACCCGGGCCGTCGCCGCCGCCTCGCCTGGCGGACCGGCGCGACCGCCGTGCTCGCCGCGGCACTCGCCGTGTCGGGCACGGCGCCCGCCCGCGCCGACACCGTGCGCGACCTCGAGTACTGGCTGGCCGACTACGGCTACACGACCGCGTGGACCTCCTCGCGTGGCGAGGGCGTGACGGTCGCCGTGATCGACACGGGCGTAAACGGCGAGGTCGCCGAGCTGAAGGGCGTCGTCGTGGGCGGCACGGATGTCTCGGGGCTCGGCTCGCCCGACGGGCAGACCCCGGTCGGCGAGGAGGAGCAGCACGGCACCATGGTCGCGTCGCTGCTCGCGGGGCGCGGGACGGGCGAGGGCAACGGCGTCATCGGCGTCGCGCCCGAGGCCGACCTGCTCTCGATCTCGGTCGCGTTCGGGCAGGACACCGGTTCCGACAAGACCAATGACGAGCAGATCGCCGAGGCCGTGCGCTGGGCCGTCGACAACGGCGCCGACGTCATCAACATGTCGCTCACCAGGAACACGCGGGACTGGCCGGAGAGCTGGGACGAGGCGTTCCTCTACGCGTTCGAGCACGACGTGGTCGTCGTGGCCGCCGCCGGGAACCGCGGATCGGGCACGAGCGAGGTGGGGGCGCCGGCCACCATCCCGGGCGTGCTCGCGGTCGCGGGCGTGGACCGCGAGCAGAACGCGAGCTTCGACGCGAGCTCGCAGGGCATCACCATCGCGGTCTCCGCACCCAGCGAGGACCTCGTCGGGGTCCTGCCCGACGGCAGTTACGTGCAGTGGTCCGGCACCAGCGCGGCGGCGCCACTCGTGTCGGGGCTGGTCGCGCTGGTGCGCTCGGAGTACCCCGACCTGGATGCCGCGAACGTCATCAACCGCGTCATCCGCACCGCCGACCCGAAGGGTGAGGAGGTGCCGAGCCCGCTGTACGGCTACGGCATCATCGACCCGGTCGCGGCGCTCACCGCCGAGGTCGACTCGGTCGACGAGAATCCGCTCGGCAGCCTGCAGGACTGGATCCGCGTGCACCGGCGCGCCGACCTGCCCGCCGAGGAGGGCGCGGGGGGCGGCGACAGCCAGGAGATCGTGCCCATCGCCGACCCGCCGCCGCCGCGCACCGACAGCGCGAAGACGCTCCTGCCGACGGCGTGGACGCTCGCCTATATCACGGTGCCGCTCTCGCTGGTCGCCGGATTTGGTACGCTAGCAGCGCTGTTGGGCATCGGCGCCACTCGGCATATCAGGCGGACCTCGCGCACCGGCACGCGCTGACCGCAGTCACCACAGATCCAAGGAGTGCATTCACCGTGCCCAAGATTCTCATCGTCGGTGGCGGCTACGCCGGCTTCTACACGGCGTGGAAGCTCGAGAAGTGGCTTCGCCCCGGCGAGGCCGAGGTGACGATCGTCGACCCGCTGCCGTACATGACGTACCAGCCGTTCCTCCCCGAGGTCGCGGCGGGCTCGATCGAACCGCGCCACTCCGTCGTCGCGCTGCGTCGTCACCTGAAGAAGACCACGGTCGTCACGGCCAAGGTCACGGGCATCGACCACGCGTCCAAGACCGCGACGATCACCCCCGAGGTCGGCGAGCCCTGGCAGTTCGACTACGACGTGGTCGTCGTCACCGGCGGTGCCGTGTCGCGCACCTTCCCGATCCCCGGCATCGCCGACCAGGCCATCGGCCTGAAGACGATCGAGGAGGCCGTGGCGATCCGCGACCGCGTCCTCACGAACTTCGACAAGGCCGCGAACCTCCCGGCCGGTCCCGAGCGCGACCGCCTGCTCACCTTCGTCGTCGTCGGCGGCGGCTTCGCGGGCATCGAGGTGTTCGCCGAGCTCCGCTCGTTCGCGAGCGCGCTGCTGAAGTACTACCCGCAGCTCAGCTTCGACGACACGCGCTTCCACCTCATCGAGGCGATGGGCCGCATCATGCCCGAGGTGTCGCTGCCCACGAGCCACTGGGTCATCAAGCACCTCGCCCAGCGCGGCGCCGAGATCCACCTCGACACGCAGCTCACGAGCGCCGTCGACGGCCGGATCGAGCTCTCGACCGGTGAGACCTTCGAGTCCGACCTCATCGTCTGGACCGCCGGCGTCATGGCGAACCCGCAGATCGTGCGCACGAGCGACCTGCCCGTCGAGGAGCGCGGCCGCATCAAGACCCGCGCCGACCTGCGCATCGGCGACGACGACGAGATCGTGCCCGACGCGTGGGCGGCCGGCGACATCGCGGCGGTGCCCGACCTCTCGGGCGGCGGCGTCGGCGGCTACTGCGTGCCGAACGCGCAGCACGCGGTGCGCCAGGGCAAGCTGCTCGCGAAGAACATCGTCGCCGTGCTCCGCGGCGAGGAGCCCCGCGACTACTTCCACAAGAACCTCGGCGCGGTCGCCGGCCTGGGCGTGGGCTCGGGTGCGTTCCAGTCGGGCAAGATCGCGATCACCGGTTTGCTCGCATGGTTCGCGCACCGCGGCTACCACGGCCTCGCGATGCCCACGTGGGAGCGCAAGTTCCGCGTGTTCTGGGGCTGGTGGAACAACTTCTGGCTCGGCCGCGACATCGTCTCGCTCTCGGCGCTGCAGCACCCGCGCGCCGTGTTCGAGCAGTTCGCCGCCCGGCCCAAGCCGGCCGCCGAGGTCGCGGCTCCCGCGGCGCCGGCCAAGGCCGCCGCGGCGAAGAAGACGCCCGCCAAGGCGGTCGCGGCAAAGTAGTCGCCCTATGCTGTGACGCGGTGCCGGCCTCCCGGCCGGCACCGCGGCTCCCGTAGCCCAATCGGCAGAGGCAGGCGGCTTAAACCCGCCCCAGTCTGGGTTCGAATCCCAGCGGGAGCACTAGCGCTCCGATCGCGTGCAGCCCGGGTCGACCGGCTCTCCGGCCAGCCGTGCCGTGGTCCACTCGACGAGGTCGGGCACGAGCGGCGAGTCGGGTTCGACGAGCGGCACGTGGTCGCGCCCGGCGTACACGCGGTAGTCGACCTGCTGGCCGGCGGCGCAGTAGGCGTCGACGAACGCGTCTTGCGCGGGCGGCACGACGAGCTGGTCGTCGCCGCCCTGGCCGAGCAGCAACGGCGCGCTGATGGTGGCCGGCGGGGTGTTCTCGACGAGCCGCTCGCCGAACGGCCCGGTCGTCGGATCGGTCGACGCGATCTCGGGGTCGCGTGAGAGGCCGAGAAGGGTCAGCACCGAGACCGCCGCGCCCGGTTCGGCGAGGCAACGGTCGGCCATCTCGCGCACCGTGACCTCGGCACCCGGCCGCACGTACTCGCGGTACTTGACATCCGGGTAGATCGCGGTGTACGCGGCGATCACGTACGACGCGAACAGCGACCCGCCGGTCACCGACGGCAGATTCTCCATGAGCCCCGGCAGGTTGGAGGCGGGGGCGAGGGCGGCGACCCCCGCGAGCTCGACGTCGGGCGCGTACGAGTCGGCGAGCGCGCCCGTCCAGAGCGCGGCGCCGCCGCCCTGGGAGTGCCCCCAGACCACGGTCTGGTCGCCGAGGTCGGCGGCCTCGAGCTCGGACGCCGCGCGCCGGGCGTCGAGGGCCGCGTAGGCGGTCGACGCGCCGATGAGGTACGGGTGCGGGCCGGCCGTGCCGAGTCCGATGTAGTCCGTCGCGACGAGCGCCCAGCCGTTGTCGATGATCTCGGGCAGCAGGAAGAGCGCGCCCGACTCGAACGGCTCGGCCAGGAGCGACGGGGCGCAGGGCTGGGCGAAGCCCGTCGTTCCGTGGGTCCAGTCGATCACGGGGTAGTCGCCGTCGCCCGAGGACGGCACCACGACCAGCCCGCTCGCCACGGCCGGATCGCCGGCCTCGTTCGTGGTGGTGTAGAGGATCCGCCACGCCGTGGCGTTGTCGGGCACCTCGCGCGTGAACGGCTCGGCCCGGATGAGCCGGCCCGGCTCGTCGGGCACGTCGCGCGGCGCCGCGTAGAAGTCGTCGACCACGGGCGAGCCGCCGCGGAGCGACGCGCTCACCGACCCGGCGACGACGGCGAGGACGACGGCGACGATCGCGGCGATGGTCCGTCCCCAGCGGGCGAGCGTCGACGGCTCGCCGGTCCGCGTCGTGCGTGCGGTGCCGCGCAGCGCATGCCAGAGTTCGAGCAGGCCGACGATGATGAGGCGGGCGCCGAACACCACGGCGACGACGAACAGCGTGATGTCGGGCCACAGCAGCGCGAGCAGGCCGAACACGATGCCCGCGACGCCGAGCAGGGCCGACGAGATGCGCGCGTCGAGCGTCCGGCGCCGGCCGAAGGCGCCGATGACCGAGAGCACGCCGTTGACGATCAGCCCGATCCCGACCACGAGCGCGACCATGCGCACCGTGAGGCCCGGGAACAGCAGCACGAACAGGCCGCCGACGATCCACAGGACGGCCATCGCGATGCGCCACGGCGGCGTCCGCTCGTCGTCGTCCTCCTCGCCGCCGCCGGCGAGCTCGAGGATGCCGGTGAGCACGAGTCCCGCGCCGATCAGGATGGCGAGCACGCCGAGCGAGGTGGTCGGCCGCACGATGATGACGAGGCCGAGCAGCACCGCGGCGGCGCCGATCACCGCGCGGAGCCAGCGCGGCAGTCGTGCGAACCATGTGCCGATCGTCGTGGGGGCGGTCATGCGTCCTCCTGGGTGCTCGCCGTGGGCGTGGGGGAGACCTGTGGCGCGGGTGCGACGCCGCGTCGTCGTTGCAGCCTGGTGTACAGGGTGACGGCGACGTTGGAGACGAGCGCGTAGATGATGACCGTGCCCGCGAAGCTCTCGGCGGGGAAGATGCCCGCCGCCAGGCCGATCGCGAGGCCGGGGTTGCGGTTGGCGCACGCGATCGCGAGCACGACGGAATCGGTCCGGTCGGGTCCGGCAAGCGCATGGCCGACGGCGAGGCCCGCGACGGTGAAGCCGAACATGACGAGCAGCGTGACGAGCGACAGCGCACTGAGCACGGCCGGGAAGACGACCACGAGCAGGACCACGAGCGCGAGGAGCGTCGCGAGGTTGGCGATGTTGACGATCGGGCCGCCGAGCCGTTCCGCGGCGCGGGGCGCGAGGCGGCCGACGATCCAGCCGAGCCCGAGCGGCAGGAGGATCTGGGTCAGCATCGCGACCGCGACGGTCCAGGGGGAGAGGCCGAACGGGCGGTCCATGAGCCGGCCGATGAGGTCGGAGAGCGCCGGCACGATCACGGGCGAGAGCAGGGCGACCGCGAACGCCAGCCCGAAGGCGTATCGCGCTCGCCCGCCCGAGCCGATCTCGGTGCGCGGGAGCAGCGCCGGGATGGGCGTGAGGGCGATGACCACCAGGGCGACCTCGGCCGCGTGCGGGAAGTCGAGGTAGGCGTGCGCCGCGAGGGCGACCACCGGCATGACCACGAACATGGCCACGATCGAGACGAAGAGCAGGCGCGGTCGGCGGAGCACGAACAGCAGGTCCTCGGTCCTCGCCGACAGCCCGTACCCGAACACCGTCAGCGCGACGGCGACCTTCAGCACGGTCGACAGGATGCTGATCAGGTCCATTCAGCCCACCCCCGGGATGCCGAGCGCCGAAGCGCGATCGCGTGCCGCGGGGCGCGGCGCGCCGTCCACCACCGCGGGGAGCCACCGGTCGATCGCCTCCCAGACGACCGCGCGGACGGGGGCGGAGGAGAGCGTCGCGTCGTGGAGCGCGCCCTCGATCCGCCGGATGGTGACGTCGAGCCCGAGGTCGGGCGCGCGCCGCGCGACCCCGCCGACCTCGATCGCGGTGTCGGCGTACCGCATCTGCTCGGACCACGCGGGTTGCAGCATGCTCCGGGTCGAGAGGAGCACCAGGATCGGCACGCGGATTCCGAGCCCTCGCGACACCGTCGCCTGGCCGCGGAGCACGGCGTTGAGCCAGCCCCGGTTGGTGTGGAAGCCGCGCTCGGGACGCCAGGTCTCGTCGTACTCCCATTCGCCGCCGAGCCGCGATCGCACCGAGCGGCTGTAGAAGCCGAGGTCCACCTCGGGGAACTCGGCGTGCGGGTGCAGGGCGGCGCCGAGGCCGATCGCGGGCTCGAGCAGTGCCCGGCCGACGGCGCGGGTCTGCCATTCGAGCCAAGGGGCGTTCAGGACGAGACCGTCGACGAGGTCGGGATGGCGCGAGGCCCACAGGCTGAGCGTCAGCCCGCCGGTCGAGTGACCCATGAGCACGAGCGGCGCAGCCGGCTGCGTGCGGATCACGTCGAGCGCCGCGTCGATCTCCTCGTCGTATGCGGCGAGGTCCTCGATGTAACCCGGCGTCTGGTGCGGCCGGAGGCTCCTCCCGTACTTGCGGAGGTCGAGGGCGAAGAACCGCGCGCCCCGGCTGACCCAGTACTCGGCCAGGTCGCGCTGGAAGAAGTAGTCCGACCAGCCGTGCACGTAGAGGACGTCGAACACGCCCGGTCCGTCGATCACCTCGTCGCGCACGCGGCGGACGAGGGTGGCGCTGACCGGTCCCTCCGCGTCCGCCGGCAACTCCAGTTCGGCGCACTCGAACGGCGAGCCCAGCACGTCGGGCAGCCACCGCGGCATACGCGCTCACCTCCCGAGGTCCGTGTGCGCCTCACGCTAGGGTCTGGCGACCGATCGTCGAATCACGGGAACGCGTAGTCTTTCCCCGACGGGTCGGAGTGGGCGCGATGTCGTGGCCCGTCGGGCACTCGGGGGTGTTCACGCATGATCGGTCGTCGTCGCGAGGTCCTCGCGCTGGAGCGCGTGCTCGACGACGCGCGCGCGGGGCGGGGCTCGGCGCTCGTGATCGAGGGCGACCCGGGCATCGGCAAGACCGCGCTCCTCGAGCGCGCGATGGCCGCGGCGGGCGACTTCCGCACGACGACCGGCCTCGGGGTGCAGGCCGAACGCGAGCTGCCGTTCGCGGGGCTGCAGCAGATCGTGGGCGGCCTTCCCGATCACCTCGATCGCCTGCCGGAGCCCCAGGAGCGCGCCATCCGCGTCGCCCTCGGACTCGCCGAGGATCCCGCGCCGAGTCCCTATCTCGTCGCGCTCGCGGTGCTCGGGCTGCTCGCGGAGTCCGCGCGCGACCAGCCGGTGCTCGTCGCGGTCGACGACGTGCACTGGCTCGACGGCTCGACCGTCCAGGTGCTGGGATTCGTCGCTCGTCGACTCGAGTCGCTGCGCGTGGCGATGCTCGTCGTCAAGCGGCTCGGCCTCGACGTGCCGCACCTCGATTCGACCCCGGTGCTGCCGGTTCCCGGCCTCGGCGACGAGGAGGCGGCCGCGCTGCTGGACTCGGTCGCCGCTCGTCCGCTCGACCCGGCCGTGGCGTCCCGGATCCTCGAGGAGGCCCGGGGCAATCCGCTCCTCATCCGCGAGTCCGCCAGGGTGAGCGCCCAGATCGAGGCCGGCGCACCGATGCGGGTGGCCGATGCCTCGCTTCCCGTCGTGAGCCGCATCGAGGGCGCGTTCGCGAATCGGAGCGCGGACCTGCCCGAACGGACGGCGCTCGTCCTGCTGCTCGCCGCGGCCGACCCGACGGGCGATCCGCGGCTGGTCGCCCGAGCGGCGGCGAGGCTCGGCGCGTCGCTCGACGACCTCGTCCCCGCCGAGGCCGCGGGGCTCGTGCAGGTGGGGCGCCGGATCACCTTCGAGCATCCCCTCGTGCGATCGGGGGTCTACCACGACGCCGAGCCCGAACGTCGGCGACAGGTGCACGCGGCGCTCTCCGAGGCCACCGACCGGCAGCGCGATCCCGACCGGCGCGCCTGGCACGCCGCGCTCGGCACGTTCGGGCCGTCCGAGCAGGTCGCGGCCGCGCTCGAGCACGCGGCGAGCCGTGCCGGCGCGCGCGGCGGCTTCCTCGCGGCGGCCGCCTTCCACGAGCGCGCCGCCGAGCTCGCGGAATCGCCCGAGACGCGGTTCCGTTGCGCGATCGCGGCGGCCGGCACGCTCGAGCTCGCGGGCGACCAGCCGCGCGCGCTGCGCATCCTCGCCACGGCGCACGACGAGGCCGCGGACCCCGAGTCGAAGGCCCGGATCGACTTGGTCCGGGGTCGACTCACGCTGACGCTCGAGCGCAGCGAGGCGGCCGTGGCGTACTTCCTGGCCGCGGCGGACGCGCTCGCGGCGAGCGACCTCCGAGCCTCGCGCGAGGCGTACCTCGAGGCGCTCTCGGCCGCGACCGTGGCGGCGCCCGGTGCGGACGGCGCCGTCATCCGCACGGTCGCCGAGCTCGCCGGCCGGGCTCCTTCGGCTCCGGACGGCGAGCGCGGGGCGATCGACGAGCTGCTCGAGGTGATGGTCGCACTCGCCCTCGAACCGCCGGAGTCGGGGATCCGCCGGCTCGCCGACCACCTCCGCCGGGTGTCGGACGCGGACGAGGACCCCGGCGACCGTGCGCGCTGGCTGTGGGTCGCGGGGCGCCTGGCCGCGATCGGCTGGGACGAGCTCCGCTGGGCGGCGTTCGTCGAGGAGGGCGCCGCGATCGCCCGCTCGGTGGGGGCACTCACCGCGCTCGCGGCGTCGCTGACCACCGGGGTCGCCCACGCCATGCTGAGCGGCGACGGCGCCCGGGGCCGGTCGCTCGCCGACGAGGCCGTCGAGATCTGGGGCGGCATCGCCATCCCGCCGGCGCCGTACGGGTCGGTCGCGGTACTCGCCTGGACGGGATCCGCCGACGCCGAGGCGGCGTTCGCTCGCGCGCTCGCCGAGTGCGACGACCGCGGCGAGGGGATGGGCCGCCCGCTCGTGCATTGGGCGCGTGCGATGCACGCGGTCGCGCACGGCCGCTACGCCGAGGCGCTGCCGCATGCCGAGGCCGGGGCGCGGTACCCGCTGCCGATCGTGTACTCGACCTGGGCGCTGGTCGAGCTGGTCGAGGCCGCCGCACGGGCGGGGGAGTCCGAGGCGGCGGCGCGCGCGTTCGCGCGGCTCCGTGCGTCGACCGGCGCCGCCGGGACGGACTGGGCGCGCGGCGTCGAGGCGCGCGCCGCCGCGCTGCTCGCGACCGAGCCGATCGAGGCCGAGCGGCGCTTCCAGGAGGCGCTCGATCATCTGGCGCGCACCGGCCTGCGCGCCGAGCTCGCGAGGGGGCAGCTGCTCTACGGCGAATGGCTGCGCCGCCAGCGCCGCCGCGCCGACGCGCGCGTGCAGCTGGCCCGGGCGCTCGCCGTCTTCGAGGCCATGGGCGCCGAGGGGTTCGCGGGACGCGTCCGCGCGGAGCTCGCCGCGCTGGGCCGGACGCCGGGCGGCGACGAGCTCGGTTCGGATGCGCTGTCGACGCAGGAGGAGGCGGTCGCCCGCCTGGCCGGCGAGGGACTCTCGAACGCCGCGATCGCCATGCGGCTGCACCTCAGCGCGAGCACGGTCGACTACCACCTCCGGAAGGCCTTCCGGAAGCTCGGGATCAGCTCGCGGAGCCGGCTGCACCTCGCGCTCTCCGAGCGCGATGCCGCGGTCGCGCGCGAGCCGCGACCGGCGTCGGAGGTGAACTGAGGACTACGCGTTCGCGTGATGCGCCGCGCGAGGCGACCTGCCTACGGTCGGTTCCAGTCGTTCCCGCCGACCGGAGGGGTTCGCGATGACGATCGACTTGAGCGCGGCATCGGCGTCCGAGCTGCTCCTGCTCGGACTCGGCCTGCTCGCGGGCGCCTTCGTCCTCGGCGTGCTCGTGGTGCTCCTCCTGCGACGCGCCGCCCGCCGCTGGAACCTCACGGTGCTCTCGGGCCGCCTCTGGCAGTCGCCGGTGGTGGCCGTGATCATGGCCTCCGCCATCCAGCCGGTGGTCGCCGAGGCCGACCGGCGCTGGGCACCCGGCCTCGCCCACCTGCTGACCATCGTGCAGATCTGGTCGATCGGATGGCTCGCGGTCGTCCTCGTTCGCACGGCCGCGAAGGCCGCGCTCGCCAAGCATCCGGAGACGGGACTGCGCGACGAGCGCTCACGGCACGTGCGCACCAAGATCGCCCTCATCCAGCGGGTCGCGATCGCCGCCGTGGCCACCCTCGTGATCGGCGCGACCCTCTGGACGTTCCCGAGCGTCCGCGCGGTGGGGGTGACGGTGCTCGCGTCGGCGGGCATCCTCTCGATCATCGCCGGGCTCGCGGCGCAGACGAGCCTCGCGAACATGTTCGCGGGCATCCAGATCGCGTTCACCGACGGCATCCGCGTCGGCGACATCGTCGTGGTCGAGGGGCGCCAGGGGCGGATCGAGGAGATCACGCTCACCTACATCGTCATCCAGATCTGGAACGAGACCCGGCTCATCCTGCCCTGCACGTACTTCACCACGACCCCGTTCGAGAACTGGTCGCATTCGGGGAACACCGCCATCGGCGAGGTCGCCGTGACCACGGGATGGGCCGTCCCCGTGCCGGCGGTCCGGACCGAGCTGACCCGGATCCTCGCCGCGTCGCCGCTCTGGGACGGCCGGGTCGCCGAGCTGCGCGTCGGCGACACCGCCCCCGCCGGGGTCGTCCTGCTCGCGCAGTTCAGTGCGGCCAGCGACGCCGTCGAGGTGCTCAAGTTCCAGGTGCGCGAGTCGCTCATCGCGTTCCTCGCCGCACAGGGCGAGGACGTGCTGCCCCGGGCCCGGATCGAGCAGACCCACCCGAACACCCAGAAGGGAACGACATGAACCAGACGATCGGCGTCAACCTCGGCAACTGGCTGGTGCTGGAGAAGTGGATGGCGCCGGAGCTGTTCGCCGGCACGGACGCCGAGGACGAGTGGCACCTCACGCATGCGCTCGGCGACGTCGCTCGTCGGGAACGGTTCTCGGTGCATCGCGACACGTGGATCACCGGGCGGGACTTCGCGTACCTCGCGGCGCGCGGGGTGCGACTGGTGCGCCTGCCCGTCCCGTTCTTCGTGTTCGGCGACGTGCCGCCGTTCGTCGGCTGCATCGAGTACGTGGATCGCGCGCTCGACTGGGCGGAGCACTACGGGATCCAGGTGCTGGTCGACCTGCACACCGTGCCCGAGAGCCAGAACGGGTTCGACAACGGCGGACTGTGCGGCGTGTGCCGGTTCCACCAGGAGCCGCAGCACGTCGAGTTCGCCCTGACCGTGCTCGAGCGTCTCGCCGCGCGGTACGGCGGCCGAGCCGGGCTCTGGGGCATCGAGGTGCTCAACGAGCCCATCTCCCCGGCGCTGTGGGCGCTCCTCGACGTGCCGAAGCGCTATCCCGCGGTCGAGCCCGAGCGCGCGAAGGGGTCCGAGGGCGTGCCCACGGAGTTCCTCGTCGGGTTCTACCGCGACGCGTACCGTCGGATCCGCGCGGCCGCCCCCGGGGTGCGCGTCGTGTTCCACGACGGGTTCCGGATGCCCGAGTGGTACGGCGTGCTCGACTCGGGCGAGTTCGAGAACTTCGCGGTGGACACCCACATGTACGTGATGATGGCCGGGCAGCGCGACCCCGCGGGCTACGAGGAGTACATCGCCCGGACGTTCGGCGACACGCTCGCCGAGGCCACGCGGCACTTCCCCGTGCTGGTCGGCGAGTGGTGCCTGGACACCAAGCAGGCCGCGCTCGCGACGATGCCCGATGACGAGCGTCGTGCCTACAACCGCCGGATCGCCGAGGCGCACCTCCGCGCGTTCGGCCCCGCCACGGCATGGACGTACTGGAGCTGGCGGATGCACGTCGACGATCCCGAGCTCGACACGTGGGACTTCCTGCGGACGTTGGAGGCCGGCTACCTCACGCTTCCGGCGTCACCCGCCGCCTGACGGAGCGCAGCCCGCAGGTCACTCCATGCGGTCGAGGCGCCGGAGGATGAGCCCCTCGCGCAGCGCCCACGGCGAGACCTCGAGCACCTTCGCCTTGAACGCGCGCATCGTCTCGGAGAGCACGACCCCGCCCGCGACGATCTGGAACGTGCGGTCGGCGGTGATGCCCGGCAGGTTGGGGCGCGCGTCGGCGGGGATGCGCGCGAGGCGCGGGATCCAGTCGTCGAGCTGCGAGAGCTTCAGGATGCTGCGCTCCTCGGCGCCGACGCCCTCCTCGGTGCCGCCGGCGAGCTTGGCGAGCGAGCGGATGGTCTTCGACGAGCCGACCACGTGATCGGTCTCGGGGATCCCGCCGATCTCGCGCACGGTCTCCTCGAGCACCCCCCGCGCGTGCTCGCGCAGGCGGGCGACCTGCTCGTCGGTGGGCGGGTCGTCGGGCAGGAACTCGATGGTCGAACGGCCCGCGCCGAGCGGGACGGAGCGCGCGACATCCGGCACCTCGTCGCCGCCGTGCGCGATCTCGAGCGAGCCGCCGCCGATGTCGAAGAGCAGCACGCGGCCGGCCGACCAGCCGTACCATCGGCGCACGGCGAGGAAGGTGATGCGCGCCTCGTCGGCCCCGCTCAGCACGTCGAGGTGGATGCCCGCGGCCTCCTCGATGCGCGCGAGCACCTCGGCGCCGTTCGTCGCCTCGCGGATGGCGGAGGTCGCGAACGCGAGCAGCTCGTCGATGCCCGACTCGCGGGCGACCTTCGCGCCCTCGCGCACGGCCTCGAGGATCGCCTCGACGCCGACCTCGCTGATCGAGCCGTCGGGGTCGAGGTAGCGCATGAGCCGGAGCACCGACTTGTTCGAGGCCGTGGGGATGGGGCGGGCGCCCGGGTGGGCGTCGACCACGAGCAGGTGCACGGTGTTGGAACCGACGTCGAGTACCCCGAGACGCATGAGGCGAGCGTAGTGCCCGGGGCTGGTGCGTCGCTCGCGCCGCGGGCATACTGGTGCGACTGGGACGAGTGTCCCAGTCCGACGGCGACGAGGTCGAGAGGAGCGCCGTGCCCCGCATCCCCGCCGCCGAGCGCCGCGTCGCCCTCCTCGACGCGGGCCTGCGCGTCGTCGCGCGCGAGGGGCTCGCGAAGGCCTCGACCCGCGCGATCGTCGCCGAGGCCGGGATGTCGCTCGCGAGCTTCCACTACGCGTTCGACTCGCGCGACGCCTTCGTCGACGAGCTGATCGCGGCCGTCGTCGCACGCGAGCAGGCGGCGGTGCTGCCGGCGCCCGAGCCCGACGGCGAGACCACCCTGCGCGACCTGCTCGAGGCCGGGCTCCTGCGCTACCTCGACCACCTCGCCGCCGACCCCGAGCACGAGCAGGCCATGCTCGAGCTCACGCAGTACGCGCTGCGCTCGCCCGAGCGCCATCCGCTGGCCGTCGCGCAGTACCGCCGCTACGCCGAGCTCGCCGAGTCGGCGCTCGCGACCGCGGCCGAGCGCGCGGGCGCGACCTGGCGCGTGCCCGTCGCCGAGGCGGCGGGCGTGCTCGTCGCGTTCACCGACGGGCTGACCCTCACCTGGCTCGTCCACCGCGACGACGACGCCGCGCGGGCGGTCGCGCGCGCGGCCGCCGACGCCCTCTCGAGAATGGCGGAGACCCCGTGACCGACCTCGACGCCGCGGCCGCACCGGCCGCGCACGACGCGTTCGCCGAACCCACCCGCCGCGTGGGCGCCGGATGGATCGCCGCGTTCGCGAGCGCCTGGCTCGGCATCTGGATGGCGCAGCTCACGCCCGTGCAGCTGCTCCTGCCGGCGCAGATCGATGCGCGGCTGCATCCCGACGACTGGATCGAGAGCGTCGTCGCGTTCGGCGTGGTCTCGGGCATCGCGGCCGTCTTCGTGATCGTGGCCTACCCGCTCACGGGCGCGCTCTCCGACCGCACGGCCTCCCGATTCGGTCGCCGACGCCCGTGGATCGCCGGGGGCGCGCTGCTGTTCGCGGGCGCGCTCGTGCTGCTCGGCCTCCAGACCCAGCTGTGGGCGATCGGCGCCGCGTGGGTGCTCGCCACCATCGGCTTCTGCGTGATGACGGCCGCGCTCACCGCGACCATCTCCGACCAGGTGCCGGTCGGCCAGCGCGGCTTCGTCTCGGGCTGGATGTCGGCGCCGCAGGCGGTCGGCATCATCGCGGGCCTGCTGCTGGTCACCATGGTGGTGACGGGTGCTGCGGCGGGCTACGCCGTCGTGGCGGGAGCGCTGGTCCTGCTCGCCGTGCCGTTCCTGTTCGTGCCCGACGCGCGCCTCGATGCGGGGGAACGCGCCCGCGTGACCGCCCGCCACGTCGTCGCGAGCCTCTGGATCAGCCCGCGCCGCCACCCCGACTTCGGCTGGACGCTGCTCAGCCGCGTGCTCGTCTCGATCGGGAACGCGCTCGGCACCGGGCTGCTGCTGTACTTCCTGATGTTCGGCCTCGGCGACGCGAACGCCGAGGACGACCTCATCGTCCTCACGCTCGTCTACATGGTCTTCGTCATCCTCGCGTCGCTCGGGTTCGGCAGGCTCTCCGACCGGCTGGGCCGGCGCAGGCTGTTCGTGTTCCTCGCGGCGCTGCTGCAGGGCCTCGCGGCCCTGCTTCTCGCCGTCGCACCGGGGCTCGGCACCGCGATGACCGCCGCTGGCCTGCTCGGGCTCGGCTACGGCTGCTTCCTCTCGGTCGACCAGGCGCTCGCGACGCAGGTGCTGCCCGATCCGGCCTCGCGCGGGAAGGACCTGGGGATCATGAACATCGCCACAGCCGTGCCCCAGTCGATCGGGCCGCTCCTCGGCGCGCTCGCGGTGGCCGCCACGGGCTCGTTCACGCCCGTGTTCGTGCTCTGCGCCGCCTTCACGTTCGCAGGCGCGCTCGCGGTCTCGCGCGTGCGGAGCGTGCGCTGATGGCCGGGCTCGACCTGCGGGGCAGTGCCGCGACGACGGATGACGCGACGTGGCGCCATCCGTCACGGCACTGGCCCGCGCTGACCGAGGCGACGCGGCACCTCGACGCGCCCGTCGGCGCGCTCCACGTCGGCGCGCTGCGGCACAACGCCGCCGACATGACGCGCCGCGCCGGCGGCACGCCGATCCGGATCGCGACGAAGTCCATCCGCGTGCGCGAGGTGATCGACGCGCTGCTCAGGCTGCCTGGATACCGCGGCGTGCTCGCGTACACGCTGAGCGAGGCGATCTGGCTCGCGGAGCGCCTGCCCACGCTCGACGACCTCGTGGTCGGCTACCCCACGGCCGAGGCGGGCGCCATCCGTCGCCTCGCCACCGACCCCGACCTCGCCCGGCGCATCACCGTCATGGTCGACTCGCCCGCCCAGCTCGACCTCGTCGATGCCGTGCTCGCGCCCGCCGATCGCGAGGAGGTCCGCGTCTGCCTCGAGCTCGATGCGTCGTGGGAGGCGCCCCTGCTCGGCCACCTCGGCGTGCGCCGCTCGCCGGTGCACCATCCGGAGGATGCGGGTGCGCTCGCCGCGTACATCGCCGGGCGCGCGGGCTTCCGGCTCGTGGGCGTCATGGCCTACGAGGCGCAGGTCGCGGGGATCGCGAACCAGCCGCCCGGCAGGCCCGTCGCGGGCGCCGTGAACCGGTGGATGCAGGCGCGCTCGATGCCCGAGCTCGTCGAACGCCGCGCAGCTGCGGTCGCCGAGGTGCGCCGGCACGCCGAACTCGAGTTCGTCAACGGCGGCGGGACGGGCTCGCTCGAGGCGACCGCCGCCGACCCGTCCGTGACCGAGGTCGCGGCCGGCTCGGGCATCCTCGCCGGCCACCTGTTCGACGGGTACGCCCACTTCGCGCCGGCGCCCGCGGCGGCGTTCGCGCTCGACGTCGTGCGCACCCCGAGCCCCCGGCACGCGACGATCCTGGGCGGCGGATGGGTCGCGTCGGGTCCGCCGGGCGCCGACCGGCTCCCGCTCGCCGTCTGGCCCGAAGGGCTGCGGATGCTCGCGCGCGAGGCCGCGGGCGAGGTGCAGACCCCGGTCGAGGGCGCGGCGGCGGCTCGGCTCCGGCCCGGCGATCGGGTGTGGTTCCGGCACACGAAGTCGGGCGAGCTCGCCGAGCACCTGAACGAGTTCGCGGTGGTCGACGGCGACGAGGTCGTCGCCGCGGTTCCCACCTACCGAGGCGAGGGGAAGGCGTTCCTATGACGGCGACGGGCGCGGTGTGGCGGAACTGGGGCAGGACCGAGGCGGTGCGCCCCATCCGGGTCGAGCGCCCGGCCGACGCGGGCGCGGTCCAGCGCGCGGTGCAGGCGGCCGCGGCATCCGGCCTGCGCGTGAAGCCGGTCGGTTCGGGGCACAGCTTCACGGGCATCGCGGTGGCGCCCGACGTGCAGCTCGACCTCGCCGACCTGTCGGGCGTGATCGAGGCGGATGCCGCGACCGGCCTCGTGCGGCTCGGCGCGGGCACCCCGCTGCACCGGCTCCGGTACCTGCTCGAGCCGTACGGCCTCGCGATGGCGAACATGGGCGACATCGACCGGCAGACGATCTCCGGGGCGATCTCGACCGGGACCCACGGCACGGGGCTCGCGTTCGGCGGCCTCGCCACGCAGGTCGCCGCGGCGACCCTGGTGACCGGCACGGGCGAGCTCCTGCGCGTGAGCGAGTCCGAACGGCCCGAGCTGCTGCCCGCGGTGCGACTCGGCCTCGGTGCGCTCGGCGTGCTCGTCGACGTGACCCTGCAGCTCGTGCCGCGGTTCGTGCTGCACGCGGTCGAGCGCCCCGAGCCGTTCGACCTCGTGCTCGACGAGTGGGACGAACGCGTCCGCGAGCGCGACCACTTCGAGTTCTACTGGTTCCCGCACACCGACACGGCGCTCACCAAGACCAACACGCGCCTGCCCGGCGACGCGCCGAGGGCGCCGCTCGGGCGGGCCAGGCGGTGGGTCGACGACCAGCTCGTCGCGAACGGCCTGTTCCAGGTCGCGTGCACCGTCGGCCGCGCCGCACCGCCGGCCGTGCCGCGCATCGCGCGGATCACCGACAAGCTCACCGGCAACCGCGAGTTCACGGATGTCTCGCCCGCGGTCTTCACGACGCACCGTGCCGTGCGCTTCCGCGAGATGGAGTACGCCATCCCGCTTCAAGCCGTGCCCGAGGCCGTGCGCGAGGTGCGCGCACTCATCGAGCGGCGTGGATGGCGCATCGGCTTCCCGATCGAGGTGCGGGCCGCGGCATCCGACGACAACTGGCTCTCGACGGCCTTCGGGCGCGAGACGGGCTATGTCGCCGTGCACCGCTACGTCCGCGAGGACCCGACCGAGTACTTCGCGGCCGTCGAGGCCATCATGCGCGGGTTCGGCGGCCGCCCGCACTGGGGCAAGATGCACACGATGACCGCCGAGACGCTCCGCGACGCGTACCCGCGGTTCGACGACTTCCTGCGCGTGCGCGACGAGCTCGACCCCGACCGACGCTTCGCGAACCCGTACCTCGACCGGGTCCTCGGCGAGGGCCGGGCGGATGCCGCGACCGACGCCGGGCCTACGGCGTCCGCCGGCGCAGCGTGATCGAGCCGAGCACGATCGAGCCCACGATCCACGCGCCGATCGCCAGGATGCGCGCCCAGATCCACGCGGCGTCCTCGGATGCGGTTGCGACGGCCGTCAGCGCGTCGATCGCGTAGCTCAGCGGCAGCCAGTCGCTGATCGCCTCGAGCACGTCGGGCAGCTGGTCGCGGGGGATGAAGATGCCGCCGAGCAGGATCTGCGGGAAGACGAGCAGCGGCATGAACTGCACGACCTGGAACTCGGTGCGCGCGAACGCGCTCGCGAGGAGGCCGAGCGCCGTGCCGAGCAGCGCGTCGGCCACCGTGACGGCGAACAGCAGCCAGATCGAGCCCGCGATCTCGAGGCCGCACACCCAGACCGCGAACGAGACGGCGATCGCCGTCTGGAAGACGGCGAGCAGGCCGAACGCGAGCGCGTAGCCGAGGATGAAGTCGCCCTTGCCCATCGGCATGGAGAACAGCCGCTCGAGCGTGCCGCTGCGGCGCTCCCTGAGCGTCGCGATGCTCGTCACGAGGAACATCACGATGAACGGGAACAGGGCGATCATCGCCGGGCCGATGGTCTGGAACACGTCGGTGTCGGTGAAGATCCACGCCACCAGCCCGATCAGCAGGCTCGGCACGACGAGCAGGAGCGCGATCGTGCGCGGATCGTGGCGGATCTGGCCGAGCACGCGGCCGGTCGTCGAGAGGGTGCGTCCGAGGTTCATCCCGACGCCTCCGTGCCCGACTCGTGGCGCAGGTGCCGCCCGTGCGGCTGCAGGTCGGGCTCACCCCGCGCGATCAGCTCGAGGAACGCCGCCTCGACATCGGCGGTGCCCGTGAAGGCGAGCACGCCCTCGACCGTGTCGTCGGCCAGCAACTCGCCGTCGCGCATGAGCAGCAGCCGGTCGCAGCGCCGGGCCTCGTCCATGACGTGGCTCGACACCAGGAGGGTGGCGCCGGCGGCGGCCAGCTCGTGGAAGAGGGTCCAGAGCTGCACGCGCAGCACCGGGTCCAGCCCGACGGTCGGCTCGTCGAGCACGAGCACCTCCGGCTCGCCGAGCAGCGCGGCGGCGAGCGAGACGCGGCTGCGCTGGCCGCCCGAGAGCGAGCCGGCGAGCCTGCGCTCGTGCGGGCCCAGCTCGGTGCGCTCGATGGCGCGGTCGACGTCGGATGGCGCGGCGCCGAGGATGCGGGCGAAGTACGCGAGGTTCTGCCGCACCGTGAGGTCGTCGTACACGCTCGCCTGCTGGGTGACGTAGGCGACGCGCCGCCGGAGTTCGCGCGAGCCGGCGGGACGGCCGAGCACCCGGATCGAGCCCGAGTCGACGACCTGCACGCCGACGATGGAACGCATGAGCGTCGTCTTGCCGCTCCCGCTCGGCCCGAGCAGCCCGACGATCCGGCCCCGGGGGACCGCGAGCGAGAGCCCGTGCAGCACCGGGATCCCGACGCGCCGCACGTGCAGGTCCTCGACGACGATCGCCGACGACGCCGGGTCGGCGTGATCCGCCATGCGCCCTCCCACTCCCGAGCCCGAGCCTACGCCGGGTGCGCGTGGAGCGGTGGCTCGGAGTCCCATGTGAACTCGGACCGGACCCCCAGATGCTCGATAGGATCGGAGCACCCGATCGAACGCGAATACCAGGAGTCCGCGCCATGGAATGGCTGATCCCGCTCATCATCGTCGTCGTGCTCGTCCTGGTGATCGGCATCTACCTCTGGGCGACCTACAACTCCCTCGTCACGCTGAACGTGCGCGTCGACGAGGCCTGGAGCGACATCACGGTGCAGCTCAAGCGCCGTGCCGACCTCATCCCGAACCTCATCGAGGCGGTCAAGGGCTACGCGGCGCACGAGAAGGCGGTCTTCGAGAACGTCACGAAGGCGCGCGCCGAGACGCTGCAGGCGCACGGCCCGGCCGAGGCCGGCGTCGCCGAGAACCACATGCAGCAGGCTCTGAAGTCGATCTTCGCGGTCGCCGAGGCCTACCCTCAGCTCCAGGCCAGCCAGAACTTCCTGCAGCTGCAGGGCGAGCTCGTCGACACCGAAGACAAGATCCAGGCCTCGCGGCGCTTCTACAACGGCGGCGTGCGCGAGCTGAACACCAAGATCAAGGTGTTCCCGAACACGCTGTTCGTGCGGGGCCTCGGGTTCCACGAGCGCGAGTTCTTCGAGGTCACGGAGGCCGCGGCGATCGCCGAGCCGCCGCGCGTGCAGTTCTAGCCGATGTACCGTGCGATCGCCCGGAACAAGCGCAACACCGTCTTCACGATCCTCCTCTTCCTCGCGATCGTCGGCGGGCTCGGCTACCTCGCGTCGGTGATCTACGGCGACCTCACGATCGTCGTCATCACCCTCGTCATCGCCACGGGCTACGCGCTGCTGCAGTACTACACGGCCGACCGGCAGGCGCTGTCGATGTCGGGCGCCGTCGAGATCCGGAGCGTCTCGGAGCATCCGCGGCTGTGGCGCACCGTCGAGAACCTCTCGATCACGACCGGGACGCCGATGCCACGGGTGTTCGTGATCTCCGACCCCGCGCCCAACGCGTTCGCGACCGGGCGCGACCCGCAGCACGCGGTCGTCGCGGCGACCACGGGGCTGCTCGAGATCATGGACGACTCCGAGCTCGAGGGCGTCATGGCACACGAGCTCGGCCATGTGCGCAACTACGACATCCGGCTCTCGATGATCGTGTTCGGGCTCGTCGTGGCGATCGGCTTCATCGCCGACATGTTCCTGCGCATGGCCTTCTTCGGGCGCAACAACAACGGCAACCCGATCGTCATGGTCTTCGGACTCGTCGCGATGCTCGTCGCGCCGCTCGTCGCGAGCATGGTGCAGCTCGCCGTGTCGCGCCAGCGCGAGTACCTGGCGGATGCCACGGGCGCCATGACCACCCGCCACCCCGACGCGCTCGCGAGCGCCCTGCTGAAGCTCGAGGCGTACGGCCGGCCGATGCAGCGCCAGAACACCTCGATGGCCCACCTCTGGATCGCCGACCCGCTGAAGCCCGGGGTCATCGACCGGCTCTTCGCCACGCACCCGCCGATCCGCGAGCGCGTGCAGCGCCTCCACGAGATGGGCGGGAGCTTCTAGCTCGCGCGCCGCCGCGCGCTCAGGCGGCGGTGAGCTCGGCGCGGAGTGCGGGGGAGAGGTCGCCCCGGCCGACCACCTCGATGTCGTCGAGCCCCTGCCATGCGGCGGCCCGGGCCAGCACAGGCAGCAGCCGCGCCGCCGTCTCGTCGGGCGCGCCGTGCTCCATCCACGCCGACTGGACGCGGAGCACCTTGGCCTTGCGGTCGCTCTTGAGGTCGACGCGGCCGACCACGGCATCGTCGACGAGTACCGGCAACGAGTAGTAGCCGAACTTGCGGTCGGCCTCGGGCGTGTAGATCTCGATGCGGTAGTGGAAGTCGAACAGTCGCTCGGTGCGCGGTCGGAACCACACCACCGGGTCGAACGGCGACAGCACCGCCGCGGCCTCGATACGCCGGGGTCGCCGGGCGTCGCGGTGCAGCCAGGCCGGCGTGGCGCGTGACCCGGTGACCCAGCCGGGCACCTCGACCGGGAGCAGCTCGCCCGCCGCCTCGAGCTCGCGGATCGCGGCGCGCACGGGCGGCCGCTTCATGCGCCAGTAGTCGGCGAGATCGGACTCGGTGGCGATGCCGAGGGCGACGGACGCGCGCCGCACGAGTTCGCGCACCGCCTCGGCCTCGGGCACGGGCGATTCGAGCAACTCGGGCGCGAGCGCCTGCTCGGGCAGTGCGTAGACCCGCTCGAACCGGACCCGCTCCACGCACACCACCTCGCCGACGAGGAACATCCACTCGAGCGTGCGCTTGACGTCGGACCAGCCCCACCACGACCCGCTGCGCTCGTTGGCATCATGCTCGATCTCGCTCGCGCGCATCGGACCGTTCGCGGCGAGTTCGGCACGCAGCCAGTCGCCGAGCGAGCGGTTCTCGTGGAGCCAGCCGCCCCACTGGCTGCCCTTGCGCCGGAACTCGTCGCGGCGGAACTCGAACAGCGGCCAGAGCTCGCGCGGGATGAACGCGGCCTGGTGCGCCCACGACTCGACCATGCGCCCGCGGCGCCCCCACGACAGCCGGTCGAGCGCCGCCCGATCGTACGGGCCGAGCCGGCTGAAGGCGGGGAGGTAGTGGCTGCGCTCGAAGACGTTGACCGAATCGATCTGGAGCAGGCCGAGCCGGTCGACCATGCCGGCGAGCTGCCGGGTGCCGGGCGATTCCGGCGCCGGACGGCCGAAGCCCTGGGCGGCGAGCGCGATGCGGCGAGCGAGGGCGGGGCTGACGCTGTCGACCATGATGCTCCGACCCTAACGGGGGGTGCCGACATCGGACGGAAGGGGGCGAGTGCCGCGCCTAGACTGAGACGGTGACCGAGGGGAACGGGGCCTCGCGCGTGCGGCGGCAGCGCGCACGCCGTGCCGCCCGCGCGCCGGAGACGACCGCTGCCGAGCCGATCCGGGATGCCGCGACCTCCGTGCCCTACGGCATGCGGGTCGCGGCCGCATGGTCGTGGCGCCTGCTGCTCATCGGCGGCGTGCTCGCCGTCGCGATCTTCCTCATCATCCAGCTGCGACTGGTGATCATCCCGATCCTCGTCGCCGTGCTCGTGTCGGCGCTGCTCGTGCCGTTCTCGCAGTTCCTCCAGCGCCACCGCTGGCCCAAGTGGCTCGCGGTCACCGCGGCCATGCTCGCGACGCTCGTCGTGGTCGGCGGGCTGCTCACGCTGGGCATCTCGCAGATCGTGCGCGGGTCGGGCGACCTCGCCGACCAGACCGTCATCGCGTGGGAGGACTTCCGCGCATGGCTCCTCGAGGGCCCGCTGCACATCACGCCCGACCAGTTCGACCAGATGGTGCAGCAGGTGGTCACCTCGGTGCAGCAGGACAGCGGCGTGCTCGTGACCGGCGCGCTCTCGGTCAGCTCGTCGGTCGGGCACTTCGTCGCCGGCCTGCTCATGGCGCTGTTCGCGACGCTGTTCATCCTCATCGACGGCCGGCACATCTGGAACTGGGTCGTCGGCATCTTCCCGCGCCGGGCGCGGGCCGCGATCGACGGCGCCGGGCGCGCGGGCTGGGCCACGCTCGAGAGCTTCGTCAAGGTGCAGATCTTCGTCGCCGCGATCGACGCGGTCGGCATCGGCCTCGGCGCGCTCCTGCTCGGCGTGCCCCTCGCGATCCCGATCGCCGTGCTCGTCTTCCTCGGCTCCTTCATCCCGATCGTCGGTGCGGTGGTCACCGGCGCGCTCGCCGTGTTCGTCGCGCTCGTCTACAACGGCTGGGGCATCGCCCTGGCCATGCTCGGCGTCGTGCTGCTCGTGCAGCAGGTCGAGGGGCACGTCCTCCAGCCGCTCATCATGGGCACGGCGGTGCAGGTCCATCCGCTCGGCGTCGTCGTCGCGGTCGCGACCGGGTCGCTGCTCGCGGGCATCCCGGGCGCGCTCTTCGCGGTCCCGGTCGCGGCCGTGCTGAACGTGATGATCCTCTACATCTCCGGCGGCACGTGGAAGCAGTCCGCGCCACCCTCGCCCGAAGAGACCCACTCCCCGCTCTGGCGCACGGTCCCTCAGCGCCCCGGATACGGACGGTGACATGAACCACGCCCTCGACGCCCGGCCGGCCGAGCCGGCTGCCCGCTCCGCCGCCGCGCCCGGCCCCGCCTGGCCCGGCCCCGACCTCGCCGCGTTCGAGCAGGCGCAGCGCACGGTCTCGGCCATCGCGCGACGCACCCCGATGGAGACCTCGCGCTTCCTCGGCGCCCTCGCCGGCGTCCCCGTGCACCTGAAGTGCGAGAACCTGCAGCGCACCGGCTCCTACAAGCTCCGGGGCGCCTACAACCGGATGTCGCAGCTCTCGCCCGACGAGCGAGCGCGCGGCGTCGTGGCCGCCTCGGCGGGCAACCACGCGCAGGGCGTCGCGTTCGCCGCACGCGAGCTCGGCATCCGGGCGACCATCTTCATGCCCGTCGGGGTCGCGCTGCCCAAGCTCGAGGCCACTCGTGCGTACGGCGCCGACGTGGTGCTGCGGGGCGACTCGATCGGCGAGACCCTCGAGGCGGCCGCCCGCTTCGCCGCCGAGACCGGGGCGACCATCATCCCGCCGTTCGACCACGCCGACGTGGTCGCCGGCCAGGGCACGCTCGGCCTCGAGATCCTCGAGCAGGCGCCGGACGCCACGACCATCGTCGTGCCGATCGGCGGCGGCGGGCTCGCCGCCGGCATCGCGAGCGCCGCGAAGCTCAAGGCCGCCGAGCAGGGCCGCACCATCCGCGTGATCGGCGTGCAGGCCGAGAACGCGTCGCCCTACGTGCCGTCGCTCGCCGCGGGCGAGCCGGTCCCCGTGCCCGTCGTGCCGACGATCGCCGACGGCATCGCCGTCTACCGCCCCGGCGAGCTGAACTTCGAGATCATCCGCGAGACGCTCGACGACGTCGTGACGGTGACGGAGGACGACATCGCCCGCGCCCTGCTCGTGCTGCTGGAGCGCGCGAAGCTCGTGGTCGAGCCCGCCGGCGCGGTCGGCGTCGCGGCGCTGATGACCGGCAAGGTGCACTCCGACGGGCCGATCGTGGTGCTCCTCTCCGGTGGCAACATCGACCCGCTGCTCATGCAGCGCGTCATCGCGCACGGGCTCGCGGCATCCGACCGCTATCTCACGCTGCGGATCGGCCTGCCCGACCGGCCCGGCCAGCTGGCCCGCATCGCCGAGCTGCTCGCCGAGGCGAACGCGAACGTCGTCGAGGTGCTGCACACGCGCCACGGCGCGGGCATGCAGATCTCCGAGGTCGCCCTGCAGCTCTCGGTCGAGACTCGCGGTCCGGAGCACCGCGACGAGGTCGTCCAGGTGCTGCGGCGTGCGGGCTACGAACCCGAGATCATCGAGGAATGACGAACGGCCCCTCCGAGGAGGGGCCGTTCGCGATGGTGCCGGGTCAGCAGGTCACTGACCGGTCCAGGTGTCGACGCCGGTGACCTCGACCGCGATCTCGCGGCCGTTCGGCGCGGTGTAGCTGGTCTTCTCGCCGACCTTCAGGCCGAGGATGGCCGCGCCGAGCGGGGACTGCTCGCTGAAGACGTCGAGCTCGGAGTCGCCGGCGATCTCCCGGCTGCCGATGAGGAAGCGCTCCTCGTCGCCCGCGACGATCGCGGTGATGACCGTGCCCGACTCGACGACGCCGCTCGAGGCGGGCGCCTCGCCGACCTCGGCGGTGCGCAGCAGCTCGGTGAGCTGGCGGATGCGGGCCTCCTGCTTGCCCTGCTCGTCCTTCGCGGCGTGGTAGCCGCCGTTCTCCTTGAGGTCGCCCTCCTCACGAGCGGCCTCGATGCGCTTCGCGATCTCCTCGCGGCCCGTGGTGGAGAGGTGCTCGAGCTCAGCGGCGAGCCGGTCGTAGGCCTCCTGGGTCAACCAGGTGGTCGCGGTGGCGTCCTGCGCCATGGTGCACACTCCCGTGGATAGACATGACGCCCCAGCAGGTGCTGGAGCGAATCTCCTATGTTAGACCAGCCAGCAGTGGTCGACCAAACCCGTGTTGGCCTCCTGGGCGATGCGCACGCGCTCCGTGAGCGTGCGCAACGGGCGCTCGGAGGCGGGGATCTCGACGACCTTCCAGCCGACGACCGTGAAGTCCTCGTTCAGGGCCTTGACGATGCACGCGGTCTCGTTGCCCGCCGGCACGGAGAGCCGCCACGTCACCTCGACGGCGCGGTCGTCGAGGAGCCGGTGTCCGAGGTCGGTGGCCTGCACCTGCGGTTTCGACCCGTCGAGTCCGGCCCACACCACCCAGGCGACGAGCACGACCGCGAACGCCGCGGCCGCACCCGCGAGCAGCAGTCGCTCCCTGCGGCGACGGCTCGGCGTGCGGCCGTATCGGCCGGCCAGGTCGGTCGCCTCGGGCCGGGGGGACGTCGTCGCCGGAACGCCGTCGAGCGCGGCATCCTCGGCCGCTGCGTCGGCGGATTCGCGTGGGGGCACCGCCCGGCTCCTTCCCGGTTCCATCGTCTAGGCTTGGCATCCAGCCTAACCCCGCCCCCTGAAGGGAACCCGATGCCCGTCGCGCCCGCCGTCGCGTTGCTCGTCGCTGCCGCGGCCGAGGAGGAATTCGACCCGAACACCGTCACGCCCGGCGTCGAGGGGTTCGTCATCACCTTCATCGTGATGGCCGTCGTGGTGCTGCTGGTGCTCGACATGGTCCGCCGCATCCGGCGCGTGAACTACCGTGCCGAGGCGAACGAGCGCCTCGATGCCGAGGAGCGCGAGGCCGACGGGCCGGCGGATGCCGCGGCATCCGGCTCGCCCGCGAAGCCCGAGTAGCCGCCCGGCGCCGGGCGGCCGGCGCTCAGGCCGCGTGGTACGCGGGCTCGAGCGCGATCAGCAGCGTCGCCGTCCAGTGGCACATGAACGCCAGCACCGTGCAGACGTGGAAGATCTCGTGGAAGCCGAAGCGTCCCGGCCACGGGTTCGGCTTCTTGATGCCGTACACGACCGCGCCGATCGTGTAGAGCACGCCGCCGACGATGACGAGCACCATCATCGCGACGCTCGCCGCGAGCAGGTCGCCGAGGTACATCACGGCGGCCCAGCCGAGCAGCAGGTAGAGCGGCACGTAGAGCCAGCGCGGCGCCGTGATCCAGAACACGCGGAAGCCGATGCCGAGCAGGGCGCCGCCCCAGACGATGGCGAGCAGCAGGAAGCCCTTCTCGGGCGGCAGGGCGAGCAGCGCGAGCGGCGTGTAGGTGCCCGCGATGAGCAGGAAGATGTTCGCGTGGTCGATGCGCTTGAGGATCACCTTCGTGCGCGGCTTCCAGTCGAAGCGGTGGTACAGCGCCGAGTTGCCGAAGAGCAGCATCGACGTGAGCGTGAACACCGCCGACGCCCACTTCGCCCACGGGCCCTCGGCGAGGGCGATGAGCACGATGCCCGCGGCGATCGTGACCGGGAACGTGCCCGCGTGGATCCACCCGCGCCAGGTCGGCTTGAGCTCGGCCGGGTGCTCGGGCGACGCGTCGATGAGCGGGAGGTTGGGCAGCTCGGGGCCGCGTCGGTCGTCGACCGCGACGGCCGCATCGGCATCGTCGAGCTCGGACACCGGTCGGCGGAGGTGGTCGGCGACATCCTCGGGCTCGTGCGCAGTCATGGGGCAAGCGTAGGGCTGCGCGCATCACGGCTTGCTGTGAGCCGGGGCCCCGCGGAGGGGTAGCGTAGTCGCGTGCAGACGAGCGATCATCACTCGGGTCGCGGCTTCCTCTACCGGCTCTACCAGAACCGGCTCCGGCGCGAACTCGATCAGGCCGAACTCCCGCACCACGTCGCCATGATCATCGACGGCAACCGTCGCTGGGCCAGGCAGCTGGGCTACGAGTCGGCTCACGGGCACCGCGCGGGCGCGGCCAAGATGCGCGAGTTCCTCGAGTGGTGCGACGACCTCGGCATCAGGGTGGTCACGCTCTACCTGCTCTCGAGCGACAACCTCGTGAACCGCACGCCCGAGGAGCTCTCCGACCTCATCGAGATCATCGCCGACCTCGCCGAGGAGCTCAGCCACTACCGCGACTGGCGCGTCCAGCACGTCGGCTCCGACACGGGGCTGCCCGAGCCGCTCGTCGCGGCCCTCGACGCCGCCGAGCAGCGCACGGCCGGTAAGACCGGACTCCACGTCAACCTCGCGGTCGGCTACGGCGGACGCAAGGAGATCACCGACGCGATGCGCTCGATCGTCGCCGCGCACCACGCCGAGGGGCGCAGCCTCGAGGACCTCGCGGAGCGGCTGACGCCCGAGCTGATCGGCGAGCACCTCTACACGGGCGGGCAGCCCGACCCCGATCTCGTGATCCGCACCTCGGGCGAGCAGCGGCTCAGCGACTTCATGCTGTGGCAGGCCGCGCACAGCGAGTTCTACTTCGTCGAGGCCCTCGGGCCCGACCTGCGCGAGGTCGACTTCCTCCGGGCTGTGCGCGACTACACGATGCGGCATCGGCGCTTCGGCGGCTGATCACCCCGGCTCCGCTTTCTGCCATGATGTGGCTCGGAGAAGGGGGCACATCCGTGACCATCGAAGAGTACGTGGCCGGGTTCGGCGAGGAACCCGGCTACCTCGATTACGCCCGGGTCGGGCCGCTCGCGCGGGTCGCCGCCGAGGAGACCCTCGCGTTCACGCAGGTGCTCGAGCGGGCGCGGCACGGCAGCATGGAGGCGTTCCGCGAGCAGGATGCGCGGCTGCGCGCCGCGGCATCCGCCCTCACCCGCACGCCCGCCGAGCGGATCGTGTCGATCCCCAACACCTCGACCGGGCTCATGCACGCGATGTTCGGCCTGACCGGGACGGTGCTGCTCTCGCCGGGCGAGTTCCCGAGCGTGCCGATCGCGGCCGTGCGCGCGAGCGAGGCGCTGCACTCGGTGCAGCCCGCGTGGCTCGAGACCGACCACGGCAAGGTGACGCCCGGGCAGATCCGCGAGCAGCTCGAGTCGAACGTCGCGGCGGTCGCGGTCAGCCTCGTCGACAGCCGCACCGGGTACCTGTGCGACCTCGAGGGCATCCGCCAGGTCATCGGCGACCGGCTGCTAGTGGTCGACGCGATCCAGGGCTTCGGGGTCGTCGACGCGCCGTGGGAGCTGGCCGACGTCGTCGTCACGGGCGGGCAGAAGTGGTGTCGCGCGGGGTGGGGCACCGGGTTCATGGCCCTCTCCGAGCGCGCCGTCGAGCGTCTCACTCCCGTGTGGTCCAGCTACACGGGCACCGACGAGGACGAGGTGTGGGACGAGGTGCCGCCGCCCGCCGCGGGCGCCCGCGCGTACCGCGTGTCGAACCCCGACCCGATCGCGCAGGCCCGGTTCGCCGCCGCGATGGAGGAGATCGCCGCGGTCGGCGTGACCGAGGTGAACGCGCGCGTCGCCGAGAACGTCAGCCGCGTGATCGAGCTGGCCGACGAGTTCGCGATCGGCATCGCCTCCTCGCGCGACGAGAGCGAGCGCGCGGGCATCGTGGTGCTCGAACCCGAGCCCGACCAGGTCACGGTGCTCTCGGCGTCGCTCCACAACCACGGCGTGACCGCGACGACCCGGCTCGGCACCGTGAGGCTCAGCGTGCACGCGGTGCTGACCGAGGACACCGTCGAGATGCTGCGCGGCGCGTTCGTCTCGTTCAACACGGCCGCCACCTACTGACCGGGCCTGCCCGGAGTGCCGTTCGTCCACCGTGTGTGAACAGCGGATGTCGCGCCGCGTGTCGTGCGGCCCGGCGTCGGCGGTCGGACGTACCGTCGAGGCATCGGGCAAGTCGCCCGGTCGAGCCGGCTCGTGAACCGCTCGTGGAGGGATCGCCCGCCGGCGCGTGAGCCGAGCGAGAGCTCGGGGCAGGAGCGGTCGTGACCTCTGTCGAACCCATCAAGCCCCACGGTCCGGTCGAGTCGGAGGAGCGCCGCACGCGGCCGTCCGACGCGATCCCGCGGGGTGCCGCGCAGGCCGAACGCACCTACGTGCTCGACACGTCGGTGCTGCTGTCCGACCCGCGCTCCCTGTTCCGATTCGCCGAGCACCCGGTCGTCCTGCCGGTCGTCGTCATCACCGAGCTCGAGGCCAAGCGCAACGACCCCGAGATCGGCTACTTCGCGCGGGCCGCGCTGCGGCTCCTCGACGACCTGCGGCGCGAGCACCAGCGCCTGGACTTCCCGATCCCGGTCGGCGAGGGCGGGTCGCTGCGCGTCGAGCTCAACCACTCGAGCCTCTCGGTGCTGCCGAGCGGGCTGCAGCTCGCCGACAACGACTCGCGGATCCTCGCCTGCGCGCTCAACCTGGCGAACGACGGGCTCGACGTGACCGTCGTCTCGAAGGACCTGCCGCTGCGCATCAAGGCCGCGGCGGTCGGGCTCGACGCACAGGAGTACCGCGCCGAGCTCGCCGTCGACTCGGGATGGACCGGCATGGCCGAACTCGCGCTCGGCTCGAATGACATGGCCAAGCTCTACGAGCACGAGACGCTCACGACGAGCGAGCTCGACGGGATGCCGGTGAACACCGGCCTCGTCATCCACTCCGAGCGCGGCTCGGCCCTCGGGCGCGTGGTGGGCGAGCGCGAGGTGCGGCTCGTGCGCGGCGACCGCGAGGTGTTCGGCGTGCACGGCCGGTCGGCCGAGCAGCGGCTCGCGATCGACCTGCTGCTCGACCCCGAGATCGGCATCCTCTCGCTCGGCGGGCGCGCCGGCACCGGCAAGTCGGCGCTCGCGCTGTGCGCCGGCCTCGAGGCCGTGCTCGAACGCCAGCAGCACAAGAAGATCATGGTGTTCCGCCCGCTCTACGCGGTCGGCGGCCAGGAGCTCGGCTTCCTGCCCGGCGACCAGGGCGAGAAGATGAACCCCTGGGCGCAGGCGGTCTTCGACACGCTCGGCGCGCTCGTGTCCGACAACGTGCTCGAGGAGGTCGTCGACCGCGGCATCCTCGAGGTGCTGCCGCTCACGCACATCCGCGGCCGTTCGCTGCACGACGCGTTCGTGATCGTCGACGAGGCGCAGTCGCTCGAGCGCAACGTGCTGCTCACCGTGCTCAGCCGCGTGGGGCAGAACTCGCGCGTCGTGCTCACGCACGACGTGGCCCAGCGCGACAACCTCCGCGTGGGCCGGCACGACGGCGTCGCGAGCGTGATCGAGACGCTGAAGGGGCATCCGCTCTTCGCCCACGTCACGCTCACCCGGTCCGAGCGCTCGGCGATCGCGGCGCTCGTCTCCGAGATGCTCGACGGCGGCGAGCTCGCCTGAGCACGCGAACGGGGCCCGGGCGATGCCCGGGCCCCGGTCGCGTGCGGACGCGTTACTTCGCCTGCGGCGGGCGCGTCATCGAGAGCAGGTGCAGCGCCTCGTCGAGCTGGGCCTCGGTCAGCTCGCCGCGCTCGACGTGCCCGAGGTCGATCACGGCCTCGCGCACCGTGATGCCCTTGGCGACCGAGTGCTTCGCGATCTTCGCCGCGGCCTCGTAGCCGATGATCTTGTTCAGCGGCGTGACGATCGAGGGCGACATGCCCGCGAGCGCCGACGTGCGCTCCACGTTGGCCTGCAAGCCGTCGATGGTCTTGTCGGCGAGCACGCGCACCGAGTTCGACAGCAGCCGGATCGACTCGAGCAGGGCGGTGCCCATGACGGGGATCTGCACGTTGAGCTCGAACGAGCCCGACGCACCGGCCCACGCGATGGTCGCGTCGTTGCCGACGACGCGCGAGGCGACCATGAGGACCGCCTCGGGCACGACCGGGTTGACCTTGCCGGGCATGATCGACGAGCCGGGCTGCAGGTCGGGGATGGAGAGCTCGCCGAGGCCGGTGTTCGGGCCCGAGCCCATCCAGCGGAGGTCGTTGCAGATCTTGGTGAGGCTCACCGCGATGGTGCGCAGCGCGCCCGACGCCTCGACGAGGCCGTCGCGGTTGGCCTGCGCCTCGAAGTGGTCGGCCGCCTCGGTGATCGGCAGCTCGGTCTCCTGCTGGAGCAGCTCGATGACCAGCTGCGGGAAGCCCGCGGGCGTGTTGATGCCCGTGCCGACGGCGGTGCCGCCGAGCGGGACCTCGGCCACGCGCGGGAGCGCCGACTGCACGCGCTCGATGCCGAGGCGCACCTGGCGGGCGTAGCCGCCGAACTCCTGGCCGAGCGTGACGGGCGTGGCATCCATGAGGTGCGTGCGGCCGGCCTTGACCACGTCGGCCCACGCCTCGGCCTTGGCCTCGAGGGCCACCGCGAGGTGGTCGAGCGAGGGGATGAGCTCGTCGATCAGCGCGGCGGTGACCGCGATGTGCACCGAGGTGGGGAAGACGTCGTTCGAGGACTGCGACGCGTTGACGTGGTCGTTCGGGTGCACCGGCGAGCCGAGCTTCTCGGTCGCGATGGTCGCGAGCACCTCGTTCATGTTCATGTTCGACGACGTGCCGGAGCCGGTCTGGTAGACGTCGACCGGGAAGTGCGCCACCATGTCGACCCGGCCCTCGATGACCTCGTCGGCGGCGTCGGCGATCGCCTGCGCGAGCTGCGCGTCGAGCACGCCGAGGCGCGCGTTGGCGAGGGCCGCGGACTTCTTGATGCGCGCGAGCGCCGCGACCTGCGCGGGCTCGAGGCCGTGCCCCGAGATGGGGAAGTTCTCGACGGCGCGCTGCGTCTGCGCGCGGTAGAGCGCCGACGCGGGGACCCGCACCTCGCCCATCGTGTCGTGTTCGATCCGGTAGTCGGCGGCGTTGTCCACCACGGTGTGTTCCCCTTCGATCTCGCCAGTGCGCGCGGCGAACGGATGCCGCGACGGCCTCAGATGCGACCGACGACCACGTCGGTCTCGGCGCGGCCCTCGAGCAGGCGGTAGTTCGCGCCGACCACAGCCAGCGTACCCGCTGCGATCGCCTCGCTGATCACCTCGGAGCGCTCGAGGAGCTCGGCAACCGTGTCGCGCAGGTGCTCGCGCCCCACGAACGCGGCGTCGACCGAGTCGGGGTCGATGGGACCCTCCGCGGTGCCGGCGACGCGGCGCACCGCGGGCACGATGCGGTCGACGAGCGACTGGATGTGCGCCGGGAGCGGCGCCGGGTCGGCGGCCTGCGAGTCGATCGCCGCCCGCACGGCGCCGCACTGGTCGTGGCCGAGGACGAGGATGAGCGGGACGCCGAGCACGCCGACCGCGTACTCGAGCGAGCCGACGACCGAGTCGGAGATCACCTGGCCGGCGTTGCGCACGACGAACGCGTCGCCGAGGCCCACGTCGAAGATGATCTCGGCCGCGAGGCGCGAGTCGGCGCAGCCGAACACGGCCACGAGCGGGCGCTGGTGGTCGGCGAGCTCGGTGCGGCGATCGACATCCTGCCTGGGGTGCTGGGGGACTCCCGCGACGAATCGCGCGTTGCCCGCGCGGAGTTCGCGCCAAGTCTCGGCGGGGGTGGTGGGTCGTGCGGGGGCGGGCTGGCTCACGGCCGCTCCTCTCAGCGCTGCGCGTCGATGGCGGGGACGATGGCCCTCGCCAGGGTGTCGAACTCCTCGGGGTCGGCGGTGCCGAGCAGTACGAAGGTGCTCTCGCCCGCCTCGGCGACGAGGCCGTAGCGCGCGTTGCCGACGTCGGCGTCGGACTCGCGGTTGTCGTAGACCGTCCACTCGACGCCGTCGATCGTGACGACGCCGGTGGCGATGGTGTTCGCGAGCAGGGCGGCGGTCCACGTGGGATTGGCGCTGAGGCCCTGGTACATGCCGGCGTACTCGTCGCTCGGGGTGAGGTAGCCCGCGTACCATGCCGTGACGCCGTCGGCCTCGCGGGTGCGCAGCGACGCGTCGTTCGAGCGCCACCCCTCGGGCAGTTCGGGCACGGCGAGCTGCTGCTCGATGCCGACCTGCGCCTGCGCGGCGACCGCGGCGACGTCGATGTCGCGCTCGATGGGGGCGTCGCTGCGGGGCACGAGGAGCACGATCACGGCGACGACCGCGAGGGTCGCCACGAGCGAGCCGACGAGGTTCTTCACCGTCTGGCGCTGGCGCCGCTTGACCGCGTCGTCGGCCTTGCGTGCGGCGGTCTCCTCGGGCGTCTCCGGACGGCCGAGCTCGGCGACCACGCGGGGTTCGCGGCGCGCCATCAGCCCTCGCCGCCCTCGGCGCGGGCGTCGGATGCCGCGGCGCCGCCCTTCACGCGCGCCGCGTCGAGGCGCGCCTTGGCGCCGAGCAGCCACTCCTCGCAGCGCTGCGCGAGCGCCTCGCCGCGTTCCCACAGGGCGAGCGACTGCTCGAGCGTCGCGGAACCCTGCTCGAGCTCGGCGACGACGCGCACGAGCTCGTCTCGGGCCTGCTCGTAGCTGAGCTCGGCGACGCTCGGGGGTGTGGTGGGCATGGAGGGCATTCTATTCGGCGTCGCCGACAGGCCCCCGGGATGTCGCTGCGAGACGTCCCTCGGCCAGCGTGATCCGCAGCGGCGTGCCCTCGGGCGCCTGGTCGGGTCGGGTCAGCACGCCGTCCTCCTCGCGCTGCACGATGGCGTAGCCGCGCTCGAGCGTCGCGAGCGGCGAGAGCGCCCGCAGCTGCGACCGCAGCTCGGCGGTGCGCGTCGCTGCGCGTTCGATCGCGCGTTCGGCGAGCTCGGCGCCGCGCGCGACCCAGCGGGTGACGTCCTCGGCGCGCCGGTCGACGATCCACGACGCGTCGGCGAGGGCCGGCCGGCTGCGCAGGTGCCCGATGCGGTCGATCTCGTGGTTGACGAGCGTGGTGACGCGCATACGGACGCGGGCGCGCGCCTGCTCGACGCGGACGAGCTCCTCGGAGACGTCGGGCACGACGCGCTTCGCGGCATCCGTCGGCGTCGACGCGCGCAGGTCGGCGACCTCGTCGAGCAGCGGCCGGTCGGCCTCGTGCCCGATCGCGCTCACGATGGGCGTGGAGGCCGCGGCGGCGGCCCGCACGACGCGCTCGTCGCTGAAGCCCAGGAGGTTCTGGAAGTCGCCGCCGCCGCGCGCGACGATGATGACCTCGACGGCGGGGTCGGCGTCCAGCCGTCGGATGGCGGCGACCACCTCGGGCGCGCACCGGTCGCCCTGGACGGCGGCGTACGCCATCCGGAACTCCACCGCCGGCCAGCGGAGCCGGGCGTTGCGGACCACGTCCTGCTCGGCGTCGCTGTCCTTGCCCGTGACGAGGCCGATGACCGCCGGGAGGAAGGGCAGCGGCGTCTTGCGCGACGCGTCGAACAGCCCCTCGGCGGCGAGCTGCGCACGCAGGCGCTCGATGCGCTCGAGCAGGTCGCCGAGCCCGACGTGGCGCACGTCGAACACCTGCATCGTGAGCGAGCCGCCCTTGACCCACCAGTTGGGCTTGACGAGCGCGACGACGTGGTCGCCGGCCTTGAACTGCTCCGTGAGCTTCGCGCGCGTCGACGACCAGATCGTGAACGACACCGTGGCATCCGCCTCGAGGTCCTTCAGCTTGCCGTAGACGTTGCCGGCCGACACGCCCCACTGCGTGACCTCGCCCTCGATCCACACCGTGCCGAGCCGGTCGAGGTACTCCTTGAGCTTGCCCGAGAGCATCGAGACCGACCACGGGGTGTCGCGGGTCGTGGGGCCCTGAGCCATGCGCCTCCCAGCCGCTCGCCATCTGCGCCCGCGTAGGATGGCACCCGTGACGAGCTTGACGGATGCCCCGCGGATCGACCTCGGCATGCCTCGGATCCCGAGCGTGCGCGGCCGGCTCAAGGATATCCCCGTCCAAGGACGCAAGCGGGTGCTGCTCGCGGCGCCCCGGGGGTACTGCGCGGGCGTCGACCGCGCCGTGATCGCGGTCGAGAAGGCGCTCGAGCACTACGGCGCGCCCGTGTACGTGCGCAAGCAGATCGTGCACAACATCCACGTGGTCACCGAGCTCGAGAAGCAGGGGGCGATCTTCGTCGAGGAGGTCGACGAGGTGCCCGAGGGGGCGCACGTCGTCTTCAGCGCGCACGGCGTCTCGCCCGCGGTGGTCAACGAGGCCGCCGAGCGCGGCCTGCACGCGATCGACGCCACGTGCCCGCTCGTGACCAAGGTGCACCGCGAGGCGGTCCGATTCGCGCGCGACGACTTCGAGATCCTGCTCATCGGCCACGAGGGCCACGAGGAGGTCGAGGGCACGGCCGGCGAGGCGCCCGACCACGTCACGCTCGTGAACAGCCCCGACGACGTGCCGAACATCGAGGTGCGCGACCCCGACAAGGTCGTGTGGCTCTCGCAGACCACGCTCTCGGTCGACGAGACGATGGAAACCGTGCGGCGCCTGCGCGAGCGGTTCCCGAACCTGCAGGACCCGCCGTCCGACGACATCTGCTACGCCACGCAGAACCGCCAGGTCGCGATCAAGAAGGTCGCGCGCGAGTCCGACGTGGTGATCGTGGTGGGCTCCGCGAACTCCTCCAACAGCGTTCGGCTCGTCGAGGTCGCGCTCGAGTACGGCGCGAAGCGCGCCTACCGGGTCGACTACTCGACCGAGATCCGCCAGGAGTGGCTCGAGGGCGCCGAGACCGTCGGCGTGACGAGCGGGGCGTCGGTGCCCGAGGGCCTTGTCAAGGAAGTGCTCCTCGAACTCGAGGACGCGGGCTTCGGCGACGTCCAGGAGGTCAAGACGGCCGAGGAGGACCTGATGTTCTCGCTGCCCAAGGAGCTTCGCAAGGACCTCGCGGGCAACCGCGACGCGCGCGCCCTGGGCGGTCGCAGCCGGTCGGCCGCGCAGGCCTGATCGCCCGCCGCCGTCGAGCGCGGCGGGCGCGCCCGGGCGCGGCTCGTCGCTGACCCGCGCGTCGCGCGTGTTCGCCGAGGGCGAGCGGCGAATCATGGAGTGAGCGCTCACTCCGGGTCTACGATCGGCGCATGTCCGCTGTCACCGAGCGCCCGGGCCGTGCGCGCCCGATGCCTGTCGAGGAACGCCGTCGCGTCATCGCGCGCGCCACCGTGCCGCTCATCGTCGCCCACGGCCGGGAGGTCACGACGCGCCAGATCGCCGAGGCCTCGGGCGTCGCGGAGGGCACGCTGTTCCGCGTCTTCGCCGACAAGGAGGCGATCATCGACGCAGCCGTCGAGGAGTTCCTCGATCCCGAGCCGTTCCGGGACGAGCTCCGGCGCATCGACCCGTCGCTGTCGCTCGAGCTCAAGCTGCGCCTCATCCTCGACCGGTTCCACGACCGCTTCGCCGGCATCTTCGGCGTGTTCGCCTCCCTCGGCGGGCGCCCGCGCCCGCCCGCGCACCCCGAGCCCGAGCTCATCGTCGGCATCTTCACCGACCTGCTCGCACCCGAGCTCGAGCGCCTGCGCGTGCCGCCCGAGCGCGTGTTCGCATTCGTGCGCCTGGTCGCGTTCGCCTCGGCCGTCCCGCACTTCTCCGACACGACCGGGCTCGACACCGCCGAGCTCGCCGACCTGATCGCCCGCGGGATCGCCGCCGATCGACCCGCGCCGTCTGCCCCCGCGAAGGAGGCCGCACCATGCTCATGAGCCTGCTCCGGCGCTACCTCCGGCCGTATTGGCCCCTGCTCGTCGCGGTCGTCGTGTTCCAGCTCGCGCAGTCGATCGCGTCGCTGTACCTGCCGACCCTGAACGCCGAGATCATCGACCAGGGCGTCGTCACGGGAGACACCGGATTCATCCTCTCGACGGGCGCGCTCATGCTCGGCATCACCCTCGTGCAGATCGCCTGCGCGATCACGGCCGTCTACTTCGGCGCGAAGGCCGCGATGGCGTTCGGGCGCGACGTGCGCGCCGGCGTCTTCCGCCGCGTCGGCGAGTTCTCCGAGCAGGAGGTCACGCGCTTCGGCGCGCCGAGCCTCATCACGCGCACGACCAACGACGTGCAGCAGGTGCAGATGCTCGTCCTGATGTCGTGCACGATCCTCGTCTCGGCGCCGATCCTCGCGATCGGCGGCGTGATCATGGCGCTCCGGCAGGACCTCGAGCTGTCGTGGATCATGGTCGTCGCGGTGCCCGTGCTGCTCATCGCGGTCGGCCTGATCATCAGCCGGATGGTGCCGCTCTTCCAGTCGATGCAGAAGCGCATCGACGGCGTGAACCGGGTGCTGCGCGAACAGCTCACGGGCATCCGCGTCATCCGCGCGTTCGTGCGCGAGGGCGTCGAGAGCGAGCGGTTCGCCGAGGCCAACGCGTCGCTCACCGACACGGCGCTGCGCGCGGGGCGGCTCTTCGCGCTCGTGTTCCCGGTCGTGATGCTCGTGCTCAACGTCTCGAGCGTGGCCGTGCTGTGGTTCGGGGCGTTCCGGATCGAGGACGGCTCGATGCAGATCGGGTCGCTCACGGCGTTCCTGACCTACCTCATCCAGATCCTGATGGCGGTCATGATGTCGACCATGATCGCGGTGCTGCTGCCGCGCGCGGCGGTCTCGGCCGGGCGCATCGACGAGGTCCTCGCGACCCGCCCGAGCGTGACCGATCCCGAGCGGCCCGTCTCTGCGGTCACGGCGCCCGGTACGGTCGAGTTCCGCCACGTCGACTTCGCGTATCCCGGCGCCGAGGACCCGGTGCTCCACGACGTGAGCTTCGTCGCGAACCCCGGCGAGGTCACGGCCATCATCGGCGCGACCGGTGCGGGCAAGACCACGATCGTCAACCTCGTCGCGCGGCTGTTCGACGCCACTGGCGGCGCCGTGCTCGTCGGCGGCGTCGATGTGCGCGAGCTCGACCCCGACGTGCTGAACGCCCAGCTCGCGCTCGTGCCGCAGAAGCCGTACCTGTTCGCGGGCACCGTCGCGTCGACGCTGCGCTACGGCGACCCGGATGCCACGGACGCCGAGCTGTGGGACACACTCGCCATCGCGCAGGCCCGCGACTTCGTCGCCGCGATGCCCGAGCAGCTCGATGCGCCGATCGCCCAGGGCGGCACGAACGTGTCGGGCGGCCAGCGCCAGCGCCTCTCGATCGCGCGAGCCCTTGTGAAACGCCCGCCGATCTACCTGTTCGACGACTCGTTCTCGGCCCTCGACACCGCCACCGACGCGCGCCTGCGGGCGGCGCTCGCGCGCTCGGTGTCGGACGCGACCGTGATCGTCGTCGCGCAGCGCGTCGCCACCATCGTCGGGGCCGACAAGATCCTCGTCGTGGAGGACGGCCGCATCACGGCGCAGGGCACGCACGACGACCTGCTCGCGAGCTCGGCCGCCTACGCCGAGATCGTCGAGAGCCAGCTCAGCGTGGAGGAGGCGGCATGAGCGCGCCCGAGTCCCGCCCGGCCGCGCCGGCGCGCCTGCCCATGCCGCCCCGCCGCGGCCCGATGGGCGGCGGCCCGTTCGCCGGCGCCGGCATGCCCGTCGAGAAGTCGATGAACTTCGGTCCCTCGGCTCGGCGGCTGCTCGGCCGGCTGCGTCCCGAGCGCGCCGCCGTCGTGTTCGTGGTGCTCCTCGGCGTGCTCAGCGTCACGTTCTCGGTGCTCGGACCGAAGATCCTCGGCCAGGCCACGAACATCATCTTCGAGGGCTTCGTCTCGGCGCAGATGCCGCCCGGCGCGACCCAGCAGCAGGTCGTCGACCAGCTGCGCGCCGCCGGCCAGGTGCAGCAGGCCGACATGGTCGCCTCGATGCACCTCACGCCCGGCGCCGGCATCGACTTCACGGCGCTCGCGACGGTGCTCGCGTGGGTGCTCGCGTTGTACGTGCTCGCGTCGCTGTTCGGCTGGGCGCAGGGGTACGTGCTGAACGGCGTCACGCAGCGCACCGTGTACCGGCTCCGCGAGGAGGTCGAGGCGAAGATCCATCGGCTCCCGCTGGCCTACTTCGACCGGATGCAGCGGGGCGAGCTGCTCTCGCGCGTGACGAACGACATCGACAACATCTCGCAGTCGCTCCAGCAGACCATGAGCCAGTTGCTGACCTCGCTGCTCACCGTCGTGGGCGTGCTCGTGATGATGTTCTCGATCTCGCCGCTGCTGGCGCTCATCGCGCTCGTCACGATCCCGCTCACGCTGCTCATCACGACCCTCATCGCCAAGCGCTCGCAGAAGCTGTTCATCGCGCAGTGGACCCACACGGGCACGCTGAACGCGCAGATCGAAGAGGCGTACACGGGCCACGCCCTCGTGCGCGTGTTCGGGCGCCGCCACGAGGTCGAGCGCACCTTCGAGGACAAGAACGGCGAGCTGTTCGAGGCGAGCTTCGGCGCCCAGTTCGTCAGCGGCATCATCATGCCCGCCATGATGTTCGTCGGGAACCTCGTCTACGTCGCGATCGCCGTGGTGGGCGGGCTCATGGTCGCGGGCGGCTCGATCAGCCTCGGCGACGTTCAGGCCTTCATCCAGTACTCGCGCCAGTTCACGCAGCCGCTCAGCCAGCTCGGCTCGATGGCGAACCTGCTGCAGTCGGGCGTCGCGAGCGCCGAGCGCGTGTTCGAGCTGCTCGACGCCGACGAGCAGGTGCCCGACCCGGTCGAGTCGGAGGCGCCGCCGCGCGAGGCGGCGGCCGCGACATCCGGCCGGCTCGCCTTCGAGGACGTCTCGTTCCGCTACGAGCCCGAGAAGCCCCTCATCGACCACCTCTCGCTGACCGCCGAACCCGGCCAGTCGATCGCGATCGTCGGCCCGACCGGGGCCGGCAAGACGACGCTCGTGAACCTCATCATGCGCTTCTACGAGCTCGACGGCGGGCGGATCACGCTCGACGGCGTCGACCTCACCCGGATGTCGCGGCACGAGCTGCGCTCGCGCATGGGCATGGTGCTCCAGGACACCTGGCTGTTCACGGGCACCATCCGCGAGAACATCGCGTACGGGCGCCCCGGCGCGACCGAGGAGGAGATCCTCGAGGCCGCGCGGGCGACCTACGTCGACCGGTTCGTGCGCACGCTGCCCGACGGCTACGACACGGTGCTCGACGACGAGGCGTCGAACCTCTCCGCCGGCGAGAAGCAGCTCGTGACGATCGCACGCGCGTTCCTCGCGCAGCCCGACGTGCTCATCCTCGACGAGGCGACGAGCTCGGTCGACACGCGGACCGAGCTGCTGCTGCAGCACGCGATGAACGCGCTGCGTCGCGACCGCACGAGCTTCGTGATCGCGCACCGGCTCTCGACGATCCGCGACGCCGACCTGATCCTCGTGATGGAGTCGGGCCGCATCGTCGAGCAGGGCACGCACGCCGAGCTGCTCGCCGCGGGCGGCGCGTACACGCGGCTCTACGAGGCGCAGTTCGCGGCCCCGATCGACGCCGACGCCGTGCCCGCGGTGGCGGGCCCGGTCGCGGCGGCCGCGCCCGGGACGGCGACCTGAGCGGGGCGCGCGGCCGCGCGCGGGTCAGGCCCCTGCCATCCCGTCGAGGTACGACTGGAACGTGGGGTCGGTGAAGAACACGATCGAGGTCAGCACGATCGTCGCGAGCATGGCGACGGCCCCGCCGAGAAGCGGCACCCAGAACGCCGCCCGGCCCGCCCGCATCCGCACGATCGACCAGCCGAGCACGGCCGCGTAGAGCGCGAGCATGAACACGGTGCCCACGAGCGCGAGGGTGGGGAGCCACTCCTGCGGCGTGTAGGTGCCGACGCCCTGCTGCGAGTAGACGGTCTGGATGGCGCCGGGCAACTGCTGCAGGCTCACCGACGTGTTCCACGCGCCGACCGCGCCGAGCGCGAGCAGGAGGATCGTGATGAAGCGGTCGACGGTGCGGGGTTGCCCAGCGGTGGCGCCGGCGAGCGGGGGAGCCGGGGCCGCCGGCGCCGGGGCCGCGGGCGGCGGCGGCGCGCCGTGCGAGGACGCGCCCGAGGCATCCGGGCGCTGCTCGCCGGGCGGCGGCCAGGTCCAGCCCTCGGGCGCGTACTCGCCGTACTGCGGACGGGGCCGCTCGTCGTGCGGCCGCGCGGGCGGCGCGCCGTCGGTGCCGCGCGCGTGCGCGGTCTCGTCGCGAGCGGCCTCGTCCTGCGTCATCCGGCGCCCTACGCCGAGATCGACTTGCCGGCCGAGCCGAGCTGACGGGTGGACTCGCCGACGCGCGCGGCCATGGCGGTCTCGGCGACCTTGCCCCACGCACGAGGGTCGTACTGCTTCTTGTTGCCGACCGAGCCGTCGACCTTCAGCACGCCGTCGTAGTTCTGGAACATGTAGCCGGCGATCGAGCGCGTGAACGCGTACTGCGTGTCGGTGTCGATGTTCATCTTGACGACGCCGTTCGCGACCGCCTCGGCGATCTCGGCGTCGGTCGACCCGGAGCCGCCGTGGAAGACGAGGTCGAGCGGCTTCTCGCCGGTGCCGTACTTGGCGGCGAGGCCGTCCTGGATCTCCTTGAGCAGCGAGGGACGGAGCTTGACGTTGCCGGGCGCGTAGACGCCGTGCACGTTGCCGAACGTGAGGGCGGCCATGTAGCGCCCGTTCTCGCCGAGGCCGAGCGCCTCGACCGCCGCGATCGCGTCGTTCAGGGTCGTGTACAGCGCCTCGTTCGAGCCCTCGTGCTTGACGCCGTCCTCCTCGCCGCCGACGACGCCGATCTCGACCTCGAGGATGGCGTTGATGTTCTTGAGCTTGGGCAGGATCGCCTTGGCGATCTCGAGGTTCTCGTCGAGCGGCACGGCCGAGCCGTCCCACATGTGCGACTGGAAGATCGGGTTGCGGCCGGCCTTGACCTCCTCCTCGGACGCGGCGATGAGCGGGTACACGAACCCGTCGAGCGCCTCCTTGGGGCAGTGGTCGGTGTGCAGCGCCACGGTGACGGGGTAGGCCTTCGCGACCTCGTGCGCGAACTTCGCGAACGCGAGCGCACCCGCCGCACGCGCCTTCACGGTGTGACCGGCGAAGTAGTCGGCCCCGCCCGTCGTGACCTGGATGATGCCGTCGGAGCCCGCCTCGGCCAGGCCCTGCAGCACCGCGTTCAGGGTCTGCGAGCTCGAGACGTTGAACGCCGGGAACGCGAAGCCCTGGGCCTTGGCGGTGTCGAGCATCTGCGCGTACTGCTCGGGGGTTGCGATGGGCATGCCTTGCTCCTTCGGAAAGTCGGGGACGCCACGAGTCTAGCGACGTGTCGAGCGAGCCTCAGGTGCCGGGCGCGCGAGCGGATGCCGCGGGACGATGCGGCACGATGGAGTCGTGCCCGCCCCGCAGCCCGACGCCCACCGGCTCGCCGACCGCCTCGCGGAGGCGACGCGGCTCGCGGCGCTCGCCGCCACCCCGCTCGTGGGCAGCGGCGACCGCGATGCCGTGGACGGCGCCGCCGTGGCGGCGATGCGCGCCGCGCTCGCCGACGCGCCGGCCGACGGGCGCGTGGTCGTCGGGGAGGGCGAGAAGGACGACGCGCCCATGCTCCACCTCGGCGAGCGCTTCGGCACCGGGCTCGGCCCGGCGATCGACCTCGCCGTGGACCCCGTCGACGGCACGAGCCTGGCCGCGGCTGGACGGCCCGGGGCGATGGCGATCATGGCGGTCGCGCCGCGCGGCGCGTTCCTCGAGATCGGCCCGGCGCACTACATGGCCAAGCTCGTCAGCCGGGTGCCCGGGCTCGAGCTCGACGCGCCGATCCGCGAGACGGTCGCGCGCATCGCCGCGGCTCGCGGCGTGCCGGTGACCGAGGTGCGCGTCGCCGTGCAGGACCGACCGCGCAACGCCGCGCTCGCGCGCGCGGCCGCCGCGACCGGCGCCTCGGTCGAGCTGTTCGCGCACGGCGACGTCGAGCGGTGCCTGCGCGCGGCCCGCGCCGACGGCGACCTCGACCTCGTCGTCGGCATCGGCGGGGCGCCCGAGGGCGTGCTCACCGCGGCAGCCGTGCGGGCGCTCGGCGGATGGATGCGGGCACGGCTCGCGCCGCAGTCCGAGCGCGAGGCGCACCGGCTCGCGGCGGCGGGCATCCCGGCCGGACGCGTGGCGGGGCTCGTCGAGCTGTGCGGGCCCGCGGCGGCGGTGTTCCTGACCGCGGTCACGCCCTGCGACCTCGGGCCGGGCCGGCGGCTCGAGCCGGGCGCCTCATGGCGCCTCGGGTCGGTCGATGCGTTCCGATGATGCGGCTCCGTCGTCGCTCGTCACGTTAAGAATCGCCGAACTTTCACGCCCCCACGCGGTCATGCGGCCCACCTCGGACGGCGCCGTCAGTAGGCTCGAATCGACGCCGACGAGCGCACACGACGCGCGGGCGCCATCCCACGACGCATGGAGGACACCTCGATGGTGAGCACCGATACCGCAAGCCTCTACCTGCACCCCGACCGCAACATCGCGCTCGAGCTGGTGCGTGCCACGGAGGCCGCCGCCATCCGCTCGTACCCCTGGATCGGTCGCGGCGACAAGCTCGCCGCCGACGGCGCCGCGGTCGACGCGATGCGCGCGTTCCTCGGCACCGTGAACTTCGACGGCGTGGTCGTGATCGGCGAGGGCGAGAAGGACGAGGCGCCCATGCTCTTCAACGGCGAGAAGGTCGGCAACGGGCGTGGACCCGCGTGCGACATCGCCGTCGACCCGATCGACGGCACCTCGCTCACCGCCGCCGGCCGTCAGAACGCGCTCTCGGTCATCGCGGTCGCCGACCGCGGCACCATGCTCGATGCGTCGAGCGTGTTCTACATGGACAAGATCGTGACGGATGCCGCGGGCATCGGCGTCGTCGACATCCGCAAGCCGATCGGCGAGAACCTGCGCTCGCTCGCCGCGGCCAAGGGCAAGGACGTCGGCGAGCTGCGCGTCGCGGTGCTGAACCGTCCGCGGCACGAGCAGCTGATCGCCGACATCCGCGCGGCGGGCGCCGGAACCCGCCTGATCTCCGACGGCGACGTCGCCGGCGGCATCAACGCCGCGCGGTACGAGTCGCGCATCGACATGTGCGTGGGCATCGGCGGCAGCCCCGAGGGCATCACGACCGCGTGCGCGATCAAGGCGCTCGGCGGCTTCATGCAGGGGCGGCTCGCCCCGAAGGACGACGAGGAGCGCGCTCGCGGCGAGGCCGCCGGGCTCGACTGCGACAAGGTGTACGAGCTCGACGACCTCGTGCGCAGCGACAACACCTTCTTCGTCGCCACCGGCGTGACCGACGGCGAGCTCGTCGACGGCGTGCGCAAGAAGGGTCCGATCATCCGCACCGAGTCGATCGTGCTCCGCGGGAAGTCGGGCACCATCCGCCGCATCATCGCCGACCACCTCGTCGAGAAATGGCTCGACGAGAGCGACCGCTGACGCGGCCCTGAGCGGAATCGCTCGACCGATGTCGGGCGGGTCCACCAGACTGGGCGGATGACTTCCGAGAACCGGATGCCGCGCGCGCTCCGGCCGTTCGCCGACGGGCAGTACCGCCTGCTCGTCGTCGCACTGTCGGCGTCGCTGCTGTCGGCGGGCGCATGGGTCGTCGCGGCGGCGTGGCAGGTCATCGAGCTCGGCGGCTCGCCGATCGACCTGTCGATGGTCGCGATCGGCGCGAGCCTCGGACTCGTCGTCGCGGTACTCGTGGGCGGCGTGGTCGCCGACCGGGTGCCGCAGCGCCGCATCCTCCTCACGATCGAGGTCGTCCGGTCGATCGTGTTCACGGTCGCGGGCGTGCTCGCCGTGACCGGCGTGATCGAGGTCTGGCACCTCGCGTTGCTCTCGTTCGTGCTCGGCGTCGCCGACGGGTTCTTCTACCCGGCCTATTCGGCGTGGCTGCCGGCCCTGCTGCCGTCCGACCAGCTGCTCGCGGCGAACGGCGTCGAGGGCATGCTGCGGCCGGTCGCGCAGAACGCCGCCGGGCCGGCGCTCGCGAGCGTCCTCATCGCGGTGCAGGCCCCGTGGCTGGCCTTCCTCGTCGTCGCCGCACTGCAGGTCGTCGCGATCGTCGGGCTCGGGCTCATGCGCACCACCGCCGTGCGTCGCGACCTCGAGGCGAGCGAGGCGCACCCGGTGCGGCAGATGTTCGCCGACCTGCGCGACGGGTTCACGTACCTGCTGCGCACGCGCTGGCTGTTCGCGACGCTCGCGTTCTCGATCCTGCTGGTGCTCGCGGTCATCGGGCCGATCGAGGTGCTGATCCCGTTCGCGGTGCGCGACCAGGCCGGTGGCGGCGCCGGCGAGTTCGCGCTCGTGCTCGCCTCGTTCGGCGCCGGCGGCGCCATCGGCTCGCTGCTGGTCGCGTCGCTCCGGCTCCCGCGTCGCTACCTCACCCTCATGATCCTGGCGTGGGGGTTCGGGTGCATCCCGCTCGCCCTGATCGGCGTCACGTCGTGGCTGTGGGTCATGGTCGTCGCGACGTTCGTGGTGGGCTTCCTCTTCCATGCGGCCTCGGTCGTCTGGGGCACCCTGCTGCAACGCCGGGTTCCGCCGGCCATGCTCGGACGCGTCTCGAGCCTCGACTTCTTCGTCTCGCTCGCGCTCATGCCCCTGTCGATGGCGATCGCGGGGCCCATGGGCGAGTGGCTCGGTCTTGCACCGGCGTTCCTCATCGCCGGCTTCGTGCCGCCGCTGCTCGCGATCGTCACGCTCGCGGCCGCACGCCTCGGGCAGGACGAGCTCGCGCACCCGCTGGACGACGGTGTACCCGACCCGACGCAGGTGACCGGTGCGGGCGCGGCCGCGGGCTTCGAGGCGCCCGCCGACGAGGAGCACTCGAGCGCCGATGCCGTCGAGCGGGTCGATCCCGAGCGCAACTGACCCTGACGCGCCGGCCGATGAGGAGCACTCGATCGAGGGTCGATCCCGAGCGCAGCTGACGCCGACGCGCTGCGTGCGGCGCGGACTGCGCGCGGCGCGGAGTCGACGAGCCGTGCCCCGTGGTGCCGAGCACCACGGGGAGGTGACGATCAGTCGACGTCGGATTCGGCGCCCGCGGTGACGGAGGCGCGCAGCTCGGGGTCGAGGTCGGCCTGCTCGTGTGAAACGAGCTCGTACGCCGTGAGTTCGCGCGGCGCCTCCTCGATGCCCTGCAGCGGCGCGAGCACCTTCGACTCGTCGAGCGCGCCGAGCTTGCGCGCGGTCGGGAGGACCTGCCGTTCGAGCGAACCGACGAAGGCGTTGTAGTCCTTGACGCTGCGCTCGATCGTGCGGCCCAGCTTCTCGATGTGCCCGGCCGTGGTCGCCAGGCGCGAGTAGAGCTCGCGGCTGAGGTCGAAGAGGGTCTTGGCCTCGTTGGTCAGCACGTCCTGCTGCCACGAGTAGGCGACCGTCTTCAGCACCGACCAGAGCGTCACGGGCGAGGCGAGCGCGACGCGCTTGCCGAACGCGAACTCCATGATGCCGGGGTCGGCCTCGAGCGCGGACGACACGAGCGACTCGCTCGGGATGAAGGCGATGACGAGCTCGGGCGAGGCGTCGAGGCCGTTCCAGTAGGCCTTCGAGCCCAGCGCGGTGATGTGCGCGCGGACCGCCTGGACATGCTGCTTCATGAAGTCGGCGCGCTTGGCCCCGTCGGCGCCGGTCGCGGTGGCCGGGATCTGGCTGGCCTCGAGGTACGCGTTGAACGGCACCTTGGCGTCGACCGCGATCGACTTGCCGCCGGGCAGGTGCACGATCATGTCGGGCCGGCCCGCGCCGGCGTCGCTCGAGATGCTCGACTGCACGTCGAAGTCGACGCGCTCGATGAGGCCCGCGGCCTCGACGACGCTGCGCAGCTGGGTCTCGCCCCAGACCCCGCGCGTGCTGTTCGAGCGCAGTGCCGACGCGAGCGCCTCGGCGGTCGCACGCAACCGCTCCTCGGACTCGGTCGCGGTGCGCAGCTGCTGCGCGAGTTCGCCGTGCTGGCGGGTGCGCTGCGACTCGAGCTCGGTGACCTTGTGCTGCATCTCGCTCAGGGACTGCTTCACGGGCGCGAGCGCCTGCAGCACGCGGCTCTCGGCGGCATCGCGTGCCTCGCGTGCGGCGATCTCGGCGCGCTGGCGCTCGACGAGCTCGCGGTACTGCTGCTGGGCGACCTCGATCTGCTCGCGGAGTCCCTCGGCACGCGCGTGCGTGGCCGCGAGCTCCTCGCGGAGCAGCGCCTTCGCGGCCTCCTCGCCCGCGCGCACCTCGGCGAGCATCGCCTGGTGCCGCGCCTCGACGAGCGCGGGATCCTCATGCTGCGCGGCGTCGGCCGCCTGCCGCCTCGACGCGAGCAGGTGCGCGGCGAGGGCGCCGAGCGCGGCGCCGACGAGGAGGCCGATGACGAGCAGGAGGAGTTCCATGCCGACAGTGTGTCAGCGGCATCCGACATCGGTGCTGAGGCGCCGCGCGTGTGCGCCGCTTCGGCCGCTCGTGCGCCACCCGGAATGGCGCACTGGGCTACGAGGTGGCGCGGCCACCGACTACTGCAGCGCCATCGGGCCGTGGTCCGCTTCGCGCGCCGCCGACGCGGCCGACCCGATCGCGCCGACGCGTACGCGCGTGACGTGCGCGAGCCGCTCGAGGTCGTCGGCGTCGTGCCGCTTCGCGGCGTGGACGATGATCGCGGCGCACGCCTCGGCATCGGCGAGCGCGTCGTGGTGCGAGAAGTCCTCGAAGCCCGCGGCCATCGCGGCCGACGGGAGCCGGTACGAGTCGAGGTGGTAGGTGCGGCGCGCGACCTGCAGGCTGCAGAGGTAGCGGAAGTCGGGCACCGCGAGGCCGTGCACCTCGCTCGTCTTCGCGATCACGCCCATGTCGAAGCCCGCGTTGTGCGCGACGAGCCAGTCCTCGCCCGCGAACTCGCGCAGGAACGGCAGGTGCACCTCCCACCCGCCGGCGCCCTCGACCATCTCCCGCGTGATGCCGTGGATCCGCACGTTCCAGTACGCGAAGTCGTCGTGCGGGAACGGCGGGCGGATGTAGCGGTGCTCGCGTTCGACCACGCGGCCGTCGACCACCTTCACGAGCCCCACCGAGCAGGCCGACGCGGGGGAGGAGTTGGCGGTCTCGAAGTCGATCGCGGTGAAGCTCACTGGCACGAGGGGATCGTCGCATGCGACGCCGACACGGCCGGGCGCGTCGCCCCGCGCGTCGGCGATCGGCGAGCCGAACCGGGCGTCGGCGGTTGACGGATGCCGCGTCGCGGGCTGGAATGGCACGGTGGACCAGCGCGAGTACGACCGCGACGCCCTCGTGAAGGATCCGGCCGACGCTGAGACCGTCCGCTCCGCGCGCTCGTTCGGCGCCGCGGCATCCGTCTACGGCGCCGCCCGGCCCGGCTACCCGGTCGATGCGGTCGCGTGGCTCGTCGGCGACGCGCGCCGCGTGCTCGACCTCGGCGCGGGCACGGGCCGGCTCACCGAGGCGCTCCTCGAGCTCGACCTCGACGTGCTCGCGGTCGACCCGGTCGAGGAGATGCTCGAGGAGCTCGAGGTGCGCGTGCCCGGCGTGCCGCGCATTCTCGGCACCGCCGAGGACATCCCCATCGAGGACGCCTCGGTCGACGCGGTCGTGGCCGGGCAGGCGTGGCACTGGTTCATCCCCGAGCGCGCGGTGCCCGAGATCGCGAGGGTGCTCCGGCCCGGCGGCGTGCTGGGCCTCGTCTGGAACAGCCGCGACACCACCGTCGACTGGCTCCGCCAGGCGGGCGCGATCATGCACGAACGCCACGATGCATCGGCGAGCTTCGAATCGTACGTGCGGGTCGGCCCGCCGTTCGGCCCGATCGAGGAGCACCGCGTCGAGTGGGTCGAGCGGATGTCGCGCGCGAGGTTCCTCGACCTCGTCCGCTCACGCAGCCACTACCTCACGGCCGCCCCGGCCGAGCAGCGGTCGGTGATCGCCGCGCTCGAGACCCTGCTGACGACCCATCCGGATGTCGCGGGCGCCGACGAGCTCGCCGTGCCTTACGTCACCCGCTGCTTCCGGACGCGCCTGCGCGGCTGAACGCGTCGGCGCTCAGGTCTCGAGCAGGTCGGCGACGGCCCGCAGGAGTGCCGCGACGGCGGTCGCGCGCCGGTCCGCGGGGACGCCGATACCGGTCGGCCGCAGTCCAGCGGGCCCCGTGGCGTCCGCCCCCGCTCCCGCCGCCCCCGCCGTGGCTGCGCCGGTCCCGGCGGGCACGGCCACCGAGCCGGTCGAGGGTTCGGCCTCCTTGCTGCGCCGCGCCGGCCCCAGCAGCACGCGCCCGGCCAGCACGTCGCTGCCGTGCATCTCGGGCGTCTGCCGCCTCCGGTCGCCGAACGCGTCGAGCACGGCGCGGTGGAAGTCTCGGTTGCGCAGGCCGGTCGAGGACGGCGCGGCCAGGAGCGGCGCGGCGATGCGCGTGAAGTCGCCGTGGCCGCCCGACTCCCACGCGACCTCGGTCGAGCGGCAGGCGCTGAAGAGGAATTCGCGACCGGTGCGGGGCGAGCGCCGCTCGCGCCTCGCCGGCCGTTCAACCGCCCGCACCGCCGAGAGCGCCTCGGCGCGCTCGGGCGTCGCCGCCGCGCCCCGGCGACGGCGGTACGCCGCGACGGCATCCTCGTCGAGGGCGACCCAGCGCGGCAGCGCGTCCTCGGGCGGCTCCTCGGCCAGGGGCGCCCGGTTCGCCTCGCCCGAGTGGCAGCAGTCGAAGAAGAGCGTGACGCTGACGCCGCTCGGGATGACCTCCCAGATGCGCGCGAGGTCGTCGTCGATGACGAGCGCGCCGTCGCGGAAGTCGACCGGGCAGAGCGCCTCGTCCTCCGACTCCTCGCCGGCCGTCTCGTCGCCGTCGAGGTCGGGCGCGGTCGTGCCGTGCCCGGAGTACTGGATCGCGAGCACGTCGCCGGGTGCGGCCTCGCTCACGAGGTCGAGGATGCCGGTCAGGATCGCGTCGCGCGTGGCCTCGCCGTTCACGAGCATCGTCACGTCGAACCCGCGCGCCGCGAACGCCTCGCGCCACATCTTCGCGTCGGCGACGCATCCGCGCAGCCGATCGCGCTCGGTCGGGTAGTCGTCGATGCCGATGCAGAGCGCCCGGCGGTTCGAGACGCCCGCCCGGCTCGCCGCCGCCGGATCGTCGACGACGGTCTCGGGGACGACGATCTCGCGCGAGCCCGCGACCGTCGCGAACGAGTCGATGTCGCTGCGTCCCGACACGCGGCGCAGCACGCTGTCCATGGTCGCGACGTCGTTGTCGAACCCGCCGTGCGAGCGGCTCGCGCTTCCCGTCCGCGGTCCGCGGTCGCGCGGCGCGAGCACGAGCTCCGCCGCCTCCGCGGGCGGGCGGCTGAGGAAGGCGGCGACGGCGCGACTGCGGGCGATGTCCTTCTCGAGGCCGAGCAGGGGCGTGTCCTTGTCGGACTCGAACGAGCGCGACACGAGGTAGAGCAGGGACTTGCCGTACAGGCCCACGCACGTGTCGTCCTGTTCGGTCGCGTCGTCCATGGCGAACACCGCGAGCCGCTCGATCGCACCCGCCTTGGCCCGGGGCAGGAGCTTCTCGCTGAAGGTGTCGATGCGCACCGCGGGAGCGAGGAACGTGGCGGTCTCGAAGCGCGGCACCCCGGCCTCGAGCGCGACGGGCAGGAAGTGCGAGTGGAAGATCGAGCCGGCGCTGTGGCCGACCGCGTGCAGGGAGACGTCGGTGGGATGCTCGCGGACGAAGCGGGCCAGCTCCTCGGCGAGCACGCGCGCGCCGCCCCCGGGTGCGGATGCCGCGGCCGCGTCGACCTTCATGTCGTTCCAGACGCCGCCGCCGCCGAGCAGTCGCGCGGCGACCTCGATGAAGTTGTCGCGCGCGTCGTCGAGCCAGCCGCGCCGGCCGCCGGTCGCCCAGCGTGCGAGCGAGTCGTGCACGGCCGACCAGATGCCGGTCTCCCAGACGAAGTGGATGGGGTAGACGCCGTTGCGCTTCCACCAGTCCACCTGCTGGTCGGCGATCGCGAAGCCGGCGTCCTTGTCGACGAGACCGCCGTGGGCCCAGATCACGACGGGGACCGGACCCGGCCGGTGGTCCTCGAGGAAGGCGGGCAGGTGCGTGCGGAAGATCGCCCGGATGTCGGCCTCGGTGGACCGGTACTCGCCGACCGACTTCGGAGCCTTCGCGCCGCGTGCCGCGAGGCGGCCGTCCTGCAGGTCGATGACGTGCGCGCGGAGCGCGGCGAGCCGCGCGGCGCCGATCGTCGATGCGGCCCTCGTCTCGGTGGTGGTCATGGGCCCGTCCCTTTCTGCTCCGTCGCGGATGGATCGCCCTCACTCCACCCGGATGCGCGCATCCGGGTGGGCGTAGACCGCGTAGGCGAGCGCCGACGCGTCACCCGCGGCCGCGGCCGCCGCACGGCCGGCGCGCGCCGCGCGCGAGATCGTGGATCCGTCGGCGAGCTCCTCGTAGAACGCGTCCATGAAGCGGCTCGCGGGCTCGTCGCCCACCGACCAGCCGCAGCCGACGAACGCGCCCGCGCCGCCGCGCAGGAACGCCTCGGCGAACCCGCCCAGCCCGGGATCGCCCGACGGCAGCCGGCCGACGTCGCACGCGTTGAGCACGACGAGCGGGGTGGTCTCGGCGGCGGGCCGGCGCGGCAGGTCGCGGCGCGCGTCGGCGTCGGTGTACCGGCCGGTCGGGGTCGCGTCGTCGTCTCGGTACCCGCCGAGCAGCAGCTCCTGGCGGCGTTCGGCGCCCGAGGTCCAGCGCCCGTGGCCGGCGAAGTGCAGCAGGTCGAACCCGCTCGACATGAGCGAGGCGAGCCCGTCGGCGGCGTCGGGTTCGACCGCGATCGCGCCGAAGCGGCGGTGCACGCCCTCGCCCTCGTCGGCGGTGCGCGTGAGGGCGAGGGCGGGGGAGGCGTAGGCCGGGCAGAGGTAGCGTGCGCGGGTGCGCCGCACTCGGATCGACGTCGGGTGCGCGGTGTCGTACACCCACCTCGTGGCCCCGTACTCCGCGAGGAAGCGGTCGGTCGGCGAGGCGTCCGTGCCCGGCGCGTGCACCAGGAGCAGCTCCCACGGCAGGTCGACCTCGCCGGTGGTCTGCACGACGAGGCCGTCGAGTTCGTCGCGATGCGTCCAGAGCAGTTCGCGCGCGCGTCGATCGAGCAGCTGGTCGGCGAGGGCCGCGCCGAGGCGTCGCAGGCGCCGGTCCGACAGCTCGGCGCGTTGGCCCGCGGGCAGCTCGGCGAGCTCGGCGCGCAGGCCGGCGATCGAGGCGTCGACGTTGCGCACGAAGCTCGCCTTGTCGCCCAACCGCACCCGGAAGCGGTACGTCTCGCCGCCCGCCGAGACCGCTGCGTGCAGCGTCGAGCGGCCGCCGACGAGCTCCTCGTCGACGCGGATGGTGGGCAGCGCGGCGACCACGGCGTCGGGCGTGCCGATCGCGGTCGCGACCCGAGCCACGCCCGACTGGTCGTGGTCGTGCGAGCCCACGACCTCGACGGTGAGGCGGAGCGTCGCGAGCGGCAGCTCGGAATCCTGGCGGACGATGACGGAGACCTCCGCCGGTCCCCGGTCGACCGCGATGAGCTTGAAGCGCGCCTCGGCCGTGCCCGTCGCCGGCAGCCGCAGCGATCGCGTTCGCAGGGCGCCGAGCGGGAACCGGAGGCCGCGCGGCACGACCGTGACCGTCACCGGGCGGTCGGCGAGGACCGGGATGTCGGCGCGGTCCTCGACCATGCCCGGCGTGGCCTCGATCGCGCCACGGCTGAGCCGGACGAGGAGGGTGGTGGCCGAGCCGGCGGACACGATCGGCTTCATCTCGGCCTGCACCTGGGCGGCGACGGACGGCGTCCGCTCGGCGGGCGCGGGAGCCGGAGCGGGCGCGGGAGCCGGGGCCGGGGCGGGCGCGGGTGCGGGGCCGGCGGGCGGCGGAACAGCCTCGACGCCCTCCTCGCCGGCACCGAAGCCGGGCCCGGGCACGCCCGACGCCGCGAACGCCTCGGCGAACGCGGCCGCGTCGGCGGCCGTGGCGAACTCGAGCACGATGATGCGGGCGCCCGGGGCGGGCAGGACGAGGTCGAGGCTCGCGCCGCCGTCGACCGCCAGGAAGGGGAGCACGGCGGCAGTGCCGTCCGGCATCGCCAGGAACATCGCCAGGCGCGCGGCATCCGCCGCCTGCACCCCCACGTGCAGGCGCGGGAACCCGAACCCGTCGGCGACGGCGAGGGCGACGACATCCGCGATGACCTGCGCCGCGACGGGCGCGGGCATGGTCGAGGGCCGCGGCGCCTCGGCCGGTGCGACCGTCGCTGGCGGCGCGATCTCCACGACCACGCGTCCTGCCTGCAGCATCCGTTCCCCTCCAGGGTCGACCAGCGGGCCCGGTGCGGGCCGTCGCTGCGGACGCTACGCCTGCGCGGCCCCCGCCGCATCAGGGACCGCACGGATGCCGCTCGCGCGGGACGTACGCTGGATCGATGACGCGCGGCCGGGTGTACCTGTTCCTCGCGCTCGCCAACCTGTTCTGGGCCGGCAACTACGTGTTCGGCGAGATGGTGACGCGCGAGATCTCCCCGATCTCGCTGACGTTTCTGCGATGGGCGTTCGCGGCGCTGCCGCTCCTGGCCCTCGCCTGGGTCGTCGAGCGCCCCGACTGGCGCGTCGCGCTCCGCGAATGGAAGCTGCACCTGCTGCAATCGCTGCTCGGCCTCACGGGATACACCCTGCTGCTCTACGCCGGGCTCGGGCTCACCGGGGCCGTCAACGCGGCGGTGCTCAGCGCGGTGAACCCCGCAACAATCGCGCTCGGGGCCGCGATCTTCCTGCGCGAGCGGCTGACGCGCGTGCAGGTCGCCGGGCTCGTCATCGCCTTCGCGGGTGTCACCGTCGTGCTCACGGGCGGCGACCTCGGCCTGCTCGTCGCGCAGGGCTTCGGCGCGGGCGACCTGCTCGTGATCGGATCGGTGCTCGCGTGGACGGTCTACTCGCTCATCGCGCGCCGGCTCGTCACACCGCCGATCACCGCGACGTCGGTGCAGGCCGTGTTCGCGGTCGTCACGATGCTGCCGGTCGTGGCGATCGCCGGCCTGTCACTGCCGTCCTCGCCCGCCGGAGCACTCGGCCTGGCGTACATCGTGCTCTTCCCGTCGATGGCCGGCTATGCGCTCTGGAACATCGGCGCCGCCCGCGTCGGGCCGTCGCGCGCGGGCATCTTCCTGAACCTCCTGCCCGTGTTCACGGTGCTGATCGCGCTCGCGTTCGGTGCGACGATCGAGCTCCCGGCCCTCATCGGCGGTGCGGTCGTGATCGTGGGCGTGTACCTGACGCTGCGTCCTCCCTCCGCCCGCCGGGGCCGCGACCGGGCGACGAGCGACGGCGCGTCACCTGCGAGGCTCGCTCGCGACCCGGTCGAGCCAGTCGCGGACGAGCGCCCGGAATAGCTCGGGCCGCTCGAACTGCAGGTTGTGCCCGGCGACGTCGAGCACGGCGAAGGTCGCCGCGGGGTAGCGCTCGACGAGATCCCACTGGTCGAGATAGCCGACGATCCAGTCCTGGCGGCCCGCCAGCACGAGCGTCGGGGCGGTGTACGGCGCGCCCTGCTCGATCGGCTCGTCGAGCCCGTACGCGGCGCGGATGCGCGCGATCGCGTCGGGATCGCCCGAGGCGAGGCCGGGCGCGACCTCGGCGCGGAACCGGTCGAGGGTCTCGGGAGATTCGACGACCGCGACATCCGTGTACTCGGCCGCCTCGGCCGGCTCCAGCCCCGCGACCAGGTCGGGATCGGGACGACGCACGACGCGCGCCGGCAGGCGGCGACCCGCCGCGTCGGCGACGACCGACGGGCAGACGAGCGCGAGCCCGAGCACCTGCTCGCGTCGCCGCTGCACGAGCGCCCGCGAGAGGTACCCGCCGTACGACTCGCCCACCAGCAGGAACGGCTCGTCGCCGATCGACTCGTCGACGAACGCGTCGACGCGATCGAGCACGTCGCGCGTGCTCGAGACGCCGTCGCCCGGCGAGGCGCCGAGCCCGGGCAGGTCGGGGTAGATGCGACGGATCGGCTCGTCGGCGTCGAAGACCGGCTCGAGGCATCCGCTCATCAGCCGATGATCGACGGGGAACCCGTGCAGGGCGAGCAGGGGAGTGCCCGAGCCGCGCTCGAGCACGTTGAGGGCGGGAGGGGTCACGGGACGAACCTAGGCGAGCGCGCCGACATCCGCCGCCCGGTCGCCCTTCGGCCGTCGCCCGGCCGCCGCCCTCGGCCGCCGCTCGGCCTGCGCCCGGTACGATGGACGCCCGTGGCACTCACCATCGGAATCGTCGGCCTCCCCAACGTCGGCAAGTCGACCCTCTTCAACGCCCTCACCAAGAACACGGTGCTCGCGGCGAACTACCCGTTCGCGACCATCGAGCCCAACGTGGGCGTAGTGAACTTGCCCGACCCCCGGCTCGAGACGCTCGCGAAGATCTTCGGCTCGGAGCGCATCCTCCCCGCGGCCGTGTCGTTCGTCGACATCGCGGGCATCGTCAAGGGCGCCTCGGAGGGCGAGGGGCTCGGCAACAAGTTCCTCGCGAACATCCGCGAGGCCGACGCGATCGCCCAGGTCGTGCGCGGCTTCGAGGACTCCGACGTCGTGCACGTCGAGGGCGTCGTCGACCCCAAGAACGACATGGAGACGATCAACGCCGAGCTGATCCTCGCCGACCTCGAGACCCTCGAGCGCGCCATCACGCGCTACGAGAAGGAGGTCAAGGGCAAGAAGCTCGACCCGTCGGTGCTGGCCGCCGCGAAGGAGGCGCAGGACGTGCTGCAGCGCGGCACGCCGCTCTCGGCGTCGAAGGTCGACGTGTCGCCCATCGCCGAGCTCGGCCTGCTCACCGCGAAGCCCTTCATCTACGTCTTCAACGTCGACGAGGCGGTGCTGACGGATGCCGCGCGCAAGGCCGAGCTCGCCGCCCTCGTCGCACCGGCCGAGGCGGTCTTCCTCGACGCGAAGATCGAGTCGGAGCTCATCGACCTCGACCCCGAGGACGCCGCCGAGCTGCTCGCGTCGACGGGCCAGGAGGAGTCGGGCCTCGACCAGCTCGCGCGCGTCGGCTTCGACACGCTCGGCCTGCAGACCTACCTCACCGCGGGCCCCAAGGAGTCGCGCGCCTGGACCATCCGCAAGGGCTGGAAGGCGCCGCAGGCCGCGGGCGTCATCCATACCGACTTCGAGAAGGGCTTCATCAAGGCCGAGGTCATCTCATTCGACGACCTCGTCGCGGCCGGTTCGGTCGCCGAGGCCCGCGCCAAGGGCAAGGCGCGCATGGAGGGCAAGGACTACGTCATGCAGGACGGCGACGTGGTGGAGTTCCGCTTCAACGTCTGACGCTGCCGGCCCGGTCCGGTCCGGCCCGGCCGGCCCGCTCGCCGAGATGACGCGAACCGTCCCACCGGCGATGGTGGACGTCGATCCGCGTCATCTCGCGCGACGCTCGGCGGGGGTCAGGTCATGCAGTCGACGCGGCTGATCCAGGCCGAGTCGTACGCGTCGTTGCCGAACACGACCTCGACGGGTTCGCCGTCGACCGTCAGCCGCCAGGTCTCGTCGGTGACCTCCGAGCCGTCCGCCGCGCGCAACGTGTACTCGATCCTGAGGTTCCCGCACCGGTCCTCGGGGATGATCGCCGCCTGCCAGCATCCGCGCTCGAAGCCGTCCGCGCACCACGCGTCGAGCCGTCCGTCGTCGTAGAACTCGAGCGCGGCGGGGAACGAGAACCCGGTGTCGGCGGAGTTCCAGTGGCCGGCCTCGCCGCGGGCCAACGGCGTGCTCACTGCGCTCCCGGTCGTCGAGGGCCCGGATGGCGCGGTCGGCAGGGCGTCGAGGCACCGCACGTCGGCGACCCACGCCCACTCGTACTCGTTGTGCCCGAACACCAGCGGCGTGACGCCGCCGGCCGCGACGTCGCTGAAGGAGAGCGTCTCCCGGTCGTCACCGGTCCACGCGGTCTCCTCCGCGGCGTACTCGACGTCGACCTCGAGCGACGCGCACGCGGCCTCGGCGATGACGCCCCACTCCCAGCAGCCGTAGTCGAGGTCGGCGGGGCACCGTGCCGTGTACCGCCCGTCGTAGTACTCCTCGAGCGCCGCGGGGAAGGTGAACAGCGTCTCGTCGGCCGAGTAGTGCACCGTCTCGCCGGTGAACCAGGGCTCGTCGGCGACCTGCGACGCGTCGCCGATCACCTGCTCCGCGAGCTTCGTCGCGCCGAACGCCGCCCCGCCGATGAGCGCGAGGACGCCCGCGCCCGCCGCGACGATGCCGGTGATGAGCCCGGCGCGACGGCGCGGGGCGCGGGCCGCCGCTGCTCGCGGGCCGGGGTCCGGACCGGCCCCAGGCGGAATGGAACCCGGCATCGGCGGCTCCGACGGAGCGACCACGGCCGGCGCGGACGGCGGCGCCCACGCGCCGACCGATGCGCCGCCGGCCGGTGTCGACGGCAGCGCCCATGCGCCGACCGACGCGGGCGCGGTCGATACGAGCAGCGCCGCGCGCGCCTGGGCGAGCGTGGCGGCCCACGCCGTCGCGGCCTGGGCCCCGGGGGCATCGGGGTAGCGCGACGGATGCCGTTCCCACGACTCGCGCGCGAAGGCCGCTTCCACCGCCTCGGCGGTCAGGGGCGCGACGGGATCGAGGCGCAGCACGCGCCGTGCGGTGTTCGGGTCCACAGCGCGATCGTAGGGGCTGGCGCCGCCGCGGCGCGGGAACGCGACCGATCCGTGATCACCCTCGTCGCTGCGGGTGCGGCCGGGTGCCGACGGCGGGCGAGCGGCGCGCGGCCGCGTGCCGTTCAGCGCGCGGGAGGGGCCTCGAGGACATCCAGCCCGTCGAGCACGGGCATGGTGACGCGCCCGTCGGCGCCACGACGCATCCGCAGGACCGCGACGACCGCCGAGACGGGGACGGGGCCGTAGATGTGGGGAAAGGGCTGGGCGGAGTCCTCCGGCACCTCCCAACGCACGGGGGAGCCGCTCGACTCGCACGTCGGGACGTCGATGACCAGGACCACCTGGTCCTCGAGCGAGGCGTCCGCATACAGCCCGGCGACGACGGCCGGCAGCTGCCGAGCCGTCGAGGCGTGCACGAATCCCACCTGCGCCAGGTCGAGGCCGCGCGTCGAGCCCCGGTAGCCGCCCGCTTCCAGCGCGCGCATCCAGAGGTCGGCCTCCGCCACGTGCAGGACCCGCATGCCGACCATCCTGTCATCCGGGCGCGGTCCGGAATCCCGGGAAGTCCGCATCTCGCGTGCAAGACTCGGCCCAGTCGCGACACAAGCGGGGTGTGAGGATCGCCAGCACCGCCGCAGACGCCGAGTTCACCGAGGAGGTGGCGATGCCCGACGATGCGGCCGCGCCGCCCGCGACGGGCGAGGATCTCGCGTGGTTCACCGTCGTCGTCCACGAGCACTCGACCGCGATCGTGAAGTACTTCGCGCGGCGCGGGCCGCGACAGGATGCCGAGGACCTCGCCGCCGACGTGTTCGCGACCGCATGGCGTCGCCGCGACGACATCCCGCGCGCGGCCGTGCTGCCGTGGCTCTACCGCACGGCGGGGTTCACGCTCGCCAATCATCGGCGCAAGCTCGTCGACCTCCCGGTGGCCGAGGTGCCCGAGACCGACGCGACGCGGGTCGGCGACGATCCCGAGCTCAGCGCGCTCTTCGACGCCGAGCTGCGCGGCGCGCTCCAGAGCGTCGGCGAGCGGGACCGCCGCATCCTGCTGCTGCACGCCTGGGAGGGCCTCGACGGCGAGGAGCTCGCGCAGGTGCTCGGCATCTCGCGGTCGGGGGCGGATGCCGCGCTCTCGCGTGCTCGCGCGCGACTGCGCGAGGCCTGGGGCGAGCGGCTCTCGTTCTGATCACGGGCGCCGTGCAAGGTCGGCCCGGCCCGGCACATAACCCTGAGTGAGACGCCATCACGGAAGGGTGAGCGAGATGACCGAGGACGACCAGCGGGACCCGATGCAGCGACTTCGGGCGGCCGATCCCGCCGCCGGGGTCGAGCCCCGCGACGGATTCGCCGACGAGGTCGTCGCGCGCGCCGCCGGCGACTCGGCGGGACGCTCGCGGCCGGCCGACACCGAGGCGCCCGTGGCCGACCTGACGGGCGAGCGCGCCCGGCGACGTCCGCGCTGGCTGCCGGTCGCCGCCGTCGCGGCCTCGCTGGTGGTCGTCGGCGCCGTCGGCTACGGCGTCGGCGCCGCGGCCCCCCGCTCGGGCGACCTCGCCGACGGCGCCGCACCGCCGATCGCGCTCGAGGGCGGTACGGGCGGGGCGGGCGCGACCGGTGCGACGACCGGGGCCGAGGCGGCCTCGCCCGACCAGCAGAAGATGGCCGCGCCGGGCACGACCGACGCGATGCTCTACCCGTGGTCGACGGGTCGCAACAGCTTCACCGCCTCCGGGCTGTCCACCGAGGCGGGCACCGCCACGGCGTACGCGTTCGACGCGCGCTCCGCCTCGAACGCCGACACGGTCGCCGCGCTCGCCGCGGCGCTCGGGGTCGACGGCACGCCGGAGCTGCGCGACGGCTCGTGGGTGGTGGGGTCGCAGGACGGCACCGCGCCGTCGCTGTGGGTCTCGCTCGACGGCACCCTGACGTTCTCCTATTCCGACCCGGGCATCAACCCGTGGATCTGCCCCGACGGGGCCGACGCGTGCGAGCCCTCCGGCGCGCTGCCGAGCGAGCAGGCGGCGATCGACGCCGCCCGGTCGCTCGTGTCGTCGGCCGGTCGGGATGTCGCGGCGTTCGAGTTCACGTCGGAGACGTGGGAGGGCGCGGTCACGCGGATGGCGCAGGCCTGGCCCATCGTCGACGGCCAGCGCGTCGACCAGGCGTGGAACGTCGAGCTCTCCGAGGACGGCATCGTCAGCGCCTCCGGCGCGCTCGCCCCGCTCGTGTCGCTCGGCGAGTACCCCGTCGTGAGCGAGCAGGCAGCGTTCGAGCGGCTCTCCGATCCGCGGTTCAGCGCGCAGATGACCGGCCTGCCGATCGCGATGCGCGAGGCGACCGCCGACGCGACCACGGAGTGGGTGCCGCCGACCGAGCCGCCCGCCACGCCCGCCGCGGGCGCGTCGCTCTCGTGGCCGGTCAACGACGTCGAGATCGTCGACGCTCGGCTGGGGCTCGCGAGCCAGTGGCAGGCCGACGGCAGCGTCGTGGTGGTGCCCGCGTACGAGTTCACCGACGCCGACGGCGGAACGTGGTCGATCATCGCCGTCGCCGACGAGCAGCTCGACTTCTCGACGGAGTAGGGCTGTCGCGGGGCACGGTGCGCGGCTAGGGTCGAGGCATCCCGCGACGCCGCGGGGGTGAGGAGCCGGCCATGACCGATCACGTCTACCGCGTCACCGAGATCGTCGGGAGTTCGCCCGAGGGCACCGACACCGCGATCCGCAATGCGATCGCGAGGGCCACGGCCACGCTGCGCCACGTCGACTGGTTCGAGGTGATCTCGACGCGCGGCGTGGTCGCCGACGGCGACATCTCGCACTTCCAGGTGACGCTGAAGGTCGGCTTCCGGCTCGACGACTAGGCGGCGGCGTCCTCGGCGTCGACCTCCGACCTCAGGCGCGGCTCGGTGCGCAGGTGCGGCCGCAGGCCGGCCTTGTCGGCGTAGAACGCGCGGATGCGGCTCATGTCGGCCGGCACGTCGCCGGTCAGCTCGAAGGTCGGGCCGAGACCCGTCGTCATCGTGGTGCGATCGACGAAGCCGAGCGTGACGGGCAGGCCGGTCTCGCGGGCGATCCGATAGAAACCCGACTTCCAGTACTCATTCGCGCCGCGCGTGCCGTCGGGCGTCACCACGAGGCTGAACACCTCGCCGGCGCGCATGTGCTCGACGACCTCGGCGACCACCCGGCTCGGGTCGGAACGGTCGACCGGGATGCCGCCGAGCCGGCGCATGATGGGGCCGCGCCATCCGGCGAACAGGCCCCTCTTGCCGAGCCAGCGGATGTCGATGCCGTAGTGCCACGCGATGCCGAGCATGAGCACGAAATCCCAGTTCGAGGTGTGCGGGGCGCCGATCAGCACGGAGGGGCGCTGCGGCGCGGGCTCGCCCGCGAGCGTCCACCTGCTGCAGGCCCAGTAGACGCGGGAGACGAGTCGTCGGAGCATCCGCCAACCCTATGCGATCACATATGTGCGGTCCGGCATGCGTCAGGCGCCCAGCGCCTCAGGACGTGCCGTCCCCGGCCGATCCGCCGGCGTCGGCTGCCGCGTCGCCGGCCTCGCGGCGCCAGTCGGTGTCGAACGTCTCGATGTACCGACGCCGCTCCGGCTCGTTCGCGACCGCGCGGAAGAGCCGCGCGTCGACCGGAGGGCGCAGCCCGCGGCGACGGCGCTCGGCGCTCATCCACTCCCGACGGCGCATCGAGCGCCGGTGCGCGAGGAGGGCGCCGACGACCAGCAACACAGTTCCGGCGAGGTACCACGCCCAGAACCACCACTGGTACCCGGGAGCGAGCACGAGCACCACCGGCCCGGCGATCAGCGCGACGACGCCGGCGTAGTACGCGCTCAGGCCGGCAGCGCGCAGTCGCGGGAAGGGCGGCGCAGACGCCCGCAGCGCCCACGCGGTCGCCTGGTCGTCGCGCACCTGCCGGACGAGTTCGCGTTCGGGGGAGTCGGCCATCCCGTCGAGCACGCCGGTGAGCTGCTCGGCGCGCTTGAGGTCGTCGGCTGAGGCGTTCAGGCGCGGCGCGACGAGGGCGCCCGCCACGGTGAGCACGGTGACGAGGATCGGCACCACGATCTCACTGACCGTGGCGGTGCCGGCTTCCAGCGCGAGGAGCATGGGCGCCTCCAGTCGCGCTCAGGGTAGCAGCGCCTCAGGCGCGGGGGACAGGGCAGTGCAGGTGCGTCGGGGTCGTGGCGTCGCCGCGGTCGATGCGGTGCTGGGCCATCGGCGCGTTGCAGAGCGGGCAGACCGGGTCGGCCGGAGGTCGGTACGGCGCCTCCGGCCGCCCGATGCCCACCTGTGCCGGACCGGCGATCGGGTAGATGAACTGGTTGACGCGCGCCCAGAAGCCGGGCACGCCCTTCCAGGGGTTCGGCAATTTCTCTTCGTGCACGAACAATGAGTGTACTCGCTATTCTGGATTCCATGACGGATCCGCTCGAGCTCGATCGGCAGCTCTGCTTCGCCCTCGCGGCGACCAGTCGCGAGGTCGTGCGGCTGTACCGGCCGTCGCTCGAGCCCCTGGGCCTGACGCATCCCCAGTACCTCGTGCTGCTCGCGCTCTGGGAGCGCAGCCCGCAGCGACTGCGGGAGGTCGCCGAACGCCTCTACCTCGAGCCGCCGACCGTGAGCCCCCTGATCGGGCGGCTCGAGGCGGCCGGGCTCGTGACGCGCTCGCGCAGTGCGAGCGACGAGCGCGCGGTCGACATCGCGCTCACCGAGGCCGGCATCGCGCTGCGCGAGCGTGCGCTCGCCGTGCCCGGCGAGGTCGTCGCGCGGCTCGGCTACTCCATCGAGCGTCTCGAGCGCCTGCGCGACGAGCTGACCTCGCTGCTCGACGCCGCCCACGGCGCGAACTGAGCCCTCGGCGTCGGCGGCGCGGCGCTGCACGTCCGGTTCCTCCCTGTCAAGTCCCTCCCGAGAAGTTTCCGGCGCGCCTAGAACTGTCAGCGCGGGTCCCCGAAGCCCGCGACAGGCCGTCGGCCCCCGTGCGAGTTCGACCGCGCGGATCCCGGTGAGACCGGGATGGTCGGCGGCCTGACCTCGCCCCGCCCCGGAAGGACCCGACCTTTGGGATCGCTCCACCTCGGCCGCATCGTGCGGATCGACCTCCCCGATGACGTGCTCGCGCACGTGCACGCCGTCATCATCGCCAAGCTGCGCGTGCACGAGCCCGTGCTCGTCGGCTGGACCGAGCCGGACGGCCGCCACGACGAGGTGCTCGTGAACCCGTCGATGCCCGTCGTCATCAGGTACGACGTCGACGAGGAGCGCACGCTCGACCGGCGCTGGCTGAATCGCCTCATGATCTCGGCCAACGCCGTGCAGGGCCTGCAGCTGCGGCCGGATGTCGTCGAGGCGCTTCGCGCGATCGAGGGCGAGGCCGCGGGCGCCGCGCCGGCGTCCCCGTCGGCCGGCTGACCTCAGCACCCGTGCGGATGTCGGCGGCGGATGGCAGCATGGGCACGTGCCCGAGATGCCCGAGGTCGAGGCGCTCGCCGAGTTCCTGGGCGAACGCGCGGTCGGCCGCGCCGTCTCATCGGCGCGCGTCGCGGCGATCGCGGCGCTGAAGACCTTCGACCCGCCGCTGCACGCGATCGAAGGCGGGCCGATCACCGCCGTCCGGCGGCACGGCAAGTTCCTCGACCTCGAGATCGGCGCGCCTGCCGGGACCACGTCCCCGGCGTCCGACGCCGAGGCGCCGCTGCACCTGGTGTTCCACCTCGCGCGCGCGGGCTGGCTCCGCTGGTACGACGAGCTGCCGACGACCGTGCTGCGCCCGGGCAAGTCGCCGATCGCGCTGCGCGTGCGCCTCGACGACGGCGCGGGCTTCGACCTCACCGAAGCCGGCACCAAGAAGTCCCTGGCCGTCTACGTCGTCCGCGACCCGGGCGAGGTTCCGGGCATCGCGCGGCTCGGCCCCGACCCCATGGCCGACGCGTTCACCGAGCACGACTTCGCCGGCATCCTCGCCGGGCGGCGCACGCAGCTCAAGGGCCTGCTGCGCGACCAGTCGGTGCTCGCGGGCATCGGCAACGCCTACTCCGACGAGATCCTGCACGCGGCGAAGATGTCGCCCTACAAGCTCGCGTCGGCGCTCGACGCCGAGGAGGTCTCGCGACTGTATGCGGCGATGCGCGACACCTTGCGCGAGGCGCTCGACGAGGCATCCGGCAAGCCCGCGGCCGAGCTCAAGGATGCCAAGCGCCGGCGACTGCGCGTACACGGCCGCATGGGCGAGGCGTGCCCCGTCTGCGGCGACACCATCCGGCAGGTCGAGTTCCACGATTCGACGTTCCAGTACTGCCCCACGTGCCAGACCGGCGGCAAGCCGCTCGCCGACCGGGTGCGCTCGCGCCTGCTGAAGTAGCAGGGGATTCGCGTCCCGTTCCCAGCCTCGCGGTGCTTCACTCTCGCCATGGAGGCGTTCGCGATGTTCCCCCTCGGCAGCGTGCTGTTCCCGCACATGCCGCTCGCGCTGCGTGTCTTCGAGGAGCGCTACCTCGTCATGATGACGCGCGTGCTCGCCGACCCGCCGCCCGAGTTCGGCGTGGTGCTCATCGAGAGCGGTCGCGAGGCGGCCGGCTCCGAACCTCAGCGCCGGTTCGGCTTCGGCACCGTCGCGCGCGTCACCGAACTCGGCACCGCCGATGGCGAGCTCGCCGTCGTCGCGCTCGGCGACCGGCGCATCGAGGTCCTCGAGTGGCTCGACGACGACCCGCATCCGGCCGCGGTCGTGCGCGAGCTCCCAGAGTTGGAATGGGACGAGTCGCTCGAGCCGTTGCGCGAGCAGGCCGAACTCGTCGTGCGACGCACGATCGCGCGCGCCGCGGAGTTCGTCGACCTCCCCTGGGACGCCGACGTGACGCTGAGCAGCGACCCAGTCGAATCGTCATGGCAGCTGGCGGGGATCGCGCCGCTCACGCAGCTCGACCAGTTCGCGCTGCTGCGCTCCCGGAGCCTGCGCGACCTGCTCGCGCACCTGGTCGAGTTCACGGTCGCGGCGGGCGAGGTGCTCACGGCGGCGTGGCCGGACGGCGACGCGCTCGACGACGAACTCGCGGCCCTGGACGCCGAGGAGCGCGGCGGTTCCGGCCCCGGCCCCGGCCCCGCGGACGGTGGCGCGGGTGGCGACGCCGATGGCCCCGCCGACGGCCACGAGGACGACGACGCGGCCGATCCGCCTCAGACGCCGCGCGCGTGACGCGGCGTCTCGTCGCCCTGCTCGGTCGCGACGGGGTTGCCGTACTCGTCGACCGGACCGCGGACGGGAGCGGCCGTGCGCTGCTGCTCCGCCGCCGGGTAGGTCAGCGGGTTGCCATGCTCGTCGGTCGCCGGCTGCGAGACCGGGCGGCCGTGGGACTCGACGGTGGTGGGACCCGCCGTGGCTGCCGTGGCGGTCGCCGGGGGCACCTCGGCGTCGCGGGACTCGGTGCGCGCCTCGGCGCGCTCCGACACGTCGGGGTCGACGGCCGCCGCGCGCTGGGCCTGCTCGGCCTGCTCGGCCCGCAGCCGCTCCGCATCGGTCCGATGCTCCCGGGTCGCCTCCGCGAGCCGCTCGGCCTCGAGCCTGGCGGCCGCCGCATCGGCCTCGGCCTTGCGCGCCGCGGCATCCGACTGCATGGCGTTCACCTCGCGCTCGCGCGCGGCGGCGTCGATCTCGGCCGCCTTCTCGCGGTGCTCCTCGGCCTCGCGGCGCCGGTGCTCGAGCTGCGCCTCGCGCCGCCGGCCCGAGGTCGCGACCCACGCGATCACGGCGACCAGTGCGAGCAGCGCGATGACGCCCACGATGATCCAGATGACGGTGCTCGTGTCCACGTTTCCATCGCCTTTCCGCGCAACGAAGGGGCCGATGCGCGATCGGCGTCCACTCAACCGCAGCGACTGGCTCGCGGGAACGGGGTTGCACGCCCGGCCGGCGTGTGCTTAGGCGCCGTGACCGTGCGCGGCGTCGAGGATCGCGGTGACCTCGGCGTCCTCGGTCTGGCGGAAATCGAGGTAGTGCATGCCGACCGCCATGAAGGACGCTGGGGCGCTCACCGCGACGATCTCGTCGGCCTCCGGAATCGTCGCCAGGGCATCCGGGGCGCCGACCGGAACGGCGAGGATCACGCGGGCGGCGCCGCGCGCGCGGGCGACGCGGCAGGCCACGCGCGCCGTCGCGCCGGTCGCGACCCCGTCGTCGACGACGATGACCGTGCGGCCGGCGAGGGGCAGCGGCGGGCGGTCCCGCCGGAACCGGCGCACGCGCGCCTCGAGCTCCGCGCGTTCGCGTCGCTCGACGGCCGCGAAGTCGGAGCGGGTCACGCGGCCGAGCCCCACGACGTCGTCGTTGACGACCTCGGCGCCCTCCTCGCCGATCGCCCCCATCGCGACCTCGGGCTGCGAGGGCAGGCCGAGCTTGCGCACGACGAGCACGTCGAGCGGCGCATCGAGGGCGCGCGCCACCTCGTCGGCCACGGGCACGCCGCCGCGCGGCAGTCCGAGGACCACCGGATCGACGGCCCGGCGGTCGCCCAGCTCCTCCGCGAGCCGCCGGCCCGCGTCGCGCCGATCCGCGAACCGGCTCATGGTCGGGCCTCCGAGAACGCGCACCGGGATGGGGCGATCTCCGCGAGCGGCACCGAGACGGGCTCCATGAGCCGACCCTAGCCCTCGCGCGCGCGTGCCGGAACGAGGCCGCGACCGGCCGGATCGGAGTTCGCCGATCGCTCATCTTCTGCGTACACTGTCAGCACCCTTCCCCCTGAACGGGGGAACCCGTTCAGATGGGATCGACACACGCTCTCCGGCGCTGTCGGTCGGCTTGGAGTGTCGTGGGACGTCACAGCGTCGCGGCTCCGGCGAAGACGCCGAGCCGCCGATTCATCCTGTCCGTCGTCGCAGGCGTCGCGGTGATCGGGCTGGTCGCCACCGGGGTGTACCTCTGGGTCGGCGGTCACCTGAACCCGCTGTTCGCCTCGGCCGAGGAACCGGCGTGCGAGACCGTCGAGCCGCTCGTGGTGGTCGCCGACCCGTCGATCGCGTCCTCGGTGATCGAGCTCGCCGACGACTTCGACGCGAGCCCGAAGCGCTGCGTCGAGATCGACGTCCGCGCCCAGGACTCGGCCGACACGACGGCGGCCCTGGCAGCCGGCACGCTCGACGCCGACGCCTGGATCCCCGACTCCTCGGTGTGGATCGAGCGCACCAACACCACGGCCACCTCGCTGGGGCTCGGCGAGCCCGACATCGTGGTCGGCCCATCCATCGCGAGCTCGCCGATCGTCTTCGCGGCCCCGGCCGACGCGGCCCAGGAGATCGCGACGGAGCCCGTCAGCTGGGCGCGCATCCTCGCCGGCCAGCTGCCCGCGCTCCTGCCCGACCCCGAGGCGTCGGCCGCGAGCCTCGCGAGCCTGCTCGCGCTGAAGGGCCAGTCCTCGCCCGACGACCCGCGCCAGTTCGCGGGCGCGATGATCGCGCTCGGCAAGTCGATCCCCGCGAACGCCGATGCCGCGATGGCCACGCTGTCCTCGGCCGCCCAGCCCACCGTCGTGCTCACGAGCGAGTCGCGCGTGGTCGCGCACAACACCGACTCCACCGCCGAGCCCCTCGTCGCCGCCTACCCCCAGGAGGGCACGGTCGCACTCGACTACCCGTTCGTGCGGATCGGCGATGCCGAGGGCGAGCAGCTCGACGCGTTCGAGGCGGCCCTGCAGAAGGCCACGGAGCACTTCGCCGAGGCCGGCTTCCGCGCGCCCGACGGCAGCGGCGAGCTCGACGCCCCCGGCGTCGCCGGCAATGCCCCGCGTGCGCAGACCGAGCTCGACCACGCGGCCGAGATCGAGATCCTCCGTGCCTGGTCCGTGCTGACCCTGCGTTCGCGCATGCTCGCGGTGATCGACGTGTCGGGATCGATGGAGGAGCCCGCCGGCAACGGACTGCGGCGCATCGACATCTTCCAGCAGGCCGCGGTCGACGCCATGTCGAAGTTCTCCGGCGAGGCCGAGCTCGGCGTCTGGATCTTCTCGACCGCCCGCAACGGCGACCTCGACTACGAGGACCTCGCCCCCATCGCGCCGCTCGCCGACTCGGGACACACCCAGCAGATCCAGCAGATCATCGGGTCGCTGCCCTCGCGGCTCGGCGGTGCCACGGGCCTCTACGACTCCACCCTCGCCGCCGTGAAGAAGGTCCGCGAGGACTACGACCCCGACAAGGTCAACTCCGTGCTCGTCATCACCGACGGCAAGAACGAGGACGAGAACGGCATCAGCCTCGACCAGCTGCTCGCCGAGCTGAAGAAGATGGACGACCCCTCCAAGCCGGTCGCGGTCATCATGATCGGCTTCGGGCCCGACACCGACCTGCAGGCGATGCAGAAGATCGCGGAGGCCACGAAGGGCGGCGCCTACTCGGCCGTGAAGCCCGAGGACCTCGGGACCGTGCTGGTCGACGCCCTGTCGCAGCGGACCTGCCGCCCCGACTGCGGCTGAGACGCGGACGAGGGCCCGGCGGATCGTCGCCGGGCCCTCGTCGTCTCGATGCAGCTCGCGTCAGTGCGCCGCGGGAGCGCCGTGCGTCATGTCGGCGGGGCGACGCACGAACGCGGACCCCACGATCGCGAAGAGCGAGATGATCGCGCCCACGAGGAACGCGTTGCGCACGCCCGCGGCCTGCGCCGCGACCGCAGCGGTGCCCGCGGCCTCGGCCGAGGCGGCCGTCGCGGTCATCACCGTGATGAAGAGGGCCGTACCGGCCGCGCCCGCCACCTGCTGCAGCGTGCCGACGGTAGCCGAGCCGTGCGAGTACAGGTGCGGTTCGACGGAGCCCAGCGCGCTCGTGAAGAGCGGCGTGAACATGAACGCGAGCGCCGTCGAGAGCACGACGTGGGCGATCAGGAGCATCCACGGGGGCGTCGACTCGGTCACGAGCGTCAACGACCACAGCACGCCGCTCACCACGACGCTGCCGGGCACGAGCAGCGGCGTGGGGCCGACGCGATCGTACAGGCGACCGACTGTCGGCCCGAGCAGTCCCATGACCAGGCCGCCGGGCAGCACGAGCAGGCCGGTCGCGAGCGGCTCGAGGCCCGCGACATCCTGCAGGTAGATGGGCAGCAGGATGATGGTGCCGAACAGGGCCGCCATCATCACGGCCATGAGCGCGATCGAGACCGAGAAGTTGCGCGTGCGGAACGTGCGCAGGTCGAGGAGGGCGCGGTCGGTGCGCTGCAGCAGCAGCTGGCGCACGATGAACGCCACCACGCCGGCCGCGCCGATCGCGAGCGCGATCCACATGGCCGTCGCATCGCCCGGGGCGCGCCCGCTCACGACGCCGCCGACGAGGCTGAGGCCGTACACGAGGCCGCCGAAGCCGAGGGCCGAGAGCACGACCGAGACGACGTCGATCGGGAACACGCGCGTCTCGCCGACGTTCTCGACCCGGCGCAGCCCGATCACCAGCATCGCGAGGGCGATCGGGAGCACGAGCCAGAACATGTAGCGCCAGCCGAGGTAGCTCAGGATGAGTCCGGAGATGGCCGGGCCGATCGCGGGCGCGACCGACATGACGATCGAGACGCGACCCATGAACCGCCCGCGGTCGGACGGCGCCACGAGCGTCATGAGCGTGGTCATGAGCAGCGGCATCATGATCGCGGTGCCCGTGGCCTGGACGATCCGCGCACCGAGCAGCACCTCGAAGCCCGGCGCGAGCGCCGCGAGCAGCGTGCCGGCCGAGAACAGGCTCATCGCCGTGCCGAAGATCGGACGGGTGGGGAAGCGCTGGATGAGGAATCCGGTGATCGGGATGACGACGGCCATGGTGAGCATGAACGCGGTCGTCAGCCACTGCGCCGCCGAGAGCGTGATGCGCAGGTCGCGGACGAGGTGCGGGATCGCCACGCTCATGATGGTCTCGTTGAGGAACACCACGAACGTCGCGGCGAGCAGCAGCCAGATGACGCGGGTGTTGCGCGCGCCGTGCTCGGGGCGCGCGTCGCGGACCTGCTCGTCGAAGGCCTCGTCGACCTCGTCGGGCAGGGGGATGGAGTCGGTGCGGGGTGCGGATCGTTCGGTCACGTGCGCGTCCTTGCTCGTTCGTCGTCGTCGTCGTGTCGTGTCGTGTCGTGTCGTGCGGGGAGCATGCCCGCGGTCGCCTCGCCGCCCGCGCGGGCGCGAACGGCGACGAGAACCGGAAACCGGCGTCGGCGACGCGCTATTCCCGATTCCCGCCGACGTATTCCGATGCATGTATTTTCGGCACACCGCAACACCCGTTCGCACTGCGCGGAGGGACGTTCCCCCGGGTCAGCGCACGATATCGCGGACCGCCGACACGGCCTCCGCGAGGGCGGCGGCGGCCGCCCCCACGTCGGTGTCGGTGGCGTCCGCACCGAAGGAGAAGCGGACCGCCGTCTGCGCGACCTCGGGCGCGACGCCCATCGCGGTGAGCACGTGCGACGGCTCGTCGCTGCCGGCCGCGCACGCCGAGCCGCTCGAGACGATCACGTCTCGCCGTTCGAGCTCGAGCAGCACGGCCTCGCCGCTCGTGCCGGGGAAGACGTAGGAGACCGTGCCGGGCAGGCGGTTCGCCGGATGGCCCGTCGGCACCGCGTCGGGCACGCCGGAGGCGACGAGCTCGCGGAAGCGAGCGGTCAGCGCGGCCACGCGCGGCGCGACCTCCGCCCGCTCGGCCTCGGCGAGCCGCAGCGCCGTCGCGAACGCGACCGCGCCGGCCACGTTCTCGGTGCCCGACCGGCGCCCGCGCTCCTGGCCCCCGCCGTGCAGCACGGGCTCGAGCGGCAGTCGGCCCCGCACGACGAGCGCGCCGATTCCCTTGGGCGCCCCGACCTTGTGGCCCGCGAGCGAGAGCGCGTCGACGCCGAGCGCGTCGAACGAGAGCGGCAGCCATCCCGCCGCCTGGACCACGTCGGTGTGCATGAGCGCGCCCGCCTCGTGCGCGACGCGCGCGAGTTCCGCGACGGGGTTCACCGTGCCGACCTCGTTGTTCGCGAGCTGCACCGAGACGAGCGCGGTGCCGGGCCGGATGACGCGGGCGAGCGCCCCGGGGGTCGCCATCCCGGAGGCGTCCACGTCGACCAGGTCCACCTCGAAGCCGTGCAGGCGGCGCAGCGCGTCGGCAGCCTCGAGCACGGCCTCGTGCTCGACCGGCGACACCACGACGTGGCGTCCGCGCGGGTTCGCGAGCGCGAGGCCCTTCACGGCGAGGTTGTCGGCCTCGGTCCCGCCCGAGGTGAATACCACGTCGCCGGGCCGGCAGCCGACCACGGCGGCGACCTCCGCGCGCGCCCACGCGAGAGCGCGCGCGGCCTCCTCGCCGACCCCGTGCCGGCTCGACGGATTGCCGAAGGATCCCGTCAGGTACGGCCACATCGCCTCGAGCGCCTCGCGGCGGACCGGGGTCGTGGCGGCGTGGTCGGCGAAGATCACGTGCGCTCCCGCGGCGCGGCGCCGGGTGCGCCATCCGCCGGCGTCTCGATCACGACGTCGAGGCCGAGGTCGAGCGCGCGCGCCGAGTGCGTGAGCGCGCCCACCGAGATGACGTCGACGCCGGTCGCGGCGATCGCGGCGACCGTGTCGAGGTTCACGCCGCCCGACGCCTCGACGATCGCACGGCCGTCGATGAGGGCGACGCCCTCGCGCAGTTCGTCGAGCGTGAAGTTGTCGAGCATGATCGTGTCGGCGCCGCCCGCGAGCACGGGCTCGATCTGGTCGACGCGGTCGACCTCGACCTCGAGGTGGGCGGTGTGCGGCATCCGGTCGCGCGCCTCGCGCAGCGCGGTGGCGAGGTCGGCGCCGCTCGCGGTGAGCACGGCGAGGTGGTTGTCCTTGGCCATGATCGCGTCGGACAGCGAGCGGCGGTGGTTGCGGCCGCCGCCGTCTCGCACGGCCTGGCGCTCGAGGCTGCGCAGGCCGGGCGTGGTCTTGCGCGTGTCGACGATGCGCGCGCGTGTGCCGGCCACCGCGTCGACGTACCGGGCCGTGAGCGTCGCGACGCCCGACATCCGCTGCACGAGGTTCAGCGCGACGCGCTCGGCGCGCAGGATGCCGCGGGCGGGGCCCTGCACGCGCGCGAGCACGTCGCCCGCCGCGAACCGCCCGCCGTCGGCCGTCGGCACCTCGACCGCGATCCGCGGGTCGACCAGCCGGAACGCCGCCTCGACGACGCGCGCGCCACTGAAGACACCCGGCTCGCGCGCGACGAGCTCGGCGGTCGCCGTCGCGACCTCGGGGATCAGGGTCTCCCCGGTCAGGTCGCCCCACGGCGCATCCTCGTCGAGCGCCATGAGCACAACGCGCTCGATCTCGCGGGCTTCGGTCATCAGGCGGCCTCTCGTTCGGTCTCGGCGACGGATGCCGCGTCGGTGCGCGTGTGCGCGCCGACGCTGCCGGTGCGGGCGAGCGCCGCCGCGACGGTGAGGCGCGCGAGGTCGAGCAGGTTGCGGTCCTCGGCCGTGCGGCGGTCGACCGGCTCGGGCGCGCGCCATCCGTCGAGCCGGGCGGATGCCGCCGCGAGCCCGCGCGCGTCGCGCTCGAGCCCCACGTGGTCCCACATGAGCTGCTGCAGCTCGCCCCGCTCGACGAGTCCACGCCCACTCGCGTCCATTTCCGCGGATATCCGATCCGCCACCCCGTCGATTCCGGGGCCATCACCGGCGCGTCGGATCGTATATCCGCCGTTCTGAACCGGGGCAGGGGCCGGCGCGGGGACGGGGGCGGATGGCGCGGCGGCCAGGTCGCGCGCGGCGCGCTCGGCGAAGACGGCGCCCTCGAGCAGCGAGTTGGACGCGAGGCGGTTGGCGCCGTGCACGCCCGTGCGGGCGACCTCGCCGACGGCCCAGAGGCCGGGCAGGCTCGTGCGGCCGGCCAGGTCGGTCACGACGCCGCCCATCGCGTAGTGGGCCGCCGGTACGACGGGCACCGGCTCGCGAGACCAGTCGAAGCCGGCGGCGCGGCACGCCGCGTCGATGCCGGGGAACCGGGCGGCCAGGCGCTCGGCGCCGAGGTGGGTCGCGTCGAGCACGACGGGCGCGCCGTCCTGCTCGGCCATGCGCCGCCAGACCGCGCGCGCGACCACGTCGCGCGGCGCGAGCTCGGCACGCGGGTCGATCTCGAGCAGGAAGCGCCGGCCCGACGCGTCGCGCAGCACGGCGCCCTCGCCGCGCACGGCCTCGGAGATGAGCGGCGTGCCGGGCACCGCGAGCGCGGTCGGATGGAACTGGACGAACTCGAGGTCGGCCACCGCTGCGCCCGCGCGGGCGGCCGCGGCGACCCCGTCGCCCGTCGCGACATCCGGATTGGTCGTGTGACGGAAGAGCTGTCCCGCACCGCCGGTGGCGAGCACGACCACATCGGCCCGGAGCTCGCGCAGCGAGGTCGGGCCAGGCGGCGATGCGGGGGCGGTCGCCGGAGCGCCGGCCGCCGGCACGGGCCGCGGCGAGCCCGCGCCGGGCTCGTCGCCGACCACGCGGATGCCGACCACCCGGCCGCTCTCGACCACCAGGTCGACGAGCGTCGTGTGCTCGATGACCCGGATGCCGCGACGCCGCACGGTCTCGACGAGCGCCGCCTCGATCGCGGCGCCCGTGCGGTCGCCGCCCGCGTGCAGGATGCGCGCGCGCGAGTGCGCGGCCTCGAGTCCGCGCGCGATCCCGGACTCGTCGCGGTCGAACGCGACGCCGAAGCGGATGAGGTCGCGGATGCGCGCGGGCCCCTCCTCGGTCAGCACGCGCACCGCGGCGGGGTCGCCGAGCCCGGCGCCCGCGCTGAGCGTGTCGGCCGCGTGACGGGTGGGAGCGTCGCCGGCGAAGATCGCGGCGGCGATGCCGCCCTGCGCCCACGGCGTCGCACCCTCGCCGAGCGCGGCCTTCGTCACGATCGTGACGTGGCACCCGCGCTCCGCGGCGCGGATCGCCGTCCAGAGCCCGGCGATGCCGGAGCCGACGACGAGCACGCGGGTCATGTCAGGCTCCGACGCGCTCGGCCGCGACATCCGACGCCGCCGAGGTCGCGGCTGCCACGGCACCGCTCGCCGCGGCGATCGTGGATCCGGCGGGCACCGGCACCGAGGCCGGGGGCTTGGCCGCGAGCATGCGCTCGAGCGCCACGCGGGCCGGCTCGGCGACGTCGTCGGGGACCTCGATGCGGTTCACCACGCGCCCGGCGACGAGCTCCTCGAGCACCCACGCGAGGTAGCCCGGGTGGATGCGGTACATCGTCGAGCACGGGCACACGACCGGGTCGAGGCAGAAGATCTCGTGCTCGGGGTGCTCGGCGGCGAGGCGCTGCACGAGGTTGATCTCGGTGCCGATCGCGAAGGTCGAGCCGGCCGGGGCGGCCTGGATGGCCTTGACGATGAAGTCGGTCGAGCCCGAGGCGTCCCCCGCGTCGACGACCTCCATCGGGCACTCGGGGTGCACGATGACCTGCACGCCGGGGTGCGACGCCCGCGCCGCGGCGATCTGGTCGACCGTGAAGCGCTTGTGCACCGAGCAGAAGCCGTGCCACAGGATGACGCGGGCGCCCTCGAGCTCGGAGGGGGTGCTGCCGCCGAGCGCCTTGCGCGGGTTCCACATCGGCATCTGCTCGAGCGGCACGCCCATGGCCTTCGCGGTGTTGCGCCCGAGGTGCTGGTCGGGGAAGAACAGCACGCGCTGCCCGCGCTCGAACGCCCACTCGAGCACCGTCCTCGCGTTCGACGACGTGCACACGATGCCGCCGTTGCGGCCGACGAAGCCCTTGAGCGCGGCCGACGAGTTCATGTACGTCACCGGGATGACGGGCACGCGACCCGACGCGTCGGTCGCCGTCAGGTCGCCGTAGACCTCGGCGAGCTGCTCCCAGCACTCCTCGACGCTCGAGGTGTCGGCCATGTCGGCCATCGAGCAGCCCGCGGCGAGGTTCGGCAGGATGACGGCCTGGTCGGGCCGCGAGAGCATGTCGGCGGTCTCGGCCATGAAGTGCACGCCGCAGAAGACGATCGCCTCGGCATCCGGCTTCGTCTTTGCCGCGTTCGCGAGCTGGAACGAGTCGCCGGTGAAGTCGGCGTGCTGCACGACCTCGTCGCGCTGGTAGAAGTGGCCCAGCACGACCACGCGGTCGCCGAGCGTCGCCTTGGCGGCACGGATGCGCCCGTCGAGCTCCTGGGCCGACGCGCGCCGGTACTCCTCGGGCAGCGCGCCCTGGCGCGGCGCGCCGGTGGGGATGACGTCGCCCATCGACGACCCGGGGCCGTACCCGGCAGGCCCGCGGTCGAACTCCCACGGACTCTTCGCGAGGTCGGGCGTGCAGGTCTCGCCGCGCGCCGCGCCCGTCGTGATGAGGCGGATGGTGCGGTCGACGGATGCCGCGGCGCGCGTCGCGTCGACGGCGCGCGGCGTGGTGACGGGCAGGGTGGTGCTCATTCCGGGGTGTCCTTGCTGTCGGTGCCGGGTCGAGGCGGAACGGCCGAAGCCGAGGCGGATGCCGCATGGCGCGGCGCCGCTGGCGCCGGTGAGGGCGGCGCCGCGGGGGAGTGGGCGGGGTCGAAGCGGTAGAGGGCCGGCGGGCGGTGCCGGGTGCCGGAGAGGCGCTCGCCGGTGTCGACGAGCGTGCCCGTGGCCTCCATGGTGCGCCGGAAGTTCGCGGGGTCGAGTCGGCGGCGGAGCACCGCCTCGTGCACCCCGCGGAGCTCGGCCATGGTGAACCGCTCAGGCAGCAGGGCGTGCGCGATGCGCGAGTACTCGAGCTTGGTGCGCAGGCGTGTGAGCGCGTACTCGATGATCGCGGCGTGGTCGAACGCGAGGTCGGGCAGGTCGTCCTCGTCGAACCACCGCACGTTCTCGTCGGAGACCGCGCGCTCGACCTCGTCGGAGTGCACGAGCGCCCAGTAGACGACCGAGACGACGCGCTCGCCGGGCGAGCGCTCGGGCTCGCCGAACGTGTAGAGCTGCTCGAGGTAGCGGGGCGAGAGCCCGGTGGTCTCGGCGAGCGTGCGGGCAGCGGCCCCGGCGAGCGACTCGTCGACCGGCAGCCAGCCGCCGGGGAGCGCCCATCGGCCGAGGCCGGGCTCGCGCAGGCGGCGGACGAGCGGGGTCCGCAGGCTGGGGCGCAGCCCGCCGTCGCCGTCGGCCTCGGGTGAGATGGCGAAGATGACCGTGGAGACGGCCAGGCGCGCCTGCGCGTCGTGCAGCGACATCCGCTCGCCTCTCGTTCGCCCGGCTTCGTGTCAAGATGACGCGAAGTCCGTGGATGCCCAGCTTACAGTCACTCTGACCTGAACGCGAATCGTGTGACGCGCCTCCCGACACGTCGAACTGCTCCGCAGTCCGCCACGCCGCCGCCTCGACGAGGCGTGGCGGACTGCGGAGCGGCTGCGCCGGGCGTCAGGGGCGTCAGGAAGTCCATCCGCGCAGCTCGAGGCGTGCGGCGATGCGCTGGATGATTCGGGCCGATGCGACCGTCGGCGCATCGGGGACGTCGTCGCCCGTGAAGCGGATGACCGTCCAGCCGGCGTCCTGGAGCCGCTCGTACAGGGCGATGTCGCGCCGGAACTGCACATGCGACCGGTGGTGATCGCCCTCGTACTCCATCGCGATCCGATGCTCCGGGTAGGCGAGGTCGACCGTCGGCTCGTACCCGGGAGGGTGTCCTCGATCACGCGGTACGCGACCCGCGGCTCGGGCAGCCCGGCTCGCACGATCCGCACCCGCAGCAGCGACTCGCGTCGCGACAGCGGTCCGGGACGCAGCAGCGGCAGCGCCGAGCGGAGCAGGGCGACGCCGGCGGAGCCCCGGTGCGCGGCCGCCGCGGCGGTGAGCGCGGGGAGGCTCGCGTACGGCGCCCTGCGCCCGCCGAGGTCGCGCACCGTGAGCAGGTGGTCGCCGGCCGCCACGAGGTCCTCGAGCGAGAGCTGCGCGGCGAGTTGGCACCAGGTCGATCCGCAGTTCACCACGCCGTCGCGGTGCGCGCGCGTGGTCGACTGCGGACCAAGACGGCGAGGGCCGCGACCGGGAGCGCGGCACACGCGCCACGGGGCTCGGGCGGGACTGTAGACTGCCTGCACAACCGCATATCAGGCCATCGACGCGTCGCGGGAGAGCCGGATCCATCCGGCACCGAAGGAGCAAGCCTCCCCGCCAATCTCTCAGGTCGCATCACCGCGACGACGAGGCCGACTCTGGAAAGCGGATTGCGCGCACGCGTCATCCCGCCGAAGGTGAAAGCACAGCTCCCCACGGGCGCGGCGCGAAGCTCTCAGGCCCATGACAGAGGGGGAGTTCTCGAGCGGCGTCCGCCGCGCGATCCGCGCGATCCTGGAGAACTCGTGACCGACGCAACCGGCACCACCACCGACCCCGGCACCACCGAGCGCCGCAGCCCCCTCGACGAGGTGCACCGCGCCGAGGGCGCGTCGTTCACCGACTTCGCCGGCTGGCAGATGCCCGTGCGCTACTCGAGCGACCTGGCCGAGCATCACGCGGTGCGCCAGCACGCCGGGCTGTTCGACCTGTCGCACATGGGCGAGATCCTGGTGGTCGGCCCCGAGGCATCCGACGCGCTCGACTACGCGCTCGCCGGCAAGCTCTCGGCCATCGTCGAGGGCCAGGCCAAGTACTCCCTCCTGCTCGCACGCGACGGCGGCGTCATCGACGACCTCGTCGTGTACCGCACGGGCGAGGACCGCTACATGGTCGTCGCGAACGCCGCGAACCGCGAGGTCGTCGCCGAGGAGCTCCGCAACCGGACGGCGCCGTTCGACGCCGAGGTGTTCGACGAGTCCGACGACATCGCGCTCATCGCGCTGCAGGGTCCCGACGCGCTCGAGGTCCTGCAGCAGACCGAGGGCTTCGGCATCCAGGGCCCCGGCAACGACGACGAGGACTTCGACACGGCCGTGGCCGCGCTGAAGTACTACCGCGCGATCGGCGCCGAGTTCGAGGGGGGCCCGGTGCTCGTCGCACGCACCGGCTACACCGGCGAGGACGGCTTCGAGCTCTACGTCGCACCCGATCGCGCGAAGCGGCTCTGGGAGGCCCTGCGCGAGACCGGCGGACCCCGCGTCGTGCCGTGCGGGCTCGCGAGCCGCGACACCCTGCGCCTCGAGGCGGGCATGCCGCTCTACGGGCACGAGCTCGGCCGCGACATCCTGCCGGTGCAGGCCGGCCTCGGCCGCGTGGTCGCGCTCACCAAGGAGGGCGACTTCGTCGGCCGCAGCGCGATCGAGCAGGGGCCCGCCGAGGGCGCGCACGTGCTCGTCGGCCTGACCGCCGAGGGCCGCCGTGCGCCGCGCGCCGGCTACGCCGTGTTCGACGGCGAGGGCGACGACGCACGCGAGGTCGGCGAGGTCACCTCCGGCGCGCTCTCGCCCACGCTCGGCCACCCGGTCGCCATGGCGTTCGTGGCGCCCGAGGCCGCGGAGCCCGGCTCGCAGCTGTTCGTCGACGTGCGCGGCACGCGCATCCCGGCGACCGTGACCGCCCTGCCGTTCTACAAGCGCGGCGCCTGACCGGTTCCGCCCGAGCACCACACGACACCAGAGGAGCACCCGCATGACCGAGAAGACCGACCTCAAGTACACCGCCGAGCACGAGTGGGTGAAGGTCGACGGCGACACCGTCACCGTCGGCATCACCGACTACGCCGCCGAGAAGCTCGGCGACGTCGTCTACGTCGACCTGCCCGCCGCGGGCACCGCGATCACCGCGGGCACCGTCGTCGGCGAGATCGAGTCGACCAAGTCGGTGGGCGAGCTCTTCGCCCCGGTCGACGGCGAGGTCGTCGAGTCGAACCAGGCCGTCGTCGACTCGCCCGAGCTGGTCAACAGCGACCCGTTCGGCGAGGGATGGCTCCTCAAGGTGACCGCCGCGTCGCTGCCGACGCTCCTCAGCCACGACGAGTACCGCGCCCTCACGGGCGAGTAGGTCTCGAGACGCGGGCCGCGCCCGCTCCTCGACCGACGAACGACTAGGAAGACGATGACCACCAGCACCTCCACGGCCTTCGACGTCGACGCCTTCGGGCGCCGGCACATCGGCACGACCCCGCGCGACCACGAGTGGATGCTCGCCGCGCTCGGCTACGACTCGCTCGACGCGCTCATGGATGCCGCGGTGCCGTCCGCGATCCGGATGCACGAGGTCATCGACTCGGTGATCCCGGCCGCCGCGACCGAGCGCGAGGCGCTCGCCGAGCTGCGCGCGCTCGCCGACGCGAACACCGTGCGCACGTCGATGATCGGCCTCGGCTACTCGGGCACGATCACGCCGGCGGTGATCCAGCGCAACGTGCTCGAGAATCCGAGCTGGTACACGGCGTACACGCCGTACCAGCCCGAGATCTCGCAGGGCAGGCTCGAGGCGCTCATCAACTTCCAGACGATGGTCGCCGACCTCACGGGGCTCGACACCGCGAACGCGTCGATGCTCGACGAGGGCACGGCCGTCGTCGAGGGCATGCTGCTCGCGCGGCGTGCGTCGAAGAACCGCACGAACCGGTTCGTCGTCGACGCCGACGCGCTGCCGCAGACGCGGGCGCTGCTCGCCTCGCGCGCCGACGCGGTCGGCATCGAGCTCGTCGTCGCCGACCTCGACGAGACGACGGATGTCGCGGCGCTCGGCGAGCACTTCGGCCTCTTCGTGCAGTACCCCGGCGCATCCGGCCGCGTGTGGGACCCGTCGGCGGTCATCGCCGCGTCGAAGGCGCAGGGTGCGCTCGCGGTCGTCGCGGCCGACCTGCTCGCGATGGCGCTGCTCACGAGCCCGGGCGAGCTGGGCGCGGATGTCGCCGTCGGCACCTCGCAGCGATTCGGCGTGCCGATGGGCTTCGGCGGCCCGCACGCCGGGTACATGGCGGTGCGCGCGGGGCTCGAGCGGCAGATGCCGGGGCGTCTCGTCGGCGTCTCGCAGGATGCCGCGGGCCACCCCGCGTACCGGCTCAGCCTCCAAGCGCGCGAGCAGCACATCCGCCGCGAGAAGGCGACGTCGAACATCTGCACTGCGCAGGTGCTGCTGGCCGTCATGGCGTCGATGTACGCCGTGTACCACGGGCCGCGCGGCATCCGGCACATCGCGGTGACCACCGCCGCGAAGGCGAAGGCGCTCGCCGACGCGCTCACCGGGTTCGGGCTCACGCTCGCGCACGACGCGTACTTCGACACCATCCGCGTGCACGTACCGGGGCTCGCGCGCACCGTCGTCGAGCGCGCCCGCGAGCTCGGCCTGAACCTGTGGGAGGCCGACGAGGCGACCGTGCACGTGGCCGTCGACGAGACCACCACGGCCGACGAGCTCTCGCGCGTCGTCGAGGCGTTCGGGTTCGACCCGCGCCTCGAGGTGCCGGTCACCGTGCGGGAGCGGCCCGCGAGCCTGCCCGAGGGGCTGCGCCGCACGTCGTCGTACCTCGAGCACCCGGTGTTCAACACGCACCAGTCCGAGACGCAGATGATGCGGTACCTCAAGACCCTCGCCGACCGCGACTACGCGCTCGACCGCGGGATGATCCCGCTCGGCTCGTGCACCATGAAGCTCAACGCGGCGACCGAGATGCAGGCCGTCACGTGGCCGGAGTTCGCGAACCTGCACCCGTTCGCGCCCGAGGCCGACGTGGTCGGCTCGCTCGGGCTCATCGAGCAGCTCGAGAGCTGGCTCGCCGAGGTCACGGGCTACGACACGGTCTCGCTGCAGCCGAACGCGGGCAGCCAGGGCGAGCTCGCGGGCCTGCTCGCGATCCGCGGCTACCACCTCGCGAACGGCGACGTCGAGCGCGACGTGTGCCTCATCCCGTCGAGCGCGCACGGCACCAACGCGGCGTCGGCGGTGCTCGCCGGTATGCGCGTCGTCGTCGTCGCGTGCGACGAGCTCGGCAACGTCGACCTCGACGACCTGCGCGCGAAGATCGCCGAGCACGCCGAGCACGTCGCGGCGCTCATGATCACCTACCCGTCGACGCACGGCGTCTACGAGCACGACGTGAAGGACATCACGCAGGCCGTGCACGACGCCGGCGGCCAGGTGTACATCGACGGCGCGAACCTCAACGCCCTGCTCGGCTTCGCCCGGTTCGGCGACGTCGGCGGCGACGTCTCGCACCTGAACCTGCACAAGACGTTCTGCATCCCGCACGGCGGCGGTGGCCCCGGCGTCGGCCCGGTCGCGGCCAAGTCGCACCTCGCGCCGTACCTGCCCGGCCACCCGATGGCGCAGCGGAACGACCACGCCGGCGGCGTCACGCACGACGGCGGCCCGGTGTCGGCGGCGCCGTACGGCAGCCCGTCGATCCTGCCGATCTCGTGGGCCTACGTGCGCATGATGGGCGCCGAGGGGCTGAAGCAGGCCACGGCGACCGCGGTGCTGGCCGCGAACTACGTGGCCGCGCGCCTGCGCGACCACTTCCCGGTGCTGTACACGGGCGAGAACGGCCTCGTCGCGCACGAGTGCATCCTCGACCTCCGGCCGCTCACGGCCGAGACCGGGGTCACGGTCGACGACGTCGCCAAGCGCCTCATCGACTACGGCTTCCACGCGCCGACGATGTCGTTCCCCGTCGCGGGCACGCTCATGGTCGAGCCCACCGAGTCGGAGGACCTCGCCGAGCTCGACCGGTTCGTCGAGGCCATGATCCAGATCAAGGCCGAGGCCGACGCGGTCGGGCGCGGCGAGTGGCCCGCCGACGACAACCCGCTGCGCAACGCGCCCCACACGGCCGAGTCGGTCATCGCGGGGGAGTGGACGCACCCCTACACCCGCGAGCAGGCGGTCTATCCCGTGCACTCGCTCGTGCGTGCGAAGTACTGGGCGCCCGTGCGGCGCATCGACCAGGCGTACGGCGACCGCAACCTGGTGTGCGCCTGCCCGCCGATCGAGGCGTTCGCCTAGGGACTCCTCGATGCGCAGCGGCCCCGCGCCGCGAGGTCGTCACGACCTCCGCGGGGCGGGGCCGCCGCAGGCTCAGGCCTGGGCGGGCCTCGGCGCCGCGTGGCGTCCGCGGTCGCGGTACTCGACGCGCGGCGTCGCGGCCGCGGCCGTCGTGCGGCGCGCGAGCGCGCGCGAGCGCGCCTCGGCGACCTCGGTCTCGTCGGTGGCGTGGCGGCGGTCGGTCGCGCGGCGGGCGAGGCCGCCTGCGGCGATGGCGTGTGCGAGGTCCATGGTGGTCGTCTCCTGGATTCCGGTCGTCCCCCTGACGACCTCGACCATGGTCCCGTCGGCCGCGGTTCGCCGGATCCGGGCCCTCCCGTGATCCCCGCCCGGGAGTACACTGAGGTTCTCTCGCACTAGGGGGTGCGCGCATGATCCCGGTCGACCTCGTCGCCGCATTCGCGACGATCGCCTTCGTGGGCGTCATGGTGGGTTGCACGCTCGCCGGATCGTCCTCGCTCGGCCTGCAGCAGCGGGCTGGCCTGCTCGAACGCCGCGACCCGGCGCTGGCCGACGCCCTGCGACGCGCCGACGCGATGAGCGAGTTCTCGCGCGGCGGCGGATTCGGCGGCTACGAGCAGATGTCGCCGGTCTGCACGCCGAGCCGGCGCAGCTGGATGGACGGCGCGCGCGTCCGCGCCGCCGACTCGGACCTCCGCGTCCAGCCGCCCGAGGAGGCGCTGCCGCCGATGCCCGCGACTGTGGTCGCGCTGGCGCGCGGCCGGCACGTCGCCGAGGCGGCGCGCACGCGGCATCCGTCGGCTCGACCGGCCGAGCCCGCCGTGCCTCAGTCGGCCGGCGGGGCGAAGAGCCCCGGCCACAGGCCGACGGCGAGCGGGTAGCCCACGAAGGAGACGATGTCCAGGATCCAGTGCGCGATGACGAGCGGCATCGTGCGCCCCCAGCGCGTGTAGGCCCAGCCGAACACGACGCCCATCACCGCGTTGCCCACGAACGCGCCGAAGCCCTGGTAGAGGTGGTACGTGCCGCGCAGCAGCGCGCTCGAGAGGATCGTCGCCCACGGACCGACGCCGAGCTCGCGGAGGCGGGTGAAGAGGTAGCCGACGGCGACGACCTCCTCGACGAGCGCCGCCTTGAGCGCCGCGAGCACCAGGATCGGCACCGTCCACCAGTGCGCGTCGAGCGGCTGCGGCACCACGGCCACCGTGAAGCCGAGCGCGCGGCCGGCGGCGTAGAGCGCGAGCCCGGGCACGCCGATGACGGCGGCGAGCAGCAGTCCGGATGCCGCGTCGCGGCCGGGCCTCGTGAGGTCGAGCCCGATCCGGCGGAACGGGTCGCGCCCGGGCTGCCACAGGAGGTACAGCACGAGCGCGACCACCGCGACCCCGAACACGACGTCGAGGAACTGGTAGGTGAAGTCGAGCCATTCGCGCTCCGAGCGCGATTGGTTGAGCGCCGCGCTCTGCTGGCCGAGCGGGCGCCCGGCGGTGAGCCGGCCGATGATCGACACGATCGAGTAGACGGCCGAGGCGCCGAGCGAGAGCGCGAGCACGATGCCGATCTCGATGCGGAGCCGGCGGGCCGAGGACATGGCGCAATCCTCGCATGACGCGTGCAGACGCAAGAATCGTGCGTCCACGCCTGCTCATCTGCGCACGAGACCGGTCGTAGGTTGCGCCTCGGTAACGGTTCCGCGAGGAGGTTTGCTCGGCCCGAGCCCGCGTATAGCCTCGGATCACCTACAAGCGCCCCCTTGCTCGACCACGAAATCGCGCGAGCGTGCGCTCATCTCACAGGAGGAACATTGAAGATCAAGAGAATCGGCCTCGCAGCCATTGCTCTTGCTGCGGCCGGCGCGCTGACGCTGGCCGGATGCTCGACGAGCAACGAGCCGGCGGCCCCCGAAGGTGATGCGACCGCGATCATCACCACCAACGGCTCGGAGCCCCAGAACCCGCTGATCCCGACGAACACCAACGAGACCGGTGGCGGCAAGATCCTCGACTCGATCTTCGCGGGTCTGGTCTACTACGAGGCCGACGGCAAGCCCGTCAACGACATGGCCGAGTCCATCGAGACCGAGGACTCGCAGACCTACACCATCAAGGTGAAGGAGGGTCAGAAGTTCACCAACGGTGAGGACGTGACCGCCGAGTCGTTCGTCAAGGCGTGGAACTACGGCGCCGCGCTCGACAACGCGCAGCTCTCCAGCTACTTCTTCGAGTCGATCGACGGCTTCTCGTACGACGAGAACGTGGCCGAGCTCCCGGGCCTCGAGGTCGTCGACGACCTGACCTTCACGGTCAAGCTCAAGCAGCCCGAGTCCGACTTCCCGCTCCGACTCGGCTACTCGGCGTTCTTCCCGCTCCCCGAGGCGGCGTGGGAGGACCTCGAGGCCTACGGTGAGAACCCGATCGGCAACGGCCCGTACATGCTGGCCGAAGAGGGTGCCTGGAAGCACAACGAGAAGATCGACCTCGTCAAGAACGAGGACTACCAGGGCCCGCGCCAGGCGCAGAACGGCGGCCTCTCGATCATCTTCTACGCCACGCAGGATGCGGCCTACGCCGACCTCCAGGGCGGCAACCTCGACGTGATCGACCAGATCCCCGACAGCGCGCTCTCGACCTACCAGGACGAGTTCGGCGACCGTGCGGTCAGCCAGGCCGCGGCGATCTTCCAGTCGTTCACCATCCCGGACCGCCTCCCGCACTTCGCGGGTGAGGAGGGCCAGCTCCGTCGTGCCGCCCTCTCGCACGCGATCAACCGCGAAGAGGTCACCGACGTGATCTTCTCGGGCACCCGTACGCCGGCGCACGACTTCACCTCGCCGGTCATCGACGGCTACTCCGAGGACATCCCCGGCAGCGACGTGCTCGAGTACGACGCCGACAAGGCCAAGGAACTGTGGGCCGAGGCCGACAAGATCAGCCCCTGGAGCGGTTCGTTCCAGATCGGCTACAACGCCGACGGTGGCCACCAGGCCTGGGTCGACGCCGTGACCAACCAGATCAAGAACGAGCTCGGCATCGACGCCTCGGGCGCTCCGTACCCGACGTTCGCCGAGTTCCGCACCGCGGTCACCGACCGCTCCATCCAGACCGCGTTCCGCACCGGTTGGCAGGCCGACTACCCGGCGCTGTTCAACTTCCTCGGACCGCTGTACGGCACGGGTGCCGGCTCGAACGACGGCGACTACTCGAACCCCGAGGTCGACGCGCTCCTGAAGGAGGGCTCGGCTGAGACCGACCTCGACGCGGCGAACGAGAAGTTCCAGCAGGTCCAGGAGATCCTCTTCAAGGACCTCCCCGCGATCCCGCTCTGGTACGCGACGGTCAACGGCGCGTGGGGCGAGCAGGTCGAGAACGTCCAGTTCGGCTGGAACTCGGTCCCGCTCTACTACGAGGTCACCAAGACCGCGGCCGAGTGATTCACGGCACAAGGTGAACGAGAGTTAGACTCTCTGTCGCCCGTGGGGCGGCGGTCCATTCGGATCGCCGCCCCACTCCCACGTATCCGGGGTGGAGCCAAGGCGCGTAACATCGTGTGGCACACCCCCACAACGGTGAGGTTTCCTTCCAACATGTCAACACACGCAGAATGCGGGGCCTGATCGATGGCCGGCTATATCCTGCGCCGACTGCTCCAGGCGATCCCTGTGCTGCTCGGCACCACATTCCTGATCTACTTCATGGTCTTCGCCATGCCGGGCGACCCGATCGTCGCCCTGTTCGGCGAGAAGACCCCGCCGCCCCAGGTCCTCGAAGCGGTCCGTGAGCGGTACAACCTGGACAAGCCGTTCATCGTCCAGTACCTGCTCTTCCTCGGCGGCATCTTCCGTGGAGACTTCGGCGTCTCCTTCTCCGGCCAGCCCGTCTCCGAGATCCTCGCCGACACGTTCCCCGTCACGCTGCGCCTCGCGATCCTCGCGGTGCTCATCGAGATGGTCTTCGGCATCGCGATCGGCCTCGTATCGGGCCTGCGCAAGGGCGGCATCTTCGACGCGAGCTTCCTCGTCGTGAGCCTCATCCTGATCTCGCTGCCGGTCTTCGTCGTCGCCTTCGTGGCCCAGTACGTCTTCGGCATCCAGCTCGGCTGGTTCCGGACCACCGTCGGTCCGGGCGCGCCGATCCAAGACCTGATACTCCCGGCGATCGTGCTCGCGACGATCAGCTTCGCCCAGATCGTTCGACTGACGAGGGCGTCGGTCATCGATACGGACACCCAGGACTTCGTTCGCACCGCCGCGAGCAAGGGCCTGTCGCGGAGCCGCATCGTCCCCGTGCACATCCTGCGCAACTCGCTGATCCCCGTCGTGACCTACCTCGCCGTCGACTTCGGCGTGCTCATGGTCGGCGCGACCGTGACCGAGGGCATCTTCAACGTGCCCGGCGTGGGCCGCACGCTCTACCAGGCCATCATCCGCAGCGAGGGACCGACCGTCGTCTCGTTCGTGACGGTCATGGTGCTGATCTACCTCGTCATCAACCTCCTGGTGGATCTGCTGTACGCCGTTCTCGACCCGAGGATCCGCTATGCCAAGTAACACCAGACCCGCACAGGCGCACTACGTCGCTCCCCTCGAGGAGACCCCGCTCGTCGCCATCGACTCGGTCAAGGCCGAGGGCAAGCCCTCGAACCTCTGGACCGACGCGTGGCGCGACCTGCGCAAGCGGCCGATGTTCTGGATCTCCTCGATCCTCATCGTGCTGATCGTCATCGTCGCGCTGTTCCCGACCCTGTTCACGAGCGTCGACCCCCGGTACTGCCAGCTCTCGCTGAGCAACCAGGGTCCCGGCGGCGACAGCGTGCTCGGCTACAACCGGCAGGGCTGCGACATCTACGCCCGCATCATCCACGGCACCGGCACGTCGCTGTCGGTCGGCCTGATCGTGACGTTCATCGTCGCGTTCCTCGGGGTCGTGTTCGGCGCGTTCGCGGGCTTCTACGGCGGATGGGTCGACTCGGTGCTCTCGCGCATCGGCGACATCTTCTTCTCGATCCCCTACATCCTCGCGGCCGTCGTGGTCATGTCGGTGTTCTCGCAGTTCGCGAACGTCCTCACCATCTCGCTGGCCATCGGCGCCTTCGCGTGGCCGGCGACCGCCCGCGTGCTCCGCGCCGAGATCCTGCGGGTGAAGAACGCCGACTTCGTGATGGCGGCGACCGCGCTCGGCGTCTCGCGATTCCGGATCCTGCTGCGCCACGTGCTGCCGAACTCGATCGCCCCCGTGCTCGTCATCACGACGATCTCGCTGGCATCGGCGATCGTGGCCGAGGCGACGCTGTCCTTCCTCGGTGTCGGCCTGCCCTCGAGCACCATGTCGTGGGGCAATGACATCAGCCAGGCGCAGGTCGACCTGCGGACCAACCCGCAGACGCTGATCCTCCCCTCCATCGCGCTGTCGGTGACCGTGCTGAGCTTCATCATGCTCGGCGAGGTCGTCCGCGACGCGCTCGACCCGAAGGCGAGGGCCCAGCGATGACCACGACCGTGAACGGAACCGACGTGCAGCAGACCGGCACGGGCCTCGAGGAGCGCCCGCTCCTCGAGATCAAGGACCTCAAGGTCGCGTTCAACACGCAGGAGGGCAAGGTCACCGCCGTCGACGGCGTGAACATCACGCTCTACCGCGGCCAGAGCCTCGCGATCGTGGGCGAGTCCGGATCGGGCAAGTCCACCACCGCGCACGCGATCATCAACCTCCTCCCGGGCACCGGCCATGTCGCCGGCGGCCAGATCCTCCTCGACGGCCAGGACCTGACCAAGGCCTCGAAGAAGGAGATGGAGTCGATCCGCGGACGCAAGGTCGGCTTCGTGCCCCAGGACCCGATGTCGAACCTGAACCCGGTGTGGTCCATCGGGTTCCAGGTCGAGGAGGCCATCAAGGCCAACGGCATCGCGACGGGTCGCAAGGAGGTCCGCGCCCGGGCCATCGAGGTGCTCCAGCAGGCCGGCCTGAAGGATGCGGACCGCCGTCTCAAGCAGTTCCCGCACCAGTTCTCGGGCGGCATGCGCCAGCGCGTGCTGATCGGCATCGGCCTCGCGGCCGATCCGCAGCTGCTCATCGCCGACGAGCCCACCTCGGCGCTCGACGTGACGGTGCAGCGCGTCATCCTCGACCACCTCGAGTCGCTCACCCGCGAGCTCGGCACAACGCTGCTGTTCATCACGCACGACCTCGGCCTCGCCGCCGAACGCGCCGAGCAGCTCGTCGTGATGTACAAGGGCAAGGTCGTCGAGTCCGGCCCGTCGCGCGAGATCCTCGAGAACCCGCAGCACCCGTACACCCAGCGGCTCGTCGCCGCGGCCCCCAGCCTCGCCTCCCGTCGCATCCAGGCGTCGGGCAGCGTCGCGGCGGCCGAGGCGTCGATGTCGGAGGATGCCTCGCACGTCGCGGGCGACACGATCGACCTGATCGCGACCGCCGAGGCGCGCCATGAGGCCGTCGAGGCCGCGGCCGCGCAGCCGCCGGCGATCGTGGTCGAGGACCTCACCAAGGTCTTCAAGATCCGCGGCTCGGGCGACTTCACCGCCGTCGACAGCGTGTCGTTCCAGATCCCGAGGGGCACCACCACGGCGCTCGTCGGCGAGTCCGGCTCCGGCAAGTCGACCGTGGCGAAGATGCTGCTGAAGCTCGAGGATGTCACGAGCGGCAAGATCCTCGTCGGCGGCAAGGACCTGGCGAAGCTCACCGGCAAGGAGCTCTTCGATCTCCGCAGCCGCATGCAGCCCGTCTTCCAGGACCCCTACGGGTCGCTCAACCCGCTGCGCAACATCGGGAACACGATCGCCGAGCCGCTCTCCACCCACAAGGTCGGCGACTCGCACTCGCGCCGCGAGCGCGTGTTCGAGCTGCTCGACCAGGTCTCGCTGCCGCGCACCCTGGTCGGCCGGTACCCGAACGAGCTGTCGGGCGGGCAGCGCCAGCGCATCGCGATCGCGCGCGCGCTCGCGCTCAAGCCCGAGATCGTGGTGCTCGACGAGGCCGTGTCGGCGCTCGACGTGCTCGTGCAGGCCCAGATCCTGCGCCTGCTCGCCGACCTGCAGGCCGAGCTCGGCCTGACCTACCTCTTCATCACCCACGACCTCGCGGTCGTGCGCGTCATCGCCGACAACGTCTGCGTGATGCAGAAGGGGCGCATCGTCGAGGCGGCGACCACCGACGAGGTGTTCGACAACCCCACGGAGCAGTACACGAAGGACCTGCTCGCGGCCATCCCGGGCGCGAACCTCAAGCTCGGCGCGTAGCGCGGAGCGGTCCGACCGACCGGACGCCCGGCCTCCTCGACGGAGGCCGGGCGTCCGGCGTTTCCGCGACGCTCTCGCCGACAGGGTAGTCTTGACGGGCGCGAACCGTCGTCACGGCCCGTCGCGCTCCACCGACTCCCATCCAGCGCCCTCCCGCGCTGCCGATCCGCGCCCCGGAGCCCGCACGGCGACCGGCGGCCACGCGAGGACCCACCATGGCCAAGGCCACCCGCAACGACCTGCGCAACGTCGCGATCGTCGCCCACGTCGACCACGGCAAGACGACGCTCGTCGATGCCATGCTCAAGCAGACCCACTCGTTCGCCGACCACGCCCACGTCGACGAGCGCGCGATGGACTCGAACGAGCTCGAGCGCGAGAAGGGCATCACGATCCTCGCGAAGAACACCGCGGTGGAGTACAACGGCGCGCACGCCGCATCCGGCCCGGTGACGATCAACGTGATCGACACGCCCGGCCACGCCGACTTCGGCGGCGAGGTCGAGCGCGGCCTGTCGATGGTCGACGGCGTCGTGCTGCTCGTCGACGCGAGCGAGGGCCCGCTGCCGCAGACCCGCTTCGTGCTCCGCAAGGCGCTCGAGGCGCGGCTGCCGGTGATCCTGCTCGTCAACAAGACCGACCGCCCCGACGCGCGCATCGACGAGGTCGTCGCGGAGAGCCAGGACCTGCTGCTGGGCCTCGCGTCCGACCTCGCCGACGACGTGCCCGACCTCGACCTCGACGCGATCCTCGACGTGCCCGTCGTCTACGCCTCGGGCAAGGCCGGCCGGGCCTCGCGCGAGAAGCCCGCGAACGGCAGCCTGCCCGACTCCGAGGACCTCGAGCCGCTGTTCGAGGCCATCCTCGAGCACGTCCCGGCGCCCACCTACGACGACGAGGCGCCCCTGCAGGCCTGGGTCACCAACCTCGACGCATCGCCGTTCCTCGGCCGCCTCGCGCTGCTGCGCGTCTTCAACGGCCGCATCCGCAAGGGTCAGACCGTCGCGTGGGTCCGCCACGACGGCTCGCACTCCAACGTCCGCGTCACCGAGCTGCTGAAGACCAAGGCGCTCGAGCGCTTCCCGGCCGAGGAGGCCGGCCCGGGCGACATCATCGCGGTCGCGGGCATCGAGGAGATCACGATCGGCGAGACGCTCGCCGACCCCGAGGACGTCCGGCCGCTCCCCGCCATCCACGTCGACGACCCCGCGATCTCGATGACGATCGGCACGAACACGTCGCCCATCGTCGGCAAGGTCAAGGGGCACAAGCTCACGGCGCGCATGGTCAAGGACCGCCTCGACCGCGAGCTCGTCGGCAACGTCTCGCTCAAGGTGCTCGACATCGGCCGTCCCGACGCGTGGGAGGTCCAGGGCCGCGGCGAGCTCGCGCTCGCGATCCTCGTCGAGCAGATGCGCCGCGAGGGCTTCGAGCTCACCGTCGGCAAGCCCCAGGTCGTCACGAAGACCGTCGACGGCAAGGTGCACGAGCCGTACGAGCACCTCACGATCGACGCGCCCGAGGAGTACCTGGGTGCCATCACCCAGCTCCTCGCGGCGCGCAAGGGCCGCATGGACAACATGGCCAACCACGGCACCGGATGGGTGCGCATGGAGTTCATCGTGCCGAGCCGCGGCCTCATCGGCTTCCGCACCGAGTTCCTCACGATCACGCGCGGCACGGGCATCGCGAACGCGATCTCGCACGGCTACGACGAGTGGGCGGGCACCATCACGACGCGCAACAACGGCTCGATCGTCGCGGACCGCGCGGGCGTGGTCACTCCGTTCGCGATCATCGCCCTGCAGGAGCGCATGACCTTCTTCGTGAACCCGACCGAGGAGGTGTACGAGGGCATGGTCATCGGCGAGAACTCGCGCACCGACGACATGGACGTGAACATCACCAAGGAGAAGAAGCTCACCAACATGCGCTCGTCGACGGCCGACACGTTCGAGTCGATGACGCCGTCGCGCCAGCTCACGCTCGAGGAGTGCCTGGAGTTCGCGCGCGAGGACGAGTGCGTCGAGGTCACGCCCGAGAAGGTGCGGATCCGCAAGGTGATCCTCGACCAGACCGAGCGTGCGCGGGCCGCCTCGCGCTTGAAGAAGCAGGCCTGATCGACTGGCGGCGGCGGGCACGCGCGGCATCGGCCGCGTGGCCCGCCGCCGTCGTCGATTGATGAAGTTCTCAGAAACCCCCGCGTAGGGTTTCTCGGGTCGTTCGAAACGCATCCATTCGTTACGTAACCGTTACCCCCGAGACTTCCCCCTTATGACCCACCCCCAGCACGGCCGCCGCGCGGCCGCACGCCCCACGCGCCGCGACGCGACCGCCCGCTCGGCCGCCGCAGCCGCCTCCCGCACCGCCGCCGTGTCCGCCGACGCACCGCGCGCCCCGCGCTGGACCCGCTCGACCGCGCCCTCCCGCTCCCTGATGTCGATCGCGACCATGTCCGCCGTCGGCGGCATGCTCCTCGCGACGAGCGTTCCCGCACTCGCGGTGACCGCGACCGACAGCGAGGTGCGCGCATCCGTGTACGCGCCCGCCGAGGACACGCGCTCGCTCCGCTCGCAGACCCTCGACGTCGGCTCCGAGGTCGCCCTCGCGCCGATCGACGTCGAGGGATGGGACGTCGAGGCGGCGCCGCCGCCCATCGAGTCCCAGGTGGCGGGCCTCGGCGAGGTCGCCCTGATCGAGACGCCGCGCGTCGTCTGGCCCGTCGACCCGTCCCGCACCTCCGACGGCTTCGGCCCGCGCATCGCGCCGTGCGCCGGCTGCTCGACCACGCACGACGGAATCGACTTCAACCCCGGCGCGGGCGCGCCGATCGTCTCGATCGCCGACGGCGTCGTCGTCACGGCGAACACGGGCGACGGGGGGCTCGGCAACTACGTGGAGATCCAGCACAACATCGGCGGCGAGCTCATCACGTCGCTGTACGCGCACATGGCGTACGGCTCGATGCAGGTCTCGGTCGGCCAGCGCGTGAGCGCGGGCCAGCTCGTCGGCGCGGTCGGCTCCACCGGCCAGTCGACCGGTCCGCACCTGCACCTGGAGATGTACGGCGCCGACGGCGTGCGCTTCGACGGCATGGCCTGGCTCCAGGCGCACGTCACGGGCTGACGCCCCGAGCGCGCCCGGCTCAGCGCCCGGCGAAGCGCGGATCGCGCTTCTCGAGGAACGCCGCGACGCCCTCGTGCATGTCCTCCGTGCGGAAGGCGTCCTCGAACCCCGCCACCTCGAGTTCGGATGCCGTCGCCGTGGGCGTTCCGGCGGCCTGCACGAGCACGCGCTTGGCCAGGGCGACCGCCGTCCAGGCGTTCTCCGCGACCTCGGCGATGGTCGCGCGCGCGCCCGCGAGGAGCGCCTCGCGGTCGGCGAACCGCCGGGCGACGAGCCCGGCGCGTTCCGCCTCGGCCGCGTCGATGCGCCGACCGGTGTAGATCAGCTCCTTCGCGAGGGGCAGGCCCACGGCGCGCGGCAGGCGCACGGTGCCGCCGAATCCGGGGATCAGGCCGAGGCGCACCTCGGGCTGCCCGAACGCCGAGGCGTCGGTCGCGTAGATCAGGTCGCAGGCGAGCGCCAGCTCGAGGCCGCCGCCCAGCGCGAAGCCGTCGACGCACGCGATCACCGGGGCCGGGAACGCCTCGATCGCGGCCGCGACCCGGTGGCCGAGCCGTGCCGCTTCGGCACCCTCCTCGGGCGTCAGCTCCGACAGCGAGCGGATGTCGGCTCCCGCCACGAACGCGCGACCGCCCTCGCCGACCACGATCACGCCGCGCACCGCGTCGCCCTCGGCGGCGAGCTGGTCGAACGCGCCGGCCACGGCGCGGAGCACGTCGGGGGAGAGGGCGTTGAGCGCCTTCGGGCGGTCGATCACGACGGTCGCCACGACGCCGTCGCGCTCGATGCGGACGGGCGACGGGTCGGTGCGGGTCACGGGCTGGTCGGTCATGCGGCTGGTCCTTCCCGCGGCGCGGCGCCGCGCTCGCGACCACGCTACGCCATGCTCCGGCGGGGGCGTCGCCGGTAGACTCGCGGGCATGCCTGAACCCCGCATCCGAGGCCGCGCGGCCGCGCTGCTGCCGCTCGCCGCCCTCACCGCGGCCCTGCTCGCCGGCTGCGCCGGGAATCCCGTGCAGGACCTCGTGGATCGCACCGTCGAGGATGCCGTCGAGGGGGCCACGGGCGGCGACGTCGAACTCAGCGGCGACCTGCCGGCCGACTTCCCCGAGTCGGTGCCCGTCATCGACGGCACGATCGAGCTTGCGGGCGGCACGGGCAGCAGTGCCGAGGGCTGGGTGGTCGTGCTCTCGTCCCCCTCGTCCGATCCGCTGGCCGACGCGACCACGGCCCTCACGGGGGCGGGCTTCACGCAGGATGCGACGCTCTCCGGCGAGAGCGCCGGCGGCTCGGTCTACACCGACGGCGAGTACCTCGTCGTGCTCGCCGGCGACGAGACGACCGTGACCTACACGGTCATGCCCGCGCCGCGATGAGCACCGTCGACGGCATCCCCGGGCCGGAGGCACCGCGTTCGCTCGGGTCGCGCATCGGGAGCCTCGCGATCGCGTTCGCGATCGGCCTGGTGTACGGCACGCTCGGCACGGTCGGCCACCGCCACGCCTGGCAGGTCGGCGATGTGACCATCCCGTGGGGGCTCGTGCTCGGGCTGGTCGGCGTGGCGGCCCTCCTCGTCGGCATCCGCCTCGTCGCGGGCGGCCGGGCGGCGTGCGCGGCGGCGGCGATCGGCATCGTCGCCGCGGTCGCCCTCTTCTCGCTGCCCGGGCCCGGCGGCTCGGTGCTCGTCGCCGGCGGCGTGGTCGGCACCGTCTGGGCGGTGGGTCCGGCGCTCATCGCGGTGCTCGTGGTGGCGTGGCCCTCGTTGCCGTCACGTGACGCCGCGCGCACGTCGCGATGACCGAGCGCGCGTAGACTGGCAGTCCGGCATCTTCGAAGGGACAGCGACCCACCGTGACCTACGTCATCGCCCTGCCATGCGTCGATGTGAAAGATCGTGCCTGCATCGACGAGTGCCCCGTCGACTGCATCTACGAGGGTGAACGCTCGCTCTACATCCACCCCGACGAGTGCGTCGACTGCGGTGCGTGCGAGCCGGTGTGCCCCGTCGAGGCGATCTACTACGAGGACGACCTGCCCGACGAGTGGGCCGACTACTACAAGGCCAACGTCGAGTTCTTCGACGACATCGGCTCGCCCGGCGGCGCGGCGAAGGTCGGCGTGATCCCCAAGGACCACCCGCTCGTCGCCGCCCTGCCGCCGCAGGGCCACTGAGCATGGCGCTCGGCGCCCTGCCCGACTACCCCTGGGACCTCATGGTCCCGTATCGGGATCGGGCGGCGTCGCACGCCGACGGACTCGTCGACCTCTCGATCGGCTCGCCGGTCGACCCCACGCCGCGCATCGTGCGCGATGCGCTGACGGCGGCGACCGATGCGCACGCGTATCCGACCACGACCGGCACGCCCGCCCTGCGGCGCGCGATCGTGGACTGGTTCGCACGTCGCCGCGGCGTGACCGGCCTCGACGAGGATGCCGTGCTGCCCACGATCGGCTCGAAGGAGCTCGTCGCGCTGCTGCCGTTCTTCCTCGGCGTCGGCGAGGGCGACCGCGTGGTGCATCCGCGGGCGGCCTACCCGACGTACGAGATGGGCGCGGTCTTCGCGGGCGCGACGGCCGTGGCGTCCGACGACCCCGACGAGTGGCCCGAGCGCACACGGCTCGTGTGGCTGAATTCGCCGGGCAACCCCGACGGTCGCGTTCTCGGCGTCGACGAGCTGCGACGCGCCGTCGCACGGGCGCGCGAGCTCGGCGCCGTGATCGTCGGCGACGAGTGCTACGCCGAACTCGGGTGGGAGGCGCCCTGGCAGGACGGCGCGGTGCCGAGCATCCTCGACCCGCGCGTCACCGACGGTGACACGACCCGCATCCTCGCGATCTACTCGCTCTCGAAGCAGTCGAACATGGCCGGGTACCGGGCTGCGTTCGTCGCCGGATGCCGCGACTCGATCGCGCGCCTCACGACGGCGCGCAAGCACGCCGGCCTGATGGTCCCGGCCCCGTTGCAGGCCGCGATGACGGTCGCGCTCGGCGACGACGCGCACGTCGCCGAGCAGAAGGAGCGGTACCGGGCCCGTCGTGCACTGCTGAAGCCCGCGCTCGAGTCGGCCGGATTCCGCGTCGACCGGAGCGAGGCGGGGCTCTACCTCTGGGCCACGGAGGGGCGCGACGCGTGGGAGTCCATCGGGCGCCTCGCCGATCTCGGAATCCTGGGGGGACCGGGGTATTTCTACGGCACGCACTTCCCCGGTCACGTTCGGCTGTCGCTGACGGCGACCGACGAGCGCATCGCCGCGGCCGCGGGCCGGCTCCGGGCGGCCGCGGGCCTGTGACATCCGCCAAGCGAATGCCGCGTCTGTTGGCGGATGCGACAGTGTGCCGTCGGCACGTCTAGGCTGTATTCGGGCCGCGCGCGCCGACCGGTGCGGGGCCGGAGAGCAGGGGACCTTCGATAGTGACGATCACAGGAGATGCCGTGAGCAACGTCGTGAACGAAGCGGCCGGGGCCGATCGCCCCGACACCGCGACGCTGGCCTTCCCGGGCGGCACCGCCGAGTTCCCCATCCACGGCGCGACGCAGGGCAACTCGAGCATCGACCTCTCCACGCTCACGCGCCAGACGGGCCTCACCGCGCTCGACTACGGCTTCGTGAACACGGCGTCGACGCGCTCATCGATTACCTACATCGACGGCGAGCAGGGCATCCTGCGCTACCGCGGCTACCCGATCGAGCAGCTCGCCGAGCACTCGACCTACCTCGAGGTCGCCTGGCTGCTCATGTACGGCGAGCTGCCCACGCCCGACGAGCTCGCGGAGTTCGACGAGAAGATCCGCCGGCACACGCTGCTCCACGAGGATCTCAAGCGCTTCTTCTCGGCGCTGCCGCATACCGCGCACCCGATGGCCGTGCTCTCGAGCGCGGTCGCCGCGCTCTCGACGTACTACGAGGACTCGTCCGATCCGCACGATCCCGACCACGTCGAGCTCACGACCATCCGGCTGCTCGCGAAGATGCCGGTCATCGCCGCCTACGCGCACAAGAAGAGCATCGGGCAGGCGTTCCTGTACCCCGACAACTCGCTGAACTTCGTCGAGAACTTCCTGCGGCTGAACTTCGGCAACATGGCCGAGCCGTACTCGATCGACCCGACGCTCGCGCGCGCGCTCGACCGCCTGCTCATCCTCCACGAGGACCACGAGCAGAACGCGTCGACCTCCACCGTCCGGCTCGTCGGGTCGACCGGCGCGAACCTGTACGCGTCGATCTCGGCCGGCATCCAGGCGCTCTCGGGCCCGCTGCACGGCGGTGCCAACGAGGCGGTCCTGCAGATGCTCGCGCAGATCCGCGACTCGGGCGAGGGCGTGGCGAAGTTCGTCGAGCGCGTCAAGCGCAAGGAGGACGGCGTCAAGCTCATGGGCTTCGGCCACCGGGTGTACAAGAACTACGACCCGCGCGCGAAGATCGTGAAGACGAGCGCCGACGCCGTGCTCGAGGGCCTCGGCGTGAACGACCCGCTGCTCGACATCGCCAAGGAACTCGAGCAGTTCGCGCTCGAGGACGAGTACTTCAAGCAGCGTCGGCTGTACCCGAACGTCGACTTCTACACGGGCGTGATCTACAAGGCGATGGGCTTCCCGACGCGGATGTTCACGGTGCTGTTCGCGATCGGGCGCCTGCCCGGCTGGATCGCGCACTGGCGCGAGATGAACCTCGACCCCGCGACGAAGATCGGCCGCCCGCAGCAGCTGTACACGGGCTCGGCCGAGCGGCACTACCCGGTTCGCTGACGGCTACTCGACGACCGGCAGCGCGACCGAGTCGTCGAGCCGCGCCGACTCGCGCTCGACGAGTCCGGGTCGCGGGTCGAGGTGGATGCCCGCGAGCATGCACCGCACCGATCCGCCCGCGAGCTCGATGGTCGGCACGTCCAGCGGCAGCAGGCGCGCGCTGCGCTCGATCCGCGAGCGCTGGTCGTCGGTGAGCGCGTCGTGGGCGCGCCGCGAGAGTGCGAGGACGCGCCCCTCCGAGCCCCACAGCTCGAGCGCGTTCCCGGCGAACTCGTCGACCTGCGCGTTGGTGAGCGCGATCACGTCGCGGCGCCCGCGCGCCGACAGGCGATCGAGCACCTCGCGCCGGCGGGCGGGTGAGACGAGCATGTCGGCGGCCACGAGCGCGAACTCGGTCGCGATGCTGAGGATCACGTTGGTGTGGTACACGGCGACCCCGCGCCCGTCGACCGCGTCGAACACCATGGGCTCGTAGCCGAAGTTCGTGCAGAACCGCTCGAGCGCGATCGGGTCGGCGCGGTTCGACCGCGCCGCGTACGCGATCCGCAGCTCGTGGTCGAGCACCATGGCGCCCGTGCCCTCGAGGAACACGTCGTCGTACTCGAGGCCCGAGTAGTCGATGACGTCCTGCACGCGGTAGGTGGTCTTCAGCAGCTCGACGATGTCGCCCCGGCGCTCGGTGCGCCGGTTCGGCGTGTACATCGGGTAGAGCGCGATGTGGCCGCCCGAGTGCGTCGAGATCCAGTTGTTCGGGAACACGCTGTCGGGCCGGTGCTCGGCCTCGTCCTCGAAGAGGTGCACGGTGACGCCGGCCGACTCGAGCGCGACGGCGGCGCGGGTCACCTCCTCGTAGGCGGCCGCGGCGAGCCGTTCGGGGTCGAGCCCGTCGGCGCTCGGCTGGAAGCCGTTGTCGGCGAGGGTCTGCGGGTTGGGCGCGAAGCGGTGGGGCCGCACCATGACGACCGCGGAGGGGGACTGCACCGACATCCGGCTCACCCCACCGGTGAGAAGGCGCCGACGAGGCCGAAGAGGTCCTTCGGGTCGTCGGGGTCGGCGACGAGGTCGATCCGCTGCTCGAAGTGCGTGCCGGCGACCTGGTCGCGCACGTAGCGCAGCGCCGAGAAGTCCTCGATCGCGAACCCGACCGAGTCGAAGAGCGTGACCTGGTCGGCGCTCGTGCGGCCGGTCGATCGGCCCGTGAGCACCTCCCACAGCTCGGTCACGGGGAAGTCGGCCGGCTTGGCCTGGATCTCGCCCTCGATGCGGGTCTGCGGCGTGAACTCGACGAACACCGCGGCGCGGTCGAGGATCGCGGGGTCGAGCTCGGTCTTGCCGGGGCAGTCGCCGCCGATCGCGTTCAGGTGCATGCCGGGGCGCACCCACTCGTCGGCGACCACGGCGTTGCGGGCCTTGTCGGCCGTGCACGTCGTCACGACGTCGGCGCCCTGGAGCGCCTCGGCCGCGCTGCCGGCCACGTCGATCTCGAAGCCGAGCGGCAGCATGTTGCGCACGAACTTCGCGATCGCGTCGGGATCGACGTCGTAGACGCGCAGGCGCGTGATGCCGAGGGCCGACCGGAACGCGAGTGCCTGGAACTCGGCCTGGCTGCCGGTGCCGATCATCGCCATGACCTCGGAGTCGGGCCGGGCGAGCAGCTTGGCGGCGAACGCGCTCGTCGCCGCGGTGCGCAGCGCCGTGAGCACGGTCATCTCGGCGAGGAAGGTGGGGTAGCCGTTGTGCACGTCGGCGAGCACACCGAAGGCGGTCACGGTCTGGTAGCCGCGAGCCGGGTTGGAGGGGTGGCCGTTGACGTACTTGAACGCGTAGGACTCGTGGTCGCTCGTGGGCATGAGCTCGATGACGCCGAACGGCGTGTGGCTCGCGACGCGGGGTGTCTTGTCGAAGCTCTCCCAGCGGGCGAAGTCCTGCTCGAGGTACTCGAGGATCCCGGCGATGATGCGCTCGGGCCCGGTGCTGGCGACCCAGCCGACCATGTTGCGTACGTCGACGAAGCTCGTCATCACGTTCCCTTCCGATTCGACCCCCGCGATCGAGCGTAGGACCGGTCGATATGCAACGGCAACGACCGATCTGCACTCGGACCGTCCGCGCACAGCGCAGAGTGCGAAGGTGCGGGTTACACTTTGTGCATGGATCATCTCGACGATCTCGATCGGCGCCTCCTCGCGCTCCTCCGCGAGGACGGCCGGGCCCCGGTGGCCGAGCTCGCGCGCCGGCTCGGGGTCGCGCGAGCGACCGTCACGGGCCGGATCGACCGGCTCGTGACATCCGGGGTCATCATCGGGTTCTCGGTGCGCGTGCGCGACGAGATGGACCCGCTCGCGATCCACGCGATCTCGTTCATCGAGGTCGAGGGCCGCAGCACCGACGACGTGATCCGCCGGTTGCGCGGGTTCCCCGAGATCATCGCGCTGCACACGACGAACGGCGGATGGGACCTGGTGGCCGAGCTGCGCACGGACACCCTCGGCGACTTCGACCGCGTGCTCGGCCGCATCCGCTCGATCGCGGGCGTCGTCAACAGCGAGACCAGCCTGCTGCTGAGCTCCGTGCTGCGCTGAGCCCCCGCTCCGGCTCCCGCCGCCGGCGCTCAGCCCGCGGGACGGAGCACCAGCGTGTCCACGGCCGCATCGCGCACGGCCTCGCGCGTGAACGGCCACGCACGGGTCTCGCCGTGCTGCCAGAGCGGCGCCTGGTCGTCGTAGTGCGGGTGGAACGCGTGCCCGGACGCCCCGGTGAGGTTCACCCAGGTCGACGCGTCGAGGTCGCCGAGGTCGACGACCATGCGCATCGAGGGCACCCAGTCGACCTCGTACCCGACGCTCGCGTCCCATCCGATCGCATTCACGATGGCCGATCCGCCGCCCGTCTCGTACGGGCCGCGGTTGAAGAGCCACTCGATGGGCGCGATGCCGGACGTGCCGAGGCTCTGGTTCTTCAGGCTGAGCGTGTGCAGGCGGCCCCAGCGCCAGTCGGCGGGGTCGTCGCCCAGGCGATCGGATGCCTCACGCCACGCCGCCGCGAGCGAGGCCGCGATGACGGCGTCGCGTCCGGTCGCGCCGGCCTCGTCGTCGGTCCACCAGGCGTCGTCGGGCTGGCCGAGGAGCGACCCGACGACCGCGAACCAGCGGTCGCCGCCCTGCGGCCGCGTCGCCTCGGGGAGGTCGCCGAACATGCGGTCGAGCAGGGTCCGCCAGAACACCGCGAAGTAGGCCGCCTCGGCGCTGTCGGCGTCGGCCGACGCATCCCAGCCGGCCAGCAGCTGCGCGCCGCGCGCCGCGTCGCCGTCGAGGTCGAGCTCGGCGATCACCGGGAGGAGCGCCGCCGCGTTGGCGTCGCGCGTGTCGAGCTGGATGTCGGTCATGTCCTCGGCCGTGAGCGTGCCGCCGTCGGCCGTGAGCTCGCGGATGCGGCGCTCGATGCCCTCGGCCCGGTAGCCGAGGTCCCAGTCGCGCGTGAGCGAGGGGCCGTCGTCATCGACGGCGTTGTTCGCCGTGACGAGGTAGCCGCGCTCGGGGTTCAGCACCGACGGCAGCTGCTCGAAGGGCACCATGCCGCTCCAGCCGTTCGCGCTCGTCCAGCCGGGCATGGGCAGCGTGCCGTCGCCGGCCTTGCGGATCGGGATGGCGCCGGGCGCCTGGTAGCCGATGTTGCCGTCGACGTCGGCGTACACGAGGTTCTGCGCCGGCACGTCGAACAGCGCCGCCGCCGCCTGGAACCCCTTCCAGTCCTGCGCGCGGTCCATGGCGAACACCGCCGCCGGGGTCGTCCCGGGGGAGAGCGCGGTCCACTGCAGCGACACCTCGAGCTCGGCGCCGTCGGCGGCCGGGCCGCCGGCCTCGACGGTGGCGCCGTAGTCGGTGGCGACCCGGCTGTAGTTCGACGCGTCGTCGATGCTCACGATCGGGCCGCGGTCGGTCGAGCGCACCTGGATCGTCACGGGGTCGCCGCCCGCGACCTCGATCACCTCCTCGCGCACCGTGAGCGGGCGCAGCGTCCCGTCGAACTCGTAGGAGTCGTCGACGATGCGCTCGAGGTAGAGGTCGGCGACGTCGGGCCCGAGGTTCGTGAAGCCCCACGCGATCCTCGTGTTGTGCCCGATCACGATGCCGGGCAGGCCCGAGAAGCCGTACCCGGCGACGTCGAACGTGCACGCGTCGGTCGGCTCGGCGCAGTGCAGGCCCATCTGCACCCAGATCGAGGGCATGGCCGGGCCGAGGTGCGGGTCGTTGGCGAGCAGCGGCATGCCCGTCTCGGTGAGCTCGCCGGAGACCACCCACGAGTTGGAGCCCAGGTCGCCGCCCTCGGGCCCGAGCAGCTCGGGCAGCCGGTCGACGCTGGCGGCGAGGTCGGCGAGCGCGTCGACGTGCCCCTCCTCCAACGGTGCGGCGGCGGGATCGTCGCCGTCGTCGGCCGGGACCGGGGCCGACGCCGAGGCGGCCGGCGCGCCGTCCAGTCCGTCGACGATCGTGGGCTTGGCCGAGAACGGGAAGTCGGGGTGCAGCCGCTGCACCTCCTCGGGCGGGAGCGTCGCCGACAGGAGCGCCCGGTCGATCTCGTCGCCGAGGTTCGAGCGGAGGTCCCACGCCATCGCCTTCAGCCACGCGATCGAGTCGACGGGGGCCCACGGCTCGGGCCGGTATCCGGGGTTCTGCAGCGCGAGCACGGCGTACTCGAGCGAGAGCTCGGCGCCGCTGCGGCCGTCGAGATAGGCGTTCACGCCGTCGGCGTAGGCCTCGTAGTACGCACGGGACCGCTCGTCGAGCAGTTCGTACTCGGTCTCGGCGATGCCCCGCCAGTCGAGCGTGCGCACGAACGCGTCGGTCGCCACCTGCTCCTCGCCGAACAGCTCGGCGAGCCGGCCGGCGGTGACGTGCCGGCGGAAGTCCATCTCCCAGAAGCGGTCCTGCGCGTGCACGTACCCCTGCGCGAAGAACAGGTCGTGGTCGGTCTCGGCGACCAGCTGCGGGATGCCGGCGTCGTCGCGGTAGACCGTGACCGCGCCCTGCAGCCCCGGCACGTCGATCCGTCCGGTGGTGGTGGGGAAGGAACGGTGCACCGTCCACCAGCCGAATCCGGCGGCGGCGACCCCGATCACGAGCACCGTGACGAGCACGCCCACGAGGAACTTGCCCCAGCGATGCCGTCGGGTCCTCGGGGCGTCGGTTCCCACGTCACTCCTTCGTGTCGTCGCAGCGGGGCGGCCGTCGTCGGTCGCCCCGGGTGATCACTGTACCTCCCGGCGGCAGCGACGGCGGATGCCGCGACGGGCCGTCGCTCAGGCGTGCAGCGCGGTATTCAGCACGATGCCCTGGCCCGAGCGCGACAGCACCTCGACGCGGCCGTCGAGCGAGTTGCGCCGGAACAGCAGGTTCGGCTGCCCGGAGAGCTCGACGGCCTTGACGACGCGGTCCGGCTCGCCAGCGGCCCCGATGACCGCGACCTTCGTGCCGGCCGTGACGTAGAGGCCGGCCTCGACCACGGTGTCGTCGCCGATCGAGATGCCGATGCCCGAGTTCGCGCCGAGCAGCGCGCGCTCGCCGATCGCGACGCGCTGGGTGCCGCCGCCCGAGAGCGTGCCCATGATCGAGGCGCCGCCGCCGATGTCGCTCCCGTCGCCGACGACGACGCCCTGCGAGATGCGGCCCTCGACCATGGAGCTGCCCAGGGTGCCGGCGTTGAAGTTCACGAAACCCTCGTGCATGACCGTCGTGCCGGGCGCCAGGTGGGCGCCGAGGCGCACGCGCGAGGCGTCGGCGATGCGCACGCGCTCGGGGATCACGTAGTCGAGCAGGCGCGGGAACTTGTCGAGGCCCGTGACGTGGATGCCCGCCCGCTGCAGCGCCGGACGGAGCCGGTCGAGGTCGTCGGGGTGCACGGGTCCCGCGTTGGTCCACGCCACGTTGGGCAGGTGGCCGAAGATGCCCTCGAGGTTCAGCGCGTTCGGCCGCACGAGCAGGTGCGAGAGCAGGTGCAGTCGCAGGTACGCGTCGGAGGTGCCCGCGGGCGGCTCGTCGAGGCGGATGGCCACGCGGACCGCCTCGACCGTCACCCCGCGTCGCTCGTCGGGGCCGACCGCGCCGGCCGGGGGCTGCCACGCGGCCGGCGCCGGGTCGGGCAGCTCGCCCAGCTGCGGCGCCGGGTACCACGTGTCGAGCACCGTGCCGTCGGCGGCGATCGTGGCGAGTCCGTCGCCCCAGGCGGCGGTGGGCGCGGTCGGGTTCGGCGAGTCTGCGGGCATGCCTCAAGGGTACCGAGCCGGATGCGACGGGGTCGGCGCGTGACGTGCGGCGCCGGGCCGCGGCATCCGGTCGACCGTAGACTCGATGCCATGGCCGAACCCGCCGCGTCCGCCGCCTCGCCCACCTCGCTCGACCTCGGTGCCGACGTCGTCGCGATCACGCAGGCGATCTGCGACGTCCCCAGCGAGTCGGGCGACGAGGGCCGGCTCGCCGACCTCATCGTCGACGCGCTGGCCGGCGCGGCGCACCTCGAGGTGATCCGCGACGGCGACACGATCGTGGCGCGCACGCACCTCGGTCGCGAGCGCCGGGTCGTCATCGCCGGCCACCTCGACACGGTGCCCATCAACGACAACCTGCCCACGACGCTCGAGGAGGCCGACGGACGCCGCATCCTCTGGGGCCGCGGCACCGTCGACATGAAGGCGGGCGTCGCGGTCCAGCTGAAGCTCGCGTACGAGCTCGCCGACCCCGCGGTCGACGTGACCTGGATGTGGTACGACCACGAGGAGGTCGCGGCCGGCCTCAACGGGCTCGGGCGCGTGCTGCGCGTGCACCCCGAGCTGTTCGAGGGCGACTTCGCGATCCTCGGCGAGCCGACCCGCGCCGAGGTCGAGGGCGGCTGCAACGGCACGTTGCGCGCCGAGCTGCGGGCCCGCGGCCGGCGCGCGCACTCCGCACGCAGCTGGGTCGGCGACAACGCGATCCACAAGCTCGCGCCCGCGCTCGACCGGCTCGCCGCCTACGAGGCCGAGACCGTGACGGTCGACGGCCTCGAGTACCGCGAGGGGCTGAACGCGGTGCTCGTGCACGGCGGCGTGGCCGGCAACGTGATCCCCGACGAGGCCGTGCTGACGCTGAACTACCGGTTCGCGCCGAGCCGCTCGGTCGCCGAGGCGACCGCGCACGTGCGCGAGCTGTTCCCCGAGTACGAGGTCGCCATCACCGACTCGGCCGAGGGGGCCCGGCCCGGACTCGACGACCCGCTCGCGCAGCAGTTCGTGCGCGCGGTCGGCGCCGAGGCGCGGCCGAAGTACGGCTGGACGGATGTCGCGCGCTTCAGCGCGCTCGGCATCCCCGCGGTGAACTTCGGCCCGGGCGACCCGCTGCTCGCGCACGCCGACGACGAGCGCGTCGACTGCGACGAGATCCTCGCGTGCGAGCGCGCCCTGCGGGACTGGCTCACCGGAGCCACGGCCTGAGGCCCTGCCGGTGAGCGTGCACGAGCCGACCGCGGTGCGGGAGCCCGACCCGTTCCGGCGCGGCCGGTGGTCGCCGCGCGTGCGGTGGCGCCTGCTCCCGTCGTGGGTGCGCGTGGTGCTCGTGTACGCGGCGGCCCGCCTCGTGACCACCCTGTTCGTGCTCGAGCTCGCACGGCAGCAGCCCGGGAACGCCTGGACCCAGGCGCACCCGGGCCTCTTCGCGTACTCGAACCTCTGGGACGCCCGGTGGTACGCCTACATCGCGGCCGCCGGATACCCCACCGAACTGCCGCTCACCGACGACGGCCACGTCGCCGAGAACCAGTGGGCGTTCCTGCCGGTCTACCCGGGGATCGTGCGGGTGCTCACCGTCGTGGGCGTGCCGTGGGATGTCGCGTCGGTCGTCATCGCGCTGGCCGCCGGGCTCGGCGCGGCGCTCGTCTTCCACCGCCTCATGACGCGGTTCCTCGAGCCCGACCAGGCGATGTTCGCCGTCGTGCTGTTCTGCGTCGCGCCGGTCGCGCCGATCATGCAGTTCGGCTACGCGGAGGCGCTCGGGTTCCTCTGGCTCGCGGTCGCGCTGCTCCTGCTCGTCGACCGGCGCTACGGCTGGCTCGCGCCCGTCATCGTCGTGTGGGCGTTCACGCGCCCGGGGGCGCTGGCGTTCGCGCTCACGCTCGGGTTGCACTGGATCGTGCGGTGGTTCACGCGCGCACGCGACCCGTTCCCGATGCGCGAGCGCGTGGCCGCGGCATCCGTCGCCGTGCTGGCCGGGATCGCGGGGCTGGCCTGGCCGGCCATCGCCTGGGCGGCGACGGGCGACCCCGGCGCGTACACCGACACCGAGCTCGCGTGGCGGTCGGCGTACATCGGCTACGTCGAGCTGGTGCCGTTCACGCCGTGGTTCCAGGCGGGGGACTGGTGGCTCGGGCAGCCCATGGGCACCATCGTGCCGATCGTGCTCGTGGTCTCCTTCGGCGTCGCGCTCTTCACCCCGTGGGTGCGCCGCCTCGGCGTCGACCTCCGGCTCTGGCTCGCCAGCTACGCGCTGTACGTGCTCGCGGTGTTCTTCCCGCAGTCGAGCACCTTCCGGATCCTCGCGCCCCTGTTCCCGATCGCAGGCGCGCTCGCCGTGCCGCGTTCGCCGTGGTGGCGGGGCGGGCTCGTGGTCGTCTCGCTCGCCCTGCAGTTCGGCTGGCTGCTGATCGCCTGGCGCATCGACGGATACGACTGGACGCCGCCGTGAGCCGCCCCGGACGCCCGGGGAACGGATGATGGCGGGGCGGTGAAACCCCGGTCCGACACTCCACAGGGCGGCCGCGTCGCACCGGCGTGTCCCTCCGATGCGGGATAATGGAGGTTCAGCCACGAAAGGGGTAGCTCAATGGCGGCCATGAAGCCACGCACTGGAGACGGACCGATGGAGGCTGTGAAGGAGGGGCGCCTCATCATCGTGCGCGTGCCGCTCGAGGGTGGCGGCCGCCTCGTCGTCTCGGTGAACGACGCTGAGGCCAAGGAGCTCTACGACGTCCTCGGTGGCGTCGTGAACGCGGCCTGAGGTCAGGCGCCCAGCTTCACGATCTGAAGCAGGCCGTCCCCGGCCGGCGAGATGGCGGTGACGACGGCGGAGGACGCCGCGAGTTCCGAGATGAGCCCGCGGAACGCCGTCGCCGCGTCGTCTCGCCGCGCCGGGTCGGCCACCCTCCCCTTCCACAGGGCACGCGCGACGAGCACGCTGCCGCCGGGCTTGGCCAACCGCAGCCCGTGCTCGACGTACTCGATCACCGACGGGGCATCCGCGTCGACGAAGACGACGTCGTAGGACCGCTCGTTCATCCGCGGCAGCACCTCGCTCGCACGACCGGCGATGAGGCGAACTCGAGCGGGCGCGACGCCCGCCTCCGCGAAGTGCTCGCGGGCGTGCTGCTGGTACTCCGTCTCGGTGTCGATCGAGGTCAGGTGCGCGCCCCGCGCGGACTGCAGCATCCACAGGCCCGACACCCCGAGGCCCGTGCCCACCTCGATGACGGCGCGCGCGTCGCACGCGGCCGCGATCACGCCGAGCTGCGCGCCGACGGCCGGCGACACCGGCTCGACCCCCAGCTCGAGGGACTGCTGGCGGGCCTTCGCGATCGACTCCGACTCCACGACGCTCTCGTCGACGTACTTCCAGTTCAGGTCGTGCTCGGACACGTGGCGGCTCCCCGGGATTCGATCGTCCCCAAGCCTAGGGGCCGACGCACGGCACGAGATGCGCCTCGCCGCCGCTATCCTTGACGCATGTTCGGCCTCACCTTCGAGAAGCTCCTCATCATCGGGGTGATCGCCGTGTTCCTGCTCGGTCCCGAGCGGCTCCCGCACTACGCCGCCCAGCTCGGCAAGTTCGTGCGGTCGATGCGCGACATGGCCAACGGCGCGAAGTCGCGCGTGCGCGAGGAGATGGGTCCCGACTTCGACGAGGTCGACTGGCGCAAGCTCGACCCGCGCCAGTACGACCCGCGGCGCATCATCCGCGAGGCGCTGACCGAGGTCGACCCGTTCGCCGAGCCGGCCAGGCCGGTCGTCGCGCGCGCGGCCGTGAACGAGAACTCCGCCTACCTGCAGCGCAAGCGCAAGCGCGAGGCGCTGGCCGCCGGCGAGGGCGCGCCGTTCGACTCCGAGGCGACCTAGGCCCGAGCGCCGGGTCCCGGCCCGGTCGGGCTACGGGTCAGGCCCGCCCGATCGCGCGCAGCGCGCGGGCGAGCAGCACGAGCACGCCGCCGAGGCGCTCGTACTCGCGGCCCGTGTGCGGCAGCGGGATCAGCCGCCGGTTCACCGACACCGTCACGGGGTCGACGAAGCGCAGCAGCCCCTCGCGCCCGTTGCGGCGGCCGACGCCCGACTCCTTGAGCCCGCCCATCGGCGCGTCCACCGAGCCGAAGCTGCCGCGATAGCCCTCGTTCACGTTGATGCTGCCCGCGTCGATGAGCTCGGCCAGGCGCCGGCCGTGCCGCGTCGACCCGGTGAGCACCGACGCGTTCAGGCCGTACTCGGACTCGTTCGCGAGGAGCACCGCCTCGGTCTCGCCGTCGACCACGGCGAGGCTCGCGATCGCGCCGAAGGTCTCCTCGGAGAGCACGCGCATGTCGGGCGTCACGTCGGTGAGCACCGTCGGCTCGAACGCCCACGGCCCGATGTCCGGACGGTGACGGCCGCCGACGAGCACCTTCGCGCCCTTGGCCAGTGCGTCGTCGAGGTGGGCGCGCACGCGCTCGAGCTGCTGCGCGGTCGCGAGCGTTCCGTAGTCGGCCTCGTGGTCGAGTCCCGACCCGATGCGCGGGTCGCCGAGCCGCGCCGCGAGCGCGGCGGTGAACGGCTCGGCCACCGCCCGGTGCACGTACATGCGCTCGATCGAGACGCACAGCTGGCCCATCGACGAGAAGCACGCGTGCGCGGCATCCGCGGCCGCCTGGTCGACGTCGACGTCGTCGAGCACGATGAGGGCGTTCTTGCCGCCGAGCTCGAGCGAGGCCCCCACGAGCCGTCGGCCGGCCTTCTCGGCGATGCGGCGCCCGGTGGCGGTCGACCCGGTGAAGCAGATGTAGTCGACCTCGTCGGTCAGCGCCTCGCCGACCTCGCCGGGCTCGCCGGCGACGACCGACCAGACCGCCTCGGGCAGGCCCGCGTCGATGAACGCCCGGCGCAGCGCGAGCACCGACAGCGCGCCCTGGTCGTCGGCCTTCTGCACGACGGCGCACCCGGCGGCGAGGGCCGGCACGACGTCCATGGCGGCCAGGCTCACCGCGTAGTTCCACGGCGTGATCACGCCGACGACGCCCTTCGGCCGGTAGCGCACGCGCGTCGAGAGCACCAGCGGGATGCCGGCCCGCCGGCGTCCGCCGCCGAGCACGCGCCGTGCCATCCGCCCGTTCCAGCGCGCGACCGCCGCGGCCTGGAAGACCTCCTCGAAGGCCTGCCCGCGCGTCTTGCCGCTCTCGAGCTGGGTCAGGTCGAGCAGCTGCTCGCGCCGGTCGAGCAGAAGGTCGTGCGCGCGGAGCAGGATCCGCCGGCGCGCGGCGAACCCGGCGCGGGCCCACGCGAGCTGCGCGAGACGAGCGCGGGAGACCGCGCCGCGCACGTCGTCGGCGTTCGAGCGGGGCAGGTCGACCAGCCGTTCGCCGGTGGAGGGCGTGGGCACGGCGACGGTGCGCCCGCTCGACGCGACGAGGTCGGCGAGGAGCGTGTCGTACGTGGTGGGGACCGGCGTTCGGGTGGCGGCGTTGGACACGCGGCCAGTCTAGGGCGGGGTCGCGCCCGGGGATATGCTTCCCGCATGAGCGCACCGGAGCGACGTCTGGCCCGCGGCGTCGTGACCCGGTACGCGATCGGCTCGATCGGCACCGGCGGGTTCGCGACGCTGCCCGGGCTGGTCCTCGTGTTCTACCTGACCGACACCCTCGGGGTGACCGCGCTCGCGGCGGGGCTCGTCGTGACCGCCGCCAAGGTGTGGGACGTCGTGATCGACCCGTGGATCGGCGAGCGGAGCGACCGCGCGCTCGCCGCGTCCGGGACCCGGCGAACCTGGATGCGCGTCGGGGCGATCGCGCTGCCGCTCGCGTTCGCCGCGACGTTCGCCGTCCCCGCCGGGCTGCCGCCCGTGACGGCCGGCGCGTGGGTGCTCGTCGCGTTCCTGGCGACCGCGACGGCGTTCAGCCTGTTCCAGGTGCCCTACATCGCGCTGCCGGCCGAACTCACCGACGACTACGACGCCCGCACCCGCCTGCTGACCTGGCGGGTCGTGGTGCTGAGCCTGGCGATCCTGCTCTTCGGGGCGGGTGGGCCCCTGCTGCGCCGCGCGGGCGGCGGCGACGAGGCGCTCGGCTACCTCGTAATGGCGGTCGTCGCGGGCGTCGTCATCGGCGCCGGCATGCTCGTCGCGACGACCACCGCGCCGCGCGGCGCACCGCTCGGACCCCGCGCCGCCCGACGGCTCCGCGACGGGTATGCCGAGGGGATCGCCGCGCTGCGCCGCAGCCGGCCGTTCCGCGACCTGCTCGCGGCGTTCGTGCTGCAGGGCCTCGCGACCGGGCTCATGCTCGCGGGAGCCAACTACGTCGCGGTGCGCGTGCTCTCCTCCGAGGACGCCCTGACGTTCCTCTTCCTCGCCCTGATCGGGCCGGCCGTGCTGTGCGCGCCGCTGTGGGGCCGCCTGGCCCGCCGCATCGGCAAGGAGCGCGGCTTCGCGTTCGCGAGCGTGCTGTTCGCGGTGGCCGCCGCGACCCTCGCGGGCATGCTGTGGGCTCCCGGCCCGTGGGTGTACGCGCCCGTCGCGCTCGCCGGCGCCGCGTACGCGGGCATGCAGTCGCTGCCCATGGCGATGCTCCCCGACGTGATCTCGCACGACGCGCGCGAGCACGGCGACGGCCGCGCCGGCAGCTTCGGCGGCGTCTGGACGGCGGGGGAGACCGCGGGCATGGCGCTCGGCGCGACGCTGCTCACGATCGTGCTCGCCCTGACCGGGTACGTCGAGTCGGTCGGCTCGGCCGTGGTCGACCAGCCGCCCGCGGCGATCGCCGGCATCGTCGTGGCCTTCAGCCTGCTGCCCGCCGGGCTCGTGCTGCTCAGCCTCGTGCCGCTCGCTCGGTACCCGCTCCGGCGCGGCGACGTCGACGCGGATGTCGCGCTCGAGGCGGCGCGATGAGCGTGCTGCGGCGCGCGCCCGCCGACATCCTCGCCGAGATCGCCGCGCTCAGGGCCGCCGACGCCCCGACGCACGGCGGGCGCGTGCTCTCGTACGTCTACGACTCAGGGGAGCCCGAGCTCGACGAGCTCGCCGCGGGCGCGGCTCGGCTCATGCAGCCCGTGAACGGCCTCGACCCGACCACGTTCACCTCGGTCGCGGCGATGGAGGCCGGGCTGGTCGGCTTCGCCCGGAGGGTGTTCCACGGCGAGGGCGGGCATGACGCGGAGGCGGTGGTCGGCTCCGTCACGTCGGGCGGCACCGAGAGCTGCCTGCTCGCCGTCAAGGGCGCGCGCGACGCGTGGCGCGCAGCAGGCGGGTCGTCCGCCGGCGGGCCGCGCCTCGTGGCGCCCGTCACCGCCCATGCGGCGTTCCACAAGGCCGCCGAGTACTTCGGGCTCGAGCTCGACCTCGTGCCGGTCGACCCGGCGACCGGCGCGCCGTCGGCCGAGGCCATCGCCTCGCGGCTCGGCGACGACGTGGCGCTCGTCGTCGTGAGCGCGCCGTCCTACCCCTTCGCGACGCTCGATCCGGTCGAGGAGGTCGCCGCCGCGTGCGCCGCGCCCGGCATCCCGTTGCACGTCGACGCGTGCATCGGCGGGTTCGCCCTCGCGTTCTGGCCCGTCGCGGTGCCGGCCTGGGACTTCCGCGTGCCCGGCGTCACGAGCCTCTCCGCCGACCTGCACAAGTACGGCTACGCGCCGAAGGGCGTCTCGGTGCTGCTCACGCGCGGTCGCGACCGGCAGCGGCACCAGTACTTCGCGACCACCGGCTGGCCGGGCTACCCCGTGGTGAACCCAACGATGGCCGGTTCCAAGCCCGCCGGACCGCTCGCCGCCGCATGGGCGATCACGGAGGCGATCGGCGAGCCGGGCTTCGCCGAGCTCACTTCGCGCGCCGCGCGGGCGACCGCGGCGTTGCGCGAGGCGATCGCGCGCATCGAGGGGCTCCGGGTGGTGGGCGAGCCCACCGGTCCGCTGCTCGCGGTCGCCGCCGACGAGCGCGTCGCGCCCGAGCGCCGCGTCGACCCCCACCACTGGGCGGATGCGGCGCGCGCGGCCGGATGGCAGCTGCAGCTCCAGCCCGGGCTCGCGCAGGCCGACGGCACGCGTCTGCCGCACACGACGCACCTGACGGTCACGCCGGTCACGGAGTCGGTGGCCGACGACCTCGCCGATGCGCTCGCGGCGGCCGCCGACGCGGTGCGCGGCACGCCTCCGATCGACGGTGCGGCGCTGGTCGGGCACCTCGCGGAGGGGCTGCCCGGCGGGACCCGGGCGCTCGCCGCGGCGTCCGCGGGTCTCGACTCCGACGCGGCCGCCGCGCTGCTCGCGGCGTTCGGCCTGCTCGGCGGCGGTGACGGGTCGGGCGGCGCGCTGCCCGACCGGCTCGCACCCGTGCTCGCGCTCGTGGAGGCCCTGCCCGGAGCGCTCACCGAGCGGCTGCTCATCGAACTGCTCGCGCGGGTGGTCGAGCCCCGCGCCTAGCCCGCGGGCTGCTGCAGGCCGCAGCGCTCGGCGTAGTAGGCGTAGAGGTCGGCCTTCAGCGCATTGCCCGAGGGACGGTCGAGCCGGCCCTCGCGCCCGTCGCCCGTCGCGATCGTGAACGGCAGGATCGTGCCGCGCTTGTCGTCGGCGAGGGCGTGCGCGTCGCAGCGGGCGGGCTTGACCGCGAGCGCGATCGTGAAGGGCGCGTCGCCGGCCGCGACGTCGAGGTCGAGCGGCCAGTCGAGCCCCTCCTCGTTGCCGAGCAGGGTCGTCGCGGAGACGCCATCCAGGTGCATCGTGCCGCCGCCCGTGGCCACGGGTTCGACGCGCACGTCGATCCACGCGCGCCTCGCCTCGCCCGAGCCCTCACTGCGAAGGCGCTCGGGCATCGAGATCGCGGCCACGGCGGCGGCGGACTCGGCGAGGCAGTCGGCGTCGGCGATCCTCGCCATCGTGCCGAACGGATCCTCGGGCACGAGCACGCCGGACGGCTCGGCGCCGTCGGCCGATTGCACGTCGACCGCGATCTCGATGCCGGCCGGATCGCCGTCGCACACGGTGCCGGTGAGGTCGAGCCGGATGTCGAGCGCGTCGTCGGCGCCGAGCTCGAACGGCTCGTCCCGGCGCATGCCGGGCTCGAGAGCGGGGGAGCGGACCTCGAGCGCGGTGACCGTCAGCGGGTCGCCGGTGTTCTCGAAGTGCAGCACGAGGCGGCCCTGCGGCGCGTCGAGCCGGCCCTGCTGCACGGCGACCGTGAGGCCCTCCGGGAGATCGGCGTCGTCGGTCTCCGCCGGCGCGCCGGGGGCGCACGCGCCGAGGCCCGTGGCGACGGCGGCGGCGAGGAGGGCGGCCGCGAGCTCGCGACGCGGGCGGTCGGCGCGCGGCATCCGGTTCACCGCACCGAGACGTCGAGGCGGCGCCCCGCGAGCGAGCGCGGGCGGGCAGCGAGCGCGGCGGCGGCCTGCTCGATTGCGCGTGCGGCCGGGTCGTCGGGCTCGGCGAGCACCACGGGCCGGCCCTCGTCTCCGCCGCGGCGGAGCGCGACGCTGAGGGGCACGCTCGCGAGCAGCGGCACCGGATCCTCGACGCCCGCCGACAGCCGCCGCGCGACCTCGTCGCCGCCGCCCGAGCCGAACAGGTCGAGCAGCGAGCCGTCGGGCTGCGCGAGGCCCGCCATGTTCTCGATCACGCCCACCACGCGCTGGCCCGTCTGCCGGGCCACGAGGCCCGAACGCTCGGCCACGTCGGCCGCCGCGGGCTGCGGGGTCGTGACCACGACGACCTCGGCGTTCGGCAGCAGCTGGCCGAGCGAGATCGCGACGTCGCCCGTGCCGGGCGGCAGGTCGACGAGCAGCACGTCGAGGTCGCCGAAGTACACGTCGGTCAGGAACTGCTGCAGCGTGCGGTGCAGCATCGGGCCGCGCCAGGCGACCGCGACCGACGAGCCGCGGCCCCCGGGCTCGGTCGGCTCGACGAACATCCCGATCGAGATCACCTTCACGCCGTGCGCCACGGGTGGCAGGATCATGTCGTCGACCCGGGTGGGGCGTGAGGCGGTACCGTGCTCGTCGACCAGCCCGAGCAGGCCGGGGATCGAGAAGCCGTGCACGTCGGCGTCGACGAGGCCGACCGAGAGCCCGCGCGCCGCGAGCGCGACCGCGAGGTTGGCCGTGAGCGTCGACTTGCCGACGCCGCCCTTGCCGCTCGTGACTGCGACCACGCGCGTGAGCGTGCCCGGCCCGAACGGATTGCCGCGCGCGGCCCGGCCGCCGCGGAGCCGCTCGGTGAGCGCCGCGCGCTGCTCGGGCGTCATGACGCCGAGCTCGACCACCGCGTTGCCGGCGCCGACGACCTGCTCGGCCGCCGCGCGCACGTCGCGCTCGATGCGGTCGGACGCGGGGCAGCCGACGATCGTGAGCCGGATGCCCACCTCGACGCCCGTCTCGGTCGCCGCGACCCGCTCGACCATGTCGAGCTCGGTGATCGGCTTGCGGATCTCGGGGTCGACGACGGCGGCGAGGGCGGCCCGCACGGCGCGCTCGACGTCGGCCGCGTCAGGACGCGGCATGCGTCGCCTCCTCCTCGTCGCGACGGTCGAGCTCGTCGAGCACCTGCCGCAGCTCCTGCCGGATGAACTCCTTCGACGCGAGGTCGCGCACCGCGAGACGCAGGGCCACGACCTCGCGGGCGAGGTACTCGGTGTCGGCGAGGTTGCGCTCCGCGCGCTGGCGGTCCTGCTCGATCTGCACGCGGTCGCGGTCGTCCTGCCGATTCTGCGCGAGCAGGATCAGCGGCGCCGCGTACGAGGCCTGCAGCGAGAGCACGAGCGTCAGCGCGATGAACCCGTAGTCGGCGCGGTCGAACTGCCAGTCGGCCGGCGCGAACGTGTTCCAGAGCATCCACGCGACGACGAAGAGCGAGAGCGCGAGGAGGAACCACGGCGTGCCCATCGCGCGCGCGACCCACTCGGTGAACCGCCCGAAGCGATCCCGGTCGCCGGAGAGGCGCAGGGGCGGCGTAGATCGCCGCAGCCCCTTCGGGGTGTCGAACCGACGGTCGTCGGACTCAGCGCGAGCCATCTCCTGCCCTCCTTCCGGGTGCGATCGGGATACTGCCGGTGGCCAGCTGGGCGCGGGCGGTCGCGCGTCTCGTCACCTCCGATTCGTCATCGGGATGACTGCGCCAGTCATCGGGCAGCAGGTAGTCGAGCACGTCGTCGATCGTGACGACGCCGACGAGCCGGTGCTTCTCGTCGACGACGGGGACCGACACCAGATCGTAGCTGGCGAGGATGCGGCTCACCTCGGCGGCGGAGGTGTCGGCCGTGACGGGCTCGAGCCCCTGGTCGATGAGGGAGCCAAGGCGCTCGTGCGGCGGGTAGCGCAGCATCCGCTGGAAGTGCACGATCCCGAGGAAGCGCCCGGTGGGCGGCTCGTACGGCGGCAGGGTCACGCACACGGCCGCGCCGAGCGCGGGCGGCAGGTCGTGGCGGCGGATCAGGGCGAGGCCCTCGGCCACCGTGGCATCCGCCGACACGATGATCGGCTCGGTGGTCATGAGGCCGCCCGCGGTGTCGGGGCCGTAGGAGAGCAGGAAGCGCACGTCCTCCGCCTCTTCGGGCTCCATGAGCTCGAGCAGGTGCTCGCCGCGGTCCTCGGGCAGCTGCGCGATGAGGTCGGCGGCGTCGTCGGGCTGCATGTGGTCGAGCACGTCGGCCGCGCGGTCGTCGCCGAGCTTGGCGAGGATCTCGACCTGGTCGGACTCCGGCATCTCCTCGAGCACGTCGGCGAGCCGGTCGTCGGGCAGCTCGGCCGCGACCTCCTGCCGGCGCCGCGGCGGCAGGTCGAGGAGCGTGTTCGCGAGGTCGGCGGGCTTCAGCTCGGAGTACGTGGCGATCAGCTGCTCGGCCGACTGCGCCTCGCCTGCGGCGGTCGTCTCGCGCACCTCGCGCCACGTGACGTACGCCGACGGGCCCTTCGCGAACGGCGACGCGCTCGTCTTGGGCCGCCGCACGAACAGCTGGTCGACCTCCCACTCGCCGGGCTCGCGCTCCTCGATCGCGACATCCTCGATCGACGCTGTGCCCGAGCCGTCGTTGAAGGCGACCTTGCGGCCGAGCATCTCGGCGATCACGCGCACCTCGCCGCCGCGCTGCTCGAACCGGCGCAGGTTGATCAGGCCCGTCGTGATGATCTGGCCGCCGCCGATCGAGGTGACCCGCCCGATCGAGACGAACACCCGGCGCTTGCCCGGGATCTCGACGATGAGGCCCACCACGCGCGGCGGATCGGACTTGCGGTACACGACGAGCACGTCGCGTACCTTGCCCACGCGGTCGCCCGCGGGGTCGAAGACGGGGCACCCGGCGAGTCGGGCGACGAAGACTCTCGTGGCGCTCACGCCTCCAACTTACCCCCGAGCCGCGCCCTTCCGGCGGGCGCGACGGGGCCCGTGGGACAATGGCCGGGTGAGCACGCAGAGCCCGTTCGGCGGTCGCATCGGCCGCGCCTTCCCGACGCTGCCCAAGGGCGAGACCGTCGCGAGCTACGAGACGTACCAGGAGGCGCAGGAGGCGGTCGACCGGCTCGCGAAGGCCGAGTTCCCCGTGCGGGAGCTCTCGATCGTCGGCCACGACCTCACGAGCGTCGAGCGCATCACGGGGACGCTCAGCTGGGGTCGCGCCGCTGGCGCCGGGGCGCTCTCGGGGGCGTGGTTCGGCACGTTCCTCGGCCTGCTGCTGTTCATCTTCTCGCCGTCGGGCACGTCGCTCGGCATCCTCGGCGCCGCGATCCTCATCGGTGCCGGGTTCGGCATGATCTTCAGCGTCGTGTCGTACTCGATCAACCGCCGCCGGCGCGACTTCACCTCGGTCATGCAGGTGCTCGCGACGCGGTACGCGGTGATCGCCGAGCCCGAGCACGTCGTACGTGCCCGGCAGGTGCTGGGGGTGACGGATGCCGCGGCGCCGCCGAGGCCGAGCGCGGCACCGCCCGTCGTGCCCCCGCCGGCCGAGCGGCCCGCCGAGGAGCCGGCGCGGCCCGCCGAGCCCGGAGCGACGGAGCCGCCGTCCGGCGAGGGCGGCACGCCCGGGACGCGTCCCGCCGACGACGCCCGGCCGATGACCTACGGCGAGGCGCAGGATGCCGCGCGCCGCGCCGCCCGCGAGCGCGGCGACGCGTAGCCGGCTCCCACGCGGCACTCGCGAGGCTCCCAGCCTCGGCCCGTACCGTGTCGGCATGGCCGATCCCGCCCGTCGACCCGACCGCGAGCCCTTCGCGCTGGAGCGCGAGATCGCGGCCGAGATCGTCGAGGCCGAGCGGCCCGAGCGGCCGATCCGCCGGTGGCTGCGCGCCGTCCGCCGCCGCATCGACCGGCACCCCGGGCTGCGCTCGGCCTACCGGTTCGGCGTCGGCGTGCTCGGTGCCGTGATCGCGATCGGCGGGCTCGCGCTCGTGCCCCTGCCCGGGCCGGGATGGCTCGTCGTGTTCCTCGGCCTCGCGATCCTCGGCACCGAGTTCGCGTGGGCGCGCCGGCTCGCGGGCCGGCTCAAGCGCCTGCTCGACCGGTTCTGGGCGTGGTGGCGTGCGCGACGCGCCGCTCGCCAGGCGAGCGCCGCGCACGCCGACTGATCAGCGACGGGCGCCGCGCACCCACGCCTCGACCTCGTCGGCCGTGCGCGGGATGCCCGCCGAGAGGTTCTCGGCGCCGTCGGCCGTCACCACGATGTCATCCTCGATGCGCACGCCGATGCCGCGGAACTCCTCGGGCACCGTCAGGTCGTCGGGCTGGAAGTACAGGCCCGGCTCGATCGTGAACACCATGCCCGGCTCGAGCACGCCGTCCATGTAGAGGGTCCGACGGGCCTGCGCGCAGTCGTGCACGTCGAGGCCGAGGTGGTGGCTCGTGCCGTGCACCATGTAGCGGCGGTGGAACTGGTGCTCGGGCTTGAGCGACTCCTCGGCCGAGACCGGCAGGAAGCCCCACTCGGCCGTCTTGCGCGCGATGACCGCCATCGCGGCGGCGTGCACCTCGCGGAAGATCGCGCCGGGCCGAACGACGCGGAACGCGGCATCCGCCGCCTCGAGCACCGCCTCGTACACCTGCCGCTGCACGGGCGAGAACGTGCCGTTCACCGGGAACGTGCGCGTGATGTCGGCCGTGTAGTAGCTGTCGCGCTCGACGCCCGCGTCGAGCAGCACGAGGTCGCCCGGCACGACGGGGCCGTCGTTGCGCGTCCAGTGCAGGATCGTCGCGTGCGGGCCGGCCGCCGCGATCGAGGCGTAGCCGACGTCGTTGCCGTCCAGCCGCGCGCGGGTCGCGAACACGCCCTCGATCACGCGCTCGCCGCGCACCTCGCTCGTGATGCGCGGGAGCTCGGCGAGCACCTCGGCGAAGCCGCGCTCGGTCGCGTCGACCGCGGCGCGCAGCTCGGCGATCTCGTACTCGTCCTTCACGAGCCTCAGCTCGGAGAGCACGCGCGCGAGCTCGGCGTCGGGCTCGTGCTCGGCGTTGACCTCGAGGCTGAACGGCGCGTCGGACGCGTTGGTCGAGAGCGCGGCCTCGGCCGCGAAGCGCAGGCGGGCGTGGTCGACGCGCTCGGTGAGGGCGGCATCGGCCTCGCGGACCACGAGCGTCGCGGTGTCGACCGCGTCGATCACGCGGTCGAACTCGGCGATGCCCTTCGTCGCGACCCGCAGGTCGGCCGCGACGTGCGCGAGCGACGGGCGGGGGCCGATCCAGAACTCGCCGATCGCGGCGTTGGCGTAGAACTCCTCTGAGTCGCGGCCCGCGCGCTCGCGGAAGTAGACCGTCGCGGCATGCCCCGCCTCGCCGGTGGGCTCCATGACGAGCACGGCACCGGGCTCGGAGTCGGCGCCCCAGCCGGTCAGGTGGGCGAAGGCGGAGTGCGCGCGGAACGGGTAGTCGGTGTCGTTAGCGCGCTGCTTGACGTCGCCGGCGGGGATGATCAATCGCTGCCCCGGGAACTCGGCCGACACGCGCTCGCGCCGCGCCGCGGCGTACGCGGCCTGCTCGCGCGGGGTGGGCGCCGGCTCGTCGCGCTCGGCCCAGCCCCCGAAGATGAAGGACTTGAAGCCCTCGGACTCGGGCGTCGTCGAACGGTTCGCGTTGCGGTCGTCCGACTCCTCGGCGGGCAGTTCGTCGGTGGAGCGGGCCTCGGGGGCCGTCGCGGTGGCGTCGCCGGTGTTGGTCATGCGACCCATTCTCGCACCGGGCGGACGGGGCCGGACGGCCCGCTCAGGCGCGCACGAGCGTCGCGACGATGGGGCGGTGGTCGCTGCCGGCGTCGTCGAGCCCCTCGACCACGCGGAAGTCCGCGACGCTCCACGACGGCGTGGCCATCACGTGGTCGATGGGGCTGCCGAGGAGGGCCGGCAGGCGGGTCGGCCACGTGCCGACGCCGCCCCATCCGGCCCGCGCCGCGACATCCGCGCACCGGCCGAGGTCGCCGCCGTCGACGCCGCGTCCCGCGAAGTGATCGACCGTGGCGTTGAAGTCGCCGGCCATGATCACGTCCTCGCCCGAGCACTGCCCGGCGAGCCAGTCGAGGTCGCTGCGCCAGTTGCGAAGCTCCCAGCGGATGGGCGCGACCGCGTGCACCGCGACGATGCGCGGGCCGTCGCCGCCCACCGGTTCGGCGACGACGCTCGGCAGCGTGTTCGTGTTGCCGGGAGGGCCGGGGAACGCCTCGTTGACGACCCGGTAGTCGCCGAGGTCGGGGGAGATGAGCAGCGTGGTCGAGCGCGCCTTGGCGACCTCGTCGAAGGCCTGCGTGTGCACCCACATGGGCCGGCCGCCCTCGCGCATCGCGACCGCCACGTCCTCGCCGAGCGGCTCGGTCGTCTCGGGGAGCACGACGACGTCGGCGCCCTCGTCGAGGGCGAGCCCCGCGATGGTCGACGCATCGGGCACCTCGCCGAGCGTGTTCCAGGAGAGCACGGTGATCGAGTCGGTCGCGGCCTGGGCCGAGTCCCGCGGGGCACCCAGCCCGCGGGCGGCGAGCACCCCCGCGTTGCCCACGGCGAAGACCATGAGGATCGTCGCCATGGCGGCGGCGAACCGCCGGCCCGGACCGGTCAGCGCGAGCAGGCCGAAGACCGCGGCCGTCGCACCGGCGCACACCGCCGCCGCGCCCCGCAGTGCGACGACGTGCGCGGCGATCCACTGGTCCTGCAGCCCGAACGCCTGCGGCCACGCCAGGACGGCCGCGACCGCCGCGGTGCCGAGCACGACCGACCAGCCGAGGATCCGGGGGAGCATCCGACCCAGCGTAGGGGAGCGCCGGCGGCGAACGGCGCGAGTCCGCCGCATGTCGGCTGGGAGTCGCCGGGGAACGCCGCGCCTACGATGGGAGCATGGCCGAACCCCCCGTCCACGTCGCGGCCGACCTGCACACGCACTCCACGGTCTCCGACGGCACGGACACCCCCGCAGAGCTCGTCGGCGCGGCCGCGCGCGCGGGCCTCCGGGCGTTCGCCATCACCGACCACGACTCGACCGCGGGATGGGCCGAGGCCTCCGACGCGGCGCGGGCCGCCGGCCTCATCCTCATCCCCGGGATGGAGCTCTCGACCCGCGTGCAGTTCTCGAGCGTGCACGTGCTCGGCTACCTGGTCGACCCGCTCGACGCGGGGCTCCGCGAGGAGACCGAGCGGATCCGCGCGTCGCGACTCACGCGCGCCGAGAGCATCGTGCGCCGGATCGCCGCCGACTACGACCTCACGTGGGACGACGTGCTCGCCCAGACGACGGACGGCTCGACCATCGGGCGGCCCCACATCGCCGACGCGCTCGTCGCCCGCGGCCACGCCGCCACGCGCTCCGAGGCGTTCGCCGGCATCCTCCACTGGCGTGCCGGCTACGCCCAGCCGCACTACGCGCCCGACCCGCTCACGGGCATCCGGCTGATCCGCGCCGCCGGCGGCGTCCCGGTGCTCGCCCACCCCGGTACGCGCGGCGCCGAGGAGGTGCTCACCGAGGAGCGACTCCGCCGCTTCGTCGACGCGGGGCTGTTCGGCCTCGAGGTCGACCATCCGGAGAACACCGCCGCATCCAGGCCGCGTCTGCGCGCACTGGCGGCCAGGCTCGGTCTCGCCGTCACGGGGTCGAGCGACTACCACGGGCTCGGCAAGGCGAACCGGATCGGCGAGTACGTGACGGATCCCGACGTGGTCGCGCGCCTCGTCGCCGAGGCGACGGGGGCGCGGCCCGTGCTGCCGCTCGCAGGCGAGCCCGCGCGGTAGGCCGCGCCGGGGAGGCTACGCGATCGGCGCCGCGCCGCCCGTGCGGGGGCCGCGGCGACGCCGACGGCGACGCGGGGCGGCGTTGCCGTCGTGGTGCTCCGCACCCTTGCCGTCGTGCGTGCCCGCGCCGGGCTGCTTCGACTCGTCCGAGGCGCCGGCCCTCTCGGGACCGTCGGCGGACGCCGCGGCCTCGCCCACGGGCGCACCCGAGCGGGTCCGGCGACGCGAGCGCGAACGTGCGGGGCGCGACGCGTCATCCGCCGCCTTCTCGCCCTCGCGACGGCCCGCGGTGCTCGACCGGGTCGGCGGCGCCGCCGCGGCCGGCTTGATGCGCCCCTTCGTGCCCTCGGGGATGTCGAGGTCGGTGTACAGGTGGGGGCTCGACGAGTAGGTCTCGGTCGGCTCGGGCTGGCCGAACTCGAGGGCGCGGTTGATCAGCGCCCACTTGTGCAGGTCGTCCCAGTCGACGAAGGTCACGGCGATGCCGGTCTTGCCCGCGCGGCCGGTGCGGCCCACGCGGTGCAGGTAGGCCTTCTCGTCGTCGGGGATCGTGTGGTTGATCACGTGCGTCACGTCGTCGACGTCGATGCCGCGCGCGGCGACGTCCGTGGCGATCAGCACATCCTTCTTGCCGGCCTTGAACGCGGCCATCGCCCGCTCGCGCTGATCCTGGTTGAGATCGCCGTGCACGGCGGCGGCGTTGAAGCCCCGGTCGTTGAGCTCCTCGACGAGCTTGGCCGCCGCGCGCTTGGTGCGCGTGAAGATCACGGTCTTGCCGCGCCCCTCGGCCTGGAGGATGCGCGAGATCACCTCGTCCTTGTCGAGCGAGTGCGCGCGGTAGATGAGGTGCTTGATGTTCGCCTGCGTGAGGCCCTCGTCGGGGTCGTTCGCGCGGATGTGGATGGGCTTGGACATGAAACGTCGCGCGAGCGCGACGATCGGGCCGGGCATGGTCGCCGAGAACAGCATGGTGTGACGGGTCGCGGGCGTCTGCGAGAACAGCTTCTCGATGTCGGCGAGGAAGCCGAGGTCGAGCATCTTGTCGGCCTCGTCGAGCACCATCTCGCTCACGGCCTTGAGGGAGAGCAGCCGCTGGCTCGCGAGGTCGAGGAGGCGGCCCGGCGTGCCGACGACGATCTGCGCGCCCGCCTTGAGCTGCTCGATCTGGCCCTCGTACGCCTTGCCGCCGTAGATCGACACGATCTTCGTCGGGCGGTTGGACGTCGCGAGCTCGAGGTCTTCCGTGACCTGCACGCACAGCTCGCGCGTCGGCACCACGATCAGGGCCTTGACGCCGGGCTCGGGGTCGTCGCCGAGGCGCTGGACGAGCGGCAGGCCGAACCCGAAGGTCTTGCCCGTGCCGGTCTTGGCCTGGCCGATGATGTCCTGGCCGGTGAGGGCCAGCGGGATGGTCTGCTCCTGGATGGGGAAGGCATCGAGGATGCCCTTCCCGGCGAGGGCCTCGACGATGTCGGGCGCGATGCCGAGTTCGGTGAACGTGGTCACGTGATCTGCCTGTCGGTGATGCGGAATTGAAGGTGCGCCCTGTTCCGATCCCAGGCGCACGGCCGCGGTTCCATCGCCCGCGTGCCCCACCAGCCTATCCGAGCGCGCTGGGAGCCCCCGGATATGCTGTCCTGCGTGGTGAACTGGTCGAAGCCCCGCCTGCCGCGGCCCGATGCGCCGCGGACGCGTCCGCGCGTGGCGCCGACCGAGCTCACGCGCATCGACTTCACCGAGGTCGTGCCCGATCAGGTGGCCTTCCTCGGCCAGGCGGCGTACATCCAGCTCGAGTTCTTCGAGAGCCTCGCCAAGGCCGTCGCGACCGCGCCCGACCTCGGCGCGAAGGAGGGCCTGAGCGCCGCCGCCGGCGTCGCGCTGCGCAAGCACCACGAGCTCATCTCGGAACTGCGCCGCCTCGGCGAGGAGCCCTCGGAGGTCATGGCGCCGTTCGCCCCCGCGACCGACCGGTTCCGGCAGGCGACCTCCGGGGCCGACTGGACCGAGCTGCTGCTCGGCATCCACATCACGTCGGGCATGCTCGACGACTACTTCTCGCGCCTCGCCGAGGGGATGCCCGCCGAGCTCGGCACGCGCGTGCGGGCCGTCCTCGCCGAGCGCGACATCGCCGAGGTCGTCGAGCGCGAGCTTGAGCGCGCGATCGCGGCCGACCCGACGCTCGCCGACCGGCTGGCGCTCTGGGGTCGGAGCCTCGTGGGCGACACCCTGCTCGTCGCTCGGTCGGCGCTGCGCGCCTCGGAGTCGACGGGGGCGCTCGGCGCCGACGTCGAGCCCGTGTTCACCGAGCTCATCGCCTCGCACACGAGGCGGATGGACGCGCTGGGGCTCACGGCCTGAGGCCGCGGGCTCGACGGGTCGCCCGGGCGTGCCCGCGACCGCGCGGACTCAGCGGTGCGCGAGCCCGAACTTCGCGAGCCGGGCGAAGGTGTCGGCGTCGTCGCGCTCGCGGCGCGGCCCGATCAGCAGCGCCGTCCCGGCCGCGGCGAGGCCGGCGACGACGAGCGAGATCGCCCAGATCCAGCCGCCGTCCCAGGCGAGGCCGAGCCAGGTGAGCGCGACCCACGCGACGGCGGCCACGGCCGCGCCGATCGCGGGCACGAGCACCACGCCGTAGGTGTGCCGGCGGGGCAGCGCGTAGCGCGCGCCGAGGCCGAGGATCGCGCCGCCGAGCGTGACGAAGAGCAGCTCCATCAGCCGACGAACCCGATGCGGCGCGCCTCTTCGGTGCCGATCTCGACATAGGCGAGGGCCGCGGCGGGGACCACGTACACGGTGCCCTTCGCGTCCGTCAGGCGCAGCACCGGCGCCTGGCCGGAGAGTGCCGCGGCGACGGCCTGCTCGACCTCCGCCGCCGTCTGCGAGGTCTCGAACGCGAGCTCGCGGGGGGAGTTCTGGATGCCGATGCGAAGGTCCACGATTCGCCTTTCTGTCGTTGACAGCACACTACGACACGCGGGCGGCGGGCCCCGTCACGTTCACTGTCGGCGGACACGGATACCGTGGGCGGCATGCAGCTCGACGCGCCCCCCGTCCGCTCCGTCGGCGACCTCGTCGGCGAGGGGCACGCCGCCGTCTTCGGGGCGCCCGGCTCGGGCAAGACCCGGCTCGCGATCGAGCTGGTCGCCGAGCGCGTGGCGGGCGGGCTCGACCCCGCCGCGGTGCTCATGCTCGCGGCCACGCGGCGCACGGCGGCGAGCCTGCGCGACGCGCTCGCCGTGCGGCTCGGGCTCACCACGCGCGGGGCGCTCGCGCGGACCGCGAACGCCGTGGCGTACGACCTCGTCCGCGCGCGCACCGGCCGGGCGGTCACGCTCCTCACGGGCGCCGAGCACGACCAGGTCATCGGCGAGCTGCTCGAGGCCCAGGCGCTCGACGGCGGCGGTCCCGACTGGCCCGAGGCGCTCTCCGCCGACGTGCGCGCGCTCCGCGGGTTCCGGTCCGAGCTGCGCGACCTGATGATGCGCGCCGTCGAGCAGGGCGTCGGGCCGGCCGAGCTCGCCGAGCTCGGCCGGCGCGCCGAGCGGCCCGAATGGATCGCCGCGGCGCGCTTCCTCGCCGAGTACGCCGAGGTGAAGGAACAGCTGCGACCCACCCAGTACGACTCGGCCGAGCTCGGCGCCTACGCCGCCGCGATCGTGCGCGGCAGCCTCGACGACCCGCGCGATGCGGCCGCGCTGGGCGCCCTCGCGGGGCTGCGGCTCATCGTGGTCGACGACGCGCAGGAGGCGACCGAGGGCGGCGCGGCACTGCTCGGGGCGTTCGCCGCGCGCGGCGTCGAGATCGTCGCGTTCGGCGATCCGGATGTCGCGAGCAACGGATTCCGCGGAGGCCGCGCCGACCTGCTCGGGTCGCTGTCGGCGGCCCTCGGCGGGTGCGACGTGCGCCGGGTCGAGCTGCCCGTCGTGCACCGCGGCCGCGCCGCGCACCGCGAGCTGTTCGCGCAGGTCGCCGCCCACATCGGCACGGCGCTCGGCGGCACGCACCGGGCGGCCGTGCACGTGGCGGCGCTCGAGCGCGACGGCGACCCGCTCGAGCCGGTCGTCGGCATCGAGGCGTCCTCGCCCGGGGCCGAGGGCGCACAGGTGGCGACCCTCCTGCGCGAGCGCCACCTGCTCGACGGCGTGCCGTGGTCGGCCATGGCGGTCGTGCTCCGCTCGGGTGCCGAGATCCCGTCGTTCGCGCGCGCGCTCGCCGCGGCCGACGTGCCGGTGTCGGGCGGCGTCGCGCGCACGGCGCTGCGCGATGCCCCCGGTTCGGCGGCGCTGCTCGCGGCCGCGTCGTGCGTGCTCGGCCTCGAGCCGCTCTCGCCCGAGTCGGCGACCGCGCTGCTCACCGGTCCGCTCGGCCGGCTCGACCGCGTCGGGCTCCGGCGCCTGCGGCTCGCGCTGCGCCACGAGGAGCTCGCGGCGGGCGGGGTGCGCAGCGCCGACGAGCTGCTCGTCGAGGCGCTCGGCGTGCCGGGCGGCTTCGCCACGATCGACGCGCCGTCCGGCCGGCGCGCGGGGCGCCTCGCCGCCCTGCTCGACTCCGCCCGCCGGTCGGCGGCACGCGGGGCCACCGTCGAGGAACTGCTGTGGCTGCTCTGGCACGACAGCGGGCTCGAGGCGGAGTGGGCGGCGCAGGCCGCCGGCAGCGGCGTGCTCGCCGACGAGGCGAACCGTTCGATCGACGCCGTCGTGGCCCTGTTCGCCGCCGCGCGTCGCTTCGTCGAGCGGGAGCCGGGCGCGCCCGCGCGCCGCTTCGTCGACGAGATGCGGCAGAACGCGCTGCCCGAGGACTCGCTCGCGCCCGAGCGCGGCGCCGACGCCGTGGTGCTCGCCACGCCGCCGGCGCTCATCGGCCGCGAGTTCGACGTCGTGGTCGTCGCGGGCCTGCAGGACGGCGTGTGGCCGAACCTCCGGCCGCGGGGCACGCTGCTCCACGCCGGCGCCCTCGGTCGCGCGGCGGCCGCCGTGCGGGCTGGTGCTCCGTTGCCCGAGCCCGAGAGCGCCTCGGCGGTGAGGGCCGCGGTGCGCGCCGACGAGCTGCGGCTCTTCGCGCTCGCGATCTCTCGGGCGCGGCGCCAGGTGGTGCTCGCCTGCACCGCGACCGACGACGAGCAGCCGTCGGTGCTGATGGGCTTCGCGCCGGCGCGCGTCGCGACGCGCCGGCGGCGGCCGCTGCACCTGCGGGGGCTCGTCGGAGCCCTGCGCCGCGATGCGTCGGCCGGCGACCGCGAGGCCGCGGCCGCCCTCGCACTCCTGGCCGAGCAGGGCGTGCCCGGCGCGCATCCCGACGACTGGTACGGGCTGGCCGAGCCGACCACGACCGCGCCGCTCGTCGACCTCGACGGCGACCCCGAGGCGCTCGTCCCGGTCTCGCCGTCGCAGATCGACCGGGTCGAGGAATCGCCGCTCGGATGGTTCGTCGATCACGTCGCGCAGCCTCCATCGGGTCTCGCAGCCTCGATCGGCACCATCGTGCATGCGGTCGTCGAAGAGGCGGCCGCGAGCGAGGGCGAGGTCGACGTCGAGACGCTGTGGGCGTCGGTCGAGCGGCGCTGGCGCGATCTCCGGTTCGACGCGGGCTGGGTCGCCGAGCGCGAGCGCCGCGGCGCCCGCCGCATGACCGAGGGCGCCGCCGACTACCTGCGCAACGCCGCCGACGACGGCGTCGTGGTGCTGGGCGCCGAGGGGCGGTTCACGCTCGTGCTCGGCCGCGTGCGCATCAGCGGCACGATCGACCGCGTCGAGGCCTCGCCCGACGGCACCACCGTGATCGTCGACCTCAAGACCGGCCGGACGCCGCCGACCGCAGCGCAGACCGCCGCGCACCCGCAGCTGGCCGCGTACCAGCTCGCTGCGCGCGCGGGCGTGCTGCCGAACGCTGGGCGGTTCGGCGGCGCGAAGCTCGTGTACGTGGCCCGCCCGGTCGGCGGTCGGCTCTACACCGAGCGGGCGCAGCAGCCGTTCGACGACGAGGCCGAGGCGGCGTTCCGCGAGCGGCTCGACGAGGTGGCGCGGATCATGGCCGGCGCGGCCTTCGAGTCGCCCGTCGAGCTGGCGCACGGGTCGCGCTTCGGCGACTGGCGGTACCGCGTGCACCTGGTTCCGGCGGTCTCGGCATGAGCGCGCCCCGCACCGCGCGGATCGGCGCCGGCGAGATCGCCCGCCGCCTCGGGCTGCACGAGCCCACGCCCGAGCAGCGCGCCGTGATCGAGGCCGACCCGCACGGCCAGAGCATCGTCGTGGCGGGTGCCGGCAGCGGCAAGACCGAGACGATGGCCAACCGAGTGGTGTGGCTGCTCGCCAACGGGCTGGTCGACGTGCCCGAGGTGCTCGGCCTCACCTTCACGCGCAAGGCCGCCGGCGAGCTCGCCGAGCGCGTGCGCGAACGCGTCGCACAGCTCGTCGCCGAGGGCATCGCCGACGTGCGGCTCGACCCGCTCGAGTCCGCCGCCGTCTTCACGTACAACGCCTTCGCGGGCGCGATCTACCGCGAGCACGCGCTGCGTATCGGCCGCGAGCCCGACGCGGCGATCCTCGGCGAGGCCGCGGCATGGCAGCTCGCGCGCAGCATCGTCGCCGCATCGGCCGACGACCGGCTCGTCGAGCTCGACGCCTCGCTCGACCGCGTCACCGGCGCGGTGCTGAGCCTCAGCCGCGCGCTCGCCGAGAACGTGACCGACAGCGGCGACGTCCGCGCGTTCGCCCGCGAGTTCCTCGCGATGGCCGACCTGCCGATCGAGGCGCCCCGCAAGCGCACGCCGTTCGAGAGCTTCGTCTCGGCCCTCGGCGTCGTCGACGCGCTGCCGCCGCTGCTCGATCTCGCCGACGCATACGCCGCGGCCAAGCAGCGCCGAGGCGTGGTCGAGTTTTCCGACCAGGTCGCCCTCGCGCTGCAGATCTGCACGGCGCATCCCGAGGTGGCCGAGGCGCACCGCGAGCGGTACGCGACCGTGCTCCTCGACGAGTACCAGGACACGAGCGTCGTGCAGACGCGCCTGCTCGCGACGCTGTTCCGGGGCCATCCGGTGATGGCGGTCGGCGACCCCGACCAGTCGATCTACGGATGGCGCGGCGCGAGCGCGGCGAACCTCGCCCGGTTCGCGTCCGACTTCGCGCCCTCGGGCTCGGCGCAGGCCTACGACCTCTCGACGAGCTGGCGCAACCCCGTCATCGTGCTCGAGGCGGCGAACGCCCTCATCGCGCCGCTCGACGCGGGCATCGCCAAGTCGCCGTTGCGGCCGTCGCCGTTCGCCGGGCCGGGCCGGCTCGAGATCTCCTGGCACGAGACGATCGACGCCGAGGCCGCCGCGGTCGCCTCCTGGTTCGCCGAGCGCATGCGGCCCGGCGGGCGGACGGGCGCGCTGCTGTGCCGCACCTTCACCCATGTCGACCTCTTCGCCGCAGCCCTGCGCGAGCGCGGCGTGCCGGTGCACGTGCTCGGCGTGGCGGGGCTCCTCGACCAGCCCGTCATCGCCGACCTGGTCTGCGCGCTCCGCGTGGTGCACGACCCCACCGCCGGCTCCGAGCTGCTGCGCCTGCTCGGGGGCGCGCGATGGCGTGTCGGCACGGCCGACCTCGCCGCGCTCGGCGCGCTCGCCCGATGGCTCGCCGAGCGCGACCTCGCGACGCGCCGCCTCGCCGACGAGGTGCGCCAGGGCATCCGCGGGTCGATCGCGCCCGACGAGTCTCCGTCGATCGTCGACGCGCTCGACTTCGTGCTCACGGCGCCCGACGAGCACCGGGCGCTCGCGGGGTTCACGTCCGAGGGCCTCGCCCGGCTGCGTCGCGCGGGCGCGCAGCTGCAGTCGCTGCGGCGCCGCGCCGGGCTCGGGCTCGTCGACTTCGTGACGCTCGTGCAGCAGGAGCTCCTGCTCGACATCGAGGTCGCCGCCAACCCGGCGCAGCCGCTCGGCGCGGCGAGCCTCGAGACGTTCGACGATCTCGTCGCGGGCTTCGTCGACACGGCCGAGCACGCCACGCTGGGCGCCTTCCTCGGCTGGCTGACCGAGGCCGAGCAGCGCGACCGGCTGAGCCCCCGACAGGACGACCCCGAACCCGGCGCCGTGCAGGTCCTCTCGATCCACGGCTCGAAGGGCCTCGAGTGGGATCTCGTCGCGATCCCGCGCCTGGTCGAGGACGAGCTGCCCTCGAAGCCGCGCAGCGGCAAGGGCTGGCTCGCGTTCGGCATGCTGCCCGACGAGTTCCGCGGCGACCGCGACGAGATCCCCGAGCTCGCCTGGCGCGGCGTGCAGAGCCAGGCCGAGTTCGACGAGTCCGTGCGCGCCTACGCGGCCGAGAACCGCGAACGGCACGCCGAGGAGGAGCGGCGACTGGCGTACGTGGGCGTCACCCGCGCCCGGGCCGAGCTCCTGCTCACCGGGTCGTGGTGGGCGACGCAGAAGTCGCCGCGGCCGCCGAGCACGTTCCTGCGCGAGCTCGTCCTGGTGGGCGTGGCCGATCCGGCCGCACTGCCGGCCGCACCCGAGGAGCCCGAGAACCCGCGCACGGCCGAGGCCTCGCGCGTGAGCTGGCCGCTCGACCCGCTCGGCGTGCGGCGCCCCGCGATCATCCGCGCGGCCGACGCGGTGCGCGAGGCCGCCGCGGGGCCGAGCGGCGCCGGCATCGGGCCGGTGCTCGCCGACGAGATCCGGATGCTGCTCGAGGAGCGTCGCCGGCGTGCCGCCGGGCGCACGGGCGCGGCGGTGCCCACCCGTGTGCCGGCGTCGCGGTTCAAGGACTACGTCGACGACCCCGACGCCGTGGCCGCCGAGCTCTCGCGCCCGATGCCGCAGCGGCCGTATCGCGCGACGCGCATCGGCACGCTCTTCCACGCCTGGGTCGAGCAGCGCTCCATCGGCGGCCCGGCCGGCGCCGGCGGCCCCGCGCCGGTCGCGGGCGGCGCCGACGATCTCGACGCCCTCGACCTCGACTTCGGCCTCGATGCCGAGTCCGCCGACGACCTCGTCGACGATCCGGTCGAGTCGCGCCTCGAACGGCTGCGTGCCACGTTCGCCGCCTCCGAATGGGCCGACCGGCGGCCGGTCGCGGTCGAGCTCGAACTGCACCTGCCACTCGACGAGCACGTGTTCGTGTGCAAGCTCGACGCGGTGTACGAGGTCGACCCCGGGTCCGAGCCGGGGCGGCGCGGCATCCGCTACCAGGTGGTCGACTGGAAGACCGGTGCGGCGCCGCGGGACGAGCGCGAGCTCGAGCTGCGCCAGACGCAGCTGGCGCTCTACCGCCTCGCGTACGCGCGGTGGGCGGACGTGCCCGCCGAGGCGATCGACGCCGTGTTCTACTACGTCGAGGACGACCTCGTGCTCCGGCCCGACCGGCTCTACGACGAGGCGGCCATCCGTCGGGCGTGGGCCGGCGTCGCCGCGCGCTCCGCGGCGTCGGCCGCGGCGGTGGCCGCTGCGGCGGAGCTCGGGAGCTCGGTCGTGCCCACGGCGGTGCGCGACGCGGTCGTCGAGTCGTGAGGCACTCGAGCGTCAGGCGCTCCGGCCGCGCGCGTTCCCCTCGGCGGGCGGTTTCGCGTCGCCCCAGTCGCTGAGGTCGAGGGGGATGGGCGCGGTCGCGTCGAGCGGCGGCGAGCCGGCCGGCTGCTCGGCGCGGTCGGCAGCCCCCTCACCGTCGAGGTGGCGTCGCAGCTCCTCGATGTCGTAGCTGTCGGTGAGCATGGTCGCCCCGGACTCGCGGCCGACCACGTCGCGAGGGGTCTCGTCGAGCAGGCGCTCGACCTCGTCGACGGCGAGGATCGGCCCCGTGTCGCTCGTGAGCGGCTCCGACGAGAGGTCGTGCACGCTCGCGACCAAGCCGTCGAGCAGCCCGACCGCATCCTCGACGACCGCGTCGTCGCGCGTGTCGACGCCGTGCAGGAGCCAGCGCGCGAGCTCGAGCTCGGCATGCAGGAGCGCACGGCGCGCGAGCTCGGCGTCCGCTCCGCCCGAGCGTGCGGTCACGTAGGCCGCGAGCGCCTCCTCGGCGGCGGCCCCGGTCGAGGTGAGCAGCCAGTGCAGGTCGCGCGCGGGATCATCGACGGCGAGCCCCGACCAGCCCACGACGCCCGAGACGCGGTCGCCCTCGATGAGGAACGACTCGGCGCCGAGCTGGCCGTTCACGACGGTCGGCGCGAACCGCCACAGCGTCTCGTCGTCGGTGGCCTCCTCCCAGCGGCGCACGAGTGCGGCCGGCAGGCGGCCGGTGTCGGCCGCCCGGTCGATCACGGCGACCACCGACTCCCGCGCCTCGGCGGCGGTGTGGCGGGGCAGGCCGGCCTCGCCGACGAACCCGGCCGGGAGGGCGTGGATCGCGGCGATCGCGCGGCCGATCTCGGCGGCGAGCGGCGGGTTGGCGGTCAGCTCGTCGGCCGACCGCATCGCACCGGGGATGAACTCGGTCACGATCGCGCGGGTCGGGCCGATCGGCGCCTGCCCCACGTACTGGGGCACCGCGAAGGGCAGCCGGGAACGGATGCCGGGCGTCAGCGCGCGCAGGGCCACGAGGTCGGCGGACTGCTCCGACTCGGCGTTCTGCGAGCGCGGCGCGCGGATGAGGAGGCGACGTCCGTCGACGGCGTGGAGCTCGACGGCGTCGAACGCCCCGCCCGCGCCGCGGGTGTGCGCCCGGGCCGCCCGCACCTCGAGTCCCGCCACCGCGGCCGTGGCCAACGCGGCTAGAGTGAGTGGGGGTCTGGCCATGGCACACAGCCTAAGCAGGTGTTCGCGCCTGCCCGGCGACCGCCACGCCTTCCCGACGACTCCGGCCGCACACGAGAGGGGCACCGTGCTCGATTCCGACGCGCTGCAGGGGCCGGATGCACCGCCGCTCGCTCGCGAGCACCTCGACCGCGATGCCGCGAGCCGCACGCTGCCCGGCCGGCAGGAGGCGTTCGACGCCGACGAGCGCGCGCGCGTGCTCGTCGTGCGCGACGGTCGCGTGCTCCTCGGCGACGGCGACGGCGACGGCGACGACTCGAGACGGCTCGGGCTGCGCCATCCGTCGACCCTGCCCGCGCCCGCGCTCCGCGCGTACCTCGGCCGCACGCTCGACGCCGGCACGGACGGCGCAGGGCGGCCGCTGCCACCGGGGAGCCCGATCGAGGCGTGGGTGCTCGACGACGCCGCCGCGGCCGGGCTCGCCGACCACGAGCGCTGGGCCGGGCTGCGCGCCCTCGCGACCGAGCTCGACGACCGCGATGCGGGCCTCGCGATCGAGGCGGTCGGGCTTGCGAACTGGCATGCGACCCATGCGTTCTGCGCGAACTGCGGCAGCGCGACCGAGGTCGTCACGTCGGGATGGGCGCGGCGCTGCCTCGCCGAGGATCGCCAGCGCTTCCCGCGCACCGATCCCGCCGTGATCGTGATCGTCACCGACGACCATGACCGGGTGCTGCTCGGCTCGAATGCGATGTGGCAGCAGGACCGCTTCTCGGTGCTCGCGGGCTTCGTCGAGCCCGGCGAGTCGCTCGAGGCCGCGGTCGTGCGCGAGATCGCCGAGGAGACGGGGCTCGCGGTCGACCGCGTGGAGTACCTGGGATCGCAGCCGTGGCCGTTCCCCGCGAGCCTCATGTGCGCCTTCCGGGCGCGCGTCGCCGACGGCGCATCGGTCGTCGCGGTGCCCGACGGCGAGGAGATCCTCGAGCTGCGTTGGTTCTCCCGCGACGAGATCACGGCGGCGCTCGGCCGCGTGGCGCTGCCCGGCGGGTCGTCGATCGCGCGCTGGATGCTCGAGCGCTGGTACGGCGGTCCGCTGGACTCGTCGCTCCCGTGGTCGACCTCATGACGGTGGCCGATCCGCTGCTCGCCGCGCTCGACGACGAACAGCGCATCGCGGCCGAGGCGCTGAACGGGCCGGTCCGCGTGCTCGCCGGTGCGGGCACGGGCAAGACGCGGGCCATCACGCACCGCATCGCGTACGGCGTCGCATCGGGCGCCTACGATCCGGCGCGCGTCATGGCGCTCACGTTCACCGCGCGCGCCGCCGCCGAGCTGCGCGCGCGACTGCGTGCGCTCGGGGCCGGCACGGTGCAGGCGCGCACCTTCCACGCGGCCGCGCTCGCCCAGCTCAACCACTTCTGGCCGATCGTCGTCGGCGGGCCCGCGCCGCGCGTGCTCGAGTTCAAGGGCCGACTGCTGGGCCTCGCCGTCGAGCGGTGCCGGCTCCGCGTCGACACCGCCACGTTGCGGGATGTCGCCGCCGAGATCGAGTTCCGCAAGGTCACGGGGCTGTCGATGGAGGAGTACCGGGTGCGGGTCGCGGGTCGCGGCGCGCCCGGCACACTCGACGGCGAGCAGCTCATCGCGCTGGTCGAGGCGTACGAGACGCTCAAGGACGAGCGGCGCATGATCGACTTCGAGGACGTGCTGCTCGCGACTGCGGGCATGATCGAGACCGAGCCCGCCGTGGCCATGCAGGTGCGCGAGGGGTATCGGCACTTCGTCGTCGACGAGTACCAGGACGTCTCGCCGGCGCAGCAGCAGCTGCTCGACCTGTGGCTCGGCGGCCGCGACGAGCTCTGCGTGGTCGGCGATGCGAGCCAGACCATCTACTCGTTCGCGGGGGCGTCGGCCGAGTACCTGCTCGGCTTCGAACGGCGCTACCCCGAGGCCACGCTCGTGCGGCTCGAGCGCAACTACCGATCGACGCCCGAGATCGTCGACGTCGCCAATCGGCTCATGCGCGGACGGCCGGGTGCCCTTCGGCTGGTCGCGTCGCCGCCCGACGGCGGCGACCCGGCGGTGGCGGATGGCGCGGGATCGCCTGCCGGGTCGGTCAGCGGCCGTGGTGCGGCGCCGCACGGACCCGCACCCGAGGTCATCGCCTACCCCGACGAGCTCGCCGAGGCGCGCGGCGTCGCGACCCGGATCCGGGCGCGCCTCGACGCGGGCGTCCCGCCGGAGTCGATCGCGGTGCTGCTGCGCGTGAACTCCCAGTCGGCGCTGCTCGAGCAGGCGCTCGGCGAGGCGGGGGTGCCCACGCGCGTGCGCGGCGCGCGGCGGTTCTTCGACCAGCCCGAGGTGCGCCAGGCGGTGCACGCGATCCGCGCGCAGGCGCTCGCGGCGACCGATGAGCCCGTCTTCAAGGCGGTGAGCGACGTGCTGCGCTCGCTCGACTGGTCGGTCGAGCCGCCGCCCGGCCCCGGTGCGGTGCGGGACCGCTGGGAGTCGCTGAACGCGATCGCACGCCTGGTCGACGACCTGCCGCCGGGCACGACGCTGCGCGCGTTCGCCGACGACCTGCGCGCGCGTGCCGAGGCCCACCACGAGCCCGCGATCCAGGCCGTGACGCTCGCGACGCTCCACTCCGCGAAGGGCCTCGAGTGGGACGAGGTGCATCTCGTCGGCCTCACCGAGGGGATGCTGCCGATCGCGTACGCGACCGGGCTCGAGGGCATCGACGAGGAGCGCCGCCTGCTCTACGTCGGACTCACGCGGGCACGGCGTCGGCTGACCCTGAGCTGGGCGGCGCGGGCCGCCGCGCATCGAGGCGAACGGGAGCCGTCGCGGTTCCTCCGAGAGCTCGACATCCGCACTCCGGATGCGGTGCGTGCGGCCGGCACTCCGGTGGGGGCGGGTCGCCCGCGTCGCTGAGCAGGATCGAGGCGGCGTCCAGCCGCGTGCGCCCGGTGCGCACGAGGTCGTCGACGACGGATGCCGCGAGCCCGAGCGCCGCGTGCTCGGCGCGGGCCGCGCGTGGCGGGGGTGCCGTCGCGGCCAGCTGTGCTGCGATGGCCGGCCACGCGGCATCCGCGTCGCGCCGTTCCAGGTGCACGCACCGCAGGCACGGTCCCGAACCGGGACGCACGAACGGTCCCACCTCGGCGCCGCGCTCGTCGAACACGATCGCGAGGTGCGGCACGTCGGCCGAGAGCCACGGGAGGTGCGCGCCGGGCGGGATCACGCGCTCGCCGATGAGGACCGCCGCGTCGACGTCGCGGGGTGCGATCGCGGCGTCGACGGGGTGATGCCCGAGGCGCACGAGGAGCGCGCCGAGCGCCGCGACCCGCTCTGCGCCGCCGTCGACGGCCACGACCGCCGGCCGGGACGCCGGGCCGTGCCCGTCGGGGAGGCCGTCGGGCGCGAACGCGGGTCGGAGGGTGTCGATCAGGGCGTCGACCTCGGCCTCGGTCGCGCCGAGCGCCGTGCCGATCGTGCGCAGCGTCGAGCGCGACGCGCCGGCCGCGAGCGCGCGCAGCAGGCCGAGCTCGGCGGGGCCGGGTTGGCGGAGCACCGCGACCGCGTTCGCGCCGCCGAGCTGCAGCTCGCAGGGCGAACGCCAGACGAGTGGGAGGGAGGGGTCCAGGCGCGGCGTCATGCGGGAAGCATGCCGCAGCGCGCGCGACCGCGTCGGTCCCCGTCCACAGGCGGGGGAGCGGAGTCAGCCCCGGCCCGGCTCCTCGCCCGGGGTCTCGCCCGGCTCGTCGCCGCCGTGTTCGTCGCCCGACCCGGCGTCCGGCTCCTCCTCGGAGCCATCGCTCGGCGCCGCGCCCGGCGTCTCGCCGCGCAGCAGCGCCTCGAGCGCCTCGTCGAACTCGGCATCGGCCTCGCCGGCCGCCTGGCCGCCCGCCTTCAGGCGTGCCGCGAGCGGCGCGGGATCGTCGAGGTCGGCGGCGGTCGGCAGCAGGTCGGGGTGCGCCCACAGCGCGTCGCGCGCCGCGACGCCGACGGCGTCGGTGACGGCCCGCCACATCGCCGCGGCGTCGCGCAGGCGCCGGGGGCGCAGTTCCAGGCCGACGAGCGTGGCCAGGGCCGACTCGGCGGGGCCGCCGGTCGCGCGCCGGCGCCGGATCGTCTCGGCGACGGCGTCGGACTTCGGCAGCCGCGACGTGGCATCCGCGGTCACCACGTCGACCCAGCCCTCGACGAGCGCGAGCATCGTCTCGAGCCGGCCCAGCGCGGCCTCCTGCTCGGCGCTCTTGGGCCGGAGCAGCGCGCCGTTCGCGACGGCGTCGCGGAGCTCGTCGGTATTCGACGGGTCGAAGCCCTCGGCGAGCTCCTCGAGCCGTTCGACGTCGACGTCGATGCCCCGGGCGAACGCGGTGATGGCCGTGATGAAGTGCAGCCGCAACCAGCGCGCGTGGCGGAAGAGCCGGGCGTGCGCGAGTTCGCGCACCGCGAGGTAGAGCTCGATCTGGTCGCCGGGGAGGTCGAGGCCCTCGCCGAACTCGGCGACGTTCTGCGGCAGCAGCGCGGCCCGCCCGTCCTCCAGGAGGGGGATGCCCACGTCGCCGCCCGAGACCACCTCGGTGGCGAGCTGGCCCACGACCTGTCCGAGCTGCATGGCGAACATCGCGCCGCCGATGCCCCGCATCATCCGGCTCGCGCCCTGCACCATCGAGCGGAGTTCCTCGGGGGCCTGCTGGCTCATCACGCGCGTGAGCGAGTCGGCGATGCTGAGCGCCACGGGCTCGGCCAGCTGCGACCAGATCGGCATGGTCGCCGCCGCCCACGACCGGCGGGTCATCAGTTCGGGCGTACCCGGGAGCGAGGTGACATCCACGACCTCGTCGAGCCAGAGCGCCGCGAGGTCGAAGGCCGCGTCGAGCCGCTCGGCCTCGGCGGGATCGACCTGGCGCTGGCCGGCCGACGCGCGCTGCTCGGCCTGCCGCAGGGCGAGCGACCAGTCGATGCCCTCCTCCTCGGAGCGCTGCATGGCCTGCTGGAGCTGGCTGAAGATGGCGGCGAGGCTCGCGGGGTCGTTCGGCAGCCCGGCCGCGCTCGCGAGCTTCGACGCGTCGATCCCGCCCGATCCGGACAGGAGCTCGCGGAGCATGTCGCGGAACTCGTCCTCCGGGTTCCGGTCGCGTTCCTCGTCGCCTTCGGCCACTCGGGCCACCTCCCTCGCTCGGCATTCCACGGTACCGCCGCGGCCCCGGTTCCTTCCCGGGAAATGGCCTAGGCTGACCTTCCGGGTGTCCGCCCGTCGCGAACAGCGCCGGCCCCGGGTGGGGGTCCGCCATGCGGTGCCCGGGAAGGATGTCGGGGCATGTCGCTGTTCGGGCCCGAGACGGATGACGCGTCGGGGGGCCTCGGATCCGCCGGCCCGGTTCCGGGGCGCCGTTCCCGTCGCGAGCGCATCGGGTGGACCGCGGTCGCGATCGCGGTCGTCATCGGCCTCGTCTTCGCGCTGCTGCCCTCGCCGTACGTGATCCAGCAGCCCGGCCCGGTGTTCGACACGCTCGGCACGACCGAGGTCGACGGCGAGGACGTGCCCCTCATCACGATCCCCGACGAGGAGACCTTCCCGACCGAGGGCACGCTCGACCTGCTGACCGTCTCGGCGGTCGGCCGGCCCGGGGCCACGCCCGGCTGGCTCGACGTCGCGGCCGCGTGGTTCGACCCGCGCCGGGCGGTGGTGCCCGTCGAGACGCTGTTCCCGCCCGGCCTCAGCGAGGAGGACCGCGACGCGCAGAACACCGCGCAGATGGTCGACTCGCAGCAGGATGCGATCGCGGCGGCGCTCGTCGAGCTCGGATACGACTTCCCGCGCGACGTCGTCGTGCAGTCGGTGGCCGAGGGCGCGCCGGCCGAGGGCGTGCTCGAGGAGGGCGACGTCATCCTCGGGGTCGACGGCACCGAGGTCCACTCGGTCGACGAGCTGCGCGACGCGCTGCGCGAGCACGGCACCGACACGCCCGCGCAGCTCGCCGTGCGGCGCGACGGCGAGACCGTGCAGCTCGAGGCGACGCCCGAGGCGATCGAGGGGCAGGCCGTGCTCGGCGTCGGCGTGCGCATGCACTACGAGTTCCCGATCGACGTCGAGATCCGCCTCGACGACGTCGGCGGCCCGAGCGCGGGCATGATGTTCGCGCTCGGCATCGTCGACAAGCTGACCCCGGGCGCGATGAACGGCGGCGAGAACGTCGCGGGCACGGGCACGATCGACTCCGACGGCTCGGTCGGGCCGATCGGCGGCATCCGGCAGAAGCTCTGGGGTGCCGAGGGCGAGGGCGCCGACTGGTTCCTCGCGCCCGAGGCGAACTGCGACGAGGTCGTCGGACACGTGCCCGACGGTCTCGAGGTGTTCGCGGTGTCGACGCTCGACGACGCGCGGAGCGTCGTCGAGGCGATCGGCGAGGGCGGCGACCTCTCCTCGTTCGCCCGCTGCGAGGGCTGACGGCGGCCGTCGGCGCGCGCGGTGCGGCGCCTCGGATCGGCGCGGAGGCCCGCAGCCGTTTCCAAGTCTGGCGACCCTAGGATGGGAATCCGACCCCGCCCCGACCCCGAATGAGGCCGAGAGTGTCCACAGCACAGCCGCAGGAACCGAGGATGCCGCGCCGTCGCGCGCCGATCGCGATCACGATCGGCATCGTGGGTGCGCTCGTGGTGGCCTTCTTCGTCTTCGCCGGCATCTATGCCGACGTCCTCTGGTACCAGCAGCTCGGCTTCGTCGAGGTCCTGGCCACCGAGTGGATCGCGCGCGTCGTGCTGTTCGTCATCGGGTTCCTCGCGATGGCCCTTCCCGTGTGGATCTCGATCCAGGTCGCCTATCGCACGCGCCCGGTCTACGCGAAGCTGAACTCCCAGCTCGACCGCTACCAGGAGATCTTCGAGCCGCTGCGCCGCCTCGCGATGTACGGCATCCCGATCGTGCTCGGCGTGTTCGCGGGCGTCTCGACGGCCAGCCGCTGGGACTCCGTGCTCGTGTGGCTCAACCGCACGCCCTTCGGCACGAAGGACGCGCAGTTCGGGCTCGATGTCGGCTTCTACGTGTTCGAGCTGCCCTTCTACCGCTCGATCGTCGGGTTCGCATCGGCCGTGGTGCTGCTCTCGGGCCTGCTCGTGATCGCGACGAACTACCTCTACGGCGCCATCCGCGTCAACGGCCGTGAGCTCGTCGTGTCGAAGGCCGCGCGCATCCAGATCGCCATCACCGCCGGCGTCTACCTGCTCCTGCAGGCCGTGAGCATCTGGCTCGACCAGTACGCCACCGTCACCGAGGTCGGCTCGCTCATCACCGGTGCCTCCTACACCGACGTGAACGCGACCATCCCGGGGCGGCAGATCCTGTCGGTGATCGCCGCGGTCGTGGCCGTGCTGTTCCTGATCACCGCGATCCTCGGCCGCTGGCGCCTGCCGCTCATCGGCGCCGTGCTGCTCATCGTGTCGAGCCTGCTCATCGGCTCGCTCTACCCGTGGGTCGTGCAGCGATTCCAGGTCGACCCGAGCGCGCGTGCCCTCGAGTCGCCCTACATCACCCGCAACATCGAGGCGACCCGCGATGCGTTCGGGGTCGCCGACATCGAGGAGATCCCGTACGAGGCGAAGACCGACGCCGAGCCGGGCGCGCTGCGCTCCGACGCCGAGACGACGGCGAGCATCCGCCTCATGGACCCGGCCGTGATCAGCCCGGCGTTCCGCCAGCTCGAGCAGTTCCGCCAGTACTACCAGTTCCCCGAGACGCTCGACGTCGACCGCTACCAGATCGACGGCACCACGCAGGACACCGTCGTCGCCATCCGCGACCTCAACCTCGAGGGCCTCGGCGATGCGCAGACCTGGTTCAACAACCACCTCGTCTACACGCACGGGTACGGCCTGGTCGCCGCGGCCGGCAACCAGCGGTCGAGCGACGGCCAGCCGGTGTTCATCCAGTCGGGGATCCCCTCGACCGGCGACCTTCCCGAGTTCGAGCCGCGCGTCTACTTCGGCGAGAACTCGCCCGAGTACTCGATCGTCGGTGCGCCCGAGGGCGAGAAGCCGATCGAGCTCGACTTCCCGGCCGGCGGCGAGGGCAACCCGCAGCAGACGACGTTCCAGGGCGACGGCGGGCCCAAGCTCGACAACCTCTTCACCAAGCTCGTCTACGCGCTGAAGTTCCAGTCGGAGCAGATCTTCCTCTCCGACCAGGTCAGCAACGACTCGCAGATCCTCTACGACCGCTCGCCGATCGAGCGCGTGCAGAAGGTCGCGCCGTTCCTGACCCTCGACAGCGACACGTACCCGTCGGTCGTCGACGGGCGCATCGTGTGGATCGTCGACGGCTACACGCTCTCCGACCAGTACCCGTACTCGAACAAGGTCAGCTACAGCGAGGCGATCTCCGACAGCGAGGGCGTGCAGCAGCCGCTCGCGTTCGATGAGGTCAACTACATCCGCAACTCGGTCAAGGCGACCGTCGACGCGTACGACGGCACCGTGAAGCTCTACGCGTGGGACACCGAGGATCCGATCCTCAAGACCTGGGACAAGATCTTCCCCGAGGCCATCCAGCCGATGAGCAAGATGTCGGGCGAGCTCATGAGCCACGTGCGCTACCCGGCCGACCTCTTCAAGATGCAGCGCGCCGTGCTGGGCCGCTACCACGTGACCGAGGCCGACGCGTTCTACTCCCGCGAGGACGCGTGGACCACGCCGAAGGACCCGACGCAGCCCTCCACGACCTCGCTGCTGCAGCCGCCGTACTACCTGACGATGCAGATGCCCGGTCAGGAGGCCCCGACGTACTCGATCTACTCGACGTTCATCCCCGAGGCCCGGGGCACGCAGAGCCGCAACGTGCTGCGCGGCTACCTCGCGGTCGACTCGAACGCCGGATCCGAGGACGGCACCCGGGCCGACGGCTACGGCAAGCTGCGGCTGCTCGCCCTGCCGGAGGACGACAACGTGCCCGGTCCCGGCCAGGTGCAGAACACGTTCAACTCCGACCCGACCGTGTCGCAGTCGCTGAACCTGCTCAAGCAGGGCCAGTCCGACGTGATCAACGGCAACCTGCTCACCGTGCCCGTCGGCGGCGGCCTGCTGTACGTGCAGCCCGTCTACGTCCGGTCGACCGGCGAGACGAGCTATCCGGTGCTGCAGAAGGTGCTCGTGGCGTTCGGCGACCAGATCGCCTTCCAGGACACGCTCGACGAGGCGCTGAACGTGCTGTTCGGCGGCGACTCGGGTGCGGCGGCGGGCGACGAGGAGGTCCAGCCGACCGAGCCCGGCACCACGCCCGACACGGGCGGCGGCACCGGCGGCACGACCGACACCGAGCTGCAGTCGCTGCTGAACCGGGCCCGCCAGGCGCTCGAGGACAAGCAGCAGGCGCTGCAGGACGGCGACTGGGCCGCCTACGGCAAGGCCGACGCCGAGCTCGCCGAGATCATCTCGGAGCTCATCGTGCTGGCCGACGAGGGCAGCACCGAGGCACCCTCGACCGAGCCGCCGGCGACCGAGGCGCCGCAGGGCTGATCGGAGTCGGCGATGACGGATCTCACCGCGGGCGAGTGGCTCGAGGGCAACCGCGCGAACTGGGATGAGCGCGTCCCGGTGCACGTGGCCTCCGAGTTCTACGACCGCGCTCGGCTGCGCGACGGCGGCAGCGTGCTCGACCCGATCGCCGCGGCCGGCGTCGCCCGGCTGTTCCCCGATGGCCTCGAGGGCGTTCGCGTGCTGCACCTGCAATGCCACTTCGGCTCCGACACGCTCTCGCTCGTGAACGCGGGCGCGACCGCGGTCGGACTCGACTTCTCGCGCCCGGCCGTCGAGGAGGCGCGACGGATGGCCGAGGAGCTCGGCGTGGCCGATCGCGCGCGCTTCGTCGAGGCGAACCTCTACGACGCGCGTCATCGACTGCCCGAGCCCGAGTCGTTCGATTTCGTGTTCACCACGTGGGGCACGATCGGCTGGCTTCCGGATGTCGCGGAGTGGGCCCGGATCATCGCCTGGTTCCTCAAGCCGGGCGGGCGCCTGTACTTCGCCGACGGACACCCGGCCGCGTTCGTCTTCGACGGCGACGGCGGCCCTGACGGCATGCCGACGTTCTCGTTCCCGTACTCCTCGGCCGAGGTCGTCGAGTTCGAGGACCCGGGCGACTACGCCGACCCCGAGGCGCGACTGGCGAACGCGAAGACGTTCGAGTGGACCCACCCCGTGAGCGAGGTGCTGCGCGCATTGCGCGACGCCGGCCTCGTGGTCGAGGAGTTCGAGGAGCGCTTCCAGGTGCCGTTCCGGATCTTCCCGGTCGTCGTCGAGCAGGGCGACGGCATGTACGGCTGGCCGGCCGAACCGTGGCTCCCGCTCTCGTACGAGATCGTCGCCCGGCGCGACGCGCCCGGGCGCTGAGCCCGATTCGACGGCCCCCGGAACCCGTGCTAGTGTTATCTCTTGTGCCGCGGGGTGGAGCAGTTCGGTAGCTCGCTGGGCTCATAACCCAGAGGTCGTAGGTTCAAATCCTGCCCCCGCAACCAAAGTGAGAAGTCCCGGAAGCCGTCAGGCTTCCGGGACTTCTTCGTTTTCCGGCCGTGCACGGTCTCTCCCGGGACCTTGGCCCGTCCCGCGGAGGCCTCAGCGCGAGCACCATTGGCGCCATGTCCACGGATCCGCGGCGGGGTGCCGCATCGCGACCATCCCGGCCCGGGCCGGCCGGGCGCCGGTTCGGCTACGCCGTCGCGGTGATCGTGAATGTCGCGCTGCTCGTACTCGTGAACGTGTGGCCGACCTGGCGGGAGGTCCCGTTCCTCACCGAGGCGATGCTCGAGGTGCTCGGCCTGGTCAACCTGGGGCTGATCGTCGGCGCGATCGCGAACCTCGTCGACCTGGTCTTCGATCGGCGCTGGATCCGAACCGCGGGAGACCTCGTCGGCTCGGTCATCGCGGTGATCACGCTCTGGCGCTTCTGGGAGGTGTTCCCCTTCGACTTCCCCGACACCGGGTTCGACTGGGCGCTGCTCGTTCGCATCCTGCTGGTCGTCGCGATCATCGGCACCGTGATCGGCGTCGTCGTGCAGGCCGTGATCCTGGTCCGCGTCGTCCTCGGGCGGCCCGCCCGAGGAGAGCCGGGCGAGCCGACGTCGTGACCCGCCCGACCGTCGCGGGCAGAACGCTTCGCGGCGATCAACGAGTGGATCGACGGCGCCAGTCGTCGCGTGTGAGCTCGTATTCGACGTCGCGCATGCCTGCGGCCGACTCGTCCTCGGCAGGCACGTACGAGCGCACCATGCGCATGCCGAGAGTGCGCAGCAGCGCGCGAGACGGCGCGTTGTCGATTCGTGTCTGTGCGATCACCCGCTGGATGCCCACGGTCTCGAACCCGTGCGTGAGAACGGCACGGCATGCCTCGCCGGCAAGCCCCCGACGCCAATATCGGCGTCTCAGGCGGTATCCGAGGTCAGCGACATCCGGGTCATCCGGCTGGTCGGGCCCGTGGGCCGGCGGCAGCATGATGAGCCCGACGAATCCATCCGCTCGTCGTGGCGAGCCCCCGTCGAGCCCTTCTGCCGAGAATGCGATCCAGAAGCCGAGACCGGGAATCCGCGCGGTCAGTTGCATCCGCCGCTCGTGGCTCGCGATGACCTCCTCGCGGCTGCGGGCCCGTCCGCCGAGGTATCGGAGGACTTCGGGATCACTGTCGAGCTCCAGTTCGAGCTCGACATGCTCGTCAGCGAGGGGCAGCAACACCAACCGATCCGTCTTCAGTGTCGCGTGTCCGTCCACGACTCACCTCCTGGCCACCTCATTGCGCGGAGCACCCATGCTCGCACCGACGCCTCGGGGATCGCGAGGGTCTTGACCTCGTGGAGCGTCGGAGAGCATCACGAGACGCCCCGTGGCGCGCGTCATCGCGACGTACCGGTCGACCGCGCCTTCGATGCCGGGTCCGAACGAGTCGGGGTCGACGAGCACGACGAGGTCGAACTCGAGCCCCTTCGCGAGCTCCGGGGTGAGCGAGCGGATGCGGCCCGGGTCCGGCAGCCCCGCGGGCTCGAGCGCCGGCCGAGCGATCACGCAGGCGGTGCCCTCGGGGTGGGCGTCGAGCCATCCGTCGAGGATCGACCGCAGGTCGGCGACCGCGCCGTGCGCGACCGGGACGCCGGTGCGGCGGACCGAGGTCGGCACGTTCGCGTCGGGCATCGCGGCGCGGATCACGGGCTCGGCCGCGGCCATGACCTCCTCGGGCGTCCGGTAGTTGATACTCAGTCCGGCGACGGTCACGCGATCGATGCCGGCGCGGGCGAGCCGCTCGGGCCACGAGTCGGGGAACCCGTGCCGTGCCTGCGCGCGGTCGCCGACGATCGTGAGGCTGCGGGAGGGGCACCGTCGCAGCAGCATCGTCCACTCCGCGTCGGTCAGCTCCTGCGCCTCGTCGACGATCACGTGCGCGAAGGGGCCGGCGAGCAGGTCGGGGTCCGCCTGCGGCAGCGCCTGCTCGTCGACCAGCGTCCGCTGGAGGTCGGCGCCGCGCAGCATCGACATGACGGCCATCTCGGAGTCGTCGGCCGCGATGAGGTGCTCGAGCACCATCTCGCGCTGTTCGCGTTCCGAGGCGAGCGCGAACTCGCGGCGCCGGCGCCGGGCGGATGCCTCGGGGTCGCCGATGCGCAGGCGGGCGGCATCGAGCAGCGGCAGGTCCGCAGCGGTCCACGCCCTGGGATCCTCGCGCTGCAGCTCGCGGATCTCATCGGGAGCGAGCCACGGCGCGCACGCGCGCAGGTAGGCGGGCACCGACCAGAGGTCGGCCACGACTCCCGCCGCGTCGAGCAGCGGCCACGCCCGGGCGAACACGCGGCGCAGCTCGCCGTCGCGCTGCAGCGCACGGCGGAACACCGCCTCCGGAACCTCCTCGTCGCGCTGGTCCATGAGGCGGTCGATGAGGGCGTCCCACACCTCGTCGCGCGCCTCGTTGTGCGGTGTGCCGGGCTCCGGCGCCGCGAACGCCTCGGCCCAGTCGACGGGGTCGACCCCGACGTCGACGTGGTCGGTCTCGACGGTCATCGCCACGGCGGGCGGCCTTTCGTAGTACGCGATCGCCGCCTCGACCGCACCGACGAGCGCCGCCGAGGACTTCAGGCGCGCCGCCTCGGGCGTCTCGGGCCGGAGGGCCGTGCCGCCCTCGGGCACGAGGTCGGCCAGCGTGCACACCTGCACGCCCTCCTCGCCGAGACCCGGCAGCACGTCGGCGACGTAGTCGAGGTAGGGGCGGCTCGGGCCGACGACGAGCACGCCGCCGTGCCGACGGCCGAGGCGCGGGTCGGCATAGAGCAGGTAGGCGGCGCGGTGCAGCGCGACGACCGTCTTGCCCGTGCCGGGGCCGCCGTCGACGACGAGCGCGCCGCGCGAGCCCACCCGGATGATGGCGTTCTGGTCGGCCTGGATGGTGCCGAGCACGTCGCGCATGCGCTCAGAGCGGTGCTCGCCGAGACTCGCGATGAACGCCGACTGGTCGTCGAGCGCTGCGGCGTGCTCGCGCAACTCGTCGTCGGTGAACACCTCGTCCCAGTAGTCGGTGATCCGCCCGCGGGTCCACCGGTATCGGCGCCGGCGGACGAGCCCCATGGGCTCCGCGTGCGTCGCCGCGAAGAACGGCTCGGCGGCGGGGGAGCGCCAGTCGACGAGCAGCCGGCGGCCCGACGCATCCGCCAGCCCGAGCCGCCCGAGGTAGACGGGGTCGTCGCCGTCCGAGGCCAGGATGTGGCCGAGGCAGAGGTCGAGGCCGAACCGTCGCAGCGCGCGCAGCCGCGCGGTGAGCCGGTGGATCTCGAGGTCGCGGTCGAGCGCCTGCTGGCCGTGGCCGCCGCGTTCACGGCGCACCGCGTCGAGCCGGGAGGCGACCTCGTCGATCGAGCGCTCGAGGCTGGCGGAGATCGCCGAGAAGTGGCGTTCGTCATCGGCGATCAGGGCCGGGTCGGCCTTGCCGGCGAGGTGGTCGGGAAGGGCGAATGCGGAGTGGATCACGAGCTCCTCGGTAGTGGAATCGCTGGTCAGCCGACCATTCTGCGTCACCACCGGGCCCTTGCCGCAAGCCCCGGGTGCGCCGGTAGACTGGAAGTGCAGACGGGAAGGCCCCGGTCCGATCGGACCGGGGCCTTCCGTCGTACGAGGCGGCTCAGCTCGTCGCGCCCACTGCGGCGCCGGGGAGCCGGACGCAGCAGCGTCCGGCTCCGGGATCGGCGATCACCTCCGCGGCGCCGGGTGCCGCCCCGGCGATGCCCTCGACGAGCGCGCGGTTGAGCCGGCAGACGAGTGCGGTGTGCTTCCGGGCCAGCGCGTGGAACGGGCAGTTGCCGAACACGACGTCCGCTCCGTCCTCGACGGGCTCGAATCCGGCCTCCTCGAGCGCCGACCGGAACGAGTCGCTTCCCGCGGCCAGCGCACCGCCCTCGCGCTCGGCGAGGTCGTCGAGCGCCGCTCCGACGTCTCCGCCGGTGGCGGCGGCCCGCTCGATCGCCCCGGCGAGCAGGTCGGCCAGCAGGTCGTAGTGCCGCTCGGGGATGGCCAGGTTCAGTTCGTCGTCGGCCCGGCCGTACAGCTTCGCCGGGCGCCCCGCGCCGGGCCCGCTGCGCCCGCTGATCCGGCGGTAGTGCACCTCGACGAGTCCCTCGTCGGCGAGGCGGTCGAGATGGAACGCGACGGTGCTGCGCGAGAGCCCGACGGCGGCGGCCGCCGCGTCGCGCGAGACGGGCTCGGTGCTCCGGGCGACGAGCTCGTAGAGTGCGAGTCGCGCCGGGTCGGACAGCGCGGTGACCGCCCTGATCCGCCGGGACCGCGCTGCGGCTCCTCGAGCGCCCTGCTGCTCCACGCGCTCAGTGTACTTCTAAAACGAGCGTTTCCTGATGAAAGAGAGCCGCTCGGTGGCGGGTCCGCGCCGACGGGCGCCGGCGCGGACCCGTCGCCTCAGCCCTTCTTCCCGTTCGGAGTGTTGGTGTTGGTGACCCTCAGGTCGTACCCCGCGTCGAGCGTGTCGAGGTCGCCCGTGGGCAGGTTCGACACGAGCGTCGTGAAGTCGCGCTTCGAGGTGTTGGCGCAGCGCGTGTCGAGGGCGAGGTCGACCGAGTCCTGCTCCAGGCGGTACACCCAGTTGCCGGCCCCGTCGGTCATCTCGAACTCGTCGTCCACGCCGGGCGTGAGGTCGCACGTCGCGATGACCTGCAGGGTCCAGTTGTTGTCCTGGAGCCCGGAGGTCTCGATCCACTCGCCCTCGTCCGACGAGAGCGTTGCGGCGGCGCCGTTGACCATGACGTCGTCCACGAACCATCCGGTGTCGAGGTACGCCGCGTCGGTCGAGTAGCGGAACTGCACGTCGGTCGTGCCGGCGGGCAGCTGCGCCGTGAGGTGCACGTACTCGGGCTGGTCGACGAAGTACGCGCCGCCCGAGGTGCCGGTCAGGCCGTTGCCCTCGGTGTTGTTGCCGTGCGGGTCGTCGTTCGACGTCACGGTCGCGCCCGAGTCGTCCACGAGCGGCACGGTGACCCACTCGCCGTTCACCAGCGCCTCGACGAAGCCGTAGTCCCAGCCCTCCTCGATGAAGTACCAGCTCCAGAAGTCGAGCGAGGTCACGGTGCCCGAGACGTCGACGTCGAGGACGTGGTCGGACTGGCTCTCGTAGCCGCCGTACCAGTGCGTGTCGCCCCTGTGCGGTGCGATCTGCGTGGTGGGCTCGCCCTCGAACGAGAGCGACACGGTCGGCCCCGGGTTGCGGAACCGCTCGACCTGGATGCCGTACGGAAGGGCGAGATCGCTCTGCCCGTTGGTCCGCCGGTCCCACTTGGCCGAGGGCTGCGCGCCGCGGTTGTCGCCGCGACCGCCCCAGAACTGGTCGTCGGCGATGTCGATCGTCCAGCTCGTGTCCTTCGGGTCGCCGAAGTCGACGGCCTTGATGTCCCAGAGGTCGGAGTCCTCGTCGTCGAGGTAGACGGCCACGGCCCAGTCGCGGTACAGCTCGTCGGCGGAACGCAGGTCCCCTCCGGTCTGCGCGTTGAACGCGTCGATGGCCGCCTGCACGCCCTCCATGCCGTTGAGCTCGTTCTCGAAGATGAGCTTGATCAGCAGGTCGCCGCCGGCACCGTCGTACTCGAGGTCGGGCGTGTAGGTGCCGTCGCCGTTGCCGCCCGCCTGCTCCCAGAGGTACTGGAAGAAGGTGTAGGCGGCGCCGTAGTTCTCGAGGCCGCCGCCCCAGCGCGTCAGCGACGTCTCGGCGTAGAACACCTGGTGGTAGGTCAGGTGCGAGCCGCCCACGTCGAACCCGTTGAGGAACACCGCGAAGTCGGCGAGGCCCTCGTCGACCCAGCTGAGCTCGCCCGGGTCGCTGTAGTTGTGCAGCAGGTGCTCGAGCTCGTGCGCGATGACGCCCTCGTAGAGCGTCGGCCGGTCGTTCGACGGGTCGTCGTCGTTCCACTCCGAGTCGGCGGGGCCGACGCGGTTCGCCCAGTCGAAGGCGTCGATGACGATGGCGTTCATGCCCGACGAGTCGATGAACTCGGGCGCGAAGTAGCCCGCCGTGTACGTGTCGGCGTCGCAGTCGTAGTAGTTCTCGTCCTGCACGTTGTAGACGACCATCACGAGCGAGTCGCTCTCGGGCACGTTCGGGTCCGCGGCATCCATGAACCCGTAGTGCTCCTCGTCGACCGCGACGATCTGGTCGGAGAGGATGTCGCCCATGTAGTCGATCTGGGCCTGCGTGAGCGCGAAGTCCTCGACGTCGCGTTCGGCGCACGGCACGAACTCATCCGTCGGGTCGTGGTCGAACGCCGGATCGAGGCTGTCGACGCCGACGGGCGCGCTGCCGTCGAGCGGCGTGCCGACGGGCACGTAGATGTAGACGGGCGTGCCGTCGGGCGTGGCGCCGGCGTAGACGCGCGTGAAGTCCTGGTCGTACGTGCCGCCGGCCTCGCTGTCGTTGATCGGCAGCGTGATCGTCGGCTCGCCGGGCAGGTTGAGATGGTCGTCGGCGGATGCCGGTATGGCGGATGCCACGGCGATGGTGATCGCCGAGGCGCCCACCGCAACGGCGCCGATGACGCTGCGTGGTGCTCGAAGCACTGCGGGTTCCCCTCTGTCGAGGTTCCCGTCACCGCAGACGGTCAGTCCGCGGCGACGGGGACCGGTCGAGCGCACGCACGGATGACGGGCGCACGCGTAGATGGGGAAAGTAGACCATGCGGCCACCGCGAAGGACAGATCTTGAGTTCCGTCTCCGAATCGTGTTGAATCCGCCCCCTAGGCTGGGGCCATGCAGACGGATGGCGCGGAGATCGCGGTCGCGACGGCGCAGTTCGCGCCCGGGAACGACGCCGACGCGAACCTCGATGCGATGGGGCGGCTCGCGAAGCGGGCGGCCGCGCGCGGCGCTCGGCTGATCGTGTTCCCGGAGTACTCGAGCTGGTTCACGCCCACGCCGGGGGAGGAGTGGCTCGGGGCGGCGCAGCCCGTCGACGGACCGTTCGCGGCCGCGCTCGGCGAGCTCGCCGACGCGCTCGGCATCCACCTCGTGGCGGGCATGATCGAGCGGCTCGAGGGGCAGCAGCGCGTGGGCAACACGGTGCTCGCCATCGCCCCCGGCGGCGGCGTGGTCGCGCGCTACCGCAAGCTGCACCTCTACGACGCCTTCGGGCAGCGCGAGTCGGAATGGGTGGCTCCCGGCGAGATCGGCGAGCCCCAGACGTTCGAGGCCGGCGGCCTCCGTTTCGGGCTGCAGACCTGCTACGACGTGCGGTTCCCCGAGGTCTCGCGACGCATCGTCGATGCGGGGGCCGACGCGATCTGCATGCCGGCCGAGTGGGTGCGGGGGCCGCTCAAGGAGGCGCACTGGCGCACGCTGACCACGGCGCGCGCGCTCGAGAACACCGCCTACGTCATCGCCGCCGACCACGCGCCGCCGGTCGGCGCCGGCAACAGCATGATCGTCGACCCGATGGGCGTGGAGCTGGCCACGATCGGCGAGCAGGAGGACGTGGCGGTCGCGTGGCTCTCCTCGGAGCGCATCGCGGCCGTGCGACGGCTCAACCCCGCGCTCGCGCTGCGCCGGTTCGCGGTCACCGAGCGGTCGACGCCCCCGGCGCAGGGCTGAGCGCCGCGAGCCGCGCCGACGCCTCCTCGAGCACCTCGCGTCGCTTGCAGAACGCGAAGCGCACGAGGCTGCGCACGGGATCGCGCCGTTCCGGATGCACGAACGCCGAGATCGGCACGCCCACGACGCCCGCGCGGCGCGGCAGGTCGCGGCAGAAGGCCACGGCGTCGGCCTCGCCCAGCGCCGCGGCGTCCGCGACGACGAAGTAGCCGGCGGCGGGCACCGACGTGGCGAAGCCGGCTGCATCCAGTCCCGAGACGAGCAGGTCGCGCTTGGCCGCGAGCGTCGCCGCGGCGTCGGCGAAGAACCGGTCGGGCAGGTCGAGCCCGGCCGCGATCGCCGGCTGGAACGGCGCGCCGTTGACGAACGTGAGGTACTGCTTGACCGCGAGCACGGCGGTGACGAGGTGGGCGGGGCCGGTCGCCCAGCCGATCTTCCAGCCCGTCGTGTTGAACGTCTTGCCGCCCGACGAGATCGAGATCGTGCGATCCCATCCGCCGGGCAGCGCGGCGATCGGCGTGTGCGCGCCGTCGAACACCAGGTGCTCGTAGACCTCGTCGGTCACGATGAGCGCGTCGTGCCGGTGCGCCAGCTCGACGACCAGCTCGAGCGTCCCGCGGTCGAGCACCGCGCCCGTCGGATTGTGGGGCGTGTTGACCAGGATGACGCGCGTGCGATCGGTCACGGCGGCACGCAGCTCGTCGTGGTCGGGCCGCCAGTCGGGGAAGCGCAGCGGCACGGTGCGGTGGATGCCGCCGGCTCGCGCGATCACGGCCGCGTACGCGTCGTACGACGGCTCGAACGTGACGACCTCGTCGCCGTCGTCGACGAAGGCCAGCAGGGTCGCCGCGAGCGCCTCGGTCGCGCCGGCGGTCACCAGCACCTCACGACCCGGATCGACCGACAGGCCGTACCAGCGGGCCTGGTGGCGGGCGATCGCCTCGCGCAGCACCGGCATGCCCGGGCCCGGCGGGTACTGGTTGAGCCCGGCGGAGATGGCCTCGCGCGCGGCCTCGAGCACCTCGTGCGGGCCGTCCTCGTCGGGGAAGCCCTGGCCGAGGTTGATCGCGCCCGTCGCCACGGCCAGCGCGCTCATCTCGGCGAAGACGGTGGCCGCCACCGTGCCGTCGGGAGCGAGCAGGCCGGCGCCCGCGGCGGTGCGCTGCCACGGCGCCAGGCGGGGGAGCGGGCTGGATTCCACGCTCACACCGTACGTCACGCTGCGCCCGTTACGCTGTCGGGGGCGCCCGGGCGGTTCCCGGCATCGGCATAGGCCGGTCATAGACACCGCCGACGCGCCGCACAGCTTGCAGGGCGATGCTGGCTTCGCTGGAAGGGAGCGACCACATGACCGAGACCACCACCGGCGGGCACGACCAGGAGCCGGAGGCCCGCCCGGAGACCACCGCGCCGGAGCGCGAGGCGGCCCCCGCGGCCACCGAGACGTCGGCGCCGACGCCGGCTGCGCCGGCCGAGACCACGGCCGCGCCCGCGGCGAGCGCCGCCGCGCCTGCGGCCGAGGTGCCCGCCGCGCCTGCGGCCGAGGTGCCCGCCGCGCCGGCGGCCGAGACGCCCGCGGCACCCGCGGCACCCGCGTCCGAGGCGCCCGCCGCGCCGCGCCCCACGGGCACGGTCTACACGCCCGGCCAGGCGCCGCAGCCGTACGTCGCCGGGCAGTACCGCCACGAGCCGGCCGCCGCACCCGCTCCGGGGGCGACCGCCCCGACGGCGCCCGTCGCCGGGGCGCCCGCGGGCGCTCCGCACACGACCGCTCCGCACCCGACCGCGCCGCAGGCGGCGGCGCCCGGCGGATCGGGGATCGTGCCTCCCGCGTTCGGCGGCCCCGCCGCGGCATCCGGCGCACCCGCGCCCGCCCCGGCGAAGCCGCGCCGCGTCGGACTCGGCGTCGCCGCGGCCATCGTCGCCGCCGCGCTCATCGGCGGTGCCTCGGGCGCCGGCGTCACCGCGCTCGTCACGAGCGACGACGACACGAGCACGACCCAGAGCGCCACGGGCGCCGAGCGCATCGTGGTGAACGACACCGAGTCGGTCAACCAGGTCAGCGCCGTCGCCGCGGCCGCGAGCCCGAGCGTCGTGACCATCGAGGTGGCCGGCGGCCAGAACCAGGGCACCGGATCGGGTGTCATCCTCTCCGAGGACGGCTACGTGCTGACCAACACGCACGTGGTCACGCTCGACGGCGCGACCGGCGACGCGAAGATCCAGGTCAAGACCGACGACGGCCGCCTGTTCGACGCCGAGCTCATCGGAACCGACCCGCTCAGCGACCTCGCGGTCATCAAGCTCGTCGACGCCTCCGACCTCACGCCCATCGAGTTCGCCGACTCCGACGAGCTGAACGTGGGCGACACCGCGATCGCGATCGGCGCGCCGCTCGGCCTGTCCGGCACCGTGACCGACGGCATCATCAGCGCGCTGAACCGGAGCATCGACGTGGAGTCCTCCGCGGCCCCGTCGACGCCCGACGACGGCCAGGGCGGCGGCGGCACCGGACAGGAGAGCCCGTTCGACTTCTGGAACTACGACGGCCAGCAGGGCGCGCCGTCGCAGCAGGACGGCGGCCTCATCTCCATCCCGGTGATCCAGACGGATGCCGCGATCAACCCGGGCAACTCGGGCGGTGCGCTGCTCGACTCCCAGGGCAAGCTCATCGGCGTGAACGTCGCCATCCTCTCCACGGGCGGCAGCTCGGGCCAGGCCGGCAACATCGGCGTCGGGTTCGCGGTGCCCGCCAACCTCGCCAAGCGCGTCTCGCAGGAGATCATCGACAACGGCGCGGCCACGCACGGCCTGCTCGGTGCGACGGTGACCTCGGCGCAGGCCAGCGGCGACAGCGCCACGGTCGGCGCGCTGATCTCCGAGGTGAGCTCGGGTGGCGCCGCCGAAGCGGCCGGCCTGCAGTCGGGCGACGTGGTGACCGCGCTGAACGGCATCCCGATCACCGACCAGACCGACCTGACGGCGCAGGTGCGTGCGCTCGCCGGCGGTTCGAAGGCCGAGATCACCTACACGCGCGACGGCGAGTCGACGACCACGACCGTGACGCTCGGCACCTTCGAGGGCTAAGCCCGAGCGCGCATCGCTCCCACCCGACGGGGGCCGGACCAGCTTGGTCCGGCCCCCGTCGCCGTCCCGGCGTGGCGCTGCACGCCCGGACGGCCGCCCGGCGCCCGGCTGCTAGGCTCGATCGACCCAGCACGAGTGAGGACCATGCCCGAGCAGCACCACCCGGCGGAGCTCTCGCCGCCGATCGGCGTCTCCTATGTCATGCCCGTCCTCAACGACGCCTCGCACGTGCGTGCCGCGGTCGAGTCGATCCTCGACCAGGAGTACGACGGGCCGGTCGAGGTGCTCATCGCCCTCGGGCCCTCGATCGACGGCACGGCCGAGCTCGTCGCCGACCTCGCCGAGCGCGACGCGCGCGTGCGCGTGCTCGAGAACGAGGTGGGCTCCACGCCCGCCGGGCTGAACATCGGCATCCGGGCCGCATCCCACCCGGTCGTCATCCGGGTCGACTCGCACTCGATGCTCCCGCGCGACTACGCGCGGACCGCCGTCGAGACGCTCGTGCGCACGGGCGCCGACAACGTCGGCGGCGTGATGGATGCGCGCGGCGAGACGCCGTTCGAGCGCGCCGTCGCACTGGCCTACACGACACCGGTCGGGCTCGGCGGGTCGGCGTTCCACGTCGGCGGCGAGGAGGGGCCGGTCGAGACCGTCTACCTCGGGGTCTTCCGGCGCAGTGCCCTCGAGCGGGTCGGGCTCTTCGACGAGACGATCAAGCGCGGACAGGACTGGGAGCTCAACCGCCGCCTGCGCGACACCGGCGGCCTCGTGTGGTTCACGCCGCGCCTCGCGGTGACGTACCGGCCGCGGTCGAGCGTGGAGCGCCTGGCCCGGCAGATGTTCTCGACCGGGCTCTGGCGAGGCGAGCTCGCCCGCCGGTTCCCGGCCGACAACGGCATCCGCTACTTCATCCCGCCGCTCATGGTCGTCGGCGTCGTCCTCGGCACGCTCCTCGGCATCGGCGGCCTCGTGCAGCTGGGCCTCGGCGCGCTCCCGTGGATGCTCGTCGGCTTCGCCGCACCCCTCGTCTACCTCCTCTTCGTCGCGGTCGCGACGCTCGTGTACGCTCGCGGGCGAGGTGCGGCCACCGCGGGGTGGTTCCTCGTGGTGCTGCCCTGCATCCACGTGGCCTGGGGCACGGGCTTCGTGCTCGGGTACCTCGCGCTCACGAGCAACATCTCCAGCCACACGGGAAGGTGAGCATGACGCAGACCGAGCCCGAGCGCGGCAGGCCGGCATCGATCGCCGAGCTGCGTGCGGTGACCCAGCCGCCCGAGGTGCGCGGTCGTCGCAACGCCGAGCACTGGACCGCGTCGCTCTACCTGCGCGACCTGTCGCCGTACCTGACCTGGCTGCTGCTGCGCACGCGCATCTCGGCGAACGGCGTGACCGGCCTCATGATCCTCGTCGGCTGGTCCACGGCCGCGGCGCTGCTCATCCCCGGCATCTGGGGTGCGCTGCTCGCCGTCGTGCTCGGCCAGCTCCAGATGCTCGTCGACTGCTGCGACGGCGAGGTGGCCCGATGGCGGCGCACCTCGAGCCCCGCCGGCGTGTTCCTCGACAAGGTCGGCCACTACACGACCGAGGCGCTGATCCCGCTCGCGCTCGGCATCCGCGCCGCGGCGTATCCGCTGGAGTTCCCCGAGGACTTCCTCTGGACGACGATCGCGGCGCTGCTGGCGCTCGTCATCGTGCTGAACAAGGCGCTCAACGACATGGTGCACGTCGCGCGCGCCAACGCGGGCCTGCCCAAGCTAGCCGACACGCACGGCGAGACGGCGCCGCGCGGCGGACTCATCGCGACGCTGCGCAAGGCGGCCCGCTTCGTGCCGTTCCACCGCCTCTACCACTCCGTCGAGCTGACCCTCATCGCGTTCGCGGCGGCGGTCGTGGGCCTCTTCGCGGGCCAGCCGGTCGTCGATCGCGTCGTCGTCGCGGCACTCCTGCCGCTCGCCGTGCTCGCCCTCGTCGGGCACTTCCTCGCGATCATGGCCTCCCGCCGTGTCCGCGCCTGACCAGGCCGCACCCGTGCCGCGCGTCGGCGTGGTCGTGCTGACGATGGGACGACGGCCCGAGGAGCTCGCCCGCGGCATCCGGAGCGTGCTCGACCAGGAGGGCGTCGAGGTCGACGTCGCGTGCGTCGGCAACGGCTGGGATCCGGCGACCGCCGAGCCGCCGCTGCCGCCCGAGGTGCGAACGGTGCACCTGCCCGAGAACCTCGGCATCCCCGCGGGCCGCAACCGCGGGGTGCCGCACGTGTCGGGCGAGGTGCTGTTCTTCCTCGACGACGACGCGTTCCTGCCGAGCGCGCGCTTCCTCGCCGACGGATGCCGCGTGCTCGCCGAGCACCCCGACCTCGGGCTCGTGCAGCCGCGCGTCGTCGATCCGACCGGCCTGACCGCGCCGCGGCGCTGGATCCCGCGCATCCGCAAGGGCGACCCGGCGCGCTCCAGCGACGTGTTCTCGTGCTGGGAGGGCGCCGTGCTCATGCCGCGTGCCGTGTTCGAGGCGACGGGCGGATGGGCCGACCCGTTCTTCTATGCGCACGAGGGCATCGAGCTCGCCTGGCGCGTGTGGGACACGGGCCACCGAGCCTGGTATGCGGGCGACCTCGAGGCCGCGCACCCGGTGATCGACCCGGCGCGCCACGAGTACTACTACCGCCTCAACGCGCGCAACCGCGTGTGGCTCGCGCGCCGCAACCTGCCCCTGCCGTTCGTCCCGCTCTACGTCGGCTCGTGGACGGCCATCCAGGTGCTGCGGTGGTTCCGCGACCCCGCCGCCCTGCGGGCCTGGTTCGGGGGATGGCGTGCAGGCTGGCGCGAGGACCCGGGACCGCGACGTCCGCTGCGCTGGCGCACCGTCTGGCGGATGACGCTCGCAGGCCGGCCGCCGGTCATCTGACCCGCGTCCCCGGCACGGGGGCTCCGGCTACCCTTGGACGGTGGGTTTGAGGAGAGACGCGCGTCGCGCCGTCACGCTGGTCAAGAACGTCATCCGGTCGCGCCGCGCGCAGCGCAGCCTGGCCGAGCTGCCCTCGCTCGAGCCGCACCGGTACCGCATCGGCGTGTACTTCGCCGACGGCAAGGTCAACCTGTACCAGCTGCGGCAGTGGTACAGGCCGCTCGCGGTGCTCGCCGAGCGCCATCCGGTGCTCATCCTCAGCCGCGCGTCGGGTGCCGCGCTCGCGCTGCGCGAGGAGTCGCCGCTGCCCGTCGCCTACGTCCGGCGCGTCGCCGACCTCGAGCGGGTGATCCACGAGCAGGACCTGCACGTCGTCTTCTACGTCAACCAGAACGCCAAGAACTTCCAGATGATGCGGTACGGCCGCCGCTGGCACGTGTTCATCAACCACGGCGAGTCCGACAAGATGTACATGACCACCAACCAGTTCAAGGCGTACGACTACGCGCTGATCGCCGGCGATGCCGCGCGGGCGCGCCTCGAGAAGGTGCTCTGGGACTACGACTTCGACAAGCGCGCCATCCCGATCGGCCGGCCGCAGGCGGACCACTACCTCGACGGGCGGCCACTGCCCTACCCCGAGGACGACCGCGAGGTCGTGCTCTACGCGCCGACGTGGGAGGGCGACCGGGGGGCGGCCGCGTACGGGTCGATCGCGTCGCACGGCGTCGAGCTCGTCCGCGCGCTCGTCGCGACCGGCCGCCACCGCGTGATCTACCGCCCGCATCCGCGCTCCGGGGTCGTCGACCACGACTACGGGGTCGCGAACCGCGAGATCATGCGCGTGCTCGAGCAGGCCAACTCCGGCGACGCGTCGGCGCACCACATCGTCGACACGGGACCCGACCTCGGCTGGCAGCTCGCCGCGGCCGACGTCGCGATCGTCGACATCTCGGCGATGGTCTACGACCGCCTCGCCGCGGGCAGGCCGCTGCTCGTGACCAGGCCCGCGAACCCCGACGCGCAGGTCGACACGGGCGGGTACCTCTCGGCGTGCGAATGGCTCGATGCCGCGGATGGCGCGACCATGACCGCGCGGGTCGACGAGGTCGCGCACGACGAAGCCGCGCTCGGCCGGCTCGCGTACTGGGTCGAGCGGTACTTCGGCGACACCACGCCCGGCGTCACCACGGCCCGGTTCCACGAGGCGGTCGACCACCTGATGGCCGAGTGGGAGCGCTTCGCCGCACTGCACGCGGCCGATCCCGAGGTCGACGACCACGACGCCGAGGGCGAGGCCGCCGAGCAGTCCGACGAGGTCGAGGTCGACTGAGGTCGGGTTCGGTCGAGCGGTCGTTTATCCGGCCGACGGGTCGTCGGCCTCCGGTGCGATGGCGCCGGTGCCGGCGCCGGTGCCGGTGCCGGCGCCGGCGTCCGCGTCGCGCCGGCGCCCGATGGCACGGCTCGCGGAGCGCAGGCCGCGGCTGGTCGCCGAGGCGAGCGCGGTCGTGACGGCGGCGCCCCGCCGGGCGGCCCGCACGCCCGCGGGCACGCCGGGTTCGCGCGGCTCCAGCTCGGCGGGGAGGACCTGCGGCGCGCCCCCGAACGCGAGGCGCGACTGCTGCAGCACGCGCCGGCCGAGCATGTGGTTCCCCACGCCGCCGATCGCCGCGCCGATGCCGAACGGGATCGCGCGGCCGATGATGCCCGCTCCGCCGCGCACGGCGTACTGCTTGACGAAGACCCGGCGAAGCCGGTCGGCGACGGTGCCCATCACGGCTTTGGGGAGCCCGTTGGTGATCACCTCGCCCCAGTACGCGTTGCGGCTCACGCTGCCGCCGGTGGCCTGCGCCGCGAACTGGCGCACGAGGTCGACGCCCTCGCGGCCCATCAGCAGCGTCATCACGAGCGCGCGGGCGCGGTCGGGGTTCTCGACGTGCATCCCGTGGACTTCGGCGACCGACTGCGCGAACAGGGCCGTGGCCTCGAGGAAGCCCGCGGTCTCGACGCCCGACAGCGCGAGCGTGACGCCCGTGCCGATGCCGGGCACGACCGCCGTCGCGCCCACGGCGGCGCCGCCGGTGGTCACGGCGGTGAGGTAGCGCCGCTCGAGGATGCGCACGAGCTCGTCGGGCGTCGCGGTCGGATGGTTCCGGCGGATCCCGCGCAGGTGCGCGACCACGATGGGCCGCTGGATGGACAGGAGGCGGTCGAAGCCGCGCTCGAGCCCGGCGGCCCGGTCGGCGGCATCCGAGCCGGGCTCGCCCTCGCGCGGCGCGCCGGAGCGCATCGACGTGATGTTGTGCACGCGTTCGGACATGCCGACGATCCTAGGCGGCGCACCTGCGAAGGCGGCCGCGGCGCGGCATCCGGGCCGGGGGCTTGACGCGGCCCGCCGCCGCTACTTCACCGTGCCGTAGTCGGCGTTGTAGCGGTCGAGGACCTCGTCGATGGGCGCGTCGAGCACCAGCCGCCCCTTGTCGAGGTAGAGGCCGCGCGTGCAGAAGCGGCGGAGGTCGCGCTCGTTGTGCGAGACGAAGAAGAGCGTGCGGCCGCCGGCGAGGAGCTCCTCGATGCGGCGGTAGCACTTCTCGCGGAACGCCTTGTCGCCGACCGCGAGGACCTCGTCGACGAGCAGGATGGGCTCCTCGAGCTGGGAGATCACGGCGAACGCGATGCGCACCTTCATGCCGCTCGAGAGGTGCTTGTAGGGCGTGTCGAGGAAGTCGCCGATCTCGGCGAACCCGATGATCTCGTCGAACTTCGCGTCGATCTGCGACTTCGTCATGCCGTGCAGGCCGGCGGTGAGGTAGACGTTGTCGCGCACCGTGAGATCGTCGACGAAGCCGCCCGTGATCTCGATGAGCGGGGCGACGCCGCCGTTGACGGCGACCGTGCCCTCGTCGGGCAGCATCACGCCGGCGACGAGCTTGAGCAACGTCGACTTGCCCTGGCCGTTGCGCCCGACGACGCCGATCGCCTCGCCCGGACGCACCTCGATCGAGAGGTCGCGCAGCGCCCAGAACTCGTCGGGCCGGACGCGCCGGCGGCTGCGCGAGAAGAGGTCCTTGAAGGAGCGGCGGCCCCGGCGGTTGCGGCGGAACCGGATGCCGAGGTCGGCGGTGCGGATGGCGGCGTCGGGCATCAGATCTCCTTCAGCACCTGGCGTTCGGACGACCGGAACACCCACAGCCCGATCGCGAGGATCGCGAACGACACGGCCGCCGCGACGCCGACCGCGAACCAGTCGAGCTCGCCGGGGAAGAAGCCGGACCGGTACAGCCCGAAGATCCCGGTGAGCGGGTTGAATGCCGCCCAGACGTGCAGCTGCTCGGGGAGGTTCGTCGTGCCGTACACGATGGGGGAGGCGTAGAACAGGAAGCGCAGCACGAGCTTGGTGGCCCGCTCGAGGTCGCGGAAGAACACCACGAGCGGCGCGACGATCATGCCCACGCCCGCGGTGAGCGCCGCCTGGAGCACCATCGCGAGCGGGAACAGCAGCAGCTCCCAGCCGACCCGGACCTCGACGCCCGACCATGCCGCGGCCGCGACGAACAGCGCGAGCACCGGCAGCGAGAGCGCGAACTCGATGCCCTTCGACAGCACGATCCGGTTCACCCAGATCGTGCGCGGCAGCTTCGTGGAGCGCACGAGCTTCGCGTCCTTGAGGAACGCGCGCGTCGAGTCGGAGACCGCGCCGTTGAACCACATCCACGGCAGCAGCGCGGAGAGCAGGAACACGATGTACGGCTCGGTGCCCACCGGGCGCTGGAAGACCTGCGTGAAGACGAACCAGTAGATCCCGGCCATCACGAGCGGGTCGAGGATCGACCACACGTAGCCGAGCGCGGATGTCGAGTACCGCACCTTGAGGTCGCGGGTGGTGAGGAGCCACAGGGAGTGCCGGTATTCGGCCCACGGCGTCCGCGAGAACGGATGCGAGTCCGCGTAGCTCATCACGTCTGACATCGTAGAGGCCCGCCGGGGCAGAGCCCGACACGCGAAGAGCGGATGCCTCGTGGCATCCGCTCCTCGTGCTGTGGGATCTCGCAGGTCACACGAAGTGGTTCGCGCGCTCCAGGTCTTCGGCGAAGTCGATCTCGACCGCGTAGAGGTCGGAGACGTCCATCGGCTCGACGAGCAGGCCGTTGTGCTCGATCGCGAGCTCGATGCCGCGCTCGAAGTAGTCCTGGGCGCCGACGCGCTGGAGGTGCGCCAGCAGCGTCGCCTTGTCGCGGCTGGAGATGTAGTTGATGCCCACGGCCTCGCCGAGCCCGCCCTTGACGGTCTTGGAGAGCTCCTTGATGTAGCCCTCGGCGGTCGTGGTGTACTTCACCTCCTCGTCGGACACCTTGGCGGTGTTGACGGTGACGAACGACTGGTCGCGCGCGATGAACGGCAGCGCACGGTCGAGGATGCGCGGGTCGAAGACCACGTCGCCGTTCATCCAGAGCACGCCGCCGCCCTGCGACGCCTGGAGGGCGCGCATGAGCGACTTCGAGGTGTTCGTCTGGTCGTACTCCTCGTTGTAGACGAACGACGCCTGCGGGAACGCCTCGATGATGTGCTCGAGCTTGTAGCCGACGACGAGGGTCACGCTGGCGTTGCGGCCGAAGGCGTGCTCGATGTTGTCGAACTGCTGGCGCATGATCGTGCGGCCGTCGCTGAGCTCGGTGAGCGGCTTGGGGAGGGAACGCCCGAGCCGGCTCCCCATGCCGGCTGCGAGGATCACGATCTGCGTGGTCACTGCATCTCCTTCGTTGTCCGGATGCCGCGACGCGCTCGTTTCACGGCGAGTTCGTCGGGGATTCATCCGCAAGTTCACTTCTGGACACGCCGTTATGCCGACCCTCAGGATACCGGAGGGGTGCGTCACCTGCCGAACCCGCCGACAAGCCGTAGCACGATCGTGACCGAACGGCGCGCGTACGGAGGGGTTCCACAGCGTCGGATGCGGGTGGTTGGTAGGTTGTCGGGGTGACTTCCGTTTCGCGATCAGGTCCTGACGACGAGACTCCCGAAGGCACCGGCACGGGGGTGTCCGCCGATCGGGGGGATGCCGTCGCGCCTGCGCCGGCGGGCTCGTCCGGTGGGCGCGCCCCGCGCGCCCGGTCGCCACGGGCGTCCACGTCGTCGTCGGCGGGCCGTCCCGCCGCATCGAAGTCGGGTGCGTCCACGCGCGCCACCGGCACGTCCGCGGGGTCGAAGGCGGCCGCGACGAAGGCGACGCCGGCCTCGACGAGCTCGAAGCAGGCTTCCGCCGAGTCGAAGCCCGCCGGGCGGGCGACCACCGCGCGCGCCTCGCGGTCGACCGCGAAGCCCGCCCCTCCGGCGGTCGAGCCTGCCGAGACGGCGGAGTCTGCGGTCGAGGCGGCGCCCGTCTCCAAGCGCAGCACCGCGTCGCGTGCCGCCTCGTCGACCGCGTCCGCCGCGCGCGGGGAGGCGGCGAAGTCGGCGCGCACCCCGTCGTCGTCGGCCGCGAAGGCCCGCGCACGGACGGCAGACGCGCGCAAGAAGTCCCCCTCGTCGCGCCAGCGGGTCGCGGCGGCGGTGACGACCGACACGACCGCCGCCGAGCGCAGCCCGCGGCGCCCCGAGTCCTCCGAGCCGGCGGTCGGCACAGCCGGGGCCGCGGCGGCCGTCGTCGCCGCCGCCGCGAAGGCCGTGGTCGACCCGGCGCCCGAGGCGGTCGCCGAGCCGCAGGCGGCGGCCGAGCCGCCGGTGGTCGCGGAGCCCGAGATGGCGGCCGAGCCCGAGGCGGTCGCGGAGCCCGAACAGGCGACGGCGACCGATGTGCTCGCCGGGCCCGAGGTGGTCGCGGAGCCCGAGGTGGTCGCCGAGCCCGAGGTTGCCGCCGAGCCCGAAGCGTCCGCCGCATCCGAGCCGGCCCGAGCCGCCGACGCGGCATCCGTCGCTGCGACCACCATGACCGACCCGATCGCGAGCGAGGTCGAACCCGATCCCGTCGCGACCGAAGTCGAGTCCGATTCCACGGCCCCCGAGGCTCCCGCCTCGGTCGCGCCCGACGACCGCGCCGTGGGCGCGGAGCGCGGCGTCGCCGTGATCCCGGTCACGTCCGCGACCAAGCCGGCGCCGCGCAAGAAGCGCACGCTGCGCGTGGCCAGGCCCGCCCCGTCCGCCGACGCGGCGCGCGTGCTCACGATCGAGGGGCTCGTGAAGCGCTTCGGCGACACGACGGCGGTCGACGCGATCTCGCTCGAGGTTCGCGCGGGATCGTTCTACGGCATCGTCGGCCCGAACGGCGCCGGCAAGACCACGACGCTGTCGATGGCGACCGGCCTCCTGCGGCCCGACGCGGGCACGGTGCACGTGCACGGCATCGACGTGTGGAAGCAGCCGCGCGAGGCCAAGCGGATCACGGGCGTCCTGCCCGACCGCCTGCGCCTGTTCGACCGGCTCACGGGCGCGCAGCTCCTCTACTACGCGGGCTCGTTGCGCGGGCTGGACCATCGGACCGTGCTCGAGCGCAGCGCCGACCTCGCCGCCGCCTTCGGGCTCGAGGACGCCCTCGACCGCCTCGTCGCCGACTACTCGGCCGGCATGACGAAGAAGATCGCGCTCGCCTGCGCGATGATCCACTCGCCGCGCCTGCTCGTGCTCGACGAGCCGTTCGAGTCGGTCGACCCGGTCTCCGCGGCGAACCTCACCGACATCCTGGAGCGCTACGTCGCCGGAGGCGGCACGGTGCTCCTCTCGAGCCACGGCATGGACCTGATCGAGCGCGTGTGCGACTCGGCGGCGATCATCGTCGGCGGCCGCGTGCTCGCCTCGGGCACGCTCGACGAGGTGCGCGGCGGCCAGACGCTCGAGGACCGTTTCGTCGAGCTCGCCGGCGGACGCAAGGCTGCGGAAGGCATGGAATGGTTGCACAGCTTCTCCGACTGAAGCTGCGGCTGCTCGGGAACATCTTCCGGCGCAGCACGTGGCAGGTCGTGGGGATCGTGGTGGGCCTGATCTACGGCCTCGGCATCGCCGCGCTCCTCTTCCTGATCCTCGTCGGGCTCCGCGGGGTCGACGATGCCGCGCTCGTGCGCGACGTCGTCGTGGTCGGCGGTGCCGCCACCGTGGTCGGGTTCCTGCTCGTGCCGCTCGTGTTCGGCGTCGACGACACCATGGACCCGCGGCGGTTCGCGCTGTTCGGCATGCCCGACCGCACGCTCGCGCTCGGGCTCGCGGTCGCCGCGGCGATCGGGGTCCCCGCGCTCGCGCTCGCCCTCGTGCTGACCGGCACGGTCGTCACGTGGTCGCGCGGGGTGGGCGAGACGCTGCTCGCGCTGCTGGCCGCACCGCTCGCCTTCGCGACGTGCCTGCTCGGGGCGCGGCTCACCGCGGGCCTCGGAGGGATGCTGCTCGAGACGCGGCGCAGCCGCGAGGTCGCGAGCGTGATCGGCGTGCTCCTCGTCGTGATGGCCGCTCCGCTGATCGTCGCGCTGACGACGGTCGACTGGGCGAACTCGGGGCGGCGCGCGCTCGGCGCGATCGCCGGAGGGCTCTCGTGGACGCCGCTCGGTGCCGCGTTCGCGGTGCCCGGCGACGCCGCCGACGGCGCGTGGGGCACGGCCATCCTGAAGCTCGCGATCGCCGCCGCGACGGTCTGGTTCGCGTGGATGGCGTGGGAGCGGCTCGTCGCGCGCATGCTCGTCACGCCTGGTCGCGAGGCGTCGGCGCGCAGCTACCACGGCCTCGGCTGGTTCGGGCGGATGCCGCATGGCGCGACCGGCGCGATCGCCGCGCGAAGCATCACGTACTGGTTCCGCGACGCGCGCTACTGGGTGGCGCTGCTGATGATCCCGATCACGCCGGTGCTCGTGACGGTGCCGCTCGGCATCGCGGGCGTCCCCGCGCTCTACCTGGGACTCATCCCGGTGCCGCTCGTGTGCCTGCTGCTCGGCTGGAGCCTGCACAACGACACCGCCTACGACAGCACCGCCGTGTGGCTGCACGTCGCGTCGGGCGTGCGGGGCGTCGCCGACCGCGTCGGCCGTCTCGCGCCGGTGCTGATCTCCGGCATCCTCGTGATCGGCCTCGGCAGCGCAGTGACGGTGTTCGTCCTCGACGACTGGCGCCTGCTGCCGTCGCTGCTCGGGGTGAGCACGGCGCTCCTGCTGGCGGGCCTCGGCCTGGGTTCGATCACGTCGGCCGCGATGCCGTACCCGGTCGTCAAGCCGGGCGACAGCCCGTTCCAGGCGCCGCAGTCGACGGGCGCCGTTACCGCCCTCGTGCAGTCGTTCACGATGTTCGGCTCACTGCTCGTCGCCGCACCGGCGATCGCCTTCGCCGGGCTCGGCATCTTCTCCGATCCCGCCTGGCACGCCGCGTCGCTCGCGGCTGGCGTCGGGCTCGGGGTGCTGGTGCTCGTGCTGGGCGTGTGGGCGGGCGGCAACGTGTTCCAGCGCCGCGGCCCGGAGATCCTCGCGGCGGCCCTTCGCGCCTGATCGCGGCGTAGACTCGACCGCATGATCCGACCCGTGCAGGCGAGCATCGCCGACCCCGATGCGCCCGGTGGCGGCACCTCGGTGCTCGACCGCGAACTCGAGAAGCTCCTCGAAGAGGAGGGCATCGAGCCCGGAGACCACGAGCGGTTCTCCCACTACGTCAAGAAGGAGCAGATCCTCGAATCGGCCGTCACGGGCAAGCCGGTGCGTGCGCTCTGCGGCAAGAAGTGGACCCCCGGTCGCGACCCCGAGAAGTTCCCGGTCTGCCCGACCTGCAAGGAGATCTACGAGCGGCTGAAGCAGGGCTGACCCGCCCCGCTCACCGATACGTCGTCGGGATGACCGGCTCGCCGCGCCCGAGCCGGAACGCCTCGATCGGCAGTTCCTGCATCACCTCGGCGCGGTGCGCGCGTGCGGCCTCGACGCCCGCGTGGCCGGTCCAGGCGGCGTCGGCCCGGCCTGCGTGCATGAGGTGCACCATCAGCGGCCGCAGCTCGTCGCCCGGCTCGAACTCCGCCTCGCCCTCGGGCCCGTCGCCCACGAAGACGATCTCCTCGCGCGCGGTGCGGGTCGAATCGAGGCGCCGCGCGGCGTTCTTGCGGCCGCCGATGCTGATCTTCTTCGGCGAGGACTTCGCGACATCCACCCATTCGCCGTCGTCGCCGCGACGGGCGACGAGCTTGTAGACCATGCCGGCGGCGGGGAAGCCCGACCCGGTGACGACCGACGTGCCGACGCCGTACGCATCGGCCGGCGCGCCGGACAGCGCGGCGATCTGGTACTCGTCGAGGTCGCTCGTGACGGTGATGCGCGTGTTCACGGCGCCGAGGTCGTCGAGCTGGGCGCGCACGTCGGCCACGACGGTCGGGAGGTCGCCCGAGTCGATGCGCACCGCGCCGAGCTCGGTGCCGGCGACGCGGACGGCCGTCTCGACGCCGGTCGCGATGTCGTACGTGTCGACGAGCAGGGTCGTGCCCGTGCCCATGGCCTCGACCTGGGCGCGGAACGCCGCCTCCTCGGAGTCGTGCAGGAGCGTGAACGCGTGCGCCGCGGTGCCCATCGTCGGGATGCCCCACGTGCGGCCCGCCTCGAGGTTGCTCGTCGCGTCGAACCCGGCGATGTACGCCGCGCGCGCGGCCGCGATCGCCGATCCCTCGTTGGTGCGGCGCGAGCCCATCTCGGCGATCGGGCGCCCGAGGGCGACCGAGACCATGCGCGCGGCGGCGCTCGCGACCGACGAGTCGTAGTTGAGCACCGAGAGCACCACGGTCTCGAGCATCACGGCCTCGGCGAACGAGGCCTGGATGGTCAGCAGCGGCGACCCCGGGAAGTACGCCTCGCCCTCGCGGTAGCCCCAGATCTCGCCGCGGAACCGGTAGTCGGCGAGCCAGTCGAGGGTCGCGTCGCGCACGACGCGGTGCTCGCGCAGGTACTCGAGCTCGGCATCCTCGAACCGGAACCGCTCGATGAGCTCGAGCAGCCGCCCGGTGCCGGCGACGATCCCGTACCGTCGGCCGTTCGGCAGCCGCCTGCCGAACGCCTCGAAGAGGCTCTCGCGATGTCCGGTGCCGTCCAGCAGGGCGGCGTCGACCATCGTGAGCTCGTATCGGTCGGTGAAGAGCGCAGCTGAGCCGGTCACGCCGCTCAGCCTAACGGTGCGGGCGGCGGATGGCGGGGAGGCCTGATCTAGGCTGGGTGACCGTGACGGATGCACCGATCGGGATCTTCGACTCCGGCGTCGGCGGACTCACCGTCGCCCGGGCGGTCCGCGACCAGCTGCCGAACGAGGAGATCCTCTACGTGGGCGACCTCGCGCACTCGCCCTACGGCCCGAAGCCCATCGCCGACGTGCGGCGCTACGCGCTCGCGGTGCTCGACGACCTCGTCGCGCAGGGCGTGAAGCTGCTCGTGATCGCGTGCAACACCGCGTCGTCGGCCATGCTGCGAGATGCGCGTGAGCGCTATGACGTGCCGGTCGTCGAGGTCATCCAGCCCGCGGTGCGCCGGGCGGTCGCGACCACGCGCAACGGCCGGGTCGGCGTGATCGGCACGGCCGGCACCATCCAGTCGCGCGCCTACGACGACGCGTTCGCGGCCGCGCCCCACCTCGAACTGACGAGCGCGGCGTGCCCGCGGTTCGTCGAGTTCGTCGAGGCGGGCGTCACCACCGGGCCGGAGGTGCTCGCGGTCGCCGAGGAATACCTCGCGCCGCTGCGCGCGGCCGGCGTCGACACGCTCGTGCTCGGCTGCACCCACTACCCGTTCCTCAAGGGCGCGATCTCGTACGTCATGGGCGAGGGCGTCTCGCTGGTCTCGAGCGACGTCGAGACCGCCAACGACGTCTACCGCGTGCTCGTCTCGCAGGGCCTCGAGCGTCGCGCCCCGACGCCGCCCGCGCACCGCTTCGAGGCGACCGGCGGCTCGTCCGCGGCGTTCCTCGACCTCGCCAACCGCCTCATCGGCCCCGACATCCCGAGCGTCGAGCTCGTGCAGACCGGCGCCCTCACGCTGCCCCACCGCCTCGCAGGCCGACCGCACCGACAGGAGACCGCATGACCGAGCACCCCGCCCCCGACCTCGTCCGAGCCGACGGCCGCACGCCCCTCGACCTGCGCGACGTCGTGATCGAGCGCGGCTGGAGCGCGCACGCCGAAGGGAGCGCCCTCATCTCGTTCGGCCGCACGAAGGTGCTCTGCACGGCGAGCTTCACGAACGGCGTGCCGCGCTGGATGACCGGGCAGGGCAAGGGCTGGGTCACGGCCGAGTACGCGATGCTCCCGCGTTCGACGAACACGCGCAACGACCGCGAGTCGGTCAAGGGCCGCATCGGCGGCCGCACGCACGAGATCAGCCGGCTCATCGGCCGGAGCCTGCGCGCCGTGGTCGACATGAAGGCGCTCGGCGAGAACACCATCCAGATCGACTGCGACGTGCTCCAGGCCGACGGGGGCACGCGCACCGCGGCGATCACGGGCGCGTACGTCGCGCTCGCCGACGCGATCGAGTGGGCGCGCACGAAGAAGTTCATCGGCCAGAAGTCGACGCCGCTCATCGACACCGTCGCGGCCGTCTCGGTCGGCATCATCGACGGCACGCCCATGCTCGACCTCGCCTACGTGGAGGACGTGCGCGCCGAGACCGACATGAACGTGGTCGCCACCGGGCGGGGCCTCTTCGTCGAGGTGCAGGGCACCGCCGAGGGCGCGCCGTTCGACCGCCGGGAGCTCGACCAGCTGCTCGACCTCGCGCTCGCCGGCACGACCGAGCTCGCCGGCCTCCAGCGGGCCGCGCTCGAGGCGTCACTGCCCGGCCGAGCGGGCTGAGCGGGGGCGGGCGGATGTCCCAGACGGGTCTCGAGGTCGTCCTCGCCACGCACAACGCGCACAAGGTCGCCGAGTTCCAGCACATCCTCGGCGAGCACGTGCCCGGGATCACGGTGCTGCCCTACGACGGGCCCGAACCCGTCGAGGACGGCACGTCGTTCGACGAGAACGCGTTCATCAAGGCGCGGGCCGCGGCATCCCACACCGGTCGCATCGCGCTGGCCGACGACTCCGGCATCGCCGTCGACGTGATGGGCGGCTCGCCGGGCATCTTCTCGGCGCGCTGGGCCGGGCCGGGGCGCGGCGCCGAGGCCAACCTCGAACTGCTGCTCGCCCAGCTCGGCGACATCCGCGATCCCCATCGCACGGCGCATTTCCACTGCACGATCGCGCTGGTGGTGCCGGATGCCGCGGGGGGCGCGCCGTTCGAATTCGCGGCGGTCGGCACGTGGCCGGGCCGCGTCGCGAGCGAGCGCGCGGGCGTCAACGGCTTCGGCTACGACCCGATCTTCCGGCCCGACGGGTTCGACGTCTCGGCCGCGGAGCTCGCGCCCGAGGTGAAGAACGCGAACAGCCACCGCGCGCGGGCGTTCCGGGCGCTCCTGCCCGAGCTCGAGCGGATCGCCGCCGCCCGCGCGGCCGGCTGAACGTCGGCCCCGCCTCCCGCGGGGCCACCCGCGGGACTCCTCCTGCGGTACGACGGGGATCGCCGGGATCGGTACCACGGTCGGACGACCGCGGCGATCCGTCCGCCTACCTTCGAGACATCCGCCCCGGACCGGGACTTCCGGCCGGGGTGAATCCGATCCGAAGGAATGGCCGGTCACATGATCGAGGCAACCCACCTCACCAAGCGCTTCGGCGACACGATCGCCGTCGACGACCTCTCGTTCACGGTGCGCCCCGGCGTCGTCACGGGGTTCCTGGGGCCCAACGGCGCGGGCAAGTCCACCACGATGCGCGCCATCGCCGGCCTGATCCGGCCGACGTCGGGCACCACGCGCGTCAACGGCGCCCCGCTCGCCCGGCACGCCGCACCGATCACCGAGCTCGGCACGCTGCTCGGGCCGGGCCTCGCCCACCCGGGGCGCACCGCGCGCGCCCACCTGCTCGCGCTCGCCGCGACGCACGGACTCGGCAGTGCGCGGGTCGACGAGGTGCTGCAGCTGACCGGGATCGAGGCCGTCGCCCGACGGCGCGTCGGCACCTTCTCGCTGGGCATGCACCAGCGGCTGGGGCTCGCCGCCGCGCTGCTCGGCGACCCGCAGACGCTGATGCTCGACGAACCCATCAACGGCCTCGACCCCGACGGGATCGTCTGGGTTCGGCGCTTCCTCCGCACCCTCGCGGACGAGGGCCGCACGGTGTTCCTCTCCTCGCACCTGATGAGCGAGATGGCGCAGGCCGCCGACCACCTGATCGTCATCGGCCGCGGTCGGCTCATCGTCGACGCGCCGATGGCCGAGGTCCTCGCCGGCGTCGGCACGCCCCGCGTCCTGGTGAAGACCCCCGACGCCACGCGTCTGGCGGCGGCACTCGCCGCGCCGGGCGTGACCGTGACGAGCCTCGCCTCGGGCGAGCTCGAGGTCATGGGACTCGACGCCCCCGCGATCGCCGCGATCGCACGCGACCGCGACGTGCTGCTGCACGAGCTCACCACCCGCACGGCCTCGCTCGAGGAGGCCTACCTCTCGCTCACCGACTCGACGCTCGAGTACGCCGCCGCCGACCCGGCGGCGTGAGCCCCGCACGTCCATCCGAAGGGAACCTCCCATGTCCGCAACCCCCGTCGCCCAGCCGCGGCTGACCGCCTCGCGCGTGATCCGCGCCGAGTGGATCAAGGCCGCCACCGTCCGCTCGACCTACTGGACCGCCGGCCTCGCCATCGCGACCGCCGTGCTGTTCGCGGGCGGCATCCTCTACGCCGTGACGCTCGCGCCCGCATCCGACGTGCCCGACCCGGCCGCGGTGCTCGCCGAGAACTACGGCCCCGCGCCGAGCCTCGGCGTGCTCGGGTACGCGTTCATGTTCGCCTACGCGCTCGTGGCCGTCGCAGGCGTGCTGCTCGTCGGCCCGGAGCGGTCGACGGGACTGCTCGCCGCGACCCTCGCGGCCGCGCCGCGGCGATCCCTCGTGTTCGCGGCGAAGCTGCTCGTCTCCGGGGCGGTCGGCGCGGGGATCGGCGCGGTCGCGGCGGTCGCCTCGTTCCTCGTCGTGCAGCCGCAACTCGGACGGCTCGGTCTCGGAGCGAGCCTCGTCGATGCGCAGGTCGTCCAGGTGCTCGCCGGCGGCGTGGTGTTCCTCGCCCTCATCGGCGTCATCTCCACGGCCATCGGCTCGCTCTTCCGCAGCACCGCCGCGGGCTTGGGCGCCGTGCTGGGACTGCTCATGGTCGCGCCGGCGATCCTGCCGCTCGTGCCGGGCGTCGGCCCGGCGGTCGCCGGGTGGCTGCCGAGCACCGCCGGTATGATGCTGTTCCAATCCGCGGCCCAGGCCGGATGGCCGCCGATCCTCACGGGAGGATTCGTCCTCCTCGCATGGGCGGTCGGCGCGGCGGCCTTGGGCGGAGTGCGGTTCGCGAGACGAGACGTGTGATGGCCGGACGGGCACGCACCATCGGCCGGGCGACGAGCCCGGCCGATGCCGATGCCGCGCCCGGCCGCGTGCGGCGGCTCGCCGCCGAACGACCCTGGTTGGTGGATGCCGCGGTGTCGCTCGTGTTCACCGTGATCGTCGTCACCACCCTCGCCAGCGAGGTGATCGCGGGCGACGCCGAGGTCACGCCGTGGCAGGTGGTGAGCATCGCCGGCACGGCGATCGCGCTGCTCTTCCGGCGGCGCGCCCCGGTCGTCGTGCTCGTCGTCGTGACGCTGCTCACGACCGTGCTCGGCTTCTCGGCCGAGTCGAACCTGGTGCTCGCCGTGCCGATCGCGCTGTACGCGGTCGCCGCGTTCCGCTCGCCGACCGCGGGCTGGATCGCCGGTACGGCCGCGTTCGCCGCGACCGCCGCGAGCCTCTTCCTCTGGCTGCCCGAGCTCGAGGCGCGGCTCGGCGAGCCCGGCGCCTTCGACATCCCGGTCGTGCTGCTGACCATCGGGATGGCCGACGCGGTCGGCGTGCTGCTCGGCGCGAACACCTGGCAGCGTGCCGAGCGCGTCCGCGTCCTCACCGAGCGGGCCGACCAGCTCGCTCGCGAGCGCGACGACCGCGCGCGGATCGCGACCCTCGCCGAGCGCAGCCGCATCGCCCGCGAGATGCACGACATCGTCGCGCACAGCCTCTCGGTGATGATCACGCTGGCCGACGGCGCGGCGACGGCGGTCGACCGGGACCCCGCGGGCGCGCGCCGCGCGCTCGACCGGCTCGCCGACACCGGCCGGGATGCGCTGCGCGACATGCGGCAGGTGCTCTCGGTCCTCGGCGAGGACGCCGACGAGGGGGCCGCGTCGCTCGAGCCCGCACCGGGCCGCGAGGACCTCGACGAGCTCGTCGCCCGCTTCCGCGAGGCGGGGCTTCCGGTGCGCTTCACCGTGCGGGGCGCTCCGTCCGCGGATCCGCAGCGCGACCTCGCGGTGTACCGCATCGTGCAGGAGGCGCTCACCAACGCCCTGCGCTACGCGACGGACGTGCGCCGGGTCGACGTGACGCTCCAGGCCGCCGGCGACGCGACGATCGTCACGGTCGTCGACGACGGGCGCGCGGGCGCACCGGCCGTCGGGGCCGGGCGCGGGCTCATCGGCATGTCCGAGCGGGCGGCGGTGTTCGGCGGGTCGGTCGAGACCGGTCCGACGTCGGCGGGCGGATGGCGCGTCCGCGCCGTGATCCCGAACGCCGAGGATGGCGTCGCGCGCGCGGGAGTGGACCGTGCCTGAACCGTCCGCGATCTCCGTACTCCTCGTCGACGACCAGCCGCTGATCCGCCTCGGCTTCCGGATGGTGCTCGAGGGCGAGTCCGGCATCGAGGTCGTCGGCGAGGCCGACGACGGGGTCGAGGCGGTCGAGTTGACCGGACGACTCGCCCCCGACGTGGTCGTGATGGACGTGCGGATGCCCCGGATGGACGGGATCGCGGCGACGCGCCGCATCGTCGAGGAGCGGCCGGGCGTGCGCGTGCTCATCCTCACCACGTTCGACCTCGACGAGTACGCCTTCGCGGGACTGCGCGCGGGCGCCAGCGGCTTCCTGCTGAAGAACGCCCGCCCCGCCGACCTGATCCACGCGATCCGCACGGTGGCCGGGGGCGACGCGATCGTCGAGCCGCGCATCACTCGGCGGCTGCTCGACCTGTTCGGCGCGCAACTGCCGGCAGGTGAGGGTGAACCGGTCCGACCGGCTGCCGGGCCGGCCGCGGCATCCGACGACCTGCGCGGCGCCGCCGACCCCCGCCTGTCCGTGCTCACCGAGCGCGAACTCGAGGTCTTCGGCGCGATCGCCCGCGGTCTCAGCAACGCCGAGATCTCCGCGGCGCTGTACCTCTCCGAGTCGACGGTGAAGACGCACGTCGGCCGCATCCTCATGAAGCTCGGCCTGCGCGACCGCGTGCACGCCGTCATGCTCGGCTACGAGACGGGGGTGGTGGTGCCGGGTCGCGGCTGAGAATGGGTCTCGTTCCCGTCAGCGGCGGGCCGGCGGCATCCGGCCTACCCTTGAATCACCATGGGACACGGACACGACCACGCGCACGACGCGCACGCCGCCGACCGCGGCCGCCTCGGGATCGCCATCGCGATCATCGGCGCGTTCGTCGTGGTGCAGGTGCTCGGCGGGTTCCTGAGCGGGTCGCTGGCGCTGCTCGCCGACGCGGGGCACATGACGAGCGACCTGCTCGGCCTGTTCGTGGCGCTCGGCGCCGCGATCGTCGCCGCGCGCCCGGCGACCGATCGCCAGACCTACGGCTACCGGCGATTCGAGGTCTTCGGCGCGCTCGCGAACGGCGTCATCCTCGTCGTGGTCGCCGTCGCCGTCGCCGCCGGCGCGATCGGCCGGCTGGTCACCGGTGCGCAGGGCGAGGCGCACGAGGTCGCGGCCGGTCCCATGCTCGTGATCGCCGTGCTCGGGCTCGCCGCGAACGTCGCCGCGCTGCTCGTGCTGCGCGGCGGGTCGAGCCGGTCGATGAACCTGCGCGGCGCCTACCTCGAGGTGCTCGGCGACACCGTCGGCTCGGCGCTCGTCATCGTCGCGGCCCTCGTGATCCTCACGACCGGATGGGAGGCCGCCGACCCGATCGCCTCGCTCGCGATCGCCGCGCTCATCGTGCCCCGCGCGCTCATGCTGCTGCGCGACGTGATGCGCGTGCTCAGCCAGTCGACCCCGGCCGAGACGGATGTCGCGGAGATCCGCGACCACATCCTCGGCACGCGCGGCGTGGTCGCCGTCCACGACGTGCACGTGTGGACGATCACGACGGGCGCCCACGTCTTCAGCGCGCACGTCGAGGTCGAACCCTCGGTGTTCGCCGAGGGGCGTGTGGGCGACCTGCTCGACGAGCTCGGCGGATGCCTCGACGAGCACTTCGACGTCGGCCACTCCACCTTCCAGCTCGAGCCGTCGGGCCGCGGCCGGCAGGAGCAGGCGACCCACGCCTGACACGCCGAACGGCGGCCCCGCATGGTGCGGGACCGCCGGACGACGGGATCACCCGGTCAGCAGGAGACGCTCGGGTTGAACGGCGCGTAGAGGCCGTCGGGGTTGTGCTTGCCGACCCACACGTGCAGGTCGTAGTGCTCGGGCATGCCGGGCTCGTGGCCGGGCATCGGGCCGTCGAACTGCTGCGTGCCGAACACCGGGGTGGGCTGGCCGATGTTGGGCTCGAAGAACTCGGCGCCCCAGAACTCCAGCTCGCCCGAGGCCGACGGGCCGTAGAGCAGCACCGGCGGCTTCGACGCGTCGACCGGAGCGCCCGGGGCGATGAGGGCCGGGTTCACGAAGTGGTGGCCCATGGCGCCCGCGGGCGACGCCGAGCACTCCTCGGCGGGCAGGTACCCTTCGGCGATCGCGACGTCCACGTCGTGGAAGCGCGCGGTCGCGGCGCGGAGCTCGGCGACCAGTGCGGCCTGCGACGCGTGGTCGGGCCGGATGGCGTCGACGGGACGCGCGCTGGCGGGCACGGCGGTGCCGGCGACGGCGACGGCCGCGAGCACGGCCGCCGTGGTGAGGATGCGATGGACTCGCATGTGGTTCTCCTTCGAGTGGATGGTGCGGGGTGGGTGAACCGGACGGTTCGCGGTCAGCGGGCGCCGACGGGGTGGGCGGCGACCCAGACACCGGCGGGGTCGACCGATCGACGGATCTCGCCGAGCCGGTCCCAGGCCGCGGCGTCGAAGCCCGTCGCGACGTCGACCGAGCGGTCGACGAAGTTGAGGTACGTGCGCGTGGTCGACCACGGCCGGAGGGCCGCGACGACCTCGCTCGTCGCGGCCGTGCCGATCGCGGCGATCTCGGGCGTGGGCGCGACGGCGATGGCGTACAGCGCGTATTCGCCGTCGAGGCGGTCGAGCGCGGCATCCTGCGGCCGGGCCAGCGCGCCGCCGAGGTGGCGCAGTTCGGCGAACATGAGCGGCGTCTCGACGCCGGGGCCCGCGACGGCGAGCAGCGCGCCGATCGCCGCCGGGGGCAGCTCGCGGAGGATCGCGTGGTCGCTCACCGACGGCACGGGAGCGGGCGGGTCCATGTGCACGGCGAGCAGGCCGGCCGCGGGGATGCGCGAGAACGTGTCCATCTCGGGTGCGAGCGCGCGCAGCGGCGCGAGCAGTTCGGCTGCGCGGTCGTCGTCCTCGAGGACGGCCCCGTCGATCACCACGAGGCTGCGGCCGCTGAGGAACGGCGGCAGCTCGGGCAGCGGCGGGAAGCGCATGTAGCGCAGCGACGTCGTGACCGACTCGGGAAGTTCCGCCGTCCACTCGGCCCAGGTGCGAGTGACCTCCTCGGCGCGCGAGAGGTCCCAGAGCAGCATGCCGGCGACCACGTCGGCGATCGGCAGCAGCGCGATCTCCATCGCCACGACGACGCCGAAGTTGCCGCCGCCGCCCTTGACGGCCCAGAACAGGTCGGCGTGCTCGTCGGCGGTCGCGCGCACCAGGGTGCCGTCGGCCGTCACGAGTTCGACCGCCCGGAGGTGCGACGACGCGAGGCCGTGCTCGCGTCCGTAGAACGAGAGGCCGCCGCCGAGCACGTACCCGGCCACCGCGACGTCGCCGGCGCTGCCGTGCGCCGCGGTGAGCCCGTGCGCAGCGGCCGCGGCGACGACGTCCTGCCAGAGCGTGCCGCCGAGCACGCGCGCGACGTGCGCCTCGGCATCGACCTCGACGCCCGTGAGCTCGTCGAGGCGGAGCAGCATCACGTCGTCGAGCGGCTGCTCGCCGAGCGCGGCGGCGCCGTGGCCGGTGCTCTGCGGCGCGATGCGCAGGCCCCGCGCGACCGCGGCCGTGACGACGTCGATGACCTCGGCGACGGACCGGGGCACGGCGACCGCGGCGGGCCGCTGGTCGACCGCGAGGTTCCACGGCGTGCGCGCCGCGTCGTAGCCCGGCTCGCCGGGGAAGTGGACGGTGGCCGCCCGGCGAGGGGTCGGGGTGTCGGTGAGCGACGGGTGCATCTCGGTCAGTCCTTCTGGTCGGGGTGAATGCGGTGACCGGTCACGTCGGCGGAGATGCCGACGAGCATGCCGGGGACCTCCAGCCGTTCGACGCACGCCCACGTGACCGTGGGCGTCGCCGCCGTGGCGTCGAGGCGCTCGGCGATGAGGTCGATGAGCTCGCCCGGCGCGACGCGCTCGATGAGGAGCACGCGGAGCCGGTCGACGTCCGACAGGTCCAGGCCGCAGCCGGCGAGCTTCGCCTCGAGGCGCACGAGCGCCAGGCAGAGCTGCGCGGGGGCGTCCTCGGCGTGCATGAGCGCGCCGCCCTCGTCGAGGGAGCCGGTGTCGATCGTGATGGTCACGGTGGCCAGCGTGCCCGTCCATACCTCTGCCGGGGAATCCCGTCGGCCCGGGGACTTCCCTTTCCCAGACTTCTGGGATACCGTTCGCGCCCTGGCCCGGCGCATACTGGTGGACGTGAGCACACGCCTGACCGAGTCGCGCGTCGCGGGAGACCTCGACGTGCTCTCGCGCGCGGGCCTCGACCTCGACGACTTCCTCCTCGAGGCGACGGATTCGCTGCGCCGTGCCGTGCCGTGGGTCGGCGCCTGCGTCGGCACCCACGATCCGGCGAGCATGATGCTGACGAGCGCCCGCAAGTACGGCGCGCTCGTCGCGAACAACGAGTATGACCAGCTCTTCGGCATCATCGAGTACGGCGGCGACGAGGAGACCTCGTTCCGCTCGCTCGCGATGTCCGAGCACCGGGCGATCGGGATGCACGCGTCGATCCCCGGCGAGGCCGACCGGTCCGAGCGGATGACCCGCCTCATGCGCCCGATCTACGGCTTCTCCGACGAGGCGCGGCTGCTGTTCCGCGACGGCTCGGGTGTCTGGGGCTGCATCGCGCTGTTCCGCGGCGGCGACGACCCGCGCTTCGGCGAGGGCGAGATCGACTACCTCGGCACGCTCTCGGAGTCGTTCGCGCGCGGCGTGCGCTCCGGCATCCTGACCCGCCTCGCCGAGGCGCCCGAACGCGAGCTGGGGGAGTCCGGGCCCGCGGTCGTCATCGTCGGGCCCGACGACGAGATCTCGCAGATCAGCCTGGGCGCCGAGGAGCGGATGGCGGAGCTCGGCGGCGACCGGCACGTGGGCGATCCGCTGAGTCTCGTCACGTCGCTCGTGAGCGCCGCCCGCCGTGCGGTCGGCGTGCCCGGCGCCTCGCTGCCGCGCGCCCGCGTGCGCACTCCGTCAGGGGTGTGGCTCCTGCTGCACGCCTCGCCGCTTCGCGGACCCGATGGGGTCGTCGGCGACGTGGTCGTCACGATCGAGGAGGCGCGCCCGCCCGAGATCGTGGCGCTCGTCGTCGCGGCGTTCGGCCTCACGCCGCGCGAGCGCGACGTGACCCGGCTCGTGCTCCAGGGCGTCGAGACCAAGGAGATCGCCGCGACGCTGCACGTGTCGGCCTACACCGTGCAGGACCACCTGAAGTCGGTGTTCGACAAGGCGGGCGTGCGCAGCCGTCGCGAGCTCATCTCGCGCGTGTACTTCGAGCAGTACGTGCCGCGCATGGGCGAGATCGCCGGGCCGACCGGCTGGTTCGCGGCCTGACGGCTCGGCGCGTCATCCGGCCCGGGCATGCCGCGAGCGGCCTCAGCGGCCGTCGTGCGGCGGGTGCTCGTCGCCGTGACGCTCGTCGCCGTGGCGGCCGTGGTGGCCGTGGTGCTCGCCGTCGAGGTGCGGCGGGCGGTCGAACACGTCGGGATCGAGCACGAGCTCCTCGGCCTCCTCCTCGTCGGTGACGACGTCGGCGCCGGCGGCCTCGGCCTTCCTCGCCTTGCGGCGCTCGCTGAGGTAGTGCCAGACCGTCACGAGGGCCGTGCCGCCCACCGCGACGAGCAGGATCAGGTCGATGTAGTTGCGCACCAGGTCGGCGACCGGGGGGATGAAGCTGACCAGGTAGCCGAACATGGTCAGGCCGAAGCCCCAGAGCACGGCGCCGATGAAGTTGTAGAGCGTGTAGCGGCCGCGGTTCATGTGCCCGACGCCCGCGGCGACGGGGGCGAACGTGCGCACGATCGGCACGAAGCGCGCCAGGATGATGGTCAGCCCGCCGAACCGCTCGAAGAACGCGTTCGTGCGTTCGACGTTCTTGACGCTGAAGAGCCCGCTCTCCTTGCGCTCGAACACCCGCGGTCCGCCGCGATGGCCGATCTCGTACCCGACCTCGCCGCCGACGAACGCCGAGAGGCCGATGAGCAGCGCCACGATCCACACCGAGACGCCGAACACGCCCGCGGGCGGCACGACGTCGGGGTTGGAGAGCAGGCCCGAGATGACGAGCAGCGTGTCGCCGGGCAGCAGGAAGCCCACGAGCAGGCCCGTCTCGGCGAACACGATGAAGCACACCACCAGGAGCGCCCAGGGCCCGGCAGCCTGGATGATCGACTCGGGGTCGAGCCAGGGGATGAGCGCGGTGTGGATCACGGCGTGGTGCTCCTGTCGTCGGACACGGTGGAGGCCGGTCGAGGGGGCGTGGTGTCCGTGCAGTCTACCGAGCGGAGGTCGCCGCGACGTCGGGAGAACCCCCGAATCCACCGGGCGGATGACGCGGTCGTCACTCGCACCAGGAGAGCATGCCGCTGATACGTCGTCAGGCTGTCTCGTGTCCGACCTGACTGCTCGGATTCACCCTCGAGGTCGCGACACGGCGTCACGGGAATCGCCGGCAGCCGGAACGGCGCCTCGTCTCGGCCTGTGCGCGGATGGGAGCGGGACCGCGATCGAGACGCTCGAATCTCATGGGTGACGAGACGGTGGGCTCGTCGCAGATGGGGTCCCTCAGGCGGGCAGGTTCATCGGGCGGGTCATCCGGACACCGACGCGATCGAGGCTGAGCGGCGCATCTCGTGGAGGATGGCCGCCCGCCGATCGACCGGCTAACGGGCGGCTGAAGTACGGTTACGACAGTCGTTGCGGGTGTCGACTGTCGCCTACCCGCAGTAACCGTCCACACCTTCCGAACTGGATCTGATTGGGACCGGCTACCGGACGGGTTGCGACGGGCTGGATCGCCGCAGCGTCAGGCTCGGATCTTCCTGGCCGCGACAACGACGAGCAGCACGATTCCGGCCACTACGGCACAGAATCCGACGAAACCCAATGGAGCGATACCCAGCGCGAAGATGTTTCCTGACGTGCCCGTGCGGTCCGCGCGATCGATGTCGGCGGAGAGGTTCCAGGACGCAACGCACACGGCCGAGATCCCGATCGCGAGGAGCACGAGTCCTACGACCGTGAGTTGAGGGCGCTACTTGGCTTCCATGTAGACCTTTCCGAGCGGGTCCGGCCGGATCGGCCGTCTGCTGAGCCTTCCACAAACCCACCTTCTTCATGCTGCAGCCTCCACAGGCGGGACACGACATGGGGGTCACGCCTCGTGATGCACTCGAGAGACTTGGCAGACGCAGCCGCGATGGGCGACCGCCGCAATGAGGGATCGTAAGCGAATCGACAGTGTGGTCGCGGCTCAGATGCCCATGACGAGGCGAATGCCATCGGCGATCTTCGTCTGCACGTAGCTCGGGAGGTGCCCGACCGGGAACGCGTCGAGGAACTCACGGCTGACCGGTCCGACTTGCGACACGACCGCCACCGAGTCCTTCTCGAGGCCGGAAGCCTCGACGGGTACGAGCACGTTGCCGGGGAACGCTTCCAGCGCGACGTTCGATGTCAACGGCACGACCAGGACGGTGGCGATCCGCGTGGCGAGCAGCCAGTCCTCCTGCATCACGACGGCAGGTCGCCGCTTCGCCGGTTCCGACCCGCGCGGTGAACCGAAGTCGACCCAGACGACGTCGCCGTGGGCGATCACCACTCAGTCGCCTCGAGCATGCGACGCTCGGACTCCGCGAGGAACGGGCTGTCGGCAGAGGGCTGCCCGACGCGTTCGATGACCGCGTCGGCCAAGGCGGTCAGCTCTGCCTCGCCCTCGAGTTCCTCAACGAAGCGGCGGCCAGCGCGTCGAAAGAACTCCGAGCGGTTCATGCCGTGCCGGGCGGCCACGCGTTCGAAACGCTCGAAGTCGCCATCCGGGATGGAGATCGCGGTCTTCATGGCGAAAGTATAACCGGTCATACCGACGGTGTCGTTGAAGGATCGATCTGCGTTGTCACATCCCGAGCCGTCAGCGTCGCCGGTACTCGACCTCGGGCCGGCCCGGCGTGCCGTACCGGCTCGCGCGCTCGACGATGCCGGAATCCGCGAGCTGCTCGAGGTAGCGGCGCGCGGTGACGCGCGAGAGGTCGAGGCGAGCGGCGAGCTCGGCGGCGGAGACGCCGCGTCCGTCGGGCGCCTCGCGGACCGCAGCGCGCACCCGCTCGAGCGTCTCGCGCGTGAGGCCCTTGGGCACGTCGCCGCCCGACGAGGTGCGCAGCGCCGCGAACGACGCGTCGACCTCCTGCTGGTCGGTCACCACGGCCGAGCCGACGCGGCCGCGGTACTCGCGGTAGGCGTTCAGCTTCTCCGCGAACGCGGCGAACGCGAACGGCTTGATGAGGTACTGCACGATGCCGAGCGACACCGCGGATCGCACGACCGCGGCGTCGCGCACGGCCGTCACGGCGATCACGTCGATCTCGATGCCCCCGGCCCGGAGCGAACGGCACAGCTCGATGCCGGTGGTGTCGGGCAGGTTGACGTCGAGCAGGATCAGGTCGATCCCGGCGATCGACCCGTCGGCGGCGCGGGCGTCGCGGAGGAGGCGCACCGCCTCGGCGCCGGTGCGGGCGACGCCGGCGACCTCGAACCCGGGGACGCGACGGACGTACGCGGTGTGCGCCTCGGCCGTGACCGGCTCGTCCTCGACCACCAGGACGCGGATCGGGGCATCAGCCCCCGTCTGGTCAGGCATCGGCGGCTCCCGGCAGGGCCGGCGCGGCGCCGGACGCCGCAGCGGCGGGCAGGGGCAGCGTCACCTCGAAGCGCGAGCCCTCGACGCGGAGGTCGCCGCCGAGGCGCGCGACCGACTGGCGCACGAGCGCGAGCCCGATGCCGCGCCCGTGCGACGCGCCGCCCGCGGCATCCGGCTTCGAGGTCACGCCGAGGTCGAAGACGCGGGCACCCGCGACCGGCCCCGGACCGCTGTCGGCGACGGCGACCACGAGGCGTCCGTCGCGCATGCCGATCGACACGTCGACCGCAGGGGAGGGCGTCGCCGCGGCCGCGTCGAGCGCGTTGTCGATGAGGTTGCCGACGATCGTGATGGTCTCGCGCGGGTCGATGCCGGTCGCCGCGAGCCGCTCGGGCAGGTCGACGTCGAAGCGGATGCCGCGCTCGCCCGCCTGCGCGGCCTTGCCGAGCAGCAGCGCGAGCAGCACGGGCTCCTCGACCGCCGAGAGCAGGCGGTCGGCGAGCGCCTGGCTGAGCGCGAGCTCGTTCGACGCGAGTTCGACCGCCTCGTCGGGGCGGCCGAGCTCGATCAGCGCGATGATCGTGTGCAGCCGGTTCGCGAACTCGTGCGCCTGCGAGCGCAGCGCGTCGGAGAGGGTGGTCATGGTCGCGAGCTCGCCCGTGAGCTCCTGCAGCCGGGTGTGGTCGCGCAGGGTCGTCACCGTGCCGACGCGCCGGGCGCGCGCGTCGCCGGGCCGCGCCCGGGAGACGATCACGTCGCGGTCGACGACGAGCACGTGCGTCGGCGTGATCACGATCTCGTCGACCACGGCGCCGGTGCGCGCGAGCACGTCGGCGACGGATGGCGCGAGCCCCAGCGTCTCGAGCGCCGCCGGAGCGGCATCCCGCCCCGTGGGCTTGCGCAGCCCGAGCAGCTCGGCCGCCCGGTCGTTCGCGAGCACGACCCGATTGCGGTCGTCCTGCAGCACGAGCCCCTCGCCGATCGAGTGCAGCACGCCCTCGTAGTACGCGAACATGCGGCTCATCTCCTCGGCGCCGCGGCCCCACGTGACGCGCCGCAGGTAGCGGCTCAGCAGCCACGCGCCGAGCGCGCCCAGCGCGATCATGACCGCGGCGGCCGCGATCACGGTCGCGATCCGGGCGCCGAGCGCGACCTGCGTGTTCGACACCGTGATGCCGGCCGCGACGAGTGCGACGACCTCGCCCGAGGCATCCTCGATCGGCACCACCGAGCGCACCGAGGGCCCGAGCGTACCCGTGTAGGTCTCGCTGAAGGCCTCGCCGGCCAGCGCTGGATCGATGTTGCCGAGGAACTGCCGCCCGATCTGCGACGGATCCGGATGCGTGAAGCGCGTGCGGTCGGGCGCCATGATCGTGACGAAGTCGACGCCGGCCTCGCGCATGACGTCGACCGCGTACGGCTGCAGCACCGCCGTCGGGTCGTCGGAGCGCACGCCCTCGATCACGAACGGGTCGTTCGCGATGGTCTGCGCGATCGCCATCGACTTCGCCGCGGCGTCGCGCTCGACGTCGGCGCGCGCATCGGCCCAGATCAGCGCGACCGCGATCACGGCGAGCACGATGATCACCGCGAGCTGCAGCGCGAACAGCTTCGCGGCGATGCTCCATCCGCGGACCCACCGGGCCATGTCCACCTCGCAAACGCCGTCGTCGGTTCTCACGATACGTCTCGGCGGCGGGCACGCCGCGGGTCGCGACGCGAACAGTATGAACACAAGCGGATGGCGCGACATCCGCCCGCGCATGCTGGCCCTCACACCCCGACTCGTCGCCACCGGCGATGACCGACCAAGGAAGGCAGGGACGGCAATGGCGCTCCAGTCTCGCGTCGACGGCTCGAAGCCGCGGCGGAGGATCGACTCCTCGCACTACCTCTACATCGCGGTGATCGCGGCGGTCGCCGCCGGCATCGCCGTCGGCCTCGCGGCCCCCGAGTTCGCGGTCGGCCTGAAGCCGATCGGCGACGCGTTCGTGCTGCTCATCAAGATGATGATCGCCCCGATCATCTTCTGCACGATCGTGCTCGGCGTCGGCTCGATCGCCAAGGCCGCGATCGTCGGCAAGGTCGGCGGGCTCGCGCTGCTCTACTTCATGGTCATGTCGACGTTCGCGCTCGGCATCGGGCTGGTCGTGGGCAACCTCATCCACCCCGGCGAGGGCCTGAACATCGCGGGCGCCTCCTACGACGCCGGCACCGGCGAGGCGAAGACGACGCAGGAGTTCATCCTCGGCGTCATCCCGACCTCGCTGCTGTCGGCGCTGACCGACGGCAACATCCTGCAGGTGCTGTTCGTGGCCCTGCTCGTCGGGTTCGCGCTGCAGAAGATGGGCGCCAAGGGCGCGCCGATCCTCGGCGCCGTCCGCCAGATCCAGGCGCTCGTGTTCCGCATCCTCGCGATGATCATGTGGGTCGCGCCCATCGGCGCGTTCGGCGCGATCGCCGCCGTCGTCGGCGCGACCGGCGTCGCCGCGATCATCTCGCTCGGCACGCTCATGGTCGCCTTCTACCTCACGTGCGCGATCTTCATCGTGGTCGTGCTCGGGTCGCTGCTCTGGGCGGTCGCTCGCGTGAACATCTTCTCGATGATGAAGTACCTCGGCCGGGAGTACCTGCTCATCGTCTCTACCTCCTCGAGCGAGGTCGCACTGCCCAGGCTCATCGCCAAGATGGAGCACGCGGGCGTCTCCAAGCCCGTCGCCGGTATCACCGTGCCGACCGGCTACTCGTTCAACCTCGACGGCACCGCGATCTACCTCACGATGGCCTCGCTGTTCATCGCCTCGGCCATGGGCACGCCGCTGTCGATCCCCGAGCAGATCGGTCTCCTCCTGTTCATGATGGTCGCCTCAAAGGGCGCCGCGGGCGTCACGGGCGCCGGGCTCGCGACCCTCGCGGGCGGGCTGCAGGCGCACCGGCCCGACCTGGTCGACGGCGTCGGCGTCATCGTCGGCATCGACCGGTTCATGTCGGAGGCGCGCGCGCTCACGAACTTCACGGGCAACGCGGTCGCGACCCTCCTCGTCGGCACCTGGACCAAGGAGCTCGACCGCACGCAGCTCCGCGCCGTGCTCGCGGGCGAGAAGCCGTTCGACGAGACCACCATGAGCGTCGACGACCACCTGTCGAGCGATGAGCGCGCCGAAGTCGAGCGCGAGCAGCGGCCCTCGACCGAGGCGATCGCCGCGATCGTCGGCGAGCTCGAGCACGAGAAGGCGGGCCGCCGGTGACCTCGGCGTCCCACGGTTCCACCGCCGGTGCCGTCGACGCGGATCGCTCCGCGCCGGCGGCGCCGGCCGCGGTCATCGACCGGGTCGCCGCGGTGGCCGGGGTCGCCCCGGTCGCGCCCGAGCTCGCGCGTTCCTGGCTCCTCGTGCCGGGCACGGCCGACGACCTGGCCGCCCGGATCGCCGACTCGACCGCCGACGTCGTCGTGGTCGACCTCGAGGACGGCGTCGCACCCGACCGCAAGGGCGAGGCCCGCCGGGCGCTCGTCGACGCGGTCGACACGCTCGATGCGCTCGACGGGTCGGGCTCGGCGGCCCGCGTGCGGGTGTGGGTGCGCATCGCGGATGCCGCGTCCGACGAGTGGCGCACGGACGTCGCGCTGCTGCGTGGTCGCGGCCTCGTCGCGGGCGTCGTGCTCGCCAAGGTCGAGTCTCCCGATCACGTCCGACGCACGGTCGATGCGCTCGGCGGCGGAGCGGCCCCGCCGCCGATCGTCGCGCTCGTCGAGAGCGCGCGCGGCGTCGAGGCGGCGCTCGAGATCGCCTCGGCGCCCGGCGTCACGCGCCTCGCGTTCGGCAGCGGCGACTTCCGTCGCGACACCGGCGCCGCCGACGACCCGCTCGCGCTGCTGTACGCGCGGTCGCGCCTCGTCAGCACGAGCCGGGCGGCCGGGCTGCCGGGCCCGGTCGACGGGCCCACCGTGTCGCGCGACGCGGCCGCGCTCGCCGAGGCGTCGGCGCACGCCGCATCCGTCGGCATGACCGGGCGCCTCTGCCTGCGCGAGGAGCAGGTCGGGGCCGTGCACGCGGCGATGAGCCCCTCGCCGGGCGATCTCGCCTGGGCGCTCGAGGTGCTCGAGACGCTCGAGCGCTGCGGCATCCGCGATGGCAGCGACCTGCCCCGCATCGGCCGCGCCCGCCGCATCAGCGACGCCGCAGCGGCATTCGGTCTCGACGTGGCCGCGGTCCCATCGGCCGCATCGGACTACTCGGGCTGACGCGGCCCGTCGTCGACGCGCCGGAACCGCGGCATGGTGCGGCCGTCGACCTCGACCGTCTCGTCGAACATCTCGAGCGGCCGCACCCACGTGCTGCCGTCGCCGTACTGCTGCCGGTAGACGACGAACCACTCCTCGGTCTCGCTGTGGCGCGCGGTCGTCAGCACCTCGTAGCGCCGGCCCTTGTAGTGCTCGTAGACGCCGGGCTCGATCATGCCTTCCATGCTACGGATGGAGGAGGGCTACGCGTCGACGACGGTCGCGTCAACCCGTCGCCGCCTCGGCCGCCGCCGCATAGCGTGGCCCGCGGCTGCCGAGCGCGGCCCGAGCATCGTGGAGGCGAGACGCATGACCCATCACCGCGTCGTAGTCATCGGAGGCGGCAACGCCGGGCTGTCGGTCGCCGGACGACTGCATCGACTGGGCGTCGAGGACGTGGTGGTGATCGAGCCGCGGGAGCAGCACCGTTTCCAGCCGCTGTTCTCGCATGTCGCGGGCGGCAGGGCCCGCCTCAGCACCACGGTGCGGCCGCAGGCCGCCGCGATGCCCAGAGGCGTCGGATGGATCCGTGACGCCGCCGCGGGAATCGAACCCGAGCACGACGCCGTCGTGCTCGCCTCCGGCGGTCGCGTCGGATACGACCACCTCGTGGTGTGTCCCGGGATCCAGCTCGACTGGGACCGCATCCCGGGCCTCGCCGCCGCGATCCGCACGCCCGCCGTCGCCTCGCACTACGAGTACGAGCTCGTGGCCAAGGCGTCCCGACTGCTCCGCGACCTCCGTCGTGGCACGGTGGTGTTCACGCAGCCCCCCGGACCGGCGAAGTGCGCCGGCGCCGCGCAGAAGCCCATGTACCTCGCCTGCGACTACTGGCGCGCGACGGGCGTGCTCGGCGACATCCGCGTGGTGATGGTCGTGCCCGACCCGACCGTGTTCGGCATCCCCGAGATCGACCGCGAGCTCGACCGCAAGATCGCCGAGTACGGCATCGAGCTGCGCACCGGGAGCGAGGTGCAGTCGGTCGACGGCGAGCGCCGGACGATCGAGATCGGATCCACGCACGGCGGTCCCTCGGAGACGATCCGCTTCGACGTGCTCAACGCGGTGCCGCCCCAATCCGCGCCGGACTGGCTCAAGGACACGAGCCTGCCGGCACCCGGCGACGACGGGGGATTCGTGGAGGTCGACCCCGAGACCCTGCGGCACGTGCGATACCCGAACGTCTGGTCGCTCGGCGACGCCGCGGCCACGCGCAACTCGAAGTCGGGCGGGGCCCTGCGCAAGCAGACGAAGGTGCTGGCCGAGAACCTCGCCGCGGTGCTCGAGGGGTGGGAGCCGACGAGGCGGTACAACGGCTACTCCGTCTGCCCGTTCACGGTGTCGCGATCGACCGTGGTCTTCGCCGAGTTCGACGACCGGTACCGGCTGACGCCCACGATCCCGTTCTGGCGCACGCTGTCGCGCGAGCGCCGGCTCTCCTGGCTCTTCGACCGGCACATCCTGCCGTGGGTCTACTGGCACATGATCCTGAAGGGTCGGGCCTGACGCATCTCGCGTCAACCCCTCGCCGGCCGTCCACCGACAGCCGACACTGAACGGATGTGGGCGGCCCTGCTGTTCGGGATCATCGCGTCCGGCTCGTTGGTCATCGGCGCGCTGATCGGCGTGCGATGGCAGCTGCCCAAGCGCCTGCTGGCGATCATGCTCTCGTTCGCCGCGGGCGCCTTGATCACGGCGCTGACCTTCGAGCTGTTCCAGGACGCGTACGAGCGAGGGGGCATCGTCCGCGCGGCGGGCGGTCTGCTCGTCGGCGCGCTGGTGTTCACCGTCCTGAGCGCGCTGCTGGATCGCTGGGCGCAGGCCGGTTCGCGCCCCAAGCCGAGCGACGAGGTACCCGGCAGCGTCAAGCTCGACACGGATGCCGCGGCCGCCGAGCGGCCCCCGACGTCCGCGTCCACGCGCGGCACGGCGGGACTGGCGCTGCTCGCCGCCGTCTCGCTCGACGGCGCGCCCGAGAACCTCGCGCTCGGCGTCTCGCTCGGCGAGACCGCCGGCGGCCTCGCGCTGCTCGCCGCGATCTTCGTCTCGAACCTCCCAGAGGCGCTGGTCGGCGCCGCGTCGATGAAGGCGCAGGGACGCTCCTCGGGATCGATCATCGGGATGTGGGCGCTCGCCGCGGCCATCACCGCCGTGGCGGTGCCGCTCGGTGCCGGCCCGCTCGCGAACACCGATCCCGAGACGATCTCGCTCCCGCTGGCGTTCGCCGCCGGCGCCGTGATCGCCTCACTCGCCGACACGCTCATGCCCGAGGCGTTCGAGCACGGCGGGCCCGCGGTCGCGCTCAGCACGGCGGCCGGCTTCGTGCTCTCGTTCGTGCTGTCGCTGGCGTGAGCGCGCGGTGCCCGGCGACCGAGGACCATCGGGCCCGAGGCCTCGCGACGCCCATGGGAGGGTACCTCGCCGCGCGGACACCGGGGCGCCGCCACGATCGCGGGACCGATGGCCCGCGGGCGCAGGCTCGTCCCGGTCTAGCGTGGACGCCGCCGAGCCGATCGGCGGCCGACCGCGCCCGCCCGGCCCCGCGCATGGAGGGATGCCAGCATGAAGATCGTCGTCGTCGGAGGGGTCGCCGGAGGGGCGTCGGTCGCCGCGCGGGCGCGCCGCCTCGACGAGTCGGCTGAGATCGTCGTCCTCGAGAAGGGCGGCCACGTCTCGTTCGCGAACTGCGGCCTGCCGTACCACATCGGCGAAGTGATCTCCGATCGCAGTCGCCTGCTCCTGCAGACGCCCGAGAGCCTGCGCGAGACGCTCGACATCGACGTCAGGGTCGGGTCGGAGGTGATCGCGCTCGACCGCGGCGCGAAGTCCGTCACGGTGCGCGAGCTCGCCAGCGGTCGCGAGTACGTCGAGTCGTACGACCGGCTCGCGCTGTGTCCGGGCGCCGATCCGATCCGTCCGCCCCTTCCGGGCATCGACCTGCCGGGCGTGCACGTGCTGCGCAACATCGCCGACATGGATGCGATCAAGGCGCAACTGGACGCCGCGCTCGATGCCGCGGCATCCGGCCCCGCCCGCACCGGCACGCCCGTGCGGGCGGTCGTCATCGGCGCCGGGTACATCGGCGTGGAGATGGCCGAGAACCTGCAGCACCGCGGTGCGTCCGTCACCGTCGTCGAGATGGCCGACCAGATCCTCCCGCCGCTCGACAAGGAGGTGTCGGTCCCGGTCGAGCAGCACCTGCGCAGTCGCGGGGTCCACCTGCACCTCTCCACGGCGGCCGCCGCGTTCTCGCAGCGACCGGGTGGCGGCCTCACCGTCGAGTTGCAGAGCAACGTGTTCGTCGACGCCGACCTCGTCATCCTGTCCGCGGGCGTGCGTCCGAACGTGGGACTGGCGACGGCGGCCGGCCTCGAGCTCGGCCCGCGCGGAGGCATCCGCGTCGACACGCACATGCGCACGTCGGATCCGTCGATCTGGGCGGCGGGCGACGCGGTGGAGACTCCGCACACCGTGCTGCCCGGTTCGTGGATCACGCCGCTCGCGGGGCCCGCGAACCGCGAGGCGCGCGTGGCCGCCGAGAACATCTGCGGGCGCGACACCGAGTACCGCTCGACGCAGGGCACGTCGATCGTGAAGGTCTTCGACATGGTCGCGGGCGGAACCGGCGCCACCGAGCGCCAGCTCCGCGACGAGGGCATCGAGTACCGGGCCGTCCACATCCATCCGTCCGGGCATGCGGGCTACTATCCGGGCACGGCCCAGATGCACCTGAAGCTGCTCTTCGCGCCCGGCTCGGGGCGCCTGCTCGGAGCGCAGGCCGCCGGGTTCGACGGCGTCGACAAGCGGCTGGACGTGCTCGCGACCGTGATCCGGCTGGGCGGGACGGTGCACGACCTCGAGCAGCTCGAACTCGCCTACGCGCCGCCCTTCGGGTCGGCGAAGGACCCCGTGAACATGGCGGGCTTCGTCGCGAGCAACGTGCTGCAGGGCGACCTGGTGCTCTGGTACGCGACGGACTGGCCCGCCGCGGTCGAGGGCACCCGGCTCATCGATGTCCGCACGCCGGAGGAGTTCGAGATCTGGCACATCCCGGGGGCCGAGAACGTGCCGCTCGCGACGCTCCGCGAGGCGAGCCGAGGATGGGACCGGTCGGCGCCGGTGCGCCTCTACTGCGCGGTGGGATTCCGCAGCTACCTCGCGTACCGGATCCTCGTGCAGCGGGGCTTCGCGGACGTCGCGACCCTCTCGGGCGGGTCGAACACCTTCCGTTACCGGCACGAGGTCGAACCCGCGTCGACCGCCGCCCCCGCGCCGGAGATCGCGTACGCCGAGGCGGTGGACCTCATCGCCGCGGCGAAGGGGACGGGCCGAAGCGTCGATCTCGATTGCACGGGCCTCGCGTGCCCGGGCCCGATCATGCGCCTCTCGAGCACGATGGCCGAGCTGGTGCCGGGCGACGAGGTCGTCGTCCACGTCTCGGATCCCGGCTTCGTCAGCGACGGCCCGGCGTGGGCGGCGAGCCACGGGCACGAGCTGCTCTCGATGACGCCCGAGGGTCCGGGCTACGTCGCCGCGTTCCGCAAGGGTGGCGCGGCACCTGCCGCGGGCACGGCCGTGCTCGCCGCGCGGACGAACCAGACGTCCTTCGTGATCTTCTCCGGCGACCTCGACAAGATGCTGGCGGCGTTCATCATCGCCAACGGGGCGCTCGCCATGGGGCAGCGGGTGTCGATGTTCTTCACGTTCTGGGGCCTCAACGCGCTGCGGCGCGATCACGCCCCGAAGCGCGACCACGGCGCCCTCGAGCGGATGATGGGCCTGATGATGCCGTCCGGGCCGGATCGGCTGCCGCTCTCGCAGATGAACATGGCCGGCGCCGGACCCGCCATGATCAAGCACGTCATGAAGGAGCACGAGGTCCAGTCGGTGCCCGAGTTGATGACTGCGGCCCTGGAGGGCGGTGCCCGGCTGATCGCCTGCACGATGACGATGGACCTGCTGGGCATCGCCGATTCCGACCTCATCGACGGGATCGAGTTCGGCGGCGTCGCGACCTTCCTCGGAGAGGCGGAGAAGTCCGGCACGACGCTCTTCATCTGACGTGCGCACCCGGATGCGTCACGGACCCGGCCGGCCGACTCAGGAGGGTCGTCGTCGTGTCTCGCGCCCCGCGCGGTCGTTCGCGAGTAGCGTGTGGCCAGCCCGATCGGCATGAGCGAAGGAGTTCATCATGAGCGGTCCCCGTCCCGGTGGCGTGACCCTGGTCGCGGTGCTCGCGTGGATCTCGGGGTTCTTCCAGATCCTCACCGGCATCCTGATCCTGCTGGGAGGGGCGGCCGGCGGCGCGACCCTGGCCTGGGTCGCCATCCTCATCGGCGCCATCACGATCATCGTGAGCCTCGGCCTCTTCCGCGGCAACAACGCGGCGCGCGTCGTCGTGGCGATCGTGTTCGTCCTCAACCTGGTCTCGGCGATCATCACGATGTTCGCGTCGCCGTCCCAGTTGTGGTCGGCGCTCATCGCGGCGGTGCTGGCGATCATCGGCCTGGTGCTGCTGTTCTCGCAGCGCGCGAACGAGTTCTTCCGCGGCTGAGGCAGACGACCGCATGACGACGGCGGATGCCGCGGGCTCCACACCCGCGGCATCCGCCGTTCGCGCTGCGCCCGGCCCGGCCGGGAGGACACCGGCCGGGCCGTGCACGTCTCAGCCGCGTCCCTGCACGGCGTAGGGGTTGAGGATCGCCTCCTCGGTGCCGGGCACGATGCCCTCCTCGGTCGCGGTGGGCTTGCCGGGGTCCGGCGGGAACGACTCGGTCATCGACATCGGCATGGCGCCGTTGCGGTAGAGGTTGTTCGAGCCGGTGGACGGCTTCCACTCGCCGGGCTCCCAGTCGGGCACGTAGTTGCGGTACCCGCCCGTGTTCCACTCGATGCGCATGCCGCTCGGGTCGCGGAAGTAGAGGAAGCTCTGCTCGCCCACGCCGTGGATCGACGGCCCGTACTCGATGTGGGTGCCGCGCTCCATGAGCACGTCGGCGGCCTGGAGCAGCTCCTCGCGCGAGTCGACCCAGAACGCGAAGTGGTTCACGCGGCCGGGGCGGTCGGAGCTGTCGAGGACGACGCCGAGGTCGTGCGACTTCTCGTTCGTGGTGATCACGCCGAAGACCGTCACGGGGTAGTCGTCGAGGGTCGTGTAGGCCATGATGCGGAAGCCGAGCACGTCGCGGTACCACTCGGTGAACGCGCGCACGTCGGACGCGGCGACCGTGACGTGGTCGAGCTGGCGCGGGCCCACGGCGTGCTGCGTGCGCTTCTCGGGGCGGTCGGGGAAGACCGAGCGGAACTCCTCGGGTGCGACGTACTTCTCGACGTCCCAGAACAGCTCCATCGTGTGGCCCCACGGTCCGGTGAAGCGGTACGAGCGACCGTGCCCGTGGCCCTCGTCGATCCACTCGCCGGTGACGCCGGCGTCCTCGATGCGCGTGGCCGCCTCGTCGAGCGCCTCGGGGCTCGAGGTGCGCCAGGCCATGACGTTCAGCGCGGGCTCGGGACCCTCGGCGATGACGAGCGAGTAGTTGTAGTAGTCGCCCCACGAGCGCAGGTAGACCTTGCCGTTCGCGCGCGACTGCACCCGAAGCCCGACCTGCTCCTCGTAGAAGCGGACGGAGGCCTCGACGTCGGGCGCCGCGATCTCGAGGTAGGAGAGGTGGGAGAGGAGTTTGATCATCGTCGATCCTTCGGTCGGAGTGCGGTGATGACGACCGCGTGGTTCTGGGTGCCGATCGGGGGCACGGTTCCACTGTCGGCGGTCCCGAGGTATCAGGGAAGCCGAATCTCTTGATGCCGACCATCGCTGGGGCTGATATGGGTGGCCCGGGGCTAGCATGTGCGCATGGCGGGAGGCGGCGCGGACTCGCGCTCGGTGGCGGAGAAGCTCTTCGCGATCGCCGACGCGTTCGCCGGCCGCGAGGACCTCAGCCTCTCCGAGATCGCGTCGCGCGCGCGGCTGCCGCTCTCGACGGCGCACCGGCTCGTCGGCGAGTGGGTCGAATGGGGCGGGCTCGTGCGCGGCGACGACGGACGGTACCGGGTCGGCATGCGGCTCTGGCGGCTCGGCGTTCGCCAGCCCACCGCATTGCGGCTCCGGCGCATCGCCATGCCGTACCTGCGCGACCTCCTCGAGTCGACGGGCGAGCACGTGCACCTCGCGGTGCGCGACGGGCTCGGTGCGATCTACCTCGAGCGCCTGTCCGGTCCGGGCGCGGTTCCGGTGATCTCGGATGTCGGCTCGCGCCTGCCGCTGCACGCGACCGGCGTGGGCCTCGTCCTCCTGGCGCACGCGCCCACCGAGGTGTTCGACGAGGTGCTCGCATCGAACCCCCGGAGGTACCTGCCGAACACGTTGACCGACGAGCGCGGGCTGCGCCGCCGGCTCGCCGAGATCCGCTCGTTCGGCCTGTCGACCTCGGTCGAGGAGCTCACCGTCGGCGCCTTCTCGGTGGCGGCGCCGGTGCGCGACGCGAGCGGCGAGGTCGTCGCGGCGGTGTCGATCATCGCGCACGTCGAGCGGGTCGGCGAGCCGCAGTTCGCACTCGGCGTGCGGATGGCCGCGCGCGGCGTCTCCTCGGCGCTCGGCTTCCGCGCACCGGGGGAGTGATCGCTTCCGCTGGGCGGAAGTACCGCGCCGGCGGCGGGCGGGAGGGGCGATGCTCGACGCGTCCTTCCCGACGACGTGAAAGCGAAGACCGTTGCGACAGTCCACCTCCGTGGCCATCATCGGCGCGGGCCCAGCGGGCCTGCTGCTCGGCCACCTCATGGCGCAGGCCGGCGTGCCCTTCGTCATCCTCGAGGCCCAGACCCGCGAGCACGTGCTCGGCCGCATCCGCGCCGGCGTGCTCGAGCAGGGCTCGGTCGACCTGCTCGCCGAGCACGGCCTCGACGCCGACCTCCGCGAGCGCGGCCTCACCCACCACGGCATCTACCTGCAGTACGAGGGCCAGCGCCACCACGTCGACTTCCTCGACCTCGTCGGGCGCACCGTGACGGTCTACGGCCAGCAGGCGCTCGTGAAGCACCTGCTCGCCGGGCACGAGCGCATCGGCTCGCAGGTCGTGTTCGAGGCGAAGGACGTCGAGCCGGTCGGCGTGACGGGATCGCGCCCCACGGTCATCTACACGAAGGACGGCGTCACCGAGGAGCTCGAGTGCGACTTCGTGGTCGGCGCCGACGGCTACCACGGCGTGTGCCGGCGCAGCATCCCGGCCGGCGGCATCGAGGCCTTCGAGCGCAGCTACCCGTTCGGCTGGCTCGGGATCCTCGCCGACGTGCCGCCCTCGACCGACGACCTCATCTACGCGCTGCACCGCGACGGCTTCGGCATGCACTCGATGCGATCGCTCGAGGTCTCGCGCCTCTACGTGCAGGTCGCGCCCGACGAGTCGATCGACGACTGGAGCGATGCGCGCATCTGGGACGCGCTGCAGACCCGCCTCGGCGTCGACGGGTGGGAGTTGACCGAGGGCCCCATCACCGAGAAGTCGATCACGCCCATGCGCAGCTTCGTCGTCTCGACGATGCAGCACGGGCGAATGTTCCTCGCGGGCGACGCGGGCCACATCGTGCCGCCGACGGGCGCGAAGGGCCTGAACTCGGCGATCGCCGACGTGGCGCTGCTGGCCCGCGCCATCCTGGACCACCGCGCCGGCGACGACTCGGGCCTCGAGCGCTACAGCGACCGCGCCCTCGCCCGCCAGTGGAAGGTGCAGCACTTCTCGCAGTGGATGACCGAGATGCTGCACGTGCACCACGAGGTCCCGGATGCCTCGGCGCGCGCGTTCCGCTACCGCAGCCAGGTCGGCCAGCTCGAGTACGTCACCGGCTCGCGCGCCGCCATGCAGAGCCTCGCCGAGCAGTACGCCGGCCTCCCATTCACGACGGAGTGACCATGCAACGACCCGCACCCCAGCCCCAGACGACGCAGCGGCAGGTCAGCGACGAGATCGCCGAACGGCATCGTAGCGAGGTGGATGCCGCGGCCTCCGCGGGCCGCGCGCTCGCCGCCCACCCCCGCCGCGACTTCGCGCCCTACCGCTCGACGGTGCTGCGCCATCCCACGCACGAGCTCGTGCGCGCCGACCCCGAGGAGATCGAGCTCGTCTCGCCCGCGTTCGGCCACACCGACGTCGCGGCAGAGGAGGCCGACCTCACCATCCAGCACACGGGCGAGCCGCTCGGCGAGCGGATCATCGTGACGGGCCGCGTGCTCGACGGCGAAGGTCGCCCCGTACGCAACCAGCTCATCGAGATCTGGCAGGCCAACGCGTCGGGCCGGTACGTGCACAAGCGCGACCAGCATCCCGCGCCGCTCGACCCGAACTTCACGGGCGTCGGCCGGGTCATCACGGGCGACGACGGCTCGTACCGGATCACGACCATCAAGCCGGGCGCGTACCCGTGGAAGAACCACCGCAACGCGTGGCGCCCCGCGCACATCCACTTCTCGTTCTTCGGGTCGGCCTTCACGCAGCGCCTGATCACGCAGATGTACTTCCCGGGCGACCCGCTCTTCGCGCTCGACCCGATCTACCAGTCGATCGTCGACCCGGCCGCGCGCGAGCGGCTCGTCGCGACGTACGACCACGACGTGAGCGAGCCCGAGTGGGCGATCGGCTACCGGTGGGACGTCGTGCTCACCGGACCGAAGTCGACCTGGATGGAGCCGGAGGACGCCGACCATGCCTGAGACCGCCCCGCCCGACCCCACCGGGCCCGACTTCGACGACGAGGCGTTCGACGCCGCCGACCTGCCCGGTTCGCACGCGCCGCATCCCGGCGCCCACCGCGGCGGGCTCGGCCAGACGCCCTCGCAGACCGTGGGCCCGTTCTTCGGCTACGCGCTGCCCTATGCCGGCGGGCCCGACGTGCGCGCGCCGTGGCTGCCCGACGCGATCCGGCTGCACGGCACGGTCTCCGACGGCGCGGGGGACCCGATCCCCGATGCGATCGTCGAGATCTGGGGCGCGGATGCCGCGGGCCGGCCGTCGACCGAGCGCGGGTCGTTCGACCGCGACGCGCACGGGTTCGCGGGCTTCGGCCGCGCGGCGGTCGATCGCGCCGGGCACTACGCCTTCACGACGATCAAGCCGGGTGCCGCCCGGGCGGGCTCGGCGCCCTACCTGCTCGTGACGGTGTTCGCGCGCGGGGTGACGCACCACCTGTTCACGCGCGCCTACTTCGCCGACGAGGCCGCGGCGAACGCGTCCGACCCGCTGCTCGCGCGCGTCGACGAGTCGCGCCGCGGCACGCTCGTCGCGCAGGCCGACGGCCCGGGCTCGTACCGTTTCGACATCCGGCTGCAGGGCGAGGGCGAGACCGTGTTCCTCGACTACGGCACCGAGGTCTGAGCAGGATGGAGCGATGACCGACTGGGGACTTCTCGATCCGGGCGCGGCCGACGCCTCGGGCAGCGACGACGACGCGGCGCTCGCCGCGATGGTCGAGGTCGAGCGCGCGCTGCTGCTGGCGTGGGGGAGCGTGCTCGACGAGGTCCTCGACGCGCAGGCCGACACGCTCGAGGCTGCGGCCCTCGACCGTGACGCGCTGCGCGACGGCGTCGCACGCGACGGCGTGCCGGTCGTCGCGCTCGTGCCCGCGCTGCGCGCGCAGCTCGAGGCCGCCGGGCTCTCCGCCGATCGGCTGCACCTCGGCGCGACGAGCCAGGACGTCGTCGACACCGCGCTCATGCTCGTGGCGCGCGAGGCGCTGCGCGCGGCCCGGGGCTCGCTCGTCGCCGCCGGCGGTTCGCTCGCGACGCTCGCCGACGCGCACCGCGGCGACGTGCGCATCGCGCGCTCGATCGCGCGGCACGGCGAGGCCTCGACGCTCGGCGTGCTCGCGGCGGGCTGGCTCGACGGCGTGACCTCGGCGGTCGCGGCGATCGACGCGCTCGCGTTCCCCGTGCAGTTCGGCGGCGCCGTCGGCACCGGTGCGGCGGCGGATGCCGCGGCCGGGCGGCCCACGGGCGCCGACGAGGTGCGCCGCGAACTCGCCGGCCGGCTGGGGCTCGCCGACCCGGGGCGCTCGTGGCACGCCGAGCGCACGCCCGTGCTCGCGGTCGCCGGGGCCGCCGCCACGGTGCTCGCCGCGCTCGGGCGGATCGCCGGCGACGCGACATTCCTCTCGCGCGAGGAGATCGGTGAGGTGCGCCTGGCCGCCTCGGGCGGCTCGTCGGCCATGCCGCACAAGCAGAACCCCGTCGACGCGGTGCGGATCACCGCGGCCGCGACCGAGGCGCCCGGGCTGCTGTCGGTCGTCGCGAGTGCCGCGATCGCGGGCGACGAGCGCTCGCCCGGGCGATGGCACGCCGAGTGGTCGGCGCTGCGGCGACTCGTGCGACTCGCGCGCTCCTCGGCGGGTGCGGCCGCCCGGCTCGTCGGCGGGCTCGGGTTCGACGCGGTCCGCGCGGCCGCGATCGTCGCCGACGCCGGCCCCGCGGGCGAGCGTCCCGCGCGCGACGTGCTCGCCGCGGCATCCGACCGCATCGTCGACCGGGCGGTCTCCCGCTTCGGCGGCGTCGCCGATCCCACCGGCCCCGCCGCATCCGCTCCCCAGGAGGCCAGACCATGACCGTGCCCCGACTGCTCGGCTCGTTCGCGCCGGGCGCCGCGCCGGCCGCCGCGAACCCGCTGCTCGTCCTGCTGCCCTCGCTCGGCACGACGACCGCACTCTGGGACGGCGTCGTCGCTCGGCTCCGCGCCGACCAGCGCACCGCGGGCCTGCGGATCCTGCGGATCGACCTGCCCGGCCACGGCGCCTCGCCCGTCGTGCGCGCGCCCGTCACGATCGGCGAGCTCGCCGACGCCGTGCTGGCGGTCGTCGACGAGGCGGGCGGCGGCGCATTCCACGTCGCGGGCGTCTCGCTCGGCGGCACCGTCGCGCTCGAGCTCGCGGCCGCGCATCCCGACCGGGTGCGGTCGCTCGTGCTGAGCTGCAGCGGCGCGCGCATCGGCACGCCCGACGGGTGGGCCGAGCGCGCCGCGTCGGTGCGGGCGAGCGGCACCGCATCCCTCGTGACCGGCAGCGCGTCGCGCTGGTTCGCGCCCGGGTTCCTCGACCGCGAGGGCGGCGGCCCCGGCGCCCGCTCGCTCTCCACGCTCGTCGACGTCGACGACGAGTCGTACGCCGCGTGCGCCGAGGCGCTCGCCGGGTTCGACCGCACGGCCGACCTCGGCGCGCTCGACGCACCCACCCTCGCGATCAGCGGCGAGCACGACACTGTGACGCCCCCCGCCTCGATGCAGGACCTCGCCGACGCCGTCCCGGACGGCCGGCACGTCGCGCTCGACGGGGCGTCGCACCTCGCCGTGCTCGAGGAGCCCGCCGCGGCCGCCGAGCTCATCGCGCAGCACGTCGCCGCCGCGGAACGTGCAGGCGCGGCATCCGTCGCCCACGACCGCGGCATGCGGGTGCGCCGCGAGGTGCTCGGCGACGCGCACGTCGACCGTGCGGTCGCGGCGACGACGCCCGAGACCGCGGCGTTCCAGGACTTCCTGACCCGATACGCGTGGGGCGACGTGTGGGACCGACCCGGCTTGTCGCGCCGGGAGCGTTCGATCGCGACGCTCGCCTCGCTCACCACCGGCGGCCATGAGAACGAGATCGCGATGCACGTGCGCGCGGCGCTCCGCAACGGGCTCACGCGCGACGAGATCGCCGAGGTGCTGCTGCACACCGCGCTGTACGCGGGTCTGCCGGCGTCGAACGCGGCGTTCGCGATCATGCGCGCGGTCTTCCAGGAGGGGGACGCCGCGAGCTCCGCACCCGCTGCTCCTGACACACCCGCTGCCCCCGACGAGACCCCCTGAACCCCGGAGGAGACATGGACAAGACCTTCGCGTCGGCCGAGGAGGCCGTCGCCGACATCCCATCGGGCGCCTCGCTCGCGGTCGGCGGCTTCGGACTGTCGGGCGTGCCGATCACGATCATCCGGGCGCTGCTCGCGCGCGGCGTCGACGAGCTCGAGGTGGTGTCGAACAACTGCGGCGTCGACGGGTGGGGGCTCGGCGAGCTGCTCGCGGCCGGGCGCATCCGCCGCGTGATCGCGAGCTACATCGGCGAGAACCGCGAGTTCGCGCGGCAGTACCTCTCGGGCGAGGTCGAGGTCGAGCTCACGCCCCAGGGCACGCTCGCCGAGCGGCTGCGCGCCGGGGGCGTCGGCATCCCCGCGTTCTACACGGCGACCGGCGCCGGCACGGCCGTCTCCGACGGCGGGATGCCGCTGCGCTACGCGGCCGACGGCTCGGTCGCGCTGACCAGCGAGCCCAAGGAGCTTCGGCCGTTCGACTCGTTCGGGCGGACCCGCGAGTACGTGCTCGAGCGCGCCATCCGCACCGACTACGGCCTGGTGCGGGCGGCGGTCGGCGACCGGCACGGCAACCTGCGGTTCGAGAAGTCGACGCGCAACTTCAACCCGCTCGCCGGGATGGCCGGCCGGGTGACGATCGCCGAGGTCGACGAGCTCGTCGAGCCGGGCGAGTTCGGGCCCGACGACATCCACCTGCCGGGCATCTACGTGGACCGGGTCGTGGTCCTGACGGCGGAGCAGTCCGCCGACCTGCCGATCGAGAAGGTGACCGTGCGGCCCCGGCCCGCGGCATCCGGAACCGCCCCCGACCAGGCCGAGGAGACCCGCTGATGCCGCTGACCCGCGACGAGATGGCCGCGCGTGCCGCCCGCGAGCTCGAGGACGGCTCGTACGTGAACCTCGGCATCGGCCTGCCCACGCTCATCCCGAACCACCTGCCCGACGGGGTCGAGGTGGTGCTGCATTCCGAGAACGGGATCCTGGGCGTCGGGCCGTACCCGTGGGAGGGCGAGGAGGACCCCAAGCTGATCAACGCCGGGAAGGAGACCGTGACGGTGCTGGCCGGCGCGGCGTACTTCGATTCGGCCGCGAGTTTCGGGATGATCCGCGGCGGGCGCATCACGACCGCGGTGCTCGGCGCCATGCAGGTCTCGGCGCACGGTGACATCGCCAACTGGGCGGTGCCCGGCAAGATGGTCAAGGGCATGGGCGGGGCGATGGACCTCGTCAACGGCGCGGAGCGCGTGATCGTGGTCATGGAGCACGTCGCGAAGGACGGCTCGGCCAAGCTCGTGCAGGAGTGCACGCTGCCGCTCACCGGGCGCGGCTGCGTCGACCGGATCATCACCGAACTCGCCGTGTTCGACGTGACCGACGAGGGGTTCGTGCTCGTCGAGCTCGCGCCCGGCGTCACGATCGAGCAGGTCACGGATGCCACGGGCGCGCCGTTCACGGTCGCCGAATCGGTCGCTGTGGAGGCTGCCTCGTGAGGCGCTGCGGGCGGATCGAAGGAGATTCTGCGCGACACGCCGACCCATCATCGGCGCGGCGCGCCGATCCTCCTTCGTCGTGGCGCGCGGACGGGGCGACGAATGCCTGAGCTGCGCGAGGTCGTCGTCTGTGCGCCGCTGCGCACGCCCGTCGGGCGGATGGGCGGAACGCTGGCCACCGTGTCGGCGCTCGAGCTGGCGACGACGGTGCTGCGCGCCCTGCTCGAGCGCACCGGCGTCGACCCCGTCGCGATCGACGGCGTCATCGCCGCGCAGGGGTACCCGACCATGGAGGCGCCCGCGATCGGCCGGGTCGCCGCACTCGACGCCGGCTTCCCCGTGACGACGACCGGGTACCAGCTCGACCGGCGCTGCGGCTCGGGCCTGCAGGCCGTGCTCAACGCGGCCATGGAGGTGCAGACCGGCGTGGCCGACGCGGTCGTCGCGCTCGGCGTCGAGTCGATGTCGAACGCGCCGCTGTACACCGTGGAGGGTCGCCGCGGCGTGACCGGTGCGGGCCTCATGCTGCACGACGCGCTCGCGCGCGGACGCGAGACCGTCGGCGGCCGGCGGTTCCCGACACCCGACGGCAACGTCGGTTCGGCCGAGCTCCTGCGCGCCGAGTACGGCATCTCGCGCGAGGCGCAGGACGCGTTCGCCCTGCAGTCGCACCGGCGCGCGATCGCGGCGCAGGACTCCGGCGCGTTCGACGCCGAGCTCGTGCCGGTCGAGGTGCCCGGGCGGCGCGGCAGCGCGATCGTCGACCGCGACGAGCACCCGCGCGCCGACACCTCGCTCGAGGCGCTCGGCGCGCTGCGCGCCATCCTGGGCCGCCGCGACCCGGACGCCACCGTGACGGCGGGCAACTCCAGCGGGCAGAACGACGCCGCCGCCGCGTGCATCGTCACGACGCCCGAGCGGGCCGCCGAGCTCGGCCTCACCCCGATGCTGCGGCTCGTGTCGTGGGCGGTCGCCGGCAACGACCCGCTGCGCTTCGGCGTCGCGCCGGTGCCGGCAGCGAACCTCGCGCTGCAGCGCGCCGGCATCCGCTTCGACGACCTCGACGCCATCGAGCTCAACGAGGCATTCGCCGTGCAGGTGCTCGCGTGCCTGGCCGACTGGGGCCTCGACGCCGAAGACCCGCGCCTCAACCCGCGCGGGAGCGGCATCTCGATCGGTCACCCCATCGGCGCGACCGGCATTCGCATGCTCGCGACCCTCGCCCACGAACTGCCCGCACTCGACGGCGAACTCGCCCTCGAGACCATGTGCATCGGCGGCGGCCAGGCCCTCGCGGCGGTGTTCGCGCGCGCGTAGCGCGCGGCCCGCCGCAACGCCGGAGATCGCCGCAACCACGGATGCCGAGGTGGATTCGGGTCCGGCGATCGGGCGATGTCCGGCGTTGCGGCGGTCCGCGGACACGTCGCGCGCGAGCGCGTGGGGTCAGCGAGCGCGCTCGGGCCCGCCCGTGGGCTCGATGCCGGTGACGGTGGTCAGCAGGAACACGGAGTCCTCGAGCGCGAGCACGGAGTGTCGGTCGTGCGTGAGCACGTCCACCCGGCCGGCGGTGACCTCGGCCACCTGCTGGCCGGTCACGCGCACGCGCCCGGCGAGCACCTGGAGGCTCGCCGCTGCGGGCGAATTGTGCTCCGAGAGCTCTGCGCCCGAGCGCAGGGCGATGATCGTCTGCCGCATGGGGCCGTCGCGGAGGATCAGCTCCGCGCTGCGGCCGTGCTCGTCGGCGAGCGCGGCGGCGAGGTGGGTTCGAGCGAGTTCGTTCAGGTCGGCCACGGAGTCCTCCGTCCGGACGGTGTGCCGTCCAGTATGCCGCTCGCGCGGCGAGCCCGGCAGACCACGATCCGCGTGCCTCCGCCGTCATCGCGATCCGTGATGCGCCGCATCACGCGGTCGCCGGCACGACACGATGGAAGCTCGGGCTCGCGCGGAAGGGGACGACGATGGGGACGCACGATGGCCGGATGTACGTCGTCACGGGCGCGGCATCCGGCATCGGGGCCGCGACGACGTCGGCGCTCGCCGCGGCCGGCGCCCGCGTGATCGCCGCCGACCGGTCGTGGACCGCCGCGCCGCCGCGGCGGGCGACGACGGTCGAGCAGGTGGACCTCGACGTCGCCGAGCCCGCCGCCTGGATCGCGCTCGCCGAGCGCCTCGGGCCGGGCAGCGGCGGGCCGCTCATCGACGGCCTCGTCAACGCCGCCGGCATCACGAGGCGCGCCCGCCTGGCCGACGCGACTGCCGAGGACTTCGCGGCGTCGTTCGCTGTGAACGCCACCGGACCGGCGCTCGGCATCCAGGCGCTCGCACCGCTGATGGGCGACGGCGCGTCGATCGTCAACGTCGGATCCGCCGCCGGCGCGATGGCGCACTACGGCATCGCCTACGGCGCGAGCAAGTGGGCGTTGCGCGGCGTCACGAAGACTGCGGCGATGGAGCTCGGACCCCGCGGCATCCGCGTCAACCTCGTCAGCCCGGGCTTCATCGAGACGCCCATGACCGCGAGCGCGCCGGCGGCGTTCCGCGAGGTCAACCTCGCGTCGACGCCGCTCGGCCGCACCGGCACGCCGGCCGAGGTCGCGGCCGTGATCGCCTGCCTGCTGTCGCCGGATGCGGCGTTCGTCACCGGCACGGAGGTCGCCGTCGATGGTGGCCTCACGGGTCACAACGGCGGGCTCCCCATCGCACGCGCGATGGGGTCGGGCCATCCACATGAGTGATGAACTCCATCATGGATCGCCCCTTCACTGATACCCACCCACGCGGTTGACTGGTTCCACGCCGCCCACCGCTGCGCGCGTGATTGGAGACCCACCCGTGACATCGTCGTCCGCCGGCCTGGCCGGCCCGTTCGCACTCGTCCGCTTCCGCGCGGAGGACGGGCAGGCGCCGCGTCTCGGTCTGGTCGCGGGGGATCGCGTACGCGAGATCGGCGCCGAGGAACTGGGCGCCCCCGACCTCAATGCGTTCCTCGCCGAGGCGCCCGCGTCGTGGGATCGTCTGCGCCGTGTCGCCGAGCAGGCGGATGCCGCGTGGCATCCGCTCGCCGACGTCACCCTCACGGCTCCCGTCACGCCCAGGCAGGTGCTGCAGACCGGTGCGAACTACCGCACGCACGTCATCGACCTCGTCGCCGCGGGCCGCGCCAAGAACGACCCGCGCCCCATCGAGGAGCTGCGCGAGTGGGCCGCCGAGATGATGGACCGGCGCGCGCGCGAGGGCACGCCGTACTTCTTCATCGGGCTGCCGGCCGCGGTCGTCGGCGACGACGTCGAGCTCGTGCTGCCGTCCTACAGCGACCAGCACGACTGGGAGCTCGAGCTCGCCGTCGTGATCGGCCGAGAGGCGTACCGCGTCGACCGCGAGCACGCCATGGAGCACGTCGCGGGGTACACGATCGTCAACGACATCACGACGCGCGACCTCGTCTTCCGCGAGGACATGAAGGAGATCGGCACCGACTGGTACCGCGGCAAGAACGCGCCGGGCTTCCTGCCGACCGGCCCGTTCCTCGTGCCCGCGCCGTTCGTCGGGCAGCCCGGGAACCTGCACCTCGAGCTGACGCTCAACGGCGTGACGATGCAGGATGCCACGACCTCCGACCTGCTGTTCGACCTCCCGGCGCTGATCGCCGGAGCGTCGCAGAACATGCCGCTGCTGCCCGGCGACCTGCTGCTCACGGGCAGCCCCGCGGGCAACGGCATCGTGCACGGGCGCATGCTCCGCGACGGCGACGTCATGGTCGGCGCGATCGAGGGGCTCGGCGCGCAGACCGTCCGGGCAGTCGCCGAGGCGGGTTCTCGATGAGTTCCGCGAACGTGCGGGTTGAGGAGGCGCGCCAGCGCCGTCTCGAAACCCACCCCCCGCTCACCGAGAACCCCGCCGACCTCGACCGCACCGACCCCGCCCGCCACATCGCCGAGACCGCCGAGGCGGTCCGCAACTGGGGTCGCTGGGGCGAGGACGACCGCCTCGGCACGCTCAACTTCATCGGCGACGCCGAGCGCGCGCACGCCGCGACCCTCGTTCGCCGCGGGGCGAGCTTCTCGCTCTCGCAGCCGTTCGACATGAACGGCCCGCAGCAGGGTTGGCGACGCCGCACCAACCCGGTGCACACGATGCTCGACACGGGCACGGATGCCGCGGCCGGCACCCAGGGCTTCCCGCACGGGATCGGCGGAGCCGACGACGTCATCGCGATGCCGCTGCAGTGCTCGACCCAGTGGGACGGCCTCGGGCACATCTTCGACCGCGGCCTCGCGTGGAACGGCCGCCACGCCGGCCAGGTCGTCACGAGCGACGGCGACCTCATCACGGGCATCGAGCACGCGGCATCCGTCATCTCGGGCCGTGGCGTGCTGCTCGACGTCGGCCGCCACCTGCGGCCCGAGACCGGCGAGCTGGATGACGGCTACGCCATCACGGTCGCCGACCTGGAGTCGTGCATCGCCGCCCAGGGCGCGACGAGCGCCGTCGGTCGCGGCGACCTCGTGCTGGTGCGCACCGGTCGCTACGCGCGCGCCCTCCGCGAGGGGTGGAACGGGTACGCGGGCGGGCCGAGCGCAGGACTGTCGTTCACGACCGCCGGATGGCTGCACCGCACCGAGATCGCGGCGATCGCGACCGACACGTGGGGCTTCGAGGTGCGGCCGAACGAGTTCGACGACGCGTTCCAGCCGCTGCACCAGGTCGTGATCCCGAACATGGGGCTCACGATCGGCGAGATGTGGGACCTCGAGGAGCTCGCCGCCCACTGCGCGGCCGACGGCGTCTACGAGTTCCTGCTCGTCGCCCCGCCGCTGCCCATCACCGGCGCCGTCGGCTCCCCGGTGAACCCGATCGCCCTGAAGTAGACCGAGTAGACCAACCCGAACGCATCCCGAAGGAGGGATCACCCATGACCGCAGTCTCCCGCGTCGCGATCGTCGGCTCCGGAGTGGCCGGCACCGCCGCCGCCATCCTGCTCGCCGAGGGCGGCGTCGACGTCGACGTCTTCGAGGTCAAGCCCGACCTCACCGCCCTCGGCTCCGGCATCACGCTGCAGGGCAACGCCCTCCGCGTCTTCGACCGCCTCGGCGTGTGGGAGCAGGTGCAGGAGGCCGGCTACTTCTTCGACCAGACCGGCTTGCGCGCCCCCGGCCCCGAAGCCCCGTTCATCGCGCAGATCCCCGACGCCCGCACGGGCGGTCCCGACTACCCGGCGGTCGCCGGGATGTACCGCCCCGACCTCGCGCAGATCCTCGCCGACCGCGCGACCGAGCTGGGCGCGCGCATCCACTACGGCACGACCGTGTCGAGCTTCACGCAGGACGACACCGGCGTCGACGTCACCCTGAGCGACGGGTCGACGGGCCGGTACGACCTGCTCATCGGCGCCGACGGCCTGAACTCGTCCATCCGGACGCAGCTCGGCATCGAGGTCGAGCCCGAGCGCACAGGCATGGGCATCTGGCGCGCCTTCGTGCCGCGCCCGAAGGACGTCACACAGACCGACCTGTACTACGGCGGCCCCGTCTACATCGCCGGCTACTGCCCGACGAGCGAGGACATGATGTACGCCTACCTCGTCGAGCCCGCCCAGGACCGTCACCTGCTCTCGCCCGAGGAGGGCGTGCAGGTCATGAAGGAGCTCTCCCAGGCGTACGGCGGCCCGTGGAACGAGATCCGCGCCTCGCTCGACGGCGCGTCGCGCGTGAACTACACCTGGTTCACCAAGCACGTGATCCCCGACGCGTGGAACCGCGGCCGGGTCGTGGTCATCGGCGACGCCGCGCACAGCTGCCCGCCCACCATCGCGCAGGGCGCGGCGCAGGCCGGCGAGGACGCGGTCGTGCTCGCCGAGCTCGTGCTCTCGCGCGACGAGGTCGACCAGTCGCTCTGGGACGAGTTCCACGCGCGGCGACTGCCCCGCGCCACCGAAGTCGTCGAGGCATCCGTGCAGCTCGGCCAGTGGCAGATCGACCACGTGCGCGACGCCGACGTGCCCGGCCTCATGCAGCGCATCGCCATGCTCGTGAGCCAGCCCGCATGAGCGACGACACCACCATGACGGGTGCCGCGGGCCCGGTCGTCGACGTGCACGCCCACCTCCTGCTGCCCGCGCTGCAGCAGGCGGTCGGCGCCCGCGACCCCGAGGGCTTCGCTGCCGCGCAGGCGCTCGACGCGCGGCGCAACGGGCCCGAGAGCCTCGCCGCCTCGGGCCGCATGATCGGCGAGCGGATGCCGCTGCTCACCGCGCTCGACGCGCGCCTCGCCGAGATGGACCGCCAGGGCGTCGACGTGCAGGTCGTGTCGCCGTCGCCGTCGCACTACTACCCCTGGGCCGGCGAGGAGCTGGCCGCGTGGGCCGCGCGCGAGGCGAACCGCGCGATCGCCGAGCACGTCGCAGGCGCGCCCGACCGGCTGTTCGGGCTGGGGCTCGTGCCGCTGCAGCACCCGCACCTCATCGTGGCCGCGCTCGAGGACGCCGTGCTCGGCAATGGGCTCGCCGGCGTCGAGTTGTCGTCGTTCGCGGGCGACGTCGAGCTCTCCGACGAGCGGCTCGAGCCGTTCTGGGCGCGCGCCGAGGAGCTCGACGCGATCGTGTTCCTGCACCCGTTCGGCTGCAGCCTCGACGAGCGGCTCGACCGCTACTACCTCTCGAACACGGTCGGCCAGCCCGTCGAGAACGCCGTCGCGCTCTCGCACCTCATCTTCTCGGGCGTGCTCGACCGGCACCCCCGCCTGAAGCTCGTCGCCGCGCACGGCGGCGGCTACCTGCCGACGTTCCTCGGCCGTTCCGACCATGCGTGGCAGGTGCGGCCCGAGGCGCACGGATGCCGCGACCTCCCGTCGTCGTACCTGCGACTCCTGCGCTTCGACTCGCTCGTGCACACGCCGGGCGCTCTGCGCGCATTGGTCGACGCCGCCGGCGCCGACCGCGTGCTCCTCGGCACGGACTACCCGTTCGACATGGGCGTGGACGACCCGATCGACCGCGTGCGGGAGGCGAAACTCGCCGAAGCCGACGCGCGCGCCATCCTGTCGGGCAATGCGGCCGAGCTGCTCGGGGCGCGACGTCTGGCGAGGGCCGCCGCGCGTTCCATCGCCGGGGGAGCCGCATGAGGATCGCACGCTGGGCGCACCGCGGCGCGGTCGGGGAGGGGTTCGTGATCGGCGACGGCGTCGTGCCGTTCCCGCGCGGGCTGACGGTCGCCGACGTGCTCGCCGCCGGGCTCGCCGAGCTGCCCGAGCTCGCCGCCGAGGTGGAAGCCGACGCCGCGACATCCGCCGTGCCGCTCGCCGAGGTCGACCTGCTCGCGCCCCTCGTGCCCGCGAGCGTGCGGGACTTCGTGGCCTTCGAGGAGCACGTCGAGGGTGTCACCGCGTCGGTCGACGGCGCGAGCCATGTCGCCGACGAGTGGTACACGTTCCCGACCTTCTACTTCACCAACCCGCACTCGATCGTCGCGACGGGCGACGTGGTGCGCCCGCCTGCGACCGAGCGGCTCGACTTCGAGCTCGAGGTCGGGGCGGTGATCGGCGGGGTCGCCGGCTCGGACGGGCGCGATCTGACGCCCGCCGAGGCCGCCGGCCACATCTTCGGCTACACGATCTTCAACGACTGGTCGGCCCGCGACATCCAGGGCCGCGAGATGAAGGTGCGACTGGGGCCGGCCAAGGGCAAGGACTTCGCGACGACGCTCGGCCCGTGGATCACGACCGCCGACGAGTTCGAGGGCCTGGTCGACGACGAGGGCTTCCTGCCGATCGGCATGGAGGTGTTCGTCAACGGCGTGCGCATCGGCCATGACCTGCTCTCGAACATGGGCTGGCCGTTCGGCGACCTCGTCGCGTACGCGTCGCGCGACTCGCGGGTCGTGCCGGGCGACGTGCTCGGGTCGGGTACCGCGGGCAACGGCGGATGCCTCGCCGAGCTGTGGGGCCGCGCGGGCGAGCTCACGCCGCCGCCGCTCGCCGAGGGCGACGAGGTGATCATGCGCGTCGAGGGCATCGGCGAGATCCGCAACACGGTCGGGCGCGCCCGTCCCGTGCCGGAGATCCCGCCCGCCCGCACGCGGTCGCGCGCCCGCGAACGCGCCTGACCCGGGAGCCTAGGTCGTCTCGCCCAGCCCCGCCGACGCCTCGACGAACAGTCCGCGCAGCCACTCGTGCTCGGGATCGCGGCGGTGCACCGGATGCCACCACATCGCGTTGTGGATCGGCGTCGCGTCGAACGGCGGCTCGAACACGCGCACCCCGCCGACGCTGCGGGCGTAGTCGGCGAGGCTCGCCTGGATGAGGGCCAACTTGTCGGTGCCGGCGACGAACATGGGCAGCAACAGGAAGCTCTCGACGACGGCCTCGACGCGGGGTTCGATGCCGAGCTGCTGGATCTGCCGCGTCGCCGACGTGAAGGCCGACCTCGACTGGTAGGTGAAGACCCAGGGGAGACCCGCGACGTTCTCGAGTGTGACCTCGTCGGCGATGGCGTCGTTCGTCTCCGAGGCGAGGACCACCCACCGGTCCGCCCAGAGGTCGGTGAACGGGAGGTCGGTGAGGAAGCCGTGGGGCATGAGCAGCGCGTCGGCACTGCGGAGCCGGTTCACGGCGTCCTCGACGATCTGCGGGTTGTGCATCATGAAGCGGAAGCGCACCCCGGGCGCTCGCTCAGCGGCCAGGGCCGCGACCCGTCGGCCGGTGGTCGCGACGCTGTAATCCGAGCCGTAGATGGCGAAGTCGCGCGTCGACTGGCTCGGGTCCCACTCGGCTGAGCTCTCGAACACGCGCCGTGCGGCGTCGAGTGCGGCGGCCGTGTGCTCGGTCAGGCGGGAGGCGAGCGGCGTGAGTTCGTAGGTGTTCCCGGAGCGGGCGAGGATCGGGTCGTTGAAGTGCGTCCGCAGGCGCGCGAGCGATGCGCTGAGCGCCGGCTGGCTGAGATGCAGCCGCTCGGCGGCACGGGTGACGCTCCGCTCGGTCAGCAGTGCGTCGAGCGAGACGAGCAGGTTCAGGTCGAGCCGGGAGAGGGGAGGCTGGGAGTCGGACACGTCGCTGTGATCCTTCGCTCGGGACGGACCCCTCAGTCTATCAACGCGGTCGATCCGGAGCGCTAGGGCATCGCGACGCGTGATGCCCGATCGTGATCAGCCTGTCGCCTTCTCGCCGACTCGCCAGGAATCGACCTTCCTGAGCCCGGATGCGTCGATTCTTGGCGAGTCGGCGAGGCCTGCGCCGGCGGCGAGCGTCTCTCTCGCGAGTGCGAGGTGGCGGCGGGTCAGGCCCGCGGCATCCGCGTCGAGCCACTCATGGCCGCCCCACTCGCTGCAGAGCGTGCCGGCGAAGTCCGTGCCGGCGAGCACCGCACCGAGGTCGCGGATGGGTCGCGAGACCCGCCCGTCGGCGTCATCGAGGTCCCAGAACTTCAGGTGGAACGCGCCGACGAGCGGCAGGATGTCTCGGATCACCGACGCGTCCGAGCGTCCGAAGCGCACGAGCATGTCCATGAAGAGGGCATGGGCCACAGGCGGCACCTCGCCGGCGCGGAGCGTCGAGAACAGCACGTCGACGGTCGCCGGGTCGCGCCATCCGTTCACGAGGCGTTCGACGAGCGGACGGCCGAGGCCGGCCGCCTCGAGGGCGACGACGTACGTCACCGGGAGGGCGGGCATGAGCATGCTGCAGTCGATGAGGACGCGCAGATGCGGGTCGTCGAGCGCGGCGATGGCGTCGAGCGCCCGTGCGGTTTCAGGGTCATCTGGCGTCTGTCGCCCCTGCGCCTCCTCGAACAGCACGAGGTCGAGGTCGTGGAGAGCAGGGAGGAGGCGCTCCAGGAGTGCGGGACCGGCCTGGCCGATCGGGAGGCGGACGCCCGCGGCACCGACGAGGCGGGCCGCGCGCAGCTGCGGCAGCAGGAACGCCAGGCGCTCGTCATCGTCGCGGCGGCCGACTGGCGTCCAGTCGTCGAGGCTCGCCCCGACGATGCTCACGTGCCCGCCGGCGGCGTGCAGGTCCGCGCGGAAGCCGTCGACCTCGTCGTCGGCCGGTGCGGGGAAGCCGCGCCACAACTGGCCCGGCTCGATCTCGATGACGGATGCCACGCCGTCGCGCACGATGCCCAGGGCGACCTCCACGGCGGGTCGCTCGGCGCGCACGACGTCCGGCGTCCAGTTGAACGCGCTCGCCGCGAGGGTCCAGCCGGTCGGGAGCCCTGCGGAGGGAGCCCGCCAGTCCCGAGGCATCGGGTCCGCCTCGGCGTGACGACGATTCGCGACCGGCGCGAGCGCCGTGCCCGCGGCATCCGCCATGAGCGTGAGGGCGGCGTGGAAGGGCAGGCTCAACGGGCCGTCGGGGCCGGCCGGCAGGTAGGGGATGGTGAGCCGGAACGACACGGCGACCTCGTACGGCCCGTCGTGAACGGGAACGGCCCCTTCGACGACGAGCCGGTCCTGGACGAACCACCAATCGCCGTCGGGTCGGGGGCGGAGCTCCGTCACGGTCGCTCCGTCGATCGACACCTCGAGGTCGGAGAGGCTGGCGACCGGCAACGACCGGATCCACGGCAGGCTGAGACGCAGCGCGAATCCGCCGGAGGTCGCGACGAGCGCATCGTCGAGCAGGATGGGCAGGCTCATGAGGGGTCGCGACCATCTCGGGCGACGTCCGCCATCCCCATGACGACGAGGGTCGGGTCGGTCGACTCGGGCATGGCACTCCTTCGTGTCCTTTTCAGACTGAAAGATACGCCCTTATGTCAGAAAAAGGAAGAAGTGGTCAGGATGCTGCGGGCATGACGTCGCGCACGAGGGGCCGCCCCTCGGCGAACCACCGCGGGAACGTGGTCTCGAACAGCTGCTCTCGCACCATCTCAGCGCCGCCGCGCAGCGGCTCCTTCTCGTCGCCGAGCGATCGCACGATGCTGAGGTCGCGTGTCGCGAGGGGCAGCGAGAGCTCGTAGACGCGCTGCCGCACCTCGGCGAGGAACACCTCGCCGGCCGACGACACCGCGCCGCCGACGACGATGACGGCCGGGTTGAACATGTTGACCAGCGCGGCGATCGACTCGCCGACCAGTCGGGCCGAACGCTGGATGAGCGAGATCGCGAGCGCATCGCCGTTCATGGCCGACATGGCGATGAGCTGCGGCGTGAGCGCGGTGCCCTCGGCCGTGTAGCGGGCCAGCGCCCCGGTCGCGCCCTCCTCGACCGAGCGTTCGGCGTCGCGGACGAGCGCCCAGCCGCCTGCCTCCGCCTCGAGGCAGCCGACCTTGCCGCAGCGGCAGAGCGCCTCCGAGTCGCGCACGCGCACGTGGCCGACGTCTCCCGCAGCGCCGTTGGCCCCACGGTGGATCCGCCCCTGCGACAGCAGTCCGGCGCCGATCCCCGTGCCGACTTTGAAGAAGATGAGGTCGAGCCGCTCGTCGGTGCGGCGCGAGCGCTCGCTGAACGCGAGGAGGTTGACGTCGTTGTCGACCCACACGGGTGCGTCGAACCGCTCCTCGAAGCGTCGGCGCATGTCGAAGCCGTTCCACCCGGGCATGATCGGCGGCGCGACGGGGCGGCCGCTGTCGAAGTCGACCGGCCCGGGGATGCCGACCGCGACGCCCCAGACCGGAACGTCGTCATGTTCGGCGAGGATCTCCTCCAGCAGGGCCAGGGCCCGGTCGATGGTCTCCGCGGGCCCGCGCGCGATGTCCCAGTCGACGTGCCGGTCGGCGATGATGTCACCGTCGAGGGCGGCGATGCCGACGCGGATGTGCAGCGCGCCGAGCGCGACGACGATGATCCGGCCCTGCTCGGATCGGAAGCGCAGCGTGCGCGGCGCGCGCCCGCCGGAGGAGGGTCCGTACTCGCCGTCGGCGAGGAAGCCCATCTCGATCGCCTGGTCGACGCGCTGCGTCACCACGCCGCGGCCGAGGCCGGTGAGCCGGCCGATCTCGGGACGCGTGGTCGCCTCGCCCGTGCGGACGAGGTTCACGATGCGCAGGAGGCTCGTGACCTCGTCGGTCTGGGCGCCGAAGCGGAGCGTGGACTCGCGTGTCATGCACTGAATTCTGACACAACTGATGCCCCCGTAGGCCGATTTACCCGCTCGATAGACAGAAGTCCCGCTGACTTTTGTATAGTCGAGGCAGAAGTGGTGTGGATCGGGGTGGTGAGCGGATGTCATGGGGCGTCGGCGTGATCGGGGCGGGACCGGGGGTCTCCGCCCTGCACCTGCCCACCCTCGACCGCCTGTCGGATCGGTTCAGGGTCGTCCACGTCGCCGATGCCGGCTCCGGCCGGGCTGCGGCGCTCGCCGCTCGCAGCGGCGCCGCCGCGTCGAGCGGAACGGCCGATCTCCTGGCCGACCCCGCCGTCGAGGTCGTCGCCATCTGCAGCCCGCCCGCGGAGCACGCTCGTCACGCGCTCGACGCCATCGCTGCGGGCGCCCGCGGCATCCTGTGCGAGAAGCCGCTCGCGACCACCGTCGACGATGCGCGTGCGATCGTCGACGCGTGCCAGGATGCCGGGATCCCGCTCGTCGTCGCGACCAACCACCTCTACGACCCGGCCTGGAGCAGGGCGAAGCACCACCTCGTCTCGCTCCGCGCGGAGATCCGCGCCATCTCCGCGACCGTCGCCCTGCCGCCGAACAGCCGATTCCACCGTGCCGTGACCGAGGTCGAGCCCGGCGTCGCTCCCGCTCGTGGCGTGCCCGATCTCACCGTCCCGGAGGTCGCGGCCGGCGTCGTCCGTCAGCTCGTGCTCGGGCTGGCGGTGCACGACCTGCCCGCCGTGCGCGACCTCGCCCCCGTGTTCGAGGGCGTCGACTTCGCGGTGCCGGTGACGCCCCTCGGGTACGCGATCGGCTTCCGGGCGAGTGGGATCCCGGTGCTCCTGACGGCGATCATGCTGCCCGACGGCCCGGACCCGGCCTGGCGGATCACGGTCGACGCCGCGATCGACCGCGTGGACGTCGAGTTCCCTCCGGCCTTCGTGCACACCGGCAGCGCCGAGGTGCGCGTTCGCGGTGGCGACCTCCGCACGACGGCCTACCCTCGCGACCCCGAGGACGGCTACGTCCGCGAGTGGCGGGCCCTCGCGGAACTGCTCGACGGCTCGGCCGTGATGGAGTACCACGAGATCCTCGACGACGCGCGGTTCGCGATCGACCTCGCCGAGGCGGCGTCCGCCGCGGTGCACGCCGGAGCCGCGGCGTGACCGCGCGCATCGGCGTCGTCGCGACCGCGCCGGGGTTCCGGGTGGCCGTCGCGGGACTCCCGTTCCGCGCCGAGGAGGCCTCGGCTCCCGAGCGCGCGGTCGTCGTCGTCGACGGCCGCGGCGAGTGGTGGGATGCCGCGGCGCGGGCCGCGGCGGGTGGTGCGGGCGCCGTGCTCGTGGCCGACCCCGGTCGGGCGCCCGTCGACGCGATCGACGCCCTCGCGGCCGGCGTCGACGTCCCGCTCCTGCTCCACCGGCCGCGACTCCGGCACGATCTCGTCGCGCGAGCGCTCGAGGCGCGGGGCACTGCGCTCGCGCGGGTGATCGTCGCCGAGTGCCGTGCCGAGCCCGGCGGCCTCCCCGCGCTGGTTCGAGATGCCGTCGGGTGGATCCGCCTTCTCGCGGGCGGGCCGATGGAGCTCGTCGCCACGGGCGGTGCCGCCCTGTTGCGCCCGACCGCGGGGCGGGCGCCGGTCGGGACGCTCGTCGCGACGGCGACGACGACCGGTGGCCCGGTCCTGCGGGTCCGCGCACTCGGCGAGACGACGACGGAGCTCGAGATCGACGACCCCATCGGGCGGCGCGAGCTCTCGACGAGCACTGCCGCCGGTCGAACGGTCGCTCCTGCCCTGCACGAGTCCGCCGAGCGGGCCGCGCTGCGTCGCGCACTCGACGCCGCGGAATCGGGCGATCCGGCCGACGACCTGAGCCGGCTCCGTCACGATTCGGGCATCGCCGACCGCGTGGCATCCGCTCGGCTGCCTGAGGCCTTTAGTTGATTTCAAGCTAAAGATCGCATAGAATCGACATGACGTCGGGACCCGCTGGGTCCGATCCTCGTCGCGAGGTCGCGAGCGAGGGCACATCCGGTCGCGTCGACGGCTCGATCGTTCGGGCACTCCACGTATGTCGCTCTCCCCACTCCGGCTCCGACTCCTCGTCTCGTCGCTCCTCACCGTCGCGTTCCTGGGCGCCCTCGACCACACCATCGTCGCGACCTCGCTCGCCACGGTCGCGGGCGAACTCGGCGCCCTCGAGCAGATGAGCTGGGTCGTCGTCGGCTACACGCTCGCGGGCACCGCGCTCTTCCCCGTCCTCGGCAAGCTGGGCGACCTGGTCGGCCCGCGCCTCGTGTTCCTCACCTCGGTCGCGGTGTTCCTCGCCGCCTCGCTCGCGTGCGGCTTCGCGCAGGACATGACCCAGCTCGTTCTCGCGCGCATCGCGCAGGGCATGAGCTCCGCGGGCGTCCAGCTGATGTCGCAGACGATCGTCGCGTACGTGACGACACCGCGCCAGCGCCCCCGGTACATGAGCATCATCGGTGCCGCGTTCCCCATCGCCATCCTCGTCGGGCCCGTGCTCGGCGGGTTGATCACCGACTACTGGGGCTGGCCGTGGGTGTTCTGGATCAACCTGCCGCTCGGGCTCGCGGCGCTCGCGCTCGCGGCGTTCGCCGTGCCGCACGTCGAGACCGGGGCGCCGCGGCGCTTCGACTACGGCGGCGCCATCACCTTCACCGTCTCGCTCGTCGCCCTCGTGCTCGGCGTCACCTGGGTGGGCGACCCCCACTCGGCGCTCGCGGCCGTCGCGGCGTTCGCCGTCGCGTGCATCGGCCTGGCCGCCTTCTTCGCGATCGAGGTGCGCGCGGCCGAGCCCATCGTCCCGCTGCGGCTGTTCGCCGACCGCACCGTCGCGGCCGGGGTCGCCCTCTCGGCGATCATCGGCATCGGGCTCTTCTCGGTCACGGCCTACCTGCCGACGTACTTCCAGATGGCGTACCGCACCAGCGCGACGGTGTCGGGGCTCGTTCCGATCGCCACGGTGTTCGGCATGCTCGTCGCGAACCTGGCCACGGGATGGCTCGCGAGCCGGACCGGCCGCTACCGCGGATACGCGATCTTCGGCACGACACTCGCCGCGGTGGGCCTGTTCGGCATGGCCCTGCTTCCCGTCGGCACGCCCCTGTGGGTGCCGATGGCCGTCATGTTCTGCGTCGGCATCGGCACGGGCTCATTCATGAGCCTCGTCATCGCCGTGGTGCAGGGCGCCGTTCCGCGCAACGAGACCGGCACGATCACCGCCACGACGAATCTCGTCCGGCAGATGGGTTCGACGCTCGGCACTGCGGTGATCGGCGGCGTGATCGGAGCAGGGGTCGCCGCGCGGCTGCCCGCATCCCTGGACGCCTCGTCGCTCACGCCGGACGTCGTCCACGGCGCTGTGCCCTCGATCCAGGGCGAGGTGGCGCAGATCTACGGCGACGTCTTCGTCCCCGTCTTCGCCGCCCTCGCCATCACCTACGCGGTCGGGGTGGTCGCGGCCATCCTGCTCCCGGCGGGCCGGCTCTCCGACGAGCCCACGCCGACCGCCACCGAGCCCGCCACCGAACCCGCCACCGCGTGAGACTCGAAGAGGAGACGCACATGTCGCACCGCCCCACGATCGCCGTCGTCGGCAGCGGGCCGATCGGCTCCGCCTACGCGCGCCTGCTCCTGGAGGGCCTTCCCGACGCCCGCGTGGTCATGTTCGAGGCGGGTCCCCGGCTGACGGACATCCCGGGCGAGAGCGTCCGCAACATCGTCGATCCCGACGCCAAGGCTCGCGCTCGCGAGATGTCGCAGGGCCCGCAGGCGGGGGAGTTCCGCGAGTCGCTCGGCATCCCCGCCGGCACGGTCGTCGAGGGCATGTTCACGGCCCGTCAGGGCACGCACCTGTTCGACTTCGGCGGCGCAGGTTCGGCGCACGCGCAGGCCTTCCCTGCTGCTGCCGGGTCCACGAACGTCGGCGGACAGGGCGCGCACTGGACCTGCGCCATCCCCCGTCCGGCCTTCAGCGAGAAGGTCGACTTCATCGCCGACGATGAGTGGGAGGATCTCATCGTCGAGGCGGAGCACCTCCTGCACAAGCAGAGTGCGGCGTTCGCGGACTCCGCCGTCGGACGCGGCATCCGCTCGCTGCTCGCGGAGGAGTTCAGCGGCGAGCTGCCCGAGGGCTACGGTCCCAGCACGCTGCCCGTCGCGGGCGATCCGCAGCCCGACGGCACGATGCGCTGGGCCGGCGTCGACGCGGTGCTCGGCCCGCTCATCGAGCCGGGGAACCCCCTTGCCGAGCGGTTCGAGTTGCGCGACCTGTCGCTCGTGCGCCGCATCGAGCGCGACGCCGACCACGTCACGGGCGTCACGGTGGAGGACCTGCGCACGAAGCAGACGGCGTTCGTACCCGCCGACCTGGTCGTCGTCGCCGCCGATGCCTTCCGCTCGCCGCAGCTGCTGTGGGCGTCGGGCATCCGGCCCGCCGCGCTCGGCCACTACCTGACCGAGCACCCGGTCGTCATCTCCACCGTGGCGCTCGACGGGGAGCGGATGGGTCGCCACGCCACCGAGGACGAGCTCGACGCGGAGCTGGCCCGCCGTTCGGCGAACGCGGCCGACCCGGTCGCGGCCGTCAACCGCATCCCGTTCTCGGAGCCCGACCATCCCTTCGCGCTGCAGGTCATGTACTCCGAGACCACGCCCTTCCCGATGGACCCCGGGCACCCGCTCGCGAACAACCGCTGGGGCTACGTCAACATGGGGTACGGCATGCGCAAGTTCCCGCGCTACGAGGACGCGGTCACCTTCGACGACGACGAGCTCGACTACCGCGGCTTCCCGAACATGACCATCCGGTACGAGCTCACGGACCGCGAGCTCGCCGAGATCGAGGCGGCGACCGAGCGTCTCCGTCGCGCGGGGACTGCGCTCGGCACCTTCGTCGCCGAGCCGCGGCTCCTGCCGAACGGCTCGAGCCTGCACTACCAGGGCACGATGCGCATGGGCGAGACCGACGACGGCACCTCCGTCGCCGACCCGTGGTCCAGGGTGTGGGGCGTCGACGGCCTCGTCGTCGGGGGCAACGCACTCATCCCCACGCCGACCACGGTGAACCCGACGCTCATGAGCCTCGCGATCGCCGTGCGCGGGGCGCGGAAGGCCGTCGAGGAGCTCTCGGCGGGCACCGCGGCATCCGTCACCGCCTGATTCCACCTGAAATCCACCCCAACCGACCACGAGAGAGAGCGACGATGCTGCTCGAACGAGACCTCATCCAGTCCACCGGCTTCCGGAACGTCCGCGAGGGCGACCGGGTCACCGGCTTCCAGATCCGCGTGCGAATGCCGTCATACCGAGGCATGGCGGCGTCGCTCATCGACGGCATCGCGGTGCGCGTCGGCGACCTCGTGGACGTCGCGGCGGACGTGCCGCGCTGGACCTTCGGTGGGCGCACGTACACGCTCGCCGAGCTGTGGGACTCCGATGGCGTGCGGTGGCCGCTCGAGGAAGCCGCCGTCGTGACCGTGCCGTTCGAGGGCGGGCTCCCGCAGGGCACGCACGAGGTGGCGATCGAGCTGCGCCTCCGGATGTCGTACATCCCTGAGGAGCACCAGCCGAGCACGTACCGGGTGAGCCGGCACGTCACACTCTCGCCCGATGGCGACGGCGGCCCCTTCGAGTACGGCGTCTCGCTGTACAGCTACATGACCGACTACGGCACGGTGCTCGACCTCGAGACGGCGCTCGCGCACGTCGCCGACGTCGGCGCGACCGGTGTCGAGATCCTCGGCGAGGGCCACGTCGCCGGGTACCCGGAGCCCACGACCGAGTGGATCGACCGGTGGTTCGACCTCCTCGACCGGTACGGGCTCGAGCCCACGAACTACGGTTCGTGGATCGACACCCGGCTGCACTCGAGCGGGCCGAACGCGCGCCGGCTCACGGCCGAGGAGGGCGCCGGGATGCTGCAGCGCGACCTGCGGCTCGCGAAGCGCCTCGGTTTCCGGTTCGTGCGGCCGAAGATCGGCGTCGTGTCGAGCGACCTCGTGCCCGACCCGATCTGGACGGAATCGGTAGAGCGGTCGCTCGACCTGGCCGCCGAGCTGGACGTCGTGATCTGCCCCGAGATCCACTCGCCGACGCCGATCAAGCACCCGGTGGTCGACGACTACATCGAACTCATCGAGCGCACCGGCACGCAGCACTTCGGGCTGCTCCTCGACACCGGCATCTTCCAGGACCGCCCCATCCCGCTGCGGCCCGGCGAGCTGCCCGGGCAGCGTCCGGCGTTCCTCGACGGCATCGGCGTCGACCCGGCCGACATCGCCGACATCGCGAAGTACGTCGTGTTCATCCAGGCGAAGTTCCACGACATCGACGAGCAGCAGGAGGACCAGCAGATCCCGTGGGAGCCCGTGCTCCGCGCGCTCAAGGACGCCGGATACACCGGGTACCTCTCGAGCGAGTACGAGGGCGAGCGCGAGCCGTGGCGCGCGATCGAACAGGTGCGACGCCAGCACTCGCTCATCCGCCGCATCGCCGCAGGGCTCTGAGCCGCGGCATCCGCTGACGGCACCACCCAGGACAGGACACGGACCATGCCGAACGGACTCATCCAGGCCGACAGCCTGCGCACCCACCCCGATGGCCTCGCGCTTTCGCTCACGCTGCCGTGGTACCGAAGCCTCTGGCTCTCGTCGGTCTCGACGCTGCGCCTCACGATCGACGGCGAGGAGGTGCCCCAGGGCGACCTCGCGTTCGAGCTCGGCGGCGTGCGCTACGCGCTCGATGAACTGCCGAAGCAGAGCGACGTGCTCTGGTTCCTGCAGGCGCACCCGCTGCTCATCGCGACGCGTGAGCAGCCCGTCACGCTCGGCGAGACCCACGACGTCGAGATCTTCGGCGAGCTGCGCCTGCCGTACATGCAGATCGTGCCCGGCGCCGACGGCGGGCCCGGCATGTACGTGCCGAACGTGGTGCGCCAGTCGCTCGCCCTCACGGTCACCGACCACGACGCGCCCGCCCCGGCGCTGGTGACGGATGTCGCGCCGCCGCCGCCCGCGACGGACGCCGACCCGTTCAAGCTGGGTCTCACGCTCTACTCCGCGAGCGCGGAGTTCCGTGCGGGCTGGTACGACTTCGACGGCCTGCTCGACCGCGTGGCCGAACTCGGCATCGGCCCGGGCATCGAGATCGTGGCATCCCAGGTGCTGCCGACCTACCCGGTCGTCTCCGACGGGTTCGTGCGCACCTGGCGCGACGCGTTCGACCGGCATGGGTTCGACGCGAGCTCGTTCGGCGCGAACCTCGACATGGGGCGCCGCCGCGACCGCGACATGACGCCCGACGAGGAGTTCGCGTTCAGCGAGACGCAGTTCCGCGGTGCGGCGAAGCTCGGCTTCCCGCTCGTGCGCATCCAGTCGGCCAAGCCCGAGCTGCTGCGTCGGCTGCTGCCCGTGGCCGAGGAACTGAACCTCAAGCTGGGCTACGAGATCCACGCGCCGCTCGGGCCGAACGCCGACCCGATGCTGAAGGTCCGCGAGACCTACGCCGAGCTCGACTCGCCGCTGCTCGGCTTCGTCGCCGACTTCTCGTCGACCATGCACGCGATGTCGCCCACGCTGCTGCGCGCGGTGCGCCGCGCGGGCCTCGACGACGAGGCGGTCGACCGGCTGCAGGCGATCTGGGCGACCGACGCACCGATGCGCGAGCGCCAGGAGGAGTTCATCGGCTACCTGCGCGGCCGCGACTTCGACCCGGGGCGCCTCGGCTCGTTCGCGCACCTCGCGTTCAACATGCACGGCCATGTGGATCCGCGCGAGTGGGCCGACATCATGCCGCAGATCCTGCACGTGCACGCGAAGTTCTACGACATCGACGACGACGGCCAGGAGCCCGCGATCGACTACCCCGAGCTCGTGCGCGTCTTCGTCGAGGGCGGCTACCGCGGCTACTGGTCGAGCGAGTGGGAGGGCCACGCGTTCGCCGAGCTCGGCGAGGTTGACCCGCTCCTGCTCGTGCGTCGCCAGCACGACCTCATCCGGTCGGCCATGCGGGAGGTGCAGCCGGCATGAGCGACGCGAAACTGCGAGAACGCCATCGAGTCGTCGTGGCGGCATTCCTCGCGGCGTACCTCACGAGGCGCGAGGAACGACTCGCATGAAGGGAAGCGTCCGTGGCTGATCCGGACGCGACGACCGTGCCGGACTTCCGGCGCATGCCGCTCGCGGAGGCGGTGCGCTGGCTCGCCGAGAACGGCGAGCCCGAAGACCCGCGCCCCGACATCGACACGGCGTCGCTCACGCGCCGCTTCCCGCGCCTCGCGCACGTGGAGATCGCCGACCTCCGCATCGACGGACCGCGCGGACGCCGCGTTCCAGCACGGCGGTATCGGGATGCCTCGGCCGGGGCATCCGGTCGGGCCCTGGTGTGGGTGCACGGCGGCGCCTTCATCGGCGGGCACCTCGACATGCCCGAGTCGCACTGGGTCGCCCTCGAGCTGGCGTCGCGCGGCATCCCCGTGCTCGCCCTCGACTACGTCAAGTGCCTGGGCGAGACGCATTTCCCCGAACCGTCGGACGAGGTGCTCGCGGGATGGCGGCACGCGGTCGCGCACTCCCAGGAGCTGTTCGGCGTCCCGGCGAGCGAAATCCTGCTCGGCGGCGCGAGCGCGGGTGGCAACCTCACTGCCGGGGCGACCGCGCGGCTGCGGGATGGCGGAGAGGAAGTGCCCGCAGGCCTGGTGCTCGTCTACCCCGTCGTGCACCCCAACGGTCCCGAGGCGTCCGCCGTGGTCGATCCGGACTCGCCGCACGGCGCTCTCTCCCTGAACTTCGTCGGCAGCGTCGCAGCGCTCGCCGACCCGCACGCCTTCGCAGCGCTCGGACCCGCCCGAGGCTTCCCGCCGACGCTCGTCATCGTGTGCGAGAAGGACGGCCTGCGCCCATCGGGTGAGGCGTTCGCGCGACAGCTCGAGGAAGCGGGGGTCGAGGTGACGCTGCACCTGGAGCTCGGCGCCGACCACGGACACATCAACGAGCCGGCAGACCCGACCGCGCTGCCCACGGTCGAGGCGATCGCTCGGTGGACGAGAGGAACGCGGTGAATCAGGAGACGGCCGACCTCCTCCGGTCGAGCCTGCGCGGGACCGTCGACGCGAAGGTCACCGAGGCGGGGCTCACTCCCGTGCGGTTGCCGTCGCGGGCACTGGCCCAGTCCGACTCGGACTGGATGCGGATGGCGGCGGAGCAGGCATCCGGCGTGCGCTGCGAATTCCGGACGGCGGCGACGTGGATCGAGCTCACGGTGGAGACGACCGGTCTGCGTCTGCCCTGGCTTCCCGACGAAGTGCGGTGGGCGGTCTTCTCCGCGACGATCGACGGCGTGCCGATCGGCGATGCGCGCGTGAGCGGTGGATCGGAACTTCATCTCGGCGAGCCGACCGGACCTCGATTCGTGAAGGGCCGGCCGACCGTCGTGCAGTTCGAGCTCGGGGGAACGGGCGTCGAGGAGCGCCGGGTGGTCGTCTGGTTGCCGCAGACCGAGACCGTCGAGCTCCAGGACGTGCGCGCCGACGCGCCGCTGCGGCCCGCCGAGCCTTCGGGCCGGCCGCGGTGGTGGCATCACGGCAGCTCGATCAGCCACTGCATCGAGGCGGACACGCCGCTCGGCGTGTGGCCCGTCGTAGCGGCCGATCAGCTCGGGCTGGATGTCACGAACCTCGGGTTCGCCGCGAACGCACACCTGGATCAGTACACCGCACGAGCGATGCGCGATTCCGGTGCTGACCTGTTCAGCCTCAAGGCCGGCATCAACATCGTCGGCGCCGACACCATGAAACGGCGGACGTTCGTCCCCGCCGTGCACGGGTTCCTCGACACGATCCGCGACGGCGCTCCGACCGCTCCGATCCTCGTGATCTCGCCGATCATCTGCCCGATGCACGAGGACACACCGGGGCCGACGGTGACCGATCCCGAAACCGGCGAGCGGCGCGGGACGCCGATGCTGACACCCGACCCGTTCGATCCGCCCCTCACCCTCCGCGCGGTGCGCGAGATCCTGGAAGGGATCGTCCAGCAGCGCGCCCCGGAGGATCCGGCGCTGTTCTACCTGGACGGGCTGGAGCTCTTCGGGGCGCACGACCTCGACGAGTTGCCCGATGGCCTGCACCCGAGCCCTGCCGGATATCTGCGGATGGCGGAGCGGTTCGCCGCGTCGCCCGTCGTGTCCGAGTGGATGGCGGCAGCACGCCGTGCCCGGGGAGCATCGAGAAATGACTGAGCGCATGACCTTCCGAAACCCCGTGCTCGGCGGCGACCGGCCCGACCCCGCCGTCATCAAGGTCGATGACGAATACTGGATGACGTACTCGTCGTTCGAGTCGTCGCCCGGGCTGCTCCTGTATCGATCGCGCGATCTCGTGAACTGGACGTGCGCGGGATCTGCCCTCGATGAGCCGATCGGCAGCACGTTCGCCGTCGACATCGCCGAGCACGGAGGACGCTTCTTCATCTACATCCCCTTCATCCCTGCGCCGTGGTCGACGCTCACGGCGCCGGCGATCTTCGTGATCCACGCCGATTCGATGGAGGGCCCCTGGTCCGAGCCCGTCGACCTCGGCATCCGCGGCGCGATCGACCCGGGCCACGCCGTGGGAGAGGACGGCAAGCGGTACCTCTTCGTCAACGGCATCCGTCGCATCGGGTTGACCGACGACGGCCTCGCGACCGACGGGGAGCTCGAGCACGTGTACGACGGCTGGCGCTACCCCGACGAGTGGATCACCGAGGCGTATGCGCTCGAGGGGCCGAAGCTCTTCCGGAACAACGGGTGGCTCTATCTCGTGAGTGCCGTGGGAGGCACAGCGGGGCCTGCGACCGGCCACATGGTCATCGCCGCTCGCTCCCGGTCGGTGCACGGCCCGTGGGAGAACAGCCCGCACAACCCGGTGACCCGCACGACGGATGCCGCCGAGCGGTGGTGGTCGCGCGGGCACGCGACGCTGGTCCGAGGGACAGGCGAGGGCGACTGGTGGATGGTCTCGCATGGATACGAGAACGGCTACCGATCCCTCGGCCGGCAGATCCTCCTCGAGCCCGTGAGCTGGACGGACGACGGGTGGCCCCTCGGCGCGACCGACATCGGCGGCGAGCTCGCGGCCCCGGTCGGCGCCGCGCCGCAGCGACCGGCTGCCCCGTTCCACGACGACTTCCAGACCCTCCGGCTGGGGGAGCGGTGGACGTTCCACGCGCCCTCGCCCGGCGAGGTCGAGCGGCTTCGCGTCGACGGTGACGGCCTCGTGCTCGCGGGGAAGGGTACGTCCCCGGGCGACACGTCGCCGCTTGCGGTCATCGCGGATCAGCACGCCTACGAGGTCGAGGTCGACGTCGAACTGTCCGGCGGCGATGCCGAAGGCGGTCTGCTCCTCTACTTCAACAATCGGCTCTTCTGCGGCATGGGCATCGATGGCGAGCGGATGCTGAGCTACGCGGGCGGACACGTCACGCACTGGCGGGAGCCCGCCCCCGCGGTCCGCCGGCTGCAGCTGCGGCTGCAGAACGACCGGCACATCGTGACCGCGTGGTACCGGGAACCGCGCGGTGAGTGGACGCGACACGCGATCCGCTACGAGACCTCGGGCTACCACGTCAACACGATGGGCGACCTGCAGAGCCTGCGGCCGGCCCTCTACGCCGCCGGAGCGGGCTCGGTCCGCTTCCGCGACTTCCGGTACCGCCCGGTCAACGCTCCTGAAGGCTGAGCTCGACCAGCAGCACGGATTGCGGCTCGATCTCGACATCCAGGTCGAGCGATCCGGATTCGGAGACGTGCTCGTGGCGCGCCCCTCCGCGCGGACCGTGCAGCGACTGCACCTGGATCGACACGTCTCGGCCACTCCACGGAAGGTTGACGAGCGCGATGCGCGCCGAATCGACTCCCGCGGACGCGAGCGCGTCGCGCTGCGGAGGCAGGCGGAGTCCCAGCTCGATCCGTTCGGAGCCGATCGGGATGCGGAACACGAACTCGTCGCTCGCTCTCGGGGCGAGCGCGGACTCGGGCGCCTCGAAGTTCGAGACGAGGATGCGAACCACGTCGCCGTCACGGCCGGCGAGGGCGGCGAAGCCCGCCTGGTCTCCGCCCGACACCCCGAGCCGCTCACCGGTCATCGCGCGGCCGATCAGCGAGAAGGCCACGGCGCGCTCGTCAGGCGACCCATCACGTCCGTGGACGCCCGCCGGATCGACGAAGCCGTAGTGCGGATCCTTTCCGCTGTCGGCGCGGAAGAAGATCGCGTAGTCCAGGGGGGTGTCCTGCAGGTAGACCATGGATGCCGCTTGGAACGCCGCCTTCTCGGCCGCAGGAGCGTCGTTGGCGGGGATCCCCAGATAGTTCCAGTAGGACAGCATCAGCTTGGTGTCCGGGAAGCCGGAGGCATCCAGCAGCGCACGCAACTCCGTCGCGAGGAACCGGAAGTCCATGGGGTCGCGTGTGGCATCGGTGAACCACAGGAACGAGAAGAAATCCAGCGGCAGCTCTCGCTCGTGCACGAACGAGAGGAACCCCTCGCGGTAGTCCGCGTCGGCGTTGAGGGGGAACGCGAGCGAAGGACCCCCGACGATCAGCGTGTCATCGACCCGCTTGACCGCCGCGCAGAACTCCGCATACATGTCGAAGAACTCCTCGGGTCGCCCGACGAAGTGCAGTGGCCCCAGATCGGGTTGGTCCCCGAACTCGAACATGCGGATCGGCTTGGCAGGACCGTCCGCCCAGCCTTCGGCGTAGTGGCGCACGACGTGCTCGACGACGATGCCGTACTTCGCGAGGTCGATCGCGGGGAGCTTGTTCTGCGGGATGGAGCTCGCGAAGGTGAAGAGGACGTCGGCGCCGACCGAGTGCACGGCCTCCACCCACGCGTCCGTCGCCGCGAAGTTGTAGCTGGCCGGATCGGCAGGGTCGGCATCCCAGTCGGGGAAGAGGCTCGCGGGATTGTCGCGGGTGTCGAGTCGAGACACCCAGTCATACGAGCGCACGAGCCTCACGCCGGCATCACGCCACAGCGGCGTCATGTCGGGGAATCCCGGGTGCCCGGGCGCGGATCCGGGGATTCCGGCCGCGCCCTTGTGCGACTTCCACGCGCGCACATCGCTCGCGTCGACCTCCAGTACGCGCATCTCCTGCTTCGACGTCTGCACTCCGACTCCTCAGTAGGGCTGCGCCAGCAGCCGATTGGCGTACTCGTTCGCGAGGGGCTCTTGGGTCCGCAAGAACTCCAGGCGCCGTTGCAGGGCTTCCGGCGACACGGAATCGAACTCCTGGTACATCGTCTCCTGCGACCGCTCGTGCACGGCCCGCACTCGGGGCAGACGTCGCGCCATGAACGACAGCTGCGCATCCACCAGCGATTGGTCCTTCGCGAGCTCGTGGGCGAGGACGATGCCGTCCTCGATGCTCATCGCCGCGCCGGACCCGAGGTACGGCGTCATGGCGTGTGTCGCGTCGCCCATGATCATGATGCGCCCACGGAACCAGGGGTAGGGCACCCAGGTGATCGAGTAGGGCGTGTAGGCGACCGAGGTCGACTCCCGGAGGTGCTCGAGCGAGTCGGCCATGAAGTCGGAATCGCCCATGAGCGCGCGAGCCCGCTCGTACATGATCTGCCCCATCTTCGACGGGTCGTGACGCGGACGCCCTTCCTCGGCGACGGTCAGCACCGCGTACATGATCTCGCTGGACAGCGGAGTGAGGACGAGCTTCCCCCCGGCACCCTGGATGAAGATGTTGCCCGTCATGCCCGGCGCGACCGGAAGAGCAGAGCGCCACGCGACGCCGCCCACGGGGGTCGGGTCGTACTGCGCACCGAAGTACTCCCGGCGGATCTGGGAGTTGATCCCGTCGAATCCGATGACGAGGTCGTACTCCTCCGTCTCGCCGCTGCTCAAGGTGACGGTGACGCGGTCGGCGTCCTGCTGCATGGCGGCGACCGTCGTCCCCATGCGGATGACGCAGCCGACCTCGAGCGCCCGAGCTGTCGCGGCATCGAGGAAGTCGAGTCGGGGCATGCTCAGGACTCCGGGCAGGCCCTCCTCGAAGATGCCGTACTTCAGGGTGCAGAGATGCCGGCCCTGCGGGTCCACATAGTTCACGCCCGTGGACTCACTGCCGATCTGGATGCACGCGTCGAGCAGGCCGACCTCGCGGACGGCGCGCAAGCCGTTCCCTCTCAGGCCGAATCCCACACCCGGGACGCTGTTGTCCTCCTTGATCTCGATGACGTCGACCTTCGCTCCGATCTGCGCGAGCGCGATCGCGGCGACCAACCCGCCGAGTCCGGCTCCCACCACGAGGATCTTGCGTGGTTCTCCCATCACTGCTCCTTTCCGAGCACGAATTGCGTTGAATCGCCGGTCATCGGACCCAGAGGTCGATGGGCTGGGTCGTGGCCAGGGTCGCTCCGATGTGGAGCCGGAAGAGTCCCGGTTCGACCGTGAATGCCGGCTGGGCGGCATCCGTCGCCCAGAACCCGAGCTGATCGACCCCGATGTCGAATGAGAACGCCGCCGTCTCGCTCGGGGCCAGCGTGCGGCGCTCGAACGCGACGAGGCGGCGGACCGGCGGTGCGACGCTGGCCACGAGGTCTTCGACGTACACCTGCACCACCTCGTCTCCCGTGCGTCCCGACGTGTTCGTGACCTGGATGGAGACGGTCACGGTGGCGCCGGCGTCCAGGTCGGCGAGCGCGACCTGCTCGGCCGACACGGTCGGCTCGCCGTGTGCGAACGCCGCGTAACTCCCGCCGTGACCGAACGAGAACTGCGGTCCCAGGTCGAGGTCGAGGTACTTCGACGTGTACTTGTCCTGCAGGTTGTCGGGCCCGTGGAGTCCCACGTCGGCTTCGTCGACGGTGAGGGTGCCGCCCGTCGTGGCCGGGCGTCCCGTGTTCTCGTGGGCGTAGTGGATGGGGATCTGCCCGACCGATCGCGGCCACGACATCGGCAGGCGCCCCGCCGGGTCCTCGTCGCCGAGGAGCACGTCGACGATCCCGGCGGGCGCCTCGGTCCCACCGTGCCATGCGGCGAGCACCGCGGGCGCGTGGTCGATCCAGTCCGCGACGACGAGAGGACGGCCAGACTCGAGCACGACGACGAACGGCGTGCCGGTGCCGGCGACGGCCCGAATGAGTTCCTCCTGCCGGCCCGGGAGGCGGAGATCACTGCGCGACGCCGCCTCGCCGGAGAGCGCGCTCGGCTCGCCCGCGCAGATCACCACGACGTCGGCTGATCGAGCTGCGCTGACGACCGCGGCGATGCCCGACGCGTCGTCCGAGAGGAAGCCCACGCCGGGAATGACCTCGAGCGTGGCCTCGGCCAGGCGCAGGCGCAGCTCGTCGGCGATGGTGCCCGCTCGGGCGCCGAAGTGCTGCGTCCACGCGCCGAGGTGGTCGGTGGAGTCGGCGTACGGACCGGTCAGGAGCACTCGCCGTGGGGAGGCGAGGGGGAGGGTGCCGTCGTTGCGAAGCAGGACGCATGCGCGCGCGGCGGCGCGGCGCACGAGCCGCCGACCGTCTGCGGTCGGCTCGGTGATCTCGGCGCCTTCGTCGACATAGGGATCGTCGAACAGTCCGAGGCGCTCCTTGAGTGCCAGGACTCGCGCGACGGCGTCGTCGAGCCGAGCGCCGTCGATGAGGGAGCGTTCTGCGTCGGAGAGGGCTGCGGGCACGCCGCCCATCTCGAGGTCGAGTCCCGCCTCGTAGGCGAGGCGCACGGCGTCAGCCTCGTCGGCGGCGACGCGATGCGGAAGGAGGTTGCGCACTCCGTCGGCATCGCCGACGACGATTCCGGCGAAGCCCCATTCATTCTTCAGCACACCGGTCAGCAGGCGTCGATTGAGGTGCATCGGGACGCCGGCCACGGTGTTGAAGGCCGCCATGACGGCGGTGACGCCCTCGTCGACCGCGGCGCGGAACGGCTCGAGGAAGACGTTGCGCAGCTGGTGCTCCGACACATCCACGCCGTCGTAGTCGCGACCGCCCTGGGGCGCGCCGTACGCGACGTAGTGCTTGGCGGTCGACGCGACCGAACCGGGCGAGGCGAGACCGTCGCGCTGGTAGCCCCGCACCATCGCCCGAACCATCGAGTTCGTCAGGTGGACATCCTCCCCGAAGCCCTCCACGACGCGTCCCCACCGGGGATCGCGCGAGATGTCGGCCATGGGCGAGAAGGTCCAGGTCACCCCGCCGGAGCGAGCCTCGGCCGCCGCGAGCGCGGCGAGCTCCTGCACGAGAACCGGGTCGAAACCCGCTGCCTGCGCGAGCGGAACGGGTGAGATCGTCCTCTGCCCGTGGATCACGTCGAGTCCCACGAGAACGGGGATGCCGAGGCGCGTCTCCTCGACGGCGACGCGCTGCAACTCGTTGGTCGCGGCGGCCGACCGTGGCCAGAAGATCGAGCCGACTCCGGCGCGCACGATCTCCGCGGCGTCGTGGGGCTCGGGGCGGAAGACGATCTGCAGCTGGCCGAGCTTCTCGGCCGGATTCATGCGCTCGATGAGTCCGCAGATGCGGTCAGTCGACACGGCGGTTCCTTCGGTCGTCGATGTGGCGTGGGACCGGGAGGCGGCAGATGCCGCCCGAGACCGAGGTCCCGGGCGGCATCTCCCAGCACGATCCTCGAATCAGCTGTCCCAGGCGGCGTCCATCTCCTGGAGCACCTGGTCGACCGTCTTCTGACCGGTCAGGAGGCCCTGCACGCCGGTGCCGAGCGCGTCGTACACGGCCGGGTTCGGCCAGGTCGCGTTGGGCAGACCCGCGTAGTCGCCGTTCTCGAGCAGGTCGCCGATCGGCTGGTACTCCGCAAGGAGGCTGTCAGCGGTGGCGCCGGTGATCGGCACCAGACCGGCGAGGTCGGCGTAGGCCTTCGACTGCTCGGGCTGGGCGACCCAGTCCAGGAACTCCTGGGCGGACTTCTTGGCGCCGTCGCTGGCCTTGGCGTTGATGCCGTACGCGTAGTTCGCCGAGGCGAGCGTGTAGGCCTCGCCGCCGTCGGCGGGCGGGAATGCCTGGACGTTCAGTTCGATGCCCGCGCCGCCGCCGATCGACGCCGCCGCCGAACCGGGAACTGCCGCCGACAGCGACGTCTGCTGGGCCATGCCCTGCGTGATCGTGTCGAAGGTGCCACCCTCGACGCCGTCCTGGAAGCAGCCGCCGTCCTTCATCGCGACGATGTCGTTGAGCACGTCCTCCCAGCCGCTTCCGGCGAAGGTGACGTCGCCCGCGGCGCGCTGCTCGTTCCAGTCGGGGTCCTCCGCGTAGACGCGAGTCGCCGAGACGAGCATCGACAGCAGGCCCGTGTTGAACGGCACGCCGCCGGCGAGGACGGTGAAGGTCTTGCCGCCATCGCGGGCGGTCGTGCACGCCGCGAGCAGGTCCTCGTACGTCGACGGGTATTCGTCGATGCCGACCTCCTCGCCCAGTGCCGGGTTGTAGACCAGACCCACCGGAGCGAGTGCCGTCGGCTGGGCGTAGACCTCGTCGTCGACGGTGTACTCCGCCTCCGAGCCGGCCGGGATGATGCCGGCCGAGGTCTCGTCGAGCGGCTCGAGGAAGCCGGCCTCGGCCAGGTTCACGACCGAGATGGGCTGGCCGGTGCCCGGGGCGAGGATCATCATGTCGGCCGCGTTGCCCGCCTGCAGCTGCGTCGTGACCTGGGTGTTGTACGCCTCGGAGGGGTAGGGGATGACCTCGACGGGGATGCCGGTCTCCTTCGACCACTTGTCGACCGTCTGGGCGTAGGTGTCGTCCTGGTCGTTCGCCTGGGCGACCATGATGCTGAATCCCTCGCCGGCGGCGTCGCCGCCCGAGCTGCCGCCGTCGGCGCCCCCAGCGGAGCAACCGGCGAGGACGAGGACTCCGACGACCGGCGCTGCGAGAAGTGACCACCGTAGACGCGGGGAGGCTGTGTGCTGTGGCATTTCGACCCTTTCGTGACTTCGTTGTCGCCAGCTCGGGATGCTGGCTCGGCCCCTGGCCGCACGCTCAGCCTGACACACATTCGCACGATTCCGACATTAGTGTTGATTATACGGTGCAATAGCCGGGTCGATCTGCGGTTCCGATCAGGTCATGCGCACGGTTCGACGACGAGCGCGACCGGTCCGCCCAGTCCCGCGGGGACCGGCTCCGCAGCCGGCTCGAAGACCTCGGTCATGGGTGAGAAGATCTCTCCGGAGGGGGCGGATGCCTCGGCGATGAGGCGATTGCGCCACGGCGTCGCGACCTCGACCTCCAGGTCGTTGCTCCCGGTGACCACCGCATGCGTGACCTCGACCCGGAACGGAGCGGTCCAGGCGATGCCGCAGTCGACGCCGTTCACCCGTACCCGGGCGATGTCGCCGACGCGCCCGAGTTCGAGCCAGAGGCGCCCGGCGGTGGGTTCGCCCGTGTGCGTGAACCGGGTGCGGTAGACCGCCATACCCGAGAACTCCCGTTCCGCAGCACCGAGCTCCGTCCACAGCGCCGGGCCGTCCGGCACCTCGCGCGGTGGGCGACCGGGGAGATCGAGCGTCCACCGTCCGGCGATCCGTCGGGGAGGGAGCGCCTCGCCCCTGCGGCGCTGCGCGGGCGCGGGCACGACGAACACCGAGCCGAACGGCGGCAGGACGAGCTCGAACTCGCGCCCGTCGTCGTCGTCGCGTCGCACGTCGAGCTCGACGCTGTGCAGCTCGACGGGATCCCACGCGCTCAGCGCATCCACGGCGGCCGGCACGTGCACCGTGACGTCGACCTCCTCGTCCGTCGGGTTGGCGAGGAATGTGACCCGTCGGCCGCCGATGATCCGCGCGATGGTCCGCAGCGACGCTCCGGAGACCCGCAGATCGGGTCGGATGCCCAGCTCGCGGAGGGCGGCGCGCAGGTCGGTCGTCGGGACGACCCGGCCACGGGCGCGCAGGGGTCCCCAGATCTCGGCGCAGAGCCGCGCGAACTCGAGGTCGTCGTCGCCGAGCGACGGCGAACCCTGCGGCCGGGCCCCCACGACCGTCGCGCCCGCCTCCAGCAGCGCGGCGATGCGGCGGAGCGTCGGGACCGTGAGCCGGCGGCTCGAACCGCCGAGGAAGAGCAGTCGGTACCGAGCGCCCTCCGAGACCAATTCGCCGTCGACGGCCCGAAGCGTCGCGAGGCCGTCGGGGCCCACGTAGTCGAAGTCGAAGCCCTCGGGCACAGCCGTGTCGAGGACCGCGTCGAAGAGCCCCGTGACCGGCGCTTCCTCGCCGGTGAAGACGGCGATGTCCACCGCGGGCTCACCCGCCGACAGCACCGCCGAGCAGCGCGCGAGGTAGTCGATCCACGGCCGTGCCATCCCCGACCAGGTCTCGTTCACCGTGAAGGCCTGGCCCAGGAACGGCGCGAGGGCGACGCCGGGCGGCGGCGCGGCGAGGGGCTGGTGGGGCGACGTGTGGATGCAGAAGCGCGTCACGCCGAGTGCGAGCTGGAGATCGGCGACGTGCTTGAGGCTTCGCGGCGACGACGTCCACGGGCGGTCGAAGCTCGTGAAGGCCTCCGCGCCCGTCCAGCGCTTGCCGTGCACGTGGGCGACGGAGGCCGCGCCCTTGAGGTCGGCGACATAGGTCGGCCTGGGGCCCGCGCCGGGGTCGAAGGTCCACATGGCGCCCATCGGCACGTCGGCGTGCGAGCGCATCGCGAGGTCGTCGCCGAGCTGCGGTCGGCCGTCCTCGAGCGCCTCGGCGTAGTACGTCATGCCGCGGGCGTGCGCCTCCGCGGCGAGGGTGCCGTAGTACTCGGTGGCGAGCAGCTCGGCGAGCGTGCGACGGTAGTCGTAGAGGAAGCGGTCCGACGCGCGCGAGTCGCCGACGAGGTAGCCCGCGAGCGCGGGCAGCCACGGCGTCGGGTCGTAGCCGCGAAGCTCGCGGAACCTCTCGTCGATGCGGTCGGTCCAGTTCTGCGCGCCGGCCTCGATGCTGTCGCTGAGCAGCGCGTCGAATCGGCCGGGCGCGAAGCGCGCGAGATGCGTCTCGAGGTACTCGGAGATGCGGCCGCCGTCGAGCTTGTCCACCTCGAGCCCGGTCGCGTCGGGCAGGGCCGGTCCGTTCGTCTGACCGGTGAGGGACGCTCCGAGGCGCAGGACGTGCCACCGCCCGGGCGGCGCGTCCCAGGTCAGGCGGCCGTCGACCACGTGCCCGGTCAGGTCGAGCACGTCCGCCACGGGGATCGACCCCGCGTCCGCGCCGGGGTCGGTGTCGACGGCGTAGTAGTCCGGCACGACGCCGAAGCCCGCCTTGGCCTCGGCGCGGTGCACCCGGCCGGCCGCGCGGAGCGCGAACTCCGAGACGTGGAACTCGTCGCTGCGGCGCAGCACCGGCGGCAGCCGCACGCCGCCCGCGACGGGTGGCAGCGCCTCGGCCGCGCTCGCACCCGACAACACGAGACGGAACCGCCGCGCCGTCACCGGCGGGAAGGCGACCGTCCGTGCGGGGACGGTCGAGGCGGGAAGCTCCGCGACGTCGCGGTAGTGCACGCCGTCGTCGCTCGCCTGGAGGACGCCGTGCGCGGGTGGTGCCGCGCCGAACCCGCCCGGTCCGGGGAGCCCGACGGTGACGGAGCGCACGGTGACCGGTTCGTCGAACTCCTGCTCGAGCCACGAGGACGACCATGCGTCGGGGTCGCGCGAGAGCGTCAGCGCCTCGCCGACCCAGCCGTCGAGGAGCAGGGACGTGTCGGAGAGGGCTTCCCCGCTGCGTATCCGAGCGGGCCGCAGCGTCTCGTGGGCGGAGTCGGCGGGGAACGCGACGACGCGCCAGTCGACGGCGAACGGCGCCCGGGCGGGCGATCCCCATCGCGACGCGTCCTGGAAGGGGCCTGCGACGTCCGGCAGCGCGGGCAGCTCCAGTACGCACCGCCGGCCGCCGTCGACGACCGTCTCGGACCAGACGAGCTTCTTCATGGCATCCCGGGGCTCGACCCAGGGGCCGCCGGAAGCGCTCCATCCCGACGACGTCGCGACGGTGAGCTCGAGGCCCAGGCCGGCGGCCGTGGACGAAGCGGTCCGGACGGCCTCGGCCCAGTCATCGGTTCCCGGCCGCACCGGCTTCGGGACGACGAGCGGCACGCCCATCCCGCCGTCGAAGAGCTGGACACCGCGCACGCCCACGCCGTGCAGCCAGGTCAGGTCGCGCACGATGCCGGCGGGATCGATGTTGCCGTCCATCCAGTGCCACCACGCGCGCGGGCGCGCATCGTCGGGTGGCTCGATGAACGCCGCCCAGAGGTCGGCGAGCGGATCCGGCGCGCACGGCTCTGTCACGGTCCTCATCCTCGCAGCCACGAGCGGGCGGAAAAGTCCGAGCCACTTATATCCGACATTGGTAGGACTAATGTGTGCTTTCGACCCAAGTGTGTGAGAGTGGCAGTGGGCGTCACCGGGACGGGTGGCGCATGACGACGAGGTCAGAGAGCAGACAGCACGTGACGATCGAGAAAGACGCGACGCGCACCCTGACGGTGCCTCCCGACGCGAGGCGGACACCACGGCCCTACGACCGCACGCGCAAGCCCCTGATCAGCTACGGCCACTGGTGGTGGGCGCTGCCCGCCATCGTGCTCGTGATCGGCGTGCACTACGTCGCGAACCTGACCGGCGGCTTCTTCGCCTTCACGAACTGGACCGGCCTGGGCGACTGGGACTTCATCGGGCTCGACAACTTCGTGCGCATCTTCAGCGATCCGACGCTCCTCGGCTCGGTGTGGAACACGCTCTTCCTGGCCTTCGGCTCGGTCATCCTCACGAACATCCTGGGCCTCGGATATGCGCTCGCGATCAACCGCACGCTCAAGACCCGCTACATCCTGCGGACGCTCCTGTTCATGCCGGTGGTGCTCAGCCCGCTCGCGGTGGCCTACGTGTGGAAGTTCATCTTCCAGTTCAACGGCCCGCTCAACGGCGTCCTCTCCGCGATCGGGCTGGAGTCATTGCAGAAGGTCTGGCTCGCCGACCCGACCTGGTCGATCTGGGCGATCCTGCTCACGGTCGTGTGGCAGCAGACCGGGTTCGTCATGGTCATCTACCTCGCAGGTCTCGCCTCGGTGCCGGTGGAGCTCGAGGAGGCCGCCGCGCTCGACGGTGCCGGCATCTTCAAGCGTTTCTGGCACGTCACGGTTCCCGGCATCCGCCCGTCGATCGCGATCGCGACGACTCTGGGCATCATCCAGGGCCTGCGCATCTTCGACCAGATCCTCGCCCTCACCGGCGGCGGTCCGGCCGGTGCCACCGAGACGCTCGCGACCCAGGTCTACAAGCAGGCGTTCTCGCTCGGCCAGTTCGGATTCGGGTCGGCCCTCGCGCTCGTGCTGACCGTCCTGATCCTCATCTTCGCCATCCTCCAGCAGTACGCGACGCGCGACCGCGACGCCGTCGGACGAAAGGCCTGACATGTTCCGGTACACCAGACTCACCGCCTTGCGCGAAGTCCTCATCTGGATCGTCACGCTCGTCGGGCTCCTGCCCTTCTACTTCCTCATCGCGACGGCCTTCAAGACCGACCAGGAGACGCTGACGACCAGCGCCATCGCTCCGCCTCAGTCGCTCGACTTCTCGGCGTTCGTGTCCGTGCTCACGGCAACGGGTCGCAACAGCATCCCGATGAGCATCCTCAACAGCGTGATCATCACCGCGGGGGCCATCGCGGGGCTCGTGCTCTTGGGCTCGGTCGCGGCCTATGTCATCACGCGGCGCACGCGCACATGGACCAACCTCACGTTCTACCTCGTCCTCATCGCGATCATCCTGCCGGCCCAGCTCGGAACGGTTCCGCTGTACATCGGGGCGCGGTCGGTCGGTCTCACGGGCAACGCGATCGGCATGATCCTCCTGTGGATCGGCATCCTGCTCCCGCTGTCGGTCTTCCTCTACGCGAGCTTCTTCCGCGGCCTCACCACCGAGTACGAGGAGGCTGCGGTCATCGACGGTGCCACTCCGACGCAGGCCTTCTTCCGCGTCGTCCTACCCCTCATGGCCCCCGCCACCGGCACGGTCGCGATCCTCGCCGGGCTCATCGTGTGGAACGACTTCTTCAACTCGCTGATCTTCCTCGGGGGGTCGACCACGCAGACGCTGCCCGTCGCGATGTACACGTACGTCGGCGGCCTCGTGTCGGCGTGGAACAAGATCTTCGCGGTCGTGATCATCTCGATGATCCCGATCCTGCTGTTCTACATGTTCGCGCAGAAGAGATTCATCCAGGGCTTCGCGGGCGGCCTCAAGGGCTGATCCGCCGAGCCATCGATTCGGGGGCGACCGGATCGTCGAGCGGCGCGCAGGACCGCGCACCGCACGTCGCCCACTCCCACCTCTACGTCGATTCGGAGATCCCATGTACCAACTCGCACCCAACATCGAACTGCTCTTCACCGAAGCCGGCGACTACCACGACCGCGTGCGCGCCGCCGCGGCGGCGGGTTTCGACGCCGTGGAGATGTGGGGCCCGACCGGGGCGGACGCTCCGTCCCAGCCCAAGGACATCCCCGCGCTGAAGGCCGCCCTCGAAGAGACCGGCACCCAGCTCACGGCTCAACTCTCGGAGCCGCGCACGCAGTTCATGATCCCGCCGTGGGACCACTCGGAGTTCTTCCGCAAGCTCGACGAAGGCGTCGCGATCGCGCAGGAGCTCGGCTGCCCCCGCATCGTCGTGGGAAGCGGCACGGGCTTCGGAGGGTGGAAGCGCCAGGTGCAGCTCGACAAGCTCATCGAGATCTACCGGAAGGCGGCGGCCCAGATCGACGGCTCGGGGATCACCCTCGTGCTCGAGCCGGTGAACGTGCGCGTCGACCACCCCGGCTCGCTCCTGGACCGCACTGCCGAGGGCGTCTACATCGCCAGGGGAGTGGACTCCCCGTTCTTCGGCGTGCTCTACGACATCTACCACTCGGCCGTCGAGGGCGAGGACATGGCAGCTGAGCTCGCGAACGCCGGAGAACTCATCAAGTACGTGCAGCTCGCGGATGCGCCCGGCCGCGGCGAGCCCGGTTCGGGGTCGCTGGACTGGGCCGAGCGCCTCGGCATCCTGCGCGCGTCGGGCTACGACGGACCGATCGGCCTGGAGTACTACCCGACGGTCGAGTCCGTGGCATCGGTGGCGATCATTCGCGAACTGGCGGCGTCGGCATGACCAGGTACCCGGCATCGGCAGACGTCGTCATCGTCGGGAGCGGCCCGACCGGTGCCGCGTACGCGCGCATCCTGAGCGAGCAGGCGCGCGGCGCGACGATCGCGATGTTCGAGGTCGGCCCGACCGTCTCCGATCCGCCTGGGGCCCATGTCAAGAACATCGAGGATCCCGCCGCCCGTGAGGAGGCGCAGCGCCGCTCGCAGGGGCCGGCGGCCGACGAGGCCACCGTGCGTGGCCCTGGCTCGGTGACCGACGGCATGCGCCGCGCGCGACCGGGCACCTATCTTCTCCCCGATGGCTATCGGCTCGAGGGGGAGGACGGCCTTCCGGTGGTCGCCTTCTCGAGCAATGTCGGCGGCATGGCGGCCCACTGGACGGGCGCGTGCCCGCGTCCGGGAGGGAGCGAGCGCATCGCCTTCCTCCCCGACCTCGACGAGCTCCTCGGAGAGGCGGATCGCCTTCTCGGAGTGACGACGGACGCCTTCGACCGTGCGCCCTTCACCGCACTCGTGCGAGAGCGGCTCGCGGCAGCGGTCGACGAGGGACGCGAGGAGTGGGCGCGTGTGCAGCGCATGCCGCTCGCCGTGCACCGCCGCGACGACGGGCGCTTGGTGTGGTCGGGATCGGACATCGTGCTCGGAGAGGTCACGCGCGACAACCCGGACTTCACCCTCTTCGACGAGTCGTTGGTCACGACGGTGCTCCGGGAGGACGGTCGCGCCGTGGGCGTGACGGTGCGCGACCTGCGCACCGGCGAGGAGCACGAGGTCCGGGCGCGGTTCGTCGTCGTCGCGGCCGACGCGCTGCGCACGCCGCAGCTGCTGTGGGCTTCCGGCATCCGCCCCGAGGCGCTGGGTCGCACGCTCAACGACCAGGCGCAGGTGGTCTACGCCGCCCGCATCACGGACGCCGCCGCGGTCGCCGCCCGCGGCGGCGGATCGCTCGGCACCGACGAAGTGATCGACGGCCCGCTCAGCGAGCAGAGCGGTGTGAGCTGGGTGCCGTTCACCGACGACATGCCGTTCCACGGGCAGATCATGCAACTCGATGCCTCGCCGGTGCCGCTCGCGGACGACGATCCGGTCGTTCCAGGCTCGATCGTCGGTCTCGGATTGTTCTGCGCGAAGGATCTGCAGTGGGACGACCGGGTCGAGTTCTCGAGCGACCGCGTCGACAGCTACGGCATGCCGGCGATGACGATCCACTATCGCCTCACCGATCGCGACCATGCCGTGCTCGATCGTGCGCGTGAGGAGATCGTCGCGCTCGCGAACGCGGTCGGAGCGCCGATCGGCGACCGGCCGTTCACGATGCCGCTGGGCGCGTCGCTGCACTACCAGGGCACCACCCGGATGGGCGAGACAGACGACGGGGCATCGGTGTGCGACCCGGACAGTCAGGTGTGGGGCGTCCCCGGCCTCTTCGTCGCGGGCAACGGGGTGATTCCCACGGCCACGGCGTGCAACCCGACGGTCACGTCGGTGGCACTCGCCGTCCGCGGAGCGCGCCGGATCACCCGCGCGCTTGCTTCTGTCTAATTCAGACATTAGAGTGTAGAAACATAGACAAAGTAGTCAGGAGTTTGCTGTGATCCCCGATCGCATCATCGAGCAGGGCACGCTCACGACCGATGGGACACGCGCCGCGGTCGAGGTCCGCCTCCCCTGGTATCGGGCGCTGCCGGCGTCGTGCATCGCCGGCGCGAAGCTCAGCGTCGACGGCGTCGAGGCGCCCGCCGAGTCGCTCCGGTGGCAGATGAACGGCAGGACGTTCACGTTCCCCGAGCTCGTGCCGAACACCGAGGAGTGGTGGTTCCCCACCGATTCGGCGGTGCTCTCGGGCGACGTCCCGGTGGCAGAGGACGGCGAGCACACCGTCGCCGTCGAGCTGGTGCTCTACATCCCCTACATCGTGATCGGCGCCGACGAGGTGCTGCACATCGAAGAGAAGGACTCCAAGACCATGACGGCCAAGAAGGCGGTGGCGGCATGACCCTTCGACAGGCTCAGGGACCGGAACTCGGCACGCCCATCCAGGGCGTCACGCTCTACAGCTTCACGCGCGCCTTCCATGGCCGCGAATACGATCTCGAGGGCCTCATCCGCAAGTCGGCGGCCGAGGGCTTCGGCCCGGGCCTGGAGATCATCGGGTTCTCGAGCTTCCGCGGCTTCCCCGAGATCGACGACCACTACGCCGGCTGGTTCAAGGACCTCATCGCCGAGACCGGTCTGGCCACGACCTCGCTCGCGGTCAACGCCGACATCGGCATCCACCGCGATCGCCTGCTCACGCAGGACGAACTGCTGGAGTACATGCGCCGCCAGATCGCCGCCGCTGCGAAGCTCGGCTTCCCGATCGCCCGCGTGCAGATCTCGATCACCCCCGACTCGATGGAGGCGCTCGCCCCCATCGCCGAGGAGTACGGCGTCACGCTCGCGCTCGAAGTGCACGCCGACCAGTACGCCTCGCACCCGCGGATCCTGGCGCTGCGCGACCGCTACGAGCAGGTCGGCTCGCCCTTCCTCGGCTTCACGATGGACTGGGGTGCGACCGTCTCGGGCTTCGCTCCCTCGCTCATCGAGGCGTACCGCCGCCGCGGCGCCTCGGAGGAGCTGCTGAACGCCGTCACCGGATTGTGGGACGACTTCTACCGGCAGGGCCCCCCGGTCGACCAGGCCGACCACGGTCAGCGCTTCGGCCGCTTCATCGCTCTCGCCGCCCAGCACGGGCGACCCGACCTCGGGATCGACCTGGGCATCAACGCGACCGGCCTGTTCGGCCCGGCCCGCGTGGACGACTGGCTCGAGATCTTCCCGTGGATCAGGCACGTGCACGGCAAGTTCTTCGGCATCGACGAGCAGCACGAGGAGCCGTCGGTCCCGGTGCCCGACCTCATCCGCCTGCTCGTGCAGAACGGGTACAACGGCGCGATCTCGAGCGAGTACGAAGGCTGGCACTGGAACTCCTGGCAGAGCCCGTTCGACATCATCCGCGACGAGCAGGCCGTGCAGCGTTCCGCGGCCGCCGACGCCGGCTCGCGCATGACGACCGACCTCGCCGAGGCGCGGGCCCAGCTCGCCGCCTGGCTGCCCACCACCCAAGGAGCATCCGCATGACCGCCCGACGACAGGCTCAGGAACCGGACGGCATCGCCGGCACCGGCATCAAGCTCGGCACCACCCTGTACTCGATGACGAGCGAGTTCGCCGCCGGCCTCTACACGCCCGAGACGCTCATCGCCGCCGTCGCCGAGGAGGGGATCGGCCCGGGCGTCGAGTTCAACATCGCCCAGCTGTTGCGCACGTACCCCGATGTCGACGACGAGTTCGTGAAACTGTGGTTCGACTCCCTCGAGAAGTACGGCCTCGAGGCGAGCGCGGTCGGCACGAACCTGGACATGGGGCGCCGCAAGGACCGGGACATGACCCCGGACGAGGAGCACGACTTCCTCGCCCGCCAGCTGAAGACGGCGAACACGCTCGGCTTCCGCAGGATCGTCATCCGGTCGGCGGGGAAGGAGCTGCTGCGCAGCCTGCTCCCGCTCGCGGAGCAGTACGACCAGTACCTGGGGTACGAGATCCACGCGCCGGAAGGGCCCAACAGCCCCAAGGTCGTCCAGATCCGGGAGCTCTACGACGAGTTGGGCAGCGAGCGCCTGGGCTTCACCGCCGACTTCTCATCGACGATGCACAGCCTCTCCCCGACCCTGCTGCGGACCCTGCGCAAGATGGGCATGGACGAGAAGTACTTCCCGGTCATGGACGAGATCTGGCGCAAGCCGCTGCCGATGCACGTGCGCAACCAGGAGTTCGAGGACATCCTCACGGCCGACGGCGTCGACTTCCTGCGTTTCGGCCCCTTCACGCGACTCGCCTTCAACATGCACGGGCTCGTGCCGCCGGAGGAGTGGCTCGACATCATGCCGCAGATCTTCCACGTGCACGCCAAGTTCTACGCCATCGACGGCAACGGAGACGAGCCCGCGATGGACATCCCGCGGATCGTCCGCCAATTCGTCGACGGCGGGTACACCGGCTTCCTCTCGAGCGAGTGGGAGGGTCACGCCTTCGCCGACCTCGGAGAGGACGACCCGATCGACCTCGTGAAGAAGCAGCACGCGCTCATGCGCAGGGCCATCGAAGAAACCGTCGCCGCCCAGGAGGCCGCACATGTCTGACACCATCGCTCCCGCCACGCTCGCCGAGCTCCAGTCCGAGCTGGCCGGCCTGCGTGAGGAGGTCGTCGCCGCGCGCGCCCTCGCGCAGCGCGCCGAGGACCGCGGACAGGTGGAGAACCTGTTCAACCGATACATGTACCTGCACAACGCCTTCGAGGACGAGCAGATCATCCCCATGTGGGTGAAGGAGGGCACCGAGGGCATCCGTGCGCGCTATACCAACGCGGGGCAGTACACCACCTGGAAGAGCGTGACCGACTACCACCGCGGTCGACCGCACCCCGTCGGCAAGCTCATCCTGCACGCCACCACCACGCCGGTGATCGAGGTCGCGGCCGACGGCAGGACCGCGAAGGGCGTGTGGATCATGGCGGGCACCGAGTCGGGCCTCACCGACCCGAAGGTCGCGGAGGAGTTCCCCGACATGTACTCCCCGCAGGAGACCCTCGGCAAGAAGGTCTGGGCGCACTGGGTGTGGTGCAAGTACGCGATCGACTTCCTCAAGCAGGACGGCGAGTGGAAGTTCTGGAAGTTCCGCTGCTACGAGCTCGCCCGCGCGCCGTTCGAGGAGAACTGGGTCAGCTTCGGCCTCAAGAACCAGGGCGCGTTCGACCTCGACCTCATGTACTTCGGCGACGACGGCAAGCCCGTCTTCATGCCCCCGGCCGACGAGCCCGTGCCCTCGACCAACCACCCGTACAGCCCCGAGACGGTGCAGAAGCTCGAGCCGGAGCCCCCCGTTCCGCACGAGACCTTCACCGACACCTACGCCTGATCCGCTCGGAGGAGCCATGGCCACCCACGATTCCCTGTTCGCCGACGACGACGTGCGTCGCACCGAGTCCGGCCTCGCCGTCTCCGTGCAGCTTCCCTGGTACCGCAGCCTCTGGCTCTCGGCGGTCGACGGGGTCGCGGCATCCGTCAACGGGGAGCCGATCCCCACCGAGAAGCTGCGCTTCGTGCTCAACGGTCGCGAGTACCGCATCGACGAGCTCCCCGAGCAGTGGGACACCCTCTGGTTCGTGGCGGACCGCCCGGAGATCCTGATCGATCTCGGACGCGCTCCGTCGGCGGGCGAGAAGGTCACCGTCGAGGTCGCGCTCACCATGCGTCTGCTCTACATGCAGATCATGCCGGGCGTCGACGGCGGCCCCGGGCGCTACGTGGTGAACCGCGTGCCCGTTCAGCGCGAGCTGGTGCTGGCATGAGCGAGACGCAGCCCCTGCGGGTCGCGATGATCGGGTACGGGTTCATGGGGGCCGCGCATTCGGTGGGGTGGCGCCAGGCACCCAGGGTGTTCGAGCTGCCCGCGGCCGTGGAGATGGCCGTCGTGGTCGGGCGCAATGCGGAGGCGGTGGCGGATGCCGCGGCGCGGTGGGGCTGGCAGGAGTCGGCGACCGACTGGCGTGCGGTGATCGCGCGCGACGACATCGACATCGTCGACATCGTGACGCCGGGCGACTCGCACGCCGAGATCGCGATCGCGGCGTTGGAGGCGGGCAAGCACGTGCTGTGCGAGAAGCCGCTCGCGAACACCGTGGCGGAGGCGGAGGCTATGGCGGATGCTGCGGCCCGCGCAGCCGCGAAGGGTGTGCGGTCGATGGTGGGCTTCACCTACCGCCGGGTGCCTGCAGTGACGTTCCTTCGCGACCTCATCGCTCAGGGAGCGGTCGGAAGGATCGCTCAGGTTCGTGCGGCATATCGCCAGGACTGGCTCGTCGACCCCGAGATGCCGCTGGCGTGGCGCCTGCAGAAGGAGCACGCCGGCTCGGGCGCGCTCGGGGACATCGGGGCGCACATCATCGACATGACGCAGTTCGTGACCGGCCTCGAGGTGACGGCGGTCACGGGCGTCGTCGACACCATCGTCACAGAGCGGCCGCTGCAGGGGTCCGGCTCGGGCCTGTCGGGGACGGCGGCTGAGGGCTACGGCGAGGTGACGGTCGACGATGTCGCGATCTTCACCGGTCGCCTGTCGACCGGCGCGCTCGTCTCGTTCGAGGCGACGCGGTTCGCGACCGGGCGCAAGAACGCGCTGACATTGGAGGTGTCCGGCGACAAGGGCGCGCTCCGGTTCGAGCTGGAGGACCTCAACACGCTCTGGTTCTACGACCGCACCGCACCGGCTGAGACGCAGGGCTTCACCCGGATCCTGGTGACCGAGGCGCAGCATCCCTACGTCTCGGCGTGGTGGCCCGCGGGCCACATGCTCGGCTACGAGCACGGGTTCAGCCACCAGGTCGTGGACCTCGTCACCGCAATCGCCGAGGGCACCGACCCGCACCCCTCCTTCGCGGAGGGTCTCTCGGTGCAGCGGGTGCTCGACGCCGTGGAGCAGAGCTCCGAGCGGGGCTCCTCGTGGGTCCCCGTCGGCGCCTCGGTCGCCGCCTCGCGATGAATTCGAACCGACGACAGAGCAAAGGAGCTGGGATGCCTCGTCCGATCACGCTGTTCACCGGCCAGTGGGCCGACCTCCCGTTCGAGGAGGTGGCGCGACTCGCGGGGGAGTGGGGCTACGACGGCCTCGAGATCGCCTGCTGGGGTGACCACCTCGACGTGTCGCGCTGGGACGACGACGCGTACGTGCAGTCACGGTTGGACATCCTGGAGCGAAACGGGCTGAAGGTGTGGGCGATCTCCAATCACCTCACCGGCCAGGCGGTCTGCGACGACCCGATCGACGAACGCCACCGCGACATCCTGTCCGACCGCGTCTGGGGCGACGGGGACCCGGAGGGGGTGCGGCAGCGCGCCGCGGAGGACATGAAGGACACCGCCCGGATCGCGGCCAAGCTGGGCGTGAAGACCGTCAACGGGTTCACCGGCTCGTCGATCTGGAAGGCGGTGGCGATGTTCCCGCCCGCGTCCGACGAGTGGATCGCGGCGGGCTACCAGGACTTCGCCGACCGGTGGAACCCGATCCTCGACGTGTTCGAGGAGGTGGGGGTCCGCTTCGGCCTCGAGGTGCACCCGAGCGAGATCGCGTACGACTACTGGACCGCCAAGGCGACGCTCGAGGCGATCGGGCACCGCGCGAGCTTCGGGCTGAACTTCGACCCGTCGCACTTCATGTGGCAGCAGTTGGACCCGGTCGCGTTCGTGCTCGACTTCGCCGACCACATCTTCCACGTGCACGTGAAGGAGTCGATCACGAACCTCGACGGGCGCAATGGCGTGCTCGGCTCGCACCTGCCGTGGGCGAACCCCCGCCGCGGGTGGACGTTCGTGTCCACCGCGCACGGCCAGGTGCCGTGGGAGCCGCTCTTCAGGGCGTTGAACGCGATCGGCTATGACGGGCCGACGAGCGTCGAATGGGAGGACGCCGGGATGGACCGGCTGGTCGGCGCGCCCGAAGCCCTCGCCTTCGTGCGGAAGCTCGCCGAGATCACGCCCCCGCACGCGTCCTTCGACGCGGCATTCTCGACGAAGGCGTGAGGCCGGCGATGAAGTGGAGCTACATGGACCACTGGCGCAGCCAGTCGCCGCACGGCCCGATCGATCAGTGGGAATCGCTCGACACGATGGACCGCTTCCTGAAGCAGGTCGCGGCGGTCGGATACGACGCGATCGACACCTTCGACTTCCGCTACTACCAGATCATGGGCATGTACGGTTCGGTCGCGAACTACCAGGAGTTCGTTCGCGAGCGCGGACTCGAACGCATCGTGAACATCTTCCACGCGGCCGACTACGACACCCGCAACTATGCGCCCCATCTTCCGGAGACGCACGAGAACATCCTCGAGGGCTTCCGGGTGACGATGGACCGATGGTCGGGGATCGAGCTCGACAACATCATCGTGATGCCGGCCACGCTCTACTCCGACATGGAGCCGGTCACCGAGGACAAGATCAAGGTCACGGCCGACCTCTGGAACAAGGTCGGCGAGATCACGCGTGACGCCGGTGTGAAGCTCACCTGTCACCACGAGTTCTTCTGCGGCATCCAGTCGAAGGACGAACTCGACACCTTCTACGCGAATACGGACCCCGACCTCGTCAACCTGTTCGTCGACACCGCGCAGCACTGCATCGCCTCGGTGGATCCGGTCGAGTTCTACGAGCAGTACGCCGACCGCGTGACCGGGTTCCACTTCAAGGACACCCGTCACCGCGACCTCATCGGCGACTACCGCCGCCGGCCCGACTCCGAGATCATGGCCGAGACGACCCCGCGCTGGTTCTACGAGATGGGCGACGACGAAGGCCTCGTCGACTTCGAGGCATTCATGCGCGCCGTCGTGCGCAACGGCTACGACGGATGGCTCACGGTGGAGCACGACAAGGCGAACAAGCTCGGCGGGGACCACGCCGAGAGCACCGCCATCGCGCGGTGGTACGCGAAGAACGTGTTGGAGCGCGTCGCCGCCGAGGAGGCGGGGAAATGATCCGCTGGGCGTACGGAATCAACCAGTTCAAGCCGCAGTTCGACGACTTCGCCAGGCGCCGTGAGCACGAACGGGCCCTGCGCGTCATCTCGATCTCCGGCTTCGACGGCGTCGAGCTGAGCGCCGGCAGCGGCCGTTGGGAGCCACTCGGCAATCCCACCCAGATCGCAGCGAACTTCGGATCGGTGGCGGGCTTTCGTGCATTCGTCGAGGATGCCGCGCTCGATTCCGTGAGCAGCTGGGTGTGGGATCCGACTGCGCCATTCCAGGAGGATCTCTCGCACGGAACGGATCCGCTCGACCCGGCGGCGCGGCCTCTGCTCGTCGAACACGCTCGGTGGCTCGCGAAGGCTCTCGAAGAGCTCGGCGGGAGCGTCCTGGTCGCACGCCCGTGCGCCGGAGCGGGTCGCACGGGACCGCTCGACGACGCAGCCATCGAGCGCCTCGCGTCCGCCTGGCAGCTCGTCGGCGAGTCGATCGCGGAGTTCGGCGTGCGGCTGGGCCTCCACTTCGATTTCCTGTCCGGTCTTCGGGCCGAGGACGGACTCGAACGACTCATCGCATCGAGCGATCCCGAGACGGTGGGCCTGACGCTCGACACCGCCGAACTCACGATCGCCGGCATCGATCCGATCGCGTTCCTCGAACGCCACCCGGATCGCGTGGTGCATGTCCAGCTCAAGAACGCCGCTGTCGTCGACGACCTCGAGGAGTACCGGCAACCGGCTGCTGAGTACGGGGTGCTGCGCGCGGGCGGGTCTCGAGTGGTGCCTCGCTGGTTCACCGAACTGGGCGATTCGAACGGGCTGGTGGACTCCGCGGGGTTCGTTCGGGCCCTGCGGGAGTCGGACTACGACGGATGGATCGTCGTCGAGAGCGACTTCACTCCCCATCCCGCGACCAGCGTCATGTTGAACGGATGGGAGATGCAACACGTGCTCGATCCGATCCTCCGACGCGTCTCCACCACGACGCCGTCGATCACGAGATAAGAGAGCGCTCATATGGCCGAGACCCTGAACGTGCTCATCCTCTCCGGGCACATGACCCGGGAGCACGACAACGAGTTCCGCAGCTTCCGGCTGCACAACCAGTGGATCACCACGCTCCTCGAGGACACCGGGCGGTTCCGGGTGCGCGTCGTGGAAGACCCGCGCGGCCTCGGTGCCGACATCATCGACAAGTACGACGTGCTGATCGTCGTGTTCGAGGGTCGCGACGGGTTCTTCGAGAAGGCCGTCGGATTCGGAGCGGAGACGGATGCCGCGATCCTGAAGTTCGTCCAGGACGACGGCAAGGGCATCGTGTGGTTCCACGGCTCCGCCGCGCAGGAGGACCGCTGGGGCTACCCCGAGGAGTACAACGTCATGCGGGGCGCGAAGCTGAGCGCGTACGAGACGGGCCTGCGCCCCCGGCCGTGGGGCGAGGCGCAGCTCGACACCGTCGAGCCGCGGCATCCGATCACGGAGGGGATCAGCGCCCGCTGGACGGTGACGGGTGACGACATCCTCACGGGCGTGAACCTCTACGAGGGTGCCCGGGTGCTGCTGACGACCTTCGACGACCTCGAGGCCTACGAGAACGCGCCCGTCTGGCCGATGTCGCACTATCCGGTCGTGATCCCCGACGGCGGCATCGCCGAGTTGAACGGCATGAACACCGACCAGCCCATCGCGTGGATCAACGAGTACGGCGCGGGCCGGTCGTTCACGATCACGATCGGCCACGACATCGACACGTTCCGGCGCATCGAGTTCATCCGGATGTTCCCGCGCGGCGTCGAGTGGGCGGCGACCGGGGAGGTCACGCTCCGTGGCCCGGATCGCCGGGGAGAACGCCGATTCCTCCCGTGGCCGTACTACGCCCGGGAAGGCTGAGGCGCGGGTCGGCGCGAGACCCCTCGCTCACGCCTGCGGCGACCAGCGCCCGAGCAGGTGCTCGGCGACCGCGTCGAGCGTGACCTGCGCGGTGGGCTCGGCGGGCCGGCTCATCGAGCTGTGCGCCGCCCCCGGCGTCATGCGCACCACCGCGGGCACACCGGCGGCCCGCAGCCGCGAGGCGAAGTCCTCGCCCGACGTGCGGATCGTGTCGATCTCCTCGGTGATGACGAGCGTCGGCGGCAGGCCCGCGAGGTCTCCGTTCGCCGGGAACGCGTACGGGTCGTCGAGCACGCTGCGTCGTCCGGCGTAGTTCCAGGCGAGGTGCGTGAGGTCGTCGGGCGAGAACACGGCACTGCGCGTCGAGGCGCGCATCCGCGCGAGCAGGTCCGCCGGCCACGGCGCGGCGGACGAGTGCAGGAACGGCGTGACGAGCACCAGGCCGGCCGGCGTCGTCTCCGGGATGCCCGAGTCGCGCACGCGCTTCGCGACGCCCGCGGCGAGGCTCGCGCCCACGCTCGAGCCGCCGAGGTGGAGCGCGCCGCGCGCGACCCCGAGTTCGGCGGCGTGCGCGGCGGCCCAGCGCCATCCGGCCAGCACGTCGTCGGATGGGACGGGATGGTGCACGCCCCGTACGGCGTGCCGGTAGTCGACCGAGACCACGGCGACGCCGCGGTGCGCGAGCTCGAGCGCGGGCCAGTGCGCGTCGGGCCGGTCGAGGTCGCCGGAGATGAACGCGCCGCCGTGAACCCAGACGAGGCCGATCCCGCTCGGATGCGGGGGGCGGTACGTCCTGGCGCGCACCGGTCCGTGCGGACCGGCGATGACGACGTCGCGGGTCGCCACGTCGGCGAGCTGCGGGAACCGAGCCAGGATCCCCGTCGGTGAGGACGACGGGTCGGTCGACGGCAGGGTGCCGGCGAGCTCGGCGATGCGGAGCAGGTCGACGAACGGGGGGATGCCGCCGTCGGTCGCTCGCCCGGCGATGCGCACGAGCAGGCCGGGCGCGACGTGGCGCAGGATCGCGACGGCGATCCCGGTCGCAGTGGCCTTCGCGGACGGCCGCGGCAGCGCGAGGCGTTCGCGCGCCCGGCTCGCGGGGCGAGGGGCCCCGGCGACCCGCGCATCCTGCGTCATCCGCCACCTCCGCCGATCCCGTTCCGGGCCGGCCGCCGATCGGCACGACCGGTCGCCCGGTCGAGTGCGGAAGGTGGGACTTGAACCCACACGCCCGAAGGCACAGGAACCTAAATCCTGCGTGTCTGCCGATTTCACCACTCCCGCGAGTGCCCGTTCAGTCTAGGCCGCGAGATCGGGTCAACCGGCGGGGGAGATCCCCGTGCCGAGTCGGGTGAACAGCCGCATCTTCCGCTCGATCGCCTCGGCGTCGCTCGGCAGGTCCCAGAGGTACACGTGCTCCGACGGGGCGTAGCGGATGGTGCGCGCCGACGTCACCACCTCGATCTCGTCGTGCTCCACGCCGAACAGGTCGGCGCCCGTGTGCGCGGAGGTCCGCACGATGGAGCCCAGCGACTCGCCCGACTCCGTCGAGAGCACGCGGCCGACGTGGTGCGCGCGGAGGCCGCGCGCGGTCAGGCGCTTGAGCGGTCGCGGTGCGCTCCCGGTGATGTTCGGCCAGCAGGTGCGGCAGCCGCGCACCTCCGCGATGGTGCGCGCGTGCTCGCGCGTGATGAGCGTGGGCAGGGGGATCCGATAGGAGTGGTCGGCCGCGAGCCGCTCTCGATGCTCCTCGGTCCAGCGGGCACGGCGGTCCAGGTGCGGTTCCAGTGCCGGGCACTCGAGTCGGTGCAGGGTCTCGTCGCGACGCCCCGCGCGCGTGACGGCGAACTCGGCGCCCGCGTCGAACGCGAGTCGCAAGGTCTCGAGCTCGTCCGCGACGATCCGTTTCAGCAGCGCGTCGAGGTCCTCTGCGGCGGGGGCCGCGCCTGGCGCGATCCCGGGCTCCGCCGATCCGGATGGTGTCATCCGTCCTCCCGTTCCTCGTCGTCCCCCGGGGTGTGCACGCGAACACGTGCTCGAGGCCGAATGTATCGGACGGATCGCATCGAACCGGGCAGCGGCGCCACGGCGCGGCGAGCGCCGCCGCATCGTGCGCGCGGATATGGCTCCACGACGACCCGCGGGTCTACCCTGACCCTTGAGGGCCGACTGGATCGCGACGGAGCGACGAGGAGGGACTCGCATGGCCGAGCGCGCGATGATCGTCGTCGTCTCCGACGACGCCGCAACGGTGGCCGAGTTGCGCCGCATCCTCGACGGCGGGCGCTACGACGTCGAGGCCGTCCACGGTGATGAACTGGCACGTTCGGCGCTCGACGGCGCGCCCGACCTGCTCCTCGTCGACACGGCGATCACGGGCGTCGACCCGTTCGATCTCGCCGAGAAGCTGCCTCGCGAAGGTCACGGGCGCGATCTGCGGGTGGTCTACGTCGTCGGAGAGGGCGACGCCGAGCGGGGCACCCGAGCCATCCGTCTCGGAGTCGACGTGCTCGCGAGGCCGTTCGATCGCGCGGAGGTGCTCGCGACGGTCGACCGCCAGGTGGCGGTGCTGCGGGCCCGGACCGCGTTGCGGGAGGCCGAGGCGACCGAGGAGCGGTTGCGGTCGGTGACCGAGTCGGCGATCGACGCGATCGTCTCCGTGGACCGCGCGGGCCGGATCGTGTCGTGGAACTCCGCCGCGACGCGAATCCTGGGTCACGCCGAGTCGGAGGCGGTCGGCCGCCAGCTGGAGCTGATCATCCCCGAGCGGTACCGCGAGCAGCACCGCGCGGGCATGGCCCGCTTCAACGAGACCGGCGAGGCCCACGTGATCGGCCGCACGGTGGAGTTGGCCGCACTCACGAAGGCGGGCCGGGAGATCCCCGTCGAGCTGTCGCTCTCGACGTGGACGGTCCGCGGCGACCGCTACTACACGGGCATCATCCGCGACCTCGGCGAGCGCCGCGCGGTCGAGGAGGCGCTGCGCCGCAGCGAGGAGGACTTCCGGGCGAGGGAAGCGGAGTTCCGCGGACGGAACGCCGAGCTCGAGGAGACGCTGCACCGCATCGGCACCATGCAGGACCAGCTGGTCCTGCAGGAGAAGCTCGCCTCGCTGGGCCGCCTCTCCGCGGGCATGGCACATGAGATGAACAATCCGGCGGCGGCAGCGCAACGGGGTGCGTCGCAGGCCATCGACGTCTTCGAACGGCTGCAGGACGCGCAGATCGAGCTCGGCTCGCTCGGCCTGTACGGCCGGGCGCTCGACCGCCTTCGACAGCTCGACCGGCTCGCCGCCGACCGGGCCGACGATCCCGTGCAGCTCGGGCCCATCGAGCGCAGTGACCGCGAGGCCGAGCTCGAGGACTGGCTGGAGGCGCACGGGGTGCCGTCGAGCATGGAGCTCGCGGCGTCGCTCGTGAGCCTCGGGGTGGGCGTCGCCGACCTCGAGGAGTACATGGGGTGGTTCGGGCGTGACGCGCTGCCGGTCGTCGCGCGGTGGCTGGCGCTGAAGTCGGAGATCTACGCCCTGCTCTCCGAGATCGTCGTCGGCACCACCCGGATCGTCGAGCTCGTGCGGGCGCTCAAGATGTACACGTACATGGACCAGGCGCCCGTGCAGGACGTCGACCTGCGGTCGGGCCTCGACAACACGCTCGTGATCCTCCAGAACAAGCTCAAGCGCGGCGTGACCGTGCGGCGCGAGTACGATCCCGACCTCCCGCCCATCCAGGCGTACGCGAGCGAGTTGAACCAGGTGTGGACGAACCTGATCGACAACGCGATCGACGCGATGGGCGGCGAGGGCACGCTGACGGTCCGCGCGCGCCGCGACGGCGAGTGGGTCGAGGTCCAGTTCGAGGACGACGGTCCCGGCGTCCCCGACGACATCCGCTCGAAGGTCTTCGACCCGTTCTTCACGACGAAGGCGCCCGGCGAGGGCACGGGGCTCGGGTTGGCGATCTCGCGGAACATCGTCGTGAAGAAGCACGGCGGGACGTTCGACCTCGACTCCCGCCCCGGACGCACCCGGTTCACGGTGCGCGTGCCGATCCACCGCGCGCCCGACGCGGCCGGCACCGCCGACGCGGCCGGCACCGCCGACGCGGCCGGCACCACCGACGCGGCCGGCACCGCCGACGAGGCCGGAGCCAGACCCCCGCAGCCCCAGGAGGTGTGATCGATGGCCAAGCCCGTGATCATGACCGTCGACGACGAGCCGCAGGTGCTCAACGCGGTCGCGCGCGACCTGCAGTCCAGGTACGGCGAGGACTACCGCATCGTGCGGGCCGCCTCGGGCAAGGAGGCGCTCGGTGCCGTCGAGGAGTTCGAGCGCCGCAACACCCCGATCGCGCTGTTCGTGGTCGACCAGCGCATGCCCGGCATGTCGGGCACCGAGTTCCTCACCGAGGCCGTTGCGCACTACCCCGACGCCAAGCGCGTGCTGCTCACCGCGTACGCCGACACGGATGCCGCGATCACGAGCATCAACGCGCTCGACCTCGACTACTACCTGCTGAAGCCGTGGGATCCACCCGAGGAGCGCTTCTATCCGGTGCTCAACGACCTGCTCGACGACTGGCACGCGAACACGCCGCCGATCTACGAGGGCATCCGCGTCGCGGGCACGCTGTGGTCGCCGACGACGCACGCGGTGAAGGACTTCCTCGCGCGCAGCCAGATCCCGTACCAGTGGCTCGACATCGAACGCAACGAGGGCGCGAAGGCGCTCGTCGAGGCGGCCCTCCAGGGCAGCACTCGGCTGCCGGTGGTGTTCCTGCCCGACGGCACGGTGCTCGCGTGCCCCGACCTGCACGAGCTCGCCCAGCGGATCGGGCTGCGCACGCCCCCGCAGTCGCCCTTCTACGACCTCATCGTGATCGGCGCGGGCCCGGCGGGCCTGGCCGCAGCCGTGTACGGCGCGTCCGAGGGGCTGCGCACGGCCGTGATCGAGCGCGAGGTCCCGGGAGGGCAGGCGGGCACGAGTTCGCGCATCGAGAACTACCTCGGCTTCCCCCACGGCATCAGCGGCGCCGACCTCGCGCGGCGGGCCGTCACGCAGGCCAAGCGCCTCGGCGCCGAGATCCTCAACCCGCAGGCGGTCACCGGCATTCGCCTCGAGGAGTCGTACAAGATCGTGACGCTCGACGACGGCAGCGAGCTGCGCTCGCGCGCGGTCGTGCTCGCGACCGGGGTCGAGGCGCGCACGCTCGGCATCCCCGGCGAGGAGCGGCTGAGCGGTGCATCCGTGTACTACGGCGCAGCGGCGAGCGAGGCCGTGAGCTACACCGGATGCCGCGTGGTCGTCGTCGGCGGCGCGAACTCGGCGGGCCAGGGCGCGATGTTCCTCTCGCGGTACGCGGCCGAGGTCACCGTGCTGGTGCGCGGCGATTCGCTCGCGAGGAGCATGTCGAAGTACCTCATCGACCAGATCGAGGCGACGCACAACATCACGGTGCGCCCGCACGCGCAGGTCACCTCGCTCGAGGGCCAGACCCGGTTGACGTCGATGACGGTCCGCGACACGGTGACGGGCGAGGAGGAGTCGATCCCGGCCGATGCGATGTTCGTCTTCATCGGTGCGGTCCCCGGCACCGACCTGGTCCGCGACCTCGTCGAGCTCGACGACCACGGCTTCGTGCTCACGGGGCAGGATCTCGTGCACGACGGCCGACGCCCTCGGGGGTGGAAGCTCAAGCGCGACCCGTTCATCCTCGAGACGAGCGTGCCCGGCATCTTCGCGGCGGGCGACGTGCGCGCCGACGTCATGCGCCGAGTCGCGTCCGCGGTCGGGCAGGGCGCCGTCGCGCTGAGCGTCGTGCACAAGTACCTCGAGACGGTGTGACGGATGGTGCGCCGCGCCATGATGGGGTGATGGCGACCGAGGGGCTCACCGACGCGGCCGACGCGCTCTACGCGCTCGTGCCCGACGAGTTCACGGCGGCGCGGAACGCGCGCGCGGCCGGGGCGAAGCCCGCGGATCCCGCGCTCGCCAGGCGGATCGCGGCGCTGCGGCGTCCGTCGCCCGCCGCGTGGATCGTGAACCGGCTGGCGCGCGACCACGCCGACCGGCTGGGCGACCTCGTGGGCCTCGGCGGCGAGCTCGCCGAGGCCCAGGCGTCGGCCGACGGCCGGGCGATGACCGCGCTCGCGGCGGAGCGGCGCGAGGTCGTCCGCGACCTCCTGCGCGCCGCGGTCGCGCTGGCGGATGCCGCGGACCGCTCCGCGTCGCGCCCGGTGCTCGACGAGGTCGAGCAGACGCTCGTCGCGGCGACCGTCTCGGCCGACGCGGGAGCGGCGGTGCGGTCGGGGCGGCTCGTGCGTGCGCTGCAGGCGGTGGGGTTCGACGTCGAGCTCGACGGAGCCGTCGCGGGCGACGCGTCTGCGGTACCGCCGGCGCGCACGGCCCGGCGCGGGGGACCCGAGGCGGAGCAGGGCCTTGGGCGCGGGACGGAGGCGGCCGCCGCGGAGCCGGAACCGGCGCCCGAGCAGGCGCAGACGCAGGAGCGGGAGCGTCGCGCCGCCCACGGGCGCGCCGAGGCAGCCGTCAGGTCGGCGCGCGAGCACGCCGAGCGGGCACGTCGCGCGCTCGACGAGGCGACCGCGCGGCTCGAGGCGGAATCTCGACGTGTCGACGAGCTCCGCACCGAGCGCGACGAGCTCGAGCGACGGCTCGACGAGCTGCGCGATGAGCTGGCCGACGCCGAGCGCTCTGCCAGGTCGGCACGTCGCGACCACGACTCCGCCGCCGACGCGGCCGACCGCGCCGAGGTCGACATCGAGGAGGCGGAGGCCGAGCTCGGCCACCTCGGCTGACGCGCCGCCGCCGTCGGGCGCGCGGCATCCGCCTGCGCGTGCCATCCGGACGTCATGTCACGCCGACCCGTGCCATCCGGGACCTTGTGCCCCGCCCGCCCGGGCGGTCGACCGCGAGACTGCAGGGGACGCGGGAGGAGGCCCGATGAGCGACGCGGCGATCGCGACGGCCGACCTGACCAAGCACTACGGGCGGGTCGCGGCGCTCGAGGGTCTCGACCTCGAGGTGCGCCGGGGCGAGATCTTCGGGTTCCTCGGGCCGAACGGCTCGGGCAAGACGACCACGATTCGCCTGCTGCTCGGGCTCATCCGGCCGACGCGGGGGAGCGCGACCGTGCTGGGCGTGCCGGTCGGCGACGTCGTGCGCTCGCACCGGCACCTCGGCTACGTGCCCGGCGAGGTCGCGCTGTGGCCGCAGCTCACGGGTGACGAGGTGCTGAGGCTCCTCGGCAACGTCGGCGGGTGGGTCGACCCCGGCTTCAGGGCCGAGCTCATCGACCGGTTCCACGTCGATCCCTCCGAGCGAATCAGGTCGATGTCGAAGGGCAACCGGCAGAAGGTCGCGCTCGTCGCGGCGCTCATGGGCCGCCCCGACGTCCTGCTGCTCGACGAGCCGACCGCAGGCCTGGATCCGCTGATGGAGGAGCAGTTCCAGGTCGTGGCGCGGGATGCCGCGGCGCGCGGGCAGACCATCTTCCTGTCGTCGCACATCCTCGACGAGGTGCAGGACCTCTGCGACCGGGTCGGCATCCTCCGCGCCGGGCGGCTCGTCGAGGTGGCCGCGCTCGAGGAGCTGCGGCGCATCGGCGCGACCATCCTCGAGGTCGTGTTCGACGGCGAGGCGCCGGCGCTCGAGGGCGTCGAGGGGGTCGCCGGCGTCGAACCGATGGCGGGCGTCCGCGGCGGCGTGCGCATCACGGTCGCGGGCGAACCCGACGCGCTCATCCGCCGCCTGGCCGGGCACCGGGTGATCCGGCTGCACACCGTCGAGCCCTCGCTCGAGGAGATCTTCCTCACGTACTACTGACGACCACGACCGCGACCGGAACCGGGGAAGGGAACCGCATGACCACCGCGCACGCGACGGCGACGCACCGCCACCTGCGTGCCGGGCACGCGCCGAACCCCATGGGCGCGGTCGCGCTCCTGACGACGCGGCTCGTCGTGCGCGGCGCCGTCGCGATCGCGCTCGGCCTCGGCGGCCTCATCGTGCTCGAGGGCCTCTCATTCCGCACGGCCTACCCCGACGCGGAATCGCGGCGGGCGCTGCTGTTCTGGGCCGAGGACCCCGGCGTGCGGATCATCTCGGGCACGGGCAGCGCGGTCGACACGGTCGGCGGGTTCGCGCTCTGGGATGCCGGGCTGTACCTCACCCTGATCTCCGCCGCGTGGGCGCTCACGGTCGCGACGCGCGTGCTGCGCGGCGACGAGGACTCGGGTCGCGCCGACGCGGTCCAGGCGGTCGGCGCGCTGCGCGCGCGGAGCGTGCTCGCCGTGCAGGCGAGCGTGCTCCTCATCGCCTGCCTGCTCGTCGGCGCGGCGGTCGGCATCGCGTTCACGGCGATCGGCGCCGAACCCGAGGGCTCCGCGCTGGCCGGGCTGACCGTGGCCGCCTACGCGGGCACCCTCGTGGCGGTCGGCGCGGTGTGCTCGCAGGTGTTCGGTACGCGGCGCCTGGCGCTGTCCGTCGCAGGCGGGCTCATGGTCGCCTGGATCCTGCTGCGGATGGCTGCGAACAGCGCGGACCGCCGCGCCTGGCTCGGGTGGCTCACCCCCGCCGGCTGGTTCGACCGCATCGAGGCGTTCGACGCCGACCGGTGGGAGGTGCTGCTCGTGCCGCTGGCCGCGATCCTCGTGCTCGGAGGCGCCGCCGTGCTGCTGCGCGGCGTGCGCGACTCGGGAGCCGGGCTCGTGCGCGCGCGCACGACGGGGCGGACGCGGCGCTGGGGCCTCGGCGGCGCGACCTCGTTCGCGTGGCGCACGAACTCCGGCGTGCTCGCCGCCTGGGCGGCGGGGCTCGCCGCCGTCGGCATCGTGATGGGGTGGATGCTCCCGATCGTCGAGGACTTCCTGCTCGAGGACCAGGGCTTCGTCGAGCTGCTGACGGCCTTCGGGATGTCGGTCGACGAGGTCACGCTCGGGTTCGTCGCGATGATCGCGAAGATCATCGGTCTCGTGCTCGCGGTGTACGCGGCGTTCCGCATGGGCGCGACCCGGGCGGAGGAGGCGTCGACGCGCGCCGACTTCCTCCTGACCCGGCCCCTGTCGCGCTGGCGCTGGCTCGGCGGGCACGTGCTGGCGATGGCGGGCGCCATCCTGGTTCTCGCGTCCGTCGCCGCGACCGCGCTGGCCCTGAGCGCCCTCGCGACCGATTCGGGTGTGACGACCGCCGACGTCGCGTCGGCGCTCATCAACGTGCTCCCCGCGGTCGCCGTGTTCGCGGGGCTCGCGGTGCTCGTCTTCGGGGTCGCGCCGCGCGCGACGGTGCCCGTGGCCGCGGGGGCGGCGGTCGTGGCCTACGTGATCGAGCTCGTCGGCGAGCTGCTCGAGTGGCCGGAGTGGGTGCAGGACGTCTCGCCGTTCCACCACCTCGAGCAGGTGCCGGTGGACCCGATCGACCCATGGTCGGCGATCGTGATGACGGCCGTCGCCGCCATCCTGTGCAGTGCTGGAATCGTCGCGTTCGAGCGACGCGACATCGTGGAGGCGTGATGCAGACGACGGATCAGGAGGCACCGGCGCCGACGCCGCGGCAGCTCGCGCTGCTGTCGATCCCCGCGCTGGTCATCGGCATCATCACGGCGCTCATGCTCTGGGCGCTCGAGGCGGTCGCGGGCGTGATCGAGGACGCCGTGTGGACGACGCTGCCCGACGCGCTCGGCATCGATCCGAGCGGATGGTGGATCGTCGCCGTGCTCACGACGACCGGCCTGCTCGTCGGCGTGTGCCTGCAGTTCATCCCGGGGCACGGCGGGCCGGACTCGGCGACGACCGAGCTCTTCGAGCCGCCGCTGAAGCTGCGGACCCTGCCGAGCATCGCGATCGTCACCGTCCTCGGCCTCGCGGGCGGCGTGAGCCTCGGGCCGGAGAACCCGATCATCGCCATCAACGTCTCGCTCGCCGTGGCGCTGCTCGCCCGGTTCGTGCCGCGCGTGCCGCCGCGGCTCGCGATGCTCATGGCCGCGGCCGGCACCATCGGCGCGCTGTTCGGCACCCCGGTCGGCGCGGCCCTGCTCTTCACGGGCGCGCTCGCCGCGGTGCGCGGCGGCGGCTCGCTGTGGGACAAGCTGTTCCTGCCGCTCGCCTCGGCCGCCGCGGGGTCGGGGACGATGCACGTGCTCGGGGTGCCGCCGCTCTCGTTCACGGTGCCGCCGAGCACGGTCGACGCGCTCGATGTCGTGATCGGCGTCGCCGTCGCGTGCGCGGCGGTGCTCGTGGGCCTGCTCGGGGTGATCGCGCTGCCCGTCGTGCACCGCGCCTTCCATGCGCTGCGCAGCCCCATCCTCATCGCGGGCCTCGGCGGCCTCGTGCTGGGCGTGCTCGGTTTCATCGGCGGGCCGATCACGCTCTTCAAGGGCCTCGACCAGATGGGGGAGCTGCTCGCGAACCCCGACGACTACTCGCCGGGCGACCTGGTGCTCATCGTGGTGGTCAAGCTCGTCGCGCTCGTCGTCGCCGCGAGCGCCGCGTTCCGCGGCGGCCGCGTGTTCCCGGCCACCTTCATCGGCGTCGCGATCGGCGTCCTCGCGTCCGCGGTGATCCCCGGGCTGCCGCTCGGACTGGCGGTCGCGGCGGCCCTCATCGGGATGCTGCTCGTCGCGACGCGCGACGGCTGGCTGTCGCTGTTCATGGCCGCCGGCGTCTCGGGCGACATCGGCCTGCTGCCTTGGCTGTGCGTGATCATCTTGCCCGCGTGGCTGCTCGTGACCCGGGCCCCGGAGTTCCGGATCGTGCCGAAGGCCGAGCAGCCCGCGGTCGAGCAGCGCTCCTGATCCGGGCCGCTGTCAAGCCCGTCCGCCGGCGGCGGCATGCGACCTACCGTCGAGGGTGGAACCGCCATGACCCACGACCAGCCTCGCAGCGCACGCACCCGGCCGGAGTGGCCCGCGCCGGCGAAGGCATGGGCGCTCGTCATCGCGGGCGTCTCGATGCTGACGTGGGCGAGCGGCATCTGGTTCACCGTGCCCGTGTCGCTCGCCGCACTGGCGCTCGCCGAGATCGCGGGCCCCGAACTGGGGCGGGCGCGCGTCTGGCTGATGCTCCTCGCCATCACGGGCGTGGTGCTCGGGATCGGGCGGGTGCTGGCGTCGATGTAGGGCGTCAACTGCGCCCGCGCGCGGCCCACCAGTCGGGCAGGTCGGCGAGCGAGTCGAGCACGGCGTCGGGCACGACCTCGGCCTCGAGATCGGATGGCGCGAACTTGCCGGTGCGCACGAGCACGCCGGCCAGGCCCGCGCGCTGGGCGCCCTCGACGTCGGCGCGCAGGTCGTCGCCGACCATGACGACGTCGGCCGGATCCAGCCCGAGCGCGTCGGTTGCGGCGTGGTAGAACGCGGCGTCGGGCTTGCCGAGCACGATCGCCTCGCGGCCCGCGGCGTACTCGAGCGCGCGCACGAAGGCGCCCGCGTCGAGGCGCAGGCCGTCCTCCGCGCGCCAGTATCGCGTGAGGCCGAGCGCCACGAGCGGCACGGCCGGGTCGGCCATGAGCAGGCGGAACGCGTGGTTCAGCGTGGCGAAGTCCCATCCGTCGCCGAGGTCGCCGACCACCACGGCGTCGGCGCCGTCGTCGGCGCTGCGGGTGAGGGCGTCGAATCCCGCGAACTCGCCCGCGGTCGCGTCGGGCACGAACAGCGCGGGTCGCGACAGGCCGCGCCGCTGCATCCACGCCGCCGCGGCGACCGCCGGCGTGAGGATATCCTCCTCGCGCACCGTCACGCCGAGCCGCGCGAGCTTCTCCACGATCGCCCGGCGCGGCCGGGAGCTCGTGTTCGTCACGAACCGGTGCGGCACGCCCTCGCGCACGAGCCGGTCGAGCGCCTCGCGTGCGCCCGGCACCGCCGCGTCGCCGACGTAGACGACGCCGTCGAGGTCGAGCAGGAGCCCTGCCATGCCTCCATGATGCCCCTGCGCGACCGAGCGGTCACGCCGGGCCGCTGCTCCCGCGTCGGTTCCGTGCGCCGGGCGGACCACGTGGATCGCCGGGGCGAGTTCGCAGGATGAGACGACGTGAGGGGGCGTGGGCGGGCGGATGACGCGGCTCATCCTGCGAACTCGCGCACTCCTCGCGCTCGTCGCGCCGTGATGGACGCACGGCGACCGACCCGGTGGCCGACCCAGCCGGCGCGAGTGGTGTGGATAACTCCGACGCCGTCGTCGCGGCGGTCGCCAAGATGGAGCGCATGTCGGACCCCGTGCGCACCATCGCCGAGCGGGTGCGCGGCCGGGTGCTCCGCGAGGGCGCCGACCTCGCCCGCGACGAGGCGCTGGCGGCGCGGTACGCCGCCGAGGAGGTGCGCCGGTACTCCGAGCGCGCGCTCGCCGGCGCGCACGCCCCGCTCGGCGACGAGCCGGGCACGGCGCGCGAGGTCGTGGCATCCATCACCGGCTACGGGCCGCTGCAACCGTTCTTCGACGACCCCTCGATCGAGGAGATCTGGATCAACTCGCCCACGCGCGTGTTCATCGCCCGTGCCGGCGTGCCCGAGCTGACCACGCTCGTGCTCTCCGACCGCGAGGTGCGCGACCTCGTCGAACGGATGCTGCAGCACTCGGGTCGCCGCGTCGACCTGTCCTCGCCGTTCGTCGACGCGTCGCTTCCCGACGGCTCGCGGCTCCACGTCGCGATCCCGGATGTCACGCGGTCGCACTGGGCCGTCAACATCCGCAAGTTCCAGCAGCGCATCCGGACGCTCGGCCGGCTCGTCGAGCTCGGTTCGCTCACGAACCAGGCCTCGGAGTTCCTGCGCATGAGCGTGCTCGCCGGGGCGAACATCCTCGTCTCGGGCGCGACGCACACCGGCAAGACCACGATGCTCAACGCGCTCATGTCGACCGCGCGCGCCTCCGAGCGGGTGGTGACGGTCGAGGAGACGTTCGAGCTCGACCTCGACGTCCGCGACCTCGTGTCGATGCAGTGCCGCCAGCCCAACCTCGAGGGCACGGGCGAGATCACGCTGCGGCGCCTCATCAAGGAGGCGCTGCGCATGCGACCCGACCGCCTCGTCGTCGGGGAGGTGCGCGAAGCTGAGAGCCTCGACCTGCTGATCGCACTCAACTCGGGGCTTCCGGGCATGTGCACGATCCACGCGAACTCGGCGCGCGATGCGCTCACCAAGCTCTGCACCCTGCCGTTGCTCGCGGGTCGGAACATCGACTCGGCGTTCGTCGTACCGACCGTGGCGAGTTGCGTCGACGTCGTCGTGCACCTCGCGATCGACCGGCACGGTCGTCGGCGCGTCGCCGAGATCATCGCTCCGACCGGCGAGGCGTCGGGCGCCGCGGTGCTGAGCGATCCGATCTTCCACCTGGACGGCGGCGACCTCGTACCGACCGGTGCGCTGCCCGCGCGACCCGAGAAGTTCGCGGCAGTCGGACTCGACCCGATGATCGTTCTGGGAGCGGCGGCGTGAGCCTCCTGCTCGGGGCGATGCTCGGGGTCGGCCTGCTGCTCGTCGCATCGACGTGGATGTGGCCGAAGCGGCACGACGCGCCCGCGCAGAGCCGGCGCTCGTCGACCATCGCCGACGAACTGGCGCTCGCGGGCCTGCCCGGTGCTCCCGTCGCGGCGGTCGTGGTCGTCGGGCTGGTGCTCGGCGTCGTGGCCGCGGCCCTCGCGCAGGCGGTCTTCGGTGTCCCCGTGCTCACTGCTGTCGCCGGAGTGCTCGGCGCGCTGCTGCTCGTCGTCGTGATCCGGTCGCGCGCCAACCGGCGGCGTGCCGCGAACCGCGCCATCTGGCCCGACGTGGTGGATCACCTCGTGGCCTCCGTCCGGGCGGGCATGTCGCTGCCCGACAGCATCGGGGCGCTCGCCGAGCTCGGGCCTGCGGCGACGCGGCCCGCCTTCGCGGGATTCGACGGCGAGTTCCGTCGAACGGGCGACTTCGGTTCGGCGATCGACTCGCTCAAGTCGCGCCTGGCCGATCCGGTGGCCGACCGCATCCTCGAGACGTTGCGGATGGCGCGGGAGGTCGGCGGCACCGACGTGACCGCCGTGCTCCGCGGGCTCGCCGCGTACCTCCGCGAGGATGCGACGCTGCGCGCCGAGGTGGTGGCACGGCAGTCGTGGATCCGGAACGCCGCACGGCTCGGCGTCGCGGCGCCGTGGCTGCTGCTGCTGGTCCTCGCGAGCCGACCGGAGACGCTCGAGGCGTACGACTCCGCGGCGGGCACGGCGCTCATCCTCGTCGGGGTCGCCGTCACGATCGTCGCGTACCGGCTGATGCTCGGCCTCGGCCGCCTGCCGGAGGAGCGTCGATGGTTCACCTGAGCACCGTCCCGACGATCGCGCTGGCGCTCGGCGCCGTGCTCGGCCTCGGCCTCTGGCTCGTCGCGGCGTCGATGCCGCGCCTGGGCCGCGCGCGCCTGGTGGATCGAGTCGCGCCGTACCTCACCGACATCTCGCCCGAGGCGCGCGCGATGCGCGCACGATCCGACGCCGATCCCGGATCGGTGCTCGGCCTCCTCGTCCTCCCGGTCGCACGCCGCCTTCGCGCGACGTTGAGCGGCGTGCTCGGCGGCAACGAGGCGATCGCACGTCGGCTGCGCCAGGCGGGGTCGGGTGCGACGGTGGAGCGTTTCCGTGGCGAGCAGCTCGCGTGGGCCGGCGTCGCGTTCACGATCGGCGCCGCGCTGGCAGTTCTCGCGCCGTCGTTCGCGACGATGCCGACGGTCGTGCGCGTCGCGGTGCCCGCGTTCGCCGCGATCGCCGGGGTCGTGCTCCGGGACTGGCTCCTGCAGCGTTCCGCACGCCGGCGCCTCGCGCGGATCTCCGCCGAGTTGCCGACCATGCTCGAGTTCCTGACGCTGAGCCTCACCGCGGGCGAGGGCATGCTCGACGCGCTCCGGCGCGTGGCCCGTGCGGGCTCGGGCGAGCTGCCCACCGAGTTCGCGCGCGTCGTCGCCGCCGTCGGCACCGGCATCGCGCTGTCCGATGCGCTCGCCGATCTCCGCGACGGCCTCGACCATCCCGCGCTGACGCGCGCGCTCGACCAGGTGCTCGGCGCACTCGATCGGGGCGCTCCGCTCGCCGCGGTGCTCCGCGCCCAGGCGGGCGATGCGCGTGCCGAGGCCAAGCGCACGATCATCGAGCTCGCCGGTCGCAAGGAGATCGCGATGCTCGTGCCGTTGATCTTCCTGATCCTCCCCGTGACCATCGCGTTCGCGCTCTTCCCGGGCTACCTCGTGCTGCAGGCGGGATTCTGATGCGCGATCGACCCCGAACCGACCTCGAAAGGACCCCTCATGCCGCACTTGATCGCTCGACGACTGAAGGACGAGCGCGGCGACGTGCCCGGCTGGGTGCTCATCACGCTCATGACCGCAGGGTTGGTCATCGTGATCTGGGGCCTCGCAGGCCCGGCGCTGTCGGGCGTCTTCGACCAGGCGATCAGCCGCGTCACCGGGTTCTGAGGCCGCTCCGCGACGAGCGGGGTTCGGCCGTCGCCGAGTTCTCGCTCGTCGGGGTCCTGCTCACCGCGCTCCTGCTCGCGGTCGTGCAGCTCGCGCTCGCGTTGCACGTGCGGAACACCGTGCTCGACGCGGCGGCGGAGGGCGCAAGGTACGCGGCGCTCACCGGGTCTTCGCCGGACGCCGGGGTGCAGCGCACACGCGAACTGATCGGCTCGGCGATCGCCGCCGAGTTCGCCGGCGAGGTCAGCGCCGCGACGACGTCGATCGATGGCGTCCCCGCGATCGCGGTCACGGTCCGCACCACGCTGCCGGTCGTGGGCCTGCTCGGGCCGAAACGCGCCCTGGAGGTGACCGGGCATGCCGCGCTCGAGACCGTCGAGTGACGGCGACGTGGGCGAGCGCGGCTCGGCGTCGCTCGAGTTCCTGACGGTCGGCATGATCCTGCTCGTTCCGCTCGTCTACCTGGTGCTGGCCGTCGCCTCGATCCAGGCGGCGGCATTCGGCGTCGAGGGCGCTGCCCGGCAGGCGGCGCGGGTCGCCGTGCTGCGGGCGGATGCCGCGGGCTCACCGGGTGCGGTCGAGCGCACCGTTCGGGTCGTGCTCGCCGACTACGGCATCGATGCCGGCACGGCATCCGTCGACGTCGACTGTTCGGAGGCCTGCGACGCGCCCGGGTCGCGCATCACGGTGCGCGTACGGGCACTCGTGGCCCTCCCGCTCGTGCCGCAGGTGCTCGCCTCGAGTTCGATCGGCACCGTCGAGCTCCGGTCGAGCGCGACGCACACGGTGTCGCGGTTCGCGGGCGCACCGTGAGGCGGGGCCGCAGCGTCGCCGACGAGGACGGCTCGACGCTCCTGCTCACCATCTTCTACGGGGTCCTGGCGCTCGCCCTCGTACTGGTCGTGGTCTCGGCGACGTCCCTCTACCTCGAGCGCAAGCGCCTGTTCACGCTCGCCGACGGCGCGGCGCTCGCGGCCGCCGAGTCGTGGCGGCTCGAGGACGTCCGCGTCGAGGGCCGCGACCTCGTGTTCGACCTCGACGACGCCGCGGTGCGCGAGGCGGCGGCCGAGTACCTCGGCGATGCGGTATCCTCGCTCGAGGGCGTCGAACTCGTCCGCGCCGGATCGGCCGACGGTCGCAGCGCGACCGTCACGCTGCGGGCGGTCTGGCGGGCCCCGATCTCATCGGAGTTCCTCCCGCTCACCGTACCGATCGAGGTGACGGCCGACGCTCGCTCGGTGTTCCACTGAGGCGCGGCGCATGCGGTGCCGGCACGAGGGTCCGACACGGCGGTCCACATAACTGAGGACTAGTCATGTTCGTGCCCGCGGAGTAGGACTGGGGGCGAGGACCGACCGTGCGATGCCCGATCGACGGTCCGTCCGACCGTGACGTCCGCCGGTCGACCCGGCCGCCCTCCCGGTGTGGAGGTGCACGGCGACGTCGCCGCGCGGTCGAGGTGCCCTCGGGCGCCACCGCGGTCGGATGGGCGCGTTCTCGATATCGCTCGTGCCACGGTCCGATCCAGGGGGAGAGAGATCATGAACGAGTACCCGAACCAGGTGACGCACGGAACCGGCGTGACCCTCACCAAGGTGCCCGACATCGGCGTCGCGTCGCTCGCGGCCGACGTCACGGCGGGCGCCGAAGGCATCGACGCGCTGACCTCGGCCGGGCTGGTGCCGGTCAGCGACGAGGAGCTGACGACCGACAGCCTGGGCGGCCACACGCGGATCAACGACGGTGGGGGCCGTCGCTGGGTTCGCATCCCGGCCCCGGACGGCGCGCCGAGGGCGACGACCGACGTGGAGGCCCAGCTCGGCGACCAGGTCGACTGGCTCGCCCCGGCGTACCAGTTCCCCGATGTCGAGGGCATGGGAGGCACCGTCGTGCTGGTGCCCGACGTCCTGCTCGTGCGGCCGGCCGACGGCGCATCCGAGGACGCCGTTCGGGGCAGGCTCGCCGAGCTCGGGCTGGAACCCGACGACGAGCGCAGCCGCTACACCGACCCGTTCCGGTACTGCCGCGTCACCGCGCCGAAGGACCGCAATGCGATCGAGCTGCGCGAGGCGCTGCTCGACGACGGCCTCTTCACCGATGCCCGATTCGAGACCATGCCGATGCTGGTGCCCGTCTCGGGCGTGCCGAATGACCCGCTCTACCCGCAGCAGTGGGGCATGGCCCAGATCGACGGGCCGGGTGCGTGGGACCTCGGCCAGGGTGGCGCGGATGCCGTCGTCTGCATCCTCGACGAAGGGTGCGACCTGACGCACCCCGACCTGTCGTTCAGCGACCCGGGTATCAACCTCGGCACGATGCAGCCCGACGGGAGCCCGACCGGCAACCACGGCACGGCGTGCGCGGGAATCGCGGCGGCGACGACCGGCAACGGCGTGGGCGTCGCCGGCGTCGCGGGGCGCTCGCCGATCCTGCCGCTCGCCTTCCAGAACTGGACCGACGTCGAGTGCGCGGCGGGCATCCGGTACGCCGCCCAGCACGGCGCCGACGTCATCAGCATGAGCTTCGGCGTCTACGGGCCCGGTGAGGGGATGGGGCCGGTCGGCTGGGACTTCGCGATCATCGACCCGGCCATCGCCGAGGCGCACACAGCCGGACTCGTGCTGTGCGCCGCCACCGGCAACGAGAACATCGACACGTTCAACCGGTACCCGTCGCGCCATCCGCTCGTGATCGCCTGCGGGGCGTCCGACCAAGCCGACAACCGGAAGTCGGAGACGAGCCCCGACGGCGAGGACTGGTGGGGCTCCAACTACGCGCCGGGCGTCAGCGTCGTGGCGCCCGGGGTCCGCATCCCGACGACCGATCGGCAGGGCACGGCCGGGTACAACCCGCAGCCCGGCACGGCGGGTGACTACGTCGCGACCTTCAACGGCACGTCGTCGGCGACGCCGCACGTCGCCGGAATCGCCGCGCTCATCAAGGCGCACGAGCCCGGGCTGTCGAACGTCGAGATCCGCAGGCGCATCGAGACCACGGCCGACAAGGTCGGCACCGTGCCCTACGCGCAGCAGGCCGGGTTCCCGAACGGCACCCGCAACGACCAGATGGGATATGGGCGCGTCAACGCCCGACGGGCGCTGCAAGAGGGCGCCGTGCCGCGCGAGTACGGCATGCCGTACACCGCCGACCTGACGGGCGACGGCCGGGCCGACATCGTCGGGTTCGGCGACCAGGGGGTATGGGTGTCGTTCAGCAACGGCGACGGCACCTTCCAGGCGCCGAAGATGGTCGTCGCGAACTTCGCCTACAACGCGGGCGGATGGCGTGTGGAGAAGCATCCGCGCTTCCTCGCCGACCTGACCGGCGACGGCCGGGCCGACATCGTCGGGTTCGGCGACCAGGGGGTATGGGTGTCGCTCAACAACGGCAACGGCACCTTCCAGCCGCCCACCAAGGTCCTGGGGAACTTCGCGTACAGTGCCGGCGGATGGCGCGTGGAGAAGCATCCCCGCTTCCTCGCCGACCTCACGGGCGACGGTCGCGCCGACATCATCGGCTTCGGCGATCAGGGCGTCTGGGTCTCGTTGAACAACGGGAACGGGACGTTCCGGCCGCCGAAGATGGTGCTCGGCAACTTCGCGTACACGGCCGGCGGATGGCGCGTGGAGAAGCATCCACGGTTCGTCGTCGACCTGACCGGCGACGGTCGGGCCGACATCATCGGCTTCGGCGACCAGGGGGTGTGGGTCTCGCTGAACAACGGGAACGGGACGTTCCAGCCGCCGAAGATGGTGCTCGGCAACTTCGCGTACAGCGCGGGAGGATGGCGGGTCGAGAAGCACCCGCGGTTCCTCGCGAACGTCGCGGGCGGCAAGGCCCCCGACATCGTCGGGTTCGGCGACCAGGGCGTGTGGGTCTCCGTGAACAACGGCGACGGCACGTTCCAAGCGCCGAAGAAGGTCATCGACAACTTCGCCTACAGCGCCGGTGGATGGCGCGTGGAGAAGCATCCGCGCTTCGTCGCCGACGTGGCCGGCGGCACCTACGCCGACATCGTCGGGTTCGGCGACCAGGGCGTGTGGGTCTCGGTGAACAACGGCGACGGCACGTTCCAGGCTCCGACGAAGGTGCTGAGCAACTTCGGGTACACCGCGGGCGGATGGCGGGTCGAGAAGCATCCGCGGTTCGTCGCCGACGTGGCCGGGAACCAGCGCGCCGATATCCTCGGCTTCGGATACGCCGGCGTGTGGGCCTCGCTGAGCAACGGCGGCGGCACGTTCGACCCGCCGAAGAAGGTGCTCGACAACTTCGGCTACGACGCCGGCGGATGGCGCGTGGAGCGGCATCCCCGGTTCGTGGCCGGGCCGAGGTGATCGGAGGGATCAGAGTTCCTCGCTGCTGAGCACCGTGGTCTCGGCGATCTTCAACGTGCCGCTCTCGTCGACGAGGCGATACGCGGTGACCTCGCGGACGACCCGTCCGTCGGTGAAGGTGTAGACCAGCGTCGCCTGCACCCGGTCGGGCGCGCTCGCGGAGACGTCGGATGCCTCCACGTCGGACACGTCGCCCCAGAACGCCTGGTATGCGTCGCGGCCGCCGACGTGGTTCACCTGGTAGTCGGCGGTCATCAGCGGCCAGGCGGCGTCGAGGTCGCCGGGCATGAGCGAGTAGTAGGAGACGACCGCGTCGACCGCTCGCTCCTCGGCGGTCTGCGGCGCCGGGGCCGGGGCAGGAGTGGGAGTCGGCGCCGGGACGGGAGTGGGCTCCGGTGAGGCGCTCGGCTCCCGGCTCGGCGATTCCGACGGCGTCGGGGCGGGCTCGCTCGTCTCGGCGGCAGCGGACGACTCGTCGGGGTCGGGTTCGGCGCGGGGGCCGCCATCCGGTCGCAGCACGCCGGCGAGCAGGATGCCACCCAGCGCGAGGAGCGCGACGACGACGACGGCGGCGATGAGCGCACCGCGGCGCCGTCGTGGATGCTCCCGGTCGCCGGCGCTCGCCGGGCCCGGGCCCGAAACGGCGCGCTCCGGGGCGGTGGCCGGCTCGTCGATGGGCTGGGCCAACCACGGGAACAGGGGAGCGCCGGGTTCGGCCGCGACCCGGTCATCCTGCTCATCCTCGTCGTCGGTCCCGACCTCCGTCATGCGCTCGGTCTCGGCGGTGCCGCCGATCACCCGCGTCGCGGACGGGACGGTGGGCGCCGGGGCCGCGGCCGCGGCCACGTCGATCGCGGTCACGTCGGCCATCCCCGTGGCGGCCCCAACCGCGCCCAGCGGCAGCGTCGGCGGGCTGCCGTCGGCGAGCGCGGCGTCGAGTTCGGCCAATCGCTCCGCGACGCGGTCCATGCGCGGACGCTGCTTCGGATCGACGGCGAGCATCTCGGCGAGCAGGGGAGCGAGCGCCCCCGCGTGCGCCGGCGCCGGGTGCTCGCCGCGCGCCACGCGGTGCAGCAGGGCGATCGCGTTCCGGTCGTCGCCGAACGGCGGCGACCCCTCGAGCATCGCGTAGAGGGTCGAGCCGAGCGAGAACACGTCGGAGGGGAAGCCCGATGCGTCGCCGCGCGCCGCCTCGGGCGCCAGGTAGGCGGGCGTGCCGTGCACCATGCCGGTGCCCGTGATGGTCGTGTCGCCGAGCGCGTGCGCGATGCCGAAGTCGCTGATCATCGCCGACCCGTCCTCGCGAATGAGGATGTTGCCCGGCTTGACGTCGCGGTGCACGATGCGCAGGCGATGCGCGGCCGCGAGGGCCGCGGCGACCTGCGCCCCGATCCGCGCTGTCTCCGGCGGTGTCAGCGGCCCGTGCTCCTGCAGCAGCACCGACAGCGGCGTGCTGTCGATCAGCTGCATCACGAGGCACGGGCGCCCCTCGTGCTCGACCACGTCGAAGACCGGCACGGCATTCGGATGGTGCAGGCCCGCGTTGATCCGCGCCTCGCGCATGGCCCGGGCCGTCGCGACCTCGCGCTCCTCGTCGGTGAGCTCGGGCTGCGGCCGCAGCATCTTCAGTGCCACGGGTCGCTGGAGGCGCTCGTCGTGCGCATGCCACACGACGCCCATGCCGCCGGTGCCGATCAGCTTGACCAGCCGATAGCGGTCGGCGACGAGCGTGTTCGGGGTACTCATCGAGGGCGATCCTTCACGTCACCCACGACGCTAGCGTCGCGCACCTCGATCCCTCGCGGGCTTGCGTCGGCACCGCGGGTGTGGAAGGCGGCACCGCAGACGAGCGCCCGGCGCTCCGACGAAGGGAGCACCGGGCGCACGCCCGATCGCAGGATCAGTCGAGCAGGTGGTCGAGCACGCGTCCCATCCAGGCGTTTCGAGCCGCGGAGCCCGAGATGCCCTCGAACCCGAAGCCGCTCAGCAGCGAGTGCGGCGTCGCCACCACCGCCGCCTCCGGGAACCCGGCCGCCGTCGTGATGATGAAGTCGTTCGGGTTCGGTGCGCTCCCCGGCGGCGGGCCGGCGACGACCCATCCGCCCGTGTCGCCCGACTCGAACGAGGTCGAGCCCTCGCCGGTCGACACCTCGATGTCGTCGACGAACACGCCGAGGCCCTGCGTGGCCCAGTCGCTGATGTACGCGATGGACAGCTCGACCTGGCCGCCGGCGTAGGCCGAGAGATCCACGGTCCACTGCTGCCAGCCGCCCGAGTTGCCCGTCGCGGCGTTCCACTCGCCGTCACCGCTGCCGGTGGGGTCGCACGTGGAGTCGTCGACGAACGTCTGGTAGAAGTCGAGTTGCGGGTGCAGCTCGTTCCATCCGGCCGGGCAGCTGTCGCCCGTGTTCTGGGTGGTGTGCGAGTTCGCGTCGGGCAGGGTCGTCCAGTCGTCCTCGCCCGGGGTATGGGCCTCGACGGCGAGGAAGTCCCAGTTCGCCTCGGTGTCGTACGAGGTCCAGAACGACATCGTCGCCCCGCCCGCCGGCACGTCGATCGTGCGCATGAGTCGCTTGTACGACACGTCGCCGATCTGCGAGTACGCGTAGTCGTCACCGGTGTGCGGCGCGTACGGGCCGCCCGCGCGGTCCCAGCGCCCGGCGACCCAGCTCTCGAACTGCGGGTAGTCGTCGGGGTTCAGGATGCCGCTCGTCGTGATGAACGAGTTCGAGTGCGTCTGGTTCTGGGCGCTGTCGGCACCGTTGAAGCCCCACGCGAGGCCGTCCAGCGGCTCGCCCACGCCGAGCGCGTCGAGGATGTCCCCCTCGTCGGTGGTGCCGGCGTCGTCCACGGCGAGATACGCGCCGAGCCAGTACTGCAGCATGTCGTTCGTGCCGTCACCGGAACCGCCGAGCGCACGACACCGCACGAGGACGTCCTCGCTGGCGCGGCACTCCTCGTTCGCCTCGGTCGGGTCGTAGAACTGGGTCCCGACGTTCGGGGTGTACTGGCTGCCGGCGTACTTGCCCGTGTAGAGCACCTTGCCGCCCTCGTTGAGGAAGTCGCGCACCTCGAGGATCTCGTCCATCGCCAGGCGCGAGGCGTTGCCGCCGCCCCATCCGGGCTCCCGCGTCACGATGTCGTCGCCGGTGTACCAGATGACGCCCTCGTAGTGCGAGAGCACGCCGAGCGCGTCGGGCGCCACGCGACCGCGGGCGTCGACGTCGTACACGTCGTAGCTCACGCCGTTCGCGGCGAGCGCGTCCTGGTAGTAGGCGAGGTAGTTGGGTCCGCCGGCCTGCACTGGCGAGGCGCCCGTGTAGTCCTCGGCCGACATGATCAGCACGCTGTGCTCGGTCTCCGCGACCGCCTCGTACGTGAACGAGTCGCTCGTCTCGCCGCCGCCCTCGAACCAGACCTCGACGCTGTCGCCCGGACTCGTGCCCGTGACGAACCCGCTCATGACGCGGTAGTACACGGACGTCTTCCCGCCATAGCGGTCACCGCCCGTCCACTCCTCGGTCGACGCGCTCATCGGCTCGCCGCCGTTGATCGAGTACTTCAGCGTGACGTCGCCGAGGCTGCGGAGCGCCGTCACGCGCACCTCCTGCGGGTCGCCGTAGGAGTAGTCGAACGTGAAGTTCGCCAGCGGCAGCCCGTACTTGTAGGTGTCGTCGCTCTTCAGGTAGAACGGCTTCGTCTCGAGCCCGAGGTGCGACACGGGGTCGGCCGGGTTCGCCGCCGACTTCGCGACGTCGAGCGCGAAGGGCAGCGCGCGCTCGAACTCGGCCTGCACCTGCGCCTCGTCGTCGGGGAAGACGAACCCGCCGCCGTCCGACCCCTCGCCGAGCTCGGGCGTCCATGCCAGCGTGCCGTTCTGCACGTGCGCGTAGTCGGTCGTCTCACCGTTGGTCACGTACAGCACGTCGGACGAGAGGCCCGGCTCGAAGTCGGGGATCGCGGGGTTGTCGCGGTTGCCCGACAGGGCGTAGTAGATCGGGTCGTCGGCGGTCGGCGTGCCCGTCTGCCATCCCTCGGCGTAGAGCAGCCACTGCCCGAAGGAGTGGTAGTTGACCTGGAACTCGGCTGCCGACCGGTCGAGCAGCGAGATCATCGCCTGCGTCTCGGGCTCCGAGGCGGCCGCCGGGCCGCGGTAGGTGTCGCTCGAGATCTGCGCCGACGAGCCCTCCTCGTCGTACCCGAAGTGCTCCGGGTAGTTGCGGTTCGGGTCCACGCCGTCGGCCCGGGTGATCTGCCCGTCGCCGTCGTTGTCGCGCAGGTTCTTCCGCCACAGCCGCTCGTGGTCGAACGTGTACTGGTAGCCGTCGGGGTTCGCGACGAGCAGGAACCACAGCTCGTTGTTCTTCAGCAGCCGCTTGACCTCCTGGTCGCCCGCCTTCCAGCCGTCGATGTAGTAGTGCATGAGGCGGCGGTTGACCTCGGTCGAGATCCACTCGCGCGCATGCTGGGTCGAGCTGTAGACGACCGCCGGCCGGCTGCCATCCCGTGTCGGCTTCGCAGCCTGCGTCAGCTTGACCGCGATGATCTCCCGGCCCTGGGCGGTGTGGCCGAGCACCTCGAGCTTCACGATCGACGGGTTCTTCTTCGCCACCTCGTAGAGCTCGTCGCGGATGCCGCCCTGCTCGTCCCATGAGCGCCAGACGGTGTAGCCCGACTCGGCCTGCTCGGCCGCGAGCTGCCGCGCCGACTTGCCGTCCTTGTTCTTCTTGACCTTCACGTCGACGCCGTGGTCGGCGAGGCCCTTCGCCTCGGCCTCGGTGAGCACGAGGTCGACGCTCACGCCGTCCTCGGTCGCGCGGGTCGCGACGGCCTCGAATCCGGCCGCGGAGATCTCGGCCGCCTGCTCGGCGCTCACGTCGGCCGTGTACATGTCGAGCGCGCCGGTGTCGTCGTCGACGGCGTTGGCGGCGATCGGACTCAGCGCCGAGAACGCGAGTGCGAGCGCGGCGACGCCGACGGCGAGACGACGGGGGATGGAACGAGTATCGACCATGACGACTCCTCCGGCCCGGCTCCGGTGCAGAGGGATGGTGGCGACATCGTCGTGCGCATACCGATGCCCGCCACGCTTCTGGCGCCTGCGGACCCTAGCGCACACTCTGCTGGGGCTCACCGCGCGCTGTCAAGGTTCCATGCGTGCGGATCGGTGCGCCGGGGCGTTCAGGTGTCGGACGCGGGCGTCCAGCCCTCGTCGCGCTCGCCCTCGTCGGGTTCCGGATGCCGCGGCCGCCGCGGCACGTATCGGGGGATCCACCGCCAGAGCATCGCCGCACCCGCGAGCCCGACCACACCCATCGCCGCGCTCGCCGCCATGATCGACAGCGCCGACGTGACGGCGGCGATCGCGAGCGGCGCGGCGGCCTGCCCGGCGTCGGCGAGCGTGCGGTACGCACCGAGGAAGGGGGCGGGATGCTCCTTCGGCGCAAGGTCGGCGCCGACCGTGAGCACGACGCCGCTCGAGAGGCCGTTCGCGACGCCCAGCAGGATGGCCACGCCGGTGAACCAGGCCACCGCGGTGGGCAGGTCGTGCGTGAACGCGAGCACGAGGTGCCCGATGGAGAGCCCGACCAGTCCGGGGATGGCGCTCCAGAGCCGGCCGTGCCGGTCCATGACGTGGCCGCTGACGTAGAAGAGCGCGAAGTCGATCGTCGCGGCGATGCCGATGACGAGCGCCGCGGCATCCGGGCGCATGCCGATCGAGACCGCCCACAGCGGCAGGATCACCGTGCGGCTCGCGCGCAGCGCCGTGAGGATGCCGACGCCGGTGCCGATGCGCGCGAGCACCTCGCGATAGGTGACGATCGCGTGCCGCACGCCGTGCGCCGGGTTCGGCTGCGGCCGGTCGGCGCCGCCGAACGCCGTCTCGGGATCGGGCAGCACGAGCAGCACCACGACGACCGCGGCGCACGAGATGACGAGCACCCAGAACACCGCCGCCGCCGACCCCGTCCAGGCGATGATCGCGGCGGCCGTGAACGGACCCACCGCCCAGCCGGCGCGGAACACGCCCGCGAGCGTCGAGAGCGCCCGCGCCCGCACGCGCGCCGGCACGTGGCTCGTCAGGAACGCGTGCCGCGCGAGCCCGAACACCGCGGTCGCGAGGCCGAGCAGGAACACGCCGACCCCGAGCGCCCGCTCCGTCGGCACCAGCAGCGCGAGCAGCGTGCCGGCCGACGCCACGGCCGACGCGCCGATCATCGCCGTCCGCTCGCCGATCCTCGCCACGAGCCATCCGGCGGGCAGGTCGCCGAGCAGCTGGCCCACCATGAGCATCGCCGCGATGAGGCCGGCCAGCGCCAGCGACGCGCCCCGCTCGGTGGCGACGACCGGGATCACGGGGATCATCGCGCCCTCGCCGACCGAGAACAGCAGCGTCGGCAGGTAGGCGGGAAGGATCACCGAACGCCACGAGAACGGGCGCGCGGCATCAGCGGTCATCCCCTCGATCGTATGCCCGCGCAGGGTGCGCCCAGCCCCGCCCACTAGGCTTGGGGGGCCATGTTGGATCTTGACCTCTCGCAGGAGATCGCCTCCCTGCGCACCACCTTCCGCGACATCCGCGCCGTCGTCGACGTCCACGCCCTCGAGGCCGACATCGCCAAGCTCAGCGAGCAGGCCGGTGCGCCCGACCTGTGGGACGACCCCGAGCAGGCCCAGAAGGTGACGAGCGCGCTCAGCCACCGCCAGTCCGAGCTCAACCGCATCACGGGCATCGAGCAGCGCCTCGACGACCTCGAGGTGCTCGTCGAGCTGGCTCAGGAGGCCGACGACGAGGAGTCCGCCGCCGAGGCGCGCGCCGAGCTCGCCTCGCTCGAGAAGACCATCGGCGACCTCGAGGTGCAGACCCTGCTCGACGGCGAATGGGATGCGCGGCCCGCCGTCATCACCATCCGTTCGGGCGCCGGCGGCGTCGACGCCGCCGACTTCGCCGAGATGCTCATGCGCATGTACCTGCGCTGGGCCGAGAAGCACGGCTACACCGCCACCGTCATGGACACCAGCTACGCCGAGGAGGCCGGCATCAAGTCGGCCACCTTCGAGATCGACGCGCCCTACGCGTTCGGCACCCTCTCGGTCGAGGCGGGCACCCACCGTCTCGTGCGCATGAGCCCCTTCGGCGCGGCCGGCAAGCGCCAGACGTCGTTCGCCGCGGTCGAGGTCATCCCGCTCATGGAGGAGGCGCAGGAGGTCGACATCCCCGACAACGACATCCGCGTCGACGTCTTCCGCTCGTCCGGCCCCGGCGGACAGTCGGTCAACACCACCGACTCGGCCGTGCGCATCACGCACCTCCCCACCGGCATCGTCGTCTCGATGCAGAACGAGAAGTCGCAGATCCAGAACCGCGCCGCCGCGATGAGGGTGCTCCAGTCGCGACTGCTCCTCCTCCAGAAGGAGCAGGAGGCCGCCCAGAAGAAGGAGCTCGCGGGCAACATCACCGCGAGCTGGGGCGACCAGATGCGGTCGTACGTGCTCGCGCCGTACCAGATGGTGAAGGACCTGCGGAACGACTACGAGGAGGGCAACCCGTCGAAGGTGTTCGACGGCGAGCTCGACGGGTTCATCGCCGCGGGCATCAAGTGGCGCAAGCAGAAGCAGCAGGCGGGCGAGTAGCGCCCGGGTGACGGATGGCGCGCGCCCGCGTCATCCGCCGACTACGACGCCCGTGCGACCGCCGGTGCCGCCGCGCCCCGCACCTGCGACCGCGCGTGCGCGCGCGCCGCGTCGACGAACGCCCGGATGAGCACGATCCCCTCGGGATCGAGCCGCTCCTCGGGGTGCCACTGCACGCCGAGGCAGAACGAACCGTCGGTGGTCTCGATGGCCTCGATCACGCCGTCGGGCGCGCTCGCCGAGGCGACGAGCCCCTCGCCGAGCCGTTCGACCGCCTGGTGGTGGTGCGAGGAGATGTCGAACTCGGCGTCGTGCGTGATGCGCCGCAGCAGCGTGCCGTCGTGGATGGCGACGGGGTGCTCGGTCTTCTCGCCGACCGTCGCCCGGTGCGGGGTCAGGTCGAGCCGGTCGCCGAGGTGCTGCTCGAGGGTTCCGCCGAGCGCGACGTTGAGCACCTGCATGCCGCGGCACGCGCCGAAGATCGGCATGCCGCGCTCGCGCGCTCCGCGGACGAGCGCGATCTCGAGCTCGTCGCGCACGCGCAGGGGCGGATCGTTCGAGGGGTGCGCCTCGTTGGCGTAGAGCTCGGCGTCGATGTCGCGCCCGCCCGGCAGGAAGAGCCCGTCGACGATCTCGAGCAGCCGATCCGGGTCGGACAGGTGCACGTCGATGCTCGGGAACACGATCGGCGCGGCGCCCGCCTCCTGGAGGGCGGAGATGTAGGCGTGCGGGAGTCCGTCGGTGGGGATGTCGACCCACGCCCCGGCGCTCGCGGACTTGCGATCGGCGACGACGCCGACGAGGGGAACGGTCATCGCACCTCCCAGGCTCCGGTCGGTCTCGCCCTCCAACCTACGCCGGTCGCGCGGAGATCGGCAGGGGACCTTCGGCACTCAACGCGGCACGGCCGCGCGCGTAGCCTCGCCCGCGGGATCGACAGCGGATCACCGACGGAGGTGGACGTCATGCGCGTGCTGGTCGCGTACTCGAGCAAGTACGGGTCGACGAGGGGGATCGCCGACCGCATCGGCGAGCGGCTCCGTCTCGCGGGCCACGAGGTCGACGTCGAGCGCTGCGATGACGTCGAGTACCCCGAGGGGTTCGACGCGTTCGTCGTGGGCGCCGCCACCTACATGTTCAACTGGCGCAAGGAGGCGCGTCGATTCGTGCGCCACAACCACGAGCTGCTCGCGAGCCGACCCACGTGGCTCTTCGCCAGTGGACCGCTCGGCACGTCGCGCATCGACAAGGAGGGCAACGACGTGCTCGCGGGCGCGCAGCCGCGGCAGTTCGCCGACTACGAGGAGGAGCTGCACCCGCGCGGCACGATGGTCTTCTTCGGGGCGCTCGACATCGACGGGCTCCGCGGATCCGATCGCATCCTCAGCTGGATGCCCGAGAACGACGCGCTGCCCGAGGGCGACTTCCGCGACTGGGATGCCATCGACGCGTGGGCCGACGCGGTGGCCGCCGAGCTCGCGACCCAGCCGGCCTGACGCGCCGGGTCACCAGGGCGACGGGCGATCCTCGTCGCGTCGGCCGTCGTCGGGCAGGCGCGGCAGTTCCTCGCCGCCCGCGCGGATGCAGAGCCACCTGAGCTGGCCCGGGCTGTCGGGCACCGCCCGCCAGGTGCGCCAGACGCCCTGGCCCACGCGCACGACGGTGCCGGGACCGACGTCGACGACGTCGTCGTCGAGGCCCATCTGGCCGCGACCGGCGAGGAACACGTACAGTTCCTCCACGCGCGAGTGCGTGTGCCAGTACCCGGCCTCCTCGCCGGGTTCGTAGGCGTTCGCGGTCATGCCGATGAACTGCATCGTGAGTTCGTGGTCGACGACCCGCCGTCCGTCGCGCGAGCTCTCCGGGCGGAACCCGCCGTAGTGCTCGCGCCACTCGTCGAGGCCGCCCATCTCCAACACCTGGTAGTCGCTCACGTCGGCCACTGTACCGGCGCGAGGCGGGTCTGCCTTTTCCGGTGTCGCTGCCCCGATTCGGGTCGATCGTGCCTAGGCTCGAACGCGATGATCCGCTTCGACTCCGTCACCATGACCTACCCCGGGCAGGGGCGGCCGGCCCTCGACGACGTCACGGTCGAGATCCTGCGCGGCGAGTTCGTGTTCCTCGTGGGCGCGTCGGGCTCGGGCAAGTCGAGCTTCCTCCGGCTGATCCTGAAGGAGGAGCGGCCCTCGGCGGGTCAGATCCACGTGCTCGGCCAGGACCTCCGGCGCATCTCGACGCGCAAGGTCCCGTACTTCCGGCGCAACCTCGGGGTCGTCTTCCAGGACTTCCGGCTGCTGCCGAACAAAAACGTCTTCGACAACGTCGCGTTCGCGCTGCGGGTCATCGGCAAGTCGCGCGGCTTCATCCAGACCGCGGTGCCCGAGACGCTCCGGCTCGTCGGCCTCGACGGCAAGGGCAAGCGGATGCCGCACGAGCTCTCGGGCGGCGAGCAGCAGCGCGTGGCGATCGCCCGCGCCATCGTCAACAAGCCGCAGATCCTGCTCGCCGACGAACCCACGGGCAACCTCGACCCCGTGACGAGCGCGGGCATCATGACCCTGCTCGAGCGCATCAACGCGAGCGGCACCACCGTCGTCATGGCCACGCACGAGGCCGGCATCGTCGACCAGATGCAGCGCCGCGTCATCGAGCTCTCCTCGGGTGAACTCGTGCGCGACGAGCGCAGCGCCGGCTACGCGATCACCTCCGAGGCGGTCGCGCGCGAGGTCGAGACGACGGATGCCGCGGCGGCACCGGCCGCGGCGGCGCCCGCCGCGCGCGCGAAGGCTCCGGCGCGCGCCGGCGGCGGACGCAAGCCCGCCGCGCGCACGAGCGCCGCGCGCACGAAAGCCGCCGCTCCTCCCGTCGCCGGCGAGGCCGGCGAGCCCGCCGCCGCCAATGCCGTCGCGACCACCGCGCCGGTCGAGCCGGTCGCCGCACCCGAGCCGACGTCCGCCGAGACGACCGCCGCCGCCGCGGCGGCCGCCGTGGCCGCCGCGCGGAGCACGACGGGTCGCGGCACCGGCAAGAGCAGCCGGAAGAAGAAGGCCGCACCGACCGACGCCGTCCTCCACGACGCCGGCGAGTTCGACACGACCGCGCGTGAGGTGCCCGCGACGGGCGAGGACGCCGACGCCGTCGTGGCCGCGCTCCGCGACGAGGAGTCCGCGCCCGGCACGATCACCTCTGCGGCGCCCAAGGTCACCCGCGAGGTCATGCGCGATGCGCCGCCGCTCTACATCGAGCCCGAGGCGACCGACGAGGTGACCGACGAGGCCGCAGCGATCACCGCCGCCGCGACCGCTCCGATCGAGCGGCTCCCCGACGACGCCGACGAGGAGGCGCTCGCCGCGGCATCCGACGCCGACGCCGGCGGCCCACCCGGCCGGCCGGCCCCGGCCGCCACGCCGAGGAAGTCGGCGAACCTGACCCTGGCCGAGCGCCTCGGACTGCGCAGTCCCGCCGGCCCGCGCCCCGGCGACGACGACCAGGAAGTGGGGCCGGTCAAGTGAGGTTCGGTCTCGTGTTCGCCGAAGCGGCCAACGGCCTGCGGCGCAACGCCACCATGGTCATCTCGGTCGTGCTGGTCACGTTCGTCTCGCTCACGTTCGTGGGCACGGCCGCGCTGCTGCAACTGCAGATCGCGCAGATGCGCGGCTACTGGTACGACCGCGCCCAAGTCGCCGTCTACCTCTGCACCTCGGTCTCGACGGCCGCCGGCTGCGTCGACGGCGAGGCGACGCCCGAGCAGAAGGACGCCGTCGAGGCGCAGCTGAACAGCGACACCCTCGACCCGTTCATCGACGAGTACTACTTCGAGGATCGCGACCAGGCGTATGCGAACTTCCAGGAGCAGTTCGCCGGCACGCCCGCAGCCGACTACGTCACGCCCGACGTGCTCAACGAGACGTTCTGGGTGAACCTCACCGACCCGTCGCAGTCCGACGTGATCGCCGAGAGCCTGGCCGGCATGGCGGGCGTCGAGCAGGTCGTCGATCAGCGGCGCTACCTCGACCAGATCTTCAACGTGCTGAACGCCGCGAGCTACACCGCCGTCGCGATCGCCGCGATCATGCTCGTCGCCGCCGCGCTGCTCATCGCGACGACCATCCGCCTGTCGGCGTTCTCGCGCAGCAAGGAGCTCGGCATCATGCGCTTGGTCGGCGCGTCGAACCGGTTCATCCAGACGCCGTTCGTCCTCGAGGGCGTGTTCGCGGGGCTCATCGGCTCGCTGCTCGCCGGCGGGGCGGTCGTCGCGATCGTGTACTTCTTCGTCCAGGGCTACCTCGCCGACGCGCTCTCGTTCACGTTCGTCGACGTGGGCGACGCGCTGCTCGTCGTGCCGCTGCTCGTGGGCGTGGGCGTGCTGCTCGCCGCGGTGTCGGCGGCGATCGCGATCCGCAGGTACCTGCGCGTCTGACGCTAGACTGGAGGGCTTGCCGGCGCTCGCCGGCGACATCCGTCGATCGAACCGAGGAGTGGACCGTGCCCAGGGAACGCGGTGAGAAGGTCGTGGCGACCAACCGCAAGGCGCGCCACGACTACCTGATCGAGGACACCTACGAGGCCGGCATCGTGCTCTCCGGCACCGAGGTGAAGTCGCTGCGCCAGGGGCGGGCGTCGCTCGTCGACGGGTACGCCTTCATCGACGGCGGCGAGATCTGGCTCGACGCGGTGCACATCCCCGAGTACACCGAGGGAACGTGGAACAACCACGCCCCGCGGCGCAAGCGCAAGCTCCTGATGCACAAGCAGGAGATCGTGAAGATCAGCCACAAGACCAAGGAGGGCGGCTACACGCTCATCCCGCTGTCGCTGTATTTCAAGGACGGCCGCGCGAAGGTCGAGCTCGCGGTCGCCAAGGGCAAGCGCGAGTACGACAAGCGCCAGGCGCTGCGCGAGCGGCAGGACAAGCGCGAGGCCGATCGCGCGATGGCGTCGCGCCGGCACCTCGGCGAGTAGGTCGCACCGAGTGCCGCCGGGTCCGGCCGGGTCCGGGCGGATCCTGAGGTTCGGGCCCAGTCGCCGGGGGTAGGCTCCGCTGCGTGGAGATCTCGACGCGCATCCCCGTGCCGGGCACCTACAACTTCCGCGACGTCGGCGGACTGCCGGCGCGCGAAGGCGTGGTGCGCCGCGGCGTGCTGTTCCGCTCCGACGGGCTCCACCGGCTCGGTGACGAGGGCCGCGAGGCGCTGCGCCGGCTCGACGTGGGCGTGGTGATCGACCTGCGCGACGAGAACGAGGCGCAGCTCATGCCCGACGACCTCGAGGGGCTGGATGTCGCGGTGCGCCGCCTGCCCGTGTTCGAGGGCGCCGGCGCGTCCCAGGGTCGGCGCGGCATCTCGCTCGAGGCCCTCTACCACCGGATCGTGACGACCCATTCGCCGGTCCTCGTCGACGCGCTGCGCGAACTGCCGAACGCGGGGGAGCGCGCGGTCGTCGTGCACTGCACCGCGGGCAAGGACCGCACGGGCATCGTCATCGCGATGGCGCTGCTCGCGGCGGGCGTCGAACGCGAGGCCGTCATCGCCGACTACGTCGTCACGGAGTCGCACCTGGCGGGCGAATGGCTCGAGGAGATGGTCGCGCTCATCGGGCGGTACGGCGTGCCCGACACCCCCGAGCTGCGCACGCTCATGGGCGGGAGCCCGCGCGAGGCGCTCGAGTCGGCGCTCGACGAGGTGGAGCGACGTCACGGGTCGGCGCGGGAGTACCTGCTCGCGTCGGGTCTCGAGCGTCGTGAGCTCGAGGCGCTCGAGGCGTGGCTCATCGAGCGCGGCTGAGCGCCATCCGCCCCGCCATCACTCCGCGCTGAAGCGGGCGTCGACCGAGGCCTCGATCACGAGCTTCGCGGGCGCGAACTCGGGCGCGGGGCCGGCGCCGGCGTCGGCCGCCATCGCGCGGGCCATCGTGGCCTTGTGCATGACCGGAACGGGCTGCTCCGAGAGCATCCCGTGGTCGGCGAGCTCGACCGGGGCGGGAGTGCCCAACCCGAGGGCCTCGGCGTAGACGCCGGCCTTGCGCACGGCGTCGGCGACGGCCGTGCGCTGCGCCGTCTCCTGCACGCGGTCGCGCGTGGCATCCGTCAGTCGCCAGTCCACGCCGCCGACGGCGACGTTCGCCGTGCCCGACACGGAGCCGACCCACGCGCCGAGCGCCGCGAGGTCGCGGAAGACCACCTCGACCTCGGCGTTCGCCTGGTGCACGAGCGGCAGCTGCCGGCCCTCGGCGTTCCACGGGCGGTGCGACCACACCCGCAGCTGCCCCGCCGACCACGACTCGAGCGCGCCGGACGCCTCGAGCTCGCGCACCTCTTCGAGAAGGCGTTCGTGCGAGTCGCCGACCGAGCGCAGGGTCGCCTCGCGATCCCCGCCCGAGGTGCCGACCGTGAGCGAGACCGCGCCGAGCTCGGGCTCGATCCGCTCCTGGGCGCGACCGGTGACGGCGATGATCGTGGGCATGCGGTTCCTTCCGTCGGCCCGCTCGGGAATGGCGGAGCGGCCACGCCTGTTCTAGACTGTAAGGCCGGGCACCAGGCTGTTCAACGAGTCGCCGCCCGGGTCATGGCAATTCCACAGCGTGCGAATGACGGCCCGTCTCCGATGCGAATCGGGGTCGGCGACATGGGGATGATCGGTTTCGACATCGCCTGTGAGACTGCGAGAAGCGGGCCGAGGATGCAGGGTTATCTCGTGAACGCTCCCTGCGAACAAATAACTGCCAATACGAAGCAGTCCGACTTCGCCCTCGCTGCCTAAGCGAGCCCGATAGTCCGTCAGTCCGGGTCTGTTCCCGCCCCGGTCCCTGGCGTCATCTAGGGAACTCGCTGTACGACGTCGCCTGAGCGTCGTACGGGACTTCTTCAGGCTGGGCCCGTCGACCTGGCTGCCTGTGGCAAGGGTCGGGGCCGAGTAGAACGCTGCACAGGATGCGCCCGGAGAAGGCGCGGAATCTCAGCGATGGACGGGGGTTCAATTCCCCCCATCTCCACCATTGCCGTCATCGCACGTGCGGAGCCGACGAAGGCCGTCCCGAACGGGGCGGCCTTCGCCATGCCCGGGCCGCGTTGGCGCCCCGGGGCTACGATCGGCCACATGTCCTACCTCGCCGCTGCCGACCGCTATGACCGCATCCCCTACCGTCGCGTGGGCTCGTCGGGGCTGAAGCTGCCGCTGCTCTCACTGGGCCTCTGGCACAACTTCGGCGACGACCGCCCGTTCGAGACGCAGCGCGCGATCGCGCGGCGCGCGTTCGACCTCGGCATCACGCACTTCGACCTCGCCAACAACTACGGCCCGCCGTACGGCTCGTCGGAGGCGAACGTCGGGCGCCTCCTCGCGACCGACTTCGCGCCGTATCGCGACGAGCTCGTCGTCTCGACGAAGGCCGGGTGGGACATGTGGCCGGGGCCGTACGGCGTCGGCGGCAGTCGCAAGTACCTCATCGCGAGCCTCGACCAGTCGCTCGTCCGCCTCGGGCTGGACTACGTCGACATCTTCTACTCGCACCGGCCCGACCCCGAGACACCGCTCGAGGAGACCGCCGCGGCGCTCGACCACATCGTGCGCTCGGGCAAGGCGCTCTACGTCGGCATCTCCTCGTACGGCACCGAGGCGACCCGCGAGATGGCGAGGCTGCTCGCCGAGCGCGGCACGCCGCTCACGATCCACCAGCCGTCGTACTCGATGCTGAACCGCTGGATCGAGTCGGAGGGCCTCGTCGACGCCGCGGGTGAGCTGGGGGTCGGCATCATCGGCTTCACCGCGCTCGCGCAGGGCATGCTCACGGGCAAGTACCTCGCCGGCATCCCCGCGGAGTCGAGGGCGGCCGCCGACACGTCGCTGGACCGGTCGATGCTGACGCAAGCCACGGCCGAGCGCATCCGCGCCCTCGGCGAGGTCGCGGCACGTCGCGGGCAGTCGCTCGCCCAACTGGCCCTCGCGTGGGCGCTGCGCGACGAGCGCGTGACCAGCCTCGTGATCGGCGCGAGCAGCGTCGCCCAACTCGAGGAGAACGTGGCGGCGCTCGACCGGCTCGACTTCACCGACGCCGAGCTCGCCGAGATCGACCGGTCCGCGATCGACTCCGACGTCGACCTGTGGGCCGACGCCCGCCGCGGCGGCCCGCTCCCGACGCTCCGTCCGTAGCGCCACGCCCGACCCGGTCGGGGCGCTCCGGACCCGACGCGTCAGTACGCGGCGCCCTCGAGCGTACCGGTGACGTCGCCCGCGGGGTCGGAGACGGTGCACGACACCATCCGGTCGTCGACGCCCTCCCACGACTCCTGCGTCGGGGAGTACCACGCGACGTACAGCGTCGACGCATCGTAGGCGACGCCGACGAACGGTTCGAAGGCGGCCAGGCACCCCTCTTCGGCCGCGGCGGTCACGGCCTCGTCGCCGGGGAACTCGCCGTCGGGCATCTGGAAGTCGTGGTAGACCTCGTCGGTGTGCGGCTCGGAGCACGGCACGACCGGCACGGTCTCGACGGCCTCGCCCTCGACCATCTCGAGGCAGTCCCCGACGCGCAGCGCGAAGACGTCGGCGTCGCCGCTCTCCGTGATCTCCTGCGTCGTGTCGTCGCGCTGCGGTTGCGGGGCCGGCAGCAGGTCGCCGATGAGGCTGCAGCCCGAGAGCGAGGCGGCGAGGATGGCGGCCGCCGCGACGGAAACGGCGCGCGTGAGCGTTCGGGTCGTGTGCATGGGGGTCCTGTCGTCGAGTGATGCGCCCGTAGGGAGGTGCAGCGCGGCGCCAGCATATCGGCGGCATCGGCCGCAGGACCACCCTCAGTCCTGGGGGTGCCCGGCCCGCGTCGCGAGCGTCTCGAACGCACTGCCCGATCGGCCGGCGAGCCGACGCCGCATCGACCCGGCGATGCGCGCGGCCTGCAGCTTCGCCCGCTCGGCCACCGGGCCCGCGAACCGATCGTCGACGGTCGCCGTCCACAGCTCGAGCCAGCGGGAGAAGTCCTCGTCGGTGAGCCGATGCCGCGCGTTCAGCGCGACGTGCACCTGCAGCGCGTTCCGGCGGTACGCGCCCGTTCGGAACAGCACGGTCTCCCAGAAGTCGCACATGATCGGGAGGTGCGCCGCGAGGTCCATGTGCGCGACGTCGGTGAAGATCGGACCGATCCGCGGATCGCGGAAGGCCGTCTCGTAGAACGCGACGACGAGGCGCTCGACGTCGTCGCCGTTCATGAGATCGGTCGGCATGCCTCCACGGTAGTCGCCCGAGCCGCCGCCCCTTCCGGCCGCGGCCCCGCCCCGCGAGACTGGAGCCATGCAGTGGCGATTCGCCCCGGCCAAGGGGTTCCGCGTCTCCGACGAGGCGCACCGAGTGACGACCTTCGAGCTGTTCTTCGACCTCGTGTTCGTCTTCGCGTTCACGCAGGTGACGCAGTACATGGCGGCCACCCACAGCGCGATCGGGATCCTCCAGGCACTCACGATCCTCGGCCTGCTGTGGTGGTCGTGGGTCTCGTACGCGTGGCTGGCGAACCAGACCCACGTCGACGAGGGGTTCGTGAAGCTCGGCATGTCGATCGCGATGATCGCGATGTTCGTCGTCGCGCTCGTCATCCCCGAGGCGTACGTCGACCTGCCCGGCGGACTGTACGGGCCGATGGTCCTCGTGGTCGCCTACGTCGTGGTCCGGGTGGCGCACCTCTCGCTGTACTACGTCGCCGCCGCGCAGGATCCGCCGCTGCGGCGTCAGGTCCTGCGCACCTCGACCGCCATGCTGGTCGGGTCGGGCTTCCTCATCGCGGGCGCGCTCGTCGACGGGGCGCTGCAGACCTGGCTGTGGCTGGTCGGCCTCGGCCTCGACGTCCTCCTGACCTACCTCACGTCGGCGGGCGGCAGCTGGCGCGTCCACTCGGCGGCGCACTGGGCCGAGCGGTTCGGCCTCGTGGTGATCCTCGCGCTCGGCGAGTCGATCGTGGCCATCGGCGTCGGGGCGGCCAGGGAGCCGATCAGCGTGCCGATCATCGTGGGCGCCACGCTCGCCGTGCTCGTGTCGATCGCGCTGTGGTGGCTCTACTTCGACACGACGCAGCTGGCGGCCGAACGCGAACTCTCGCAGCTGCGCGGCGGTTCGCGGGCGGGTCTCGCGATCGACGGGTACACCTACCTGCACTTCGCCCTCATCGCCGGCATCGTGCTCGCGGCCCTCGGCGTCGAGGACGTGATCGCGCACGTGGATGACACGGAGCCGCTCGGATGGTTCGGCGCCGCCGCCCTGTACGGCGGCGTCTCGTGCTACGTGGCCGGCGTCGCGTTCTTCTCGCTGCGCGCCACCCGGCACGTGAAGTGGTTGCGCTTCGGCGCCGCCGTCCTGCTGCTCGCGGGCATCCCCGTCGCGGCCCTCCTCCCGCCGCTCGTCGCCCTGACGCTGCTCGTCGTGGCGTCGGCCGCGCTGATCGTCGTCGAGAGCGCCCGGTACGCCGCGCACCGTCGGGAGATCCGCGAGGCGCACGGGCACGTCACCACGATCGACGCCGACGAATCCGCCTGATGCCCGCGCTCAGCCGGCGTTGCGGTGCCAGACGGCGAGCCGGCGCACCCACGAACCGCGGGCGGGAGCGGCGGCCGTCGCATCCACCGCGGCTGCGGCATCCGTGCCGTCGAGGTCGGCCGCCGCCGCGGCCGCAGCCTCGCGCTCCGCGCGCCACACGAGGTACGCCGCGTACGGGTCGTCGTCAGGACCCAGCTCCGGCTGGTCCACCACCGTGCGATGCCGTCTGGCCGCCATCGTCGTTCATCCCCTCGAGGCCCCCCGGCCCTCACGTCAAGCGTACGACGCTTCTGGGAGTGTGACGTCCATCGAACGGTGGAACCGTGCGCGCTCAGCGCAGGTGCGGGAGCACCTCGGCGGCGACCAGCTCGACGTGGTCGAGGTCGCGGGCGTCCACCAGCTGCAGGTAGACGCGGTCGGCGCCGAGCTCGCGCAGGCGCCGCAGCTTCTCGACGGCCCGCTCGGGCGTGCCCGCGATGTTCACGTCGGCGAAGGTCCCGGGGTCGGCGTGGATGGCGTCGAGGCGCCGGCGGTAGGTCGCGTCATCCGTCGCCACGACCGTGGGCAGGGCCACGCTCAGGCGGAGCGTGGCGGGATCGCGGCCGATCTGCTCGCAGGCCGCGCGCACCCTGGCGAAGGCGGCCGCGATCTCGTCCTCGCCGGTGAACCCGCGGTTGAACTCGGTCGCGTAGCGTGCGGCGAGGGCGGGCGTGCGCGTCGGTCCGCCGCCGCCGACGATGAGCGGCACCGGCTGCTGCACGGGCTTGGGCAGCGCGGGGGACTGCTCGAGGCGGTAGTGGCGCCCCGCGAAGTCGAAGTGCTCGCCGGGCGGCGTCGACCAGAGGCCCGTGACCACCTGCAGCTGCTCGTCGAGCAGGTCGAACCGGCGCTCGGGGAACGGGAGGCCGTACGCGGCATGCTCCTCGGCGAACCATCCGGTGCCGAGGCCCAGCTCGACGCGGCCACCCGACATCGCGTCGACCTGCGCGACCTGGATCGCGAGGATGGCGGGGTGTCGGAAGGTCACCGACGAGACGAGCGTGCCGAGCCGGATGCGGCTGGTCTCGCGCGCGAGGCCGGCGAGCGTCGTCCACGCGTCGGTCGGCCCCGGCATCGGGTCGCCGGGACCCATGCGCAGGTAGTGGTCGCTGCGGAACCATCCGTCGAAACCGAGCCGTTCGGTCGCCTGCGCCTGCGCGAGCTGCTCGTCGTAGCTGAACCCCTGCTGCGGCTCCGTGAAGATGCACAGCTCCATCAGGCGGTACCGGAGGTCGCGCCGCTGCCGAGCACGTCGAGCACGGCCGAGTGCAGCCGGCCGTTCGTGGCCAGCACGCTGCCGTCGCCGAGCGCCGCGCCCGACGTGGACGTGACGCGGCCGCCGGCCGCCTCGATGATCGGCACGGCCGCCGCGATGTCCCACGGCTTCAGGTCGAACTCGGCCACGATGTCGACCAGGCCCTCGGCGAGCAGGCAGTACGACCACAGGTCGCCGTACGCCCGGTCGCGCCAGACCCGCTCGCCCAGCGCGAGCAACCGGTCGAGCTGCCCCGCATCGCGCCACTGCGCGATGCTCTGGAAGCTCAGCGACGCGTCGGCGAGACCGCCGACCTGCGAGACCCGGATGGCACGGGGCTCGCCGCCCGGCACGTCGGTCGTGAACGCGCCGAGGCCCTGCGCGCCCCACCAGCGTCGGCCGAGCGCGGGCATCGACGCGACGCCCACGACGGGCGCGCCGTCGACCGTGAGCGCGATGAGCGCACCCCACACGGGCACGCCGCGCAGGAAGTTCGAGGTGCCGTCGATCGGGTCGACGATCCACTGCCGCGCGCCCGACCCGGCCGTGCCGTACTCCTCGCCGAGCACGCCGTCGGCGGGCCGCCGCCGGGCGATGAGCTCGCGCACGGCGCGTTCGACCGCGAGGTCGGCCTCGGTCACGTAGGTGCGGTCGGGCTTGGTGTCGACCTGCAGGTCCACCGCCCGGAAGCGCTCCATCGCGGCACGGTCGGCGAGGTCGGCGAGCTCGAGCGCGAGCGCGAGGTCGCTGTCGAGCGCGAGGGCGTCGAGATCGGCCTCGAGGGCCTGATCGGCGGTGTCGTCGGGTTCCGGCGGGGTCGTCGCATCCGTCACGCTGTCAGCCTAGCCGCGGGCCCCCTGACGGCGACGGATGCGACGACGCGCCCGGATGCGCTCCGATTTCGCGTTCGGGGCGGCCACCTGATACCGTTGATCCTCGGTTCGGGGTTGTCGAAATCCCGCCCGAAACGCACCTCTAGCTCAATCGGCAGAGCAACTGACTCTTAATCAGTGGGTTCAGGGTTCAAGTCCCTGGGGGTGCACCACCGGCCCCGGCGATCACGATCGTCGGGGCTTCGTCGTCTCCGGAGGGGCGCAGGGAAGGTGAGGTCCACGATGCCCGTCATTCGCGAGTACACCGCCACAGACCGTGACGACGCGGTTCGCGCGATGATCGACTCCACGCTGTTCGAGGCGGAGGACGCCGGCTTCCTCGAGGGCGTGCTCGACGCCCACCTGGCGTCCGGCGAGTCGCGATGCCTCGTCGCCATCGACGGCGAGCGGATCGTCGGGGTCGTCTACGCGCGCCCCGAGGAGGCGACCGACCGCGTCTGGGATCTCACGATGATCGGCGTCCGCGCCGGCCTGCAGGGCACCGGCGTCGGCCGGGCGCTCATGGGCGAGGTCGAGCGCGAGCTCGTCGAGCGGGGCCAGCGCCTGCTGCTCGTCCGGACCTCCGGCACCGACCGGTTCGAGGGAACGCGCGCGTTCTACGCGCGGCTCGGCTACGACGAGGTGGCCCGGATCGCCGACTACTGGACGGACGGCGACGACCTGGTGGTGTTCTCCCGCGTGCTCGCTCCCACGAGCGGCTTGCGGGAGACCTCGAGGTCGCACTCGGTGGCCAGCAGCGGCGCGAGGTCGGGGTAGAGCTCCTCGAGGTGCGTGACGCGCTCGACGCGGTAGCCCAGGCGTGCGTACCAGGCGCGGAGGAACTCCTTGGACGGGTGCGTCCAGGTTCGCGGCACGAGCACCTCGAGCTGCATCGTGCGGTGACCGGATGCCGCGGCGCTCGCCTCGGCGAACGCGACGAGGTCGCGACCGACGCCCCGCCCGCGCCACTCGGGGTCGGCGGCGAGCATGCCGAACTCCGCGACCTCCGAATCGAGCGACCGGAACCGCACGGCGCCGACGAGGCGGCCGCCGGCGCGGGCGGTCGCGATCTGCCCGTCGGCGATGAGCTCGGCGACCTCGGCGGGCGACGTGCGCTGCGCGCCATCCGCCCAGAGCCCCGATTCGGCGACGTCGTAGACGGCGTTGACGAGCGCCGCGATCGCCTCGACGGTCGCGACGTCCTGCGCGGCCGAGGCCGGTTCGAAGCGCACGGCGACGGTCTCGGGCAGTGCGTTCGTACTCACGCGTCCATGGTGCCTCACCAGAACGCGGAGAGGTCGACGCCGATCAGCAGCAGCCCCTCGTGCGCGAAGCCCGTGAAGCAGTAGAGGCCGAGCACCGCGCCGAGCAGGGTCTCGCGGAGCGAGCCCGTGTCGCCGAGCACGGGCAGCGCGACGTAGCCGTTGCGCATCCAGATGCGGTTCAGCACCGGCACGGGATGCAGCACCTCGGGCGGACGCGGCACCCACGGCCAGAACAGGCCCGGGAGCCCTCCCGTGGTGAGGAAGTCGCCGGCGAGGTGAACGACGAACCCGACCGCGACGGCCAGCGGGAACCAGGCGACCTGCTCGGGCGCGAACAGCACGATGAACGCGCCGAGCATCGCGCCGAGCGCCCACGCCGCGGCCCAGGTGCGCACGAAGTCGCGCGCCTTGAGCCCGAACGCCGTGAGCGCGGCCGCGCCGAGGCCGGCGCCGACGGCCAGCGTGCCGAACCCGTCGGTCGCGAAGGTCGCGAGCGTGAGCGCCCACGCTCCCGCCGTGACGAGTGCGAGCGCGATCGGCGAGTGCGCGCCCTGCCGGTGCCCGCCCGAGAGCATGCCGACCGTGCCCGTCGCGATCCGGCCGAGCAGCGGCACCGAGTGCGCGATGGTCGCGCTGTGGTGGTCGGCGTCGGGCAGCAGCGCCGCGCCGGCGCAGACCGCGGTGCCCGCGAGCACGCCGACCGGATCGAGCGGATAGGCGCCCGAGCTGACGATGGGCAGCGTGGAGGTGATCGCGATCCATGCGGCGGCGCCGCTCGTCGCGTGGGTGATGCCCATCATCGGGGTGGGTGGCTCCTTCAGGTCGGCCGTCGGGTCGGCGATCGACCAGTCTGCCGGATCCCGGCGACACTCCTCAGTCGTCGACGCCGCGCGCCATGAGCGCCTCGCCGAGGTGGTCGGCGGTCCGCAGCGCGCGCACGATCACGGGCACCGCGAACGCCGTGGGCGACCCCTCGGCCCCGCGCGCTCGCCGTGCCTCGAGCACCTCGCGCACGAGCTCGGCGAGCAGCGGCACGCAGCGGATGGCGAGCGCGAGCGCGAGCCCGACGCGGTCGGCGTCGACCCAGCGACGGAACGGTCGCAGGAGCACCTGCATGGCGTCGAGCGTCGCCGACACCGGGGTCGTGAGGGAGTAGACCGCCGCGAGCGCGACCGCGAGCACGAGCCGCACGCCCATGATGGCGGCCGCCTCCCAGCCCGCGAAGATCCACTGGACGGGCACCGCGAAGGCGAGCACCCAGAGGACGGGCACGACCTGGCGCCAGGCCAGCCGCACGGGGATGCGCGCGACGGCGAACACCGCGACGACCGCGACGGATGCCGCGCCGAGCGCCGCGAGCGAGGGCAGCAGCGTCACCACGGCGACCGCGTCCGCCAGCAGCGCGAGCTTCGCGAGCGCGGGCGCACGGTGCACCGGGGAGGTGCCGGGGTGGTACACGCCGATCATGCGGAGCTCACCCGATCAGCGCCCGGTAGGCGTCGAGTGCGGGACGCGGCTCGTCGTCGGCCACGACGCGCCCGGCCTCCATGACGATCACGCGATCGAACGACTCGAGCAGCTCGAGCTGGTGGCTGACGACCACGAGCTGCTGGTCGAGCGCCTCGAAGTGCTCGGCGATGCGCCGCGCGTTGCGGGCGTCGAGCAGCGTCGTGGGCTCGTCGGCGACGACGATCGAGGGTTCGCCGACGAGCACCGAAGCGAGCGCGAGCAGCTGCTTCTGCCCGCCCGAGAGGCGGTGCGCGGGGCGGTCGGCGAGTCCCGTGAGCCCGAACCGCTCGAGGGTCGCATCGACGCGCGCGGCGGCATCCGCCGGGCTCAGCCGGTGCCGGCGCAGCGTGAACGCGACGTCCTCGCGGACGGTGGGCATCACGATCTGCGTGTCGGCGTTGGTGAACACGAACCCGACGCGTCGGCGCACCTCGCGGCCGTACCGGGCGACGTCGAGGCCGTCGACCTCGACGCGCCCCTCGGTCGGCGTCACCAGGCCGTTGACCATGCGGGCGAGCGTGGACTTGCCCGAGCCGTTGGCGCCGACGATCCCGACGCGGCGCTCGGCGAGCTCGAGGGTGACGCCGTCGACGACGCGCTCGTCGCCGAAGGCGTGGCCGACCCGCTCGAACCGGATGACGCTCATGCGACCCGCTCCACGATCATCGCGATGCCCTGTCCGCCGCCGATCGAGCACGCCGCGAGCCCCGCTCGGGCGTCGTCGCGCGCGAGCATGCGCGCCGCGAGCCGGACCAGCAGGACGGCGCCCGAGGCGCCCCACGGGTGGCCCAGCGCGATCGCGCCGCCGTCGCCCGAGATCGTCTCATCGTCGAGCCCGAGCTCGTCGCTCACGGCCAGCAGCTGCGCGGCGAACGCCTCGGTGATCTCGACGAAGCCGAGGTCGGCGACCGTCATGCCGGCGCGGGCGAGCGCGGCGCGCGCGGCGGGCGCGGCGCCGAGACCCGGCAGCGCGGGATCGCAGCCCGCGACCGCGGCCGCGCGCACGCGGAGCGCGGGGAGCGCGAGCACGCGCGCGACCTCGGCGGTCGTCACGGCCATCGCCGCGGCGCCGTCCGAGACGCCGCAGGAGTTGCCGGCCGTCACGGTGCCGCCGGGCCGTGCGCCGTCGCGTGCGAGCGACGCCGACGCTGGCGCGAAGACCGGTGGGAAGCGTGCGAGGCGGCCGAGGTCCATCGAGGCGCGCGGGCGATCGTCGCGCACGACGCCGTCGACCGGCACGATCTCGGCGTCGAAGGCGCCCGCCGCCTGTGCGGCCGCGGCGCGTGCGTGCGATCGGGCGGCCCAGGCGTCCTGGCGGGCGCGGGTGATGCCGCGGACGCGGGCGAGGTGCTCGGCGGCCGGCCCCATGTCGGGGTCGGGGAATCCGGTCGGCGCGAAGGGCGCGCGCGTGAACCGCTCGCCGGTGCCGGGCCAGAGCCGGTGCGGCGCGGTCGACGCCGACTCGGCGCCGCCCGCGATGACGAGGCGCGCGTCGCCCGCGCGCACCCGCGACGCGGCCTGCATGACCGCGTCGAGGCCCGATCCGCACTGGCGGTCGACGGTGACGCCCGGCACCTCGACGCCCAGTCCGGCGCGCAGCGCGGCGACGCGCGCGAGATCGCCGCCCGGCCCCATGCAGTTGCCGAGCACGACGTCGTCGACGGGCAGGCCGGATGCCGTGACCGCCTCGGCCGCGGCGGCGACGACCGGCGCGGCGAGCGCATCCACCGCGTGGGCGGCGAACGCGCGCCCCGACGTCGCGATCGCGGTGCGGCGGGCCGCGACGATCACGGGGGAGCGGTCGACGGCGCTCATGCGCGGCTCCCGCGCTCGAACGGCGCCGGATGCCCCGGCCCGAGACGGCCCGCGACGATCGCGTCCCGCAGCACGCCGCGCGCGAGCTTGCCGGACTCGGTGCGCGGCAGCGCGTGCGCGAACCAGCGGCGCGGCAGCTCGACGGGCGACAGCGACGCCCGTGCGGCGGCCGCGACCTGCTCGAGCCCGACACCGTCGTCGAGTTCGAGCACGGCCGCGATGCGCTGGCCGAGCAGCTCGTGCGGCTCGCCGACGACGGCTGCGGCGCGCACGCCCGGCAGGGCCGCGAGCCTCGCCTCGACCTGCTCGGCCGGCACGGTCGCGCCCGCCGTCGTGATGGCCGCGTCGCCGCGTCCGAGCACCCGGAGGCCACCGTCGGCCGTGCGCTCGGCGAGGTCGCCGACCGTCGCGAATCCACGCTCGTCGCGGCGCATGGTGCCGCCCACGACGCCGAGCGCGAGGTAGGGCGAGCGCGCCCAGAGCTCGTCGCCGGCGCCGCCGGCGCGCAGTTCGACGTCGACACCGGGGAACGGCGCGAGCGAGCCGCCCGATCCGGCGAGCACGAACGACAGCTCGGCCGCCCCGTAGTACTCGGTGAGGCGGACGCCGCGGGCTTCGGCCCGCGCTCGCGTGCGCTCGCCGAGCGCGGCGCCCGCGACGATCGCGGCCGGCGGCATCGCGGGCGACTCGGCGAGGCGCGCGAGGCGCGTGGGCGTCGCGTGCACGACGGACGCCCCATCGACGAGGTCGGTCGCCGTCGCACCCAGCCAGAGCGCATGCAGGACCGCGTAGAGGTGCATCGAGACGTGCAGCGGCCCCGTTACCGCGACCCGGTCGCGTGCGCCGAGACGGGCGACGTCGGCGAGCGGGGCGGCCGACGCGAGCCAGGACGCGCTCGTCCGGGCGATCACGCGCGGGGCAGCGCCGTCGGTCGCGGTCGACCCGGAGGTCGTCAGGGCGAGCTCGGTGCCATCCGGCATCGCCGCCCCGAGCCGATCGGCGGCGGCCTGGTCGGCGCCGACGACCACGGCCCGGCCGCGCACGAGGCACGCCAGCACGGTCACGACCAGCTCGGCGGGACCGGCGCCGGCGCGGCATCCGACCGGGCCCGGACCCGCCGGGAGCACGGCCGCGTCGACCGCACGGGCGAGCTCGCCGTAGCGCACGGCGTCGCCGCCGAACACCAGGGCGACCCGCTCCGGGCGGCCGCGCAGCCACTCGCTCATGCCGACGCGGTCACCGCCCGGCGACGCCACGGCCAGGGCCGCGGCTCGATGAGGCCGGGCCAGGCCCGGTGCACGCCCTTGGCCACCAACACGGTGACCACGACCTTGAGCACGTCGCCCGGCAGGTAGATCGCGGAGCCCGCGAGCGCGACCCCGAGCGGCGTGCCCGTGATGGCGGCGAGCACCGGCACGCCCACGAGGTAGACGACGACGATGCCGCCGAAGGCGGTCGCGGCGAGCGCCGGCAGCACGCGGTACGTCGGGAGCAGGCGGGCCGTCAGCCAGCCCACCACGAACGCGCCGAGCACCCAGCCGATCAGGTACCCGACCGACGGGCCCGCGAAGACCGCGATGCCGCCGCGCCCGCCCGAGAGCAGCGGCAGCCCCGCCGCGACGAGCGCGAGCAGCAGCAGCACCGACAGCGCGCCCTTGCGGGCGCCGAGGATGGCGCCGGCGAGCATCACGCCCAGCGTCTGGAACGTGATCGGCACGGCGGTGCCGCCGAGGTAGAGCGCACCGGGCAGGCCCAGCGCGGCGATGAGCGCGGCGAACACCGCGATCTGCGCGAGGTCGCGCGCCGACGTGCGGCTGCGCGCGCGCTCGGGTGCGGCGACGGCGTCGGGGGTGGATTCGGTGGCGGTCATGCGGCTCCCGTCGGTCGGCGTTCGGATCGTCGGACGAGGCGGAATGCCTCGCGTTCACGCTACGAACGGCGGGGGAGCGGTCGCTCGCGGTGGCCGTACAAGAATCACCGCGGGATTTTGGAGCGCCGGGAGCGGCCGGAGCGGATCAGGCCGGCTGCCGGCCTGCCGAGTCGATGCCCCGGCGGATGCCCCACGCGATCAGGCCGGCCAGCGCGCCGACGATGGTGCCGGTGAACAGGCTGCTCACGATGGCCGCGAAGCGCGGCACGAGCTCGCTGCCGAACACCACCGGCGGGGCGCCCTCGAACGCCTCGGCCCACATCACCTGGTGACCGAGCGCGAGGATGACGCCGTACATGGCGCCCACGACGAGGAGGGTGAGGAAGGGGTTCGGCACGCGCATCGCGACGGCCACGGCGATCCAGACCGCGACGGGCACGACGACGAGCAGGATCGTGAGGGGGTTCTCCTCGGTGACGATCCCGAGGTCGTGCAGCACGACGCGCGGTGCGGCGAGCAGGGCGAGCCCGACGAGGGCCATGATCGGCAGGCCGAGCGGTCGGCGGCGGACGGTGGTGGGGGTGGTGTTCTCAGTCATGCGTTCGACGCTACGAACGCCGTTCCGCGGCCGATACCGACCCGGATCCCGATCCGCCCTCGCTCCCGGTCGACGCCGGATGTCGCCTCCGGGCGATGGCCGCGTCGGGGCCCTCGGGTTAGCGTGGGGGCATGACCAAGCCGGCTCCGGTGCGCCGCGCGGTGCTGGTCGACGCGGGCCTCGCGGTCGCGGTGACGCTCGTGCTGGCCTTCGTGATCGGCGCCGAACAGGCCGCGACGCGGCCGGTCGACGCCTTGGCCTACCTCTGGGCGGCGGGGCTGGGCGCGCTGATGTTCGCGCGCCGGCGGTACCCGCGTGCCGTGCTCGCGGTCACGATCCTCGGCGTGGTCGCCTACTTCGCCGCGGGCTACCCCGCCGTGCCGGTCTCGGTGCCCGTCGCGCCGGCGCTCTTCTCGGCGGCGGAGGCCGGACGCACCAGGTTCGCGGTCGCCGGCGCGGCGACGCTGCTCGCGGTGTCGGTGCTCGCCCGCCTGATCGAGGGCGACAGCGCGGCGTTCGTGGTCGGCTACGAGCTCGTGTCGCACGTGGCGCTGATGGGCGCGGCCATCGCGCTCGGCGAGGTGGTCCGCCTGCGACGCGTCGCGGGGGCTCGTGCGGATCGGATCGCGCAGCTGCAGCGCCAGGAGGCCGAGCTCCTCGCCGACCGCCGGGTCCGCTCGGAGCGGATGGCGATCGCGCGGGACCTGCACGACTCGATCGGCCACGCACTCACGGTCGTCTCGATCCAATCGCACGTCGCCGACGAGCGGATCGGCCTCGACGACGACGCCGCGCGCACCGCGGTGCGGCACGCGGGCGAGTCGGCGGCCGAGGCGCTGCGCGAGCTGCGCGCGACCGTGGGCGTCCTGCGGTCGGGGGACGCCGCCGAACCACGGCCCGGCGGGCCGACGCTGCGCACGCTCGGACCGCTCGTCGAGGCCGTCCGCGGCGCGGGGTTCGCGGTCGAGGTCGACCTCGCGCTCGACGGCGCGACGATCCCGCCCGCGACGGATGCCGCGGCATTCCGTATCGCGCAGGAGGCCGTGACCAACGCGATCCGCCACTCCGACGGCTCGCGCGTGCGGATCAGCGCGACGTGCGTTCCCGATGAGCTCGTGCTCGAGGTGGAGGACGATGGCGGGCCGCTCGACGCGCTGCCCGCCGGGAACGGACTCGAGGGTATGGCCGAACGGGCGGCGAGCGTCGGCGGCACGGTCGGCGTGGAGGCGGGGCCGAACGGCGTCCGCGTGTCGGCGCGCTTCCCGCTGGGGGCGGCGTGAGCGTCCGGGTGGTGCTCGTCGACGACCAGCCGCTCGTGCGCGCCGGGGTCGCGGCGCTGCTCGAGGGCGCGCCGGGGGTCGAAATCGTCGGCGAGGCGGCGGACGGTCGCGCGGGGCTCTCGATCGTGCGGCAGGTCGTGCCCGACGTGGTGCTCATGGACCTGCGCATGCCGGTGCTCGACGGGCTCGAGGCGACCAGGGGGATCGTGGCCGACCCCGCGCTCGCCTCGGTCGAGGTCGTGGTGCTCACGACGTTCGACGGCGACGAGGAGGTGCTCGAGGCCATCCGCGCGGGCGCATCCGGCTACCTGCTGAAGGATTTCCAGCCGCATGAGCTGCGCACCGCGATCGCCACGGTCGCAGCCGGGGGGAGCCTGCTCGCGCCGGACGTCGCGCGACGGCTCCTGCGGCGCCTCGCCGACGAGCCGGTGCCCCGCCCTCGGGATCCGCGCATCGAGTCGCTCACCGGCCGGGAGCGCGAGGTGCTGCGTCACGTCGGGCTGGGCGAGACCAACGAGGAGATCGCGCGGTCGCTGCACCTGAGTCCTGCGACGGCGCGCACGTACGTGAGCCGGTTGCTCGCGCGGCTCGACGCGCGGGACCGGTCGCGACTGGTCATCCTCGCGTACGAGCACGGCATCGTGCGGGTCGGCGAGGGCGGCGGCTGAGCGCCGCGCTCGAGCCGGGCGGGCCCGACGATCAGGCGGCGCGGACCGTGTCGCGCACCGCGAGGGCGTCGACGACGGGTGCGAGCTCCGCGACGTCGGCGTTCTCCGCCTCGGCCGCGGCGTCCTCAGCGGCGGCCGTCTCGCCGAGGTCGACCGGGTCGGCCCAGACGACGAGCGGAGCCGGGGTCCAGCTGAGTGCGAGCGAAGCCTCGTCGGCGGGGACGACCACCGCGACCTGCTCGCGCTCCTCGAGGATCGCGCGCGTGACCTCGGCCGCGATCTGGTGCGTCAGCATGGCCTGGAAAATGCGGTCCGAGTCGCCCGCGACGCGGCGGACGAGCGACCACTCGCCCTCGGGCCCGATGAACCGCGAGAGCCTGGCGTTGACGAGCTCGAAGATGTGCTCGCCGCGGAGGTCCGCGGCCGTTGCGCGAGGCGACGGTGCGGATGCGGTGTGGGCGGCGGCTTGGGCTGCGAGCCGTGCGCGGCGCCAGCGGCGGAACATCGGTGTCCTCTCGATCGTGCGTTCGGGTCGCGGACTCGGCGGCGGGATGGTCCATTCCAGTGTCGGGCACGCCCGCGGGGAACCCGGTCGGACACGCCGCCGCAGGCGACCGGGACGATGACGGCTCGGAGCGGGCGCCTACTCGGCCAGCTCTCGCCGCTTCTCCTCGTCGGCGACCGTGCCGAGCGCGATGGCGAACGTCGCGATCCACGAGACCCACATGAGCGCCAGCCTCCAGTCGCGCGGGCCGGCCGCGGTGGCACGGATGACGCCGATCGCGCTGAAGATCGAGCTCAGGACCGCCGTGCTGAAGAGGTACTTGCGCATGCCGCAACGCTATCGCGCACGCTCGGGCGGGGGCGACCGGTTGACAGCGCGCGGCTGGGAGAACGCCCCGAACCCTGACCGATCGTGCAGGATCTGACCGATCGGTCAAGTACCCTCGTCGCATGCCCACCGACGTCAAGCCGTCCTCGCGCGTGCGCGCAGCCGACGAGCTCAAGCAGGTCGCCCTCGAGCAGTTCGCCTCGATCGGCTTCGCCGCGTCGTCGCTGCAGCACATCGCCGACCGCGCGGGCTACTCGAAGTCGAGCGTGCTCTACCACTACGCCTCCAAGGAGGCGCTGCTCGAGGCCGCGATCGAACCGGCCGTGGCCGAGTTCGAGGAGGTGCTCGAGGCCTACCTCTCCGGGCGCGGAACCGGTCGGCGGCGCGTGCTCGTCGACCGGGTCGTCGACCTGCTGCTCGTGCACCGCGAGGCCGTGCACGTCTTCCTCATCCAGGGCCCGAGCCTCTCCGACCTGCCGATCATCGCGCGCGCCAACGCCTCGGTGCGCCGCCTCGCCGCCGCCGTCTGCGAGGAGCGCGAGAACGTCGCCGACCAGGTGCGCTTCGGCATCGCGCTCGGCGGTGCCGCCTTCCTCCTCACGGCGGGGCGCACCTTCGCCGACGAGGAGCTGCGCCCCACCGACGACGAGCTCCGAGTCGCCCTGCACGACGTCATCCGCGAGATGCTCGCGCCGACCGCCTGACCCGCGCCGCCCCGTCCCATCTGACCGCCGCCCACCGAGAGAGAACCCGTGGCCCTCTTCCTCCATCGCATCGGACGCGCCGCATTCCGCCGCGCCTGGCTCGTCATCATCGCCTGGGCCCTCGGCCTGGCCGCCCTGCTCGGCCTGGGCGTCGGCCTCGGCGGCCAGCTCCAGGAGTCCTACGCGATCCCGGGCACCGAGTCGCAGGACGCGATCGACCAGCTCGCGGCGGTCTTCCCCCAGACCGCCGGCGCCTCCGCGAAGGCGGTCGTCGAGGCGCCCGACGGCGAGTCCGTCCAGGACGCGCCGTACCGCGACGCGATCGAGGCCATGGAGACCGAGCTCGAGAACGTCGACGGCGTCGCGAGCGTGCTCGGACCGTTCGACGAGTACGCGGGCGACCAGGTCTCCGACGATGAGCGCACCGCGTACATCCAGGTGCAGTTCGACGGACCGACCACCGACGTCACGCAGGAGTCGATCGACGCCGTGCTCGCGACCGGCGACACGGGCCGCGAGTCCGGGCTGACGGTCGCCTTCGGCGGCGAGGTCTTCCAGGACACGACGTTCGGCCTGACGATCACCGAGGCGTTCGGCGTCCTCTTCGCCGGGGTTGTGCTGCTCATCACGTTCGGCTCGCTCCTCGCGGCCGGGATGCCCCTGCTCACCGCCCTCGTGGGGGTCGCCGCGACCTTCGGCGGCATCTCGCTCGTCGCGGCGTTCGCGCCGGTCTCGAGCACTGCGCCCATGCTCGCGGTCATGATCGGCCTCGCCGTGGGCATCGACTACGCGCTGTTCATCCTGTCGCGGCATCGCACGCAGCTCGCGCGCGGCATGGACCCGGAGGAGAGCGCGGCCGAGGCGGTCGCGACCGCGGGCGGCGCGGTCGTCTTCGCGGGCCTCACGGTCATCATCGCGCTGCTCGGCCTGCTCGTGGTCGGCATCCCGTTCCTCAGCGTCATGGGCGTCGCGGCCGCGTTCGCCGTACTCGTCGCCGTGATCGGCGCCACGACGCTGCTGCCCGCGCTGCTCGGGCTCGCGAAGGGCCGGCTCGCACCCAAGCCGGGCAGCCGTGCGCACCGACGCGCCGTCGCGCACGACGAGGGCGGCCGGCCCACGCTCGGCCGCCGTTGGGTCGACACCGTGCTGAAGGCGCCGATCGTCTTCGTGCTCCTCGTCGTCGGCCTGCTCGGCGCGGCCGCCATCCCCGCGGCCAGCCTCGACCTCAACCTCCCCGGCGGCCGGGGCGAGCCCGGTTCGAGCCAGCGCGAGGCGTACGAGATGATCGAGGCCGGCTTCGGACCCGGCTACAACGGGCCGCTCATCGTCACAGTCGACATCACGCAGACCACCGACATCTTCGACGACCTCGACGCGATCGCCGCGCGCCTGGCCCAGGTCGACGGCGTCGCGTACGTCGGCGAGGGCCTGCCGAACGAGACCGTCGACACCGCGATCATCCAGGTGATCCCCGACAGCGCGCCCACCGACCCCGAGACCAAGCAGGTCGTGCAGGACATCCGTGCACTCGAGGGCGAGATCGTCGACGAGTTCGGCACGCCCATCGCGGTCACGGGCTACACGGCCGTGTCGATCGACATCTCGCAGCGGCTCACCGACGCGCTCATCCCGTTCGCACTCATCGTCGTGGGGCTCTCGATCATCCTGCTGCTCATCGTGTTCCGCTCGGTGTTCGTGCCGATCAAGGCGGCGCTCGGCTTCCTGCTCTCCGCGTTCGGCGCGATCGGGCTCACCATCGCGGTGTTCCAGTGGGGATGGCTCGCCGACCTGCTGCACATCGAGCCGGGCCCCATCCTGAGCTTCCTGCCGATCCTGCTCATGGCCGTGCTGTTCGGCCTCGCGATGGACTACGAGGTGTTCCTCGTCTCGGGCATGCGCGAGGAGTTCGTGAAGACCCGCGACCCGCGCACCTCGATCGTGCACGGGTTCCAGCACGCCGCCCGCGTCGTGACGGCCGCCGCGCTCATCATGTTCTTCGTCTTCTTCGCGTTCGTGCCCGAGGGCACCGGGGTCATCAAGGGCATCGCGTTCGCGCTCGCCTTCGGCGTCGCGTTCGACGCGTTCCTGGTGCGGATGACGCTCGTGCCCGCCGCCATGGCGCTCGCGGGCCGCGGCGCGTGGTGGCTGCCCCGATGGCTCGCGCGCATCCTGCCCGACGTCGACATCGAGGGCGAGGGACTGCGCGCCCACCTCGCGGAGTCGGAGTGGGCCGCCGCGCGCGACGCCGACGTGCTCGCCGACGAGCTTCGCATCGGCGACCCGGCCGAACCGATCGGGCCGTTCTCGGTCGCCGTGCCCAGGGGCGGCGCCCTGGTCGCACGCGGTCGACCCGGCGAACGGCGCGTGCTCGCCGCGACCCTCGCCGGGCGCGTGCTCCCGGCCGGCGGGCGGCTCGCGGTGCTCGGACTCCCGCTGCCGACGGATGCCGGCGCCGTGATGCGCCGGGTCGCCGTCGTCGATCCGGTCGCGGATGGCGCGCCCGTCGGCACCGCGGGCGAGCTCGTCGCCGCCCGCATCGACGCCACCCGCCCGTGGTACCGCCTCGGGTCCACACGGTCGGCCGTGGGTGCGGCGCTGCGCCGCGTCGCGGAGGCGCGGACCGCCTCCGCGGACCCGCTCGCCTGGCGCGCGCGGGCGCTCGACCCCGACACGCCGCTCGCCTCGCTCGACCCGCTCGACCGGCTGCTGGTCTCCGTCGCCGCGGCGCTCGCCGAGAAGCCGGCGGCCGTGGTCGTCGATGTCGAGGTCGTGGCGGCCGACGCGCGGCGGACCTGGCAGGCCCTCGCGCACCTCGTCCCCACCGGCGTCGTCCTCATCGTGACGACCCCGCTCGACGCCGACCTCGACCCAGTCCGTGCGGCGCTCGACGCCCGCGGCATCCGCTCGCTCGACCTCGTCACCCGCCCGCAGGAGGCCCTCCGATGACCCGCACCGACCCGACCGCCGTCCGCCGTCGCGGGCGCCGCGTCGCCCTGCTCGCGGTGGTCGCCGCCGTGCCGATCGCCGTCGCCGGCCTCGTCGCCGGCGCGATCGGCGGCGCCGACGACCGGTTCGACGCCATCCCAGCGATCGTCGTCAACAACGACGAGATGGTCACGATCACGACGCCCGACGGCGAGGAGCAGCCGGTCCTCGCCGGCCGCCAGCTGGTCACCGAGCTCACCGGCGACGGCGACACGGGCTTCGACTGGACGATCTCGAACGACGAGGAGGCCGCGAAGGCCCTCGCCGCCGGCGACGCCTACGCCGTGCTCACGATCCCCTCCGACTTCTCGGCGTCGGTGACCTCGCTCTCGGGCGACGCCCCGACCACGGCGAACCTCGACATCCGCACCGACGACGCGCACGGCTACCTCGCGGGCGTCGTGGGCGGCACGGTCGGCGACGCGATCGCCTCGGCGTTCGGCCACGAGCTGACCACGCAGTACCTCGAGGGGCTCTACGGCAACCTCATCACGGTCGGCGGCTCGCTCGGCGACGCCGCCGACGGCGCCGGCCGGCTCGCCGACGGCGCGGGCTCGCTCTCCAACGGCCTCGACCAGCTCGCGGGCGGAATCGGCTCGGCTGCCGACGGGACCAGCGAGGCCGCGAACGGCGCCGCGGCGTACGCCGCGGGCGTCGACCAGTACACGTCCGGGGTCGAGCAGCTCGCGGGCGGCGTCGCCACGCTCGACACCGAGGCGGGCGGGCTCGACGGGATCACGTCGGGAGTCGCGCAGTACGTCGGCGGAGTGGCCCAGGCCGGGTCCGGGGTCGACGACGGCATCGCGCAGTACGTGGCAGGCGTCCGCTCCGCGGGCTCCGGCGTGGACGCGGGCATCGCGTCCTACGTCGACGGCATCGGGATCGCCGGCGACGGCGTCGTCGCAGGCACCTCCGGCTACGTGGACGGCATCGACCAGCTCGCGGCGAGCGGCGACCAGCTCGCGGCCTCCGTGCCCGCGCTGCTTGCCGCCGACCCGAGCGGTGCCGCCCTGCAGGCGGCGATCCAGCAGTACGCGGCCGGCGTGCACGCCGCGGCCGACGGCGGTGACGACCTCGTCGCCGGGACCGACTCGACGTTCGACCAGCTCGTCGCCGGCGGCGACCAGCTGCAGGCCGGGACCGCCGACGGATTCGCGAAGCTCGCCGCCGGCGGCGACGCGCTTCGAACGGGCACCGCGACCGGATTCGACGAGCTCGCAGCGGGCGGCGCGGCCCTCGTCTCCGGCACCGGGTCGGGCATCGACGGCCTGCAGTCCGGCATCTCGCAGCTCTCGGACGGCGCGAACGCCGCTGCCGCCGGCTCCCCGCAGCTGCGCGACGGCGCGAGCGGGCTCGCGTCGGGCGTGAGCGGCATCGCGAGCGGCCTGACGCAGCTCGAGTCCGGGGCGTCCGCCTCGGCCGACGGCGCGTCCGACCTCGCGGGCGGCACGCAGGACCTCGCCGACGGGCTCGCGAAGGGCGCCGAGGGCACCTCGTCGCTGGAGGACATGGACCCGGAGCAGACGGCCGGCGTGGTCGCCGACCCTGTCGTCTCCGAGTCCACGCGCGACCACGAGATCAGCAACGTCGGCCAGGTCGTCGCGATGCTGCTCGCCCCGATCGGGCTCTGGCTCGGTGCCATGGCCCTGTTCCTGGTCTTCCGGCCCTTCTCGCGGGAGGCGCTCGAGAGCACCGCGCCCACCGGGCGGCTCGTCGGCCGCACGCTGTTCCGCGGCTCGCTCGTCGGGCTCGTCCAGGCCGCGGCCGTGGTGCTGCTCATGCACACGGCGCTCGGGGTCGACTGGGCGCTCCTGCCGCAGACGCTCGCGTTCTCGGCCCTGCTCGCCGTCGCGTTCACCGCGATCCACGCGTTCCTGACCGCGTGGCTCGGCCGCGCCGGGACGATCGTGTCGCTCGTGCTCGTGGTGCTGCAGCTCGCGGCATCCGGCGGACTCTACCCGCTGGAGATCGTCAGCGGTCCGTACCAGGCGATCAGCCCGTTCCTGCCGCTCACGTGGGCGGTCCAGGGCATGCAGCACATCGTCTCGGGCGCGGGCGGTTCCACGGTGTGGGCCTCGGCGGGCGTCATCGCACTGTTCGGCGTGCTCGGCGCCGTCGGCACGGCCATCGTGGTGGCGCGGCGACGCGCCATCCGGCCCGCCGGCCGGCTCGCACCCGCCGTCGCGTGATCCGGACCCCGGCCGCGCCGCTCAGCGGTTGCGGCCGGGCAGGATCGCGTCGATCGCTCGACGCAGCGGCGACTCGTGCTCGGGCGCGGCGACCGCCGCGGTGTGCTCGCGTGCGAACGCGACCGTCTCGCGGAGCATGTCGAGCCGCTCGGCCTCGGACTTGGCCTTGCGGGTGTTGATCTCGGCGACGACCGAGCCGTCCCACCCTCGGTCGGCGAGCATCCGCAGCGTCTCGGCGACGGGCTCGCGCCCGTAGCCGGGGAGCAGGTGCTCGTCGAAGATCTGGCCCTCGCCGATCGCGCCGGAGCCGTCGCAGAGGTGCACGTGACGCAGGCGGTCGCCGAGGTCCTTCGCGTACTCGAGGCTGTCGACGCCCGAGAGCGCCGCGTGCGAGAAGTCGAGCGTGACGGCGTCGCAGTCCATCTCGCGCGGGTCCCATCCGGGCATGTACGCCTTCATGTTCCGCCCGGCCGCGCGCCACGGGAACATGTTCTCGACCGCGATCTCGACGCCGTGCTCGGCGGAGAGCTCGCGGACGATCGGCAGGAACTGGAGCGCGTAGCTCGACTGCCAGCGGAACGGGGGATGCACGACCACGGCGCCCGCGCCGACGGACCTCGCGAGCTCGGCTGTGCGCGCGAGCTTCACGCGAGGGTCGCGGCCCCAGACGAAGTGCGTCAGCAGGAGCACGGGCGCATGGATCGAGAGGATCGGCAGCTCCCAGCGCTCCGACATCTCGATCAGGCCCTCGGCCTGCTGGGTGGTGGCCTCCTGGGTCACCATGATCTCGACCCCGTCGAATCCCGCTTCCTTCGCCAGCCGGAAGGCGTGCTCGGGTTCGAGCGGATAGACGCAGGTGGTGCTCATACCGATGCGCATCATGAGGTCTCGAAGTCTAGCCCGGAAGGCTGGACGGCGGGTGGGACCGACGACCTCCTGTAGCCTGAATCGGAGCCGTCCGCGAGGAGGACCCGTCGCCGTGAAGCCCGCAACCGACTCATCCGAACCGGATACGCAGCCCGTCTACGAGATGGTCGTCGTCTCCAACCGGCTCCCCGTCGACTACGTCGGCGGCGAGGGCGGCGACACGCGCTGGAAGGGGTCGCCGGGCGGCCTCGTCACCGCGCTCGAACCCGTCATGCGCGCCGCCGACGGCGCGTGGGTCGGCTGGGCAGGAGTCGCCGACCGCGAGTTCGCGCCGTTCGAGCACGACGGCATCACGATCGTGCCCGTGCCGCTGTCGGCGGACGAGGTCGAGGAGTACTACGAGGGGTTCTCCAACGACACCCTCTGGCCGCTGTACCACGACGTCATCGCGCCGCCGCGGTTCCACCGCGAGTGGTGGGAGGCGTACGTCCGCGTCAACCGCCGCTTCGCCGAGGCCGCCGCGAACGCCGCCGCCGAGGGCGCCGTCGTGTGGGTGCAGGACTACCAGCTCCAGCTCGTGCCGCGCATGCTCCGCGAGATCCGCCCCGACCTCGTGATCGGCTTCTTCAACCACATCCCGTTCCCCGCGTACGGCATCTACTCGCAGCTGCCCTGGCGCCGGCAGGTCGTCGACGGCCTGCTCGGCGCCGATGTGATCGGCTTCCAGCGCGCCGCCGACGCCGGCAACTTCTCGCGCGCGGTGCGCCGGCTGTTCGGCTACCGCACACGCGGCACCGTGATCGACGTCCCCGACGGCGACGGGGGAGTGCGGCACGTGGTCGCGCGACACTTCCCGATCTCGATCGACGCCGCCGCGTTCGAGCAGCTCGCCCGTCGGCCCGAGGTCCAGGAGCGCGCGCGGCAGATCCGCAGCAGCCTCGGCGACCCCGAGGTCGTCATGCTCGGCGTCGACCGGCTCGACTACACGAAGGGCATCCGGCACCGGATCAAGGCGTTCGGCGAGCTCCTGCGCGACGGCCGGCTCGCGGTCGAGGAGGCGACCCTCGTGCAGGTCGCGAGCCCCTCGCGCGAGCGCGTCGACACCTACCGCCAGCTGCGTGACGAGATCGAGCTCCTGGTCGGCCGGCTCAACGGCGACCACTCCACGCTCGGCCACGCCGCGATCACCTACCTGCACCACGGCTACCCGCGCGAGGAGATGGCCGCGCTCTACCTCGCCGCCGACGTCATGCTCGTCACCGCGCTGCGCGACGGCATGAACCTGGTGGCGAAGGAGTACGTGGCCAGCCGCTACGACGACGACGGCGTGCTCCTGCTCAGCGAGTTCACCGGGGCATCCGACGAGCTGCGTCAGGCGATCCTCGTGAACCCGCACGACATCGAGGGCCTGAAGGACGCGATGGTCGAGGCGGCGCGCATGCCCAAGCGCGAGCGGGCGCGCCGCATGCGGGCGCTGCGCAAGCGCGTGCGCGAGAACGACGTCGCGAACTGGTCGGCGACCTTCCTCGAGACGCTCACGGGCGCCGGTCCCATCGCGCCGGGCGTGCCCGACCCCGTGCGGGCCGCCATCGCGAGGCTCGCCGAGGTGCCGCGCCTGCTGGTCGCGCTCGACTTCGACGGCACGCTCGCGCCGATCGTCGACCGCCCCGACGAGGCGCGCGCGACCGATCGCGCCCGCGCGGCGATCGAGCGGCTCGCCGATTCCGACGACACGCGCGTCGCGCTCATCTCGGGCCGCGCCCTCGAGAGCCTGAAGGATGTCGCGGCGCCACCCGTCGCGGCGCTGCTCAGCGGCTCGCACGGGGTCGAGCTCCAGCTCGACGGCGGCGGCGTCACGCTCGACCTGCGCGAGACCGAGCTCACCCGGCTCGATCGCCTCATCGAGATCGTCGAGGATGCGGCATCGACCTCGGAGGGCGCGTGGGTGGAACGCAAGCCCGCCGGCATCGCGCTGCACACCCGCCGCCTCGGCGCGAGCGCGGGCGCCGCCCTGCAGCGCGTGGCCCGCGAGCGCGTGGAGGCGGCGCTGCCGGGCCTCGCGACCCGGAGCGGCAAGAACGTGCTCGAGTTCGCCGTGCGCGCGAGCGACAAGGGCGAGGCGCTCACCCGGCTGCGGCAGCACTCGGGCGCCGATGCGGTGCTGTACGTCGGCGACGACGTCACCGACGAGGACGCGTTCGCCACGCTCGAGACCGACGATGTCGGCGTCAAGGTGGGGCAGGGCAAGTCGCTCGCGGCCTACCGGCTGCGCGGTCCCGACGACGTGGCGCTGCTGCTCGAACTGCTCGCCGAGCAGCGCGAGGCCGCCCGCTGAGACCCCGCGCGGGGCCCGTCGCGGCGGGCGACCGCTCGGCGAAACCGGCGTTCGCGGGGATCTAGACTCGACGATATGTCGGAGATCGATCCCAAGCCCCGCAGTCGCGTCGTCACGGATGGCATCGAGGCCACCACCAGCCGCGGGATGCTCCGCGCGGTCGGCATGGGCGATGCCGACTGGGACAAGCCACAGGTCGGCATCGCGAGCTCCTGGAACGAGATCACGCCGTGCAACCTCTCGCTCGCGCGCCTCGCGCAGGCCGCGAAGGAGGGCGTGCACGCCGGCGGCGGCTACCCGCTGCAGTTCGGCACCGTGTCGGTCTCCGACGGCATCTCGATGGGCCACGAGGGCATGCACTTCTCGCTGGTCTCGCGCGAGGTCATCGCCGACTCGGTCGAGGTCGTCATGCAGGCCGAGCGCCTCGACGGCTCGGTCCTGCTCGCCGGCTGCGACAAGTCCATCCCGGGCATGCTCATGGCCGCGGCCCGCCTCGATCTCTCGTCGGTGTTCCTCTACGCCGGCTCGATCGCGCCCGGCTGGGTGCGCCTCGAGGACGGGACCGAGAAGGACATCACGATCATCGACTCGTTCGAGGCGGTCGGCGCGGTCAAGGCCGGCAAGATGAGCGAGGCCGACGCCAAGCGCATCGAATGCGCGTTCGCGCCCGGCGAGGGCGCGTGCGGCGGCATGTACACCGCGAACACCATGGCCTCGGTCGCCGAGGCCCTCGGCCTGTCGCTGCCGGGTTCGGCGTCGCCCGCGTCGGCCGACCGCCGCCGCGACTACTACGCGCACCGCTCGGGCGAGGCGGTCGTGAACCTCCTGAAGACCGGCATCACGGCGCGGCAGATCCTCACCAAGAAGGCGTTCGAGAACGCCATCGCGGTCGGCATGGCGCTCGGCGGCTCGACCAACATCGTGCTCCACCTGCTCGCGATCGCGCGCGAGGCCGAGGTCGAGCTCACGCTCGACGACTTCAACCGCATCGGCTCCAAGGTGCCGCACATCGGCGACCTCAAGCCGTTCGGCAAGTACGTCATGAACGACGTCGACCGCCGCGGCGGCCTGCCCGTGCTCATGAAGGCCCTGCTCGACGCGGGCCTCATGCACGGCGACGCGCTCACCGTCACCGGGAAGACCCTCGCCGAGAACCTCGCCGAGATGGACATCCCGCCGCTCGACGGCGAGGTGCTGCGCACGCTCGACAACCCCATCCACGAGACCGGCGGGCTCACGATCCTGCACGGGTCGCTCGCACCCGAGGGCGCCGTCGTGAAGACCGCGGGCTTCGACGCGGCGACGTTCGAGGGCCCCGCACGCGTGTTCGAGCGCGAGCGCGCGGCGATGGACGCGCTGACCAACGGCGAGATCTCGCACGGCGACGTGGTCGTCATCCGCTACGAGGGCCCGAAGGGCGGGCCCGGCATGCGCGAGATGCTCGCCATCACCGCCGCCATCAAGGGCGCTGGGCTCGGAAAAGATGTACTACTCTTGACGGACGGTCGATTCTCAGGCGGCACAACCGGCCTGTGCATCGGCCACATAGCACCCGAGGCGGTCGACCAAGGTCCCATCGCCTTCGTGCGCGATGGTGATCTGATTCGGGTCGATATCGCGGCTCGCTCCATCGACCTACTGGTCGACGAGGCCGAGCTGGCAGCCCGCCGGGAAGGCTGGGCTCCGCTTCCTCCGCGCTACACCCGAGGCGTCCTCGCGAAGTACTCCAAGCTCGTGCGCTCCGCTGCCGAAGGCGCGACCACGGGCTGAGACGTTCGCCTGTCCCGAACATCCCGCCCACCACGAACAGGAATCGAATGACCACGGAATCCAGTCCCGTGCCATCGCCCGCCTCCCTGTCGCAGTCGCAGTCCGCGACGCACGGCAGCCCCGAGATGCTCACCGGAGCCCAGGCCGTCGTCCGCTCGCTCGAACTGCTCGGCATCACCGACGTGTTCGGCCTGCCCGGCGGCGCGATCCTCCCCGTCTACGACCCGCTGCTCGACAGCCGCCGGCTCCGCCACATCCTGGTCCGCCACGAGCAGGGCGCCGGCCACGCGGCGGAGGGCTACGCCTCCTCGTCGGGCAAGCTCGGCGTCGCGATCGCCACCTCGGGCCCCGGCGCGACGAACCTCGTGACCGCGATCGCCGACGCGCACATGGACTCGGTCCCGTTCCTCGCGATCACCGGCCAGGTCTTCTCGAACCTCATGGGCACCGACGCGTTCCAGGAGGCCGACATCGTCGGCATCACGATGCCGATCACCAAGCACTCGTTCCTCGTCAAGCGCCCGGAGGAGATCCCCGCGACGATCGCGGCCGCCGTGCACATCGCGACCACGGGACGCCCCGGCCCCGTGCTCGTCGACATCACGAAGGACGCGCAGCAGGCGACGTTCGCCTTCTCGTGGCCGCCGAAGGTCGAGCTGCCCGGCTACCGGCCGATCACCAAGGCGCACGGCAAGCAGGTGCTCGCCGCGGCTCAGCTCATCGCCGAGGCCAAGCGCCCGGTGCTCTACGTCGGCGGCGGCATCATCCGCGCCGGCGCATCCGACGAGCTGGTCGCCCTGGCGGATGCCACGAAGGCGCCCGTCGTGACCACGCTCATGGCGCGCGGCGCGTTCCCCGACTCGCACCCGCAGCACCTCGGCATGCCCGGCATGCACGGCACGGTGCCCGCGGTGCTCGCGCTCCAGGAGGCCGACCTGCTCGTGGCGCTCGGCGCCCGGTTCGACGACCGCGTCACCGGCAAGGCCGCGCTGTTCGCCCCCGAGGCGAAGGTCGTGCACGTCGACATCGACCCGGCCGAGATCGGCAAGATCCGCGCGGCCGACGTGCCGATCGTGGGCGACGCGAAGGACGTGCTCGTCGACCTGCTCGCGGCGTACCGCGACGTCACCGCGGCCGGAGCGCCCGACCTCGCCGAATGGTGGGCCACGCTCGACGGCCTCCGCTCGGAGTTCCCGCTCGGCTACACCCAGCCGTCCGACGGGCTGCTCGCGCCGCAGTACGTGATCCAGCGCATCGGCGAGCTGACCGGCCCCGAGGGCGTCTACGCCGCGGGCGTCGGCCAGCACCAGATGTGGGCCGCGCAGTTCATCAAGTACGAGCGGCCCAACGCGTGGCTGAACTCGGGCGGGGCGGGCACCATGGGCTACGCGGTGCCCGCGGCCATGGGCGCGAAGGTCGCCCAGCCCGACCGCGTGGTCTGGGCGATCGACGGCGACGGCTGCTTCCAGATGACCAACCAGGAGCTCGCGACCTGCACGCTCAACGACATCCCGATCAAGGTCGCCGTCATCAACAACTCCTCGCTCGGCATGGTGCGCCAGTGGCAGACGCTGTTCTACGACGGCCGGTACTCCAACACCGACCTGAACACGGGCCACGACACCGTGCGGGTGCCCGACTTCGTGAAGATGGCCGAGGCGTACGGCGCGCTCGGCATCCGCGTGACGAAGGAGGAGGAGGTCGACGCGGCCATCAAGCTCGCGCTCGAGACGAACGACCGCCCGGTCGTGATCGACTTCGTCGTCTCCGCCGACGCCATGGTGTGGCCGATGGTGCCGCAGGGCGTCTCCAACTCCTACATCCAATACGCCCGCGACCACTCGCCGGCCTTCAGCCAGGAGGACTGAACATGTCGACCCACGTGCTCTCCCTCCTCGTCGAGGACAAGCCCGGCCTGCTGACGCGCGTCGCCGGCCTGTTCGCGCGGCGCGGCTTCAACATCGAGTCGCTCGCGGTGGGCCACTCCGAGATCGACGGCCTCTCGCGCATCACCGTCGTCGTCGACGTGGAGGACCTGCCGCTCGAGCAGGTCACCAAGCAGCTGAACAAGCTCGTCAACGTCATCAAGATCGTCGAGCTCGACCCCGCGCAGTCGGTGCAGCGCGAGCACCTGCTCATCAAGGTGCGCGTCGACAACACCACCCGCTCGCAGGTGCTCGAGGCGGTGAACCTCTTCCGCGCCCGCGTGGTCGACGTGTCGACCGACGCCCTCGTGATCGAGGTCACCGGCGACTCCGGCAAGACCACCGCGCTGCTGAAGGTCCTCGAGCCCTACGGCATCAAGGAGATCGCCCAGTCCGGCCTGCTCGCCATCGGCCGCGGCGGCAAGTCGATCACCGAGCGCGTCTTCAAGAGCTGATTCCGGATGTCGCGACGCGCGTCGCGACATCCGCCCATCGAACCCAACCAAGGAGAAAGAACCGCAACATGGCTGAGATCTACTACGACAAGGACGCCGACCTCTCGCTCATCCAAGGCAAGAAGGTCGCCGTCATCGGCTACGGCTCGCAGGGCCACGCGCACGCGCAGAACCTCCGCGACTCGGGCGTCCAGGTCGTCATCGGCCTGAAGGAGGACTCGAAGTCCAAGCCCAAGGCCGAGGAGGCCGGCTTCGAGGTCAAGAGCGTCGCCGACGCGGCCGCGTGGGCCGACGTCGTCGTCATCCTCGCGCCCGACCAGTTCCAGCGCCACATCTACGCCGAGTCGGTCAAGGACCAGCTCGCCCCCGGCAAGACGCTGGTCTTCGGCCACGGCTTCAACGTGCGGTTCGGCTACATCGAGGCCCCGGAGGGCGTCGACGTCATCCTCGTCGCGCCGAAGGCCCCCGGCCACACCGTGCGCCGCGAGTTCGTCGCCGGCCGCGGCATCCCCGACATCATCGCGGTCGAGCAGGATGCCTCGGGCTCGGCCTGGGATCTTGCGAAGTCGTACGCGAAGGCCATCGGCGGCACGCGCGCCGGCGTCATCAAGACGACCTTCACCGAGGAGACCGAGACCGACCTGTTCGGCGAGCAGGCCGTGCTCTGCGGCGGCGTGTCGCAGCTCGTGCAGTACGGCTTCGAGACCCTCACCGAGGCCGGGTACCAGCCCGAGATCGCCTACTTCGAGGTGCTCCACGAGCTCAAGCTCATCGTCGACCTCATGTGGGAGGGCGGCATCTCCAAGCAGCGCTGGTCGGTCTCCGACACGGCCGAGTACGGCGACTACGTGTCGGGCCCGCGCGTCATCGACCCGCACGTCAAGGAGAACATGCAGGCCGTGCTCGCCGACATCCAGTCGGGCGCGTTCGCCAAGCGCTTCATCGACGACCAGGACAACGGCGCCAAGGAGTTCCTCGAGCTCCGCGAGAAGGGCCAGGGCCACCCCATCGAGACCACCGGCCGCGAGCTGCGCAAGCTCTTCTCGTGGACGCAGGTCGACGAGGACGACTACGTGGACGGCGAGGTCGCTCGCTGACGCGAGCGGACCTGCCGCCCTCTCCGTCACTGTGCTGATGCGGCGCCGGCCCTCGTCCGGCGCCGACGGCGAGGTCGCTCGCTGACGCGAGCGGACCTGCCGCCCTCTCCGTCACTGTGCTGATGCGGCGCCGGCCCTCGTCCGGCGCCGACGGCGAGGTCGCTCGCTAGCTGACGACTCGAACGGCCCGTCCGGATCATCCGGGCGGGCCGTTCGCGTGCGCAGATGAGCAAATCCCGCCCGACCCCTTGTCGCGGCGGCACCCGTTGTGGTCGCATCTGACCCATGACCCGACACACGGCTCCCCACTCCGAACCCGCCCCCCGTTGGTGCTCGTGCGCCGTCCCGGATGACGCGTCCGAGCCCACCACGTCCGGCCTCAGCCGGCGCGGCCTGCTGGTCGGCGCGTCCGCGGCCTCCGTCCTCGCCGCCGCCGGCTGGCCCGGCGCCGCGCAGGCCGCGCCGCGCGACGGCTCGGTGACGATCACGATCATGGGCACGTCCGACCTGCACGCCAACGCCGTGAACTGGGACTACTACAAGGACGCGACCTACAGCGACAGCGCCGGCAACGCGATCGGCCTCGCGCGCGTCTCGAGCGTCGTGAAGCAGATCCGCGCCGATCGCGGGCGCGAGCACACCCTGCTGTTCGACGCGGGCGACACCATCCAGGGCTCGCCGCTGGGGTTCTACTACGCGCTCGTCGACCCCGTGACCGAGTCGGGCGCGGTCCACCCGATCGCGGCGCAGATGAACGCCATCGGCTACGACGCCGTGGCGCTCGGCAACCACGAGTTCAACTACGGGCTCGAGTTCCTCGACTACTGGATCTCGCAGATGGAGTGCCCGGTGCTCGCCGCGAACGCGGTCCACGCCGGCACCAAGGTGCCCGCGTACACGCCGTACACGATCACGAGCATGAAGGTGAAGGGGCGCCCGCCGATCCGCGTGGGCGTGCTCGGCCTCACCAACCCGGGCGTCGTGATCTGGGACAAGGCGAACGTGAGCGGGAAGATCGAGGTGCAGGACCTCGTCGAGGCCGCGGCGCGGTGGGTGCCGGTGATGCGCGACGCCGGTGCCGACGTCGTGGTCGTGAGCGCGCACTCGGGCGACAGCGGCCTCTCGTCGTACGGCGGCGACCTCCCCGTCGAGAACGCTGCCGCGCTCGTGGCCGAGCAGGTGCCCGGCATCGACGCGATCCTCTTCGGGCACGCCCACAAGGACATCCCGCAGCGCCTCGTCACCAACGCCGCGACGGGCCGCGAGGTGATCCTGAGCGAGCCGAAGAACTGGGGCCAGCGGCTCAGCATCTTCGACCTCGAACTCGAGTTCGTGCGCGGCAAGTGGAGCGTCGCGAAGCACTCGGCCACCACGGTCAACACGAACACGGTCGTCGACGATGCCGAGCTCGTCGCGGTCGTCCGCGCGCAGCACGAGGCGGTCGTGACCTACGTCAACACGCCCGTGGCGGTCTCGACCGAGGCGCTGTCGGCGGCCGAGGCGTGCTGGAAGGACACGGCGATCCTCGACTACGTCAACGCCGTGCAGACCTCCACGGTGGCGGCCGCGGTCGCGGGCACTCCCGAGGCCGCACTGCCGATCGTCTCGATCGCCGCGCCGTTCAACCGCGGGGCGACGTTCCCCGCCGGCGAGGTGACGATCCGGGATGTCGCGGGGCTCTACATCTACGACAACACGCTGATGGCCTCGATCCTCACGGGTGCGCAGATCAAGGACTACCTCGAGTACTCCGCGAAGTACTTCGTGAAGGTCGCCCCCGACGCCCCGGTCGCCCCCGCGACGTGGACGAACAACCTCAACACCCCCGACTACAACTACGACCAGTTCTCGGGGCTCGACTACGGCGTCGACATCTCGCAGGAGATCGGCTCGCGCATCGTGGGGCTCTCCTACAACGGGGCGCCCGTCACGGCCGGCCAGCAGTTCCTGGTCGCGGTCAACAACTACCGCCAGTCGGGCGGCGGCGGGTTCCCGCACATCGCGACCGCGCCGGTCGTCTACAACGCGCAGGTCGCGATCCGCGAGGCGATCATCTCCTACGCGTCGGCGGCGGGCACGATCGACCCGGCCGACTTCCACGTGGAGAACTGGCGGCTGGTGCGGAACGGCACGCCGGTCTTCTGATCGGGCTGGGCATCCCGTTGCGGCGGGGTCGGCTGCGGCCGGCCCCGCCGTGCCGCACCGTCTCGATAGGGTGAAGGCATGAGCCGCGACGGCGACGACGAAGACGAGGCCCTCCGCTGGGAGGGCGATGACGACGCGACGCTCGCGCCGGGGTGGAAGCGGGTCGGGAGCCCGGCCGCCGCTCCCTCGCCCGGTGCGGTCGAGGGCGCGGAAGGCGCGACGTCGGATGGCGCGACCGCCGTGTCGGCGATCGCGGAGGCCGGGGAGCCCGACGAGACCGCCGCGGCCCAGCCCGGCTCGGCCGAGCTGGTGCTCCTCGGCGTGTTCGGCGGGGTCTACCTGCTCTACACGCTCGGCTGGATCCTCAGCGTGCTGCGCGTGCAGAACGCCGCGCAGGATCCCGTCTCGCAGGTCATGTTCGCGCTCGGGCTGTGGCTCGCCGTGCTCGCGCCGGCGCTGTGGTTCGGGGTGACGTTCGCCCTGACCCGCGGGCGGACCAGGGCTCGGCTGATCTGGCTGCTGGTCGGCGCCGTCGTGCTGCTGCCCGTGGCGTTCGTGGCGGGGGTGACCGCATGACCGCCGCCGCGGCCGAGGCGGAGGCGCCGGTGCGCCGCACGCCGTTCTGGCTCGAGCTCACGCTCGCGATCGCGTTCGGACTGTTCTTCGCGTACGACGCGTGGGAGGCGGTGGGCAACCTCGTCGGCATGAGCCAGATCGCGTCGGCGCTCGACACGTCGATCACCGGGCTCGGCTGGGTCGTGCTCATCGTGTCGATCGTGCTGCCCGTCGGCCTGTTCGCGGTCGCGTTCCTGCTCGGGCGGCGCCGGACGGCGCTCGTGCAGGCCGTGCTGTACCTGACCGGGCTCGCGGTGTCGGCGGCGCTGTACCTCGACATCCTGCTCATGTTCGGCCCGGGGGCACTGCTCTCCTGAGCGCGACACCATGACGCGGCTGCTCAGCTGCGCACGTCACACGATTCGGGCGACCCGGCACGGCTGAAGTAGGCTGGCCGCGTCATCCGCGCCCCGACGACGCCGGCGCGACGTTCCGCGGTGCATCAAGGCCGCATCTCCCAACCGCAGTGAGGATCCGTCCGTGTCGAAGCCGGTCGTGCTGATCGCCGAAGAACTCTCGCCCGCCACCGTCGACGCCCTCGGGCCCGACTTCGAGATCCGCAACGTCGACGGCACCGACCGCCCGGCGCTGCTCGCGGCCCTCGCCGACGCCAACGCGATCCTCGTGCGCTCGGCCACGAAGGTCGACGCCGAGGCGATCGCCGCCGCGCCGAAGCTCCAGGTCATCGCGCGCGCGGGCGTCGGCCTCGACAACGTCGACATCAAGGCGGCGACGACGGCCGGCGTGATGGTCGTGAATGCACCGACCTCCAACATCATCTCGGCTGCCGAGCTCACGGTCGGCCACATCCTGAGCCTCGCCCGGCACATCCCGGCCGCGCACGCCGCGCTGGCCAAGGGGGAGTGGAAGCGGTCGGCCTACACGGGCACCGAGCTCTACGAGAAGACCGTCGGCATCATCGGCCTCGGCCGCATCGGCGCCCTCATCGCCGCGCGCCTGCAGGCGTTCGGCGTCGAGGTCATCGCGTACGACCCGTACATCACGGCCGCGCGGGCCCAGCAGCTCGGGGTGCAGACCGTCACGCTCGACGAGCTGCTCGAGCGCAGCGACTTCATCACGATCCACATGCCGAAGACGCCCGAGACCACGGGCATGATCGCGGCCGAGCAGCTCGCGAAGATGAAGCCGACGGCGTACATCGTGAACGTCGCGCGCGGCGGGCTCATCGACGAGGCGGCGCTGCACGACGCGCTCGTCGCGAAGACCATCGCGGGCGCCGGGCTCGACGTGTTCGTGCAGGAGCCGCCGAAGGAGTCGCCGCTGCTCGCGCTGCCGAACGTCATCGTCACGCCGCACCTCGGTGCGTCGACCGACGAGGCGCAGGAGAAGGCGGGGATCTCGGTCGCCAAGTCGGTGCGCCTCGCGCTCGCGGGCGAGCTGGTGCCCGACGCCGTCAACGTCGCGGGCGGCGTCATCGACCCGTACGTGCGCCCCGGCATCCCGCTCGTCGAGAAGCTCGGCCAGCTCTTCGCCGGCCTCGCGCACGGCCCGCTCACGAGCCTCGACGTCGAGGTGCACGGCGAGCTCGTCGACTACGACGTCAGCGTGCTGAAGCTCGCGGCGCTCAAGGGCGTGTTCACGAACGTCGTGAGCGAGACGGTGTCGTACGTCAACGCGCCGCTCCTCGCCGAGCAGCGCGGCATCGCGGTGCGGCTCATCACCGACGCCGAGAGCCCCGAGTACCGCAACGTGATCACGCTGCGCGGCGCGCTCGCCGACGGCACGCAGGTCTCGGTGTCGGGCACGCTGACCGGGCCCAAGCAGATCGAGAAGCTCGTCGGCATCAACGGGTACGAGATCGAGGTGCCGATCGCCGATCACCACATCGTGATGATCTACACCGACCGGCCCGGCATCGTCGCCGTCTACGGCGGAGCGTTCGGCGAGGCGGGCATCAACATCGCCGGCATGCAGATCGCGCGCCGCGAGGCCGGCGGCCAGGCACTGTCGGTGCTCACCGTCGACTCGCCGGTGCCGGCCGAGGTGCTCGAGCGCGTGCGCAGCGCGATCGACGCCGACGTGTTCGTCGAGATCGACATCACCGAGTCGTAGGCGAACCCGCCGCGAGGCGCTCGAGCAGCGCGACGAGCGCGTCGAGCTCGGCGGGCGGCGGTGCGTCGACGCCGAGCTCGGGGTCCTGCCCGTGCAGGGCGGAGTCGTAGTACAGGCCGTCGCCGATGAGCGTGATCGCGAGGGCGACGGTGGGATCGGGCACGTGCCGGCGCACCGCGGCGAGCCAGCGCTGCCGCACCGATCGGATGGTCTGCGCCGCCGAGTCGTGCCCGGCCTGCGCGAGCCGGGTCGCGGCGACCCCGGCGCGATCGAGCGGACCGCCGACGGTGACCGACGATCGCACGTAGTAGGCGACCGCGCCCTCGGGTGCGCGCTCGAGCACCGCGATGTCCTCGTCGACGAGGCGCGCGAACCGCTCGAGCACGCCCTCGACGAGCGCTTCGCGGTTGGCGAAGTGGTACAGCAGGCCGCCCTTGGAGACTCCGGCCGCCTTCGCGGTGGCGTCGAGCGTGGCCGCACGCTCCCCGGCTTCGATGAGGATGCGCTCGAACGCGTCGAGGACGGCATCGCGGGCGGCGGGTGGGCGGCTCATGGGTCCGATCGTAGCGAGGAGGGCGTCGGCTTCATCTGATACTCTACCGTCCAGACGGTACAGTTATAGGAACCCCGAGATGATCGACGAGACGACCACCACCGCCACGCTTCCCGCACGGACGGATGCCACGGCATCCGCCCCCGCCCATGCCGACCCCGGCCGGGCACGCGCGCCGCGCCGCCAGTGGTTCGCGCTCGCGGTGCTCATGCTCCCGGTGCTGCTCGTCTCGGTCGACAACACCGTGCTGAGCTTCGCGCTGCCCGAGATCGCGCGCGACCTCGCGCCGACCGCCGCGCAGCAGCTCTGGATGGTCGACGCCTACCCGCTCGTGCTCGCGGCCCTGCTCGTCGCGATGGGCAGCGCGGGCGATCGGTTCGGCCGGCGCCGGATGCTCCTGATCGGCTCGATCGGCTTCGCGCTCGTCTCGGTCGCGGCGGCGTTCGCGCCGACCGCCGAGGCGCTCATCGCGGCGCGCGCCGCGCTCGGCTTCTTCGGCGCCATGCTCATGCCCTCGACGCTGTCCCTGCTGCGTTCGGTCTTCGCCGACCGCGAGCAGCGCCGCGTGGCGATCGCCATCTGGGCCTCGGGATTCGCCGCGGGCAGCGCGCTCGGCCCGATCGTCGGCGGGATCCTGCTCGAGCACTTCGGCTGGGGCTCGGTGTTCCTGCTCGCGGTGCCGGTGCTCGTCCCGCTCGTGATCCTGCTGCCGCTGCTCGTCCCCGAGAGCCGCGATCCCGCGCCGGGGCCGATCGACGTGCTGAGCATCATCCTGTCGCTCGCCGCGATGGGGGGCACGGTCTACGGCATCAAGCACCTCGCGACCGAGGGCGTCGACGCGATCGGCGTGGCCGCAGTGCTCATCGGCCCGGTGCTCGGCGCCTGGTTCGTGCGCCGCCAGCTGCGCGCCGAGACGCCCATGCTCGACATGCGGCTCTTCCGCACCGGCTCGTTCGGCGGCGGCGTGCTGGTGAACCTGCTCAGCGTCATCGCGCTGGTCGGGTTCCTCTTCTTCGTGTCGCAGCATCTGCAGCTCATCGCCGGGCTCTCGCCGGTCGAGGCCGCGCTCGCGCTCACGCCCGGGCTGGTCACCATGATCGCCGCCGGGCTCGCGGTCGTGCCGCTCGGACGTCGCATCCGGCCGCGTGTCCTCGTGCCCTCGGCCCTCGCGATCTCGGCCGCGGGCTACCTCGTGGTGGCGCTGTTCACCGACGCCGGCATCGCCGGCCTCGTGGTCGCGTTCGTGCTGCTCGGGCTCGGCATCGGCGTCGCCGAGACGGTCTCGAACGAGCTCATCCTCTCGAGCGCGCCGCCCGCCAAGGCCGGCGCGGCCTCGGCGGTGTCCGAGACCGCGTACGAGCTGGGCGCGGTGCTCGGCACGGCCCTGCTCGGCAGCATCCTCGCGGCCTGGTACCGGTCGGCGATCGAGCTGCCGGCCTCGCTCACCGCGGGCGAGGCGGATGCCGCGCGCGAGACGCTCGCGGGCGCCGTGAACGTCGCGGAGACGCTGGCTCCGGGCGACGCGGCCGCCCTGGTCGCCTCGGCCGCGCACGCCTTCGACGGCGGGGTCGTGGTGACGGCACTCATCGGCGTCGGGCTCATGCTCGCCGCCGCCGTCGTGGCCGCACTCACCCTGGACGAGCCGAAGGGCGCCGCCTCGCACTGAGGCGGCGCCCTTCGGGGCCGGTCGGCGGCGTGCCGCCGACGATCAGATCGTGGTCGAGTCGTCGGTGCGCGACGTCTCGTTGCGCGTGATGCGCTCGCCCGTGGCCGGGTCGACGGTCGTGCGCGACGTGGTGACGGCGCTGCGGCGACGCGCGATCAGGATGATGCCGAGCACGATCACGACCGCACCGGCGGCCATCAGGATGTAGCCGACCATCTGCAGGTTGATCCAGTCCACCGCCACGTTGAGCGCGAACGCGAGCACGGCGCCGATGGCGAAGAGGACGATTCCGAGACCGAGACTCATGGATGGTGCCTTTCACTCGGGCGGCGGGGGAGCGCCGCGGGACGAGGGCAGGCGAGGCACCCGCCCCCTTGAGGCCGAGTGTAGTGAGCGGTCCCCTCCGCGGACAGTACGCTGGGAGGGCTGGCGGACGAAGGAGTGTTCATGGTATCGACGGTCAAGCTCGCGGTCATCCCGGGGGATGGGATCGGGCCCGAGGTCGTGGGCGAGGCGCTCAAGGCGCTCGACGCCGCGACCGCCGGCACCGAGGTCGCGTTCGAGCGCACGCACTTCTCGCTCGGCGCCGCCCGCTACCTCGAGACCGGCGACGTGCTGACCGACGACGACCTCGACGCGATCAAGGGCCACGACGCGATCCTGCTCGGCGCCGTCGGCGGCGTGCCCGGCGACCCGCGCCTCGCGGGTGCCAACATCGAGCGCGGGCTGCTGCTGAAGCTGCGCTTCGAGCTCGACCACTACGTCAACCTGCGCCCGAGCGTGCTCTACCCGGGCGTCGCGAGCCCGCTCGCGAACCCGGGCGACGTCGACTTCGTCGTGGTCCGCGAGGGCACCGAGGGGCCCTACGTCGGCAACGGCGGCGCGATCCGCGTCGGCACGCCCGCCGAGGTGGCCAACGAGGTCTCGGTGAACACCGCGTACGGGGTCGAGCGCGTCGTGCGCTACGCGTTCGCCGCGGCATCCGCTCGACCGAAGAGGCGGCTCACGCTCGTGCACAAGACCAACGTGCTGGTGTTCGCCGGTTCGCTGTGGAAGCGGCAGGTCGACGCCGTCGCCGCCGAGTTCCCGGATGTCGCGGTCGACTACCTCCACGTCGACGCGGCGACGATCTTCCTCGTCACGGATCCTGCTAGATTCGACGTCATCGTCACGGACAACCTCTTCGGCGACATCCTCACGGACCTGGCCGGCGCGATCAGCGGCGGCATCGGCCTCGCGGCCTCGGGCAACATCAACCCCGACGGCCGGTTCCCGAGCATGTTCGAGCCGGTGCACGGTTCCGCGCCCGACATCGCCGGGACGGGCATCGCCGACCCGACCGCCGCGATCCTCTCGGTCGCCCTGCTGCTCGACCACCTCGGTCACGCGGGGCCCGCCGACCGGGTCCGACAGGCGGTCGCCGCCGACATCGCCGACCGCGGCGACGCTCGGCGCTCGACCTCCGAGATCGGCGACGCGATCGCCGCACGCATCGGCGCCCCCGTCGGCGCCCACTGACTTCCGCTCCCGAAGGAGGAACACCTTGACCACGTCGAACCTCACCCTCAAGTCGCCCTCGCCCGCCGGTCTCGTCTGGCAGGTCACCCGCAACGAGTCCGCGAAGTCCGACGCCGAGCGCGACGCGATCCTCGCCGACCCCGGGTTCGGCAACCACTTCACCGACCACATGGTCGACATCTGCTGGTCGGAGAAGGGCGGATGGCACCGCCCCCGCGTCTCTCCCTACGGCCCGATCCAGCTCGACCCGGCCGCGGCCGTGCTCCACTACGCGCAGGAGATCTTCGAGGGCCTGAAGGCGTACCGGTACGCCGACGGGTCGATCCGCACGTTCCGCCCGTACGAGAACGCGGCGCGCATGCAGCGTTCGGCCCGCCGGATGGCGCTGCCCGAGCTTCCGGTCGAGTACTTCATCGATTCGCTCAAGCAGCTCGTGGCGATCGACGCCGACTGGGTGCCGAGCGCGCCCGAGACGAGCCTGTACCTGCGCCCGTTCATGTTCGCGAAGGAGGCGTTCCTCGGCGTGCGCCCCGCGAAGAAGGTCGCGTACTACCTGATCGCGAGCCCGGCCGCGGCGTACTTCCCCGGCGGTGTGCAGCCCGTGAACATCTGGCTCTCGACCCAGTACGCGCGGGCCGGCAAGGGCGGCACGGGCGCGGCCAAGACGGGCGGCAACTACGCGTCGAGCCTGCTCCCGCAAGCCGAGGCGTACGAGAAGGGCTGCCAGCAGGTGCTCTTCCTCGACGAGGGGAAGTACCTCGAGGAGCTCGGCGGCATGAACGTCGTGCTCGTCACGAAGGACGGCACGCTCATCACGCCCGAGTCCGACTCGATCCTCGAGGGCATCACGCGCGACTCGATCCTGCGCCTCGCGGCCGACCGCGGGCACCAGGTCGAGCAGCGGCGCGTGACGCTCGACGAGTGGCGCGAGGGCGCGGCATCCGGCGACATCGTGGGCGCGTTCGCGTGCGGCACGGCCGCGGTGGTCGTGCCGATCGGGCGCCTGCTCGGCGAGGACTTCGAGATCGTGCACTCGGGCTCGCAGGCGGAGGAGCTCGCCCTGTCGCTGCGCGAGGAGCTCACGGGCATCCAGTACGGCCGCGTCGAGGACCGGCACGGCTGGATGGTGCGCCTCGACGCCTGACGTCGGGTACGGATGCGGGTGCCCCTGCGGGCGCCCGCATCCGCTCGTCCGGCGGCGCCGGCGGCGCCGCCCCGTAGGCTGGCGTCATGAAGGTCGCGCGCTTCGCCCACGGTGAGTCCATCTCGTTCGGCATCGTCGACGAGGAGGAGCACGAGCTCGTCGTGCTGAAGTCCGACCCGCTCTTCGCCGGCTACGACACGACCGGCGAGCGCGTGCCGTTCGGCGAGGCACGGCTGCTCGCGCCCGTGATCCCGCGGTCGAAGGTCGTCGCGGTCGGCAAGAACTACCGCGAGCACGCGGAGGAGATGGGCGGCGAGGCGCCCGCCGAGCCGCTGCTGTTCCTGAAGCCCAACACGTCGGTCATCGGCCCGGGCGACGCCGTCGTGCTGCCGCCCGAGAGCGAGCAGGTCGAGCACGAGGGCGAGCTGGCGGTCGTCATCGGTCGCGTCGCGCGCCGCGTGAGCGAGGCCGACGCGGCATCCGTGATCTTCGGCTACACCATCGCGAACGACGTGACCGCACGCGACCTCCAGCGTCGCGACGGGCAGTGGACGCGCGCGAAGGGCTTCGACACGTTCTGCCCGCTCGGGCCGGTCATCGCGACCGAGCTCGACCTCGAGCACGGCGTGATCGAGACGAGCGTGAACGGCGAGCGCCGCCAGCACGGGCGCTTCGCCGACATGGTGCACTCGGTGCCCGCCATCGTCGCCTACGCGTCGAACGTGTTCACGCTGCTGCCCGGCGACGTGATCCTCACGGGCACGCCCGCCGGCGTCGGCCCGATCGTCGACGGCGATCGCGTCGAGGTGACGGTGTCGGGACTCGGCACGCTCGCGAACCCGGTGCGCGTCGCGCCGTGACCGCCAGCGCGGCGGTCGTCAGGCGGCCGGTTCGCGCAAGCCGGCCGAGATGAGCTCGGCGAGCTCGGGGAGCCGGGAGCGCTCCGCGACATCCGGCACCTCGGATCCGGCGTCGTCGTCGGGCGCCGGCATGCTGATGATCGCGACCCACGCCGAGGCCGCCGCGCGCAGCCGCCGGGCGGCGATCGGATGGACGAGGCTCGCCCCGAGCACGCGTTCGACGACGCCCTCGAGCTGGGTGCGGTACTCCCGCAATCGCGTCCGGACCTCGGGATGGGTTCGCTGCTCGCGCCAGACGATGACGCGCCGCACGTCGGTGGCCTCCTGGAGTTCGTGCAGCCGGCGCGTCACGTTCAGCAGGGCGCGCGCCGGGTCGCCGAGTGCGACGAGCGAGGTCGTGTCGATCGGGTCGAGGTCGAGCCGTTCGCCGATGAGCGCGCGCAGGAGGTCGGTCTTGGCGGGGAAGTGGTAGAAGAGGAGGCCCTTCGGCACCTCGGCGGCGTGTGCGATCGCGGAGGTCGGGGTCGCGTCGTAGCCGCGCTCGGCGAAGAGCCGCTCGGCCGCGTCGAGGATCCGCGTGCGAGTGGGGTGGGGGGTGTGCGTCATCGTCGGCTCAGGGGTCGTTCCGGGGGTCGTCGTCTGATGGGAACCGCGTCAGGTCGCGGCGGGCGGGGGCGCCGGCCGGTACCGTCGCCCCCGCCTCGGTCGTCCGTCGATCAATGCGGGACGGTGCGGTCGTGCATCTGCATCGCCGGCCGGATGGCGAGCGCCGCGACGATCGCCGCGACCGCGCCGCCGATCCACGAGATCCAAGCGGTGGGCCCCAGCTCGTAGGCGTAGCCGCCGATCCACGGGGCGATGAACAGCAGCACGCCGAGGCCGAGTTGCACGTACTCGGTCGCGACCAGGCCGGGCATGGCGAGGTTCACGAGCCCCGAGGCGACCAGCAGGACGCCGAGCACGAGCATCCAGACCAGAGATGCGCCTTCGCGCTCGAGGAAGATGCCCGAGAGTGCGACGACGAGGCCGACCGCGACGGCGACCCAGTCCTCCCAGCGTGTCCATCGACTCATCCGAATCACCCCTCCTTCGAACAGGTGGTGGCTCCCGATCGGGGGTCGATCCGACGCTACGACCGACTGACCGCCCGGTCAAGAATGGGCGGGACGAACGGCTTCGTCAGCGCCCGAGCGCCCGCGCGGCACGGTCGACGTCCTCAGGATCGTTCCAGAGGTGGAACGCGACGCGGGCGCGGCCCGCCCGGCCCGACGCGGTGATGCCCGCGGCCGTGAGCGCGGCGAGGTCGCACCCTTCGGGGTCGGGCCAGGAGACGATCGCGCTCGCGGCCGCCGGCAGCCCGATCCGCTCGCGGAAGGCGTCGGCGAGGGCGAGGTCGTGCGTCCGGACGGACGGCATGTCGAGGCTCGCCGCCACATCGAGCGCGGCCTCGGCGCCCGCCCACGCGTGCCACGCGGGGGAGACGTCGAACCGGCGCGCACCGGCGGCCAGGTGCAACCCGGGTCCGTAGCAGGAGACCCACGGATCCTCGCCGGAGTACCATCCGGCCGTCAGCGGCATGATCTCGGCGATCGCCCGATCGCTCACGGCCAGGAACGCGGCGCCGCGCGGTGCCGACAGCCACTTGTACGCGTGGCATACGACGAGGTCGGCGTCGAGGTCGTCGGTCGGCATCCATCCGGTGGCCTGCGTGGTGTCGACGAGCACGAGGGCGCCGGCGTCCCGGGCGGCGGCGATGACGGATGCCGCGTCCGCGACCTCGCCCGTCGCGGACTGCACGAGCGAGAACGCCACGAGCCAGGTGCTCGGGCCGATCGCGTCCGCGAGCGCGTCGAGCGGTGCGTGCCGGACCCGCAGGTCGCCGCGCGCGAGGAACGGCGCGACGACCGAGCTGAAATCGCCGTCGACGCACACGACCTCGGCGCCGCGTGGCGCCGACGCGGCGGCGAGCGCGACGAACGGCGAGACCTGCGAGCCGACGGCGACGCGGTCGGCCGTCGTGCCGAGCAGCGCGGCGGCGTGCGCGCGTGCGCGCTCGACCACCGCGGTGTAGTCCGCCGCCGAGGCCCGCCCGGTGCGCCAGCGCTCGAGGTCGCGCTCGACCGCCTCGATCGTCGCGGTCGCCGGCAGGCCGAGCGTGCACGCGGCGAGGTAGCCGCGGCCGGCGGTGAAGCGCGGGTGTGCGGCGGATCGGACGTCGAGGCCGGAGGAGTCGGTGCGAGGCATGCCGACAGCCTGCGCCCGTCCATCCGATTCGTACAGGCCCAGTGATGCATCCGATGCATAAGCACCGCTTATCCTGCTGTCATGACCGACCTCGACGCCGCGAGCCTGCTCGTGCTGCGCGCCATCGCCGACCACGGCACGATCACCTCGGCCGCCGCGGCCCTCGGGTTCAGCCAGCCCGCGCTCAGCCAGCAGGTACGACGCGCCGAGGCGCGCGCCGGCATGGCGCTCGTCGAACGCACCGGGCGGGGCATCCGGCTGACCGCCGCAGGCCGGCTTCTGGCACGGCACGGCGCGGCCGTCGCCACGGCCCTCGAGGCCGCGACGGGCGAGCTGGCCGCGCTTCGCGGACTCCGCTCCGGTCGGGTCCGCCTCATGGCGTTCCCGTCGGCGTCGCCCACGATCGTGCCCGCGTTCATGGCCGAGATGGCCGCCCGCCACCCCGGCGTGCAGGTCAGCTTCGTCGAGGCCGAGCCGCCCGAGGCCGTCGCCGCGGTGCGCGAGGACCGCGCGGATGTCGCGCTCACGTTCTCGTACCCGGGCGACCGCAGCGACCCGCACCGCGAGAGCGCGCGCGGACTCGAGGTGACCACCATCGGCAGCGATCCGATGCACGTCGTGATCCCGGCGCACCATCCGCTCGCCCGGAACGACGCGGTCGACCTCGCCGACCTCGCCGACGAGCGCTGGATCGCCGGCTGCCCCCGCTGCCGCGGCCACCTGCTCGAACTCTGCGACGTGGCCGGCTTCGCGCCGCGGATCGCGGTCGAGACCGACAACTTCGTCGCGGTCGAGGAGCTCGTCGCGAGCGGGCTCGGCGTCGCGGTGCTCCCCGCGCTCGCGGTGCAGTCGGCGGGAGTGCGCCCGGGCGTGGCCGTGCGGGCCACCGCGAACGACGACCGCCGCACGCTGCACCTCGTGACGGCGAAGGGCGGCACGGGGGTGCCCGCCGTGGCGGTGGCCGCCGACCTGCTCGCCCGCCTCGTCGGCCGTCGAGGCGACCCGGCCACGGGCCTTAACATTGACAGCGATGCCTGACACGATCCACCCCACGACCACCGCCACCGGCCGCGACATCCGCGTGCGCTTCTGCCCGTCGCCGACCGGCACGCCGCACGTCGGCCTCGTGCGCACCGCCCTCTTCAACTGGGCGTACGCGCGGCACACCGGTGGCACCTTCGTCTTCCGCATCGAGGACACCGACGCGGCTCGCGACAGCGAGGAGAGCTACGAGCAGATCATCGACGCGCTCACCTGGCTCGGGCTCGACTGGGACGAGGGCATCGACGTCGGCGGCCCGCACGCGCCGTACCGCCAGTCGCTGCGCGGCGAGATCTACACGACCGTCATCGAGCGACTGAAGGCATCGGGCCACGTCTACGAGAGCTACTCGACGGCCGAGGAGATCGACGCGCGCAACGAGGCCGCGGGTCGCCCGAAGCAGTTCGGTTACGACAACTTCGACCGCGACCTCACCGAGGAGCAGCGCGCGGCCTTCCGCGCCGAGGGCCGCGTGCCGGCGCTGCGACTGCGCGTGCCCGACGTCGACCTCGGCTTCGACGATCTCGTGCGCGGCCGCATCGACTTCCCGGCCGGCTCGACCACCGACTTCGTGGTCGTCCGCCCCAACGGAGCGCCCCTCTACACGCTCGTCAACCCCGTCGACGACGCGCTCATGGGCATCACCGACGTGCTGCGCGGCGAGGACCTGCTCAGCTCGACGCCGCGGCAGATCGCCCTCTACCACGCCCTCATCGACATCGGGCTCACCACCTTCGTGCCGCGCTTCGGCCACCTGCCCTACGTCATGGGCGAGGGCAACAAGAAGCTCTCCAAGCGCGACCCCGAGTCGAATCTCTTCCACCACCGCGACCGCGGGTTCATCCCCGAGGGCCTCGTCAACTACCTCGCACTGCTCGGCTGGGGCTTCTCGGCCGACCGCGACGTGTTCAGCCGCGACGAGCTCGTCGAGGCGTTCGACGTCGCGAACGTGAACCCCAACCCCGCCCGCTTCGACCTGAAGAAGGCCGAGGCGATCAACGGCGACCACCTCCGCCGGCTCGACGTCGCCGACTTCGCGCAGCGGACCGTGCCCTACCTGCAGTCCGCGGGCGTCGTCGACACCCCGATCACGCCCGCCCAGGAGGCGGTGCTCGCCGAGGCCGCACCGCTCGTCCAGGAGCGCATCGGGCTGCTCGGCGAGGCGCCGACGATGCTCGGCTTCCTGTTCACGGATGCCGCGGGGCTCGAGTACGAGGAGGCCGCCGTCGGGTCGCTGCCCGCCGACGCGCCGGCGGTGCTCACGGCCGCGCGCGAGGCGCTCGAGCGGATCCCGGGGGAGGCGTGGTCGCACGCCGAGATCGAGGAAGCCCTGCGCGACGCGATCGTCGACGGGCTCGGGCTGAAGCCGCGCGTGGCCTTCGGGCCGCTCCGAGTCGCCGTCTCCGGGCGACGGGTCTCGCCGCCGCTCTTCGAGTCGATGCAGATCCTCGGCCGCGTCGACACGCTCGACCGCGTCGACCGGCTCGCGGCCCTCCTCGGCTGACGCGCCCGGGCGGCCGCGCCGTTTTGGCGAGGGTCGGGCCCGTAGGCTAGAGTTACATGTCGGCCCGGGAACTTCGGTTCGGGGCCATTGGGGTATGGTGTAATTGGCAACACGGCTGATTCTGGTTCAGTTGTTCTTGGTTCGAGTCCAGGTACCCCAGCTGTGACGGGCCGCGGAATCCGCGGCCCTTCTTCGTTTGCGTCTCCCTCTTGCTTCAGACGCCGAGGTCGAAGCCGTCCCCGGCGTCGAACTCGCCGGACGGGCGCGCGTTGGCGGTGTCATCGGGGGGACGGCTCCAGGTGGCCGCTGCACGCCGCGGGCACGCAGCACGTGCTGAAGAGGCGCTGACACGCCTCGCCGAGACGCCACAAGAGGGGATGTTCCAGTAGCGCGGCAGGCGGCCGGCACCGTTCCCCCCGCGATCAGGCGGCGGCAGCCTCCTCGTCGACACCGAGGAGTCGCATGCTGTCCTGCCAGAGCCGGTCGAGTTGCCCCGGGTCATTGAAGAGCTTCGCGAACAACACCATGCCCTCGATCTGCGCGACGATCGACTTCGCGCTCTCACGCGGAGTCGCGACGGTCACTTCCTCGGCTTCGATGGCCCCTCGAATCGCATCCTCCACGATGTCGATCTGTTCCTCGAAGATCTCCTGGAGCCGAATCCGCAGGGGGTCGTCCTGGGCGCTGACCTCGAGGGCGAGATTCCCGAAGAGGCACCCCACGACGGCGCCTGTGCCGTTGACGGCCTGCCGCTGCACCTCTGCCGTCGAGACGAACAGCGCACGAAGGCGATCGGCGAGCGAGTCCGGCGCGGTCAGGATCCGCAGCCATTCGGCCCGCTGGTGCTCCCAGTGGCGGTTCACGACCGCCATCGCCAGGGCCTGCTTCGACGGGAAGAAGTAGTAGAAGCTGCCCTTCGGAACTTCGGCTTCTGCGGCGATCTCGGCCACCCCGATCGCGGCGTACGCGCGCTGACCGAACAGCTTGGTACCCGCCGCGAGAATCCGGTCGCCGGCATCTGATCTGCGTCCCATGGTTTGCAATTATACGACCGGTCGGCTATAACTGTCCACGTCGATAGTTGACCGACCATCTAGTTAGGAATGGAAACCATGGAAACACGTAAGGTCGCCGTCATCACGGGAGGCTCGCAGGGCATCGGCCGGGGACTGGTGGAGGCCTACCGGCGCCTCGGCTATGCGGTCGTCGCGAACTCGCGCAGCATCGCGGCATCCGACGAGGACGGTCTCATCACGGTCGCGGGGGACATCTCCGATCCGGCCGTCGCCGAGACCGTCATCAGCACGGCGGTCGACTCGTTCGGCCGCGTCGACACGCTCGTCAACAACGCCGGCATCTTCATCGCCAAGCCCTTCCTCGAGTACACGCAGGACGACTACGCCGAGGCGCTCCGCACCAACCTCGGCGGCTTCTTCCATGTCACTCAGAGGGCCGTCGCACAGATGTCGGCGCAGGGCTCAGGCCACGTCGTGAACGTGACGACCACCCTCGTGGAGAACGCCATCTCCAGTGTCCCGTCCGCTCTCGCCTCCCTCACGAAGGGCGGCACGTCGGCGGTCGTCAAGTCGCTCGCCATCGAGTATGCGGGCCGCGGCATCCGGTTCAACGCCGTCTCCCCGGGAATCATCAAGACGCCCCTGCACTCCGTCGACGCACACCCCACGTACGCCGGGCTGCACCCGGTCGGACGGATGGGCACGATCGACGAGGTCGTCCACGGCGTGCTCTACCTCGAGCAGGCGCACTTCGTCACCGGAGAGTTCCTCCACGTCGACGGCGGACAGAGCGCCGGTCACTGACCACCGAGGCGGGGGCGGTGACGAGCACCGCCGCCGCCCCCACCCCGGGAAAGGAACAGCAGCACATGTCCACAATCGAAACGATCGACGCCGTCGAACAGGACCGGCTCACCACCGCCACGCTCCAGGCGTGGGCGGACGGCATCCGGGCACATGAGCCTGAGCACGTGGCGTCCGTCTTCACGGAGGACGCCGTCTTCCAGGGTTTCGACCCCGTCCACGTCGTCGGCCGCGCCGGCATCGCCGCGTACTACGCCAAGCAGCCGATCGGTCTCAGCGCGGCCTTCCACGTCGATGAACGACGTCGGATCGCCGCCGGAGCGGTCCTCGTGTACGCCCGTGTCGATTTCAGCCCACCGGATGCCGCAGTGATTCCGGTTCACCTCACCGCGTTGCTGCAACTGACGGCCGGTGCCTGGCTCATCAGCCACTACCACGTCTCGAAGATCGAGCGACCCGCCGGGCCCGTCACCCCTGCGGATCACGACGCCTGAGCGCCGGCGATCGCCGAGGGGCTGCCGGTCGCGACCGACAGTCCCTCGATCACGGCGGTCTGCACGTCGATCGCCCCCCGAAGGCGCTTGCCCGCCATGTCGTCGTGCCGATGGGCGCGTCGATCGACGCGGTGATGGGGATTCAGCGCTGCGCCACCGGATCGTCCGTCGGCAGTCCGAAGCGCGCCAGGAACTGCGCGGCACGGTCCGCATCGCCGTGGACCTCGATCGTTCCCCTCGCCCTGGCGGCCGCCAGGGTCTCATCGTGGAACATCACCGACCGCAGGCTCGACTCGTCTCCGATCAGGACGAGGTCGGGATCGGGACCGCTTGCTCGGGCCACGGCGATCTCGCTCGAGCCGACCTCGGCGTCGAACGCGTCATGGCCGAGCCTCAGCCGCACGCGTCCGGTGAAGGCGGCGTCGGCCGATGCGACGAACAGCGCCTTCAGCGCCAGCGCGAACGCGTCGTCGCTCATCCGCGTGCCGGGCTCGACCGGCGTGCGAGCGCCCCACCGCGACATGGCGATGAGCACCGGCTCGAGGGCCTGCCCTGCGGGAGTCAGCTCGTACGCCTTCGTGCTCGCGGGCGGCCCGAGCGTCGTCCGCCGGACCACGTCGGCCGCCTCGAGGTCGCGCAGCCGCTGGCTGAGCACGTTCTGGCTGATGCCGTTCAGGCCGTTGCGCAGGTCGGTGAAGCGCTTCGGGCCGAACACGAGTTCGCGCACCACCAGGAGCGCCCATCGCTCGCCGATGACATCCAGTGACCTTGCGATCCCGCACGCATCAGCGAACTTCCTCGAACTCATGGGAATAGAGTACCGCCTTCGCACAGTTGAGTCCTGTATCAGGATGAACTAGTCCTAGAACAGGAGTGAATCCCATGGAACTCAAGCTCGAAGTCGCCCTCCTCCCCGTCGCCGACGTCGATCGGACCCTCGACTTCTACCGTCGCCTGGATTTCCGGCTCGACGCCGATCTCATCGTCGACGATTCCTACCGGGTCGTGCAGCTGACTCCGCCGGGGTCGACTGCGTCGATCATCTTCGGCACGGGTGTCACCACCTCGCCCGCGGGATCGAACGATGGCCTGCTGCTCGCCGTCTGGGACATCGAGGAGACGCGAGCCGAGATCGCGGCCCGTGGGATCGAGATCTCCGAGGTCTTCCACGAGGCCGAGGCCTTCATCCACCCGGGTACGGAGCGCCGCATCGCCGGCCCGCACCCCGAGCGGGCCGACTACGGCTCCTACGCCACCTTCGCGGACCCCGACGGGAACCTCTGGATCCTCCAGGAGATCAAGAAGCGTCTCCCCGGTCGCTGATCGGAACGGAACGGAAGGCAGACGGAGCCATGAACGACGACATCACCTACGACGCCATCCTCGCCCTGCTCACCGGAGCGGCCGCGGCGCACGGCGTCTACGAAGCGGAAGAACTCGACGGCGCCTACGACGACGGGTGGCCCCAGTGGTACGCGGCACACATGACCGTGGCGCTCGCAGCCCAGGGCTACCGCATCGTCGACGGCCAAGTCTGACGCCGACACGAAACGAGGAGCAGTGATCAGCATGGACACCACACTCATCGAGGAATACGACCTCGTCGTCCTCGGCGGCGGTGCGGTCGGCGAGAACATCGCCGACCGGGCCGTCCGGGGCGGTCTCACCGCCGTCATCGTCGAACACGAGCTGCTCGGCGGCGAATGCTCGTACTGGGCGTGCATGCCCTCGAAGGCGCTGCTCCGCTCTCCGGCCGCGCTCCGCGCGGCGCGCAACGTGGCGGGCGCCGCCGAGGCCGTCACCGGCGACCTCGACGTCGCGGCGGTGCTCGCACGCCGCGACCGGTTCACGTCGAACTGGTCCGATGACGGCCAGGTCGCCTGGGCCCGTGGGGCCGGTATCGACCTCATCCGAGGGCACGGCCGCCTGAGCGGCATCCGCGAGGTCACCGTGCGCACCGCCGACGGCTCGACCCTCGTCCTCACCGCGCGGCACGCCGTCGCGATCGCGACCGGATCCGACGCCGCCATCCCGGATATCGATGGCCTGCGCGAGGCGAAGCCGTGGACCAGCAGGGACGCGACCAGCGTCCGCGAAGTGCCGGGGAGCCTGGCCATCATCGGCGGCGGCGTGGTCGCGGCCGAGATGGCGACCGCCTTCGCGGCGTTCGGCACGCAGGTCACGGTCATCGCACGCGGCGACCTCCTGTCCGGCGCAGAGCCGTTCGCCCGCGAGCGGGTCGCCGACTCGCTCCGCTCACAGGGCGTCGAGCTGCTGCTGCACACCGACACGGCGCGGGTCCTGCACGGCGAACACGGGGTGACCGTCGAGACGGTGACCGGCGACGCCGTCGGCGCCGAGCGCGTGCTCGTCGCCACCGGCCGCACGCCTCGGTCGACCGACATCGGCCTCGAAACCGTCGGGCTGACCCCGGGCGTGTGGATCGACACCGACGACACCCTCCGGGTCCCCGGCTTCGACTGGCTGTACGCCGTCGGCGACGTCAACGGCCGCGCGCTGCTCACCCACCAGGGCAAGTACCAGGCCCGCGCGACCGGCGACGTGATCGCCGCGCGGGCCAACGGCACCACCGTGTCGGATGCCGCGTGGGGAGCCCATGTCGCGACCGCCGACCACGCAGCGGTACCCCAGGTCGCCTTCACCGATCCCGAAGTGGCATCCGTGGGCCTGACGCTCGCCGCGGCCGAGGCCGCCGGGTACCGGGCTCGCGCAGTGGACTACGAGCTCGGCTGGGTCGCGGGCGCGAGCCTGCACGCCGACGACTACCGCGGGCAGGCCCGCATGGTCGTCGATGAGGACCGCTCCGTGATCATCGGCGCCACCTTCGTGGGCCCCGACGTGGCCGAACTGCTCCACGCCGCCACCACCGCGATCGTCGGCGAGGTGCCGCTCGACCGCCTCTGGCACGCGGTCCCCGCATATCCGACGGTCAGCGAGATCTGGCTGCGGCTGCTCGAGACGTACGGGCGGGACAGCGCCGCGCGACCCGACTGGATCGAGAGGGGATCGGACCTGCACCCGATCGCCGCCTGATCCACCGACATCCGCATCACCGAGGAACCACCGAAGAACAGGAAACGAACATGAACACCGCATTCACCGGCTCCGTCGTCCCCGAAGGACCGGGAGCCGTCACCGGCGCCCCCGACCTCCCCGCCGGATTCGCCGACACCTACACGAGCCGGATCATCGACACCGGCGACGTCCGGCTCCATGCCGTGATCGGCGGCCGGGGCCCGGCCCTGCTGCTCATCCACGGATGGCCGGAGACCTGGTACGCCTGGCGCCTGCTGATGCCCGAGCTCGCGAAGGACTTCACCGTCATCGCGGTCGACCAGCGCGGGGCGGGCCTCTCCGACAAGCCGGAATCGGGATACGACACCGGCACGGTCGCACGCGACCTGATCGGCCTGATGGACGCGCTCGGCCACGAGCGCTTCGCGGTCGTGGGACATGACACGGGCTTCGCCGTGGGCTACGCCCTCGCCGCCGACCACGCCGACCGGGTGACGCGCGTCGCGCTCGCCGAGATCCCCGCGCCCCCCGGTGCGACCCCGGCGCCGCCCCTGTTCCTTCCCCGACCGCTCAACGAGAAGCTCTGGCACATCCCGTTCAACCGCGCGGCCGGGCTCCCCGAGCAGCTCATCGCCGGCCGGGAGGACGTCTACTTCGGCTACGAGTTCGCCATCCAGGGCGGCGGCGTGACGCAGGAGACCATCGACTACTACATCGGCCTGGTCTCCGACCCGGTGTCGCTCACCGGAAGCCTCGGCTTCTACCGGGCCTTCGACGAGACGCTCGCGCAGAACGCCGAGCGCGCCCAGCGCAAGCTCACGGTGCCGGTCCTCGCGATCGGCGGCGAGCGCAGCTACGGCCCCCACGTCGAGGAGAACATGCACGGCCTCGCCGAGGACGTGACCGGTCTCGTCGTCGAGGGTGCGGGTCACTGGGTGGCCGAGGAGGCGCCGGAGCAGATGCTCGACGCGCTCCGCGAATTCCTCGTTCCCGAGTTCGCGGCGTCCGCCGTCCGCTGAACGGCCCAGATGCCCGCCGCCCGCCGCGCCGTTCGGCCGGCGTGCGGCGGGCCCGAACCGGAAGAACTCACGTGGACACCACACTGCTCACTCCCGCACCCTCCGGCCGCACGAGTCGCGGCACCGAACATCGTCGGCCGACGCTGAGCCGGAAGCCGTCGTTCGTCCTGACCGCCGGCATCGTCGGCCTGGGCCTGTTCGCCTCGGTGACGCCGTCACCGATCTATCCGACCTATCAGGCGGCCTGGGACCTGTCGCCGCTGACGCTCACGCTCGTCTACGCGACGTACGCCATCGGCGTCCTGCTCGCGCTGCTGATCGCCGGGACCGCATCCGACGAGGTCGGGCGACGACCCGTGCTGCTCGTCGCGGTGGCCGGCCTCATCGCCGCCACCATCCTCTCCGCTCTCGCCCCGGGGGTCGTCTGGCTGGTCGTCGCTCGGGCCGTGCAGGGGATCGCGACGGGGCTCGCGCTCAGCACCGCCGGAGCGGCACTGCTCGACCTTCATCCGCGCCGGGATGCGGCCGCCGCCGGCCTCGCGAACGGCGTCGCCAGCAGCGTCGGCATCGCCCTCGGTGTGCTCGTGGCGTCGCTCCTGGTCCAGTACGACTGGGCCCCCCGAGTGCTGCCCTATCTCGCTCAGCTCGCCTTCCTCGCGGTGGCCGCCGTCGGCGTCATGGCGATGCCGGAGACCGTCGCACGGCGCGGCGGGCTCCGGTGGCGGATCCGGCGCCCGAGCGTTCCCATCGCAGCTCGCGGCCCGTTCACGGTCGCGGCGCTCGCCGTGACGGCGTCCTGGTCCCTGGGGGGCCTGCTGTTCAGCCTCGGGCCCGCGCTCGGTGCCGAACTCTTCGACACCGCCGACGTGATCCTGTCCAGCGCCTGCATCGTGGCCCTGGCGAGCACCGCGACGATCTCGCAGCTCGTCTTCCGCCGACTCCCGCCCCGTCAGGCCGCCGCAGCGGGATCGGCCGCACTGGCCATCGGCGTCGCCCTCATCTCCTATTCGGCCGCCACCGGATCGGGCGCGGTGTTCCTGATCGGGGCGGCGGTCTCGGGCCTGGGCTTCGGTACGGGATTCCTCGGCGGCCTGCGCCTCCTGACCGGCGCGATCCCCGCAGCCGAACGCGCAGCGATCATGGCCGCGTTCTACCTCGTTGCCTACCTCGCCCTGTCGATTCCCGCCGTCCTCGCCGGCGTCCTGGTCGGCGTGTTCGGCGTCCAGGTCGCCTTCCAGGTGATCGGGGCTCCGATCGCCGTCCTCGCCCTCGTCACCGCCGTCGTCGCCCTGCGTCGGTCCCGTCGCCACCGATGAAAGGAACGAGACCATGACCACCTCGATCCCCGGAGCACCCCTGCTCGGCGGAACGGAATTGCTCGACGAGATCACCGACGCCGCAGGCGGCGCACGTCGCTGGGCGGAGCTGACCCGCATCGACGTCGGCTTCGAGCTCGGCGGCGGGCTCTGGGCGCAGTTCGGCCAGCCCGGTCTGACGGGCCACATCGACGCCTCGGTCTCGACGAGAGAGCAGCGAGTCCAGTACCGCGCCTTCGGCTCGCCGGACGTCAGCGCCGAGTACACGCCCTCCGAGGTGGTGCTGCGGGAGGCGAACGGCGCGCTGATCGAGCGCCGAGCCGACCCCCGGTCCGTCGTGATCTCGCGCGGCGGCCCACCGTGGGACCTCGCGGACGCGACGTACTTCGCCGGCTACGCGCTCTGGAACTACCTCAACGTGCCGCACCTGTTCCGACGTCCCGACGTGCGCGTGGTCGAGCTCGAGCCGTGGACCGAGGTGAGCGCGCACACCATCGGGCTCCCGGAGACCTGGCGGCGCGTCGAGGTGACCTTCCCCGATTCCATCGCGACCCATAACGCCACGCAGGTGTTCTACTTCGACGACGACGGGTTGCAGCGCCGGCATGACTACGCGGCCGACGTGTTCGGCGGTGCCCCGACCGCGCACTACACCGAGCGCCACCGCGAGTTCGACGGGCTGGTCCTGCCAACACGCCGCCGGGTGGTGCCTCGTGATGCCGTCACCGGCCTGACCGGAGAGGGTCCGGTTCTCGTGTCCCTCGACCTCGTGACGGTCATTCCGCGCTGAGCGGTCGGGGCATGCTCGCGCAGTCGAGTCGTCGCCTCGGTTCGCGCTCCCACCGGGCTCGGAGGCCGGCGCAGTCGACGAACGCCCAGACCTGATCCGATGTCGCGTCCAGAGCCTCTCCTGGACTCGCCTCGACGATCTCGAGGACGATGATCTCCACACCCTGCTCGGCCTGCTCACGCGCATCCGGTGCGCCGATCAGACGCCGCGAATACCCTCCAGCGCCGCCATCTCGTCGTCGAAGCCGTGCCAGTCCGCCTCGTCGTGGTCGGCGGGTGCGGGTGGTGTCGGCATCATCGTGCCTCCTCGATCGTGCGGCGACAGGCACTCTACGTCGCTTCGACCGGCGCGAACAGACCTCCAACGGGGGTCGTCGGCCGAAACGGGGATGCTCGCCGACGCGCCGACGCCACCGGCTGGACATCGGCCGCCCGCTGCGGTTCCATGGAGTGAGGCGTGGATGCAGGCCCCCGTTCGGGGGAGACCACGGGTCGCAGCAGACGGAGGTGGTCGATGCAGCCGCAGTTCCGCAATATGCGCAACCGCGACTTCCAGGAGACTCGGACGCCCGCGGGCGTGGTGGGCGGACTCGTCGGCCTCGTGGCCGCGAGCGCGGCCGCCGCGACGCTCGTGACGGTCGCGATCACGCCCGCGATCGCGGCTGTCGGCGTCGCGACCTCCAGCACCATCTCGATGTTCGAGAACCTGCCGAGCTACCTCGACATCGGCGAGCTCTCGGAGAAGAGCAACATCTACGCGACCCGGTCCGACGGGTCCGTCGCGCTCCTGGCCTCCTTCTACGACCAGAACCGCGTCGAGGTCGGCTGGGACCAGATCAACCAGTACGTGAAGGATGCCGCGATCGCCGGCGAGGACCCGCGGTTCTACGAGCACAGCGGCGTCGACCTCCAGGGCACGCTGCGCGCGGCCGCGACGACGGCGACCGGGCGCGAGACCCAGGGCGGCTCCTCGATCGCGCAGCAGTACGTCAAGAACGTGCGTGTGCAGGAATGCGAGCGGGATGCCACGACCGAGGAGGAGCGCGACGGCTGCTACGACGCCGTCACCGAGACCACCATCGATCGCAAGCTGAAGGAGATGCGGCTCGCCATCGGGATCGAGAAGCGCTACACCAAGAGCGAGATCCTGCTCGGGTACCTCAACATCGCCGGCTTCGGCGGCACGGTGTACGGCATCGAGGCGGCCGCGAACTACTACTACGGCACGTCGGCGAAGAACCTCACGCTGCCGCAGGCGGCATCCCTCATGGCGATCGTCAACAACCCCGGCAAGTTCCGGATCGACCAGCCCGACGATGAGACGAACGGGACGGCGAACGGCTACGCCGACAACACCAGCCGCCGCGACTACATCCTCAAGAGCATGCTCGAGGAGCGGAAGATCACGCGCGAGGAATACGACGCCGCGGTCGCCACGCCGGTCGAGCCGAAGATCACCGAGCCGAGCACCGGATGCCAGACGGCGGCCGGGAGCGCGTACTTCTGCGACTACGTCAAGCATGTCCTCCAGAACGACCCGACCTTCGGCGAGGACGAGGAGACGCGGCTCCTGAACTTCCGGCGCGGCGGCTACGACGTGTACACGACGCTCGACCTCGACCTGCAGGTTGCGGCCGAGCAGGCGATGGCGCGTCACGTGCCGGCCACGTTCCCGGGCTGGGACGTCGGCGGCGTCATCTCGAGCGTCGAGGTCGGCACCGGCCGGGTGCTCGCGATGGCCCAGAACCGCACCTACAGCCAGGACCCCGACGTGCTGGCGCAGGGCCCGCAGTTCACGAGCATCAACTACAACACCGACTACGCCTACGGCGGGTCGCGTGGCTTCCAGCCCGGATCGTCGTACAAGGTCTTCACGCTCGCCGAGTGGCTGAGCTCGGGGCATGGCCTGGCGGAGCGCGTGGACTCGCGGCCCAAGAGCAACTGGGGCGTCTTCCAGGACAGCTGCCTCGGTCCGCAGTTCGCAGGCGACTGGAACCCGAAGAACGACGCGGGAGAGTCCGGCGGGAACTACAGCGCGATGGAGTCGACCATCAACTCGATCAACACCGGGTTCATCGGCATGGCGAAGCGGCTCGACCTCTGCAACATCCGCAAGCGCGCCGAGGCGTTCGGCGTGCATCGGGCCGACGGCGACCCGCTCGCGGAGGGCCCCTCCTCGGTGATCGGGACGAACGAGGTGGCGCCGCTGTCGATGGCGGTCGCCTTCGCGGGCATCGCCAACAACGGCACGACCTGCACTCCGATCGCGATCGACCGGATCGTCGGTCGCGACGGCGAGGAGATCCCGCCGCCGAAGTCGACCTGCACGCAGTCGGTCCTGCCCGAGGTGGCCGCCGCCATGCACACCGCGATGGGGGCCGTGATGACCGGCGGCACTGGCAGGCAGTCGAACCAGAACGTCGTGCCGAGCGTGCCCCTGATCGGCAAGACCGGAACGACCGACGGCGCCAAGGACACCTGGATGGTCGGCGCGAGCTCGAAGGTCGCCACGGCCGTCGCGGTCGTCAGCGTCAACGGCGAGGCCAACCAGCGCGGCATCGACTTCGCGACGGGGCAGGCCGCGACCGCCCGGCACCGGATGTGGCCCGAGGTCATGTCGGTCGCGGCGGCCAAGTACGGCGGCGATCCCTTCAGCCAGGCCGGCATGGGGCCCGTGACCGGGCCGGGCTCGTCTCCCGACGGGTCGATCGTGCCCGGTCAGGGCAACCCGACGCCCACGCCGACCCCGACCGACGGCACGCCCGCCGAACCGCCGCCGAGCGGCGGCACCGGGCCGGGGAACAACGGGAACGGGAACGGGAACGGCAACCGTCCCGGCGGATGACGCGTGAAGGCGCCTCGCACGCGGGTGCGAGGCGCCTTCGGTGCTCGTCGGTCAGACGGTCGCGACCGTCGCACGACTGTGCCGGACGCGGTGCACGGCCCACGCGGCCAGGGCCGCGAGCACGAGCGCGCCGAACACGAGCATCCACGGCAGGAGCGCCCCGGGCGAGACGCCCTGCGTCCCTGCGGCGAGTTCGGCGCTGCCGGCCGCGAGCCGTCCGTTGCCGTCGCGGAGCGCGGCGGCGCCGTCCGACAGGTCGCTCGCCCCCGACTGCAGCACGATGCTGCCGTCGGCCAGCGTCGTCGTGCCCGCCGCGAGCTCGGCCGACCCCGACGAGAGCTCGTCCAGGCCGTCGGAGAGCCCCTTCGCGCCCGATGAGAGCCGGCCGGTGCCGCTCACGAGCTCGCTCGCGCCGCTCGACAGCCGCTGCGCACCAGCGGCGAGCTCGGCCGATCCGCTGGCGAGTTTCGCCGTGCCGGCGACCAGCTCGTCGACCTTCACGTCGAGCGTCGACGTGCCGCCGCGGAGGGCGGCCGCGCCGTCGCTGACCCGGGCCGATGCGGCGGCGAGGTCGGACGCGCCGGCTGCGACGCGATCGACTCCGGCGGCGAGCTTCGCCGCACCCGCGGCGACCTTCGCCGAGCCCGCGGCCGCCGTCGCCGCGCCGGCGGAGAGGTTCGCGGTACCGTCCCGCAGGATCGCCGAGCCCAGGTGTGCCGCGTGCACGCCGGGAGCGACCAGGGCGAGCCCGGCGCGCGTCGACTCCGCGCCCGCCGCGACGACCTGCGACCCGTCGGCGACCTTGCCGGCTGCATCGCTGAGTCCGCTCGCCGAGTCGCGCAGTGCTGCGGCCTGGGCGACCAGCGCCGGGTCCACTCCTGCCGACACGAGCGCCTCATGGAGGGCGGACAAGCCGGAGGAGAGCTTCGCGGTGCCGTCCGCCACGCCCGCCGCGCCGTCGCGCACCGATGCGGCGCCCTCGGCGAGCGGTGTCGAACCCGCCGCGAGCTTCTGGGCGCCTTCGTCGGCCTGCGCCAGTCCGGCCGCGAGCGTCGCGGCGCCCGGGGCGAGTTCGCCCGCACCCGCGGAGAGTGCGGCGACGCCCTCGTCGAGATCGGCCGCGCCGACCGCGAGCGTCCCGGCCGCGGTGCTCGCCTCCGTTGCGCCGCCCGCGAGTGTGCCAGCACCCGCCGAGGTCCGGCCCGCGCCGTCGGCGAGGGCGCCGGCCCCCGCGTTGGCCCGGCTGATGCCGTCGGAGAGCGCACTCGAGCCGTCGGCGGCGCGCTGGGCGCCCGCCGACACGTCGCTCGCGCCGCTCGCGCTGCGCGCCGCGCCGTCCGAGAGGTCGCGCGCGCCGGAGGCGGCCTTGGCCGCGCCCGCTTCGACGCGCGCGGCGCCCGCTGCGGCGCTCGCGGCGCCGTCGGCGACCTTCTCCGCGCCCTCGGCGGCGTCGGATGCGCCGCGGCTCAGGTCGCCCGCGCCCGACGCGAGCGTCTCCGCGCCCTCGGCGAGCTCGGTCGAGCCGGCGTCGGCGAGGCCGGCGCCGTCGGACAGGCTCTTGGCACCCGCCGAGATCGTGTTGGTCGTGAGCAGGAAGAAGGCCGCGAGGGCGATGAGGCCGATGGTCACCGCGATGGCGGCGATTCGCACTCCGAGGCCGTGCCGATGCGGCGCGGGGTCGATGCTCGTCATTGAGTCTCCTGTGTTGCGGGCACGCCGAAGGAGCCCGGGTCGGGGGTGCAGGACGACGGCGCGATGGTGCAGGGCAGCGCCGACACTCGGGCACCGACGGGACCGGCGGTCGCGACATCCGACCCCCGCGGCGCCCCGTCGCGCCCGGAAGTGGCACGAATCTGGCAGAGCGACTGTGGAGTCGTCAACGGATGCCGGAGAACTTCGGCGGAAACCGCCAAGGCGCGCTTCGGCGATGCGAGCGGCCTTGTCGCTCATCGACAGCGGAGGTCGGCCTCCGCGCGGGCGGATCACGCCTCCCGGCGGGGCTCCGATCCGACGCGCACGTTCTCGGCCGCGAGGCGCGCGGTCTCCTCGACGCGTCGCTCGCGCGTCGCCGGTCGCTTCGCCTGGTGGATCCACCAGAGCGCCCCGCGGCGCGCGGACGGTGGGAAGGCCTCCCAGAGCTCGCGCGATCCGGGATGGCGCGCGAAGGCGGCGGCGAGGTCGTCGGGCACGTCCATCCGGTCGATCGCGTCGAGCATCGACCAGCTCCCGTCGGCGATCGCCCGGCGGACCGCCTCCTCGCCGGCCGGAGCCATCCGGCCCTCGGCACGCAGGCGCTCGATGCGGTCCTTGTTGCTGCGCGCCCAGGTGCCGCCCGGCTTGCGCGGCGCGAAGTACTGCGCCCGGCGGTCGTCGTCGAGCCGGCGGGTGGTCGCGTCGATCCACCCGAACGCGAGCGCCTCGAGGACCTGGTCCTCGTATGGGAGCGGCTCCCGGCCCGGGCCCGGCGAGCGCCACGTGACGACCCAGACGCCCGTCGCCGTGTCGTGGTGGCGTTCGAGCCAGTCGCGCCATTCCGCCGCGGTCGCCGGCTGGATCAGCGGCGCGTCGTCGAGCCCCATCGGGCGGCTACAGGTCGAACGAGTCGCCGGGCTCGAGCGGCAGGTACTCGCCGCCGCCCTGCTCGGTCGCCCAGGCGAGCCGCGCGTTCGAGAGCGCCTTGCCCGCCCGCGAGAGCACCATCTCGTGCGTCGGGAACGCGCGGTGGGGCCGCACCGCCATGACGTAGTCCATCGACTCGGCGATCTTCATCCACGGCGCCCCGGCCGGTGCCGCGAGCGCCTGCACCTGCACGCCCTCGGGGACCGCGAACGAATCGCCCGCGTAGTACAGCGCGTCGTTCACGAGCACGCCCACGTTGTCGATCACCGGGATCGACGAGTGGATCACGGCGTGACGCCCGCCGAAGAACCGCAAGCGGAACGGGCCGACCTCGATCTCGTCGCCCGGCGCGACGCGCTCGACCTCGACGCCCGCTTCGGCGGCGGCATCGGCCATGCCGGCCGGACCGTACACGCGCACATCGGGGTTGCGATCGCGGATGCGCGCGAGCTGCTCCGGCGTCCAGTGGTCGTCGTGCTGGTGCGTGACGACGACGGCCACCGCGCCCGAGGCCTCCGTGATCGGCGTGGTGAACTTGCCTGGATCGATGAAGAGCCGGCTGCCTGACTGCTCGACGACGAGGGCGGCATGCTCGAGCTTCGTGACGCGCATGAGCCGAGCCAACACCGTGTCCGCGATGTGCGCAACCGGGTTGCCTGCCACAATCGCACCATGACGCGTGGCCCCCGCCGACTCCTGCTCGCGGTGAACCCGTACGCCTCGTTCGGCCGCACGCGCTGGGTCGGGCCCGCGGTGGCCGAGCGGCTCGCCGACGAGGGCTACGAGGTCGCGCTGATCCGCGAGGCGAACTTCGAGCTGCTGCGGCGCGAGACCCAGTCGGCGTTCGAGCAGGGCACCGACGGGCTCGTGGTCGTGGGCGGCGACGGCATGATCTCGATGGGCGCCAACATCCTCGCGCGCACGGGCGTTCCCCTCGGGGTGGTGGCCGCCGGCACGGGCAACGACTTCGCGCGCGCGCTCGGGCTGCCGCACGACAACCCCGAGGCCGCGATCGAGGCGCTCGTCGACGCGCTCCGCCGGCCGCCGCAGGTCGTCGACCTCGGCCTCGCGCACCACGGCGAGCTCCGGACGTGGTTCGCGTGCGTGCTCTCGGCCGGGTTCGACGCGGTGGTCAACGAGCGCGCGAACCGGATGGTGCGACCGCGCGGCCCGAGCCGGTACACGTTCGCGCTGGTCCGCGAGCTCGCCACCTTCCGACCGCGGCGCTACGCGATCACGATCGACGGCGTGCGGCGCGAGCAGGCGGCGATGCTCGTCTCGATCGCCAACACGCCGTCGCTCGGGGGCGGCATGCGGATCGTTCCGCACGCCGACCTGTCCGACGGCATCCTCGACGTGTTCATCGTGCATCCGCTCTCCCGGATGGGACTGCTCGCGGTGTTCCCGAGCGTGTTCGCGGGCGAGCACGTCGGGCATCCGGCCGTCGAGTTCGCGCAGGCGCGACGCGTGCGCCTCGAGGCCGATGGCATCGTCGCGTACGCCGACGGCGAGCGCCTCGGCGCGCTGCCCGTCGAGGTCGAGGTGGTGCCGGGCGCGCTGTCCGTGTTCGCGTGACGCGCCCGGGCCGCACGCCCGAGGCGCCTCGATTTGGAATGCGCTCGGCGCGTATGCCATACTCGAACACGTTGCGACGAGGCCCCATCGTTTAGCGGCCTAGGACGCCGCCCTCTCACGGCGGTAGCGCGGGTTCAAATCCCGCTGGGGTCACCAACACCGATGAACGCCCTCGGCACCATGTGCCGGGGGCGTTCGTCGTTCGGCGGGGCGACTCGCTAGACTCGTCCGAGCGAAGGGGAGTATCCCGCCGGAGCGCACGTTCCGGGCCACGATCGTCAATACGAGCGCCGTCGATGCCGCTCCGGGCGTGGCGGCGCACCAGGGGTGCAGCCGGGAGAGACTTTCGGTCCCCACCAACCCTTCACCTCCGAAAGGCGTCTCGTGACCGAACTGCCCATCTGGTTCGAAGTCGGCTCGCTCATCGTGCTGACGCTGATCCTCGTCGCCGACCTCCTGCTCGTGATCAAGCGGCCGCACGTGCCCTCGTTCCGGGAGTCGACGCTGTGGGTCGTGTTCTACATCGTGCTCGCGCTGATCTTCGCGGGGCTCATGTTCGTGATCGGCGACGCCGAGCACGGGGCCCAGTTCCTGGCCGGATGGCTCACCGAGTACAGCCTGTCGATCGACAACCTGTTCGTGTTCGTGATCATCATGGCCAGGTTCGCGGTACCCCGGAAGTACCAGCAGGAGGTGCTCATGGTCGGCATCATCCTCGCGCTGATCCTCCGCGGCATCTTCATCCTGCTGGGCGCGCAGCTCATCGCGAACTTCAGCTGGATCTTCTACATCTTCGGCGCGTTCCTGCTGTGGACCGCGTTCAACCAGGCGTTCGGCGACCACGAGGACGAGGGCAAGGACTCGGCCCTCATCCGCGTGCTGCGCCGCCGCCTGCCCATCACCAACGACTACGACGGCGTCAAGCTGCGCACGGTCATCAACGGCAAGCGCTTCTTCACGCCCATGCTCATCGTGTTCGTCGCGATCGGCACGACCGACCTGATCTTCGCGCTCGACTCGATCCCCGCGATCTTCGGCATCACGCAGAGCCCGTTCATCGTGTTCACGGCGAACGTGTTCGCGCTCATGGGCCTGCGCCAGCTGTACTTCCTGCTCGGCGGCCTGCTCGAGCGCCTGGAGTACCTCAAGTACGGCATCGCGTTCATCCTCGCCTTCATCGGCGTGAAGCTCGTCCTGCACGCGATGCACGAGAACGAGCTGCCGTTCATCAACGGCGGCGAGCACATCGAGTGGGCGCCCGACATCTCCACGTGGACCTCCCTCGCCGTCATCATCGGCGCGATGGCCGTGGCCACGGTCGCGAGCCTCGTCAAGGCGAACCTCGATGCGCGCCGGCGTGGCCACACGCTCGCGGAGGAGATCCCGCACTTCACCGACGAGGGCGACCGAGCCGAGCGCGCGGAGGACGAGGCCTCGCCGCAGCGCTGACCTGTCCACAGGCGGCCGCCCTGCGCACGCGCAGTCGCCCAGCGCTTGCTAGCGTTGAGCGACTGCGCCTCGGCGACGACCCGACCCGTTCAGAGAGGACCCGAATCCCGTGACGTCTGATGGCAGCGGTGTCGTCCCCATTCCGAGCGGCTCGGCCCGCATCGCCCACAGCGCCCGTACGCATGTCGGCAACGTCCGGACGGTGAACGAGGATGCACTGCTCGCTCACGCGCCCGTGTACGTCGTCGCCGACGGGATGGGCGGGCACGCCCGAGGGGATGCCGCGAGCCGCGCCGTCGTCGACACCTTCACGCGCCACCTCGACCACGGCCGCCCGTCGACGCCCGAGCAGGTGCTCGACGCGATCCACAGTTCCAACGAGGTGGTCCGCTCGCTGTCCGACGACGGCGACGAGGGCACCGCGGTGGCCGGCACGACCGTGGCGGGGGTCGTGCTCGTCGACGCCGGCGAGGGTCGCGGCGTGCACTGGATGGTCTTCAACGTCGGCGACTCGCGCGTGTACGCATGGGATGGCCGGCGCCTGCAGCAGGTCACGGTCGACCACTCCGCCGTGCAGGAACTCGTGGACGCGGGCGTGATCAGCAGCGATGACGCCGAGCGCCATCCCGACCGCAATGTCATCACGCGCGCGATCGGCGCCGACGACGTCGTCGAGCCCGACGTGTGGCTCATCCCGGCGGGCGGTCGCCAGGTGTTCCTGATCTGCTCCGACGGGCTGTCGAAGGAGCTCGACGACGAGCAGCTCGCCCAGATCCTCACCGGGCACTCGATGCACGCGGCCGGGCTCGCGGGCGAACTCGTCGATGCGGCACTCGCGGCGGGGGCGCGCGACAACGTGACGGCGGTGGTCGTCGAATCCGACCTCGGCGGCGACGCCGACGACGACGGGGCGACGCGCGATCGCGATGCGGCGCTCCCCGAGGGGCTCGAGCAGACCACGCCGAGGGAGACGGGGGACGAGGGTGGCGGAGTACCGTCCTGACGATGGCGGCCGCTGGGTGATCGCGCTGCGCGAGGACGCGCTGCTGATGCTCCCGGCCGATCGCGCCGACGACCTCGCGTCGCTCTGGCCGCGGCTCGGCGCCGCGGATGCCGCGACGCAGGTCATCGACCGGCTGGCGGCCGGCGGCGTGGCGTCGGTGCCGAGCTTCGCGCTCGTCGTGCGCGAACGCGCGTCGGGCACCGCGCGCGCCGTGGTGCGCGGGGCGCTGACCGTGCGGCTCGGCGACGTCGAGGTGTCAGGCGAGCAGGTCTCGACCTGGCAGGAACGCGTCGTCGGCGGGGCGCCCGCGGTGCGCGTCTCGGCGGCGGCACCGATTCGCGGTGACGACGGCGCGCCACGACCCGCGAATCCCGTGCGGCTCCCGCTGATCGGCGGCGCGGTCCTCGCCTCCGAGGTCGAGTGGGCGGGCGACGAGGCGACGAGGCCTGTCGATCTCCATCGCCGAGACGACGGGTCGAGTGCGCAGGTCGTCGCGGCCCCGGTGCCGGTGCCGTCGTCGGCGACCGTGGACGAGCGCTCCCACGAGCGCCCCGACGAGCGCACGATGGTGCCGGAGGACACGGTCGTGGGCTTCTCGCGGACCGAGCGGCCGCAGATCCCCCCGCGCGCCGAGCGGGTTCCGTCCGCCGCCGACGTCCGGGACGACCCTTCCGTCGACACGACCGTCATCGTCCCACCGCCGGGCATCGCCGCGGATGCTTCGGCCGCGCCGCCCGCGGTGCCGTCGGCCGAGCCGCCGCGCAGCGCACTCGGCGACCACGACGGCCTCACGGTCGCGAGCGCCGACATCCGCCGGCTGCGCGAGCAGCGCGAGACGGAGCGCGCCGGGGTGCGGCCGGGTGCCGCGGCGCCGGGCGCCGCGACGCCGTCGCTCGCGCTGCGCCTGCCCGACGGCTCGATCGAGCCGATCGTCGGCGAGCTCGTCCTCGGGCGCGCGCCCGCGATCGGCCGCGTCGTCGGGGCTCGCGTCCCGCGCACGGTCGTGATCGGCGCGGGCGACCCCGACATCTCGCGCACCCACCTGCGCGTCGTCGTCGAGGGCGGGACCGCCGTGGTGACCGACCTCGAGTCGCGCAACGGCACGCACGTCGTCGCGCCGGGCCTGCCGCCCGTGCGCCTGCGTCCCGCCGAGCCCACGCCCGTGCTGCCCGAGACGGTGATCGACCTCGGCGGCGGCTGGACGATCCAGGTGGTGACGCGCTGATGCGCCGTCCGCCCTCCTCGCCTCCCGAGCTGCCCGGCTACACGCACCTCGGCCTGCTCGGTTCCGGCGGGTTCGCCGACGTGTTCCTCTACGAGCAGCGCCTGCCGCGGCGCAAGGTCGCGGTGAAGGTGCTGCTCGCCGACGACATCGACGCGGGCACGCGCGCGCAGTTCGTCGCCGAGGCGAACCTGATGGCGCGCCTCTCGGCCCATCCGTTCATCGTGACGATCTTCCACGCGGATGTCTCGGCCGACGGCCGGCCGTACTTCGTCATGGAGTACTGTTCCGGGCCGAGCCTCTCCGAACGGTACAAGCGGCAGCCGCTGAGCGTCGAGGATGCGCTGCGTACGGGCATCCGCCTGTCGGGTGCGGTCGCCACGGCGCATGCGGCCGGCATCCTGCACCGCGACATCAAGCCGGCGAACGTGCTCACGAACGACTACGGCTGGCCGGCGCTCAGCGACTTCGGCATCTCGTCCGATCTCGAGGGCGAGCTGCCGGTGCACACGATGTCGTTCACCGCCGATCCGGGCGCGACGGGTTCGCGCACCGGCTCCGACCGCGCGGCCGTCGGCATGAGCGTGCCGTGGTCCCCGCCCGAGCTGTTCGAGGACGATCCCCGGCCCGACACGCGCAGTGACGTGTTCGCGCTCGCCGCCACGGTGCACACGCTCCTGGCGGGCCGCACGCCCTTCGAGATCCCCGGGCGCTCGAACGGCCCGCTCGACCTCATCGGCCGCATCGAGCGCGGTCGCGTCACGCCGATCGGGCGCGACGACGTGCCCGCGAGCCTCGAGGCGGTCCTCGCGACCGGCATGGCGGTGCGTCGCGAGGATCGCTACCAGAGCGCGGTCGAGTTCGGCCGTGCGCTCCAGCGCATCGAGCTCGAGCTCGGGTACTCGGTCACGGGCATCGAGGTGCCGAGCCTGCCGACCGCCGACCCCGGCGCGGTCGAGTCGGGTCCGGATGCCGCGGCGGAGCCCGGCGCCCCGGACGATGACGCGGCGACTCGAGCCCGAGCCGTCCGGGTGGTGCACGCCGAGCCGCCGCCCGGCCCGGCGCCCATGTCCGCGCCCCTGCGCGCCGCTGCGCCCGACGAGGATGCGACCCGGGCGCGGAGCGTCCGCGAGGTGCGCGCGCAGCCCGGCGCGGCCGCGTCATCCGCGTCGTCCATGGCGGGCGATCTCGGCGATGCCGTCGAGGACGGGACCGTCGTCCGCCCGGCCGTCTCCGGCGCGGCCCGCCCGAGCGGGCCGTCGAGCGAAGCGGAACCCGCAGATCGGCCCGCGCGTCGCCGTCGCGCCGTGACCGGCGCGATCGTCGCGGCGGCGTCCATCGTCGTGGTCGGCGCCGTCGCCGCGGCCATCGCGCTCGGCGGCGCGGGGAGCGCCGGCGGCGAGGATCCGAGCACCCCGGAGCCCTCCGCCGAGGATGCGATCATCGCGGCACGCGTGCCCGCCCCCGAGGTCGGCGACGGCGAGCGCACGAGCGGCGGCGACGTGGTGTTCCCGGTATCGCACGAGCCCACCGAGGACGGCGACCGCTACCGCTGGCGGCGGGTCGACGGCGTCGGCACGACCGCCGTCGCGACCGGGTCCGAGATCGTGGTGCAGGGCGTCGCCGACGGTGCGACGGTCTGCATCGAGGTGCAGGTGCAGCGCGGCAGCAAGACCTCCGAGCCGGTGCGGGGGTGCAGCGGATGAGGCCCCTGCGCGTGGAGTACTGCGGCGAGTGGTACACGGTCGAGGCCGGCCGCACGTTCACCATCGGCCGCGAGTCCGACCTCACGATCGACGACAACCCGTACCTGCACCGGACCTTCCTCACGCTCTCCAGCGAGTTCGGGCTGTGGTGGCTCTCGAACGTCGGGCAGCTGCTGTCGGCGACGGTGTCGGATGCCACGGGCAGCGTGCAGTCGTGGGTGGCGCCGGGCGCGAAGCTGCCGCTGGTGTTCAAGTCCGTGCACGTGATGTTCAGCGCGGGCGCGACCACGTACGACTTCACCGTGCACGCCGAGGAGGACTTCTACAACACCTCCCTCACGGCCTCGCCGGCCGACGGCGGCACGACGATCCTGCCGGTCACGCTCACCACGAGCCAGCGCCTGCTGGTGGTCGCGCTCGCCGAGCACGTGCTCTCGCAGCCGTCCGCCGGGCGCGCGACGGTGCCGAGCTCGGCCGAGGCGGCCGCGCGGCTGGGCTGGAGCATGACGACCTTCAACCGCAAGCTCGACAACGTGTGCGAGAAGCTCGACAAGATCGGGGTCGACGGCCTGCGGGGTGGCCGGGGCCGGCTCGCGGTGAACCGCCGCGCCCGCCTCGTCGAGTACGCGGTCGCGACGCGACTGGTGAGCGCGGAGGATCTCGTGCTGCTCGACGGCGCGCGCGACGAGGCGGCCGACGGCGCCTCGTGATCGCCCGGACATCCCCGGAGGGGCGCATCCGTTTCATGCGTTCGGATGGGCAGGACTCCCCATTTCGGGGGCCTCGGACCCCGTGTTAGCGTGATGCCCGGCCCGCCGGTCTCGGCGGCGCCATCCGACGCCCTACCGACGGACGGCACCCGGGGGAGACGAGCTTGGTCACGTTGAGGTCTTGGCTGCGCTCGCGCCGCAACGTGGCGTCGGCGACCGCCATCGCGGTGCTCGCCGGCGTGCCCGTCGGCATCGCCGTGCTGCACCAGGGCTTCCCTGTGACCGACCCCGACCTGCGCGCGCGCGAGGTGTGGGTCACCAACGCCGAGGACCTGCTCGCGGGACGGCTCAACCGCCAGATCGAGGAGCTCGACGCGGCCGTCGCCACGGCCACGAACGAGATCGACGTCTTCCAGGACGGCGAGGACGCGTTCCTCTACGACCCGGGGGTCGGCTCGATCGAGCGGATCGACCCGTCCTTCACCACGCTCGTGCAGCGCATCGACGTCCCGCCCGCCTCCTCCGTCGCGTACGGCGGTGACGTGCTCGCGGTGCTCTCTCCCGAAGGCGAGCTGTGGCGCGTGCCCGCGGGGGCCGAGCTCGCGTTCGACTTCCGCGGGACCGACCCGGTCGCCGACCTCGGCGACGGCGCCGAGGTCGCCGTGAGCGCCGAGGGCACCGTCTTCGCGACGGCGCCCGGCGACCGCGAGCTGCTCTCGCTGCGTCGCGACGCGACCGAGCCGGATCGACGCGAGCTGCGCAAGCTCGGCCGCCACCAGCTCGCCGCCGTCGGTGAGCGACCCGTCGTGCTCGACGTCGAAGGCGACGCGGTGCTCGTCGACGACCGCGAGATCCCCCTGCCCGAACCGGCGTTGAGGCTCCAGCAGTCCGGCCCCGAGCGCGATGCCGTCGTGCTGGCCACCGCGACCGGCCTGCTCGACGTGCCGCTCGGCGGCGGCGGCATCCGCACCATCCCGAACGGGGCGGAGGTCGCCGCGACGAAGGCCGACGAGGTCGCGGCGCCGGTGCGGCTGGGCTCGTGCATCCACGGGGCGTGGGCGGCCGGCGGCCGGTACGTCGCCGCATGCGACGGGCGCGACCCCGAATCGACCGCCATCGACCAGCCGACGGCCGGCTCGCGACTGGAGTTCCGGGTCAACCGCGACGTCATCGTGCTCAACGACCTCACCAACGGCAACTCGTGGCTCGTCGACTCCGACCTCCGACTCGTGGACAACTGGGAGGAGGTCACGCCGCCCGAGGAGAGCGAGGACCTCGAGGGCGAGGAGAAGTCGGCGCAGCAGACGTTCGAGGACACCCTGGCCGAGCGCACCGACGTGAACCGGCCTCCCGTGGCCCGCGACGACGAGTACGGCGTCCGGCCGGGGCGCACCACCGTGCTCGAGGTACTCGAGAACGACACCGACCCCGACGGCGACGTGCTCACGATCGCGTCGACCTCCGAGGTCTCGGCATCGGCCGGCCGGCTGGAGCTCATCGACGGCGGCCGCGCCCTGCAGTTCTCGCCCGCCGACGGGGCCGCGGGCAGCGTCTCCTTCCGCTACGGCGTCGACGACGGCCGCGGCGGGGTCGCCGAGGCGTCGGTGAACGTGCGGATCGTGCCGGAGAGCGAGAACACCGCGCCCACGTCGATCCGCAGCGGCGCGATCAGCGTCGAGCAGGGCCAGCAGATCTCGTACAACGTGCTCGCCGACTGGAACGACCCCGACGGCGACGACCTCTACCTCGTCGACGCGTCCCCGGCGGGCGGTGACGTGGTGCGCTCCAGCCCCGACGGGTACGTGACCTTCGAGCACCGCTCGGCCGAGCTCGGCACGAAGGAGGTGCGCTTCACGGTCTCGGACGGCGCCACGACCGCCGCGGGCACCCTCACCGTCGAGGTGAAGCCGACCGGGTCGCTGAATCCGGTCGGCACGCCCGACTACGCGCGCGTGTTCGCGGGCGAGACCGAGCTCATCGAGCCGCTCGCCAACGACCTCTCGCCCTCGGGCGCCGGCCTGGAGCTGCTCGGCGTCGAGGAGGTGCCCGACGGCGCGGCCGTCACGCCCAACGTCGAGCGGGGCACCCTGTCGTTCTCGGCCAACGAGCCGGGGGAGTACGTGTTCCTCTACGGCCTCGGCGCCGGTGCCGCGGTGAGCAAGGGACTCATCCGCGTGCAGGTCGTCGAGCCGCCCGCCGCGGTGCCGCCGCCGATCGCGGTCAAGGACACCGCGTACCTGCGCGCGGGCGAGCCGCTCACCGTGCCCGTGCTCGCCAACGACGTCTCGCCCTCGGGCCGGGTGCTCGCGGTGCAGTCCATCGACGATTCGGCCGCCGAGGGGCTCGTCTCGGTCGAGATCCTCACCAACACGGTGCTGCGCATCACGGCGTCGCAGGCCGTCGACACGCAGCTGCAGGTCGCCTACACCGTCTCCGACGGCGTGAACTCCTCCACGGCGACCGTGACCGTCGTGCCGGTCCCGCCGCTCGTCAAGCACCAGCCTCCGGTCGCGGTCGACGACGGGGCGATCGTGCGCGCGGGCGACATCGTGACCGTGCCGGTGCTCGAGAACGACTACCACCCGGATGCCGCGACGCTCCACGTGCAGCCCGAGCTCGTCGAGGTCGACGCGCCCGACGGCCTCGCGTTCGTCGACGGCGACGCCGTGCGGTTCCAGGCGCCCGAGAAGGCCGGCGTCTACAGCGCCGTGTACACGATCGGCGACGAGTTCGAGCAGACGGCGCGCGCCGCCGTCCGCTTCACCGTCGTCGCGAAGGACGCCGGGGAGAACCGCGCGCCCCTGCCCACCCCGCTCACCTCGCGCACCTTCGCGGGCTCCGCGGTGACGATCGACGTGCCGCTCGACCAGCTCGACCCCGACGGCGACTCCGTCACGCTCACGGGCATCGCCGTCGCGCCCGAACTCGGCCGGGTGATCGAGCGGACGAGCACGTCGCTGACCTACGAGGCGTTCGCCGGCTCGGCCGGGACCGACGAGCTCACGTACGAGGTGCGCGACACGTTCGGCGCGACGGCCGAGGGCGCCATCCGCATCGGCGTCATCCCGCGGCCCGAGGTGCAGCTGCCGCCGAAGGCCGTCGACGACGCGATCGAGATGAAGCCGGGTCGCACGGCGTCGGTCGAGGTGCTGCTGAACGACTCCGACCCGAGCGGGTACCGACTGCACGTCGCCGACCTCCCCGAGGTCGACGACGGCATCGACGCCGAGATCCGCGATCGCCGGCGCGTGGTCGTCACGGCGCCCCAGCAGGAAGCCGCGTACACGATCCGATACGAGATCTCGAACGGCCACGGCGGCGCCGACACCGCCTTCCTGCAGGTCGCGGTGACCGAGGATGCGGTCATCGACCCGCCGACCGCCGAGGACCAGGTGATCGAGCCCGAGCAGGTCGTCGACGGCGCGCCCGTCACGGTCGATCCGCTCGCCGACGCGACGAACCCCGGCGGGCTCGTGGAGGATCTCGCGGTCACCGTCGAGGGGCCGAACGCCGGCCGGGCCGAGGTCGCCTCCGACGGCACCATCACGGTCACGCCGGGGCGCGAGCGCTATGCCGTCGCCTACCGGCTCACCAACGAACTCGACGACCTCTCGGCGATGGCGTTCGTGATCGTGCCCGCCGTGCCATCCGGCGACGACACGGTCGAGGAGACCCAGCGTCCGAAGACGCCCGAGGAGCTGCTCGCCGAGGAGAAGGCGAAGTTCCCGGCGCCGTACCTGAAGGACCTCGGCGAGGTCATCGTGCCCATGAACGGCCGGATCAGCTGGAACGTCGACGACCTCGTCGTGGTGCCGTCCGGCAACCCCGCCCTCATCCTCTCGGCAACCGCCACGAACTCCGGGGAGGCGCCGTTCGTCAGCGGCACGGCACTCCAGTTCGTGCCCGCGACCGACTACCGCGGCGCGGCATCCGTCACGTTCGAGGTCACCGACGGGAAGAGCGCCGACGATCCCGTCGGCCGCACCGCGATCCTGACGATCCCCATCACCGTGGGCGATCCGAACTTCAACGACGTGCCGCCGACGTTCACGCCGCGGAGCGAGACGATCGAGGCGGGCGAGGCACCGCTCGAGGTCGACCTGCGCTCCTCGACCGACCAGCCGAACCCCGACAACATCCAGCGCGTCGAGTACCGCAACCTCAGCGGCGCCACGGCCGACGTGCGCGCCGAGATCGTGGAGGGCTCGGTGCTGCGGGTGTCCGCACCGCTGGGCGTGCAGCCGGGCACGCAGGTGCGCATCGCGTTCGACGTCGTCTTCAACGAGTTCACCGTTCCCGGGTACGTCGACGTGAAGGTCGTCTCGTCGACGCGCGCGCTGCCGCAGGCCAACGACGACGGGCCGTACGAGATGCAGCGCGGCGACGTCCAGACCTTCGACGTGCTCGCGAACGACTTCAACCCGTTCGCGCCCGACGCCCCGCTCCGCGTGGTCGACGCGCAGATCGACCAGCAGAGCGTCGGCGCCGAGGCCACGGCGAGCCACACCGAGTCCGACGTCACGGTTCGGACGGGTGCCGCGTTCACGGGCACGCTCAGCGTGGTCTACCGCATCCAGGACGGCACGAAAGACCCGGCCCGCGAGACGCAGGGACGCATCACCGTCGTCGTACGCGACGAGCCCGACAAGCCCGCAGCTCCCGAGATCGTCTCGTCCGGCGACAGCGCCATCACCATCCGATGGGCCGCGCCCGCGAACAACAACTCGCCGATCACCGGGTACCAGGTCGAGTACAACGGGCAGACCGCCTCGTTCGCGGCCGACGGCGCCGGCACGAACCAGCGGTTCGCGCCGCTGACGAACGGCACCGCCTACGACTTCCAGGTCCGCGCGCAGAACGCCATCGGCTGGGGCGAGTGGTCGAGCCCGTCGGCCTCGCGCACTCCCTACGGCGTGCCGAGCGCGCCGCGCGACGTGAAGGCCACCGCGGCGGGATACGCGCCGACGCGCATCGACGTGACGTGGAACGCGCCGTCCGACACGGGCGGCGGCGGCGTGACCTACGAGGCGCGCATCGACAGCGGCGGGTGGAAGGCCGTGAGCGGCACGTCGACGTCGTTCGGCAGCGTCGGCGCGGGGACGCACCGGGTCGACGTCCGCGCCGTGAACAAGAACGGCGGCGGCACGGGCGACTTCGCCTCCGACTCGGTCGGCGTCAGCAACCCGCCGAAGGTGGTCACCCTCAAGAAGGGCGACACGCTCGGCTACTACAACGGGCCGTACGGCTACTGCAACGGCACCTGCTGGCACTACGACGTCACCGTGAGCGGCTTCCCCGACGGCGTCGCCTCGGGCTACGCCTACTGCAGCGGCACGCGACTCTCGACGAACATCCGCATCGACGTGCGCAACGGCACCGGCAGCTACTCCGGGAAGTTCCCCGACTCGTGGTGCGGCAACCCCGACGCGTGGGTGGTCATCGACGGCATCCGGAGCAACAACTGGTGAGCCGACCCCGCCTCGAGACGACCAGATACAGAAGGAAGAAGACCCGAGCATGACCGTGACGCAAGACCAGGCCCTCTGGTTCCAGGACGCCTTCTCGAAGCTCGTCGACAACGTCGACCGCGCGATCCTCGGCAAGCGCGAGATCATCGAGCTCGTCGTGACCGCGATGCTCTCCGAGGGGCACGTGCTGCTCGAGGACTTCCCCGGCACGGGCAAGACGGTGCTCGCGAAGGCCCTGGCGAACACGCTCGACGGCACGCACTCGCGAATCCAGTTCACCCCCGACCTGCTGCCCTCGGATGTCACGGGCGTGACGATCTACGACCAGGGCAAGGGCCAGTTCGAGTTCCACCGCGGGCCGATCTTCGCCTCGATCGTGCTCGCCGACGAGATCAACCGCGCGAGCCCGAAGACCCAGTCGGCGCTGCTCGAGGTCATGGAGGAGGGCCGCGTCACGGTCGACGGCGTGAGCTACGAGGTCGGCAGCCCGTTCATGGTCATCGCGACGCAGAACCCGGTCGAGCAGGCCGGCACCTACTCGCTGCCCGAGGCGCAGCTCGACCGGTTCCTCGTGAAGACCTCGCTCGGCTACCCCGACCACGACACGGCCGTCACGCTGCTGCTCGACTCGGCGAACCGGGCGCGCGCCTCGAAGGTCTCGCCGATCATCGCCTCGAGCTCGGTGACGACCATGGCGCGGCTCGCCGCCGAGGTGCACGTGGATGCCGCGGTGCTCTCGTACCTCAACCAGATCGTCTCCGCGACGCGCGACCACCGCGACTCGGCGCTCGGGGTCAGCATGCGCGGCGCGCTCGCCCTCGCGCGCGCCGCGAAGACCTGGGCGATCTCGCGCGGCCGCACCTACGTCACGCCCGACGACGTGCGCGAGCTCGCGGTGCCGGTGCTCGCGCACCGCATCATCGTCGACCCCGAGTCGGAGTTCGCGGGGGTGACCGCCGAGGAGATCGTCGGCAAGGTCCTCGTCGAGATCGCGCCGCCGGCGTACCGGGCGGCATGACGCTCGAGACCGAGGCGCCCGGCGCGCCCGCCCCGGCGAGCCGACCGCCCACCCCGTCGCCCGCGGCGGCGCCGTCGCAGGCGCGCCTCGCGCTGCGCTCCGTGCGACGCTCGATCGCGGCATCCGCCGGCTCGGGTGGCGCACGCCTGCGCCGGGCGGGTGCGGCCGTGGCCGCGTTCACCGCGCCGGTGACGGGAGTGATCTCGCCGGTCGGATGGCTCGTGCTCGCCGGCTCGGCCGTGGCGCTCGCGCTGGCGTGGGGCCTCGGCTGGATCGAGCTCGCCTTCGTCGGGGCGACCCTGCTCGCCGCGCTGCTCGTCGCCGTCCCGTTCGTGTTCGGGCGTATGCGGTACCGCGTCGAGATCGAGCTGCAGCCGCGCCGCGTCGTGGCGGGCGAGCGGGCGCTCGGCCGGCTCGTCGTGCACAACGTCGCCGACGCGGCATCCGTGCCGTCGCAGCTGGAGCTCCCGGTCGGCCGGGGGCTCGCCGAGTTCGTGATCCCGTCGATCCCCGCGGGCGGCGAGCACGAGGAGCTCTTCGCGGTGCCGACGCAGCGGCGCGCCGTGATCGTCGCCGGGCCTGCGGCATCCGTGCGCGGCGACCAGCTCGGGCTGCTGCGCCGCGAGGTGCGCTGGACCGAGCCCGTGGAGCTGTTCGTGCACCCCGTGACGGCGCGGCTGCGTCCCTCGGCGGCGGGCCTCGTGCGCGACCTCGAGGGCGAGGTCACGAAGACCATCACGAACAACGACATCTCCTTCCACGCGCTCCGCGCGTACGAGCCGGGCGACGCGCTGCGCAACGTGCACTGGCGCACGTCGGCGCGCACCGGGCAGTTGATGGTGCGGCAGTACGAGGAGACGCGCCGCTCGCAGCTGCTGCTCGTGCAGGCCACGAGCGCGGCGCACTACGCGTCCGACGACGAGTTCGAGCTCGCGGTGTCGGTGCTCGCGTCGATCGGCGTGCAGGTCATCCGCGACGCCACGCGGCTCGCCACCGCGACCGACCGGCTGCGGCTGAACACCGCGACGCCCACCGCGCTGCTCGACGACACGAGCCGCATCGAGTCGCTCGCGCAGGGCGCCGCGCCGGTGCGCGACCTCGTGCGCGAGGCGGCCAAGCGGGTGCCCGTGCCGAGCGTGCTCATCGTCGTCGGCGGCTCGCGTGCGCCGCTGGCCGAGTTCCGCGCCGTCGAGACGGTGTTCGGTTCCGACACGCAGGTCATCGTGTTCCGGGCCGAGCTCGGAGCGGCGTCGCGCATCACCCGGGTGGGGGAGTCGACCGTCGTCACGGTCGGCTCGCTCGACGAGCTGCCCAGACTCGTGAGGAGGGTGCGCCCGTGACGCGGATCCCCCGTGCCGCCGTGGCCGACCTCGGCGTGCTCTCACTGCTGTCGCTGCTCGCGATCGCGGGCTACGAGACGAGCTTCGGCGGGTTCGACTTCCTGCTCGCCGCGATCGCGGGGCTCGCCGTCGGCACGCTCGCCGCCGTGCTCGGCACGCTGTGGCGGCTGGGCGTGCTCGTCACGGTCCTGCTCGGCATCGCGCTGTACTTCGTCGTCGGTACGCCGTTCGTCATGCCCGAGGCGGCGCTCTTCGGGGTCCTGCCGAGCCTCACGTCGCTCGCCGGGCTCGCCATCGGCGCCGTGCACGGCTGGGCCGACATCCTGACGATCTCGGCACCGGTCGAGGCGCCGGCGTACGTGGGCGCCGTGCCGTACGCGGCGGCGAGCGTCGTCTCGCTCGTGGGCGGACGGCTCGTGCTGCGTTGGCTGGCCGTGCGGCGTACACCGCTGCGCGCGGCCGTGCTGCTCATCGGCCCAGTGCTGCTCTTCCTCTCGGGCATCCTGCTCGGCACCGACGAGGCATTCCTCGCGGCCGTGCGCGGCGTGGCCTTCGCCGCGATCGCCCTGTCCTGGATCGCGTGGCGCCGCGGCGCGCAGGTCGAGACGGCGGGGGACGGCGCGGCGCGCCTGCGACGCCGCAGGCTCACGGGCTCGGCGACCGTCGTGGCCGGCGCGGTCGCGATCGGCGCCGTCGCGGGCCTCGCGGTCGCCCCCATCGCGCCCGACCGGTTCGTGCTCCGCGACGAGGTCGTGCCGCCGTTCGATCCGCTCGAGTTCCCGAGCCCGCTCGCGGGGTTCCGGCAGTACACGAAGGACCTCGCCGAGGAGCCGTTGTTCACGGTATCGGGGCTCGAGCCGGGCGACACCGTGCGGCTCGCCGCGATGGACTCGTACACCGGGCGACTGTGGAACGTCGCCGGTCCGGAGCAGGCCGCCGAGGACGGCGGCTACGCGATCGTCGGCACGACCCTGCCCGAACCCGAGCTCGCCGACCTCGGCAGCGCGCGTTCGATCGAGGTCGACATGCTCGCCTACGACGACGTGTGGCTGCCGACCGTCGGCTACGGCTCGCGCCTCGAGCTGCTCGACGCGGGCTCCGCGGAGCGCGCCGGCGACGTGCGCTACAACGCGGCCGCCGGCACCGCGGTGCTCACGAGCGGCGCGGCCGAGGGCACGCGGTACCGCCTCGAGTCGCGGACCCAGCGCGAGCCCGACGACCAGGCGCTCGCCGACGTGCCTGTGGCCCAGCTGCCGCTGCCGATCGTCGAGAACCTGCCCGACGTGGTCGCGGCGAAGGCCGACGAGTACGCGGGCGAGGCCGCCAGCCCGATCGAGCAGCTGCGCGCGATCGAGCGGGCGCTGAAGACGAACGGGTTCCTCAGTCACGGCCTCGCGAGCGACGCGGTGCCCTCACGCGCCGGGCACGGCGCCGACCGGCTCATCGAGCTGTTCACGCGCACGCAGATGGTCGGAGACGCCGAGCAGTACGCCGCGGCCATGGCGCTGATGGCCCGGCACCTCGGCTATCCGTCCCGCGTCGTCATGGGCTATGCCCCCGAGGTCGCCGAGGGCGCCGACGAGGTCGAGGTGCTCGGCTCCGATGTCACGGCGTGGGTCGAGGTGCCGTTCGAGGGCGTCGGATGGGTCGCCTTCCGGCCCACGCCCGACAACGTCGACGTGCCACAGGAGCAGACCCCGAAGCCGAAGTCGGAGCCGCAGCCGCAGGTGCGGCAGCCGCCGCGCGCCGAGCAGGCGGAGGACGAGCTGCTCACCACCGTCGAGATCGACGACACCGACGACCAGGACCGCGATCGCCCGTTCCAGCTGCCGGCGTGGGCGTGGGCGATCATCGCCGGCGTGGGCATCCCGGCCGCGATCCTGCTGCTGCCGATGCTCGTCGTCGCGCTCGCGAAGCGACGGCGTCGCGCCATCCGTCGCCGCGGTGCCGGCGACCGGCAGGCGGCCGGAGCCTGGGAGGAGCTGGTCGACCGCTTCGCCGAGCTCGGCTTCGAGCCGCCCGAGCGCGCCTCACGCCTGCAGACCGCGCGCACCCTCGAGCGTCAGCTCGACGAGCAGGGGCTCGCGGGCGTGCGCACCGGTGAGGACGGCGTGCGGCTCGTGACGCTCGCGGCGACGGTCGATCGCGATGTGTTCGGCGGCGGCGACGTCGCCCCGACCTCGATCGAGCGCCGGTGGTCCGAGGCGGATGCCGCGGCCGCGGCGGTGTCGGCGGCCGGCGGCCGACTGCGGCGCCTCGTGTCGCGGTACCGGCTGCGGCGGCGGCGACGCGACGGTTAAGGTGGGGGCGTGAGCGAGCCCGACTTCATCGTGCCCCCGCCGGGGCTCGTCCCCGACGAGCCCGAGCCCGAGGCGGGCGAGACGCCCGACGGCACGGTGCGGGCGAGCCGGCGGCTGCCCGCCTTCCGCCCGGTCGGCTCGGTGCCGCCCGCGGTCGATCGGATCGCGCCGCCCCCATCGGCCGTGCCGTCGGCGCTGCCGTTGCCGCCCGGGCCGCCCGCGCCGCCGGCGGCGCCCCCGGACGAGCCGCCTCCGGCCGAGCGCAGCGCGGCCGCACCCGCTCCCTCGTTCCCTCCGGTCGCCCCGGTCGCGCCGGTCTCCGGCGCCGGCGCGCGGCCACCCGCGTTCGCGCCGGCGCGGATCGCCGGTCCGGACCCGTCCGGCCCGGTTCCGCCGTCCGCCGACTCCGCCCGTGCGTGGCGGTTGCGGACCGCCGACGGCGTCGAGTTCACGGTGCGCTCGCGCGCGGTCGTCGGACGCGATCCCCTCCCCAGTGCGGTGCACGGCGGTGGCACGCCCGTCGCCGTGCCCGACCCGGCCCGGTCGATGTCGAAGACCCACGCGCTGCTCGAGGTCGAGGGCGACCGCCTGCTCGTCACCGACCTGCGCTCGACCAACGGCGTGCGCATCTGGCCCGAGGGCGGCGACGCGATCGAGTTGCGCCCGGGCGCACCGACGCCGGTCCCGCTCGACGCCGTCCTCCTCCTCGGCGACGTGGCCTTCCTCGTCGACCTGGTGCCGGGCACCGGATCCTGACCGCGCGGGTCCGTGACGGCGCCGGAACGGGCACCCCGCGAGGGGATGGTAGCCTTGCCACGTGCTCAGCGGCCGGCTCCTCCTTCTCCGCCGCGACGGGGCCTCGTTCTGACGGCCTTCCCCGTCGCGGAGTTCGTCGTCGGCTGCCACACCCGTCACGAGGAAGAACGCATCACCAATGACCGCGGAAGCGACTGAGCAGAGCCCGAACATCCCCGAGCACCCGCGCACCCTGGCCGAGAAGGTCTGGGATGCGCATCTGGTGAAGAAGGGCGAGGACGGCACGCCCGACCTCATCTACATCGACCTGCACCTCGTGCACGAGGTCACGAGCCCGCAGGCGTTCGACGGCCTCCGGATGGCGGGTCGGCCCGTGCGTCGTCCCGACCTGACGATCGCCACAGAGGACCACAACACCCCCACCCTCGACATCGACAAGCCCATCGCCGACCCGACGAGCCGCACGCAGATCGAGACCCTCCGCCGCAACGCGAAGGAGTTCGGCATCCGCCTGCACTCGCTCGGCGACAAGGAACAGGGCATCGTCCACGTCGTCGGCCCGCAGCTCGGCCTGACCCAGCCCGGCATCACCGTCGTCTGCGGCGACAGCCACACGTCGACGCACGGCGCGTTCGGCGCCATGGCGTTCGGCATCGGCACGAGCGAGGTCGAGCACGTCATGGCGACGCAGACGCTGCCGCTGAAACCGTTCAAGACCATGGCCATCACGGTCGAGGGCACGCTGCGTCCGGGGGTCACCGCGAAGGACATCATCCTCGCCGTGATCGCCAAGATCGGCACCGGCGGCGGGCAGGGCTACGTGCTCGAGTACCGCGGCAGCGCCATCCGCTCGCTCTCGATGGACGGCCGCATGACGATCTGCAACATGTCGATCGAGGCGGGCGCCCGCGCCGGCATGGTCGCACCCGACGAGACCACGTTCGCCTACCTGCAGGGCCGCCCGCACGCGCCGCAGGGCGCCGACTGGGATGCCGCGGTCGAGTACTGGCGCTCGCTGCCGACCGACGAGGGCGCCGTGTTCGACGCCGAGGTCTTTATCGACGCCGACGAGCTCGAGCCGTTCGTGACGTGGGGCACCAATCCCGGCCAGGGCGTCTCGCTCAGCGACGTCGTGCCCGACCCGGCCGCGATCGAGGACCAGCACGAGCGCGCCGCCGCCGAGCGCGCCCTCGAGTACATGGACCTCGAGCCCGGCACGCCGCTCAAGCAGATCCCGGTCGACGCCGTGTTCATGGGCTCGTGCACGAACAGCCGCATCGAGGACCTCCGCGCCTTCGCGTCGATCGTCAAGGGCCGGAAGAAGGCCGACGGCGTGCGCGTCATGGTCGTGCCCGGCTCCGCGCGCGTGCGCCTCGAGGCCGAGGCCGAGGGCCTCGACAAGGTCTTCGAGGAGTTCGGCGCCGAGTGGCGCTTCGCGGGCTGCTCGATGTGCCTCGGCATGAACCCCGACCAGCTCGCGCCGGGAGAGCGCTGCGCCTCGACGTCGAACCGCAACTTCGAGGGCCGCCAGGGCAAGGGCGGCCGCACGCACCTGGTCTCCCCGCTCGTCGCGGCCGCGACCGCGGTGCGCGGCACGCTGTCGAGTCCGTGGGACCTCGAGCAGGAGGGTGACGGCACCGCCGCGCCGGCGTACTCGACCACTGGAGCGGAGGGCAACTGACATGGAGAAGTTCAGCACCGTCACCGGCGTCGCCGCCCCGCTGCGCCGTTCGAACGTCGACACCGACCAGATCATCCCCGCGGTCTTCCTCAAGCGCGTGACCAAGACGGGCTTCGACGACGCCCTCTTCCACGCGTGGCGGCAGGATCCGGAGTTCGTGCTCAACCAGCCCGCGTTCCAGGGCGCGTCGATCCTCATCGCCGGCCCCGACTTCGGCACCGGCTCGAGCCGCGAGCACGCCGTGTGGGCGTTGCGCGACTTCGGCTTCCGCGTCGTGATCTCGAGTCGCTTCGGCGACATCTTCCGCGGCAACGCGGGCAAGCAGGGACTCCTCGCCGCGCAGGTCGCCTACGAGGACGTCGAGCGCCTGTGGGAGGCGATCGAGGCCCAGCCGGGAATAGCGGCGACCGTCGACCTCGTTGACCGTACGGTGGGCATCGGCACGCTCACGGTGCCGTTCGAGATCGACGACTACACTCGGTGGCGGCTCCTGGAAGGGCTCGACGACATCGGGCTCACCCTCCGGGACGAGCCGGCGATCGCCGAGTTCGAGTCGCACCGAGAGGCGTGGCGCCCGACGACCCTCCCCATCCGGGAGCCGGCAGAGACAGGGAACTGAGTGAACACACTCGTGGATGACGCGAAGCAGCACGGCACGGCCGTCGGCCTCCAGGTCGACCGCATCACGATCGACGGCGGCAAGCCGCTCCGCGGCAGGATCGAGTTGAAGGGCGCGAAGAACCTCGTCACCAAGGCGATGGTCGCGGCGATCCTCGGCGACACGCCGAGCGTGCTGAAGGACGTCCCCAACATCAGCGACGTGCGCATCGTGCGCGGGCTGCTCGAGGTGCACGGCGTGACCGTCACCGAGGGCGCGAACGAGGGCGACCTCGTGCTCGACCCGTCCGCGGTCGAGACCGCGCACATGGCCGAGGTCGACGCGCACGCGGGCTCCAGCCGCATCCCGATCCTGTTCTGCGGGCCGTTGCTGCACCGCCTCGGCGAGGCGTTCATCCCCGACCTCGGCGGCTGCCGCATCGGCGACCGCCCCATCGACTACCACCTCGAGGTGCTGCGCAACTTCGGCGCGATCGTCGAGAAGCTCCCGAGCGGCATCCGCATGTCGGCGCCGAACGGACTGCACGGCGCCAAGGTGTCCCTGCCCTACCCGAGCGTGGGCGCGACCGAGCAGGTGCTGCTCACGGCCGTGCTCGCCGACGGCATCACCGAGCTCTCGGGCGCGGCGATCGAGCCCGAGATCATGGACCTCGTCAACATCCTCCAGAAGATGGGCGCCATCATCACGGTCGAGACCGACCGCGTGATCCGCATCGAGGGCGTCGAGAAGCTCCAGGGCTACACGCACCGGGCGCTGTTCGACCGCAACGAGGCCGCCAGCTGGGCGGCCGCCGCGCTCGCGACCGAGGGCGACATCTTCGTCGGCGGCGCACGCCAGGCCGAGATGCTGACCTTCCTCAACGTCTTCCGCAAGGTCGGCGGCGCGTTCGAGATCCACGAGGACGGCATCCGCTTCTACCACCCCGGCGGCGACCTCAAGCCCGTCATCATCGAGACCGACGTGCACCCCGGGTTCATGACCGACTGGCAGCAGCCGCTCGTCGTGGCGCTCACCAAGGCCAAGGGCGTCTCGATCGTGCACGAGACGGTGTACGAACAGCGCTTCGGCTTCGTCGACGCGCTCGTCGAGATGGGCGCCTCGATCGAGGTGCACAAGGAGTGCCTCGGCGGTCGCCCGTGCCGGTTCGGCCAGCGCAACTTCAAGCACTCCGCGGTGATCTCCGGCCCGTCGCAGCTGCGCGGCGCCGACATCGAGGTGCCCGACCTCCGCGGCGGCTTCAGCCACCTCATCGCGGCCCTCACCGCCGAGGGGCGCTCCACCGTGTCGAACGTCGGCATCATCGCGCGCGGCTACGAGAACTTCATCACCAAGCTGGAGCTGCTCGGAGCGGACTTCGCGCTCGAAGGATAATGGGTCGGTGCCCCAACATGACCCCGCCGCCGTGCCCGCAGTGAAGCCCGGCGCCGAGAAGCGCCGCCCCTCGTTCTTCTGGGTGCTGGCCGCCCTGATCCTCCCGCTGTGGAGCCTCGGGGTGAAGTACCGCTTCCACCACGGCGAGCGGATGCCGCAGACCGGCGCCCTGGTGCTGTCGCCGAACCACTACAGCGAGATCGACCCGGTCGTGATGGGCGCCGCCGCATGGCACCTGGGCCGCGCGCCCCGCTTCCTCGCCAAGGCGTCGCTCTTCAAGAACCCCGTCCTGGGGTGGTTCCTGCGCACGTCGGGACAGATCCCGGTCGAGCGCGCGGGCAGCCAGAGCCACACCGCGATCCGGGCCGCCGAGCAGCTCGTCGAGAAGGGCCGGATGGTCATCGTGTACCCGGAGGGCTCGCTCACGCGCGACCCCGACCTGTGGCCCATGCGTGGGAAGACCGGCGCCGTGCGCATCGCGCTCGAGCGCGGCATCCCGCTGGTCCCCGCCGCCCACTGGGGCACGCAGGCGATCCTGCCTCGGTACGGCAAGAAGCTCAGCCTGTTCCCGCGGAAGACCGTCGACGTGATCATCGGCGAGCCGCTCGACCTGTCCGCCTACCGCGACAAGCCGCTCGACCAGGCGAACCTCCTCGCGGCCACCAACGACCTGATGAACGCGATCGCCGCGCTGCTGGGCGAACTGCGTGGCGAGACGCCGCCGGCAGATCGCTGGGACCCCGCCAAGCACGGCCAGAAGGAGACGGGGCGCCTCGATGGCTAGGCCGGCCGCACGCCGCGCGCCCGGCAAGCGCGTGGCGGTGCTCGGCGCGGGCAGCTGGGGCACGACGTTCGCGAAGATCCTCGCCGACGGCGGCGCCGACGTCGTGCTGTGGGCGCGTCGTCCCGAGCTCGCCCGTGAGATCCAGGAGGCCAAGCGCAACAGCGACTACCTCCCCGGCGTGAACCTGCCCATCGGCCTTCGCGCCACGAGCCGGCTCGACCTCGCGCTCGCGGGCGCCGAGCAGGTCTACGTGTGCGTGCCGAGCCAGACCCTGCGGCAGAACCTCATCGCGGCCGAGCCGCACCTGCACGCGCAGGCCACGGTGGTCTCGCTCATGAAGGGCGTGGAGAAATCCACCGGTCACCGCATGAGCGAGGTCATCGCCGAAGTGCTGCCCATCGCGGAGTCCAAGATCGCCGTCATCTCCGGCCCGAACCTCGCGCTCGAGATCGCCAAGGAGCAGCCGACGGCGGCCGTGGTGTCGTCGACGAGCCTCGAGACCGCGCAGGCCGTGGCATCCGTCTCGCGCAACCCGTACTTCCACTCGTTCGTGAACACGGATGTCATCGGCACCGAGTTCGGCGGCGTGCTGAAGAACCTCATCGCCGTCGCGATCGGCATCGTCGACGGCGCGGGCTACGGCGAGAACACGAAGGCGTCGATCATCACGCGCGGGCTCGTCGAGATGACCGACTTCGCCGTCGCCTACGGCGCCCATCCCGACACGCTCTCGGGCCTCGCGGGGCTCGGCGACCTCATCGCGACGTGCCAGTCGCCGCTGTCGCGCAACAACACCGCCGGGCGCCTGCTCGGCCAGGGCTACAAGCTGCCCGAGGTCGTCAACCAGATGCAGCAGACCACCGAAGGTCTCGCGTCGGTCGGTCCGATCCTCGAGCTCGCGCGCGCGAAGGGCGTCGAGATGCCCATCGTCGAGCAGGTGCGACAGGTGCTCGCCGGCACGCTGGCACCGAAGGACATCGCGCCGCACCTCACGACCGACGACGAGCCGCAGGGCGAAAGGACGATGGATGGACAAGCTCAGGGTGGTTCTGCTCTTCGGAGGGCGCTCCAGCGAGCATTCGATCAGCTGCGCCACGGCGGGCGGGGTGCTCTCGGCGATCGACCGTGACCGCTTCGAGCTGATCCCGGTCGGCATCACGCGCGAGGGCGCGTTCGTGCTCGAGGCCGACGACCCCTCGCGCTTCGTGCTCGACCCCGGGCACCTGCCCGAGGTCGTCGACAACGGCACGCGCGTGCGCTGGCCCGAGTCGGCGTCGAGCCGCGAGCTGCGGGTCGTGCAGGCCGACGGCGCGGAGTCCTCGCTCGGCGACGTCGACGTCGTGTTCCCGATCCTGCACGGCCGCTTCGGCGAGGACGGCACGGTGCAGGGCCTGTTCGAGCTGCTCGGACTGCCGTACGTCGGCAACGGCGTGCTCGCCTCGGCGATCGGCATGGACAAGCACGTCACCAAGACGGTGCTCGAGGGTGCCGGCATCCCGGTCGCGCCATGGGTGACGCTCACCCGCGCGGCGTGGGACGGCGACCGCGAGCTCTGGGAGCGGCGCGTGCGCTCGCTCGGACTGCCCGCGTTCGTGAAGCCCGCGCGCGGCGGCTCGTCGGTGGGCGTGAGCAAGGTCGCCGACTGGAGCGCGCTCGACGCGGCGCTCGAGGTCGCGTTCGCCGAGGACCGCACGGTGCTCGTCGAGGCGGCCGTGGCCGGCCGCGAGATCGAGTGCGGCGTGCTCGAGGCGCGCGACGGAGGCCCCGCACGCGTGAGCGTCGCGGGCGAGATCGTGCTGAGCGGCCGCGAGTTCTACGACTTCGAGGGCAAGTACCTCGACGGCGCCGGCGTCGAGCTCGTGTGCCCGGCCGACCTCGGCGACGGCGAGACGATGGAGCTGCGCCGGATCGCCCAGCGCGCGTTCGAGGCCATCGGCGGCGAGGGCCTCGCTCGCGTCGACGTGTTCTACACGGGCGACGAGTTCGTCGTGAACGAGGTGAACACGCTGCCGGGCTTCACCCCGATCTCGATGTTCCCGACGTGCTGGCTGAACTCGGGCCTGACCTATCCCGAGCTCATCGCCGAGCTGATCGACCTCGGGGTCGCGCGAGGCGCCAGGTAGACCAGCCCGCAGCAGCCGACCGCCCCGCGCCGCCGCGGCGGAGTCCGATATGAATCCCGGGTTCGTGCGGGTGAGCCCGCACGAACCCGGGATTCGTGCGGGACGCGGAGTGCCGGCGCGGCGGACGGGCCCCGCGGACGCGCAGGCTCCGGTCAGCCGGCGTCCGGCAGCTCCTCGAGGTCGGTGCAGCCGCCCTCCGCGGGGATCGCAGCGACGGCGGTCGAGAGGTCGGTGACGGCGGTCGTGCCCGACACGACGTCGTTGTCGACGACGACCTCGACCGCGGGCGTGCGCCCGTAGGTCACGAAGCGGTAGCGCGGCGCGTCGGACTCGTCGATGATCCAGTCCACGTCGTCGACGCTCACGCAGCGCAGCGTGGTCGGCCCGGGCGGCTCGACCCCGCAGCGCAGCAGCACCGACGCGGGCGAACCCCAGGCCCCGGTGCCCTGCGCGTTGGTCTCGCGCGCGGCCAGGCCCGCGACCTCGTCGGGCAGCCGCACGACGACGGCCGCGCAGTCGGGGTCGGCGGCGTCCGGTGCGGGATCGAACGGCACGGGCTGGCTGCACGCCGTGAGCGCCGACAGCACGACGACGGCGACGGATGCCGCGGCGGCACGCCTCGGGAGGGTGCGCGGTGGGCGGGGGAAGCGGGGAGCGGACATCGTCGTTCAGGCTACCGTGGGAGCCATGGAGCCCCCTGCACGCACGTCCGCGCCCACGATCGGGGAGTTGGGGGAGTCGGCCGTGCTGGCGCGTGTGCTCCCGCGCCTGCGGTCCGGCGAGGCATCGCTGCTCGGACCCGGCGACGACGCCGCCGTCGTCGCGGCGCCCGACGGCCGGTTCGTGGTCACGAGCGACATGATGGTGCAGGGGCCCGACTTCCGGCTCGCCTGGTCGACGCCGCACGACCTCGGCTGGAAGGCCGCGGCGACGAACCTCACCGACGTCGCGGCGATGGGCGCCCGCCCGACTGCGCTCGTCGTCTCGATCGCGGCGCCCGTCGACCTGCCGGTCGCCGTGCTCGAGGGCATCGCCGACGGCCTCCGCGATGCGCTCGCCGAGCTCGCGCCCGGCGCGGGGGTCGTCGGCGGCGACCTGTCGGCCTCGCATGCCCTCACGATCGCGGTCACCGCGTTCGGCGACCTCGAGGGCCGAAGCCCGGTGCTCCGCTCGGGCGCCCGGCCGGGCGACGTCATCGCCCACGCCGGAGCCCGGGGCGACGCCGCCCGGGGACTCGCCGTGCTGTTCGCCGAGGGGCGCGACGAGCACGGCGAACCGGATGCCGCGTCCGCGGCGGCCGCGCGCGAACGGCATCCACGGCTCGTGGCCGCCCAGCTCGCACCGCGCCCGCCCGTCGCGGCCGGCGTCGTCGCCGCACTGGCGGGCGCCACGGCGATGCTCGACGTCAGCGACGGACTCGCGCGGGACGCGCGCCGCCTGGCCGAGGCGAGCGCGGTCGGCATCGACTTCCGCCGCGGTGCGCTCGGGGCCGACCCCCTCACGGCCCTCGCCGGCGCCGAGGACCACGGACTGCTCGCCGCCTTCCCGCCCGGCGTGGTGCCGCCGCATCCCTTCGAGGCCATCGGGACGGCCAACGCCGACGCAGGCCGCCTCACGCTCGACGGCGAGCCCGTCGACACGAGCGGGTGGGATCCCTACGCGGGCTGGGACGGCGTCGAGGGCTGATCCGGCTCGCGATCGTGCGCCGCCGCGGCGGACGCCCACCACAGCGTCGTCTCGCCGTAGTCGCGGCGGCGCTCGGCCGCGATCCCCGGCGGCCACGTCGGCTCGGGGGAGCGCGAGCTGCGTTCGACGACCACGGTCGCGTCATCCGCCAGCCGCGGTGCGAGCAGCGCGAGGTCGCGGGCGAGCTCGCGCTCGCCGAGGTCGTACGGGGGATCGATGAACGCGAGGTCGACGCCGCCCGGCGCCGTCTCGAGGTAGGCGGTGACGCTGCGCGCCTCGACCCGGATCCGGGGTCGGGTGCCGCGCGCCGCCCGGACCACCGCGGCGGCGTTGCGCCGGCACACGTCGGCGGCGGGCTTCGCCCGCTCGACGAGCACGACCTCGCTCGCACCACGGCTCGCGGCCTCGAGCCCGAGCGCGCCCGAGCCCGCGTACAGGTCGACCACGACCGCGCCGTGGACGGCGTCGCGAGCCTCGAGCGCGGAGAAGATCGCCTCGCGCACCCGGTCGCTCGTGGGGCGGGTGCCCGAGCGCGGCACGGCCAGCGCGAGCGAGCCGGCGAACCCGGCGATGATGCGCGTCATGTCTCGGGAGCATAACGGGCCGCTCCGCGACGCTGCCATGATGGAGGTGTGGAAGAGATGACCGACGCCCTGCACGCCGATCCGTCCCGCCACCGGGGGGAAGAACAGCAGACCATCGACCGGCTGTGGGACTTCGCCGATCCGGCGGCGAGCGAGGCCCGCTTCCGTGCGGCCTCCGGTGATGAGGCGCACTCGGCGCACGAGCGCGCCGTCATGATCACGCAGCTGGCCCGCGCGATGGGCATCCAGCACCGCGACGACGAGGCGCTCGCCGCGCTCGACGAGCTCGAGGCGGCCGAGCGCGAGGGCGAGACGGCCGAGGAGGCCGCCGAGGTGCGCGCGCGCGTCGCGCTCGAGCGCGGCCGCATCGCCGCGGCCGCCGAGCACGGCGAGGAGGCCGTGCCGCTGCTGACCAGGGCGGTGCGCGAGGCCGCGCTGGCCGGTTCCACGTTCCTCGTGCTCGACGCGCTTCACATGCTCGCGCTGAACGACACCGGGCACGAGGAGGAGTGGGCCGCCGAGGGCTTCGACATCCTCGACGGAGTCCGCGATCCCCGGCTGAAGCGTTGGGGCGTCGCGCTGCACAACAACCTCGGCTGGACCAAGCACGACGCGGGCGACGCGCAGGCCGCGCTGTACCACTTCCAGAAGGCCGTCGACGCGGCCGACCAGTACGGTACGGCGGGCCAGCAGCACGTCGCGCGCTGGTCGGTGGGCCGCGCGCTGCGCAGCCTCGGCCGCACCGACGAGGCGCTCGAGCTGCAGCGCGAGCTCGCGCGGGCGCGCCCCGACGACACGTACGTCCAGGCCGAGATCGAGGCGCTCACGGACGCGACGCCGGAGGCGGAGCCTACGATCGAGGCATGACCGCCGAACGTGTCGCCGAGGGCGCGCTGACGCTCGACAGCCGGCTCACCGGCGCGCTCGGCGGCCGCACCGCGCAGGCGCTCCAGCGCGCGTTCGGGCACACGACGGTCGGCGACCTGCTCGCGCACTACCCGCGCCGGTACGCCGCGCGCGGAGAGCTCACCGCCCTCGCCGAACTCCCGCTCGAGGAGAACGTCACGATCGTCGCCGAGGTGCTCGAGGTCCGCGAGCGGACGATGCGGTCGCGCCGCGGCTCGATCCTCGAGGCGAAGATCTCCGACGGCACCGGCATCCTCACGCTGACCTTCTTCAACCAGAAATGGCGCGCCAACGAGCTGAAGCCGGGCGTTCGCGGCATGTTCGCGGGCAAGGTCACCGACTACCGCGGCACCCGGCAGCTCGCGCACCCCGACTACCAGCTCTTCGACAACGCCCAGCCGGCCGTCGGCGTCGACGCCGCGGCGGTGCGCTGGGCGACCGCCCCGATCCCCATCTACCCCGCCACGGGCACGCTCTCGAGCTGGCAGCTGCAGACCGCCGTGGGCGTCGTGCTCGACGGGCTCGGCGTCGTCGACGACCCGCTGCCCGACGCGGTGCGCAGCGGCCGCGGACTGCTCGCGCACCGCGACGCGCTCGAGCGCGTGCACCGGCCCGAACGCGACGAGGACTGGAAGGCGGCACGCCGCACGCTCCGGTTCACCGAGGCGTTCGTCCTCCAGTCGGCGCTGCTCGAGCGCCGGGCGGCGGCGCGGGCCCACGAGGCCGTGCGCCGCGAACCCGCGCCCGGCGGGCTGCTCGAGCGCTTCGAGGCCGCGCTGCCGTTCGAGCTCACCGACGACCAGCGCACCGTGGGCGACGAGATCCTCCACGACCTCGGCCGGCCGGTGCCCATGAACCGGCTCATCCAGGGCGAGGTCGGCTCGGGCAAGACCGTCGTCGCGCTGCGCGCCATGCTCGCGGTCGCCGAATCGGGCGGGCAGGCCGCGCTGCTCGCGCCGACCGAGGTGCTCGCCGCCCAGCACCTCCGCTCGATCGCGCGCATGCTCGGCCCCGAGCTCTCCGCCGAGGTGATGCCAACCCTCGTCACCGGGCAGCTGCCCGCCGCCGACCGGCGCAAGGCGGCCCTGCGCGTCGCCGCGGGGCAAGCGCGGATCGTCGTCGGCACGCACGCGCTGCTCGGCGAGACGACCTCGTTCGCCGACCTCGGACTCGTCGTGGTCGACGAGCAGCACCGTTTCGGCGTCGAGCAGCGCGAGGCGCTCCGTCTCAAGGGGCGGCACCCGCACGTGCTCGTTCTCACCGCGACGCCCATCCCGCGCACCGTCGCGATGACGGTGTTCGGCGACCTCGACGTCTCGACCATCCGGCAGCTGCCCGCGGGCCGCGCCGGCATCGAGACGCACGTCGTGCCGCTCGCCGAGCGACCCGCGTGGCGCGCCCGGGTCTGGGAGCGCCTCGCCGAGGAGCTCGCGCAGGGCCGCCAGGGGTTCGTCGTGTGCCCGGCGATCGACGCGAAGGCGGCCGAGGAGGCCGACCCGCCCGAGGGGGAGGCCGCGCCGGGCGCCGGCCCTGCGGCATCCGTGGCCTCGGTGCTCGCCGAGCTGCAGGCGAACCAGCACCTCACTTCGGCGCGCGTCGCGCCCCTGCACGGCCGCATGGGCTCCGACGAGAAGGATGAGACCATGCGGGCGTTCGCGGCTCGCGAGCTCGACGTGCTCGTCGCGACGACGGTCATCGAGGTCGGGGTCGACGTGCCCAACGCCAGCACGATGGTCGTCGTCGACGCCGACCGCTTCGGGGTGTCCCAGCTGCACCAGCTGCGCGGCCGCGTCGGGCGCGGCAGCGTCCCCGGCCTGTGCCTGCTCGTCACCGCCGCCGAGGCCGGCACCGTGGCGCGCGAGCGGCTCGACGCCGTCGCGGCGACGCTCGACGGGTTCGAGCTGGCGCGGGTCGACCTCGAGCTGCGGCAGGAGGGCGACGTGCTCGGCGCCGTCCAGTCGGGCGGCCGGTCCTCGCTCAAGCTGCTCCGCGTGGCGCGCGACGGCGACGTGATCGCCGACGCCCGCGAGGCTGCGGCCGGCGTCATCGAGGACGATCCCGCGCTCACCCGCCACCCCGCGCTCGCGGCCGCGCTGCGGCGCCGGCTCGACGACGAGGCGAGCGAGTACCTGAGCAGGGGCTGAGACTCTCCAGCGGCGGCTCCGCAGCCGCGATCGCCCACTACGCTGGCTCGTATGCAGCGGATCGCCGTCGTTCCCGGATCGTTCGACCCCGTCACGCGCGGGCATCTCGACGTCATCGAGCGTGCCGCGGGGCTGTACGACCAGCTGCACGTGGTCGTCGTCCACAACCCCGACAAGTCGGCCCTGCTACCCATCGCCCAGCGCGTCGCGCTCATCGAGCAGTCCATCGCCGACGCGCACATCCCGGGCGATATCATCGTCGCCTCGTGGAGCATGGGCCTGCTCGTCGACTACTGCACCGACGTCGGCGCGTCCGTCCTCGTGAAGGGCATCCGCTCGGCGGTCGACGTCGGCTACGAGACGCCGATGGCCATCGTCAACCGGCACCTCGCGGGCGTCGAGACCGTCTTCCTGCTGCCCGACCCGGCCAACGGCCACGTCTCGAGCTCGCTGGTCCGGCAGGTCTCCGCCCTCGGCGGCGACGTCAGCCCCTACGTGCCGCGCGCGGTCGCCGACTTCCTCCAGGGGGCGATGCGACCGTGAGCGAGCCGGCGGCCGTCGCGAGCCCCGAGACCCTGCCCGCGATGAGGATCGACGAGGTGGGCGACCGTGCCGCCGCCATCGTCCGCAACGTCGAGACCGTCATCAGCGGCAAGCGCGATGCGGTGACGGCCGCGCTCACCGTCCTCCTCGCCGAGGGGCACCTGCTGATCGAGGACGTCCCGGGCGTCGGCAAGACCATGCTGGCCAAGGCGCTCGCGCGCTCGGTCGACTGCACCGTCAGCCGCATCCAGTTCACGCCCGACCTGCTGCCCTCCGACGTGACGGGCGTGTCGGTGTTCGACCAGGCCACGCGCCGGTTCGAGTTCAAGCACGGGCCCGTGTTCGCGAACATCGTCATCGGCGACGAGATCAACCGGGCGAGCCCGAAGACCCAGTCGGCCCTGCTGGAGTGCATGGAGGAACGGCAGGTCACCGCCGACGGCACGACCTACCGGCTCGAGCAGCCGTTCACGGTCGTCGCCACCCAGAACCCCGTCGAGATGGAGGGCACCTACCCGCTGCCCGAGGCCCAGCGCGACCGGTTCATGGCGCGCATCTCGATGGGCTACCCCGCGCCGTCAGACGAGCTCGACATGCTCGCGCAGCGCGAGACGGCCAGCCCGCTCGACGCCCTCGAGCACGTCGTCTCGCTCGACGAGCTCCGGTCGATGATCGCCGCCGTGCACCGGGTGTTCACGTCCCAGCCGGTCAAGGAGTACGCCGTCGAGCTCGCGCGGGCCACCCGCGACGATCGCCAGCTGCGCCTGGGCGCGAGCCCGCGGGCCACGCTGCAGCTGATCCGCGCGGCGAAGGCGCACGCGGCGATGCACGGCCGCGACTTCGTGCTGCCCGACGACGTCGACGCGCTCGCCGTGCCCGTGCTCGCGCATCGGCTGGTGCCCACGAGCCGGGCGGTCGGCGGCCACGACCGCGACGGCGGTCCGCTCATCGACGCCATCGTGCGTCGCGTGGTGGCCGACACGCCCGTGCCGGTGGGCAGCGCCCGGAGGGAATGAGCCCGATGTCGCGGGTCCGCGCCGCACGCGCCCAGTCGCGACCGCGCCTGACCGGGCGGGGCATCGCGCTCATGGCCATCGGCGGCGTGCTGTTCGCGATCGCGCTCTGGTTCGACCTCCGCGACATCATGATGCTGGCCTCGGTCGGGCTCGCCACGCCGCTCGCCGCGCTCGGGTTCCTGGCCCTGCGCGCGCCGCGGCTCGCGGTGACCCGCGTGTTCGAGCCCGCGGTCGTGCGTGCGGGGGAGTCCACGGCCGTGCGGCTCCGCGTGCAGAACCGCAGTTCGCGCGCGTTCGACGGCGCGCACTGGCGCGACCTCGCGAGCCCGGCGCTGCACCCGCCGGGCGAAGCCGTGCTGCCGGCGGTGGGCCGCCACGAGGGCGCGTTGCCGTCCGGCGACGACACCGTGCGGCTGGAGTACCGGTTGCGCACCCCCCGCCGCGGCGTGTTCGAGGTGGGCCCGCTGCGCGTGGCCGTCACCGACCCGTTCGGGCTGGCCCGCATCGATCGCGTCGCCGGCACGCCCCGCGAACTCGTCGTCACGCCCCGCGTGACGCCGCTCGAGACCGAGCCGGGCGTCGTGGCGAGCGTCGACGGCACGGTGCACGCGCTGCAGCGACGCACGCACCCCAACAGCGACGAGCTCATCGCCCGCGAGTACCGCTACGGCGATCCCCTCCGCCGCGTGCACTGGGCCGCGACCGCTCGGCGCGGCGAGCTCATGGTGCGCGAGGAGGAGCAGCGCGGCGACCCCGAGGTGCGGCTGCTCCTCGACATCGCGCTCGGCGGGCGCTCGCACCACCCCGCCGCGGATGCGCCGGAGCGCGCGGCGACGCTCGACCCCGCCTTCGAGCTCGGCGTCGAGATCGCGGCCTCGCTCGGCGTGCACCTGCTCGCGCACGGGTTCCGCGTGCGCCTGGACGCCGTCGACGACCCCGACGCACCGTCGGCCCGGATCGCCGCCGAGCCCGGCGGGTACCGCGCCGTCGGCGGCGAGGGGTCGCTCCTCGAGGACCTCGCCCGGCTCGAGCCGCCGCGGCGGGCGGCCCGTCGCGAGCCCGGCGGGCGGGTGACCGCGGCCGAGCCCCCGTCCGCATCGACCCGCCGCGACGCCAGGATGCCCGCGCTCGCGGTGCTCGTCGAGCCCGCGGCCGGCGCGGTGGAGTCGCTCGTGGCGCTTCGCCCGGGCGTCGAGCCGGCGCTCGCGTTCGCGACCAGCAGCACGCCGCAGGCCGTCGTCGACCGCCTCGAGGAGGCGGACTGGCGCGTGGTCCGGGTGCGCCGGCCCGCCGAGCTTCCCGCCGCGTGGTCCGACGCCTGGCGTTCCGCGCGCGAGGCCGCGCGCACCGGAGGCCGCCGTGCGCCCTGAACGCCTCCCGCTGTCCACGCCGCAGAGCCTCGCGCTGTCGGGCGCGACGCTCTTGCTCCTGCTGGTAGCCACCACCGCCCTCGGGCCGCTCATCAGCGGCAGCGGATGGTGGTGGGCCGGCGCCGTCATGGCGATCGGCGTGATCGGCGCGGGCGCCGGCCTGCGCGCCGTCCGGACGCCTCCGTCGTTGGTGCCGCCCCTCGAGCTCGTCGCGATGCTCCTCGTGCTCACGCTCCTGTTCGGAGGCTCGACGAGCCTCGCGCTGATCGTGCCGACCCCCGACACGTTCGCGGCGTTCGGCGAGCTCGCCGAGGGGGCGCGCAGCACGATCGAGCAGCAGTCCGTGCCGGCCATCCCCGTTCCGGCGCTCGTCTTCGCCATCTGCGTCGGGGTCGGGATCATCGCCGTGCTGCTCGACCTCATCGTGCAGAGCGTGCGGCTGCCCGCGCTCGCCGCGGTGCCCGTGCTCGTGCCGGTCCTCGTGCCGGGGCTGTTCACCGAGGCCGGCGCCGAGGTCGGCGCGCTCGTGCTCACGGCGGCCGCCTACCTGCTGCTGCTCCGCGTCGACGTGCGCGTGCGACGGAGCGCGGAGCTGCTCCAGGAGGACGACCGCGACGATGCGCCGCTCGTCATCGCACCCAAGCGGGCGCCGATCGTGCCGACCATGGGGGCCTCGCTCGGGCTCGCGGCGGTCGGTCTCGTGGCCGCGTCGGTGATCACGGCGGCCACCCCGAGCATCTCGACGAGCTTCCTGATCGGCACCGGCGGGCCCGGCACGCTCTTCGCCCGAGGCGTGAGCCCGTACCTCGAGCTCGGCCGCGACCTGCGGCGGCCCGACCCCGTGCCGGCGTTCACGTACGTGTCGCCCGACGGCATCCGCCCCTACTTCACGCTGCTGACGGTCGAGCGGCTCGAGGGAGAGGTGTGGACCGCGACCGAGCGCGCCGTCGACGGCGACCACACGCTCGACACGCTGCCGCGCCCCGACGGGCTCGCCGACGATGTCGTCACCGAGGCGCGGCAGGTCGCGGTGCAGACGCAGGAGGTGCGCACGGCCTGGCTCCCGCTGCCGTATCCGGTCACCGAGATCGACGGCGTCCGCGGCTCCTGGTTCTGGGACGACGGCACCCTCAACGTGCGCAGCGTCGACGCGACGACGCTCGAGCAGCGCTATCGGCTGACCCACCTCGACGTGCAGCCGAGCGTCCAGCAGCTGCGGAGCTCGGGCGAGCCGGCGCCGGGCGCCGTGCACGCGTCGACGCTGGCCCTGCCCGAGGAACTGCCGCCGATCATCGCCGAGACGGCCGCCGAGGTGACGGCCTCGGCGCCCACGCGCTACGACGCGGCGGTCGAGATCCAGGCGTTCCTGCGCTCTTCGGCGTTCGCCTACTCGGAGGAGGCGCCGGTCGAGGGCGGGTTCGACGGGGGCGGGTTCGACGCCATCGCCCAGTTCCTGGAGGTGCGCGAGGGCTACTGCGTGCACTTCGCCTCGACCATGGCGGTGCTCGCGCGCGAGGTCGGCATCCCGTCGCGCATCTCCGTCGGCTACACGTCGGGGACGCCCACCGACCGCCGCGTCGACGACGAGGTGGTCGTCGAGGTCGACTCGCACGACCTGCATGCCTGGCCCGAGCTCTACTTCGAGGGCGTCGGGTGGGTGCCGTTCGAGCCGACTCCGGGTCGGGGTACGGTCCCCGGCTACTCCCGCCCCGGCGCCGACGAGCAGTCGCCCGGCCTCATCCCGTCCTCCCCGTCGACCGGGCCGGGGTCCACCGGGCGGCCCGACGGCGATCCGGACCGCGCGCTCGGCGGCGACTCGGGCACGGTCACGGCCGCGTCCGGATGGGTGCGCGGCGGCGCCATCCTCGTCGCCGCGCTCGTGCTGGTCCTGCTGCCGGCCATGATCCGGTGGGGCGCGCGTGCGGCCCGGCGCCGTCGCATCCGGGTGGGGCCGCAGCCCGCGGATGCCGCGTGGCGGGAACTCGCGGCGACGGCGGTCGACCTCGGCGTCGCGGTCGACGATCGCCGTACCGCGCGGGCGCTCGCCGAGGAGCTCGCCGGACGGCCCGGCTTCGCGGCCGACCCGGCGGAGCCCGGCGCGCCGAGTGCGGCGGCGTCGCTGCGCCGGCTGCGCGACGCGGTCGAGCGTGAGCGCTACGCGCCCTCCGCGCCCCTGGATGCCGCGGTGCGGGGCGCCCTCGCGGACGACCTCGCGATCGCGTCGGCCGCCCTCCGCGCCGACGCGCCCGCCGCGCGACGGGCCGAGGCCGTGCTGCTGGCGCGCTCGCTGCGCTCGGCCGGCCGTGCCGTGCTCGGGCGCGGGGCGCCGCGCGGCGCGTAGAATCGTCGATCGTGGCCGTCCAGCAGACCCCCTTCCGCGTCAACGTGCGCGACCTCGTGAACAAGCCCGGCGAGATGCGCGAGCAGCTCCTCGACGTGCCCGCGCCCGAGCAGATGGGCGAGGGGCTCGTCGCCGTGCGCACGGGTTCGGAGCTCGAGATCGACCTCCGTCTCGAGTCGGTGCACGAGGGCATTCTCGTCACCGCCGAGGTCGACGCGACGGCCGAGGGCGAGTGCGGTCGATGCCTGATCGACATCGCGCTGCCCCTCCAAGTCGAGTTCCAGGAGCTTTTCGCGTATCATTCCGGAGAAGCTTTCGAGTATGAGGTTCAAGACGACCACGTGGATCTTGAACCGCTCATCAGAGATGCGGTAGTGCTGGCACTGCCCTTCCAGCCGGTGTGCCGGCCGGATTGCCCGGGTCTCGACCCAGAGACCGGGCTGCGTCTGGCCGATCATCCGGAACTCGTCGCCCCTGAGGAGAACGACCCGCGATGGGCCGCGCTCGCAGGGTTCAGGGCTTCCGAAGACGAGGGCGCGGGTGCTGCATCCGACGCCGACCAGCAGAGAGATTGAGAGAGAGTCATGGCTGTTCCCAAGCGGAAGAAGTCACGCGCCAACACCCACGCGCGCCGTTCGCAGTGGAAGGCCGAGGTGCCCACGCTCGTCAAGACCGTCGAGAACGGCAAGGTCACCTACAGCCTCCCGCACCGCGCTCGCGTGGTCGAGGACTCGGCGGGCACCCCGCTCTTCCTCGAGTACAAGGGCCGCAAGGTCGCCGACGTCTAGTCGGCCCGAGACTCCCGAACGACCGGTCGTGAGGCGCGCTGCGCGTACGGACACCGGGGCATCAGGGCTCGCCGAGCTGCAGCGCACGCTGCGCGTCGAGCTCGACCCCGAGCTCCTGCTCCTGGCACTCACGCACCGGTCGTTCGCGTACGAGAACGGCGGGATCCCGACCAACGAGCGCCTCGAGTTCCTCGGCGACTCGATCCTCGGCCAGGCCGTCACCGTGCGGCTGTTCACCGAGCACCCCGAGCTCGACGAGGGCGAGCTCGCCAAGCGCCGCGCGAGCCTGGTCTCGTCGGTCGCGCTGGCCGAGGTGGCCCGCACGATCGGCCTCGGGCCCTACATCCGGCTCGGGCGCGGCGAGACGCTCACCGGCGGCGCCGACAAGCCGTCGATCCTCGCCGACACGGTCGAGGCGATCATCGGCGCGGTCTACCTCGACCGCGGCGGGGACGTCGCGACCGACCTCGTGCTGCGCCTGATCACGCCCCTCATGAAGGATCCGGGCCGCTTCGGCGCGGCGATGGACCCGAAGACGAGCCTGCAGGAGATCGCTGCGCGACGGGGTGCACCGGCGCCGGCGTACGTCGTCGCCGAGAGCGGGCCCGACCACAGCAAGCACTTCGTCGCGACCGTGACGGTCGGCGACCTGGTCACGGCGTCGGGCGAGGGGTCGAGCAAGAAGCAGGCCGAGATGGCCGCGGCCCTCGAGGCGTGGACCACGCTGAACGACCGCTGACGTGCCCGAGCTGCCCGAGGTCGAGGTCGTCCGCGCGGGGCTCGCGCCCGCGGTCACCGGCGCGCGCATCGCCGGCGTCGAGGTGCTCGACGCGCGGTCGCTGAAGCGGCACGACGCGGCATCCGGCGACTTCGAGCACCGGCTGACGGGTGAGCGGATCGAGGCGGCGGTGCGCCGCGGCAAGTTCCTGTGGCTGCCGCTCGCGAGCGGCGACGCACTCGTCGGGCACCTCGGCATGAGCGGGCAGATGCTCCTCCGCACGCCCGACCACCCGGGCGACGACCGCCACGCGCGCATCCGGCTGCACCTCGAGCACCCCGAGCACGGCGAACTGCGCGTCGACTTCGTCGACCAGCGCATCTTCGGCTCGATGGCCGTCGACCGCATGCTGCCGACGGCGGACGGCGAGATCGCCGGGTACTCGGCCGACGTCACGGGCCCATGGGCGCGGACCATCCCCTCGCAGGTCGCGCACATCGCGCGCGATCCGCTCGACCCCGCGTTCCGCGACGACGAGTTCGTCCGTGCGGTCCGGCGCCGCGCCTCCGGCATCAAGCGCATCCTGCTCGACCAGGGGCTCATCTCGGGCATCGGCAACATCTACGCCGACGAGGCGCTCTGGGCGGTGCGCATGCACGGCGAGCAGCCCGGCGACACGCTGAGCCCGCGTCGGGTGCGCGAGCTGCTGCAGGCGGTGCGCGAGGTGCTGCAGAAGGCCCTGGCCGAGGGCGGCACGAGCTTCGACGCGCAGTACGTCAACGTCAACGGCGCGTCGGGCTACTTCTCGCACTCGCTGAACGCCTACGGGCAGACGGGGAAGCCGTGCCCGCGGTGCGGCACGCCCATCGTGCGAGAGGCGTTCATGAACCGGTCGTCGCACCGATGCCCGCGCTGCCAGCGGCTGCGGATGACTCGCCAGTCGACGGGCGCTCCCACGCCGACTCCAGAGCGAAGGGCCGGAAGCCCAGCGCCACGTTGATCGCGAGCATGTGCGCGTTCTCGTCGGCGTTCCACGTGCAGACCCGATCGCGCGACGGGTCCTCCCGGGCGAGGGCGACCAGGTTGGCGAGCTTCATCCGCAGTCCGAGCCGGTGCCCGCGGTGGGGGCCGAGCACGATGGTGTCCCACTGCTCGACGGCGGGGGACTCCGGAAGCAGCGAGAGCTCGGTGAACCCGGCGACCTCGCCGTCGGCCCCGACGGCCGCGACGCTGAGGTTCACGCGACCCGCATCGACGGCGCGTCCCTCGGCCTCGCGCACGCGGGCGGCGGTCCACGGTTCCAGCTCGAACGAGATCGCGCCGCTCGGGGGATCCACCGACATGCGCTCGTGCGCGCGCGCGAGCGAATCGACCAGCGCGTCCGGGGCCCGATTCCGCCACGTGACGAGGCGATAGCCGTCGGATGCCGCGTCCAGCGCCGCATCCAGCTGGAACGCGAACTCATCGCCTCGCCCGAGCACGTCGAGTGCGCTGATGCGGTAGAGCTGGCCGAGCTCGTACCCGTGGGTGCGGGCGAACTGTGGGATGGGCCCGTCGGCGGAGATGCTCGCGTCGCCCTGGGGCGCATGCAGACGGGGCCCCGGCACATCCCGCTCGTCGATGAGCTGATCGGCCCAGATCACGGTGGTGGCCCGGCCGGCGCGCCTCGCGGCCTCCTCGGCGGCGGTGAGGAGGCGCGATCCGATGCCGCGGCGGCGGCGCGCGGGATCGACGCCCACGGTCGTCACGTACGCGGTCCCGGCGTCGGCATCCAGCTCCCACTGCACCTCGGCGACCCCGACGAGCGCGTCACCGTCGAACGCGCCGATGGCCGTCCGCGCCGTGTACTCGGTCTGCTGGAGGTCGCGCAGCAGCTCCCGGGGCCGGCGGCTGAGGTCGCTCGTGCCGAGCGCCTCGGCGTCGAGGCGGCGGGACAGCTCGGCGAGGGCGAGGAGTTCGCCGGCGTCATCGGCCTCGACGCGTTCGGGCACTCGGATGGGGCGGATGTCGACGGCCACGAGACCCCCTTCTCGCCGCGTCGGTGCAGCCCGTCAGCTTACGACGCGGCACGCCCGGCGGCAAGGAGAGATCGGCGCTCGGCGGCGAGCGCGACGGGCCGCGCCTCGAACGTCGGTTACCGTAGTCCGCAGCGCTCGGCAGTCGGAAGGGTGGTCGTGTACCTCAAGAGCCTCACCCTCAAGGGCTTCAAGTCCTTCGCGCAGCCGACCACCTTCGCGTTCGAACCCGGGGTCACATGCATCGTCGGCCCGAACGGCTCGGGCAAGTCCAACGTCGTCGACGGGCTCGCCTGGGTGATGGGCGAGCAGGGCGCGAAGACGCTCCGCGGCGGCAAGATGGAGGACGTCATCTTCGCGGGCACCTCGACGCGGGGCCCGCTCGGTCGGGCCGAGGTGAGCCTCACGATCGACAACTCGGATGGCGCGCTGCCGATCGAGTACACCGAGGTCACCATCTCGCGCACGCTCTTCCGCAACGGCGGCAGCGAGTACGCGATCAATGGCGAGCAGTGCCGGCTCCTCGACGTGCAGGAACTGCTCAGCGACTCGGGCCTCGGACGCGAGATGCACGTCATCGTCGGGCAGGGCCAGCTCGACCAGGTGCTGCACGCGAGCCCAGAGGATCGGCGCGGCTTCATCGAGGAGGCTGCGGGCATCCTCAAGCACCGCCGCCGCAAGGAGAAGACGCTCCGCAAGCTCGACGCCATGCAGGCGAACCTCACGCGCCTCACCGATCTCGCGGCCGAGCTGCGCCGCCAGCTGAAGCCGCTCGGCCGCCAGGCCGAGGTCGCGCGCGAGGCCGCGGGCATCGCGGCGATCGTGCGCGATGCGAAGGCGCGGCTCGTCGCCGACGAGGTCGTCGAGTTGCGGCGCGGGCTCGAGGCCGCCGGCCGCACCGAGCACGAGCGGCACGCCGAGCGACTCGTGCTGCAGCAGGAGCTCGAGCGCCACCAGGCGCACATCGCCCGGCTCGAGCAGGCGTCGGGCGGCGACGAGGTCGACCGGGCGCGCGCGGTGAGCTTCGCGCTCGAGCAGTCCGAGGCGCGCCTGCGATCGCTCGACTCCCTGGCACGCCAGCGCATCGCGCTCCTCTCCGCGGCCGACGAGGGCACGGATGCCGCACCGACCCTGACCCGCGCCGACATCGACGCCGCGCGCGCCGAGCTCGAGGGCATCCGCGGCGGCGTCGGCGATGCGGCATCCGCGCTCGAGCAGGCCGCCTCGGCGACGCGCGAGACCCGCACCGCGCTCGACGCGGTCGACGAGGAGATCGCCGCGCAGGCCGCTCGGGTGAGCGAGTACGACCTGCGTGCGTCGCAGCTGGCGGGGCGCGCGGATGCCGCGGCTTCGAAGCTCGCGGCGGTGCGCGGCGAGGTGCTGCGGCACCGCAACGCGCTCGACGCCGCGCTGTCGCGCCGCGAGGCCGCGAACGCCGAGCTCGCGCGCGTCGAGGCCGAGTCCGACGCCGACCCCGCGGCCGAGACCGACCTCGACGAGGCGTACGAGCTGGCCCAGGCGGCCGTGTTCGAGGCCGAGGGCGAGATCGAGCGGCTCCGCGAGGCGCTGCACGAGCGCGAGCGCGAACGCGACGCGCTGGGCGCCCGCGTGGGCGCGCTCTCGCTCGCGCTGGACCAGAAGGACGGCTCGGCCGCGCTCGTGGCCTCGGGCACGGCCGGTGTCCGCGGCCTGCTCGCCGAGCACCTCCGGGTCGATCCGGGCTACGAGGCCGCGGTCGCGGCGGCCCTCGGCTCGCTCGCCGAGTCCGTGCTGGTCGACGACCGCGAGGCCGCGCTGCGCGCTGTCGCCGCGGCGACCGACGGCGACCTCGGCCGCGTCGCGCTGACCATCGCCGAGCCGGGCCGCGCCGTCCCCGCGGCGCTCGCGGTCCCGGGGCTCGTCGCCGCGGCCGACGTCGTCACGGCGCCGTCGGGCGTGCTCGCGCTCCTCGGCGAGGTGCTCGTGGCCGACGACCTCGCCGCGGCGCGCGCCGCCGAGGCGCACCTCGCCGCGCTCGACCGGCCGGCGACCGTCATCACGCGCGACGGCACCGTCGTCGGCCGCTACGTCGTCCGCGGCGGATCGGGTCGCACCCAGAGCCGCATCGAGCTGATCGCCGAGCGCGACCGGGCCGGAGCCCGGCTCGAGGAGGTCCGCGCCGACATCGAGCGCGCGCGGTTCGACCTCGACGAGCAGCGAGGACTCGCCGAACACGCCAAGGAGCAGTCCAAGCTCGCGCTCGCCGCGCTCCGCGAGTTCGACGCGCGGCTCGCCCAGCGTACCGAGGCCCTCAATCGCGCCCGGGTGCAGGCCGAGGCGGCGTCGGCCGAGACCGAGCGCCTCGCGGAGGCGCTGCGCACGGCCGAGGAGCGCATCGCCGAGGCGGAGACGGCGGCCGGTGCCGCGAAGGCCGACCTCGAGGCGGCGCGTGCCGAGCCGCGCCCGGTGCTCGAGGCCGAGCGTCGCGACGGTGCGCTCGTCGCGCTCGAGCGGGCTCGCGAGGGCGAGGTCGAGGCGCGCCTGCGGCTCGAGACCGCACGCGAGCGCGTGCGGGCCGAGGAGGCCCGGATCGCCGCGATGGAACGCCAGTACGAGGCCGAGCGCCGGGCCGCCGAGGAGGCCGCGCGTCGCGCAGTCGTGCGGCGCGCCCAGCTGGCGTCCGCGACGCGCGTCGCCGACGCCCTGCCGCCCGTGCTCGCGTCGGTCGGCGCGTCCGTCGCGGAGGCGCGCGTCGCGCTCGCGTCGGCCGAGGCGGAGCGGGCCAGCCGCAACGAGGAGGTCCAGGCCGCCCGCCGCGCCGAGGCATCCGTCCGCGAACGCCTGCACGCCGTCACCGAGGACGTGCACGGACTCGAACTGCGCATCTACGAGAAGAAGCTGCACGTCGCCTCGCTCATCGAGCGCGCCGAGAGCGAGCTCGGCCTCGGCGAGGAGGTCCTCGTCGCCGAGTACGGGCCCGACCAGCCGGTGCCGGTCGATGGCGACGCCGACGCCGAGCCGCGCCCGTTCGACCGGGCCGAGCAGCAGAAGCGACTGCAGGCCGCCGAACGCAAGCTCGCCCAGCTCGGCCGCGTGAACCCGCTCGCGCTCGAGGAGTTCGCGGCGCTCGAGCAGCGCCACCAGTTCCTCACCGAGCAGCTCACCGACCTGTCGAACACGCGCAGGGACCTGCTGACGATCATCGAGGAGATCGACGGCCGGATGGAGTCGATCTTCCGCGCCGCGTTCGAGGACACGCAGGCGGCGTTCGCCGAGGTCTTCCCGATCCTCTTCCCGGGTGGCGAGGGGCGCATCGCGCTCACGAACCCCGACGACATGCTGACGACCGGCATCGAGGTGAGCGTGAAGCCGGCCGGCAAGAAGATCGAGCGGCTCTCGCTGCTCTCGGGCGGCGAGCGCTCGCTCGCGGCCGTGGCGCTGCTGCTCGCGATCTTCAAGGCCCGGCCGAGCCCGTTCTACATCATGGACGAGGTCGAGGCCGCGCTCGACGACGCGAACCTCGGGCGGCTGCTGACGACCTTCGAGGACCTGCGCGAGTCGAGCCAGCTCATCGTGATCACGCACCAGAAGCGCACGATGGAGATCGCCGACGCGCTCTACGGCGTGTCCATGCGACAGGACGGCGTCTCGGCCGTCGTCGGCCAGCGCGTGCGCGACGAGGTCGAGGCCAAGGCCAGCTGAGCTCGACCCGCCCCGGTGCTCACGTGAGTCGTCGGTCGTCCGGCGCGAGCACGCGGAACCAGCGGTACCCGTAGGCGTCGAGCTCGACGTCGACCCGCCCGCGCTCGTCGATGTCGTCGGCGCCGACGGCGAAGAGATCGGAGAGCACCGACCCCTCCGGCACGTCGCCGAGCTCGAGCCCGACGCGCGACGGTCGCGGCGCGAAGTTGTGCAGCGCGACGAACCGGAGGTCGTCCTCGACGATGCGATGCGCGAGCACGGCGGGCTCGCCGACGTCGAGCAGCTCGAGGCGGCCCCATCCGATCTCGGGCGAGCTGCGGTAGCGCCGCACGAACCCCGAGATGGTGCACAGGAGCGAGTCGGGATCGTGCATCTGCGCCTCGACGTTGACGTGCTCGGGCGCGTACCCGTCGGCCGGGGGCGAGGCGACGAGCCGGTTCGCCGCGGCCCGCGAGAAGCCGCCGTGCCGGCCACCCGTCCACTGCATCGGGCTGCGCACGGCCTGCCGCTTCTCGAGCTCGCCGTTCTCGCCCATGCCGATCTCCTCGCCGTAGAACAGCACGGGCGTGCCGGGCAGCGAGAACAGCAGGCTGTACACCATCCGGATGCGGCGCGGGTCGCCCTCGAGCATCGTCGGGAGCCGGCGCACGATGCCGCGGCCGTACACGCGCATCCAGTCCTCGGGCGCGAACGCGTCGAAGACCTCCTCGCGCTCGGCGTCGCTCAGCTTGTCGAGCGTGAGCTCGTCGTGGTTGCGCACGAAGTTGGCCCACTGCATCTCCGGCTCGAGCTGCGGGCGTCGGGCGAGCGTGTCGCGCAGCGGCGTGGCATCCTGCCTGGCCAGCGAGAGGTAGAGGCGCTGCATCGCCTCGAAGTCGAACTGCATGGTGAGCTCGGCCGGGTCGCCTGCCCGCCCGAAGTAGTCGAGCTGCTGGTCGTACGGCAGGTTGACCTCGCCGAGCAGGATCGCCTCGCTCGCGCGGCGCTGCAGGTAGCGCCGCAGGTCGCGCAGCAGCTCGTGCGGATCGCCGACGTCCTCGCCGGCGGGCGGCTCGATCAGGAACGGGACGGCGTCGACCCGGAAGCCCGAGATGCCGAGCTCGAGCCAGAAGCCGACGGTCTTCGCGATCTCGTCGCGCACGTCGGGATTGGCGATGTTGAGGTCTGGCTGGTGCCGGTAGAACGAGTGCAGGTAGTACTGCCCCGTGGGCTCGTGCCACTCCCACACCCCGTCCTCCTCGCCGGGGAAGACGCTCGGCGGCGGGTTCGGCGGCACCTCGTCGCGCCACACGTAGAAGTCGCGGTACGGCGAGTTCCGGCTGCGCCTGGCCGACTGGAACCACGGATGCCGCTCGGACGTGTGGTTCATGACGAGGTCCATGATCACCCGGATGCCGCGGTCGCGCGCCGCGCGCGTGAAGGCGACCACGTCGCCCAGCGATCCGAGGCGCGGGTCGACGCCCACGAAGTCGACGATGTCGTACCCGTCGTCGAGGTCGGGTGACGGCTGGAACGGCATGAGCCAGATGCAGGTCACGCCGAGCTCGGCGAGGTGGTCGAGCCGCTGCGCGAGGCCCTCGAAGTCGCCGCATCCGTCGTCGTTCCAGTCCATGAACGTCTCGACGTCGAGGCAGTAGACGACGGCGGTCTTCCACCAGAGGTCGCCTCGATCGGTGGCGCGCACGGGTCAGGCTCCGATCCGGGGGCCGGCGTTCGTCAGCTCCGGCAGCACGTGCTCGCCGAAGGCGTCGACGAACCCCCGCTGCTCCTGGCCGACGTGGTGGAGGTAGATGCGGTCCACGCCGGTCTCGGCGAGTTCGAGCAGGGCGTCGAGATGGCGTCGGGTGTCGGCTGACGCGAGCAGGGTGGTCGCCACCTTCTCGGGCGTCGCGTCCGCCGTCCGGCGGTCGAAGTCCTCGGGCTGCTCGAGCTCCCACGCCTCGTGCGCGGGGACCAGGCTCTGCCGCCACTGGTCGTGGGCGATCGCGACGGCCTGCTCGTCGGTCGGAGCCCAGCTGAGGTGCACCTGCACGCAGATCGGGCCCCGCCCGCCCGCGTCACGGTAGGCCTGCATGAAGTCGCGCATGGCGGAGCGGTCCTGGTCGACGGTGATGACGCCGTCGGCCCAGCCGGCGGTCTCGACGGCGGTCTCGGGGGAGACCGCGGCGGCGAGCAGCGCGGGCGCGGTCTCGGGACGGGTCCACAGCCGCGCCTGGTGCACCGGCACGATGCCGTCCTGGTCGACCTCTTCGCCGGCGAGCAGGCGCCTGATCACGTCGATGGACTCGGCGAGGCGCCGGTCGCGGGTCTCCTTGTCGGGCCAGGGATCACCGGTGATGTGCTCGTTCATGCGCTCGCCGCTGCCGATCGCCGCCCAGAACCGGTCGGGGAACATCTCCCCCAACGTGGCGATCTTCTGCGCAGCGATGGCGGGGTGGTAGCGCTGGCCGGGCGCCGTGACGACGCCGAGCGAGAACGAGGTCGCCTGCAGCGCCGCGCCGAGCCAGCTCCAGGCGTAGCCCGAATGGCCTTGGCGCACGCTCCACGGCGCCCAGTGGTCGCTGCACATCGCGGCCTCGAAGCCGGCCTGCTCGGCGCGGACGACGGCATCGAGCAGTGCGCTCGGGGGCAGCTGCTCGTGCGAGGCGTGGAATCCGACGAGGGGCATGGGGTTCTCCTTCCGCCGTGCCCGATGCTTCCGCAGGCGCGGCACGCGGGCAAGGCCTTGCGGGGGCGTTGCGGCCGCCGCTATCCGCGAGCGCGGGGAGCCGCGCCGTCCGCTCGGCCCCTAGGCTGGAGGACATGGCAGAACGCGCATCGTGGTCGCTCGGCGCGGCCCTCCGCAACGTGTTCGGCGCGAAGACCATCGACGAGGACACCTGGGACGACCTCGAGTCGGCGCTCATCCGCGCCGACTTCGGGCCCGCCGTCACCGAGGAGATCGTCGAGCGCATCAAGGCGCAGGTCGAGCGGTACCGCACGACCGACCCGCGCGACGTGCAGCGGATGCTGCGCGAGCTCGTCGAGGAGCGGCTCTCGAAGTACGACCCGACGCTGAAGCTCACCGAGCGGCCAGCGGTCGTGCTCGTCGTCGGCGTGAACGGGGTCGGCAAGACCACGACGATCGGCAAGTTCGCCCGGTTCCTGCGCACCTATGGCCGCAGCGTCGTGGTCGGCGCCGCCGACACGTTCCGCGCCGCGGCGGTCGACCAGCTCGCCACCTGGGCCGAGCGCGCGGGCGCCGAGGTCGTGCGCCCCGAGCGCGAGGGCCAGGACCCGGCGTCGGTCGCGTTCCAGACCGTCGAGTACGCCAAGCGCACGGGCACCGAGATCGTCATCATCGACACGGCCGGCCGGCTGCACACCAAGGGCGGGCTCATGGACGAGCTCGGCAAGATCAAGCGCGTCGTCGAGAAGCAGGCTCCGATCAGCGAGGTGCTGCTCGTCCTCGACGCGACCACCGGGCAGAACGGGCTCGCGCAGGCCGAGGCGTTCATCCAGCACGGCGGGGTGACGGGCCTCGTGCTGACCAAGCTCGACGGCTCGGCCAAGGGCGGGTTCGTCATCGCCGTGCAGGAGAAGACGGGCCTGCCGATCAAGCTGATCGGCCAGGGCGAGGGCATCGGCGACCTGACGGGCTTCACGCCGCACGTGTTCGCCCAGAAGCTCGTCGGCTGAGAGGGGAGACCGGCATGTCGATGGAGCACGACTACTTCGGGCTGGTGGGCGACTACTGGTCGGAGCGCTTCCAGTACGCCGACCAGGACGTCGAGGTCGTGCTCGACGCCGACGCCGACAGCGTGACGACCGCGGCGCTCGACGCGGCCGCGACGCTGATCGGCGAGCTCGAGCTCGTCGACGACGAGCTGCGGTCGCTCTTCGTCGGGCAGCTCGACTCGTCGGGCTCGCCGGTCGTGCGATTCCTGCGCGCCGTGCTCGGCGGCGAGGGCGACGAGGCGGATGCCGCAGCCGACGCGATCACGCGCGACTCCGGCGATCGCGACATCGACGCCCTGCGATCGCTCTCGCTGGTCCGGGTCGACCTGCGCCCCGACGCCGACCAGGACGGCGAGACGTTCGCCGAGTTCGAGTACGGCCTCGCACCCGAGGACCTCGACGCGCGCCTGGTCGCGACGATCGACATCGGCCGCGAACTCGTCGACCTCCGCTTCGACGCGTAGGCCGCGCGCGGCGGGCGCCCATCCGCGCCAAGTAGACTTCTGCCCACTATGGCTACGTTCGGCACCCTCTCCGACCGTCTCACCGAGACGTTCAAGAACCTCCGCACCAAGGGCAAGCTCTCCGCCTCCGACGTCGACGGCACCGTCCGCGAGATCCGGCGGGCGCTGCTCGACGCCGACGTGTCGCTCGACGTGGTCAAGTCGTTCACCGCGACCGTCCGCGAGCGCGCGCTCGGCGACGAGGTGAACCGTGCGCTGAACCCCGCGCAGCAGGTCGTCCAGATCGTGAACGAGGAGCTCGTCGGCATCCTCGGCGGGCAGCAGCGTCGCCTGCAGTTCGCGAAGACGCCGCCGACCATCATCATGCTCGCGGGCCTCCAGGGTGCCGGGAAGACCACGCTCGCGGGCAAGCTCGCGAAGTGGCTGAAGAAGGACGGCCACACGCCGCTCCTCGTCGCCGCCGACCTGCAGCGCCCGAACGCGGTGAACCAGCTCCAGGTCGTCGGCCAGCAGGCCGGCGTGCAGGTGTTCGCGCCCGAGCCCGGCAACGGCGTGGGCGACCCCGTGCGCGTCGCGAAGGACGCCGTCGCGCAGGCCCAGCGCGCCCAGCACGACGTCGTCATCATCGACACCGCCGGCCGACTCGGCGTCGACGCCGAGATGATGAAGCAGGCCGCCGACATCCGCAAGGCCACGAACCCCGACGAGGTGCTGTTCGTGATCGACGCGATGATCGGCCAGGATGCCGTCGCGACCGCGAAGGCCTTCCAGGACGGCGTCGACTTCACGGGCGTCGTGCTCTCCAAGCTCGACGGCGACGCACGCGGCGGTGCCGCGCTCTCCGTGGCCTCCGTCACGGGGCGCCCGATCATCTTCGCCTCGACGGGCGAGACCCTCGACGACTTCGAGCCCTTCCACCCCGACCGCATGGCGAGCCGCATCCTCGACCTCGGCGACATCCTCACCCTCATCGAGCAGGCCCAGCAGGCCTTCGACGAGGAGGAGGCGCTCAAGGTCGCCGAGAAGCTCGCGACCGAGCAGTTCACGCTCGAGGACTTCCTGAAGCAGATGCAGCAGCTGCGCGGCGCCGGCTCCATCAAGAAGATGCTCGGCATGCTGCCGGGCGCGGGCGGCATGAAGCAGCAGCTCGAGAACTTCGACGAGCGCGAGATCGTGCGCACCGAGGCGATCATCCAGTCGATGACCGTCGCCGAGCGACGCAACCCCAAGCTCCTGAACGGCTCGCGGCGCCTCCGCATCGCGAAGGGCTCCGGCATGACCGTGACCGACGTCAACCAGCTCGTGCAGCGCTTCGAGCAGGCGGCCAAGATGATGAAGACCGTCGCGCGCGGCGGCGTGCCGCAGGTCCCGGGCATGGGGCCCATTCCCGGCGTCGGCGGCTACGGCGGCGGCAAGCGGCAGGCCGCGAAGAACAAGAAGAAGTCGGGCGGCGGCTCGCGCTCGGGCAACCCGGCCAAGCGCGCCGCCGAGAACGCGGCGATCGCGTCGGGCGTGAACCCGGCCGCGTCCACGGCTCCCGCGGGCTCCGGCTTCGGCCTCGGCGGCGGTGCCCCGAAGGGCGCGCCCTCCGAGGAGGAGATGGCCGCCCTGCAGAAGTTCCTCGGGCGCTAGGCGGCGCTCGCCGGCGGACGCGGCGCGCCATGTCATGCGCGTCGGGGCGAGGATAGGGTGGGTGCCGCAACAAATGCGGCGAACGACGACTGGAGCACGAGCATGACGACCGGCGACCCCGACTACCGCGACTCCGGCCTGGAGTTCCCCGCCGACTTCCTGCTCGGCTCCGCGACCGCGTCGTACCAGATCGAGGGCGCCGTGCACGAGGACGGCCGCGGCCCGTCCATCTGGGACACGTTCAGCCACACGCCCGGCAAGGTCTGGAACGGCGACACCGGCGACGTCGCGTGCGACCACTACCACCGGTGGGAGTCCGACCTCGACCTCATGGCCGAGCTCGGACTCGAGGCGTACCGCTTCTCGATCGCATGGCCGCGCATCCAGCCGACCGGCCGCGGCCCCGCGAACGAGGCCGGGCTCGCGTTCTACGAGCGCCTCGTCGACGGGCTCATCGCACGCGGCATCCGCCCCATCGCGACGCTCTACCACTGGGACCTGCCGCAGGCGCTCGAGGACGAGGGCGGCTGGACCAACCGGGCCACGGCCGAGGCGTTCGCCGAGTATGCGCGCCTCGTGGGGGAGCGGCTCGGCGACCGAGTCGCCGTCTGGACCACGCTGAACGAGCCCTGGTGCTCGGCGTACCTCGGCTACGGGTCGGGAGCGCACGCCCCGGGGCTGCTCGACGGCGCGAAGGCTCTCGCCGCGGTGCATCACCTCAACCTCGCGCACGGGCTCGCGGTCCGCGCGCTCCGCGAGGTCGTCACGAACGATCCCGGTTTCTCGATCACGCTCAACCTCCACGTGATCCGTCCGTCGGGGGAGACCGGGCACGAGGCGGCGCGGCGCATCGACGGCCTCGCGAACCGCGTCTTCCTCGGCCCGATCTTCGGCGACGGCTACCCCGAGGACGTGATTGCCGACACCGCCGGGGTCACCGACTGGTCGTTCGTCAAGCCGGGCGACACCGACCTCATCGCCCAGCCGATCGACGTGCTCGGCGTCAACTACTACTCGACCGTGACCGTGCGGATGTGGGACGGCGTCTCCCCACGCGTGAACGCCGACGGCCACAAGGACATGGGCGGCACGCCCTGGCCCGGCTCCGAGCACGTCGAGTTCCTCGAGCAGCCGGGCCCGTACACCGCGATGGGCTGGAACATCGACCCGTCGGGGCTCGAGGACCTCCTCGTCGCACTGCACGGCGCGTACCCCGACGTGCCGCTCATGATCACCGAGAACGGCGCCGCCTTCGACGACGTCGTGACCGAGGGTCCCGACGGTCCCGAGGTGCGCGACCTCGACCGCATCGACTACCTGCGCCGCCACTTCACCGCCGCCCACCGCGCCATTTCGCGCGGCGTCGACCTGCGCGGCTACCAGGTGTGGTCGCTGCTCGACAACTTCGAATGGGGCTACGGGTACTCCAAGCGCTTCGGCATCGTGCGCGTCGACTACGACACGCTCGAGCGGCTGCCCAAGGCCAGCGCGCGCTGGTTCGCCGAACTGATCCGCTCCCGCAGGATCCCCGCCTAGGCCGGCGCGGTGCCCTCGCGCAGCTCGCGTGCGAGGTGCGCGACGACGGCGGTGAGGTCGCCGTCGTGCTCGGCGGCCACCGCGAGCTGCCGCTGGTAGCTCGCGCCGCCCTCGAGGGTCCGGCGCACGCGCTCGAGCTCCGCGGTGCATCCGAGGCGCTCGGCGATGGGCGCGAGCGTCTCGACGAGGTCGGCGAGGTCGTCCACGACCGGACGCTGGGTGCCGGCGGCATCGGTGATGACGCGGGCGTGCATGCCGTAGCGGGCCGCGCGCCACTTGTTCTCGCGGACGTACCACGGCTGGAGCACCGTGAGCTCCTCGCCGGCGTCGAGCCGCTGCGACATCCACTCGACCAGGCACTGGATGAGCGCCGCGATCGCGCCGATCTCGTCGGCCGATGAGACGCCGTCGCACACGCGCACCTCGATCGTGCCCCAGCGCGGCGACGGGCGGATGTCCCAGCGCACCTCGGTGTGGTCCTCGATGACCCCGGTGCGCACGAGGTCGTCGACGTAGCGCTCGTACGCGTCCCAGTCGGGCAGGGGGTAGGGGAGGCCGGCGGTCGGCAGCTGCTGGAACATCAGCGCCCGATTCGACGCGTACCCCGTCTCGACGCCGGCCCAGTACGGGCTGGACGCCGAGAGCGCCTGCAGGTGCGGCACGTACGCGAGCATGCCGTCGAGGATCGGCAGCGCCTTGTCGCGCTCCTCGATGCCGACGTGCACGTGGATGCCCCAGATCATCATGTTGCGCCCCCACCAGCGGGTGCGCTCGATGAGCTTGCGGTAGCGCGGCTTGTCGGTCAGCCGCTGGTCGTACCACTGGCTGTAGGGGTGGGAGCCGCTGCAGATGAGCTCGTACTCGCCGAGCCGGTCGAGCACGGCGCGAACCTCGCCGACCTGCCCGGTGAGGTCGTCGACCGCGCCGGCGACGCGATCGTGCACGCCGCTGACCAGTTCGACCGTGTTGGTCAGCAGCTCGGAGGTGATGAACGGATGCGGCGTGCCGTCCGCGTCGCCGAGCTCGCCGAGCACGCGGTCGCCCACCGACGCCAGCTGGCCGCCGACCCGGTCGACGATCGCGAGCTCCCACTCGATGCCGACCGTCGAGCGCTCGGACTGCGCGAACCCGATGTGCATGGTTCCCCCTCGCATCGCCGCGATCGCGACGTGCGCTCATCCTGTCACGCGACCTCGCGGACCCGCGTGATTATCGTCGCGGGACGAAATCTGCAAGAATGGTCAGTCGAGTTCTGTGCCACCCGACCCTCTATCCGGTGGTGCAGGGCACCTTTGAGCTTCCGCCGGGTGTGCACCCCACGCTCACGGCTGTCAGTTCGCCTACCTCACTACATCTTCAGGAGAATCGTGGCTGTCAAGATCCGCCTCAAGCGGCTCGGCAAGATCCGTGCCCCGTACTACCGCATCGTCGTCGCCGACTCGCGCACCAAGCGCGACGGTCGCGTGATCGAGGAGATCGGCAAGTACCACCCGACCGAGGAGCCCTCGTTCATCGAGGTGAACTCCGAGCGCGCCCAGTACTGGCTCGGCGTCGGCGCCCAGCCGACCGAGCAGGTGCTCGCCATCCTCAAGCTCACCGGCGACTGGGGCACGTTCAAGGGCGAGAAGGGTGCGAAGAGCACCGTCCGCACCGCCGAGCCCAAGGCCGAGTTCAAGGTCGACGAGGCCAAGAAGTCGGTCGTGAAGCCCAAGGCCGAGAAGCCGGCCAAGGCCGAGGAGCCGGCCGCCGAGGCCGACGAGGCCGCGTCGGACGAGGCGTAGGCCTTGCTCACCTCCGCGCTCGAGCACCTCGTCAAGGGGATCGTCGATCACCCCGACGAGGTGAAGGTCGTCTCCGCGTCGAGCGCACGCGGCGAGGTCCTCGAGGTGCACGTGCACCCCGAGGACCTCGGTCGTGTGATCGGGCGGGCGGGTCGCACCGCCAAGGCGCTGCGCACCATCGTCGCCGCCCTCGCCGACGGCCGCCGCGTGCGTGTCGACGTCGTCGACACCGACGACTGACGTGGCCGCGGCGAACCGTCCCCAGCAGCTGCGCGTCGGGCGACTGACCAAGGCGCACGGCCTCAAGGGCGCCATCAAGCTGGAGCTGTACACCGACGATCCCGAGCGCCGTTTCGTGCCCGGCGCCGAGTTCTCGCTGCAGGTGCCCGAGGACTCGCCCTGGCACGGCAAGCACCTCACCATGCGCGAGCTGCGCTGGTACAACGGTCACCCCGTCGGCTTCTTCGAGGGCGTCGACGACCGCACCGCCGCGGAGGGGCTCGTCAGGGCCATCCTCTGGGTCGACCAGCCCGCCGACGAGGCACCCGAGCCCGACGCGTGGTACGACCATCAGCTCGTGGGCCTCGCGGTCGTGCGCGACGGCGAGAAGGTCGGCGAGGTCGCGCACGTCGACCACCTGCCGGCCCAGGACCTGCTGGTCGTCCGGACCGGCCGCGGCGAGGTCATGGTCCCGTTCGTCTCGGCGATCGTCCCCGAGGTCGACCTCGACGCCGGCACCGTCACCGTGACGCCGCCGCCGGGGCTCTTCGAGGAGCTGCCCGAGGAGCCGTCGGAGTCCGCCGAGGTCGCGGAGACCGCTGAGCTCCCGGAGACCGCGGATTCCGGCGACGACGAGCCCGACGCATCCGCTCGCGCCGACGCGGAGTAGGCACGTCGTGCGGATCGACATCGTCACGATCTTCCCGTCGTTCTTCGACGTGCTCGACCTCTCGCTGCTCGGCAAGGCCCGGCAGACGGGCCTGATCGACGTGCGCACGCACGACCTGCGCGATTTCACGCACGACCGGCATCGCACGGTCGACGACACGCCCTACGGCGGCGGCGCCGGCATGGTCATGAAGCCCGAGCCGTGGGGCGAGGCGCTCGACGCGATCGTCGGCGACGCGACATCCGACGCCCTGCTCGTCGTGCCGTCGCCCGCGGGCGAGCCGTTCACGCAGGCGGTCGCGCGCGAGCTCGCCGCCGAGCAGCACCTCGTGTTCGCGTGCGGCCGCTACGAGGGCATCGACCAGCGCGTCGTCGACCACTACGCCACGCGCATGCGCGTACGGCTGATCAGCCTCGGCGACTACGTCCTCAATGGCGGCGAGGTCGCCGTCATGGCGATGATCGAGGCCGCCGGACGGCTCGTGCCCGGCGTCGTGGGCAACCCCGAGAGCCTCGTGGAGGAGTCCCACGAGGACGGGCTCCTCGAGTACCCCAGCTACACCAAGCCCGCCGTCTGGCGCGGCCTCGAGGTGCCGCCCGTGCTGCTCTCGGGCCACCACGGCCGGGTCGCCGAGTGGCGGCGCGAGCAGCAGCTCGAGCGCACCCGTCGGGTGCGTCCCGAGATGCTTCCCGGCGACCCGTCGACGCCGCCCGAGTGAGGGAGTCTTCACGCGTCGGAAACACGCGGGTGTACTTCGCGAAACACGCCCTGCATAGCGTCGAAACCGGCGGGTGACACCGGATTCCGCCGGGAAGCGCGGGTCGGGAGATGGATCGGACGAGTGGATCCGGAGCATCGGACCGGATCGGGCACCCGCCGCTCCGGCTCGTCGCGGTGACGCACGGGACGCCCTCCACGGCCAACCGCGAGGCGGTCATCCGCCTCGTCGACGGCGTCGCCTCCGCGCGCCCCGAGCTGAACGTCTCGATCACCTTCGTCGATGCGAGCAACGTCGACGTGGGATCGGCGCTCGAGGCCGCGGCGGAGCCCGACGCGGTCATCGTGCCGCTCGTGCTCTCCGCGGGGTTCCACGTGCGTACGGGCCTCTCGCTGGGCCTCGACCGGATCGGCGGCTCGGCGCGGCTCGCGGCGGAGCTCGGACCGGACGAGCGCATCGTCCGCGTGCTCGCGCAGCGGCTCGACGAGCTCGGCCTCGCGGAGGGCGACACCGTGCTGCTGGCCGCCGCCGGCTCGAACGATCCGCGCGCCGTGCGCGAGTGCTTCGAGACCGCTCGTCGGCTCGGGCAGCGACTGGGCCGGTCGGTCACGGCCGGTTTCATCGCCGCGGCGATCCCGCGACTTCCCGACGCGATCGAGATGATCCGCGAGGTGCATCCCGGCTCGCGCGTGGTCGTGGTGCCGTACCTGCTCGCGCCCGGCACGTTCTACGACCAGGCCGCGACCTCCGGCGCCGACGCGATCGCCGACCCGCTGCTCCTGCCCGGCGAGCCCGCGCCCGCCGCGCTCGTCGACCTCGTGCTCGACCGCTACGCGGCCGTGGGCCAGGATCGGCGCGAGCGCGCCTGACCTCCCGCCGTGTTCGACCGCTGCGCGCCGGTGTCCGACGCGGCACGTGCATCGAGTGGGCGATCTTGGCGGCTCGGCTGCGCCGAGCATCGCCAAGATCGCCCACTCGATGCACAGGGGTGTCGCGGCACGTTCGCGACGCCGGGCTCATGCCGTGAGCGCGCCGTCGGCCTCCGCGGCCCGTGCGAGCACCTCGGCGATGCGTCCGCGGCATCCGCCGCAGCCCGTGCCCGCGCGCGTGTCGCGACCGATGCACTCGACCGTGGCGTTGCCGCACGCGGCCGACTCCTCGATCCGGCCCACGGTGACGCCGTTGCACCAGCAGACCGTGGTCTCGGGCGCGAACGCGTCGGCGTCCTCGGCGGGGTCGTAGTCGGGGCCGTCGAAGCGCAGCAGCAGCGACCGGTCGGCCGGCAGCTCGCCGCCGCGCTCGAACAGGAGCGTGAGCTCGGCGGCCGTGCGCGGCATCCCGACGCTCACGAACCCGGTCAGCACGCCGTCCTCGGTGACCATCTTCACGTAACGCAGGTGCTCGGGATCGGCCCACTGCGCGACCCGGCGCCGCGTCGCGAGCGCATCGTCGTCCCACGGGTCGGCGCTGACGTCGCCGACCGCGACGACGTCGACGTGCTCGGCCTTGAGCATGACGATGGGGTCGCGTTCGGCGGGCAGGCGCTCGGCGGCGCCGTGCTCGCGATCGCCCGCTGAGGCCGGCGATGCGGCCGCGGCCTGGGCCGCGAACTCGGCCGCGAGCCACGACGCCTGCCGCCACCCCGGGCCGATGAGCCCGGATGGCGCGCCGGGCAGGTCTCGGCGTCCGGCGGTCTCGTCGGTGCGCTCGACGACGTGCGCGCAGTCGCCGATCGCGTACACGTCGGGGTCGGTCCAACTGCGCAGGTCGGTGCCGACCACGACGCCGACCGCGGTGCGGAGCCCCGCGAGGGTCGCGAGCTCGTTGCGGGGGCTCACGCCGCACGAGAGCACGAGCAGGTCGCCGCGCAGCTGCTTGCCGTCGGCGGTGACGAGCATGTCGAAGCGGCGCGTGCCGTCGTCGTCGGTGCGGAAGCCCACGGCCTCGGCGCGACTGTGCGCGACGACGGTGATGCCGGTGCGCCGCAGCGCCGAGCGCAGCACCTGGCCGCCGCCCCGGTCGAGGTTGCGCGGCATCGGAATGGGCCCGTGGTGCACGACGCAGACCTGGGCGCCGGCGTGCGCCGCCGCGAGCGCGAGCTCGAGGCCGAGCACTCCTGCTCCGAGCACGATGATGCGGCGTCGCCCCCGCACGGCCGCGAGCACGCGCTCGGCGTCGGCGAGGTCGCGGAGCGCCGTGATGCCCTCGGGGAGGGCGTCGTCGCGCGCGACGAGGGCGGCGGCGTGCTTCTCGAGCGAGGCGAGGTCGCGGCGGTGGCGCTCGACGCCGTCGAGGGTCGGCACGTTCGCGCGCGAGCCGGTCGCGAGGACGACCCTGTCGTAGGGCAGCGCCTCGCCGTTCGAGCACCGCACGACGCGCGCGTCGCGATCGATCGAGGTCGCGGCGACGCCGACGAGCATGCGCGCCCCGGCGGCCTCGGCCGCGTCGCGATCGCCGACGAGCATGGCTTCGAGGTCGGCATTGCCCACGGCGTACTCAGCGACGAGCACGCGGTTGTACGCCTCGACCTCTTCGCCCCCGACGACGGTCAGTGCGATGCGGCCGGCTGCGACCTCCGGCAGCACCTCCTCGACGAAGCGGGCGCCGACGGGGCCGTATCCGACGAGGACGATCCTGAGCGGTTCGGTCATGCGGGGGCTCCGGTTTCCGCGAGGCTCGTGACGCGCACGAGGTTGGTCTTGAACTCCGGCATCGACGAGATCGGGTCGACCGCGTCGGAGGTGAGCAGGTTGGCCGCCTGGTCGTCGCCGTAGTGGAACGGCAGGAAGACCGCGTCGGGGCGCATGTCGGCCGTGAGCCGCGCGCGCCCGTGCACCCGGCCGCGAGCGTTCGCGACCTCGACCGGGTCGCCCTCGGCGATGCCGAGCCGGGCCGCGGTGGCGGGGTGCAGCGACGCGCGCAGCTCGGGCTGCGTCTCGAGCAGCTCGGGCACGCGCCGCGTCTGCGCGCCGCTCTGGTAGTGCTCGAGCAGCCGGCCGGTCACGAGCGTGACCTCGCCGGCGCCGGGCGCCGGGTGCGCCGCGGCGCGCACGGTCACGGCGACGAGCCGGGCCCGTCCGTCGGGGTGCGCGAAGCGGTCGGCGAAGAGCCGGGGCGTTCCGGCGCTTCCGCGCGGGTACGGCCAGTACACGGCCTCGCCGGCATCGAGCCGCGCGTAGTCGATGCCCGAGTAGTCGGCGATGCCGCCCTCGGACGCGAGCCGGAGCTCTTCGAACACGGCCTCGGGGTCGATGTCGAACGCCGCGGTCGAGCCGAGGCGACGGGCCAGTTCGTGCATGATCCAGAGCTCGTCGCGGGCGCCGTCGGGCGGCGCGATCGCACGGCGGCGACGGATGACGCGACCCTCGAGGTTCGTCATCGTGCCCTCCTCCTCGGCCCACTGCAGGACCGGCAGCACGACGTCGGCCATGGCCGCCGTCTCGGAGAGCACGAAGTCGCACACCACGAGGAGGTCGAGCGCCTCGATGCCGCGGCGCACCGCGGCCGCGTTGGGCGAGGAGACCACCAGGTTGGAGCCGTGCACCATGAGCGCCCGCACGCCGCCCGGCTGCCCGAGTGAGGCGAGCAGCTCGATCGCGGGTACGCCGGGGCCCGGGATCTCGGCGGGGTCGACGCCCCACACGCGCGCGACGTGCGCCCTCGCCTCGGGGTCGGTGATCTTGCGGTACCCGGGCAGCTGGTCGCATTTCTGGCCGTGCTCGCGGCCGCCCTGGCCGTTGCCCTGACCTGTGAGGGTGCCGTAGCCGCTGCCCGGTCGGCCGGGCAGGCCGAGCAGCAGCGCGAGGTTGATCGCGGCCGTCGCCGTGTCGGTGCCGTCGACGTGCTGCTCGACGCCGCGCCCCGTGAGGATGTAGGTGCTGCCTCCGGCCGCGAGCCGGCGGGCGAGGCGACGAACGGTCGGCGCGGCGACGCCCGTGACGGCCTGCACGCGCTCGGGCCACCACGAGGCCACGCTGCGGCGCAGCGACGCGTACCCGGTCGTGCGCTCGGCGACGTACGCCTCGTCGACCAGCCGCTCGGCGATGACGACGTGCGTGATGCCGAGCAGCAGCGCGAGGTCGGTCCCCGGCGCCGGCTGCACGTGCAGTCCCTTGCCGTCATCGGCGAGCTTCGCGGTCGCGGTGCGCCGCGGGTCGACGACGACGAGCCCGCCCGCGGCCTGCGCCCCCGCGAGGTGGCCGATGAACGGCGGCATGGTCTCGGCGACGTTGGTTCCGAGCAGGAGGATCGTCTCGGCGTCGCCGAGGTCGGCCAGCGGGAACGGCAGCCCGCGGTCGACGCCGAACGCCCGGTTGCCGGCCGCGGCCGCCGACGACATGCAGTAGCGGCCGTTGTAGTCGATGCGGCTCGTGCCGAGGGCCAGCCGCGCGAACTTGCCGAGCAGGTACGCCTTCTCGTTCGTGAGCCCCCCGCCGCCGAACACGCCGACGGCGTCGGCGCCGTACTCCGAGCGGATGTCGCGCAGTCGCGTCGCCACGAGCTCGAGCGCGTCGTCCCAGCTCGCCTCCCGGAGCACGCCGTCGGCGCCCCGCACGAGCGGGGCGCCGAGACGTGAGGGAGCGCGGAGCAGCTCGGCCGACGTCCAGCCCTTCTTGCACAGCCCGCCGCGGTTCGTGGGGAAGTCGCGGCCGGCGACCGTCACGGGCGTGGTCGCGGCATCCGCGGCGTCCGTCGGCGTGAGGGTCATCGCGCACTGCAGGGCGCAGTACGGGCAGTGCGTGGAGGCGGGGCGATCGGTCATGGTGCGGGGGTCAGATCTTGTGCTCGCGGAGGTGGCGGGGACGGACGTACACCGCCCAGGTCAGGACGAGCAGCACCGCGTAGCCGGCGATGAAGCCGATGAACGCGCCGGCGTAGTTCCCGGTGGTCTGGAACGACAGGTTCAGCGCCTGCGGGATGAGGAAGCCGCCGTAGGCGCCGATCGCCGAGATGAGCCCCAGCGCGGCCGCGGCCTTGCGCTGCGTCGAGATGTCGCCGGCGCCGTGGCCGGCACGCATCGCGAACACGATCGGCACCATGCGGTAGGTCGAGCCGTTGCCGATGCCCGCCGTGGCGAACAGCAGGAGGAACAGGCCGAGGAAGAGCCAGAAGCTCCCGAGCGGCAGCGTTGCGAGCACCGCGACGGTGATCGTCGCCATCGCCGCGAAGGCGATCATCGTGATGCGGGCGCCGCCGAACCGGTCGGAGAGGCGGCCGCCATAGGGCCGAGCGAGCGAGCCGACGAGCGCGCCGAGGAAGGCGAGCGAGACGGTCGCGCCCAGCACGCCGATCGTCGAGAACTCGGGGAACTGGTCGGCGATGAGCTTGGGGAAGACGCTCGCGAACCCGATGAACGAGCCAAACGTGCCGATGTAGAGCAGCGACAGCAGCCAGAGGTGCGGCTCCTTGAGCGCCGCGGCCGAACCGGAGAGGTCGGCCTTGGCGTTGGAGAGGTTGTCCATGTACCGCCAGGCGCCGAACATGGCGACCAGGATGAGCGGGATCCAGATGAGGCCCGCGAGCGGCAGGTTCAGGGTCGCGCCCGCGCCGATCGTGATGACGATCGGGACCGTGAACTGCGCGACCGAGGCGCCGAGGTTGCCGCCGGCGGCGTTCAGCCCGAGCGCCCAGCCCTTCTCGCGCTGCGGGTAGAAGAACGTGATGTTCGACATCGAGCTGGCGAAGTTGCCGCCGCCGAAGCCCGCGAGCGCCGCCGCGCCGAGGAGCACCGGGAAGGGCGTCTCGGGGTTCGAGACGCACACGGCCAGTGCGATCGTCGGGGCGAGCAGCAGGCCCGCCGAGATGATGGTCCAGTTCCGTCCGCCGAAGATCGGCACGAGGAACGAGTAGGGGATGCGGAGGGTCGCGCCCACGAGGCTCGGGATCGAGATGAGCCAGAACAGCTCGCCGGTCGAGAGCTCGAAGCCCGCGGCGGGGAGGGCCACGGCGACGATGCTCCAGAGCTGCCAGACGACGAAGCCGAGGAACTCGGCGAAGATCGACCAGTTGAGGTTGCGACGGGCGATGCGACGCCCCTCGCGCTCCCACTGGACGGGATGCTCCGCGTCCCAGCCGTCGATCCAGCGGCCGGGACGGATGGTGAGCAGGGCCTGGTCGACGGGTGCCGCGACGCGCGTCGCGGCATCCGTCGACTCGGACGCGGGAGCCTGGATGGTGTCGGTCATCGGTGCCTCCGGGAGGTCGGTCTCGTCGGTTCGAGAGGGTGTCGCCGACGCTATCCGCGGCGTGTTTCCCCGGATGGTTCGGGCTGTGAATCCTGCGTTCCCACCTGCTCACCACGCGCAGCGGGCCGTGTGAGGCGGTGCTCAGACATCGATCCGGTACCCCCGCTTGACGACCGTGGCGATCAGCCCCGGCACGCCGAGGGTCTGCCGCAGCCGACTCAGCGCGACCTCGAGCGCGTGCTCGTCGGTCGTGCCCGGCATGCTCGCCGCGAGTCGCTCGCGCGAGACGACCGAGCCGCGCGCCTGCACGAGCGCGCGCAGGATGGCGAGGCCCACGGGGGCGAGCTCGATCCGGCGCTCGCCGAGGTCGACCGCCGCGCCGCGCAGTGCGAGCGGACCGCGCTGCGTCTCGAGGCGGACGATGCGCGTGCTCTCGAGGTGCTCGCACACGAGCCGGATCATCGCGCCCATGCGGAATCGCTCGGGCTGCACCGGCTCGACGCCGACGGCGACGAGCGGGGCCGCTGTCACCGGGCCGACGGCCGCCGCGACGACGGGACCGCGCATGGCGTCGACCAGGTCGTCGTACCGCCCGCGCGCCTCGGCGGCGCCGAACAGCGCATGCACCGCCGGCGCGCTCGTGAACGTGATGCAGTCGAGGCCGCCCGTGCAGGCGGCCTCGACGAGTCGGTCCACGCGCTCGTCCGTGAAGTCGGGGTCGATCCACCGGTATGGCTCGACCGTGAGGACCCGGGCGTGCGCATCGCGCAGCCGATCGAGGGCCTCCGGCGGCAGGTAGCCGTGCAGCTGCACCGCCACGGTCAGCCCCGGGGGGTAGTCCGCGAGCACGGTGTCGATGAGCGATTCGGTGGTCTCCTCGGCGCTCATGCCGACGTCGTCGAGCCCGGCGGCGCGGATGCCGCCACGCGCCTTGGGCCCGCGGACGAGGATCGCCGTGTCGTGGAGCGCGTCGAGCAGATCGTCGCCGAGCCCCGCGGCATCCGCCACCTCGAACCAGCGGCGCACGCCGTACGCGGTCGTCGCGAGCAGCACGTCGGGCCGAGCCGCGATGATCGTGCGCGTGTCGGCGATCACCGGCTCGTCGGAGCTCGCGTTCGCCATCCGGATCGTCGGCGCGTGCAGCACCTGCGCGCCGCGCCGCACGAACGCGTCGATGAGGTCGCCGGAACGGCGGTCGCTCGTGACGCCGATCCGGAATCCCTGCAGCTGGTCGGGCCGGAAACCGATCGCGCACTCGGCCTGGTCGGTCACGCGGCCACCGCCGCGAAGCCGGCCGCGCGCTCCATGAGTTGCGCGGCGCTCTGGTCGCCCTCGTGTGCGAGCCTCACGACCTCGCCGACGACGACCACCGCGGGCGAGCCGACCCCGGCGACGCCGGCCGCCGTCACGATGCCCGCGAGGTCGGCGATCGTCGTGCGTTGGTCGCGGCGGAAGCCGCGCTCGACGATCGCGACGGGCATCGACGCGCGCATGCCGTGCCGGGCGAGCCCGGCGGCGAGCATGGGCAGCGTGTTGACGCCCATCAGCACGACGATGGTGCCGCCGAGGCCCGCCAGGTGGTGCAGCTCGTCGTCGGTGAGCGGTGCGTGACCCGACACGACCGTGAACAGGTGGCTGACGCCGCGATGGGTCAGCGGGATGCCGGCGGCGCCGGGTACCGCGACGGCGCTCGTCACGCCGGGGACGACCTCGACGGGCACGCCGGCGCGATGACATGCGAGCACCTCTTCGCCGCCGCGGCCGAAGACGTAGGGGTCGCCGCCCTTGAGCCGCACCGCGTGGCGACCGGCGAGCGCATGCCCGACGAGGATCGCCTCGATCTCGGACTGCGGGATGGCATGGTGCCCCGGCCGCTTCCCGACGTCGACGAGCTCGGCGTCGGGCGCGAGCTCCGACAGCCGGGAGTGCGGGGCGAGGCGGTCGTAGAGCACGACATCGGCGGACCCCAGCGCGCGCAGCGCGGCGACCGTCAGCAGGTCCTCGCGGCCCGGGCCGCCGCCGACGAGGGTGACGCGGCCGGTCATGCGTCGGCCTCCCGCACGGGGATCCTGGCGCCGGCGACGAGCACCGCCTCGCCGCGCGCGATCTCGTCGGGGCGCGCCGGCCGGAGCTGGCCGCGTTCCTCGACGCGCGCCGGCGGCGCGTCCGGCGCACCCGGCGCGTTCACGAACGAGCGGAAGCGGCGGAGCCGGTCGGGGTCGGCGAGCGTCGCGGCCCACTCGTCCTCGTACGTGTCGACGTGCCTGGCCATCGCGGCCTCGAGCTCGTCGGCGAGGTCGAGCGAGTCGTGCACGACGACGTCGCGCACGTGGTCGAGCCCGCCCTCGAGGTCCTCGATCCAGCGCGCGGTGCGCTGCAGCCGATCGGCCGTGCGGACGTAGTACATGATGTAGCGGTCGATGTAGCGCAGCAGGGTCTCGTCGTCGAGGTCGCTCGCGAGCAGCTGCGCGTGCGCGGGCTGGAAGCCGCCGTTGCCGCCGACGTAGAGGTTCCAGCCCTGGTCGGTCGCGATGACGCCGACATCCTTGCCGCGGGCCTCGGCGCACTCGCGCGCGCAGCCCGAGACGCCGAACTTCAGCTTGTGCGGGGATCGCAGCCCTCGGTATCGCAGCTCGAGGCGGATCGCCATCGCGACCGAGTCCTGGACGCCGTAGCGGCACCACGTGGACCCCACGCAACTCTTCACGTTGCGCAGCGCCTTGCCGTACGCCTGGCCGGATTCGAAGCCCGCGTCGACGAGCCGCCTCCAGATGTCGGGCAGCTGCTCGAGCCGCGCGCCGAACAGGTCGATGCGCTGTCCGCCGGTGATCTTCGTGTACAGGCCGAAGTCGGTTGCGACCTGCGCGATGACCGCGAGCTTCTGCGGCGTGATCTCACCCGCCGGGATCCGCGGGACGACCGAGTACGTGCCGTCCTTCTGCATGTTCGCCATGGCGCGGTCGTTGGTGTCCTGCAGGCCGCCGCGACCGCCGTCGAGGATGTAGGAGCCGTGCTGCGCGGCGAGGATCGAGGCGACCACGGGCTTGCACACGTCGCAGCCCCGCCCGGTGCCGAGCCGCTCGACGATCTCCTCGAACGAGGCGAGCTCGAGCACGCGGATCGACTCGAACAGCTCCTGACGGGAGATCGCGAAATGCTCGCAGAGCGCGCGCGAGATCGCCTGCCCCGACTTCCTCAGCTCCGCCTCGAGCAGCTTCTTCACGAGCGGCACGCACGAACCGCACTGCGTGCCCGCCCGGGTGCACGTCTTCAGCGCGCCGAGGTCGGTGCAGCCGGCCTCGTGCGCGCCGTGCGCGCCGTCGACGGCGTCGCGGATGGTGCCCGCCGCGACGTTGTTGCAGGCGCAGACGAGCGCGGCCGCGGGCAGCTCGTCGCCGGCCGGCGCCTCCACGCCCGACGCGGAGAGGTACGCCGCCGGTTCGCTCGACAGCTCGGTGCCGAGCAGGGGCCGAAGCGACGCGTACGGCGACGCGTCGCCCACGAAGATGCCGCCGAGCAGCGTCTTCGCGTCGTCCGTCATGACGAGCTTCTGGTACAGCCCGCGCGCCGGGTCGGCGTAGACGATCTCGAGCGCCTGCTCGGTGCGCGCGAGCGCGTCGCCGAAGCTCGCGACGTCCACGCCGGCGAGCTTGAGCTTGGTCGCGTCGTCGACCGTCGTGAACTCCGCCGCGCCGCCGAGCAGCCGGTCGGCGACGACCTCCGCCATCGCGTTCGCGGGGGCGACGAGACCGGTGCATCGGCCCTCGAAGCTCGCGACCTCGCCGATCGCCCACACGTTCGGCGCGGAGGACGCGCACGACGTGTCGACGGCCACACCGCCGCGCGGACCGAGCTCGAGCCCCATCGCCCGAGCCAGTTCGTCGCGCGGCGTGATCCCGATCGCGAACACGACGAGATCGGCGTCGACGCGGCGGCCGTCGGTGAGCTCCACCCCCACGACGCCGCCGCTGCGTGCGAGCACCTTCGCGGGGCGGACCCCGAGGTGCAATCCGATGCCCGTGCCGGCGATGATCCGGCCGAGTGCGCGCCCGGCGCCCTCGTCGAGCTGTGCCGACATCAGCCAGCCGCCCGAGTGCACGATCGCGGCCTCCGCGCCGATGGCGGCGAGGCCGCCGGCCGCCTCGAGGCCGAGCAGCCCGCCGCCCGCGACGATCGCGCGGGGCGCGCGACCGAGCCGCTCGGCGAGCTCGCGGGTCTCGGCGACGAGCGCGTCGACGTCGTCGATCGTGCGGTAGACGCGGGCATGCTCGCGACCGGGCAGGTCGGGCACCGGCGCGCTCGAGCCGGTTGCGAGCACCAGGTCGTCCCAGCGCAGCTCGAGCCCCGACGCGGTCGTCGCCGTGCGGGTCGCGCGGCTCACCTCGACCACGCGTTCGCCCGTGAGCAGCCGCACGTGCCCGTCGTCCCACGGCGTGTCCGGCAGCGAGAGGTCGGCGCCGGTGTCGGCGAGGCGGGTGCTCAGCGCGACGCGGTCGTAGGGCGCCCACGGCTCCTCGCCGACGACCGTCACGCGCAGGCGGCGCTCGGTGTCGCGGGCGTGCAGGCTGTCGGCCAGTCGGTGCGCGGCCGGCCCGCCGCCGACCACGACGACGTGTCGCGTGCCGGACGCGCTGCTCGCGGTCTCGTTCATGGCTGCCTCCCCGGGTCAGGTTGACGGCGAGCGTAGGGCGGGGGCGTTTCCGCCCTGTTTCGGGGTCGTAACGCAAGCGCTCGCGGACCTTACGCGGGCCGGCCGTCGATGTGAGGCCGGTTTCACCCTCGCGAAACACGCCGGATGGCGCGCGGGAAACATGCCGCGCCTAGCGTCGGCAGCACCGAGACGACAGGAGCCGAGATGACGTCGACGATCGAGATCACGACCACCTGGGTCCGCGCGTGCGCGGTGTCCGACCTCGAGCCCGGCTGGGGCGAGGTCGCGCTGCTCGACGCACGGCGGGTCGCCCTCGTGCGCGTCGCCGGCGAGGAGGTGTACGCCGTGGACCACCACGACCCGCACACGGGCGCGCCCGTCATGGCGCGCGGCATCGTCGGATCGCGGGGCGACCGCCCGACGATCGCCTCGCCACTGCACAAGGAGGTCTACGACCTCGGCACGGGGGAGTGCTTCACCGATCCGGCCCTCTCGCTGCACACCTACCGCACGCGCGTGGTGGGGGGCATGCTCGAGGTCGAACTGCGGGCCTGACCGGCGTCGCGAGTCCCGGAGTTCAATCCCGCCGCGTCAGCACGAGCGGCTCGCCGTCGGTGATGGCGACCGTGTGCTCGGAGTGCGCGCCGCGCGACCCGTCGACGCTGCGCAGCGTCCAGCCGTCGGGGTCGGTGAAGATGCGGTCGGTCGTCTGGAGGAACCACGGCTCGATCGCGACGACGAGCCCGGGCTTCAGCGGCAGGCCGCGGCCGTGGCGGCCGTTGTTCGGGATGTGCGGGTCGCCGTGCATCGTGCGGCCCACGCCGTGCCCGCCGAAGTCGGTGTTGATCGAGTAGCCCTCGGCCTTCGCGACGTCGGCGATCGCGCGCGAGATGTCGCCGATGCGGTTGCCGGGGCGGGCCGCGGCGATGCCGGCGGCGAGCGCGCGCTCGGTCGTCTCGATGAGCCGCAGGTCCTCCTCGCGCGGCGTGCCGACGACGATCGAGACGGCCGAGTCGGCGACCCAGCCGTTCACCGACGCGGCGAAGTCGAGGCTCAGCAGGTCGCCGTCCTCGAGCGCGTAGTCGTGCGGGAGGCCGTGCAGCACGGCGTCGTTCACCGACGTGCAGATGACCTTGCCGAACGGGCTGGCGCCGAACGACGGGTGGTAGTCGATGTAGCAGCTCTCGGCGCCGGCGGTGCGGATCATCTCGTGCGCGAGCGCATCGAGCTCGAGCAGGTTCACGCCGACGGCCGCCGCCTTCGACGTGGCCTCCAGCACGCTCGCCACGAACCGACCGGCGGGTCGCATCTCCTCGATCTCGGCAGGGGTCCTCAGTTCGATCACGCTCATCCTCTCCGCCCACCATTCTGTCGGCTCCGCCCTGAGTGAACACCCCGCCCGCGCGCAGGGGGCCTCGCTACCCTTGATCCATGCTGATCCGACGCGGGTTCTACCGGTGGCAGTTCGCCGCCGCGATCGTGCTGCCCGTGTGGCTGCTCATCGGCTACGCGATGTTCGGCGACAGCGGCTGGGGCGTCATCGGCCTCATGTTCGCGACGCCCATCGCCTTCATCACGCTCGGCGTCGTCGCGCTCATCGTCGCGGCCCGGCCCGATGTGCGCCGCGACAGGGCCGTCGACTGGGCGGATGTCGCGGTGCTCGGCGTCTGGCACCTGCTGATCATCGCCGCGGGGTTCTACGGCGACACCGGCATCACCTTCGCGATCCTCGCGATGGTCGGGGCGATCGGCGCCTTCTGGTACGCGGTGTGGCGCCTGCTCAGGGACGGCGCCCGGCGGGTGCGCGCCACGATCGCCGAATACGAGCGGCTGGCCGCCACTGGCGCGCCGGGCGCGGGTGCCTCGGGCGATGGCGGGACGGATCGCGCCGCCGACGGCGGCGAGGTCATCGTGATCCGCGAGGAGCGGCGCTGGGAGGAGCGGCGCGACTAGCCCGCGCGTCGGAGACCGCGGCGCGTCGAGTCATCCGTCACCCTCTTTTGGCCGCGTGGCCTGCGATCTGGCAGAATGGAGGATCGTGCCGCCGCATGGCTCTGCCTCCGGGGAGCTCGCACGGCGTGAGTGATCGCGCGAAGCGGCACCAGAACTTTCCCATCAATGATCCGCGTTCGACCGGTGGCGGGCGCAGAGAGCGAACCATCATGCACATCCTCGACCACGTCGACGCCGCGAGCCTCCGCTCCGACATCCCGGACTTCCGCCCCGGCGACACCGTCAAGGTGCACGTCAACATCATCGAAGGCAGCCGCTCGCGCATCCAGGTCTTCCAGGGCGTCGTCATCGGCCGCCAGGGCGAGGGCGTGCGCGAGACCTTCACCGTCCGCAAGATCAGCTTCCAGGTCGGTGTCGAGCGCAAGTTCCCGGTGCACTCGCCCGTGATCGACCGCATCGAGGTCGTCACCCGCGGTGACGTGCGCCGCGCGAAGCTGTACTACCTGCGCGAGCTTCGCGGCAAGAAGGCGAAGATCAAGGAGAAGCGCGACAGCTGATCGCCGCGCCCCACAGGCGTCATCCGCTCGAGCTCCCCACCCCTAGACTGGGTCGGGGAGCTCGAGCCGTTTCATGACTGAAGACACACGCATCACGCGCGACGAACGCGCCGAATCCGGGGCGCCGTCATCGCGCCGCCGGAGCACACTGCTGTTCCTGCGCGACCTCGTCGTGATCTTCCTGGTCGCGGTGCTGGTCTCGTTCCTGATCAAGACGTTCCTCATCAGGTCGTTCTTCATCCCGTCGCAGTCGATGGAGATGACGCTCGTCCAGGACGACCGGATCATCGTCAACCAGCTCACGCCCGAGCTGATGCCCATCGAGCACGGCGACATCGTCGTCTTCAAGGACCCGGGCGGATGGCTGCCGGCCCGCGCCGAGGAGACGCCGCCGCCGCTCGTCGCCGCGATCGACTGGTTCCTCGCGTTCGTGGGCCTCTCGGCGCCCGACTCCAACGACCACCTCGTCAAGCGTGTGATCGGCCTGCCCGGCGATCACGTGGTGTGCTGCAACGCGCTCGGGCAGATGAGCGTCAACGGCGTGCCGCTCGACGAGCCCTACGTCGCACTGCCGCCCGGCGAGACCAAGGTGTCGGCCGACGACTTCGACGTGACCGTCCCCGACGACTCGCTGTGGGTCATGGGCGACAACCGCTACAACTCCAAGGACTCCCGCTACAACACCGAGACCCCGTTGAAGGGCTTCGTGCCGATCGAGAACGTCGTCGGCCGCGCGGTCGTGGTGAGCTGGCCGATCTCGCACTGGACCTGGCTCGACAACTACCCCGAGGTGTTCGCCGGCGTCGACGAGGGGACCGGGTGAGGTGAGCCCCGCCGGCGTGCCGACACTGAGGATCGAGCGCGAACTGCTGGCCGGGGGAGCGCCCGTCGTCCTCGCCTGCGACGAGGTCGGGCGGGGAGCACTGGCCGGCCCGGTGACCGTGGGCATCGTCGTGATCGACGCGACCGTCAAGCGGATGCCCGCGGGTCTGCGCGACTCCAAGCTGCTGCCCGAGCCCAAGCGCGAGCTGCTCGCGCCGCGCGCCGCGTCGTGGGTGCTCGCCTCGGCCGTGGGCGAGGCGTCCGCCGACGAGATCGACCGCCTCGGCATCATGGCCTGCCTCGGGCTCGCGGGCGCGCGCGCGTTCGCGGCGCTCGGGGTCGACCGCGGCCTCGTCGCCGGCGCGCCGCTGCTGCTCGACGGCAACTACGACTGGCTGAGCCAGTCCATCGAGCACCGCGCCCAGGTCGTGACGCGCATCAAGGCCGACCGCGACTGCGCGTCGGTGTCGGCGGCGTCCGTCATCGCCAAGGTGCATCGCGACCGCGGCATGCGACGCGCCCATGACGAGACCCCGCTCTACCACTGGCACGAGAACAAGGGCTACTCGAGCCCGGCCCATTTCGCCGCGATCGCGGAGCACGGCCCGAGCGGGCTGCACCGGCACACGTGGCTGCACGAGCGGCCCGCCGAGGCGGCACCGTCGCTGTTCGACCTCGAAGTAGGATGATCAGCGATGGATGAGGACGAGTTCGACGACTACGACCGCGAGGTGGAGCTCGCGCTCTACCGCGAATACCGCGACATCGTGGCGCAGTTCAAGTACGTGGTCGAGACCGAGCGACGGTTCTACCTCGCGAACGAGGTCGAGCTGGTGCGCCGCGACACCGAGCACGACTTCTACTTCGAGCTCTCGATGAAGGACGTCTGGGTCTGGGACGTCTACCGCGCCGACCGGTTCGTCAAGGCCGTGCGCGTGCTGACGTTCAAGGACGTCAACGTCGAGGAGCTGGCCACGCGCGAGTTCGAGCTCCCGAAGGACCTCGCGCTCGAGGAGTAACGGTCCGCGCGGACTCGTCCCCAACAGCAAGTCGTGACGGCGACGTTCCCACGGGAGTGCGCCGGGCCGGGTGAGCTGGTCGACGGCGCCACGATGCTGGGGCCATGGCCCACAACACCGAACTCGGCCGACGCGGCGAACAGCTGGCGGCCGACCACCTCGAGGCGCGCGGCATGCGCGTCATCGACCGCAACTGGCGCTGCCGCCACGGCGAGCTCGACCTGGTCGCGCGCGACGGCGACGAGACCGTCTTCGTCGAGGTGAAGACCCGCGCCGGCGAGGGCTATGGCCACCCGTTCGAGGCGATCACGGCACGCAAGCTCGCGCGGCTCCGGCGCCTCGCGCTCGAGTGGTGCGGCGAGCGGGGTGCGCCATCCGGACGCATCCGGATCGACGCGGTCGCGGTGTTCGCGCCCGCCGCGGCGCCCGCGATCGTCGAGCACCTCGAGGGGATCGCCTGATGCCCGTCGCCCGCACGCGTTCCATCGCCCTCGTCGGGCTTGCAGGGTCCGTGGTCGAGGTCGAGGCCGACCTCTCCTCGCAACTGCCGGCGTTCGTCATCATCGGCCTGCCCGATGCCGCGCTGGGCGAGGCCCGTGAGCGGGTGCGCGCCGCCGCGACGAACGCCGGCTGCGCCCTGCCCGCTCGTCGGCTGACGGTCAACCTCTCGCCCGCCGCGCTCCCGAAGCACGGCTCGGGCTTCGACCTCGCGATCGCGATGGCGTGCCTCGCGGCCGCGCGCACGATCGACCCGGCGTCCGTCGAGCGCTTCGTCCACCTGGGCGAGCTCGGACTCGACGGACGACTGCGGCCCACGCACGGCATCCTGCCGGCGGTCCTCGCCGCCGCGCGGGCCGGGCTCGGGCGGGTCATGGTGCCCCTTGCGAACGCGGCCGAGGCGCGACTCGTGCCCGGCATCGAGGTGGTCGGCGTCTCCTCCCTGCTCGATGCGGCCATCCGGCATGGCGGGCGCTTCGATGACGCCGCCACCGCCGTGATCGATCCCGTCCCCGATGACGCCGATCCCGACCCGGCATCCGACGGGCCGCCCGCACCGACGGGCGACCTCGCCGACGTCGTCGGGAATCCGCAGGCGATCGACGCACTGCTGACGGCCGCTGCGGGCGGCCACCACCTGCTCCTCGCCGGACCGCCCGGCGCGGGCAAGACCATGCTGGCGTCGCGACTGCCCGGAATCCTTCCCGATCTCACACCCCAGGCTGCGCTCGAGGTGGCGTCGCTGCGATCGCTCGCGGGCCGGCGCGTGGGGGAGACGCTCGTGGTGCGGCCGCCCTTCGAGGCGCCGCACCACACGGCGTCCGCAGCGGCGATGGTCGGGGGCGGCAGCCGGGTGATCCGACCCGGCGCCGCGGCGCGCGCCTCGCACGGCGTGCTGTTCCTCGACGAGGCGCCCGAGTTCGCGTCGGCGGTGCTCGACGCCCTCCGGCAACCGCTCGAATCGGGCGAGATCAGCATCCACCGGGCGAACGCCGTCGCCACCTACCCCGCGCGGTTCCAGCTCGTCCTCGCCGCGAATCCCTGCCCGTGCGGCGGGGGCGACTCGCCCAACGAGGGCTGCGCGTGCCCGGCCGCCGCGAAACGACGCTACTTCGCTCGGATCTCGGGGCCGTTGCTCGACCGCGTCGACCTGCAACTCTGGGTGAACCGCATCACGCCGGCGAAGCTGCGCATGCCCGCGGAGGAGGGGCGGATGACCTCGGAGCAGGCGAGGGCGCTCGTCGAGCGGGCTCGGGGCGCGGCCGCCGAGCGGCTCGCGGGAACGCCCTGGCGCACCAATGCCGAGATCCCCGGCCCGTGGTTGCGCGGCGAGGGTGGCCTGCACCCGGGCGGACGCGCGACGCGGGCGCTCGACCACGCGCTCGAGCGCGGTGCGGTGACCATGCGCGGGTACGACCGCGTGCTCAAGGCGGCCTGGACCATCGCGGATCTCGAGGGCGCCGCGCGCCCGACCGCGCAGCACGTCGGTCGCGCCCTCGGGATGCGGCAGGGGATGGCGGCATGAACCGGCTGGACTCGACCGTCGCCGACGTCGCGACCGAGCTCGCGGCGCTGCGCCGGACCTCGGATGACCCGGTCGCCGATCGCGCCGCCGTCGCGGCGGCCATCCTTGGGTTCGTCTCCGAACCCGGCGATGGCGCACTCGGGCGCCTCGTCGCCGCGCTCGGTGCGGAGTGGACGACGACGGCGCTCATCGAGCATCGTCCCGGCGAGGAGTGGCGGGCGGCCGCCGAGGCGGCTGGCGCGGCCATCGGCGCGCGCGAACTCTCCGCCGGACTCGACCGATGGCGTCCGCGGGTCGACCACGCGGCGTTCCGCCGCGCGCTCGGCCAGGCCGCGCGCGTCGGCGCACGACTGGTGCTGCCCGGCGACGCCGCGTGGCCCGCCGGGCTGCGCGGGCTCGACGTGCACGCGCCGTTCGCGCTCTGGGTGCGGGGGCGCGTCGAGGCGCTCGCGGAATCGCCGTCGATCGCCCTCGTCGGCGCGCGTGCCGCCACGCACTACGGCGAGCACGTCGCGATCGAGGCGGCCGCGGGGCTCGTCGACCGGGGGTTCGCCGTCGTCTCGGGCGGTGCGTACGGCATCGACGGCACCGCGCATCGCTCGACCCTCGCGAACGGCGGCACCACGGTGGCCTTCCTCGCCGGCGGCGTCGACCGGTTCTACCCGGCCGGGCACGAGGCCCTCCTCACGCGCATCGCCGAGACCGGCGCCGTTGTGTCCGAGCTCGCGTGCGGAGCGGCACCGACGCGATGGCGCTTCCTGCAGCGGAACCGCCTGATCGCCGCGGCCGCCGACGCCACCGTGGTGCTCGAGGCGGGGGTGCGCTCGGGATCCCTCAACACGGCCGGGCACGCGGCCGCGCTCGGCCGGCCGCTCGGCGCGGTGCCGGGCCCGGTGACCAGCCCTGCGTCGGCCGGATGCCATCGCCTGTTGCGCGAGTTCGACGCGGTCTGCGTGACGGACGCCGCGCAGATGGCCGAGCTCGTGCACGTCGCCGAGGCGGCCGTCGGCGATTCCGACACGCCCGTGCGGGGCGATCGGCCGACGCCGTCCGGGCCTGCCAGCCACGAGCCAGTCGACGACGAGCGGGCCGTCCTGCGCGCGCTCGGAGTCCGGCGCGCCCGGACCGTCGAGGAGCTCGCGGAGCGGGCGCGGGTCACGCCCGGCGCGGTGATGGGCGCGCTCGGCGCGCTCGACGCGGCCGGGCTCGCGCGACGCGCCGGTCAGGGGTGGGTTCGGCGGCGTTCGGCGTGACGGCGTGACCCGACGGCGGACCTGGTCCTAGGCTGGCCGCGGAGGCAGACATGGACCATCCTCGGCTCGGCCGGTACCCGGCGGCACGGCACGTGATCGCGCACTTCAGCGACACCCACTTCCTCGCCGGCGGTGCGCCGCTCGGCGGCCTCGCGGACACCGTCGCGCACGTCGAGCGGGCGGTGACCCAGGTGCGCCGCCTGGCCGGGTCGCTCGCGGCCATCCTCGTGACCGGCGACGTGACCGACCTCGGCGAACCCGACGCGTACCGGCGCATCAAGGACGCGCTCGAACCCCTCGCCGAGGAGACCGGCGCGCGGCTCGTGTGGGTCATGGGCAACCACGACGAGCGGCGGCCGTTCGCCGAGATCCTCCTCGGCGAGGAGTCCGACGGGGAGCCCGTGAACCGCGTCGTCGACCTCGCCGGACTCCGCATCGTCACGCTCGACACGAGCGTGCCCGGCTACCACCACGGGCGGCTCGAGCGGACCACGCTCGAGTGGCTCGACGACGTGCTCTCCGAGCCCGCTCCGGACGGCACCGTGCTCGCGATGCACCACGCGCCGATCGCGACGCCCCTCGCGCTGATGGACGTGCTGGAGCTGCGCGGACAGGACGAGCTGGCCGAGGTCATCCGCGGGCGCGACGTGCGCGCCATCCTCGGCGGGCACCTGCACTACCCGACGCAGGGTGCGTTCGCCGGCATCCCCGTGTCGGTGGCCGGTTCGCTCGCCTACACCATGGACCTCTCCGCTCCGCCGCGGGAACTCGTCGGCATCGACGGCGGTCACTCCGTCTCGCTCGTCCACCTGTTCCAGGAGGACGTCGTGACCTCCGTGGTCCCGGTCGGGTCGTTCCACGAGATCACGAGCTTCGGCGAGCAGTTCCTCCGCGAACTCGAGGGCCTCGACGAGGCGGGGCGCCTGGAGATGTTCTCCCGGAAGCGGCAGGTCCCGGCGGGTGACTGACGCGGACGTCCCCGTCGACGCGCTCGTGGACCGCTACCTCGACCACGTCCGCATCGAACGCGGGTACTCCGCGCACACCGTCGCCGCGTACGCCTCCGACCTCGCCGATCTCCTCCGGTTCGCCGAGTCTCGCGGTGCCGCTGCGCTCGACCGGCTCGACCTCGACCTGCTGCGCGACTGGCTCTGGGTCTCCACCGAACAGGGGCTCGCGCGCGCGACGATCGCGCGCCGGGCCGCCTCCGCGCGCGGGTTCGGCGCCTGGCTCGAGCGCACCGGGCTCGTGCCGCTCGACCCGGCCGTGCGGCTGCGCGCGCCGCGCGCCAACCGCACGTTGCCCCGCGTGGTCTCCGCGCCGGCGATCGACGAGCTCCTCGCCGGCTTGCAGGCGAGGGCCGCCGACGGCGCGCCGGCCGCCGTGCGGGACCTCGCGATCGTCGAGCTGCTCTACGCGTGCGGCCTGCGCGTCTCCGAACTCGTCGGCCTCGACGTGGACGACATCGACCGGGGCAACCGTACGGTCCGCGTCACCGGCAAGGGCGGGAAGGAGCGCGTGGTGCCCTACGGCGCACCCGCCGCGATCGCCCTCGATCGCTACCTCGACGGCGCTCGCGCGCGGATGTTCGCCGACGCCCGAGCCGATGCGGCCGCGGCGCCGCTGTCGTCCGACGCGACCAGTGCCGCGTTCGTCGGCGTCCGCGGTGGCCGCCTCGGCGTCCGCAGCGTCCATCGCCTCGTCGCCGGCCTGCTCCGCGACCTGCCCGGCTCCGGCCCTGCCGGGCCGCACGCCCTCCGCCACAGCGCGGCGACGCACCTGCTCGACGGCGGCGCCGACCTGCGCGCGGTGCAGGAGTACCTGGGTCATGCGAGCCTCGGGACGACCCAGATCTACACGCACGTCTCCGCCGAGCGGCTCAAGCAGACCTACCGCACGGCGCACCCGCGGGCCTGAGCGCGGCGAACGGAGCGGGCCGGGATCGGGGGTGCCGCCGCATCACCCCCCGAGCGGCAGCAGCACCGCGCGCGGCACGCCGCCGAGGAACAGCAGCGGCGACACGTACTCGCCGTGGACCCGGACCCCGACGTGCACGCAGGCCCCGTCGCAGTGTCCGCCGACGCCGACGACGCCGACGACCTCGCCCTCGCGCACCGCATCATCGGCCGCGACGGAGGCGGCCACCGGCTCGATCGAGCTCACGATGCCGTTGCCGTGCGCGATGGAGAGCACCGGACGCCCGGCGACCGGCCCGGCGAACGACACGACGCCGTCGGCCGGCGCGCGGACCATGCCGCCCGGAGCCGCGGCGAGGTCGATCCCGCGATGGCCGGCCGAGTACGGCGTCGCCGGCGCGCGGAACGGCGCGAGGAGGCGCACCGGCGGCCCGACCGGCCAGGCCCATGCCGGGTCCACGTCGATCGGCGACGGCGAGGGGCTGATCTCAGCCGGGTCGCGCGCTGCGGATGGCTCCGCCGCAGTGAACGTGAGATGGATCGCGAGCACGGCCGCGAGGACGAGCGTGTGACGGGCGGGACGACGAGGTGCTCGGGGCATGCGTGGATCATGCGCGCCGCGGCATCCGTCGCGAGGGACCCCGCGGGATCGGTGCCGGCGGTGCGTCCGCACGCTCCTGTGGAGGACCGGAGTGCGGGCCCCGCGCGTGATAGCATGTGCGAAGCGCCCCGCCTGTCGGGGCGACTACGCGTGCCCATTCGGCCACCGACTCCACTCAGTCCCGCTCCGCGCTCCCGAAGCGCGAGCCGGCGGAGCCGTGCCGGGCACCAGGGCTTCCGGCCGCCGGCCGGGGCGACAACTGAGAACAGAAGGAGAACGGCCATGGCCGTCGTCACCATCCGCCAGCTGCTCGACAGCGGCGTCCACTTCGGGCACCAGACACGCCGTTGGAACCCCAAGATGAAGCGCTTCATCTTCACCGAGCGTTCCGGCATCTACATCATCGACCTCCAGCAGTCGCTGGCCTACATCGACAAGGCCTACGACTTCGTCAAGGAGACGGTCGCCCACGGCGGCACCATCCTCTTCGTCGGCACCAAGAAGCAGGCGCAGGAGTCGATCGCCGAGCAGGCCACCCGCGTCGGCCAGCCCTACGTCAACCAGCGCTGGCTCGGCGGCCTCCTCACCAACTTCACCACGGTCTCCAAGCGCCTCGCGCGCATGAAGGAGCTCGAGGAGCTCGACTTCGAGGGCACCACGAGCGGCTTCACCAAGAAGGAGCTCCTCCTCAAGAAGCGCGAGCTCGACAAGCTGCACAAGTCGCTCGGCGGCATCCGCAACCTCTCGAAGACGCCGTCGGCGCTCTGGGTCGTGGACACCAAGAAGGAGCACCTCGCGATCGACGAGGCCAAGAAGCTCGGCATCCCCGTCATCGGAATCCTCGACACCAACTGCGACCCCGACGAGGTCCAGTACCCGATCCCCGGCAACGACGACGCGATCCGCTCGGTGAGCCTGCTCACGCGCATCATCGCCGACGCCGCCGCCGAGGGCCTGATCCAGCGCCACCAGAAGCCCGAGGAGGGCGAGGAGGCGGAGCCGCTCGCCGAGTGGGAGCAGGAGCTGCTGCAGGCCGGCGCCGCGGAGACCCCCGCGCAGTCGTCGGCCGAGACGGCGAAGGTCGCCGGCACCGAGACCGAGGCGAAGGCCGAGGCCGCGGAGGTCGTCGACGAGGCGGCCGCCGAGGTCGCCGCGACGGAGTCCGAGGCCGACGCCGCGGGCGCTGCCGCCGCCGAGTCCAAGTAAGACCACGAGTCCAGGAGACTGCCTGATATGGCCAACTTCACCCTCGAAGACGTCAAGACCCTGCGCGAGCGCCTCGGCACCGGCATGGTCGACACCAAGAACGCGCTCGTCGAAGCCGACGGCGACCTCGAGAAGGCCGTCGAGATCCTCCGCCTGAAGGGCGCGAAGGGCAACGCCAAGCGTGCCGACCGCTCGACCGCCGAGGGCCTCGTCGCCGCCGTCGACAACGGCGACGGCACCGCCACCCTCATCGAGCTGGCCTGCGAGACCGACTTCGTCGCCAAGGGCGACAAGTTCGTCGGGCTCGCCGACCGCGTGCTCGCGGCCGTCGCCGCGTCTCGCGCCGAGACCGTCGAGGCCGCCCTGGCCGCGCCGGCCGAGGGCAAGACCGTCGCCGACGTCATCTCCGAGGACGCCGCGATCCTCGGCGAGAAGGTCGAGCTGCGTCGCGTCCGCCTCGTCACGGGCGAGAGCTTCTCGATCTACCTGCACAAGACCTCGAAGGACCTGCCCCCGCAGGTCGGCGTGGTGCTCGGGTACACCGGTTCCGACGCCGACACGGCGCGCTCGATTGCCCAGCACATCTCGTTCGCCGCGCCGGAGTACCTCACGCGTGAGGACGTCCCGGCCGAGGCGGTCGAGAAGGAGCGCACGATCGTCGAGCAGATCACCCGCGAGGAGGGCAAGCCCGAGGCCGCCCTCCCGAAGATCGTCGAGGGTCGCCTCGGTGCGTTCTTCAAGCAGGTCGCGCTGCTCGAGCAGGACTACGCCAAGGACAACAAGCTGAATGTCGGCAAGGTCGTCTCCGACGCCGGCCTCACGGTCACCGACTTCGCCCGCTTCAAGGTCGGCGCGTAAGTTGCGACAGGGGAGTCCGGATCGCCTCGGCGATCCGGACTCCTTTGCTGTGTCCGGACGCCGGTGGAACGGCGACCGGACGATCCGGGCCGGGTCGGCCCGGTCGGGACCCGGCGCTGCGCCGGGGACCGGCGACGCACTAGTTTTGACTCCCAGAGGGGAAGGATCGGTTCGGCGATGACGGAACACAAGCGCAGGGTCATGCTCAAGCTCTCGGGCGAGGCGTTCGGCGGCGGCGCGCTCGGGGTCAACCCCGACGTGGTCAGCGCGATGGCCCGCGAGATCGCGGATGCGGCACGCACCGTCGAGGTCGCGATCGTGGTCGGCGGGGGCAACTTCTTCCGCGGCGCGGAGCTCTCCGAGCGCGGCATGGATCGCGGCCGCGCGGACTACATGGGCATGCTCGGCACGGTCATGAACTCGCTCGCCCTCCAGGACTTCCTCGAGCAGGCGGGCGCCGAGACGCGCGTCCAGTCGGCGATCTCGATGACCCAGGTGGCCGAGCCGTACATCCCGCGCCGCGCCGAGCGGCACCTCGAGAAGGGCCGGGTCGTCATCTTCGGCGCCGGCGCGGGCCTGCCGTACTTCTCGACCGACACGGTCGCCGCGCAGCGCGCGCTCGAGATCGGCGCCGACGTCGTGCTCGTCGCCAAGAACGGCGTCGACGGCGTCTACACGGATGACCCGCGCACCAATCCCGACGCGCGCAAGCTCGACCGCATCAGCTACCAGGAGGCCCTGCAGCGGGGCCTGAAGGTGGTCGACTCGACCGCGTTCAGCCTCTGCATGGACAACGGCATGCCGATGCTCGTGTTCGGCATGGAGCCCAGCGGCAACGTCACCAAGGCCATCCTGGGCGAGGAACTCGGCACCGTCGTGAGCAACGGCGAACCGGCCCTCGCTCGATAGACTGGCCCGAGCCCGAGAGAAGGAGTCCCCGTGATCGCGGATGTACTGTCCGAAGCAAGTGCACGCATGCAGAAGGCCGTCGAGGTCGCGAAGGACGACTTCGCGTCCGTCCGGACCGGGCGCGCGAACCCGCAGCTCTTCCAGAAGATCATGGTGAGCTACTACGGCACGCCCACGCCGCTCTCGCAGCTCGCCTCGCTGCAGAACCCCGAGGCCCGCACCCTCGTGGTGACGCCCTACGACAAGAGCGCGCTCAAGGACATCGAGCAGGCGATCCGCGACACCCCGAACCTCGGCGCGAACCCCACCAACGACGGCAACATCGTGCGGGTGACCCTCCCCGAACTCACCGAGGAGCGTCGCAAGGAGTTCGTGAAGATCGTGCGGTCGAAGGCGGAGGACGCTCGCGTGTCCGTCCGGAACATCCGACGCAAGGCCAAGGACGACCTCGATGCGCTGAAGGGCGAGGTCGGCGACGACGAGGTGGCTCGCGGCGAGAAGGAGCTCGAGCACGTCACGAAGACGCACGTCGACCAGATCGACGAGGCGCTCAAGCGCAAGGAAGCCGAACTCCTCGAGGTCTAGGGCCCATCATGACAGGCGTCCCCGACGGGGAGGATCCGGGCGCCGGCGACGAGCGGCATCCGGCGCGATCCGAGTTCCGTGAGTCGATGCACCAGGCGCGCATCGACCTCGAGCGTCAGCTCGAGACGTCCCGCGCGCAGTTCGACCAGGCGCAGGAGCGCATCAACGCGCGCACTGGACGGAACCTGCTGCTCGCGATCGTCATCGGCGTCGTGTTCGGCGGATCGCTGCTGCTCAGCCTCCTGGTGGTCAAGGAGCTGTTCATGGTGTTCGCGGTGGTCGTCGCCGCGTTCGCCAGCTCAGAGCTCGCGGCGGCCCTCCGGCACGGCGGGTACCTCGTGCCCCGCATCCCCACGGTCGTCGCCGCGGTCGCCGCCGTACCGGCCGCGTACTACGGCGGCGGGGCCGGCCAACTGGTCGCGGTGCTCGGCGGCATGGTGCTCGTCGTGACCTGGCGCCTGGTCGAGCAGGCGATCCCGCGCATCCGCGCCGGCAGCTCGATGGGGCTCGCCCGCGACCTCGGCGCCGGCCTGTTCGTGCAGGGCTACGTGACCTTCCTCGCGACCTTCGCCGTCGTGCTCACCGCGGCGGACGGCGGGCAGTGGTGGACGCTCGCCTTCATCATCACGGCGGTCGCCACCGACACGGGTGCCTACGCGTTCGGCCTCGCGTTCGGCAAGCACCCCATGGCGCCCGTCATCAGCCCGAAGAAGACGTGGGAGGGATTCGGTGGCGCGGCGCTCGCGAGCCTCGTCGCCGGCGTCATCCTCGCGCTCTTCATGCTCGGGCAGCCGTGGTGGTTCGGCCTGGTGTTCGGCGCGATCATCCTGCTGACGGCCACGCTCGGCGATCTCGCCGAGTCGTTGATCAAGCGCGATCTCGGCATCAAGGACATGAGCTCGTGGCTGCCCGGCCACGGGGGATTCCTCGACCGGCTCGACTCGATCCTTCCCTCGGCGGCCGTGGCGTACGCGGCGTTCCGGTTGTTCGGGTGATCGTGCGCGATACTGGTGCGGTGGATGCCACGTTCCCCCGTGCCCGCAGGAACCAGCTGGGCTACAAGACGACCGAGGTCGAGGAGTTCCTGCAGCGCGCACGCCGCGCGTACGATGGCGCCGCCCGACCCGACGACCCCGAACTCGACGCCGAGCGCATCCGCCTCACGGCCTTCTCGATGCAGAAGGGCGGCTACTCGACGACGCACGTCGACGCCGCGATGGAGCGCCTGGAGGATGCGTTCGCGTACCGCGAGCGCCAGATCGCCTCGCGGCTGCACGGCGACGACGCCTGGCTGGCCGAGGCGCGCACGACGGCGCAGGTCGTCGCCAACCGCCTCGCCCGTCCCGAGGGCGAGCGCTTCGACCGCGTGAGCGTCCTCGCGCTCGGCTACGACGTGCACGAGGTCGATCGCTTCGCCGACCGGCTCCTCCGGTACTTCCGCGACGGCTGGCCCATCGCGATCGACGACGTTCGCGGGGTCGTGTTCACCGCCCAGCGCGGCGGCTACCGCGAGTCCCAGGTCGATCTCGTCCTGGACGCCGTCGTCGACGTCATGCTCGCCGTGCGCTGACCCCCGCGGCGGTTCGCTCGCCGGCCCGTCCCTCCGATATGCTCATGCCATCGTGGGCAGGCATTCGGGTGAGTACGGCGAGACGCCGATGGATGTCGCACGCGACCCGTGGTCCGTGCCCGCGCCGCCCGCTCCTGCGTGGTCCGCACCGGCGCCGCGCGTTCCGGCGTCAGCGGCTTCCGCGTGGTCCGGTCCCGCGTCATCGGCTTCCGCGCCATCCGCTTCCGCGTCATCCGCTCCGGCATCCTCCGCGGGCGTGTCATCCGCTCCCGTTCGACCCGCCGGCATGCGCCGCGACGACCCCGCGCCCCGGCCGCGCCCGCATGGCACGACCGCCGCGGTCGCGCCCGGCCGCGGCGCCCGCACCGCGGGACGGGTCAAGCAGGCCGCGACGGTCGTGTGCGCGTTCGCCGCGTCGGTGAGCTTCCTGCTCGTCAACATCGTCGACCCGTACTCCGGGGCGACCGCCTCCGCCACCTGGACCCCGGCCGATCGGTTCGGCGGCCAGTCGGTCCAGGAGTTCGCGGTCGACGGCGAGGTCGCCGCGGCATCCGTCGCCTCAGAGGGGTACCTCGTCGAGGAGAAGCCCGAGCCCGAGCCCGAGCCCGCCGAGTCCGCCGCGTGGGCGCCGCCGGCCGTCGTGCCCGACCCCGGTTCCGCCCAGGCGTACGCGGCCGGTGCGGTCGCGGCGCGGGGGTGGCCGAGCACCGAGTTCGACTGCCTCGTCGCATTGTGGAACAAGGAGTCCGGCTGGCGCGTGAACGCCTACAACGCCTCGAGCGGCGCGTACGGGATCCCGCAGGCGCTGCCCGGATCCAAGATGGCCACGGCCGGGGCCGACTGGGAGACGAATGCGGCCACCCAGATCGAATGGGGCCTCGGCTACATCCAGGGCCGCTACGGCACGCCCTGCGGCGCGTGGGGGCATTCCCAGAGCGTCGGCTGGTACTGAGTCGCGGCCGCGCCTGGCCGCGCGAGTGCCGCCCGTAGACTGGGGGCATGGCCCGCTCGCACCGTTCCCGTGGTCGCGCGGCCAAGTCGCGAGCGCCGCATCCAGAACTCGACGTCGCGAGCCTCACGGCCGGCTGGCGCCGTACCGAGGTGCGCGGCGGCCGCGAATGGAACGTGCAGCCGGTGAGCGAGCGGCAGGCCGTGAAGGCCTACCTCTGCCCGGGCTGCGGGCTCGAGATCGAGCCGGGAATCGCGCACCTGGTCGCCTGGCGCGCCGACGGCGTGCTGGGCGACGCCGCCGACCTCGCCTCGAGGCGGCACTGGCACATCCACTGCTGGAGGATCGGACCGACGTGACGGATGAGACGATGACCGAGATCAGGGCGGGCGTCGAGCTTCCCGCGCACCGCGAGCAGATCGAGCTGCGCACCGGCGACGGCCTGCGCCTGGTCGGCGAGCTCGCCACCCCGGTCGACCGCGCCCCGGTCGCGACGCTCGTGACGCTGCATCCGCTCCCCACCGCCGGCGGCTTCATGGACTCACACATCATCCGCAAGGCCGCCGCGCGCCTTCCCGCGCTCGCGGGGCTCGCCGTGCTCCGCTTCAACACGCGCGGCACGACGTCCGCGCGCGGGACGAGCGAGGGCACGTTCGGCGAGGGCGTGGCCGAGCGTGCGGATGTCGCGGCGGCGATGGGGTTCGTGCACGAGCGCGGCCTGCCCGCGCCGTGGCTCGTCGGCTGGTCGTTCGGCACCGAGCTGGCGCTGAAGTACGGCCTGGACCACGGCATCGCGGGGGCGATCCTGCTCTCGCCTCCGCTGCACCGGACGAGCGACGAGGAGCTCGCGAGATGGCGTGCCGCGCCCGTTCCGCTGGTGGCCCTGATCCCCGAGCACGACGACTACCTGAAGCCCGCCGAGGCCGCGCAGCGCTTCGCGGGCCTGCCGCACCTGACGCGGATCGACGTGGAAGGCGGCAAACACCTCTGGGTGGGCGAATCGCAGACGCGTCGGGTGCTCGAGGAGATCGTGCGCGCGGTCAATCCCGCGGCGCTTCCGCTGCCGACGCAGTGGCCCGCCGGGTCGGTCTCGACGCCCGGCGCGTAGCGCGTCAGCGTTCGTTCTGCCGCGGGATGACGACCTGCTTGATGATGAGCAGGACGGCGGCCGCGATCGGGATGGCGACCAGTGCGCCGAGGATCCCGAGCAGCGCGCCGCCCGCGAGCGCCGCGACGACCACGACCGCGCCGGGCACCTTCACCGCGCGGCTCATGATGCGCGGCGAGAGCACGTACGCCTCGACCTGCATGTACACCAGGTAGTAGATCGCGGCGACGAGGCCCGTGAGCGGCGACCCGATCCCCGGGATGAGGCAGATCAGCACGATGATGATCGAGCCCGTCAGCGTGCCCACGAGCGGCACGAGCGAGAAGAGGAACGCGATGAAGGCGAGCACCGCCGGGAACGGCGCTCGGATGATGGACAGGAACGCGAAGCTCAGGAAGCCGTTGACGGCCGCCAGGGAGACCTGGCCGATCACGTAGCGGCCCACCGACTGCGTGATCTGCTCGGTCAGGTCGGCGAAGCGGGCCCGCCGCGATGCCGGCACGAGCTGGTAGGTCGCCCGCTTCATCGTGTCGAGCGACGCGGTGAAGTACACCGTCAGCACGGCCACGACGATGACGGCGAAGACGCCTCCGCCGATCGCGATGGCGACGGCCCACACCCCGCCCAGCAGCTCGCTCAGCTTGTCGGGGTTGGTGAAGAACTCGGTGAGCGCGGCGCCGGCCTGCTCGCTGATCTCGTCGATCTTCAGCAGCGGGAACTGCTGCTGGAGCCACTCGATCCAGTCGACCCGGTTCAGCTGCGCGACGATGCCCGGGATCTGGGCGATCAGCTCCGCGATCTGGTCGACGATGATCGGGATGACCGCGAGCAGGAGCGCGGCGACCACCACCGCCACGCCGAGGATGACGACCAGGATCGCCGCCCAACGGGGAAGCCCCCGGCGCTCGAGCCCGCTCACGGCGGGCTCGAGGCCGAGGGCCAGGAACAGTGCTGCTCCGATGTAGGTGAGGATCGTCGACAGGTTCGCGACGGCGGAGAGGATCAGGAGTCCGACGCCGACGCCGAGCGTGCCGACCAGGGCAAGCCGGAACGCGTTCTGGATCCTCACCGACGCGCCCCGACCTGTCCTGTCCCGTTACTTCCGGTTCGCGACCTGCTCGGCCTGCGTGAGCACGCCGCGCAGGCTCTCGAAGTAGCCGGCGACCGCGTCGCGCTCGATCTTGATCTGCGCGAGCCGGTCCTCGGCGTCGGCCACGAGCGCACGCGTCCGCTCCTCGGCGTCGGCGATGAGCTTCCGCGCCTGCGCGTGGGCGGCGGCGACGCGCTCGCGCGCCTCCTCGTCGGCCTTCTCGCGGGACGCGGCGGCCTCGGTGCGGACCTCGCTCTCGAGGCGCTCGGCCTCGGCGCGGCTCTGGTTGGTGCGCGCGATGGCCTCCTCGAGCTCGGCGTTGGCGTCGGCGAGGAACTTCTTGGTCTGCTCGGCGGCCTGCTGCTGGGCGGCGAGGAGCTCCTGCTCGGCCTCGTCGCGCTTGGTGGCCAGCTCGGCGTCGAGGTCCATGCGGGCACGCTCGATCTCGCGACGCATCCGGTTGACCTCGTGCGTCGTCTTCTTCTTCATCGACGTGAGCTGGTTGTCCAGGTCGATACGCGCCTGCTCGGCCTCGGCCTCGAAGTCGGCGCGAGCCTGCTCCTGCTCGAGCGCGAGGTCGGCGCGCATCTGGTCGAGCTCGGCGGCGTGCTTCGCGCGGATGCGCTCGAGCTCGTTCTGCAGCTTGAGCCGCGAGGTCTCGGACTCGCGCTTGAGGTCGACCACGGTCTGCTCGCGCTGCTCCTCCAGCTTCGCGCGCTCGGCCGCGAGCTCGCGCTCGAGGTCGGTGCGGGCCTGCTCGAGCTCGTGCTCGAGCACCGCGCGGCGCTCGGCGATCTCAGCCTCGATCGCGGCGTGCGCCTCGGCCGTCTCGCGCTCGAGGTCGAGGCGGGCCTGCTCGGTCTCGCGGGCCAGGTCGATGCGCGCCTGCTCGGTCTCGCGCGCGAGCTCGGCGCGCTTCTGGTCGAGCTCGATCGCGACCTCGGCGCGCGTCTGCTCGGTCTCCTCCTGGAGGCCGGCGGCCGCGGCCCGGGCCTCGTTGGCCTCGGTGTTCGCGGCGACGAGCATCTCGGCGGCCTTGCGCTCGGCCTCGGCGACGAGCGCGGCGGCTTCGCGCTTGGCGGTCGAGCGCGCCTCGGCCGCCTCGGTGGAGGCGGTGCCGCGGATGGCGGCGGCGTCGCGGTTGGCATCCTCGCGGAACTGCTCGCTCGCCTCCTGCGCGCGCGCGACCATGTCGTCGGCCTCGGCGCGGGCGTTCTCGAGCAGGCGGTTGGCCTGCGCACGCGCCTCCGACAGGGTGCGCTCGGCCAGCTCGTGCGCGTCGGAGCGCATGAGGTGCGCCTCGTCCTCGGCGGCGCGGCGGAGCTTCTCGGCGTCGATGTCGGCCTGCGCGATGAGGCGCGTGGACTGCTCCTCGGCCACGCGGAGGGTGTTCTCGAGCTTGGTGCCGAGTCCGGAGAAGGTGGGGCTGCCGACCTCCTCGAGTTCCGCGGTGAGCTCCTCGATGCGGGCGAGGAGGCGCTTGTTCTCCTTCTGCGTCTCGCCGGTCGCGTTGTTCGCGGCGATGATCTCGCGACGGAGCGCGTTGATGCTCCGGTCGACCTCGTCCTTGTCGTATCCGCGGAATACCTGCGTGAACTCGGTCTCTTCGACGGCCAATTCTTCCTCCGGGGTCCGTGTCCCGCGATGTGGGGGGTTGTGGGGGCGCGCGGGTCGACTCCGATCATACGGCCGGGCGGGCGCCGGCGCCCGCCTCGTGTCCGTCCTGTGACCGCCGGATGCCGCGGGGTTCGCGACGGTCGTCCGAGGCCGCGCGCATCCAGTGAGCCGTTAGGAGACTCCCAGACACCGTCGGTAGTGTTGGGTGTCTTTGTCGGATGCCGCGCGCGCGGCCTGGAGGTAACTGCGTGAGATTCGTTCTCGCCATTCTGGCGTTCGCCGCCGCGGCCGTGATGATCGGCGTCGGCATCGCCCAGCGGACGGTGTTCCTCGAGCCCGATCGGGTCTCGCTCGGAACGGTCGTCGAGAACCAGGCGGACTACATCGTGCTCCAGCCCGACGCCCTCGCGGCGAACCCGGGCAAGCAGACCATCACCGTGTCCGGGGCGGCGACGGTCTTCTTCGCCTACGGGCGCACCGACGACGTGCTCGCGTGGATCGGCGACGACCCGTACGTCTCCGTCGGCTACGACGCCGAGACCGGCGACCTGGTGAGCGAGACCGTCGTCGCGACTCCGGTCGAGGACGACACGCCCACCGCGCCCGAGACCGATGCCGAGGGTGCCGCCGACGAGGCGGCCGAGCCCGCGGTCTCGCCGGCGGGCAGCGATCTCTGGCTCGACGAGGTGACGGCCGAGCGCACGCTCACGACCACGATCGACGTGCCCGAGGGGATCTCGGTGATCCTCGCGTCGGATGGCACCGAGCCGGCGCCCGGCCGGATCGTGGTCTCCTGGCCGCTGGACAACTCCACCCCGTGGGCGGGTCCGCTGATCGCCGGAGGCGCGCTGGTCTTCCTGATCGGCGTCGGCCTCGTGATCTCCGGGTTCCTCGCGCACCGTCGCTCGCGCGGCCCGCGCCGCAACCTGCCGAAGGGACCCAAGGGCAAGCTCATGCGCGCGCCTCGGCCGTCGCGGGCGCAGCGCAGCGCCGCGGCCGGCGGGCCGCGCCGGTCGAGCGGGCGGGCGCGCCGCGTCGTGCTCGTCCCCGCGCTGCTCGTGCCCGCGCTCGCGCTCTCCGCGTGTTCGGCGGACTACTGGCCCGACCTCTCGTCGGCGCCCGAGACCACCGCACCGGCCACGCCCGCCGCGACGGACGAGCCTGGCGACGGGGGCGACGCCGCGGAGACCCCCGAGATCGTCCCGGCGGTGACGGTGCCCCAGATGGAGCGCATCATGCGCAGCGTCGCGGTCTTCACGACCGAGGTCGACGAGGCTCGGGACAGCAAGCGGCTCCCCGAGCGATTCACCGGTCCGGCCCTCGAGGCCCGCAAGGCCAACTACGCGATCCGCGCCACGCTCGCCGACCACCCCGCGCTCCCGGCGATCCCCGCCGCCCCGCTCACCCTGACCCTGCCCCAGCAGGCCACGGGCTGGCCCCGCACGGTCCTCACGATCGCGAAGAACAGCGACGACGAGACCGTCGCGCCGACCGCCCTCGTGCTTCGCCAGGAGAGTCCGCGCGAGAACTACAAGGTGCTCTACGCGACCGCCCTGGTGCCCGACGCCGATGTGCCCGAGGTCGCGCCGGCCAGCATCGGCGCGCCGCCCATCAACCCCGAGTTCAAGGGATTGGTGATGCCCACCGGGCAGGTGGCGCCGGCCTACGGCGACGTCCTGCTGAAGGGCGACGAGTCCGAGTTCGCGCAGTTCTTCGACCCCGAGGGCGACACCGTGCGAGCACAGCTCGGCGTCGAGGGGCAGAAGGCCATCGCCGACGCACTGCCCGACACCGCCGACGTGGCGTTCTCCAACGCGCCGGGCGACAGCCCGACGGTCGCGCTGGCCACGAACGACTCCGGCGCGCTCGTGACCGTCTCGATCAAGCAGACCGAGAAGGTGACCCCGAACGACGGTGGTACCGTCGGGTTCAAGTCGGGCCAGCCCGCCGCGGCGCTGTCCGGCTTCGACGACAAGAGCGCCAAGGGGGTCCAGCGCGTGATCGGCATCCAGCTGATGTTCTACGTCCCCGCCATCGGCTCCGACGAGAAGATCCGCCTGCTCGGATGGTCGGAGTCCCTCATCGGAGCATCGGAGGTCCAGTGACGAACGCCGTCCCCCCGCAGCAGCCCGCGAACCTCCGCGGGGCCGTCGACCTGTCGGCGCTCGTGCACCGCGACGAGCGCCGAGCCGCGGATGCCGCGCACGGCCCGCGCACCGACGCACCGTCGGGCGTGGTCGTGGCGACCGACGACCAGGGGTTCGGCCAGGTCCTCGAGCTCTCGCGTTCGGTGCCGGTCGTGGTCGTGCTCTGGGCGTCCTGGAGCGAGCAGTCCGCGCAACTCGTCGAGACGCTCGAGCGGCTCGTGACCGCCCGCGAGGGCCGTCTCGTGCTGGCCGCGGCCGATGCCGACCGGAGCCCGCAGCTCGTGCAGGCGCTGCAGGCGCGGGCCATCCCCACGCTCGTCGCGCTCGTGGGCGGGCAGCCCGTCCCGCTGTTCGAGGGCGTGCAGCCCGACGACGTCATCGAGCAGGTCTTCGACCAGCTGCTCGAGATCGCCGAGCGCAACGGCGTCACGGGCCGCGTCCCCGCCGGCGACGAGGCGGTCGAGGCGTCGGAGCCCGCCGAGGAGCCGCTGCCGCCCCTGCACCAGGAGGCGTTCGACGCGATCAACCGGGGCGACTTCGCGGCCGCGGCATCCGCCTACCGCACGGCGATCGCGCAGGACCCCCGCGACGAGCTCGCCATGGCCGGGCTCGCGCAGGCGAACCTGCTCGGACGACTGCAGGGCAAGACGCTCGACGCCATCCGCAACCGGGCGGCCGCCGCCCCGGCCGACCTCGACGCGCAGCTCGACGTGGCCGACCTCGACCTGTCGGGCGGGCACGTCGAGGACGCGTTCGATCGGCTGCTCGAGCTCTTCCCGACGCTCGATCCCGCCGGGAGGAACGTGGTGCGCGAGCGCCTGCTCGAGCTGTTCCAGGTCGTCGGCGCGGAGGATCCTCGGGTCGGGGCGGCACGCCGACGGCTCGCGATGCTCCTGTACTGAGCCCTACTCGGGCTGGAACCACACCGCCGCGAGCGGCGGCAGCGTGAACGTCGCCGACGCGGGCTTGCCGGCCCACGGCTCGTCGACCGCGTCGACTCCGCCGAGGTTGCCGACGCCCGAGCCGCCGAACTCCGCGGCATCCGTGTTGAGCACCTCGCGCCAGCGGCCCGCCGACGGCACGCCGAGCCGGACCCCCTCGTGCGGGCGACCGGCGAAGTTCACGATGCACAGCAGCGGCCGGCCGTCGCGGTCGTAGCGCAGGAACGCGATCACGTTCAGGTCGGCCGCGCCGCCCTCGACCCAGTCGAATCCGGCCGAGTCGTCGTCGAGCTGCCAGAGCGCGGGCGTCTCGCGATAGGTGCGGTTCAGCCGGCCGACGAGCTCGGCGAGCTGCCGGTGGCTGGGCTGGTCGAGGATCCACCAGTCGAGTCCGCGCTCCTCGCTCCACTCGGAGAGCTGGCCGAACTCCTGACCCATGAAGAGCAGCTGCTTGCCCGGGTGCGCCCACATGTACGCCAGGTACGCGCGCGTGTTCGCGAGCTGCTGCCAGTGGTCGCCGGGCATCTTGCGCACGAGCGACCCCTTGCCGTGCACGACCTCGTCGTGGCTGATCGGCAGGATGAAGTGCTCGCTGAACGCGTAGAGGAACGAGAAGGTGAGCTCGCCGTGGTGGTGCGCGCGGTACATCGGGTCGCGCTGGATGTATTGCAGGGTGTCGTGCATCCACCCCATGTTCCACTTGTAGCCGAAGCCGAGGCCGCCCGAGGTGGTGGGCGCCGTGACGCCGGGCCAGCTCGTGGACTCCTCGGCGATCATCACCACGCCGGGGTTGCGCTTGTAGGCCGTCGCGGTGGCCTCCTGCAGGAAGCCGATCGCCTCGAGGTGCTCGCGCCCGCCGTACCAGTTCGGCAGCCACTCGCCCTCCTCGCGCGAGTAGTCGAGGTAGAGCATCGAGGCGACCGCGTCGACGCGCAGGCCGTCGACGTGCATCTCCTCGAGCCAGAACAGGGCGTTCGCCACGAGGAAGTTGCGCACGCGCGGGTTGCCGTAGTCGAAGACGAGCGTGCCCCAGTCCTTCTGCTCGCCGCGACGCGGGTCGGCGTGCTCGTACAGCGGCTCGCCGTCGAACCGGGCGAGCGCCCACTCGTCCTTGGGGAAGTGGCCGGGCACCCAGTCCATGATCACGCCGATGCCGGCCTGGTGCAGGCGGTCGATGAGGTACTTGAGGTCGTCGGGGCTGCCGAACCGCGAGGTGATCGCGAAGTAGCCCGTGACCTGGTATCCCCACGAGCCGCCGAACGGATGCTCCGCCAGCGGCAGGAACTCGACGTGCGTGTAGCCGAGCCACTGGAGGTACTCGATGAGCTCGTCGGCGACGTCGCGATACCCCTTGCCGGGTCGCCACGACCCGAGGTGGAGCTCGTAGATGCTCATCGGCAGCTCATGCGGGTTCGCGTGCGCGCGCCGCGACATCCACTCGCCGTCGCCCCACTCGTGGTCGCTGGTCGCGACGACCGAGGCGGTCGCCGGCGCCACCTCGGCCCGGCGGGCCATGGGGTCGGCCTTCATCGTCCACGCGCCCGTCTGCGCGAGGATCTCGAACTTGTAGGCGGTGCCGGGCTCGACGTCGGGCACGAAGAGTTCCCACACCCCGCTCGCACCCATGTTGCGCATCGCGTGCCCCGTGCCGTCCCAGCGGTTGAAGTCACCCACGACGCGCACGGCGCGGGCGCGCGGCGCCCACACGGTGAACGAGACACCGCGCAACGGCCCCGTGACCGACGGGAACTCGCGGTGGTGCGCGCCGAGCACCTTCCACAGCTCCTCGTGCCGGCCCTCGATGATGAGGTGCAGGTCGACCTCGCCGATCGTCGGGGCGTAGCGGTACGGGTCGTCGCTGGTCCACTGGCTGCCGTCGTCGTAGCGCGCGCGCACGCGGTACCCGGTCGGGCCGAACTCGCCCGCGCCGGCCCACACGCCGTGCGCCACGTGCTCGAGCGGCAGTTCGGTGCCGTCGTCGAGCAGTGCGTCGACGGATGCCGCGAGCGGCCGCCGCACGCGGATGACGGTGTGCGCGCCGCCGTGCCCGGCCGCGTCGAACCCGTGCTGGCCGAGCACCGCGTGCGGGTCGTGGTGGCGGCCCTCGGCCACCGCGCGGAGGAGGTCGTCGGACACCGGCGGCGCCTGGACGGGGGAGATGTCGGTCATGACGCGCCTCGAATCACTCGCAGGATGTGGACCGGTTGCGTGAAGGCGTCGAGCCGCACGTAGTTGTGCTCGCCCCAGTGCCAGCGCTCGCCCGTGACGAGGTCCTCGACGGCGAAGGTGCCGCCGGGCTCGAGGGCGACCGCCGCGAGGTCGAGGTGCACCGTCGTCTCGCGCACCGAGTGGGGGTCGACGTTCGCGACGACGATGATCGTGTCGTGGTCGTCGTCGGCGCGACCGTCGATGAAGCGCCCCTCGAGGTGCTTGGAGTACACGAGCACGGCGTCGTCGTCGCTGAAGTGGAAGCGGATGTTGCGCAGCTGGCCGAGCGCGGGGTGCTCGGCGCGGATCCGGTTGAGGATGCCGAGGTACAGCGCGAGGGACCGGCCCTCGGCCTCCGCCGCGGCGAAGTCGCGCGGCTTGTACTCGTACTTCTCGTTGTCGATGGCCTCCTCGGCGCCCGGGCGGGCGACCGATTCGAACAGCTCGAATCCCGAGTAGACGCCCCACGTGGGCGCGGCGGTCGCCGCGATCGTGGCGCGCACGGTGAAGGCCGCCGGACCGCCGAACTGCAGGTACTCGGTGAGGATGTCGGGCGTGTTGACGAAGAGGTTGGGCCGCATGAAGTCGGCCGTCTCCTGCGACACGCTCGTCAGGAACTCCTCGAGCTCCTGCTTGGTGTTGCGCCAGGTGAAGTACGAGTACGACTGCTGGAAGCCCACCATCGCGAGCGCCTGCATCATCGCCGGGCGCGTGAAGGCCTCGGCGAGGAACACCACGTCGGGGTCGGTCGCGTTGATGTCGCCGATGAGCCGCTCCCAGAACATGAGCGGCTTCGTGTGCGGGTTGTCGACGCGGAAGATCCGCACGCCCTGCTTCATCCAGTGCCGCACGATGCGGGTGACCTCGGTGACGAGGCCCTCGAAGTCGTCGTCGAAGTTGATCGGGTAGATGTCCTGGTACTTCTTCGGCGGGTTCTCGGCGTACGCGATCGTGCCGTCGGGCAGGGTCGTGAACCACTCGGGGTGCGTGCCCACCCAGGGGTGGTCGGGGGAGGCCTGGAGCGCCAGGTCGAGCGCGATCTCGATGCCGAGCGCGCCGGCCCGGCGCACGAAGGCGCGGAAGTCCGCGAGCGTGCCGAGGTCGGGGTGCACGGCGTCGTGACCGCCCGTCGCCGCGCCGATCGCCCACGGCGAGCCCGGGTCGTGCGGGCCCGGGGTCAGCGTGTTGTTGGGGCCCTTCCGGAACGCGAACCCGATCGGATGGATCGGCGGCAGGTAGACGACGTCGAAGCCCATCGCGGCGACCCCGTCGAGCCGTCGCTGGGCCGTGCGGAACGTGCCCGACTTCCAGGAGCCGTCCTTCTTCAGCTGCCGTGCGCCCTCGGACCGCGGGAAGAACTCGTACCACGAGCCCACGCCCGCACGGCGCCGTTCGACGAGGATCTCGTGCTCCTCCGAGTCGCTCGTGAGGCGCGCGAGCGGCCGCACGTCGAACTCGGCCAGCACCGGGTCGTGGAGGAGCGCCCGGCGGGCGGACGGCTCGGCCGACGCGTCGCGCAGCGCCGCCGCGAAGGAGCCGAGGCGCGTGCGCACCGCCCGGGGCCGCTCGGGCTGCGCCGCGGCGCGTTCGGCCAGGCGCGCGCCGATCTCGTACATGAGCTCGACGTCGACACCCGCGTCGATCTTCACCTCGGCGTCGTGGATCCACGTGCCGACCTCGTCGCCGAAGCCCGTCACGTGCCAGCGCCACGTACCGAGCGCGTCCAGCCGCACCGAGGCCTCCCAGCGGTCCGTGCCGGCGGCCAGCGGCGACATCCGATGCCGCTGCACCGCCCCCGACGGATCGGCGAGCACGAGCATCGCCCCGACCAGGTCGTGCCCCTCCCGGAACACCGTGGCGCGGAACGGGACCACCTCCCCGGAGAACGCCTTGGGGTTCCATCGCGGATCGGGCAGGGCGGGCGTGAGCCGGGTCACGGGGATCCGGCCGGCACGAACGGGACGGCTGGTCACGTTCCGACCGTAGCGTGGATGCCATGCGAACGGCAGGCCGGGTTCGGGCGTGTGACGGCCGGACTGTACGCGCTTGCCGTGGCACCGCGGTCCGCGACCTGATCGTGACCTCCGTTCACCTCGCCGACACACGCGCCCGCTTAGGGTGGTCCCGTGAAGCCGATCCGCAAGTTCATCGTCCGGGCCGTGGTGCCGCCGCAGCTCAGCGCCCTCGAGGAGCTGGCTGCGAACCTCCGCTGGTCGTGGCACGAGCCGACCCGCCGGCTGTTCGAGCACATCGATCCGCTCGGCTGGCGACGTTCCGAGCGCGACCCGATCGCGTTCCTCGGCGACGTCGACGCGCGCCGACTCGAGGAGCTCGCGCACGACGACGGCTTCGTCGCCTGGGCCGAGCGCGAGCGCGACGCGCTGCGCACGTACGTGAGCGAGCCCCGGTGGTTCCAGTCGCTCGGAGCGGACACCCCGAGGACCATCGCGTACTTCTCGCCCGAGTTCGGCATCGCCGCGGCCCTGCCCCAGTACTCCGGGGGGCTCGGCATCCTCGCCGGCGACCACCTCAAGGCGGCCTCCGACCTCGGCGTGCCGCTCGTCGCGGTGGGCCTGTTCTACAAGGCCGGCTACTTCTCCCAGGCGATCGCGCCCGACGGCTGGCAGCAGGAGCGCTACCCGGCCCTCGACCCCGACGGGCTGCCCCTGTCGGTGCTGCGCCGCGCCGACGGCACGCCGGTGCAGGTCACGCTCGCGGTGCCCGACGACCGCAGCCTGCACGCGCGGGTCTGGCAGGTCGCGGTCGGCCGAGTCACGCTGCTGCTGCTCGACACCGACATCCCCGCCAACGACGACGACCTGCGGCAGGTCACCGACCGGCTCTACGGCGGCGGCGGCGAGCACCGCCTGCAGCAGGAGCTGCTGCTCGGCATCGGCGGCGTGCGGGCGCTGCGCGCCTGGAGCGAGCTGACGGGGCGCGCCTTCCCCGACGTCTTCCACATGAACGAGGGCCACGCCGGCTTCCTCGGGCTCGAGCGCATCTCGGCGTGCATCGGCGAAGGGCTCGCGTTCGGCGAGGCGCTGCAGCTCGTGCGCGCCGGCACGGTGTTCACGACGCACACGCCGGTGCCCGCGGGCATCGACCGCTTCGACCGGGCGCTCGTCGCCCGCTACCTCGAGTCGGGGCTGCTGCCCGGCATCGACCCCGCCGACGCGCTGCCGCTCGGCCTCGAACCCGGCGTCGCGGCGGAGGAGAGCGCGTTCAACATGGCCATGATGGGCCTGCGACTCGCCCAGCACGCCAACGGCGTCTCCAAGCTGCACGGCGAGGTGAGCCGCTCGATGTTCGCGAGCCTGTGGCCGGGCTTCGACGCCGACGAGGTGCCGATCACGTCGATCACCAACGGCGTGCACGCGCCCACCTGGACCGACCCCGCCCTGCTCGAGCTCGCCGAGGAGCGGCTCGGCACGGGCGACACCGAGCACGCCGACTGGCTGAGCACCGCGGTGAGCGACGCCGAGCTGTGGAGCGTCAAGCGCGGCATGCGCCTCCAGCTCGTCGAGGACGCCCGCCGCCGGCTCGCCGCCGCCTGGGCCGACCAGCACGCCGGCGCCGTCGCGCCCGACTGGGTGCGCCGCGTGCTCGATCCCGACGTGCTCACGATCGGTTTCGCGCGTCGCGTGCCGACCTACAAGCGGCTGACGCTCATGCTGCAGGACCCGGAGCGGCTCGCGGCGATCCTCACCAACCCCGACCGGCCGGTGCAGTTCGTGATCGCCGGCAAGGCGCACCCCGCCGACGAGGAAGGCAAGCGCCTCATCCAGCGGCTCGTGCAGTTCGCGCAGCGGCCGGAGCTGCGTGAGCGAATCGTGTTCCTGCCCGACTACGACATGGGCATGGCCGAGACGCTCTACCCGGGCTGCGACGTCTGGATGAACAACCCGCTGCGCCCGCTCGAGGCGTGCGGCACGTCGGGCATGAAGGCCGCCATGAACGGCGCGCTGAACCTCTCGATCCTCGACGGATGGTGGGCCGAGTACGCCGCCGACGACCACGGCTGGGTGATCCCGACCGCGGATGCCGCGCCCGATCCCGCCGAGCGCGACCGCCTCGAGGCGAACGCCCTCTACGACCTCATCGAGCACCGCATCACGCGGCTCTTCTACGACCGCGACCACGACGGCGTGCCCACCGAGTGGATGACGCGCGTGCGGCGCACGCTCGCGAACCTCTCGCCGGAGCTCGGCGCCGACCGGATGGTGCGCGAGTACGTCGAGCGGCTCTATCGCCCCGCAGCCGAGCACGCGGCGCTCGTCGGCGCGAACGGCGCGAAGCCCGCGCGCGAGCTCGCCGAATGGGTCGCGGGCGTGCGGGCCGCGTGGCCGAGCGTGCACGTCTCGCACGTCGAATCGGGCGGGGTCGAGGCGACGCCGCACGTCGGCGACGAGCTGCACCTGCGCGCGCACGTGGCGCTCGGCTGGCTCACTCCCGACGACGTCGCCGTCCAGGTCGTGTACGGGCACTCGCACGGCGACGACCGCATCGAGGACGCGCGCGTGGCCCTGCTCGAGCCCGACGGCGTCTCGAACACGGATGGCGCGACGCGCGTCTACGTCGGCACGATCACGCTCGACCGGGCGGGCGCGTTCGGGTACACCGTGCGCGTCGTCCCACGGCATCCGCTGCTCCTCTCGACCGCCGAGCTCGGGCTGGTCGCCGCGGCGACCTGAGCGGGTGCTGCGGGTCGAGCAGGCGCGCCTCCTCGACCCGCGACCCTCAGGGGCGGGTGCGGGCGATGGGGGCGTAGCGGCCGTTCGTGACGGCGAGCAGGTCGTCGGGCGCGAGCTCGAGGTCGAGGCCGCGCCGGCCGCCCGAGACGAACACGGTCTCGCAGAGGATCGCGGTCTCGTCGACCACCGTCGGCAGGGCCGTCTTCTGGCCGACGGGGCTGATGCCGCCGACGACGTACCCGGTCTTGCGCTCGGCCAGCGCGGGGTCGGCCATATCGGCGCGCTTGCCGCCGAGCGCCGCGGCGAGCGCCTTCAGGTCGAGCTGGTCGGCGACCGGGACGATGCCGACGACGAGCGCGCCGTCGACCGTCGCGAGCAGCGTCTTGAACACGCGCGCCGGGTCGAGGCCCAGCTTCTCAGCCGCCTCGAGCCCGTACGCCGCGGCCCGCGGGTCGTGCTCGTACGCGTGCGCCGTGAAGGGGATCCCGGCGCGCGTGAGCGCGACGGTCGCGGGCGTACCGGCCGAGGCATCCGCTCGCTTGGCCATCAGCCCTGGGCCTCGTGGTCGTTCCCGGTGGGTCGCTCGTCCGCCGCAGCGGCCACGGGTGCAGGCGAGGGCTCGCCGTGCGCGCGGAACAGGCGCATCGACTGCGGCGCCACCGGCATCCGCTCGCCGGGTGCGAAGCGCGTGCCGAGGTCGCCGTCGGGCTGCTCGCGTGCGGAGTCCCAGAGCAGCTCGTAGTCGTCGACGCCCGGGTGCTCGGGCAGCAGCACGGCGCTCTCGGTCTCGGAGGCGTGCACGACGAGCAGGATCCGGTTGTACGCCTCGAACTCGGGCGTCGAGGCCGCGACGAACTGCAGCGTGCGCTGCGACGGGTCGTTCCAGTGGTCGATGGTCATCGTCTCGCCGTCGGCGTTGTACCAGTCCATCTGCGACGCGCTCGGCACGCTCTCGCCGAAGCGGCCGTAGCGGACCGGGCGGAGCGCGGGGTTCTCGCGGCGCAGGGCCAGCAGGTGGCGCGCCGTCGCCTCGAGTGGGCCGTCGCGCTCGGCCGGGTCCCACGCGAGCCAGGTCAGCTCGGAGTCGTGGCAGTACGCGTTGTTGTTGCCGCGCTGGCTGCGACCGTACTCGTCGCCGGCGGTGAGCATCGGCACGCCCGCCGAGAGCAGCAGGGTGCCGAGCAGGTTCCGGATGCTGCGACGGCGCGCCGCGGCGATGCCCGGGTCGTCGGTCGGGCCTTCCACGCCGTGGTTGTACGAGTTGTTGTGGTCGGCGCCGTCGCGGTTGTGCTCGCCGTTGCCGAGGTTGTGCTTGACGTCGTAGGCCGTGAGGTCGGCGAGCGTGAAGCCGTCGTGCGCGGTGATGAAGTTGAGGCTCGCGAGCGGCCCGCGCTCGTGGGCGAACGTGTTCGCCGATCCGGCGAGGCGCGTCGCGAACCGACCGATGCCGCTGCCCGCCTCGCCGTGGCGCTCGCGGCGCAGGTCGCCGAGCCAGAAGTCGCGCATGCGGTCGCGGTAGCGGTCGTTCCACTCGGTGAACCCCGGTGCGAAGTTGCCGGTCTGCCAGCCGAACGGGCCGACGTCCCACGGTTCGGCGATGAGCTTGCCCGCGCCGATCACCGGATCGGCGAGCATCGCCCGCAGCAGGGGATGATCGGGGGAGTAGGCGCCGAGCTCGTCACGCCCGAGGGTCGCCGCGAGGTCGAGGCGGAACCCGTCGACCTGGAGCTCCTCCGCCCAGTAGCGCATCGAGTCGAGCACGAGCCGCACGGGCGCCTCGTGCCCGAAGTCGAGGGTGTTGCCGCACCCCGTCGTGTCGACGTACCGGCCGTGCACGTCGTGCCGGTAGTACGAGGCGTTGTCCAGCCCCCGGAAGCTGTAGGTCGGGCCCTGGCGGCCCTCCTCCGCGGTGTGGTTGTAGACGACGTCGAGCACGACCTCGAGCCCCGCCTCGTGCAGACGCTTGACCATCCCGGCGAACTCGCGGCGGACGGCCGCCGGACCGCCGGCCTGGGCGGCGGCGCTCGCGTAGGGCGTGTGCGGGGCGAAGAAGCCGAGCGTGTTGTAGCCCCAGTAGTTGACCTGGCCCTGGCGCACGAGCCGCTCCTCGGGCACGAACGCCTGCACCGGCAGCAGTTCGACGGTCGTGACCCCGAGGTCCGTGAGGTACTCGAGCGACGCGTCGTGCGCGAGTCCGGCGTAGGTGCCGCGCAGCGCCTCGGGGATGCGATCGTTGAGCCGGCTGAAGCCGCGCACGTGCGCCTCGTAGACCACGGTGTGGTCCAGCGCCACGCGGGGCTTCGCGACGCCGCCCCAGTCGAACCCCTCCGAGTCCAGCGAGTCGAGCGCGACGCCGCGCCACGACCCGTCTGCGGCCTGATGCAGCCCGCGCGCCCACGGGTCGAGCAACGTGTGCACCGGGTTGAACGCGTGCTCGATCCCCGCCGGGCCGTCGACGCGCAGGCCGTACCGCGCGCCCGGCACGAGGTCGGGCGACGTCGCCGTCCACACGCCGTCGGCGTCGCGTTCGAGCCGAGTGCGGCTGGTCGCCCAGTCGAGGTCGTCGGGGTCGAAGACGACCAGTTCCACCGAGGTCGCGTGCGCCGACCAGACGCGGATCGTGCCGCCGTCCGGTCCGGTGCGCACGCCCAGGTCGTGGAGCGGATCGGCCGAAGACATGCGAACTACAGTAGTTCGTGGGGACGCGGATCCCCGTGAGGAGGTGCCCGATGCCGCAGGCCGGCACCGTCTACCTCGACCACGCCGCGACCACGCCCATCCGCCCGGAGGCGCTCGAGGCGATGACCGAGGCCCTGCGGCTCGTGGGCAACCCGTCCTCGATCCACAGCGCCGGGCAGGGCGCCCGCCGCCTGCTCGAGGAGTCGCGCGAGCAGGTCGCCGCGACGCTCGGCGTCGACCCCATCGAGGTCGTCTTCACGGCGGGCGGCACGGAGGCGGTGAACCTGGCGATCAAGGGCCTCTTCTGGCGGCGGCGCCTGGAGACGGGCGCTCGCCGGATCCTCGTGCCCGCGGGCGAGCACCACGCCACGATCGACACCGTCGAGTGGCTCGCCGGGCTCGAGGGGGCGGAGGTCGAGGAGATCCCGCTCGACGGGCTGGGTCGGGTCCGCGTCGACGCGCTCGCCGCGGCGCTCGAGCGCGACGCGCCATCCGTCGCCCTCGTCACGATGCTCTGGGCCAACAACGAGGTCGGCACGATCGAGCCCGTGCGGGAGGTCGCGGGGCTCGCCGCCCGCGCCGGCGTGCCCCTGCACCTCGACGCCGTCGCGGCGTACGGGCACGTCCCGATCGACCTGCACGCGCTGCGCCGCGAGACGCACGCGCCGGCGGGCGCCGGGCTCGTCGCGATCAGCGTGTCGGCCCACAAGATCGGCGGCCCGGTCGGGGTCGGGGCGCTCGAGCTCGACCGCTCGACGCGCCTCGAGCCGCTGCTGCACGGCGGCGGCCAGCAGCGACGCATCCGCTCGGGCACGCAGGATGTCGCGGCTGCGGCGGGATTCGCGGCAGCGGCGCGCGTGGCGGTCTCACGACGCGACGAGGAGAACGAGCGGATGTCGCGGCTGCGCGACCGGCTCGTCGCGGGCGTCGCGTCGGCCGTGCCCGACGCGCGGCTCTCGGGCGACCCCGAGCCCGGCGGTCGGCTGCCGGGCACCGCGCACTTCGCGTTCCCGGGCTGCGAGGGCGACTCGCTGCTCTTCCTGCTCGATGCCGCGGGCGTGGCGGTCTCGACGGGGTCGGCCTGCCAGGCGGGCGTGCCCGAGCCCTCGCACGTGCTGCTCGCGATGGGCCGCACCGAGGAGGAGGCGCGCGGCGCGCTGCGCATCACGCTCGGCTGGACGACGACCGAGGCCGACGTCGACGCGTTCCTCGCGGCGCTCCCCGCGGCATACGAGCGCGCGGCGCGCGCCGGCATGGCCGCCCGGGCGACGAGCTTCGACCGCTGAGCGCGACCTCGACGGTCAGTCCTGCGGGGGGCGACGCAGGCGCTTGACCTCGGTACGCCGCTTCTTCGCATCGAGGCGGCGCTCCTTCGCGCCGCGACTCGGGCGGGTCGGACGTCGTGACGGCGACGGCGGCCGCAGCGCGTCGGCGACGACGGCGGCGAGCCGAGCGCGCGCAGCACTCCGGTTCTGCAGTTGCGCCCGGTGCTCGGATGCCGCGATCGTGAGCACGCCGTCGACGAGGCGACCGCTCAGGCGCTCGAGGAGCCGCTGCCGCTGGAGCGGCGAGAGCGCGTCGGAGCCGGCCACGCTCCACGTGAGCTCCACGCGCGAGTCGGCGGTGTTGACGCCCTGCCCGCCCGGGCCGGACGACCGCGAGAACCGCCACGACAGCTCCGACTCTGGGATCGTGAGCCCGGAGTCGACCCGGAGACCGGGGCGGTGCGCAGCGGGCATGCACCCATCATCCTCCGGGTCGGGGGATGCCTGCGCCTCCGAATGGGTCGGCGTGCCGCCCGCGCGCCCGGGCGCGGCATCCGGGTCGCACTTCGCCGGCATCGAGTCGCCGGAAATCGACCGAAACGCCCGGCGTATGGGTCGATTCCCGGCGAGTCGCGAGCGGGTGCGCGGCGCGGGGCGGCGGGGCGATGGGCGGGCGGCGGCGCGGGCGCGCGGCATCCGCTCAGGACCGGGTTCGTAGACTGGAACCCATGCGAGTCCTGGCAGCGATGAGCGGCGGCGTCGACAGCGCCGTCGCGGCCGCGCGCGCCGTCGACGCCGGCCACGACGTGGTCGGCGTGCACCTGGCGCTCAGCCGCATGCCGGGCACGCTCCGCACGGGCAGCCGCGGCTGCTGCACGATCGAGGACTCGATGGACGCGCAGCGCGCCGCGAACGTGCTCGGCATCCCGTACTACGTGTGGGACTTCTCCGAGCGGTTCAAGGCCGACGTCGTCGACGACTTCATCGCCGAGTACTCCGCCGGTCGCACGCCGAACCCGTGCATGCGCTGCAACGAGCGCATCAAGTTCGCCGCCCTCCTCGAGAAGGCGATCGCGCTCGGCTTCGACGCGGTCTGCACCGGGCACTACGCGACCATCGTGACGGATGCCGCGGGCCACCGCGAGCTCCACCGCGCGAGCGCGTGGGCGAAGGACCAGTCGTACGTGCTCGGCGTCCTCACGGCCGAGCAGCTCGCGCACGCGTACTTCCCGCTCGGCGACACGCCCTCCAAGCAGCTCGTGCGCGAGGAGGCGGCGCGCCGCGGCCTGTCGGTCGCGCAGAAGCCCGACTCGCACGACATCTGCTTCATCCCCGACGGCGACACGCGCGGCTGGCTCGGCGAGAAGGTCGGCATCGCGCCGGGCGAGATCGTGGATCGCTCGGGTGCCGTGGTCGGCTCGCACGACGGCGCGCACGCCTACACGGTAGGCCAGCGCCGGGGCCTTCGGCTCGGCACGCCCGCGCCCGACGGGCGGCCCCGCTTCGTGCTCGAGGTGCGCCCGAAGGAGAACACGGTCGTCGTCGGCCCGAAGGAGGCGCTCGCGATCGCCGAGATCGCCGGCTCGCGCTTCACCTGGGCCGGCCGTCCGCCGGTCGAGCCCGCCGAGCCGTTCGCGTGCGAGGTCCAGATCCGCGCGCACGCCGAGCCGGTGCCGGCGAGCGCCCGCGTGGCGACGGATGCGTCGGGGCGCGACGAGCTCGTCGTGACGCCCGAGGTCCCGCTCGACGGCGTGGCCCCGGGCCAGACGGCGGTGGTGTACGTCGGCACGCGCGTGCTCGGCCAGTGCACGATCGACCGCACCGTGAGTGCGGTTCCGGCCGACGCCTGAGACGGCTTCGGCGGCCGTCCTCGCTGCGCCCCAGCCGCGCCGCATGACGTGATGTCACCCGAACGGGTGACATCCGGTGGTCGTTTCGCGTAGATTCGCGTAGGTTCGCGCGGCGCACCCCGGCGTCACGCGAGTGACGAGGAGCTGTCGTGACCTACCCGCTGTACCCCGCCGACCCCGCCCGTGACCCCGCCGAGCCGTTCCGCACGCTCGACACCGCGCCCACTCCGCTCGCCCGGATCGGCGCCGACGCCGAGACGCCCTGGGACGACGTGGTCGTCGACGACCGCCCGATCACGATCGAGGAGGTCGCCGAACGCCAGCGCGCGGCGTTCGGCGGTCCGAAGATCGGGTCGGCGTTCTTCGGATGGCTGACCGCGTCCGCGAGCGGGGCGGGCGTCGTCGGCGTCCTCGTCGTCGTCGCCGCGCTGCTCGGCGTGCGCGTGCTGCCCGACCCCTGGGCCGTGGGCGCCGTCGGCCCGCTCGACGCGCTCACGGTCGGCTGGGTGGTGACGGGCGCGCTGCTCGCGATCCTGCTCGCGGCGTTCTACTGCGGCGGCTACGTGGCGGGGCGGATGGCCCGCTTCAGCCCGATCGCGCAGGGCGTCGCGGTCTGGGTGTGGGCCCTCGTCGCCGTGATCGCGGTCGCCGTGGCGGGTGCGGCGCTCGACGTCCGGTACGGCATCCTGGCTGCGGTTGCGCAGGCGGTCCCTCGCCTGCCCGTGTCCGCGGACCTGCTCGTGATCGCCTGGATCGCCGTGGGCGTCGGCGTCGCGATCGTCAGCCTCGGCGGGGCGATCCTGGGCGCCGTCGTCGGCGTGCGGTACCACCGTCGCGTCGACGCGGTCGGCCTCGACGCCTGACCCCGGGCTGAACGCGGGCCGGACGTTCGCTGCATCCGAGGGCACTGATCGCACCGTTGTCAAGGCCCCTCCCGACGAGCCGGGTTCGCCCTATGGTCGAGACGGCGCCGCAGGCACCATCCGCCGTGCGGCGCACGACGAGAGGGGACCTGTCATGAGCACCTCATCCGATCGGCCCGGCCGCGAGCCGTATCCGGCGGGCACGCCGGCCGAGCGCCCGGTTCCGACCGACACCGTGCACGACGACCGCACGATCGTGCGCGACGACGGCACGGTCGAGCGCGAGCGCGTGGCCGAACGCCGCGTCGACACCGACGGCGACGGCATCGCCGACGAGCGGGTCGTGCGCGAGGACCGCGCCGTCCGCGACGAGCGGCCCATCGCCGACCCGGCGGTGCGCGCAGCGGTCGTCGACCGCGAGCGCGAGCGATACGGCGGCATCAAGTTCGGCGCGGCGTTCTTCGGATGGCTCACCGCCGTCGGCGTCGGCGTGCTGCTCACCGCGCTGCTCGCGGCGACCGGCGCGGCGCTCGGCATCGGCACGCTCGGCGAGGCGGTCGACGAGGCCGCCGCGCAGAACGCGCAGACCATCGGCATCGTCGGTGCGATCGCGCTGCTGGTGATCCTGTTCGTCGCCTACTTCGCGGGCGGCTACGTCGCCGGGCGGATGGCGCGCTTCAACGGCATGAAGCAGGGCATCGCCGTCTGGCTCTGGGCGATCGTCATCGCGGTCGTCGGTGCGGTCATCGCGGCCGGCGCCGGCGCGCAGTACGACGTCCTCGCCAGCCTGAACACGTTCCCGCGCATCCCCGTCACCGAGGGCGAGCTCACGGTCGCGGGGATCGTCACCCTGGTCATCGTGCTGCTCGCCAGCCTCGGCGGCGCCATCCTGGGCGGCAAGACCGGCACGCGGTATCACCGCAAGGTGGACGCCGCCGGCTTCGGCGCATAGCGCTTGGGGAGTGCTGCGCCGGAGGGGGTGCGCGGTGGGGGCCGCGCACCCCGCCTCCGCGCCGGCGCGGCGGGCGGATCGGTGCGCACGGACCGCTGATCCGCGCCCCCGGCGCATGGGCGTCGGCGGCCGTCGTTAGGCTGGCCCCGTGGCATCCGTCGACGACACCGCGACCCCGACCGTGACCCGCGAGCACGCGGCCGACGAGGTCGAAGACCTCACGATCCGCATCAACGAGGCGCGCGACGCCTATTACGAGCGCGACACCGTGCTCATCAGCGACGCCGAGTACGACGAGCTCATGCGCCGGCTGGAGGAGCTCGAGCGGCTCTACCCCGAGCTGCAGAGCCAGGACAGCCCCACCCTGACCGTCGGCGGCCGCGGCGAGACCACGTTGTTCGCACCCGTCGAGCACGCCGAGCGCATGCTCAGCCTCGACAACGTCTTCTCGCCCGACGAGCTCGCCGACTGGGCCGTGCGCGCCGAGTCCGCGGCCGGCCGTCGCGTGCACTGGCTGTGCGAGCTCAAGATCGACGGGCTCGCCCTCAACCTGCGCTACCAGCGCGGGCGGCTCGTCTCCGCGGCCACCCGCGGCGACGGGCGCGTCGGCGAGGATGTCACCGAGAACGTCCGCTTCATCCCCGGCATCCCGATGAAGCTCGAGGGCGACGGGCACCCCGAGCTCGTGGAGGTCCGCGGCGAGGTGTACTTCCCCACCGAGGCGTTCGGCGCGCTGAACGCCCGGCAGGCCGAGTCCGGGGAGCGCGAGTTCGCCAACCCCCGCAACGCGGCGAGCGGGTCGCTCCGGCAGAAAGCCGAGGGCAAGAACGCCGCGCAGCTCGACCTCATGCACCGTCGGCTCTCCGGGCTCAAGATGCTCGTGCACGGCATCGGCGCGTGGCCCGACCCGCCCGTCGCCGCGCAGTCCGAGGTGTACGAGCTGCTCGCCGGATGGGGCCTGCCGACCTCCGACCGGTACCGCGTCGTCGACTCGGTCGCGGGCGTGCAGGAGTTCGTGTCGTACTACGGCGAGCACCGGCACTCCGTCGAGCACGAGATCGACGGCGTGGTCGTCAAGATCGACGAGCTCGCGCTGCACGACGAGCTGGGTGCGACCAGTCGCGCGCCGCGCTGGGCGATCGCCTACAAGTACCCGCCCGAGCAGGTGAACACCAAGCTGCTCGACATCGTCGTGAGCGTCGGGCGGACCGGCCGCGCCACGCCGTTCGCCGTCATGGAGCCCGTGCGCGTGGCCGGGTCGGTGGTGCGCCAGGCGACCCTGCACAATCAGGACGTCGTCAAGGCGAAGGGCGTCCTCATCGGCGACACCGTCGTGCTGCGCAAGGCGGGCGACGTGATCCCCGAGGTCCTCGGGCCCGTGGTCGAGCTGCGCGACGGCACCGAGCACGCGTTCGTGATGCCGGCCGAGTGTCCCGAGTGCGGCACGCCGCTCCGCCCGATGAAGGAGGGCGACATCGACCTCCGGTGCCCGAATGCGCGCGCGTGCCCGGCCCAGGTGCGCGGCCGGGTCGAGCACATCGGATCGCGCGGCGCGCTCGACATCGAGGCGCTCGGCGAGGTGTCCGCCGCCGCCCTCACCCAGCCGCGCGTGCCCGCCGAGCCGCCCCTGCCCACCGAGGCCGGCCTGTTCGACCTCACGGTCGACGACCTCATCCCCATCGAGGTGGTCGTGCGCGACGCCGAGACCGGGCTCGAGAAGCTCGAGGCCGACGGCACCGCGCGGGTCCGCGCCCCGTTCCGGCGCAACCCGAGCGCGGCCGAGCGCAAGGCGGGCCTCGAGGGTCCGCAGCCGTCGGCGAGCGCGCTCAAGCTCGTCTCCGAGATCGAGAAGGCCAAGACCAAGCCGCTCTGGCGCATCCTCGTCTCCCTGAACATCCGCCACGTCGGCCCCGTCGCCGCGCGCGCGCTCGCCGACCACTTCGGCTCGCTCGAGGCGATCCGCGCCGCGAGCCGCGACGAGCTGGCCGAGGTCGAGGGCGTCGGCGGGATCATCGCCGACTCGCTGCTCGACTGGTTCGAGGTCGACTGGCACCGCGAGATCGTCGAGCGGTGGGCGGCCGCGGGCGTGCAGTTCGCCACGCCGGGCCATCCCGGTCCAGGGCGGGCGGCCGAGGCGGGCGGCGTGCTGGCCGGGCTCACGGTCGTCGCGACCGGGAGCCTCGACGGCTTCACTCGCGAGGGAGCGCAGGAGGCTATCATCGCGGCAGGGGGCAAGGCGGCGTCGAGCGTCTCCAAGAAGACCGACTTCGTCGCGGCGGGTCCCGGTGCCGGATCCAAGCTCGCGAAGGCGGAGGAACTCGGCATCCGGGTCCTCGACGCGGCGCAGTTCGCGGTCCTCGTCACGGAGGGGCCGGACGCGCTCGATCGATGAGGGGGCGGCATGGCGGAGGCCGGCGACGACCGGGATCACGACGAGGAGGCGGCGCGGTTCGGCGCGACGCGCCGTGAGTTCCTGAAGCTGGGCGGCGTCGCGGGCGCCGCCGCCGTCGTGGCCGGTGGCGGTGCGGCCGCGGTGGGCGCCGCGGCCGGGCACTCGACCGGGCTGAGCGAGGGCGCAGCCGGGTTCGCCGCCCTTCCCGCCCCGCCGACGCCGCGGTCGAAGCCCGGCTTCGACCACCTCGTCGTGGTGATGGGCGAGAACCGCTCGTTCGACAACCTCCTCGGCTGGCTCTACGACGCCGACACCGTGCCGGACGGCACCACGTTCGACGGGCTCGCGTTCGGCGACTACGCCAACACCGCACCCGACGGCGAGGTCGTCGCGGCGCACGTGTACGCCGGTGCGACCGACCTCATCATGAGCCGCCCGCACCCCGACCCGGGCGAGGAGTACCCGCACGTCAACACCCAGCTCTTCGGCACGATCCGTCCCGCGTCGAACGCGACCGCCGCGATCGACGACATGACGGCGCCGTACAACGCGCCCGATGCCGGCGCCGCTGCAAGCATGTCGGGCTTCCTCACCGACTACGCCCATCACGTCGAGCACGACGTCGACGTCGCCGGGCACCGCGACCTCCGCCAGATCATGGGGTCGTTCTCGCCCGAGATGCTGCCCGTGCTCTCGACGCTCGCGAAGGGATTCGCCGTCTACGACGCCTGGCACTGCGCGGTGCCCTCGCAGACGTTCTGCAACCGCTCCTTCTTCCATGCGTCGACCTCGCACGGCTTCGTCACCAATCGCGGCGGCGCGGGCTACCGCAAGTGGCTCGAGGCGAAGCCCGCCCCGACGATCTTCAACCGGCTCGAGGACGCCGGGCTCGACTGGCGCATCTACTTCGACGACCTGCAGCTCGTGTCGATGACCGGCATCATCCACGCACCGGCACTCGAGAAGTACTGGCGCACGGAGCACTTCGCACCCATGTCGCAGTTCTGGAGCGACGTCGCCGACGGCAAGCTCCCGCCCTACTCGTTCGTCGAGCCGCGCATGATCTACGACCACAACGATTTCCACCCGCCGGTGGGGCCGCTGCGCGAGTCCGAGGTGGAGGGCGGCGAGGTCACCGACAGCGCGATCTCCGACGTGCGCGCGGGCGAGCTGCTGATCCACCGCATCTACAGCGCGATCCGCGAGAGCGCCACCGAGGGCGGATCCAACGCCGTCAACACGATGCTCCTCATCACGTTCGACGAGCACGGCGGCACCTACGACCACGTCGCGCCGCCCGCTGGCACGCCGCCGCACCCCGACGCGAAGCCCGGCGAGATGGGCTTCGCGTTCGACCGCCTCGGCTGCCGGGTGCCGGCGATCGCGATCTCGGCGTACACCGCCGAGGGCGGCGTCATCCACGACGCCATGCACCACGGGTCGGTCATCGCGACGCTCTGCAAGCTCCACCGACTCGACCCGCTCACGGCCCGCGACGACGGCGCGCCCGACATCCTGAACGCCGTGACCCGCGACACCCCGCGGCATCCGCTCAGCTGGCCGGTCACGACGCCGCAGTACACGCCGCCGAATCCCGAGGCCGAACCGCCGCACCCGGGCGACGCGCACCGTGCGGCGCCGCTCAGCCCGCCGGCACGCGGCCTGCTCGGCATGCTCATCGCGAAGTACGGCGCCGACGGCGAACCGGAGCCCGAGACCTACGGCGACGCGTACGAGGCGCTGCAGAAGTACGGCGTCGGCCTGTTCGGCGCGCCTCGATAGAATCGCTGGGCATCCCCATCCCCACACGACGGAGCAGCATGTCTGAAATCAGCGCCGAGCAGGTCGCGCACCTCGCGAACCTCGCTCGCATCGCGCTCACCGAGGAAGAGATCGGCCACCTCACCACGGAACTCGGCCAGATCATGCAGGCGGTCGAGAAGGTGAGCGAGGTGGCCACGCCCGACGTCGTGCCCACCAGCCACCCGATCCCGCTGCACAACCCGCTCCGCGAGGACGTCCCGACCGACGTGCTCACCGTCGAGCAGGTGCTCTCGGGCGCCCCCGAGCACGACGGCGCGCGGTTCGTCGTCTCCGCGATCCTGGGGGAGGAGCAGTGAGCGACCTCATCCGGCTCAGCGCCGCCGACCTCGCCGCCAAGCTCGCCTCCGGCGAGGTCTCGTCCGTCGAGGCGACCCGCGCCCACCTCGACCGCATCGCCGCCGTCGACGGCGCCGTGCACGCGTACCTGCACGTCAACGAGGCCGCCCTCGAGACTGCTGCCGAGGTCGACCGCCGCCGAGCGGCCGGCGAGGAGCTCGGCCCGCTCGCGGGCGTGCCGATCGCGGTGAAGGACGTGCTGGTCACCAGGGGCATGCCGTCGACCTCCGGCTCGCGCATCCTCGAGGGCTGGATCCCGCCGTACGACGCGACGCCCGTCCGGAAGGTGCGCGAGGCGGGCATGATCCCGCTCGGCAAGACCAACATGGACGAGTTCGCGATGGGCTCCTCGACCGAGCACTCGGCGTACGGCCCGACGCACAACCCGTGGGACCTCGAGCGCATCCCCGGCGGCTCGGGCGGCGGTTCCGCGGCCGCGGTCGCGGCCTTCGAGGCGCCCCTCGCGCTCGGCAGCGACACCGGTGGCTCCATCCGCCAGCCGGCGCACGTGACCGGCACCGTCGGCGTGAAGCCCACGTACGGCGGCGTGAGCCGGTACGGCTCGATCGCGCTCGCGAGCTCGCTCGACCAGATCGGCCCGGTCAGCCGCACGGTGCTCGACGCGGCGCTGCTGCACGACGTGATCGCCGGGCACGACCCGCACGACCAGACCTCGATCCCCGACCCGTGGCCCTCGATGGCCGAGGCGGTCCGGCGAGCGGATGTCTCGGGGCTGCGCATCGGCGTCGTGAAGGAACTCGACTCCGAGGGCGTCCAGGCCGGCGTGCGGCAGCGCTTCCACGAGGCGCTCGAGCTGCTCGCCGCCAACGGCGCCGAGATCGTCGAGGTCGGCGCGCCGAGCTTCGAGTACGCGATCGCGGCGTACTACCTGATCCTGCCTGCGGAGGCGTCGTCGAACCTCGCGAAGTTCGACTCCGTGCGCTTCGGCCTGCGCGTCACGCCCGAGGGCGGCGGCACCGTCGAGCAGGTCATGGCCGCGACCCGCGAGGCCGGGTTCGGCCCCGAGGTCAAGCGCCGCATCATCCTCGGCACCTACGCCCTCTCGGCGGGGTACTACGACGCCTACTACGGCAGCGCCCAGAAGGTGCGCACGCTCGTGCAGCGCGATTTCGACGCCGCGTTCGCCGAGGTCGACGTGCTCGCCACGCCGACCGCGCCGACGACCGCGTTCAAGCTCGGCGAGAAGCTCGACGACCCGCTCGCGATGTACCTCAACGACGTCGCGACGATCCCCGCGAACCTCGCGGGCGTCCCCGGCATCTCGGTGCCGTCCGGCCTCGCGCCGGAGGACGGGCTGCCGGCGGGCATCCAGTTCCTCGCGCCCGCGCGCGAGGACGCTCGGCTCTACAACGTCGGCGGCGCGCTCGAGGCGCTGCTCGTCGACCGGTGGGGCGGCCCGCTGCTCGCGCAGGCCCCCGACCTGTCCACCCACGAACTCAAGGCGACCGAGGAGGGCGTGGTCTGATGGCGCGCGCGGCACTGATGGACTTCGACGAGGCGCTCGCGCGCTTCGAGCCGGTGATCGGCCTCGAGGTGCACGTCGAGCTCAACACGGCGACCAAGATGTTCTCGCCGGCGCCGAACCCGGCGAACAGCGCCTACCACGGCGCCGGGCCGAACACGCTCGTCGCGCCGGTCGACATGGGCCTGCCCGGCTCGCTCCCGGTGGTCAACGGCACCGCCGTGCGGTACTCGATCTCGCTCGGGCTCGCGCTCGGCTGCTCGATCGCGCCGTCGAGCCGGTTCGCGCGGAAGAACTACTTCTACCCCGACCTCGGCAAGAACTACCAGATCTCGCAGTACGACGAGCCCATCGCGTTCGAGGGTTCGGTCGAGGTCGAGCTCGAGAACGGCCGCACGTTCCAGGTCGCGATCGAGCGTGCGCACATGGAGGAGGACGCGGGCAAGCTCACCCACGTCGGCGGCACGACGGGCCGCATCCAGGGCGCCGAGTACTCGCTCGTCGACTACAACCGGGCCGGCGTGCCGCTCGTCGAGATCGTGACCAAGCCCATCGTCGGGGCGGGGGCGGATGCTCCCGCGCTCGCGCGCGCGTACGTCGCGACGATCCGCGACATCGTGCTCTCGCTCGGCATCTCCGAGGCGCGCATGGAGCGGGGCAACCTGCGCTGCGACGCGAACGTCTCGCTGCGACCCAAGGGCCAGGAGAAGTTCGGCACCCGCACCGAGACGAAGAACGTCAACTCGATGCGCTCGGTCGAGCGCGCCGTGCGCTACGAGATCCAGCGCCAGGCGGCCATCCTCGCCGAGGGCGGCACGATCACGCAGGAGACCCGCCACTGGCACGAGGACACGGGCACGACGAGCCCGGGTCGTCCGAAGTCCGACGCCGACGACTACCGGTACTTCCCCGAGCCCGACCTGCTGCCGGTCGAGCCCGAGCCCGCCCTCATCGAGGAGCTGCGCGCCGCGCTGCCCGAGCCGCCCGCGGCCCGGCGTCGCCGGCTCAAGGCCGAGTGGGGGTTCAGCGACATCGACTTCCAGGGCGTGGTCAACGGCGGCCTGCTCAACGAGGTGCTCGCGACGGTCGAGGCCGGCGCCACGCCCTCCGCCGCGCGCAAGTGGTGGACGGGCGAGCTGACCCGCATCGCGAACGCTCGGGGCACGGATGCCTCGGAGCTGGCCGAGCCGGCCGACGTCGCCGAACTGGCTGCGCTCGTCGAGGAGGGCACGCTCACCGACCGCCTGGCGCGCCAGGTGCTCGAGGGCGTCATCGCGGGCGAGGGGTCGCCGCGCGAGATCGTCGACGCGCGTGGTCTCGCGGTCGTCTCCGACGACGGCGCGCTCATCGCCGCGATCGACGACGCGCTCGCCGCGCAGCCCGACGTGCTCGCCAAGATCCGCGACGGCAAGGTCCAGGCCGCCGGCGCCGTGATCGGCGCGGTCATGAAGGCGATGCAGGGCAAGGCCGATGCCGCTCGCGTGCGCGAACTCGTGCTCGAGCGCGCGGGCGCCGAGGGGTAGCCCGACCGTCTCGACGAGAGCGGATGTCGCGACGCGCACGCGCGCGCTGCGACATCCGCTCTCGTCGTCCCGGGCGTTCCCAGCGCCTTCAAGGCGGGCATCGCTACGCTGGCCGCCCCTACGAGAGTGAGGACATCATGGGATTCCTTGACCGGCTCTTCGGCGGCGACGACCGCGCCCGGCAGGCGGCACCGCCGGTGCCGCAGGCGCCGCAGCAGCGTCGCCTCAGTGACGACGAGCTCGCGATCGAGCGCTACCGCTACCTGCTCCGCACGGCGCCGCCCGAGTCGATCGAGGCCGTGCATGCCGAGGCGTTCGCGAAGCTGACGCCCGAGCAGCGCCAGCAGGTGTTCCGCTCGCTCGCCGAGCAGGCGCCCGCGGGGGAGCGACTGGTCTCCGACGACCCGCAGGCGCTCGCGCGCGCGGCGACACGCCAGGAGCTGCGTCAGCCCGGCTCGATGGAGCGCGCGTTCGCCGGCGCGCCGGCCGGCGGTGCCGCGTACGGCCGCGGCGGCCCCTCGTTCGGTTCGATGGTGGGCAGCTCGTTGCTCGGCACGGTCGCGGGTGTCGTGATCGGCTCGGCGATCGCGCAGGCGTTCCTGCCCGACCCCGGTGCGTTCGACGCGTCGGGCGCGGATGCGGCCGATGCCGGCGGCGCCGATGCCGGCGACGCGGGTGCCGGCGCGGGCGACGCCGGCGCGGGAGACTCGGGCGGCGACTGGGGTGGCTCGGGCGGCGATTTCGGCGGCGGCGACTGGGGCGGCTCGGGCGGCGACTTCGGAGGCGGCGACTTCGGAGGCGGTGATTTCGGGGGCGGCGACTTCGGCGGGTTCTGACCGGTCGGTGAACCGCCAGCGGTCCCGGCCGTCGGGCCCGTCATCGGTGCCCACCGGTAGGGTCGCAGCATGAGCAAGCAGGACGGCTCGTCGCGCCAGGTCACGACCGGGCCGGTCGACGACTCGGCGACCCCGATCCTGCACGTCGACATGGATGCGTTCTTCGTCTCCGTCGAGCTGCTGCGTCGCCCCGAGCTCCGGGGCAGGCCGGTGCTCGTCGGCGGAACCGCGGGCCGCGGCGTGGTCGCGGCCGCGAGCTACGAGGCGCGGCGGTTCGGCGTGAACTCCGCGATGCCCATGTCGGTCGCGCTCCAGCGCTGCCCGAACGCGGTCGTGCTGCGCGGCGATTACGGGCGGTACGCGGAGTACTCCGAGCGGGTCATGACGATCTTCCGCGAGCTCACGCCGCTCGTGGAGCCGCTCTCGATCGACGAGGCGTTCCTCGACGTGTCGGGCGCGCGTCGGCTCCACGGCAGTCCCGCCGAGATCGCGTGGACGATCCGCCGGCGCGTCCACGACGAGACGGGCCTGACCTGCTCGGTCGGCGTGGCGGCGAGCAAGTACGTCGCCAAGGTCGCCTCGAGCCGCGCCAAGCCCGACGGAATGCTCGTGGTCCCGGCCGACCAGACGACGGCGTTCCTGCATCCGCTGCCCGTCTCGGCCCTCTGGGGCGTCGGCCGCGTCACCGAGGAATCGCTGCGCAAGCTCGGCCTGCGCACCGTGGGCGATGTCGCCGAGATGCCGGCCGATGCGCTGACCCGTGCGGTCGGCCCCGCCCTCGCCGCGCGGCTCTCCCAGCTCGCGAACGGCGTCGATCCGCGGGAGGTCGAGACGCGCCGGGTCGAGAAGAGCATCGGCCACGAGACCACGTTCGACCACGACCTGGTCGAGCACGACGACATCGCCCGCGAGCTCCTGCGCCTCGCGACCGACGTGGGCGTGCGGCTCCGCAGGGCCGGGATGCTGGCGCGCACGATCACGCTGAAGCTCCGGTACGGCGACTTCACGACCGTCACGCGGTCGCGCACGCTCGCCGAACCGACCGATGTCGCGCGTCGCATCTACGAGGAGGCGCTCGTGCCGTTGGGCGAGCTCGTGGGCGACGGGCGGCGGGTCCGGCTCATCGGCGTCCGCGGCGAGCAACTGCGTCCCGCGGGGGATGGCGCGCCCCTGTGGGACCCCGACGAGGACTGGCGCGACGCCGAACGCACGGTCGACGAGGTGGTCCGGAGATTCGGCCGCGGGGCGGTGCGGCCTGCCTCGCTCGTGCGGCCGGGGACGCCGGGCGCGTTGCCGACCGCGGGCGAAGGGTGGGAGCGCGACGACGCCGGCACGGCGACGACGCGCCGGCCGGCCCGCGCGCCGCGAGCTGCGCCTGCCGACCGATCCGACGGCCCCCTCCCGCCGGGTGCCCGCACGTTCTCGTGAGGCCGCGGCCGCGCGACATCCGTCAAGGGCCTTCCGAGGTCTCCGACGCGCCGGTAGCGTGGCGGCATGGCTGATTTCGTGCTCGATCTCGCAGACAAGGTCGCCGGCGTCGGCGTGCGCACCTCCTACGCCGACAAGGTCCAGCTGGGCGGCGTCGACGTCGTGCCGGTCGCGCTCGGTGCCTACGGCTTCGGCGGAGGTTCGGGGAACGCCCCCGAGCAGGGCGAGGGGTCGGGCGGCGGCGGTGGCGGGTGGTCGGTGCCGCTCGGCGCCTACGTGAGCCGTGGCGGCGACGTGCGCTTCGAGCCGAACGTGCTCGGCGTCATGATCGTCGCCATCCCGTTGGTCATGGTCACGGGCAAGGCCCTCAAGCTCATCATCCGCGCGCTCAAGCGATAGCGGGCGCTCGCTCCGTCGTCTCCGTCGCCCGGCGTCATGCTCGCGCGCCGGGCGTATACTCGTGCTCGAACACGGGAGTCCGGTGAGCCGGGCTGAGAGGAAGGTTCTCCAACCTTCGACCGTCGAACCTGATCTGGGTCATGCCAGCGCAGGGAGGGCAAACGATCTCATCTCCCGTGCCGCTTTCACTTGAGAGAAAGGGCACGAACAGTGCACGAGACCACCAGCGGCACCGACCGCACCATCTCCGCCGGCGCGAGCGAGACGACCGAGCCGGCCGCACGAAGCACGCGCTGGCGCGTGGTCGACATCGTCGTCGCGAGCGTCATCGGCGTCGCGACCGGACTGGTCTTCCTCTTCTGGAACAACGTCGGCTACGCCTGGTTCAGCGCGGCCGACGCCGTGACCCCCGGGCTCGGCGGCATCGCGGTGGGCATCTGGCTCATCGGCGGCGTGCTCGGCGGGTTGATCATCCGCAAGCCCGGGGCGGCGCTCTACGTCGAGCTGCTCGCGGCGATCGTGTCGGCGCTCGTGGGCAACCAGTGGGGGGTCGAGACGATCTACTCGGGCCTCGCGCAGGGCCTCGGCGCCGAGCTGGTGTTCCTCGCGACGGGCTACCGCCGGTTCGGCGTCGTCACCGCGATGCTCGCCGGCGCCGCCGCGGGCGTCGGCGCGTGGACGCTCGAACTCTTCCTGTCGGGCAACCTGCAGAAGTCGGCCGAGTTCCTCGTCCTCTACCTCGGCACCATCGTGGTGTCGGGCGCGATCCTCGCGGGCCTGCTCGGCTGGATCGTCGTCCGTGCACTGGCGGCCACCGGCGCGCTGAACCGCTTCGGCGCCGGACGGGACGTCGCCGAGCGGGTCTGAGCCATGGCGCACCGTGCCGACCTCGCCGGCCCCGCCCGCGTGGACGCCACCGGGTGGGGGTGGCGGCACGCCGGACGTCGCAGGGCGGCGCTCCAGGGCATCGACCTGTCGATCGAGCCGGGGGAGCGCGTGCTCCTGCTGGGCCCGTCCGGCTCGGGCAAGTCGACCCTGCTGCACGCCCTCGCGGGCGTGCTCGGCGGCGACGACGAGGGCGAGCAGACCGGCTCCCTCCGCATCGACGGCCGCCCCGCGGCCTCCGCCCGGGGTCGCGCCGGCCTCGTGCTGCAGGATCCCGACTCGCAGGTGATCCTGGCGCGCGTGGGCGACGACGTCGCCTTCGGCTGCGAGAACCTCGGCGTGCCTCGCGACGAGACGTGGCGGCGGGTCGCCGACGCCATCGACGCGGTCGGGCTCGACCTGCCGCTTCACCATCCGACCTCGCGCCTCTCGGGCGGGCAGAAGCAACGGCTCGCGCTCGCGGGCGCGATCGCGATGCGCCCCGGCCTGCTGCTGCTCGACGAGCCGACCGCGAACCTCGACCCCGACGGGGTCGCCGAGGTGCGCGAGGCCGTGGCGCGCGTGCTGGACCGCACGGGCGCGACGCTCGTCGTCGTCGAGCACCGCGTGGAGGTCTGGCGGCACCTGGTCGACCGGGTCGTGATCCTCGGGGCCGACGGGGCGATCGTCGCCGACGGCGCCCCCGCCGACGTCCTCGCCGCTCGGGCGGACGAGCTCGCGGCCGCCGGCGTGTGGGTGCCCGGCGTGCCGCTCGGCGTGCCCGAGGCCTCCCGTGCGGATGTCGCCGACGCGGGCGACACGGGCCTGCTGGGTGCTCGCGATCTCGCGATCGGCCGACACCGCGCACCGGTGCTGCACGAGGGCCTCGCGATCGCGCTGCCGGCCGGGACCTCGACCGTGCTCACCGGACCGAACGGCGCCGGCAAGTCGACGCTGGCCCTCACGCTCGGCGGACTGCTCGCGCCGCGCGCCGGATCGGTCGTCGCGTCACCCGCGCTCGCGCGCGGCCTCGGCGCCTCGCCGGTGCGCTGGCGGTCGCGCGACCTGCTCACGCGCGTCGGCACGGTGTTCCAGGAGCCCGAGCACCAGTTCGTCGCCGCCACGGTGCGCGATGAGGTGGCCGTCGCACCGCGCGCGCTGGGTCTCGCGACGAGCGAGGTCGACGCCCGTGTCGACCAGGTGCTGACGCGCCTGCGACTGAATCACCTCGCGGGCGCGAATCCCTTCACGCTCTCGGGCGGCGAGGCGCGGCGGCTCTCGGTGGGAGCCGTGCTCGCGACGCGGCCCGACGTCGTGATCCTCGACGAGCCGACGTTCGGACAGGATCGGCTCGGCTGGGTCGAGCTCGTGCGGCTGCTCCATGAACTCGTCCGCGACGGGACGACCCTGCTCTCGGTCACGCACGACTTGGCCTACGTCGCGTCGCTCGGCGAGCGCCGGATCGAGCTCGACCTGCACGATCGGGCCGGGAGTCGCGCATGAGCACCCACGAGCTCGTCGCCGCCGACGCGCACCCGACGCTCCGATTCGTCGATCGGGTGAACCCGGTCACGCGGCTCGCGGCCGCGATGGTCCTCACCACGCCGCTGCTGCTCACGGTCGACTGGGTGAGCGCGACCATCGCCCTCGCGATCCAGCTCGTGCTGTTCGCCGTCGCGGGCGTCACCCCGGGCGTGCTTGTGCGGCGCACGTGGCCGATCCTCGTGGCCGCCCCCATCGCGGGCCTCAGCATGCTGCTCTATGGCGAGCCCTCGGGCACCGTCCACTGGCAGTTCTGGCTCGCGAAGGTCACCGACGGCTCGATCGAGCTCGCGATCGCGGTCACCGTCCGCGTGCTCGCGATCGGGCTGCCGGCGGCACTGCTCTTCATGCGCGTCGACCCCACCGACCTCGCCGACGGGCTCGCGCAGATCGCCCGGCTGCCCGCGAGGTTCGTGCTCGGCGCCCTCGCCGCGACGCGGCTCGTCGGCCTCTTCATCGAGGACTGGCACGCCATGGCGCTCGCGCGACGCGCGAGGGGGATCGGCGACCACGGCGCCGTCCGCCGTGCCGCGACCATGGCGTTCGCCCTCCTCGTGCTCGCGATCCGCCGCGGCTCCAAGCTCGCGACCGCCATGGAGGCGCGCGGGTTCGGTGCGGACGTCCGCCGCACGTGGGCGCGTCCCTCGCGGGTGGGTGCGCCCGACGCGGTGCTGCTCGCGCTCGCGGCGGCCATCGCGGCAGTCTCCGTCGCGGGTGCGGTGTGGGCCGGGACGTTCCACCCGGTGTGGGCGTGACGGACCGCGGCGCGCTCGCGCTCGACCCCGCCGTGCGGGCGGTCCTGCGCGCGGCCGCCGGGCGGCGCCATCCGCTCGTCCTCGTCGACGGACCCAGCGGCGCGGGCAAGTCCTCGCTCGCCGCCGCGCTGGTCGAGGCGTGGCCCGGCACCGCGCCCGAGGTCGTGCGCGTCGACGAGGCCATCCCCGGCTGGCGGGGCCTGCGACGCGGGGCCGAGCGGCTCGGGACGTCGCTCGTCGCGCCGCACGCGCGGCGGGCCACCGGCGTGGTGCACCGGTGGGACTGGCTCGCGGATCGAGCCGGCGCGGTCGCGCGGCTCCGCCCCGGTCGCGCGCTCGTGATCGAGGGATGCGGCGCGTTCCTCGCCGGGAGGGATCGACCCGACGCCGTTCGCGTGTGGGTCGATGCGCCGTATGCCGAGCGCCGCCGTCGGGCGCTCGCGCGCGACCGCGGCGCGTTCGATCCCCACTGGGAGGGCTGGGAGGCCGACTGGCGCCGCTACCTCGGACGGCTCGGCCCGCAGCGGACGCGCGCGCTCCGGGTCCGGCTCGCGCGACTCGAGCCGCGCGGCGGATGACCCGGCGGGCCGCTCGGGACTACGGTTGGCTCATGGCAGATGCATCGACCTACGTCGCGGAGTTCATCGACGGCCCCCTCGAAGGCGACTTCGAGCAGCGGGCGCTCGTCGGCGGCAAGCCCGAGCAGCGCGTCGGCATGGTCGCCGCGGTCGACGGCCTCGAGTCCCTGTTCTGGTACGAGGCGGTCGAGCAGCACGAGGTCAACGGTCAGTTGCGCGTGCGCTTCCGCTTCGACGCCGACGACTCCGACCCGGTCGAGTACGACCAGGAGAACGACTAGCGCCGTCAGGCGTTCCCGGCGAGGAACGCGTCGATCAGCAGGCCCGGATGCGTGAGCCGCCAGATCGGGCCGGGATCGCGGATCGCTCCGTCGAGCTCGAGCGCGGAGCTCACGTCGCGCGCGCCGAGCCGCACCGTCACGGTGCCCACCTGCCGGCCGGCTGAGGCGGTCGTGAACGGTTCCACGTCGACCGAGGCGTCGTCGGCTGCGGCGCCGAACGCGGCGTCGGTGCGGCCGGTCGAGGCGACCAGGCGAGCCCGGTCGCCCCACGCGGACTCCACCTCGCCGTACACGGCTCCGGCGGCGATGATCTCGACGGGCTCGGATGCCGCCTGCATGCTCTCGACGGCCGCGAGCACCGCGGGGTCGAGCGTCTCGTAGTCGTCGACGCCGGTCATCGCGCCGACCATGCGTCGTGCCTCGTCGGCCACCGTGATCGTGGAGGTGAACACGAACGACAGCGCGGCCTCGTCGGTGTAGCTGCGGCTCATGGCGCGGATGTCGTCGCCGTCGAGATGCGCGATCACGTCGGGGATGCGGCGCTGGTCGGCCGCGAGCGGCCCCTCGTCGCCTTCGAACATCGGCCCGAGCGTGGGGTCGGCGAGCACCATCGCCGCCAGCCGGGTCAGCTCGCCCGCGGTGCCCACGTTCTCGCCGGAGAGCCCGGTCGCGTCGGCGACCCTGACCTGCTCGAACCCGTGCTCCTCGAGCCAGGCGTTCGCCTCGCGCACGTAGTTGTCGACGCTGCCGAACGCCCAGGCCGCGAGGGTGTCGGCGTGGTTGTTGCTCGAGGCGAGCAGCACCGCACGCAGCACGTCGCGCTCGGTCCACGACTCGCCGGGGGAGACCTGCAGCACACGCGATCCCTCACGCTGGTAGGCGAGGTACGACGAGTAGTCGGCTGCGGCGATCCGGATGGCGGGTCCGTCCGAGTCGGCCTCGAGCGGCAGCGAGTCCACCGTCACGAGGGCCGTGACGAGCTTGGCCGCTCCGCCGATCGGGGCGGCCTCCTCGTCCGCTGCGGACGCGACCAGCTCGGCCTCGCCCTCCTCGTCGACCAGCGCGACGGCGGATGCGCCGTCCTCTGGCAGGGCGACCGCAGCGGGTTCGGGCGCCGCGGCGCTGGCCTGGTCGATGCGGACCGCGACCTCCGGCAGCGGGCCGAGGAGCATCGCCGGTCCGTAGACGCCGACGGCGAGGATCGCGAGCGCGCCGACGGCGATGCCGACGACGCGGCCGGGGGAAGGACTCATGCGATCAGGCTAACGCGGCGGGGCTCACGCCCAGCCGAGGTCGTGCAGCCGGTCGTCGTCGATGCCGTAGAAGTGGGCGATCTCGTGGACGAGCGTCACGTGGATCTCGTCGCGCAGCTCCTCCTCGGTCTCGGCGACCGCGAGCAGCGGCTCGCGGTACAGCACGATGCGGTCGGGCATCTCGCCGAACCCGTAGCGGTCGCGTTCGGTCAGCGCCGTGCCCTCGTAGAGGCCGAGGAGGTCGAGGGAGCCGTCCTCGGGGCGGTCCTCGACGACGAACACGACGTTCTCGAGCCCGTCGACCATGTCGTCGGGCAGCAGATCGAGCTCATCGACGACGAGCTGCTCGAAGGCCTCTGCGTCGAGTTCCACGGTCGCTCCCGGGAGTATTGGGGTGAGTAACGGGGCTTGAACCCGCGACCTCCTGGACCACAACCAGGCGCTCTACCAACTGAGCTATACCCACCATGTGCGCTCGCGTTCCGCGATTCGCAACCCTACGAGATTACACCACGTTCGGGGTGGTCGTTGACACGTCGGCGCCCGCCGGCGGTGCGTCGGCGGTGGCCGACGCGACGATGTCGGAGGCGATCGCCTGCAGCTCCTGGCTCGTCGGACCGGGGTCGGCCACGAACACGGCGCGGCGGTAGTACTGCAGCTCGCGGATCGACTCGAGGATGTCGGCGAGCGCGCGGTGCCCGCCATCCTTCGCCGGCGCGTTGAAGTACGCCCGTGGATACCAGCGCTTCGCGAGCTCCTTGATCGAGGAGACGTCGACATTGCGGTAGTGCAGGTGGGCGTCGAGGCGCGGCATGAAGCGCGAGATGAAGGCCCGGTCGGTGCCGATCGAATTGCCGGCGAGCGGGGCCCGCTGCTCGTCGGGCACGTGCTTGAGCACGTACTCGAGGACCTCGTACTCGGCCTCGGCCACCGAGACGCCGTTCGGGATCTCCTCGATCAGCCCGGACTCGGTGTGCATGGCGCGCACGAAGTCGCTCATCGATTCGAGGGCGCTCGCATCGGGCTTGATGACGATCTCGATCCCCTCGTCGACGGGGTTCAGGTCGTAGTCGGTGATGATCACCGCGATCTCGACCAGTTCGTCGACCTCGAGGTCGAGTCCGGTCATCTCGCAGTCGATCCAGACCAGTCGGTCGCTCGAGGAAGCCATGCCGCGAGTCTAATCGTGCGCCCCGACACCGCCCCGTGCATGTCCGGGAGCGTCCCGGGCGGCTGCGGTATCGTGGTGGCGATCGGCCCTCGTAGCTCAGCGGATAGAGCAGGAGCCTTCTAATCTCTTGGTCGCAGGTTCGATTCCTGCCGAGGGCGCCGAGCATGCCCCGCGAGAGCGCCGAGCGCGAGCCGTGCGTGGGCTGCGAGCGACATCCGCCCGTCACATGCGTGCCGTAGGGTCGTGGCATGCGCGACCTCCAGGCTCGGATCATCGAAGAACTCCACGTCGAACCCGTCGTCGACCCGGCCGAGCAGGTGCGCCGGCGCGTCGGCTTCCTCAAGGACTACGTCGTGGCCTCAGGAGCCAAGGGGCTGATCCTCGGCATCAGCGGGGGCCAGGACTCCTCCCTCGCCGGGCGGTTGTGCCAGCTGGCGGTCGAGGAACTGGCGGACGAGGGCCGCGCGGCGCGGTTCGTGGCGGTGCGACTGCCGTACGGCGTGCAGCGCGACGAGGCCGACGCGCAGCTCGCGCTCGACTTCATCCGGCCCGCCGAGACGGTGACCTTCAACATCAAGGGCGGGGTCGACGGCCTCGCGGCCGAGTTCGAGGCTGCGGCGGGCACGCCGGTGAGCGATTTCGGCAAGGGCAACGTGAAGGCCCGCATGCGGATGGTCGCGCAGTACGCGCTGGCCGGCGAGGGCGGGCTCCTCGTCGTCGGCACCGACCATGCCGCCGAGGCGGTCACGGGCTTCTTCACGAAGTACGGCGACGGCGGGGCCGACCTGCTGCCCCTGTCCGGGCTCACCAAGCGCCAGGGTCGTGCGCTGATGGTGCACCTCGGTGCGCCCGAGCGGCTCCACCAGAAGGTGCCGACGGCCGACCTGCTCGACCACGACCCGGGCCAGGCCGACGAGGCCAACCTCGGGCTGCGCTACTCCGACATCGACGAGTACCTCGAGGGCGGCGACATCGCCCCCGAGGTCGCCGAGAAGATCGAGGCCAGGTTCCTCCAGACCCGGCACAAGCGCGCCGAGCCGGTCACGATGTTCGACGACTGGTGGCGCGGCTGATCCGACGGGCCTGACCGGGCGCGGTCAGTCCGTCGCCACGGTGTCGCGCTGCCCCACCGGCCGACGGTCCGTGTCGGCGTCGGCGATCGCGTCGTCGGCGGGGGTGGCGTCGATCGCCGCCGTGTCCGCCGCGGGCGTGGCGGACGGCTCGGGCAGGGGCGCGTCGGCGTAGCGGTCGTGGTGCTGCTCGGCGACCCACGCGTCCTGCTCGGTGGCGAGCGCCTGGCCCGGCTCGTCGCGTTGCGCGCGCCAGCGGTCGAGGTCGTTCCGGAAGTCGCGGCGGGTGCGCGACGGGTGGCGCTGCCATTCGAGCAGGCGCTCGCGGAACTCCACCACGGCGGGGTCGAGCTGGTAGCCGAACGTCGCCGAGGCCCGCTTGAGCTCGTGCAGCTGGTGCGCGGCCCAGTCGGCCGCGACATCCGAGCCCTTGATGGGCAGCAGCCGCACCTGGATGTCGGCCTGCCCGACCGCGCGGTCGGCGAGCACCTGCTCCTGGGGCGTGAGCGAGTTCCAGACGGATGCCTCGGTGGCCGCGTCGATGAGCGCCGCGACGGCCGCGTTGCGCAGCTCGCGGTCGCGCTGGCGGATGATGCCGCGCACCGCGCGGCGCGCGATCCACGCCGAGAGCAGCCCGGCGGCCATGAGCGAGACGAAGATCACCGCAGCCGCGAAGAGGATCGGGCGAGCGGCATCGGAGAGGACCCAGCCGACGAAGTCATTCCACCACTGCATGAGCGAAGGGTAGCGCCGCGCGGGCGCGCCGCCCGGCAGGCCGGTCGGCGTGCCACCGCGGGCCGTTCCCGCGTGCCGGGTGACCGGCCGGGCGGCGTCAGCCGAGGGCGGTGCCGTGCGCCGCGAACGGCTCGATCGCCGCGATCTCGTCGTCGGTGAGCGGCGCCGCGTCGAGCGCCGCGACGTTCTGCTCGAGCTGCGCGACGCTCGAGGCGCCGATGAGCGCGCTCGCCACCTGGGGCACCCGCAGCACCCACGAGAGCGCGAGCTGCGCGAGCGACTGGCCGCGCCCGAGCGCGATCTCGTTGAGCGCGCGGGCGCGTTCGAGGTACTCCTCGCTGATGCGGTCGGCGGGCAGGAAGTGGCTCGTCGCGGCGCGCGAGCCGGCGGGCACCTCGCCGGAGAGGTACCGATCGGTCAGCAGGCCCTGGGCCAGCGGCGAGAACACGATCGCCGAGGCGCCGACCTCGTCGAGCACGGGGAAGAGGCCCTCCTCGATGTGCCGGTCGAACATCGAGTACCTCGGCTGGTGGATGGTCAGCGGCACGCCCTCGGCCGCGAGCGCCTCGGCCGCGCGGCGGGTCTGCTCGGGGGAGTAGTTGGAGACGCCGACGTAGAGCGCCTTGCCCTGCCGCATGGCGTGCGCGAGGGCGCCCATCGTCTCCTCGACGGGCGTCTCGGGGTCTGGGCGGTGCGAGTAGAACACGTCCACGTAGTCGAGCCCGAGACGTCCGAGGCTCTGGTCGAGCGAGGCGAGCAGGTTCTTGCGCGAACCCCACTCCCCGTAGGGGCCGTCCCACATGAGGTAGCCCGCCTTCGACGACACGATGAGCTCGTCGCGGTAGGGTTTCAGGTCGGTGGCGAGCAGCCGGCCGAAGTTCTCCTCCGCGCTGCCGGGAGGCGGCCCGTAGTTGTTCGCGAGGTCGAAGTGGGTGACGCCGAGGTCGAACGCGCGGCGCACGATCGCGCGCTGCGTGTCGAGCGGCCGGTCGTGGCCGAAGTTATGCCACAGCCCGAGCGAGAGCGCCGGGAGCTTCAGGCCGCTGCGGCCGATCCGGTTGTAGGTCATGCGGTCGTAGCGCTCGGGAACAGCGGCGAAGGTCATGCGGTTAGCCTATGGCGATGGAAAGCTTCGTTCTCGCCGGCGGCTGCTTCTGGTGCCTGGATGCCGTCTACCGCACGCTGCGCGGCGTGCACGACGTCGTGTCGGGCTACACGGGCGGCTCGCTCCCGAACCCGTCGTACGAACTCGTCTGCACCGGCGCGACCGGCCACGCCGAGGCCGTGCGGGTCGACTTCGATCCCGACGTGATCCCGCGCGAGGTGATCCTCGACGTCTTCTTCACGCTGCACGACCCGACGCAGCTGAACCGGCAGGGTGCCGACGTCGGCACGCAGTACCGCTCCGCGATGTTCTTCGAGGGCGAGGCGCAGCGGGAGCTGTTCGAGCAGGCGCGCGAGCGCGCGGCCGACTGGTGGCCGGGCGAGATCGTGACGACCATCGAGCCGCTCGGCGAGTTCTACCGCGCCGAGGAGTACCACCAGGACTTCTTCGCCAAGAACCCCGGGCAGGGCTACTGCCTCGCGGTCGCGCTGCCGAAGGTCAACAAGATCCGGCGTTCATACACCGACTACATCGTCGCCTGACTCCTCCTCCACAGGCGGTCCGCGCCGTTCGCCGGCCCCGGTCGGGCCTGGGTGGGCCCGGGGATCGCGTGGGTCCCGGCACGCTGAGGTCAGCGGCATCCGGGGTCGTTCCGGCACGAGGGCCCCGGATGCCGCGAGCCGCCGATCCGCGGCGGCGCCGACCCCTGTGGAGCAGAACATGACCGACCTCATCACGGTGACCGGCGTCGTGGGCAACGACCCGCGCCACACCGTCACCCCCGCCGGACTCCCCATCACGAACTTCCGGCTCGCGTCGACCCGGCGCTACTTCGACCGCTCGACCGGGCAGTGGACCGACGGCGAGACCAACTGGTACACCGTCTCGACGTTCCGCCAGCTGGCGCTGAACGCCGCGGAGTCGATCCGCAAGGGCCAGCGCGTGGTCGTGCACGGGCGGCTGCGGGTGCGCGCGTGGCAGACCGAGGAGAAGTCGGGCACCGCGATCGAGATCGAGGCCGAGTCGCTCGGTCACGACCTGACGTGGGGCGTCGCGCAGTACGCGAAGCGCAGCGTCGCCAAGCCCGCGGAGGTCCCGGAGGGCGATCCCGCCGACGCTCCCCACGCGGGCGGCACGTCGCTTGCGGCGGTCGAGGATGCCTGGGCGGTCCCCGGCAACGGGTGGGACGCCACGGCGACCGTCACGGGTGAGCCGCTCGGGGGTGACGACCGCGACGAGCGCGACGACCGCGACGACCGCGACGACGCGGGCGAGCACGTCGACTCGTCCGAAGTCGAGGAGGTCGAGGCCGAGCGCATGCTCGTCTGACCTGCGGGGTGCGGCCGGCGTGCCGCCGGGCGCCGTCGTAGACTCGGCGCTGCGGCAGCTGGGTGACGGACGAGGGGTGCGATGGGTCGGCGGATGGCGGTGTCGGCACTCGGCGCGCTCGGCGCGGGCGCGGTGGTGGCGCTCTCGGCCTGCACCTCGGCGGCGCCGACCGACCCGACTGGCGCGCCGCCGGCGAGCCCGACGGCGTCGGCGTCCGCCGGACCCAGCGCGACACCAGCCGCCGATCAGCCCCCGCCCGCCTTGCGGCCCGAGGGCTCCGCAGCCGACAACCTCGCCTACTTCGACGCGGTGAGCCGCGCCGTGATCGCCGACGACGCCGGGGCGGGCGGCCGTGCGTTCGTCGACGCGCTCACCGCGGCCGGATTCGATCGCGCGGCCATGCAGGTGACGGCCGACACCACGACCATCGGCGACCCGGCCGACTCGATCCAGTTCTCGGTCGAATTCGCGGGGGAGTGCCTGATCGGCCAGTACGGGCCCAAGTCCGACGGGTACCACAGTGCCGTCCGCCCCGCGCTCGGCACGGGCGGCTGTCTGGTCGGGTCCACCCGCCCCATAGACTGGTAGCGACATGGCGGATTACATCTATTCAATGGTGCGCGCCCGCAAGGCGGTCGGCGACAAGGTCATCCTCGACGACGTCACGATGGCGTTCCTTCCCGGAGCGAAGATCGGCGTCGTGGGTCCGAACGGTGCGGGCAAGTCCACGATCCTGAAGATCATGGCCGGTATCGACCAGCCCTCCAACGGCGAGGCGCGGCTCACCCCCGGCTACTCGGTCGGCATCCTGATGCAGGAGCCCGAGCTCGACGAGTCGAAGACCGTGCTCGAGAACGTCCAGGAGGGCGTCGGCCCGATCAAGGCGAAGCTCGACCGGTTCAACGACATCTCGGCGGCGATGGCCGACCCCGACGCCGACTTCGATGCGCTCCTCGCCGAGATGGGCACGCTGCAGGAGGAGATCGACGCCGCCGACGCGTGGGACCTCGACTCGCAGCTCGAGCAGGCGATGGATGCGCTGCGCTGCCCGCCGAGCGACACCCCCGTCTCCGTGCTCTCCGGCGGTGAGAAGCGCCGCGTCGCGCTGTGCAAGCTGCTGCTGCAGAAGCCCGACCTGCTGCTGCTCGACGAGCCCACCAACCACCTCGACGCCGAGAGCGTGCTCTGGCTCGAGCAGCACCTCGCCAAGTACCCCGGCGCCGTGCTCGCCGTCACCCACGACCGGTACTTCCTCGACCACGTGGCGGAGTGGATCTGCGAGGTCGACCGCGGTCGCCTCTATCCGTACGAGGGCAACTACTCGACGTACCTCGAGAAGAAGGCCGAGCGCCTCCAGGTGCAGGGCAAGAAGGACCAGAAGCTCCAGAAGCGCCTCAAGGAGGAGCTCGAGTGGGTCCGCTCGAACGCCAAGGGCCGGCAGGCCAAGTCCAAGGCGCGCCTCGCCCGCTACGAGGAGATGGCGGCCGAGGCCGAGCGCACGCGCAAGCTCGACTTCGAGGAGATCCAGATCCCCGCGGGCCCGCGCCTGGGCGACGTCGTGCTCGAGGCGAAGAAGCTCGAGAAGGGCTTCGGCGACCGCACGCTCATCGACGGGCTCAGCTTCTCGCTGCCGCGCAACGGCATCGTCGGCATCATCGGCCCGAACGGCGTCGGCAAGACCACGCTCTTCAAGACCATCGTCGGCCTCGAGCCGCTCGACGGCGGCGACCTGAAGATCGGCGAGACCGTCAAGATCTCGTACGTCGACCAGTCGCGCACGGGCATCGACCCGAACAAGACGCTCTGGGAGGTCGTGTCCGACGGGCTCGACTACATCCAGGTCGGCAAGACCGAGATCCCGAGCCGCGCCTACGTCTCGACGTTCGGCTTCAAGGGTCCCGACCAGCAGAAGCGCGCCGGCGTGCTCTCGGGCGGCGAGCGCAACCGCCTCAACCTCGCGCTCACGCTCAAGCAGGGCGGCAACCTGCTGCTGCTCGACGAGCCGACCAACGACCTCGATGTCGAGACCCTCGGCAGCCTCGAGAACGCGCTGCTCGAGTTCCCCGGCTGCGCGGTCGTCATCACGCACGACCGGTGGTTCCTCGACCGCATCGCCACGCACATCCTCGCCTACGAGGGCACCGACGAGGACCCGTCGAAGTGGTACTGGTTCGAGGGCAACTTCGAGGCGTACGAGGCCAACAAGGTCGAGCGCCTCGGCGCCGACGCGGCGAAGCCGCACCGCTCCACGTACCGCAAGCTCACGAGGGACTGACGTGCGGCTGCACGTGCCCACGCCGCTCCGCTGGAGCGACCTCGACGCGTACGGCCACGTCAACAACGCCCGGATGCTGAGCCTCCTCGAGGAGGCTCGCATCCAGGCGTTCTGGGTGAACGACGACGGCACCGCCGAGCACGCCGTCGGAGCCTCCACCGCGGTGCTCGACGCGACGCCCGGATCGGCGACGCTCACCCTCATCGCCCGGCAGGAGGTCGAGTACCTCGCGCCGATCCCGTACCAGCGCCTCCCGCTCGACATCGAGCTGTGGATCGGCCACATGGGCGGCGCGAGCCTCGACGTCTGCTACGAGGTGTACTCGCCCGTCGGGTCCGAGCCGCGCACGCTCTACACGCGCGCGGTCACCACGATCGTGCTCGTCGACGCGGCCACCGAGACGCCGCGTCGCATCACCGAGGCGGAGCGGGCGGCGTGGGAGCCCTACCTCGGCGAGCCGATCGCGTTCCGGCGTCGCTGAGCTCGGCGCCCGCCGCGGTCAGTCGTCACCGCCCTCGCCCTCGCCCGACGGCTGATCGCTGAACGACCCCTGCCAGACGGCGCGCGCACCGGAGTCGCCGATGAGGACCATCGTCCACACCGAGCCGATGCCGACCCCGACCGCGGCGACGATCAGCAGCACCGCGATCGCCGAGCGCGCCGGGCTCCGACGCGCCACGGTCGACGTGATGCCGCGGTTCGCGGCGACCTCCGCATCGGTGCGTCCGCGACGCTCGCGGCGCTCCACGATCGCGAGCGCCGCGACCAGTGCCGCGACCACGGTGAGCGCGATCATCCACGGCAGGATGTCCTCGCCCTGACCGGTGTGCTGCTCGGTCAGCGGCGTCTCGGCGACCCGATCCTCCAGCCATTCGCCGGACTCGATCGTGAGGTAGGTCAGGCCGAGCAGCACGAGCGCCGCGATCAGCGTGACGAGCCAGAGCGCGCGACGCGCGGCGGGCCACGCCGACAGCACGACGAGGACGACCGCGAGGAGCGGCACTCCCACGACGACGACGTGGACCAGGAGGATGTGCAGCGGGAGCCCGGCGATCTGGAGCTCCATCGTCAGCCCGCCACCACGCGGTCGCCCTCGACGCTCACCGGGACCGAGGGCAACGGGTCGGGCGCGGGTCCCTGGAGCACGTCGCCTGTGGCGGCATCGAACACCGAGCCGTGGCAGGGGCACTCGAACCGGTCGCCCGCGGCGGCGACGACGCAGCCCTGGTGGGTGCAGATCGCGCTGAACGCGACGACCTCGCCGGCGGTCGGCTGCGCGACGAGCACGGGCTCGCCGCCGATGGTCGCGTCGATGCTCCCGCCGACGGGGATGTCGGCCAGGGCGGCGACCTCCTGTCCGGCCGCCGCGCTCGTGTCGGGCGTCGCGGACGTGTCGGTCCCGCCCGATCCGCCGCCCGTCGTGCAACCGGCCAGGGTGACCACCCCGCCGAGAGCGCCGGCGCCACCGAGCGCGATCGCCGTCCGGCGTGTCAGTCCACGAGCATCGTCCATTGGTGCCGCCTCCCTGCTCCGGCCGCGTCGCGCACGGCATCGTTGCCATTCTGCGCCCCCGGACGCCGCGTCGGGAGGATTGCTCGGCGTTCCCCCAGCCGCGCCGCCGGGACTCAGTCGAAGGCGCCCGGATCGGGCACGCGGACCATGCCCTCCTGGGCGACGGTCGCGACCAGCCGTCCGTCGCGCGTGTGGATGCGTCCGACCGAGAGTCCCCGGCCGCCGCTGGCCGACGGCGAGGCCATGGTGAACAGCAGCCATTCGTCGACGCGCGCATCGCGATGCCACCACATCGCGTGGTCGAGGCTCGCGACCCTGAGGCCGGGCGTCGCCCACGCGACGCCGTGCGCCCGCAGCACGGGCTCGAGGATCGAGTAGTCGCTCGCGTACGCGAGCGCGGCGCGGTGCTGGCGGGGGTCGTCGGGCAGCTTGCCGAAGGCCTTCATCCAGACGGCCTGCCGGGGAACGCGCTCGCCCTCGACGGAGAGGTACACCGGCGACGGGATGTGGCGCACGTCGAACGCGCGCTCGCTCGACCAGTACCGGGCGACGTCGTGGTCGAGGTGGCCGAGCACGTCGGCGGTCGACGGCAGGCTCTCGGGGTCGGGGAGGTCGACCGGCATCTCCGTCTGGTGCTCGAGGCCCTCGTCGTGGGTCTGGAACGACGCGATGAGCGAGAGGATCGGCTCGCCGTGCTGGAACGCCTGGGTCCGCCGCGTCGAGAAGGAGCGCCCGTCGTGGATGCGGTCGACCGAGAACGTGATCGGGTGCTCGACATCGCCGGGGCGCAGGAAGTACCCGTGCATCGAGTGGATCGTGCGGTCCTCGGGCACCGTGTGGGTCGCCGCGATGATGGACTGCGCGAGCACCTGGCCGCCGAACACGCGGCCGAGCGGCATCCACTGCGATGGACCCGTGAAGATGTCCTCGGTGGTGCGCGCCCCGGTGTCGGTGAGCCGCAGGGTGCTCAGCAGGCCGTCGATCGAACCGCTCATCGTTCCTCCGTCTGGGTCGGCCGTCCGCCCGGCCCGCTCACCGGCGGGCGCGCGGCGGCGGGGGCCGCGGCGCTCTCTCGGTAGTCTAGACAGGCCATGGTCCAGCAATTCACGCTCGCCGACAGCCTGTCGCTCGGCGACCTCCACACGTACCTGCAGCGCGCTGCGCGGGTCGAGGACGGTGCCGTGCGCCTGGTCGCCGGCAACGACATCCTCGCCGTGTACACCGCGATCCTCTACCCGCGCGGGATCCTCGACGAGAGCCCGACCGTGCTGGGCCTGCGCACCTTCCAGCTGTTCGAGACCGACGACTTCGACGTCGTCGTCCCCATGCGCTCGGTCGTCGACCGGATCGTGCGGGCTCGCGGCGAGCTCGGCGAGGACGACGCCGACGTCGAGGGCCGACCCGTCACCATGACGCGACCGCCCGAGGTGAACACCGTGACCTGGGCGGGCATCTCGCCGCCGCGCGGCGGCTGGCGTCCGCTCGGCGAGACCGACGCCGCGACGCTCGAGCGCGCCGCACGTGCCGGCATCGACGAGATCGCCACGGCCATCCCCGAGGGCACCGGCGAGCAGCTCGTGCAGCGCGTGCGCGCCGAGGTGTGGGGGCGCGGCATCGAGGGCCTCGAGTACGTCCCCGCGGGCGCGGCGTTCGCCGCGTTCAGCCTGGGTTTCCTCGGCGACGATCCGATCTCGGTCTTCGAGACCGGGCCGTGGACGCGCCTCAGCTCGCGGCGCGGGCACGTGCTCGTGCGCCGGAAGGCGTGGACGCTCAAGGCGTAGCCGGCGGGGCGCGCTCGCGCGCCGCACCATCCGCTCGCCGTCGTGCGCTCGCCGTCGGGCGGTCAGGAGGTCACGACGTCGCGCGGCCGGCGATCGCGCGGCCCGCGGCGCGACCCGTGAACAGGCAGCCGCCGAGGAAGGTCCCCTCGAGCGCGCGGTAGCCGTGCACGCCGCCGCCGCCGAAGCCCGCCGCTTCGCCGACCGCGTAGAGGCCGGGCACCGGCCGTCCGTCGGCGCCGAGGGCCCGCGAGTCGAGGCCGGTCTGGATGCCGCCGAGGCTCTTGCGCGTCAGGATGTGCAGCTTCACGGCGATCAGCGGCCCGGCCTTCGGGTCGAGGATCCGGTGCGGCGGGGCGACGCGGATGAGCTTGTCGCCGCGGTAGGTGCGCGCACCCCGGACGGCGGTGAGCTGGAGGTCCTTCGAGAACTCGTGGTCCACCTCCCGGTCGCGTGCGACGATCTCGCGCTCGATGTTGGCGGTGTCGAGGAGGCCCTCGGGTGAGAGCCGGCGCATGCCGTCGAACAGCTCGGGCATCGTGTCGGCGACCACGAAGTCGGCCCCGCGCTCCTTGAACGCCTCGACGGGGGCCGGGGCGCCCGAGCCGAGCCGCTCGGCGAGGAGGCGCAGGTCCTTGTTCGTCAGGTCGGGGTTCTGCTCGCTGCCCGAGAGCGCGAACTCCTTCTCGATGATCCGCTGCGTGAGCACGAACCACGAGTGGTCGTGCCCGGTCTTCGCGAGGTGCTCGAGCGTGCCGAGCGTGTCGAACCCGGGGAACAGCGGGGCCGGGAGGCGTCGGCCGGTCGCGTCGAACCAGAGCGAGGAGGGGCCGGGGAGGATGCGGATGCCGTGCAGCGGCCAGATCGGGTCGTGGTTCTGGATGCCCTCGGTGTAGTGCCACATGCGGTCGCCGTTGACGAGCCGGGCACCGGATGCCTCGGCGATGCCGAGCATGCGCCCGTCGACGTGCGCGGGCACGCCCGAGAGCATGGTGGCCGGCGGCGTGCCGAGACGCTCGGGCCACGCCGCGCGCACGAGGTCGTGGTTGCCGCCGATCCCACCGGACGCGACCACGACGGCGGGGGCGCGCAGCTCGAACTCGCCGATCACCTCGCGATTCGACGGCGCCCCCCGTTGCGCGTCGTCGGGTGCGAGCACGGCGCCGCGAACGCCGACCACGGCACCGCCCTCGACGACGAGTCCGTCGACGCGGTGCCGGAACTGCAGCGTCACGAGCCCCGCCGCCTCCCCGGCGCGCACCTTCGCCGCGAACGGTGCGACCACGCCGGGGCCGGTTCCCCACGTGATGTGGAAGCGCGGCACCGAGTTGCCGTGCCCGATCGCCATGCCACCGCCGCGCTCGGCCCAGCCCACCACGGAGAAGAAGCGGATGCCCTTCTCGCGCAGCCAGGCGCGCTTCTCGCCGGCCGCGAACTGCAGGTAGGCCTCCGCCCAGCGGCGCCCCCATTCGTCGTCGTCGCGGTCGAAGCCGGCCGTTCCGAGCCAGTCCTCGCGCGCGAGCTCGAGCGAGTCGTGCACGCCGAGGCGCCGCTGCTCGGGCGAACCGACGAGGAACAGCCCCCCGAACGACCACCACGCCTGCCCGCCGAGGTTCGCCTCGGGCTCCTGGTCGAGGATGGCGACCCGCTTGCCGGCGTCGACCAGCTCGGCTGCGGCGACGAGGCCGGCCAGGCCGGCCCCGACGACGATCGCGTCGAACTCGGCGTGCGGGGCGGGGGAGGGTGCGGCCACGGTGGACTCCTTCGTCGTCGGGCGGTCGCGGCATCCGCTCGGCTCGGGTGCCGGGCGCAGGCCGCACGGGTGCGGGGTCGGGGCGGCCCGGCCTACTCCTCGAAGGTGTTGACCATCGCGAAGGCCGCCCGCTGGAGATAGTCCCACAGCGTCGCCTCCGCGACCGGCGGGAGGTCGAGCGTGTCGACCGCCGCGCGCATGTGCGCGAGCCATCGATCGCGCGCGTCGGGGTTCACCTTGAAGGGCAGGTGCCGCATCCGCAGGCGCGGATGGCCGCGCTGGTCGCTGTACGTCGTCGGGCCGCCCCAGTACTGCTCGAGGAACATGCGCAGCCGGTCCTCGGCGGGGCCGAGGTCCTTCTCGGGGTACATCGGCCGCAGCACGGGGTCCTCGGCGACGCCGCGGTAGAACTCGTGCACGAGCCTGACGAACGTCTCGCGACCGCCGACCTGGTCGTAGAAGCTGGGGGAGGGCAGGGTCACGGGGCGTCCTTCGGGTCGGCGGCGGATGCGTCATCCGCCGTCTTCGGGGTCTTCGCAGCCTTCGCGGGCTTCGTCACGGTCGTCGTCGGAGCCGGATCGCTCGGCACGCTGCCCGCGCCGGTCACCGACTCGGCCGCGCGCTTCGCGCGCAGCGAGCGCTTGGTCGGCGGCTGCCGGTCGAGCACGGGGTTGGGCGCGGTCTTCGGGGGTTTCGCGCCCTTGACCCGTGTGACGCCGTCGAAGCCGGTCAGCACGACGCTCGCGAGGCTCGGCAGCTTCAGGCCCATCTCGTCGAGCGCCCGCTTCAGGCGCACGCGCAGCTCGCGCGCGACGTCGTCCTTCGAGGAGGTGCGCACCTTCATGACGACCCGGATGACCATCGCGTCGGCCGAGATCGACTCGAGGCCCCAGACCTCGGGCTTCTCGAGGATCCGCGAACGCCATTTGCCCGACTGGGCCATCTCAGTCGCGGTGCGCAGCAGGGTGGCCTCGACCTCGTCGATGTCGGCGTCGTAGGGCACCGCGAGGTCGACGATGACGCGGGCCCAGCCCTGCGACATGTTGCCGACGCGGAGGATCTCGCCGTTGCGGACGAACCACAGCGTGCCGTTGACGTCGCGCACGCTCGTCACGCGGATCCGGACCTCCTCGACGATGCCCGTCGCGAAGCCGAGGTCGACGATGTCGCCGACGCCGAGCTGGTCCTCGACGACCATGAACAGGCCGTTCAGTGCGTCCTTGACGATGTTCTGCGCGCCGAAGCCGAGGCCCGCGCCGACCGCCGCGGAGAGCAGCGTGAACGAGCCCAGGACATCGGGCGCGAGGGTGCCGACGATCATGAGCAGGACCACTACGAAGAGCGTCACGTTGACGATGTTCGTCAGGACCGAGCCGAGCGTGCGCGTGCGCTGCACCAGCCGGACCGCCGCCAGCGGAGACGCGCTGAGCGCCTGCGTGTCGGTGACGTCCTGCTTGCGCTTGACGCCGCTGACGATCTGGTTCACCGTGCGCCGGATCACGAAGTGGAGCACCCAGCGGATGATCAGGGCGATCACGACGATGAGCGCGACCTGGATCACGTTGGACAGGAACAGACCCCACGGGGTCGCCCAGAACGCATCGAGTTGTGCCCACATGTCGGTCTGCTCGGCGGGGGTCTCTTCGAACGGACGCATGATCCTGAAGTGTACTGAGACCGCATCGGCGGGGGCTGGGCGCGATGATTCGACCCGATTGCCGGGCGTCATCGTGATCCGCAATGCATCGGTGACCGCGTGTGCCCTAGGTTCGGGGCGTGACCATTCCTTCCGAGGTTCCTGCCGGCCTGCGGGATCCGGGCGTTGACGTCGTATGGTCGACGGCGTCGCCCGCTCAACGAGCGGCCTCGCTCGGACTCGACTACGACCGGCTCTCGGCGCGCGCGGCACGTGTCAGCCGTGTGGCCCCGCCGGTGGCGATCTCGACGGCTGCCGCCGTGGCGTTCATCGTGCCAGTGCTCCGGATGGTCGATCGTCCAGTCGTTGAGACGACCGTTCCCGTCATCGCGTTCTTCGTGGTGTTCGTCTTCGGCCTTCTCCTGGGCTTCGCTTCGATACTCATGGGGCTGAGAGCCGGGCTGACCGTCTCGCAGCGCATCAGGGGCGGCAAAGGCTGGATCCGAGCCGTCATCACGGTGATCGTGTGCAACACCCTATGGATCGGTGGGGTCGCCCTCGTCGCGACCATGGAGGTTCCTGGCGCGATGTGGCTGGTGCCTCCAGGGATCATCGCTGCCGATTCCATCGGGCTGATCATGCGGGTGCAGATCCCCGTCCAACTGCTGCGCGATCCGTCGGACGAGGCGCGACGCGGCATTCACGGATGGCTCAGGTTGGATCCGCGGTCGAATGGCACGGGGCGACTCAATTGGATCAGCGCACACGCAGTGTTCGACGGACTGTCCGCGGCCGCGGCCGCGATCCTCGTGTTCCGGTACGGCTTGCCCATCGCACCCATCGCCCTCATCGCACTGATCGCATTGAACCTGCTGTCGGCCACGCTCGAGATCCGAAGCTATCGGGTCGCCGTCGTCACGATGGGCGTGGCCGCCTTCGGGGCGATCTGGTTGGTGGCATCGTCCACCTGACGAGAATGCGAGGCCGCATCGGCGGGGGCTGGGCGTGATGCCCGTGCCCCCGCCGCTCACGGGGTCCGGATCAGGCGGCCGCCTCGCGCACCGCGTCGGCGTCGCGCTCGCGCGCGGCGAGCGCCCGCTCGAGCTCGGAGAGCTGCTCGGCCACCAGACGGTGCAGCGGCGCTGGCTCGGCGTGCGCGTCGAGCCACGCGCGCGTGCGGCGCGCGAGCTCGGCGTCGATCACGGGAGCGGGGTACAGCCGCTTGACGATGAGCGAGGCCATCGTGAAGCTCCGCTCCGACCACACCCGCTCGAGCATGCCGAGGTAGCCGTCGACGGAGCCGGCGAGCAGCGCCGGATCGGTCGTGCGCTGCCACCCCTCGGCGATCGCGCGGGCGACGTCGTTCGAGAGCGAGTCGTCGGTCGCGACGCGGTGCCACGCGGCATCCTTCACGGCCTGCTCGGGCCGCGCGGCGCGCGCGGTCTCGGCCAGCTGGCGGCCCTTGGCGGTGTCGTCGGCGCGCTGCGCCGCGTCGATCTCGGCCTCGTCGGCCGCGCCGAGCGCCGCTCGGGCGATCGTGATCTCCCAGCGGAGGTCGAGGTCGATCTCGAGGCCGTCGAGCCGCGCCTCGCCCGTGCGCAGGGCGTCGAGCACGTCGGCGTGCGCCGGGGCGCAGGCCAGGCGCGTGAACGCCTTGGCGAACTGGAGCTGCGCGTCGGAGCCGGGAGCGGCGAGCTCGGCGAGCGCCCAGATCGCGTCGGCCGCCTCCTCGGCGAGCTCCGCACGGTGCTCCTCGGCGAGGTAGCGGTTCACCGCGATCTCGAGGCGCGCGAGCGCGAGGCCCCGCGCGGCCGACTGCGTCTCGTGGCCGACGCTCGAGACGACGAGCCGCACGAAGTCGGACGCGGGCAGCTCGGCGTCGCGGACGCCGTCCCACGCCGACCCCAGGATCACGGCGCGCGCGACCGGGTCGGCGATCTCCGAGAGCCGGTCGCGGGCCGTGCCGAACGACCGGTCGTCGAGCCGCACCTTGGCGTAGGTGAGGTCGTCGTCGTTCACGAGCAGCAGTGCGGGCCGGGCGAGCCCGACGAGGCCGGGCACCTCGGTCGACGGGCCGTCGACGTCGAGCTCGACGCGGTGCACGCGCTCGAGCCGGCCGTCGACCTCGTCGTAGGCGCCGATCGCGATCCGGTGCGGTCGCAGCGTCGGATGCGACGTGGCCGCCGACTGCTCGACGCGCGCCGAGACGATCGTGCCCGCGTCATCCGTTTCGACGACGAGCCGCAACGTGTTCACGCCGGCCGTCTCGAGCCACTTCGCGGACCAGTCGCCGAGGCGACGGCCGCTGGCGGCCTCGAGCTCGGCGAGGAGGTCGGCGAGCGTGGCGTTGCCCCCGGCGTGCTTCGCGAGGTAGGCCCCGACGCCGCGCTGGAAGGCATCGAGCCCGACCCACGCGACGAGCTGCTTGAGCACCGACGCGCCCTTGTCGTAGGTGATCGCGTCGAAGTTGACCTCGACGTCGCCGAGCCGCTCGATGTCGGCCACGATCGGGTGCGTCGAGGGCAGCTGGTCCTGCTCGGCCGCGTGCGTCTTCTCGTCGGTGGCGAACGTCGCCCACACGTCGGCGAACTCGGTGATGCGCGAGGTCGCGAGGGTCGACGCCCAGGTGGCGAACGATTCGTTGAGCCAGAGGTCGTTCCACCACTTCATGGTCACGGAGTTGCCGAACCACATGTGGCTGAGCTCGTGCAGCACGACGATCGCGCGCTGCTCGCGGCGCGCGTCGGAGACGCGCGAGCGGAACAGGTAGCCCTCGTTGAAGGTGACCGCGCCGACGTTCTCCATCGCGCCCCAGTTGTACTCGGGCACGAAGATCTGGTCGTACTTGCCGTACGGGTACGGCACGTCGAACGCGGCCTCGTAGAACGCGAGGCCGTCGCGCACGAGCTCGAACATCACGTCGGGCTCGGCGTGCTGCGCGAGCGAGCGTCGCGTGAACAGCCCGAGCGGCACCTCGCGGCCGTCCCGGCTCGTCGCCGACGCGCGCCACGACGCGTACGGCCCGGCGATGATCGCGACGATGTAGCTCGAGATGACCGGGCCCGTCTCGAACGCCCAGGTGGCGGTGCCGGATGCCGCGCCCGCGGCGGGCTCGGGCGACGGCGCGTTGCTCAGCACGGTCCAGTGCCCGGGTGCGGTGATGGTGAACCGCACCGAGGCCTTGAGGTCGGGCTGGTCGAACACCGCGTACACGCGGTTCGCCTCGGCCACCGCGAACTCGGTGTACAGGTAGGTCTCGCCGTCGACGGGGTCGACGAAGCGGTGCAGTCCCTCGCCCGTGTTCGTGTACTCGCGCGTCGAGACGACGCGGAGCTCGTTCTCGGCGGCGAGCCCCTCGAGCCGGATGCGGTGCCCGTCGGACACGGATGCCGCGTCGAGCGCGACCCCGTTCAGACGCACCTCGTGCAGCTCGGCCGTGGTCGACTCGATGAACGTCGACGCGCCCGGCGTCGCCGTGAACCGCACGAGCGTCTCGGAGCGGAACCGTCCGCCCTCGCCCGTCAGGTCGAGCGTCACCTCGTACGCGGGGGAACCGATGAGCGCGGCGCGCTCCTCGGCCTCCGCCCGCGTCAGCTCGGGACGAGCCACGCTCACGCCTCCTGTGCGTCGCGGCGCTGCGCCGCGATCGCGCGGTCGACGCCCGCGAGGCTCTCGACCACGAGTCGCCGCAGTGCCGGCGGCGCGTCGGGGTGGGCGTCGAGCCATCCGCGGCTCGCCTCGGCCAGGGCGGCGTTCGCGAGCGGCGACGGGTAGAGCCCGTCGACGAGCTTCTCGGCGATCGCGTAGCTGCGCTGCTCCCACACCCGCTCGAGCATGTCGAAGTAGCGCCCGACGAACGCCTCGAGCAGTGCGGGGTCGGCCGCGCGGAGGAACCCGGCGGCCGTGTCGCGCACCACCGAGTTCGACGCGGTGTCGACCTCGACGATCGACGCCCACGCTCGCTCCTTCGCCTCGGGCGTGGGGATCGCGGCGCGGGCCTTCGCGGCCGCCTCGCGGCCCGTGACGGTGTCGTCGGTCGCGAGGCGCGCGTCGATGTCGGCGTCGGTCGCACGGCCGGCCGCGGCGAGCGCGACGAGCAGCTCCCAGCCGAGGTCGGTGTCGACGGCGAGGCCGTCGAGCTCGAGCGTGCCGTTGTAGAGCGCCTGCAGGTCGTCGAGGCGGGTGCCGCGCTCGGCGACGGCTGCGAACGACTTCACGAACTGGAACTGTGCGTCGCTGCCGGGCTCGGCCTGGGTCGAGAGCTCCCAGAAGCCGTCGGCGAGCCGACGCAGCGCGTCGGCGCGGTGCGCCGGATCGGTGTAGGCGTTCGCCGCGAGGATCGAGTTGGCGAGCACGATGCGCAGCGTCGTGGACCCGGTCTCGCTCGCGATGTTGCCGAGCACGAGCGCGAGGTAGTCGCTCGCGCGGGTCTCCGCGTCGCGCGTGGCATCCCACACCGAGCCCCAGACGAGCGCGCGCGCGAGCGAGTCGTCGATCTCGGACAGGTTCGCGAGGGCCACGCCGTGCGACGCCGCGTCGAGGCGGATCTTCGCGTACGCGAGGTCGTCGTCGTTGAGCAGCACGAGGTCGGGGCGTGCGAGGCCGACGAGCTCGGCGATCTCGGTGCGCTCGCCGTCGACGTCGAGCTCGACGCGGTGGTCGCGCACGAGCTTGCCGTCCGTCATGTTGTAGAGCCCGATCGCGAGGCGGTGCGGGCGGATGGTGGGGTGCTCGTCGATCGCGGACTGCAGGACCGCGAACGAGGTGAAGCGGCCGTCGTCGTCGGTCTCGAACTCGGGACGCAGCGTGTTCACGCCGGCGGTCTCGAGCCACTGGCCCGACCAGTCCGAGAGGTCGCGGCCGCTCGCGACCTCGAGCTCGGCGAGCAGGTCGGCGAGCGTCGTGTTGCCCCATGCGTGCTTCCGGAAGTACGCGGAGACACCCGCGAAGAACGCGTCGACGCCGACCCACGCGGCGAGCTGCTTGAGCACCGACCCGCCCTTGGCGTAGGTGATGCCGTCGAAGTTGACGAGCACGTCCTCGAGGTCGCGGATCTCGGCGACGATGGGGTGCGTCGATGGCAGCTGGTCCTGGCGGTAGGCCCAGCTCTTCTCCATCGCGTTGAACGTGGTCCACGCGCCGTGCCACTCGGTGGCTTCGGCCGTCGCGATCGTCGAGGCCCACTCGGCGAACGACTCGTTCAGCCACAGGTCGTTCCACCACTTCATGGTTACGAGGTCGCCGAACCACATGTGCGCGAGCTCGTGCAGGATCGTCACGACGCGACGCTCCTTCACGGCGTCGGTGACCTTCGAGCGGAACACGTAGAACTCGGTGAACGTCACCGCGCCCGCGTTCTCCATCGCGCCCGCGTTGTACTCGGGCACGAACAGCTGGTCGTACTTCGCGAACGGGTACGGCACCCCGAACTTGCCCTCGAAGTAGGCGAAGCCCTGCTTGGTCTTCTCGAAGATGTAGTCGGCGTCGAGGTACTCCGACAGGCTCTTGCGCGCGAAGACGCCGAGCGGGATGACGCGGCCGTCGGCACTCGTGAGCTCGTTGCGCACCGCGTCGTAGGGGCCGGCGATCAGGGCCGTGATGTAGCTCGAGATACGGGGGGTCGGCTCGAACGCCCAGGTCTTCGCGCCCTCGTGCGCCTCGACCGGCTCGGGCGTCGGCGAGTTCGACACGACCTGCCAGTGCGCCGGCGCGGTCACCGTGAACCGGAACGCGGCCTTGAGGTCGGGCTGCTCGAACACCGCGAACATGCGGCGCGAGTCGGGCACCTCGAACTGCGTGTACAGGTAGACCTCGTCGTCGACCGGGTCGACGAAGCGGTGCAGGCCCTCGCCCGTGTGCATGTAGCGTCCGTCGGCGACGACCGTCAGCTCGTTCTCGTCCTTCAGTTCCGGCAGCTGGATTCGCACGCCGTCGCTCACCTCGGCCGGGTCGAGCGATTCGCCGTTCAGCGTCACCGAGTGCACCGCGGCCGTGATCGCGTCGATGAACGTCGACGCGCCCTCGCGTGCGGCGAACCGCACGGTCGTCTCGGTGCGGAACACCTCCGGGCCGGTCGTGACGTCGAGCCGGACGTCGTAGTGGTGCACCGTGACGAGCGCGGCGCGCTCCTCGGCTTCGATGCGGGTGAGGTTCTCTCCAGGCACGCGGGTCTCCATCTGCGTCGAACGGATGCGTCGGCCACGCGTTCGTGACGCGGGCAACCCGAACAGCCTAGCCCCGCGTCATCCGGCTCGGGAGGGGTTCGGCGCTCCCTAGACTTGCCCCATGCGCATCCACATCGCGACCGACCACGCCGGCCTCGAGTTCAGCCGGACGCTGCAGGCGCACCTGGCCAACGGCGGCCACGAGGTGATCGACCACGGCCCGACCGAGTACGACGCCCTCGACGACTACCCGGCGTTCTGCATCAACGCCGCGCTCGCGGTGGCGCGCGACCAGGCGGCGGGCGTGCGGACGCTCGGCGTGGTCTTCGGCGGCTCGGGCAACGGCGAGCAGATCGCCGCGAACAAGGTGCGCGGCATCCGCGCGGCGCTCGTGTGGAGCATGGACACCGCGATCCTCGCGCGCCAGCACAACGACGCGAACGTGATCTCGATCGGCGCGCGCCAGCACACGGTCGAAGAGGCGATCCGCTACATCGACGCGTTCATCGCCGAGCCGTTCTCGGGCGACGAGCGGCACGTGCGCCGCATCGCGCAGCTCGCCGAGTACGAGACCACCGGCGACATCGCGGGCAAGGGCGTGGACGTCGAGGCGCGCGCGGGGGAGTAGCGCCGCATGCCAGAGGGCCATTCCGTCCACCGCATCACCCGCCAGTTCGAGCGCAACTTCGTCGGGCACGTCGTGCACGCCTCGAGCCCACAGGGCCGGTTCGCCGAGGGCGCGTCCGACCTCGACGGGCGGCGGATGACGGATGCCCGCGCCGTGGGCAAGCAGATGTTCCTCGGCTTCGAGGGCGACCGCTGGCTGCGCGTGCACCTCGGCATGTACGGCGCGTGGGACTTCGCGGGCGACATCCTGATGGATGCGACGATCGCGTCGTCGAACGGCCGCATGGGGCAGACGAACCAGAAGGGCACGTTCCTCGAGGGGCCGAACCCCGACGCGGTCGTGCTCGACGCGGCCGGCGAGAACTCGATCACCTCGATCGGCGCGCCGCGTCGCACGCGCCTGCGGATGTCGGAGTCGGAGCGCGAGGGCGACGAGCTCGAGACGTTCCCGCCCGAGCCCGTCGGACAGGTGCGCGTGCGCCTGCTCACCGACACGGTCGTCGCCGACCTGCGCGGGCCGACCGCGTGCGAGGTGCTCGACCCGGCCCAGGTCGAGCAGGTCGTCGACCGGCTCGGTCCCGACCCGCTCATCGACGACGGACCCGAGGCCGAGGAGCGCTTCACGAACGTCGTACGACGCAAGCCCACGCCGATCGGCCTGCTGCTCATGGACCAGAACGTGGTCTCGGGCATCGGCAACGTCTACCGCGCCGAGCTGCTCTTCCGCGCCAAGCAGAACCCGCACACGCCCGGCCGGCTCGTGCCCGAGGAGCACGTCCGCCATCTCTGGCACGACTGGGCGAAGCTCCTGCGCATCGGCGTGGAGACCGGCCAGATGATGACCATGGACGACCTGGACGACGAGGCGTGGCGGGCCGCGATGGCCAACCGCGCCGACCGGCACTGGGTGTACAAGCGCGAGGGGCTGCCGTGCCGGGTGTGCGGCACGAACATCGCCATGGAGGAGATGGCCGGGCGCAAGCTGTACTGGTGCCCCTACTGCCAGGCCTAGGAGCGGAATGAGACAGAACCCGAGCTTCACCCTCGCGAGCGAGGAGGGCGTGAAGCGCCTGGTCCGCGAGCACCCGTGGGCGACGATCGTGAGCATGACGGAGGCCGCGGGGCTCGTCGCCTCGCACTACCCGGTGCTGCTCGACGAGACCGCGGAGGGCATCGTGCTGCTCACGCACGTGGGCCGGCCCGACGAGCAGGTGCACGAGCTCGGCCGTCACGAGGTGCTCGTGATCGTGCAGGGCCCGCACGGCTACATCTCGCCCGGCTGGTACGACGCGAACCCCGCCGTGCCGACCTGGAACTTCGTGACCGCGCACCTGCACGGCACGCCCGAACTGCTCGACGCCGACGAGAACCTGCGCGTGCTCGAGGCCCTCGTCGACCACTTCGAGCGCGAGCTGCCCGAGCCGCGCGGCATGCGGTCGACGCCCGAGAACGCCGCCTATGCCGAGCGCATCTCGGCTGGCACCGTCGGCCTGCGCATCCCGATCACGCGCTTCGTCGCGAAGAACAAGATGAGCCAGAACAAGCCGGCCGAGACCGTCGACCGGATCATCGCCGAGCTCGAGGGCGACGGCCCGTACGCGAGCCCCGCGCTCGCCGCGGAGATGCGCCGCACCCACGACGCGCTCCGGGCGGCGCGCGGATGAGCCGGGCGGATTCCGCGGCCGCGGCCGCGCTCGTGCTCGCCGGAGTGCGACGGCCCGGAGCCGACGCGGCGGTCGACGTGCACGTCGTTGATGGCACGGTGCGCGCGATCGTGCCCGCGGGGGCGACACCCGACGCGGACGTCGCCGCCGCGACATCCGATGCCGAACGCCTCGACCTCGACGGCCGGTGGATCGTGCCCGGCCTGTGGGACCGGCACGTGCACATGGCGCAGTGGGCGATGGCGGCGCGCCGCATCGACCTCGCCGCGGTGGGTTCGGCGGCGCAGGCGGCCGAGCTCGTCGCCGCGGCCGTGCGCGACGGCGCCGACGAGGTGGTCGGCATGGGCTACCGCGACGGGCTCTGGCCCGACCGGCAGCGCATCGACCTGCTCGACGGCGTCTCGGGCGACGTGCCGGTCGTGCTCGTCTCGGGCGACCTCCACTCGTGCTGGGTGAACTCGGCTGCCGCGCGTCGTCACGGCCTGCTCGAGCAGGCCGGCGCGAGCGGCGTGCTGCGCGAGGACGACTGCTTCCGCCTCGTGCGCGAGCTCGACGACGTCGCCGACGCCGTGCTCGACGCGTGGGTCGCCGATGCCGCGCGCGCCGCGGCCGCTCGAGGCGTCGTCGGCGTCGTCGACTACGAGATGCGCTGGAACCGCGACGACTGGGCGCGACGCGCGTCCGGCGGGCTCGACGCGCTGCGCGTGCGGTTCGGCGTCTACACGCAGCACCTCGAACGCGCCGCCGAGGCCGGGCTCCGCACGGGCGATCCCGTCGAGCGCACCCGAGGCCTGGTCCACGTGGGCGGCTACAAGGTCATCACCGACGGCTCGCTGAACACGCGCACGGCGTGGTGCGTCGACGCGTACCCGGGGCTCGCACCCGACGAGCACCCGTACGGCGTCGCGAACGTGCCCTACGACGAGCTCGTGCCGCACCTGCGTCGCGCGCGCGAGATCGGGCTCGAGCCCGCCGTGCACGCGATCGGCGACCGCGCGAACGAGCGCGCGCTCGACGCGCTCGAGGCCGTCCAGCCGAGCGGATGGCACGGACGCGCGAGCATCGAGCACGCGCAGCTGCTGCGCCGCGAGGACCTCGCGCGGTTCGCGCGCCTCGGCGTGGTCGCGAGCGTGCAACCCGAGCACGCGATGGACGACCGCGACGTCGCGGAACGCTACTGGGCGGGCCGGACCGACCGCGCGTTCATGCTGCGCGACCTCTCGGCGGCCGGCGTCGAGCTCGCGCTCGGCTCCGACGCGCCCGTCGCCCCGCTCGACCCGTGGGTGGCCATCGCCGCCGCGGTGGGCCGCACGCGCGACGGGCGCGAGCCGTGGCATCCCGAGCAGGCGGTCGACGTGCGCATCGCGCTCGCCGGATCGACCGACGGCGCCGGCGTCGACGTGCGCGACGGGCTCGCGGCCGACCTCGTCGTGGTCGACCGCGACCCCGTCGCGGCGCCGGCCGATCAGCTTCGGGGCATGCCCGTGGCGCTGACGCTGCTCGGCGGGCGCGTCACGCACGACGGGCGCTGACCCGCCCGGCGGCACGGTCGTTCCGGTCGACCCCCGTCGGCGCGGGGGCTTTCCCCCGTGCCGATCCGGCTGCCCGCCGGCTGTGGCCCGCCGCATCCCGCCGGAAGGCTGGATGCATGACTTCCGACACTCCCGCGCCCCGTCGTCGACCCCGCCTCCGGCGGCCGCGCGCCGCCGCGACCGCGCTCGGCGTCGTCGCCTCCGGGGTCCTCGTCGCCGTCGCGTTCGCCGCCTGCGGATTCGCCGGACCGGGACGCGTCTCCACGGTCGGCGAGGTCGACTTCGACACGCCGCTGCCGATCCCGCCGCTGGCCGAGTCGACCGTCGACGCCGACGGCACGCGCGTGTTCTCGCTCGAGGCGCAGTCCGGCACCACCGAATTCGTGCCGGGCGCCGCGAGCGAGACCTGGGGGTTCGACGGCGCGTACCTGGGCCCCACGGTGGTCGCCGAGCGCGGCGAGCGCGTGCGCGTCGACGTGGCCAACGCGCTCGACGTGCCCACGACCGTGCACTGGCACGGCATGCACCTGCCCGCCGAGATGGACGGCGGCCCGCACCAGATGGTCGAGCCCGGCGAGACCTGGGCGCCCGAGTGGACGGTCGACCAGCAGGCCGCGACGCTGTGGTACCACCCGCACCCGCACGGCGAGACCGAGCAGCACGTCGCCCGGGGGCTCGCCGGCCTGTTCCTCGTCCGCGACGACGCCGAGGCCGCGCTCCCGCTCCCGCGCGAATACGGTGTCGACGACCTGCCCGTCATCGTGCAGGATGCCGCCTTCACCGACGACGGACGCCTCGAGGGCGCCGCGCAGGGCTTCGCCGGACGGCTCGGCGACGAGCTCATCGTCAACGGCGCGCTCGGCCCGTACGCCGAGGTGCGCGACGAGCTCGTCCGGCTGCGCCTGCTCAACGCCTCGACCGCCCGCACCTACGCCTTCGGCTGGGGCGACGGCCGCCCGATCGAGTTCATCGCGACCGACGGCGGCCTGCTCGAGGCATCCGTCGACCTCGACCGCATCGTGCTCTCACCGGGCGAGCGGGCCGAGGTGCTGGTCCGGATGTCGCCCGGCGAGCGCGTCACGCTGCGTTCCGTGATGACGCCCGAGGCCGCCGGCCTGCAACCCGCCATCGGTGGCATGAACGGCGCCACGGACGAGTTCGACGTGCTCGAGCTCCGCGCGGCCGACGCCCTCGATCCGGCGCCGGCGCTCCCGGAACGGCTGGTCGAGATGCCGGCGGTCGCGACCGACATCGCCGAGACGCGCATGTTCCGGCTCGACGGATTCCAGATCAACGGGGCGGCCATGCGGATGGACCGGATCGACCACGCCTCCACCGTCGACACCACCGAGCGCTGGATCGTCGAGAACACCAGCTCGATGCCGCACAGCTTCCACGTGCACGACACGCAGTTCCGCGTCGCGTCGATCGACGGCGCACCGCCGCCCCCGGAGCTGGCCGGATGGAAGGACACCATCCTCGCCCGGCCTGGGACCGAGTACGCGCTCGTCATGCGGTTCGAGGACTACGCCGACCCGGACACGCCGTACATGTACCACTGCCACCTGCTGTGGCACGAGGACCAGGGGATGATGGGCCAGTTCGCCGTCGTCGAACCCGGTCAGCGTGCGACGATGACCGAGGAGACCAGCCATGACCACCATTGACACCGCGGGCGCCGCGCGCCCGACCGAACCGGCGGCGGATGCCGCATCGCGACGCCGTCGCGGCTACGGCCGCCTGTGGGCGGCGGTGCCGCGCGAGCTCGGATACCTGCTCCTCGGCTTCCCGATCGCGATCGTCGCGTTCACGGTGCTCGTCACGCTGTTCTCGACGGGCGCGAGCCTGCTCGTGATCGTCGTCGGCCTCGCGGTCGTCGTCGCGGCGCTCTACACCGCGCGGGGCTTCGGCATCCTCGAGCTCGTCCGGCTCGAGTGGGCGGGCCGGACCGCCATCCGCCGGCCGAACTGGGATGCGGCCTCGCCCGCCGGTGAGGGGCCGTGGCGCGCGTTCTTCGCGCCCTTCGTCGACGGCCACTACTGGCTGTACCTGCTGCACGGCATGGTGGTCGCGCCGATCGTCGCCCTGTTCAGCTGGACGGTCACGGTCGTGTGGCTGGCCGTCGGGCTCGGCGGCGTCACCTACTGGTTCTGGGCGATGTTCGTGCCCACGGGCGGGCGGGACTTCTGGCCGCACGAATGGGTGCTCGACCGGGTCTGGCCCGGTGGATCGGCCGCGGTCGACGTGCAGCCGCTCGTGGGGGAGTCGATCGCGCAGTTCGTGCTCGGTGCGGTGTTCCTGCTCGCGCTCCCGTTCGTGACGACCGGGTTGACCTGGATCCACGACCGGATCGGCCGCGGCATGCTCGGGGCGTGGCGATCGGAGGCGCTCGAGCGCCAGGTGCAGCAGCTCGCGGCCTCGCGCGGCGCGGCCGTCCAGGCCGAGGATGCCGCGCTGCGGCGTCTCGAGCGCGACATCCACGACGGCCCGCAGCAGCGACTCGTGCGCCTCCAGATGGACCTCGCCGCGATCGACCGCAAGCTCGAGACCGACCCCGACGCAGCCAGGGCCCTGCTCGGCGAGGCCCGCGACCAGGCCCGCGACACGCTCGACGAGCTGCGCGCGCTCTCGCGCGGATTCGCCCCGCCGCTCCTGCAGGACCGTGGGCTCGCCAGCGCGCTGGAATCGGTCGCGGGCCGGAGCCCGGTGCCCGTCACGCTCGAGCTGGCGCTGCCCGCGGACGCCGCGCTGCCGGCCGCGATCGAGCGCAACGCGTACTTCATCGCCGCCGAGCTGCTCACGAACGCGGCCAAGCACTCCGGCGCGAGCGCCATCCGCCTGCGTCTGGCGACGCGGGACACCGGCGCGTCCGGGCACTGGCTCGACCTCTGGGTCACCGACAACGGCCACGGCGGCGCCACGGCGACCCCGGGCCACGGACTCGCGGGCCTCGACGAGCGTGTCCGGGGCCTCGGCGGGGTGCTGCTCGTCGACAGCCCGGCCGGCGGACCGACCGTGATCGGCGCCCACTTCCCGTACGTGCCCGACGCTATGGTGGGCGCGTGACCGCACCGTCCGATGCACCCGTCCGCGTCGTGCTCGCCGAGGATTCCATGCTCCTGCGCGAAGGGCTCGTGCGCCTCTTCGACGAGGCGGGCTTCGAGACCGTCGGCGCCTACGGCGATGCGGTCGCGCTGCTCGCCGACCTCGAGCGCGCGGCTCCGGATGTCGCGGTGCTCGACGTGCGCATGCCGCCGACCTTCCGCGACGAGGGCGTCCGCGCGGCGATCGAGCTGCGGCGCCGCGCACCCGGCCTCGGAGTGCTGCTGCTCAGCCAGTACGTCGAGGGCACGTATGCGCAGGAGCTGCTCTCGTCGGCCGACGGCGGTATGGGCTACCTGTTGAAGGACCGCGTCGCCTCGCTCGACGACCTGCAGGACGCGGTGCTCCGCGTGCGCGAAGGCGGCACCGTGCTCGACCCGCAGGTCGTTCGCGAGCTGCTCTCGCGCCGCGGCGACCCGCTCGCCTCGCTCACACCCCGCGAGCGCGAGGTGCTCGAGCTCATGGCCGAGGGGCGCACGAACGCCGGCATCGCGTCGCAGCTCTACATCGGCGTCGGCGCGGTCGAGAAGAACGTCACCTCGATCTTCCAGAAGCTCGGGCTCGAGGACTCCGGCACCGACCACCGGCGGGTGCTCGCGGTGCTCGCCTGGCTGCGGCGCTGACCGGGCTCAGCGGTCGGGCGGCGTCGGCCGCAGGGGCGTGTGCTCCTTCCACACGCGCAGGTAGAGGCGGTAGCCGCGGCGCAGCATCCAGACGAACGCCGCCATGCCGGCCACCACGCCGAACGCGACGCTCACCCCGATCGGGGCGCCGAACGCCGCCGCCACCCCGCCGGCGAAGAGGCCGGCCACGGTCGACGTCACGACCGAGATGACCATCATCGAGCTGCCGAGGATCTGGGAGGCGGGCCGTGGGAAGAAGACGTGGTACGTCACTTCCGAGCCGCGCAGGTCGTCGTGGGGCGACATCATGAGATACGGCTCGAGGCCGGGGTCGAGGTCGAGGTACGCGGCGCGAAGTCGATTCATCGCCAGGACGTACATCAGGTCCTCGGTCGCCGTGTTGAAGGCGCGCAGCATCGTGATCAGGCCGAGCAGGAGCAACAGGAAGAGGACGCCGAGCGCGGCGACCCCGAACCATCCGCGGAACCGGGTCGCATTGCCGAGGATGCCGAGGCCGATCAGACCCGCGGAGACCAGCGTGAGGAAGATCGCGATGCGGGTGAGCACCTCGGCCTGCGTGGTCGACCGCGAGGCGAGCAGGCTCCAGTGCTCGGTGGCGAGCAGCTGAGCCCTCAGCGCCTTCTGCGCGTCGGTGAGCGCGTCGGCTTCCGGATCGCCGCCGGATGCCGGCGCAGACGGGTCGGGCCCGGGCGCATCCGCCATACCGGCATTGTGCACCCGGGCCCGAGGTCGCCGCACCTGCCGGCGGACGACGAGGCGCTCGCGCCTACTTCACGCTGATGTGCGCCGCGAGGAACCAGCGGTCCTTGTCGAGGCCGCGGCGGATCTCGATCGCGACGTCCTGGCTCACGGGATCGAGCTCCTCGAGGCCCTCGATCGCGGCGTTGACCTTCTCGGTGGCGACGTCGATCTGTGCGACGACGTCGGCGATGGTCTCGTCGGCCTGCTTGAAGCCCGCCGACGGATTGACGGCGTCGCTCTCCTTCGCGATCGTCGCGAGCCGGGCGTCGATCGGCAAGCCGAGGGCCACGACGCGCTCGGCGGCGAGGTCGGCCCACTCCTGCGCGTGCTCCACGACGGTGTCGAGGAACTCGTGCACCTCCAGGAAGTCGCGGCCGCGAACGTTCCAATGCGCCTGCTTGCCGTTGAGGGCGAGGGCCGTCAGTTCGTGGACCATGGGCGTGAAGAACTGCGAGACGCCCGAGGCGACCTCGGGGTCCGCGCCCTTCATGGGCGCCTTGGGCTTCTTGGCCGTGGTCTTGGCTGCGGTCTTCGAGTCGGTCATCGGGTCCCCTTCCACTCATCGACGTGACCCCAGCCACGCTACGCCGATCGGCGTGACCGGGCCGGGCATTCGCACCGGATGCACAGGGGGTTGACGAGGCGCGCCACGCTCCGTCCGCCGTCGACGCGCGCCCGGCGCGATCCGCTCGGGGGACCCGTCGTCAGGAACCGGGCGGCGTCGCCAGCGGCTCTCCGGCCGCCTCCGGGCGACGGCGCACCGGCAGGCGCGGGAACACGAACAGGATGCTTCCGGCGAGGTGCCTCGCCAGCATCCAGCACCCTGCTCCCGTGACCACCAGGACGAGCGCGTACGTGACGGGAGGCGGCAGGGACCCGACGGCGAGCACGGTCACGATCCAGATGAACGGGACGTGGGCGACGTAGAAGACGATCGAGCGCTGTCCGACCCACTCGAGCCACCGTGCGCGTCGCATCCGCGCGGCGAACCAGACGAGGCCGATCACGCCGGCGAGGGAGAAGGCGAGCGGGCGCCAGTGCGCGACGGGCGCGTAGCCGTGCACGGTCGCCGAGTAGGCCGCCCAGGCGGATGCCGCGAGGAGTGCGATGGAGGGCAGCACCGGGCCGCGCGCGAGCCACCAGGCGAGCCAGCGCGACATCGTGGCGCCCGCGAAGAAGAAGAGGCCGAACCAGAGCGTGCTGTTGATCAGCCAGTTCTCGGTCTGCACGAGTTCCATCGCGGGGACGCCGACGATGAGGAAGACGACGGGATGGACCCACCTCGTGAGGAATCCGATGGCGTAGCAGACCAGCAGGACCCCGAGATACCAGAGGTGCGAGTCCTCGCCGAACCAGAAGCCGACCGAGTCGGGCTTCGCGGCTCGCCATGCGATGAGGATGAGCACCAGCGACCAGACGAGCAACGGCCAGGCGATCCGCCGCAGCTTCCCGCCGACGTACGCCGAGACCGGCTTCGAGAGCGAGTGGTCCAGGAGCAGGCCGGAGAGGAACATCAGCAGCGGGATGCGATAGACCGAGAGGAAGTCGAAGGCCCACTCGATCCCGGGAGGAGTCTCCCGGTAGGGGATCGAGAACGCATGCCACAGGGCGACGAGGAGCACGGCGGCGCCGCGCAGCGCGTCCATCCAGTGGTGACGCTGGCCGGAGGGGATCATCCGGATGAGCCTATCGAGTCCGCGGACGCGGACGCGTTGCGGTCCGTGCCCCGTCAGGTGCCCTTCGCGCGCGGGTGGTGCGCTCCGCGATGGATCTCGACGACGCGTGCAAGACCCGGCGAGTCCGGGTCGTCGGTGATGGGTTCGTCCGCCATGAACTGGCGGATGACGTGGGCGAGCTCGCCGGGATGGCTGAAGTTGATCGCATGCGCTGCGCCACGGATGCCGACCAGCAGCACGTGGGTGTCGGTCATCGACGCCACCTCGTGCACGCGCCGCGTCGGCGGCATCAGCGGATCGCGGTCGCCGATGACGACGAGCGTCGGGACCTCGAGTTCGAGCAGCCGCTCGAGCGACGGGTACTGCGTGAGTGCGCGGAACATCTTCAGCGTGCTGGGCACCCCGAAGCGCAGGTAGTCCGGGACGGCGACGCCGACCATGCGCGTCGGCTCGCGTGGGCCGTCGCGTGTGAGCTGCGCGACGGCTCGTCGGAGCGGCTGGTTGTACATGCCGCCGGCCGGGGAGACGAGCACGGCGCGTTCGAGGCGATCGGGGTGGAGGCGGGCGAACTCGGTGATGACGGGGCATCCCATCGAATTGCCCACGAGCGTCACCCGGTCGACGCCGCGGTCGTCGAGGAACCGTGCGGCGGCATGCGCGAGGTCGGGGACGTCGAGGCCCATCGAGGCGCCCTGGCTGCGCCCGAAGCCGGGCAGGTCGGGCACGAGCGTGTGGAACTCGTCACTCAGGAGCTCGGCGGTCGGCAGCAGGTAGCGGCCCGAGAGGCCGAAGCCGTGCACGTGCATCATCGCGGGAGCGTCGGGCTGGCTCGGCGACTCGCGGTAGAACACCTCGAGGCCGTCGATCTCGGTCCACCGCCCCGCGAGCGCCGATTCGGGTCTGCTCGGGTGCAGTCGCGAACGATGCCGGGAACCGGACGGCGTGCTCGATGCCGCACTCATCGCCGCCCGCCGCTGCGCGGGCCCGCCGACGCGGGCAGGCGGTCGGTCCACTCGGCGAGCAGGCCGCCGAGGGCCAGCACACCGGCCACGAGCGCCCCCCGCCAGTACGGGGCGGCGACCCACGCGGCATATGCCGCGGCGCCGAGCGAGAGCGCGAAGGCGAGCATCGCGGTCGTCCACGACGCGCGCGCCCTGACGAACACGAGCGTGCCGGCGAGGACCGTCGCCGATCCGCCGATGATGGCGAGCGTCGCCGCCACGACCGGCGCCTCCGATGTCGCGAGCAGTGCCGCGCCGAAGGCGACCTGGATCACGCCGCCGAGCCACGCCAGATCGGCGATGACCCGCGTCCGCTCCGACCGCCCTGAGGTCACGGCGCATCCTCCTCGACGCCACGATGCCTGCTGTCGTATCCAGCGTACTCCGCGGCGATCGCGCGAGGCGGGGTGAGGTCACACGGAGGGGATGACGGTGTCTGATTCCACGACCTTGTGAACGGGTGTCCCGCGACATTGTGAACGGTTGGGATGTGCGGGCTGGGATGTCCCGCGTCATTGTGAACGGCTTCGCGGCACGGTCGGAGGGTGAGCAAGCCCGAGGTGCTGATCAAGGCCGTGACCGTCCAGGGACTCTCCTATGGGCAGGTCGCCCGCCGGTACGGGGTGGCCAAGTCGCTGGTGCATCGGCTGCATCACCGGTGGCTCGAGGAAGGCGATGCCGCGTTCCGGCCGCGGTCGTCAGCGCCGCACTCGAACGCGAACCGGGTCCCCGAACCGGTCCAGGCGCGAGTGCTCGAGGTGCGCGACCAGCTCACCGCAGACGGCCTGGACGCCGGACCGGACACGATCCACACCCACATGCTTCGCGAGGGGCATCGGATCGGCCGGACCACGGTGTGGCGGATCCTGACCCGTGCCGGGAAGGTCACCCCGCAACGCCAGAAGCGGCCCAAGAGCTCGCTGCTGCGGTTCGCCGCGGACCGGCCCAACCAGATGTGGCAGTCCGACTTCACCCACTGGACCCTCAGCACTGGCGCCGGAGTGGAGATCATCGGCTGGCTCGACGACCACTCCCGCTACCTGCTGCACCTCAGTGCCCACCGCCGCGTCACCGGGAAGACCGTGACCGACACGTTCACCGCGGCCGGCGACCTGCACGGGTATCCGGCGTCGACGCTCACCGACAACGGCATGGTCTACACCACCCGGTACGCCGGCACCATCACCGGCACCGGCAACCCGAACGCGTTCGAGACCCTGCTAGCGCTCTACGGCATCGTCCAGAAGAACGGGCTGCCGTACAAGCCCACCACGCAGGGCAAGATCGAACGGCTCTGGCAGACCCTGAAGAAACACCTCGCTACCCGCCCGGCCGCGACGCTCGAGGAGCTGCAGGCCGTGCTCGAGGGCTTCCGCGACTACTACAACCAGCACCGCCCGCACCGGTCGATCAACCGGCGCACTCCCGCGTTCGCGTACGAGCTGATCCCGAAAGCCGCCCCGACCGCGCCGGACGACCCGAACCTGTGGCGAGTCCGCTACGACCGGGTCGACCCGGGCGGGAAAGTCTCCCTGCGCTACGCCAACAGGATGCTGCACTTGGGCATCGGACGACCACACGCCGGCACCGACGTCATTCTGCTCATCCACAACACGAACGTCACAGTCATCGACCCGGACGGGACCGTGCTCAGCGAACACCGAATCGACCCAGAACGGACCTACCAGCCAGCAACGAAGAACGGCTGAACCCGCGTCATCCGCGGGTTCAGCCGTTCACAATGTCCTGAGACATCACACGGAGGGGATGACGGGAATCGAACCCGCACCATCAGTTTGGAAGACTGAGGCTCTACCATTGAGCTACATCCCCGCGCGCCCTCTCGGGCACCCGATCATCGTAGTACACGCGCACAGCCCGCCTGTGCCACGCGGTGGCGGCATCACCGGAGGGCGGCGATCGCCCGGACCGCGCTGCGCGCAAGCCTCAGCTGGCGTTCGTATGTCGCCGCGAGCGCGATCAGGGCGGCGCCCGCGATGCCGAGCCACAGCCACCACCAGACCGCTTCGTAGAGACGGCTGATCCACGGCCAGAGCTGGACCAGCGCGTGCACGAGCAGTACCGCGCCGCCCAGCACGAACGGTGCCTGCAGTCGCATGAGCGCACCGACGAGCACCGCGGCGACCGCGGTCGCGCCGAGTGCCACGAGCCGCCAGAGCTGGGGATCGGTCCAGTCGGCGATGAGCCCCGGAACGAGGAGCACGGCGAGGCCGGGCCCGAGGGCCGGCCAGCTGCGAAGCCGGTCGTCGCGGCGCATGCGGATCGCGCCCGCGATGACGAGCGCGAGGCCCGCCGGCACGGTCGTGACGTCGAACGGCTCCACCGTGTCGGCGGCGAGCGACACCGTCGCCACGACGACGAGGGTGGCGAGGCTCGTCCAGCGCATGACAGGTCCGGCGAGCGGCCGAGCGGTGCTCGCCGCGTTGGCGACATGCACGCCCGCGAGGACCGGGAGCAGCACGGCCGCGCGGAGAAGGGCTCGCTCGTCCTCGACGATCGCGATGGTCGTGGGCACCGACGCCGCGGCGAGGGAGGCGGCGAACCCCCACTCGGCGAGCGGCCCGGGCTGCGACGACGTGCGCGCCCACATGAGCACGGCGACAACGCCGGCTGCGAGTGCGAGGAGCGGCCAGAACTCGACGACGAGGCGACTCGGCTCGCCCAAGGCCACCGCGGCGCCGCGCACCAGCCCCGCTCCGGTGACGGCGGTCCAGCCCGCGCCCATCACGAGCAGGCGCACCGGGACGGCGCGCATGCGTTCGGGCAGGGCGGCGCCCGCCAGGATCGCGATGGCGCCGACGGCGACGAGGATCAGGGTGCGCAGTTCGGAGTCGCCCGCGACGGCCACGCTCGGGAGCACGGCGACCGCGGCCGCTGCCGCGAACACCGCCGTGCGGCCCGAGGCCGCTTCGTCGGACGTCGGCCGCCGCCACGCGATGAGCCCTCCCGCCACCAGCAGGCCGACGGCGACCGGCATCGTGTAGGGCTCGACCTCCTCGACCCCCTCGCGGGCGACCCACGCCCATGCACTCGCGATCGCGAGCGCGAGGCTCGCCCACGAGAGATGCCGTATCGGCGAGTCGCCGCCGATCGGGTCGCCCTCGAGCGCCGCGATGAGCATCGGCACCGGCGTCAGGATCAGCAGCACGAGCCAGAGGTCCTCGGGAACGGCGGGCGACCCCGCCGAGGTCAGGAGGATGACCGCGCCCATGGCGCCGACGGCCGCAGCCCACGCGTGCCGCAGCACCGGATCGCGGGACACGAGCACATTCGCGAGTCCCGCGGCCGCCAGCGTCGCGGCGGCGAGCCCGAGGGCGATGCGGTCCGTCTCGCCGTACTGCGCGACCAGCCCGGCGCCGGCGAAGGCGAGCGCGAAGGGCGACGCCAGTGCGGCGACCAGGTGCACCGATCGGAGCGACGTCGTGCGGTCGAGGAGCCATGCCGTCGCCGCGCCGACGAGCACCATGGCCGGAACCCAGCCGAACGGCTCCTCGAGGGTCGCCGCGAGGATCGTGGTCGACGCGACCGCGGCGCCGAACGACGGGATCGACACGGCGAGCCGGTCCGGAGGCGCCATCCGCCGGAGCAGGGCGGCAACCGCGAACAGCGCCGCACTGACGAGTCCGGCGGTGAAGACCCCGGAGTCCCACGGGAAGACGAGCGCCGAACCGGCGGCGCCCGCCCAACCCGGCAGGGTGTACGCGCCGACGATGGCGAGCGCCGCCGCGATGCCGACGTGCAGCGCGCCCGCCATCGGCGCGGTCTCGGGCCGCCAGATGCGCGTGGCCAGGGCACGGCCGGTGACGGCCAGCAGGAGCACGGCCGGCACGATCCACCACCACAGGCCGACCGCGGCATGGCCGAGCGCCCAGGCGCCCGCCGCCGACGTGATGCCGAAGACCGCCAGCACGATCCGCACGCCGGGCAGGGTGCGGCTCGCCGGGACCGCGGCGAGCACGAGCGCCACGAGGGCGATCGCGAGCAGCACCGCCGTGACCGCGCCGAGGGTCGGCGCGCCGACGGCGAAGGTGAGTGCGGCGGAGGAGGCGAGCGCGATGGGCAGCGACGCGAGGCGTCGCATCCGGCCGAGCGCGGCGACCGTGAGGACGGCGCCCGCCGCGATGGCGAGCTGCCCGAACACGGCGCCGGTCCGCAGCTCGTCGAACCCGAGGGCCGAGCCGGCCCGGCGCGCGGCCCACGCATCGGCGCTCCACAGCGCCCATACCGTCGCGGGCAGGTCGGCGACGAGGGCGAGGGGAACGATGAACGCCGGCATCGCCACCGCCCCGGCGATGACCGCGGCGGACGCGAACGCCGACCACGCGAGGTGCGGGGCGGCGCCTCGCCGGGTGAGCGCGGCGGCCGCGCACGCCACCGCGCCGGCTGCCGCGGGCGCGAGCCAGACGGCCTCGCGCGGATCCAGTTCGATCCACGCGCCGAGTCCCGGGGCCAGCGCGAAGGCGGCCCCGACGGCGATCGCCCCGCAGATCGACCACGCATCAGTGCCCCCGGCCGTCGCGCGGAGACGGAGGATGGTGAAGGCCGACCATGCCGCCCCGACGACCGCGAACGCCCACGCGGCGCCCCACGCGACCTCGGGAAGCGACCATGGAGCCGCGACGAGGCCGATGGCACCCGCGACGGCGCCGGCTCCGACGAGGATGGCGCGCTCCACGCCGGGGCGCACGAGCTGCGTCACCGCGCCGGCGACGAGCGCGGCCGTCCCGCCGACCCAGAGCGCGGTGCCGAGCTCGTCGTCGGGCGCCGCCCCCACGCCGAGGAGGAAGACGCCGACGGGTGCGAGGGCGGCCGCCGCGAGGCCCGGGGTGCGGACTCCGGTGATCGAGCGCGCCGCGGTCAGCACGGCCGCGACCGCGAGCAGCGCGCCGCCCCAGTACGTCGCGACCTCGAGCCGCTCGGTGTCGAAGAGCTCGTTCGCCCGGAGGATCCAGGCATCGAGAAGGAGCAGCACGACCGCGACGGAGGCGACGCCCTCGGCGGTGCCGGGGAGCCGCCGGGCACGCAGCAGCCAGGCGATGCCGAGCACGACCACGCTCGCGACCGCCGTGATGAGCGAGCGCACCTCGAGTTCGGCCACGAGGTAGGCCACGAACAGGAAGACGATCGCCGCGACCGAGAGCAGCACCACGCCGAGGGTCAGCAGGAACAGCTGCACTCCCGAACGACGCGGTCGAGCCGGCGTCGCGTCGGCCGGCGCTCCGTGGCCCTCCGCGGCGGGAGGCGCCGGAGGGACCGCCGGCGAGCCCGACGACGGGACGGCTGCGGCGACGGAGGCGGCGGTCGACGCCGTCGCCCCTGGTGCGGATGGAGATGCGGATGCGTGCGCGAGGGGTGCGACGGCCGAGCCGGCGGGGGAGTGCGCGACCGACGACGGGGTCGGAGCCGAGACCGCGACCGGGACGGGGACCGGCACCGATACCAGGCGGGTCGCCGCAGCCGCCTGCTCGGCCCGCATCCGGGCGATGAGCGCCTGCCGCTCGAGTTCGGCGTCGCGCACCCGCGCGCCAGCGGCGAGCAGCGAGTCGGCCGCCGCGACGTCGAGCCGGAGCCCGCACACGTCGCATGAGGCCCGGGAGAGCGGCGCGAAGCACGCGGGGCATCGGGTCGTGTCGACGAGCTGGTCGGGATCGGCGGGCCAGTGCCTCGGACCGGGCTCTGCGCCGCGCGTCGGATCGCTCATGCGCACACTCTGGCATGCGCCGGCCGCCCGGATCGCGCTCTCCACACCCATCGTGTCATCCACAGCCCCGCCGCGGACGAGTGGGCGGCAGGGCGCGCGGCGGCGCGTGCAGTAGACTTTCCCGGGTCCATCCGCGCTTCGTCGTGCTCCGGCGCGCCGACACGCCGGACCGGCGAGTCAAGCCGGCGACTCGGGGCGTAGCTCAGCTTGGCTAGAGCGCCCGCTTTGGGAGCGGGAGGTCGCAGGTTCGAATCCTGTCGCCCCGACGAGTCGCATCGGCTCGACCACGTACTTCACACAACAGGAGAGACTTCCCCATGCCGACCACTTCGGTTGAGAAGCTGAGCCCGACGCGCGCCAAGCTCACCATCTCGGTGACGCCCGATGAGCTCAAGCCCAGCATCGCCCACGCCTACGAGCACATCGCCGAGCAGATCAACGTGCCCGGCTTCCGCAAGGGCAAGGTGCCTGCGCCCATCATCGACCAGCGGGTCGGCAAGGCCGCCGTGCTCGAGCACGCGGTCAACGAGGGCCTGGACGGCTTCTACCGTGCAGCGGTCGCCGAGCACGAGCTCCGCCCGCTCGGCCGCCCGTCGGCCGACATCGTCGAGTGGCCGAACGAGAAGGACTTCTCCGGCGACCTGCTCCTCGCGATCGAGGTCGACGTGCGCCCCGAGATCGAGCTGCCCGACTACGCGGGCCTCGAGCTCACCGTCGACTCGGTCGAGGTCGGCGACGACGAGGTGAGCGAGGAGCTCGAGCGCCTCCGCAGCCGCTTCGGCACGCTCATCACCGTCGACCGCCCCGCGAAGACCGGCGACTTCGTCACGCTCGACCTCGTCGCGACCATCGAGGGCGCCGAGGTCGACACCGCGAGCGGCGTGTCGTACGAGGTCGGCTCGGGCGAGCTGCTCGAGGGCATCGACGAGGCGATCGAGTCGCTGACGGCCGGCGAGACCACGACCTTCGAGTCGAAGCTGCTCGGCGGCGACCACCAGGGCGAGACCGCCGAGATCACCGTGACGATCACCGCCGTCAAGGAGCGCGAGCTCCCCGAGGCCGACGACGACTTCGCGCAGATCGCGAGCGAGTTCGACACGCTCGACGAGCTCACCGCGAGCCTGAAGGAGCAGGTCGCGAAGAACAAGTCGTTCGGTCAGGGCACGCAGGCCCGCGACCTCCTCGTGGACAAGCTCATGGAGCTCGTCGAGGTGCCCGTCGCCGACAGCGTGATCGAGGACGAGGTGCACCGCCACCTCGAGTCCGAGGGTCGCCTCGAGGACGACGAGCACCGTGCCGAGGTCACCGAGGCCAGCACGAAGGCGTTCAAGACGCAGATCATCCTCGACAAGATCGCCGAGACCGAGAAGGTCCAGGTCTCGCAGGAGGAGCTCACGCAGTACCTCGTCCAGGGCGCCGCGCAGTACGGCATGGACCCGAACGAGTTCGTGCAGATCCTCAGCCAGAACGGCCAGATCCCGGCCATGGTCGGCGAGGTCGCGCGCAACAAGGCGCTCGCCATCGCGCTCGGCAAGGCCACGGTGAAGGATGCCGCCGGCAACGCCGTCGACCTCTCCGAGTTCACCGCCGTCGCCGACGAGGCGGAAGGCGAGACCGACGAGGCCGCCGCGGAGGCGCCCGCCGAGGAGGCGGAGCCGGCGAAGAAGCGCTCGACCAAGAAGGCCGCCGAGGAGGCGCCCGCCGAGCAGGCCGCCGACGAGGCTCCGGCCGAGACGACGAAGCCGGCTCGCAAGCGCGCCGCCAAGAAGGCCGACGCCGAGTAGTCCGGCAGGTCATCACGATCGCGAGACGGGGTCGGGCACTCGTGCCCGGCCCCGTCCGTCGTCTCCGCGGGGATGGAGGAGGGAAGCCCATGGACGAGTGGCAGCGGCGTGTCGACGCCGTCTGGGAGGCGGCATCCGAGCTGGGGGAGCGGGCGGTGATCGAGCGCATCGACGCCCTGGCCGCCGAACTGCCCGCCGGCGATCCGCGCGGCCCGTTCGAGGCGGCGGGCGCCCGCGACGCGGCCGGCCTGGAGCAGGCCGCCGAGCCGCTCTACCGACGGGCGCTCGAGCTCGGCCTCGCCGGTCGCCCCCGCGTCGAGGCGCACATCCAGCTCGCCTCCACGCTCCGCAACCTCGGCCGCCCAGCGGAATCCCTCGCCGTGCTCGACGCCGTCCGCGACGAGGCCGGCGACCTCGCCGACGCGGTCGCGGCCTTCCGCGCGCTCGCGCTCGCCTCGTCGGGTGCGGCGGACGCCGCGGCATCCGTCGCCCTCATCGCGCTCGCGCCGCACCTCGCCCAGTACCGCCGCGCCGTCGACGCCTACGCCCGCGAGCTCGGCGACGGGGCGGCCGGAGTCGGGACCGGGGGCTGAACCGCGCCGCGGCGCAGCGGCATCCGCCGACGGCGAACAGCCCGGTTCGCGTGCGTTCCACCGGATAGATTCGTTGCAACGCCGAAGGAAACGGAGCGAAATCCATGGCCGAACCCTCACTGCAGCCCAGTGTGTTCGATCGACTGCTGAAGGACCGCATCATCTGGCTCGGCTCCGAGGTGCGCGACGACAACGCGAACGAGATCGCCGCGAAGCTGCTGCTCCTCGCCGCCGAGGACCCCAAGAAGGACATCTACCTCTACATCAACTCGCCCGGCGGCTCGATCACGGCGGGCATGGCCATCTACGACACGATGCAGTTCGTCCCGAACGACATCGTCACGGTCGGCATCGGCATGGCCGCGTCGATGGGGCAGCTCCTCCTCACCGCCGGCACGAAGGGCAAGCGGTACATCACGCCCAACGCGCGCGTGCTCCTGCACCAGCCGCACGGCGGCTTCGGCGGCACCGCGAGCGACATCCAGACGCAGGCGCAGCTGATCCTCGACATGAAGAAGCGCCTCGCCGAGATCACCGCGGCGCAGACGGGCAAGTCGGTCGAGCAGATCAACCGCGACGGCGACCGGGACCGCTGGTTCAACGCCCAGGAGGCGCTCGAGTACGGCTTCGTCGACCACATCCGCGAGTCGGCCCTCGACGTGTCCGGCGGCGGCGGCACCGCGCCCGGCACCGAGGACACCAAGGCCTGAGAAAGAGAGAATGCGAATGAACATCCCTTCGTTCGGCGGCGCCGCCTTCAACGGCATGCCGGCTCCGGGCTCGCGGTACATCCTGCCGAGCTTCGAGGAGCGCACCGCCTACGGCTACAAGCGCCAGGACCCGTACGCCAAGCTCTTCGAGGACCGCATCATCTTCCTCGGCGTGCAGGTCGACGACGCCTCGGCCGACGACATCATGGCGCAGCTGCTCGTGCTCGAGTCGATGGATCCCGACCGCGACATCATGATGTACATCAACTCGCCCGGTGGCTCGTTCACCGCGATGACGGCGATCTACGACACGATGCAGTACATCCGGCCGCAGATCCAAACCGTCGTGCTGGGCCAGGCGGCCTCGGCCGCGGCCGTGATCGCCGCCGCGGGCACCCCCGGCCGGCGCCTCGCGCTGCCGAACGCCCGCGTGCTGATCCACCAGCCGGCGATGGGCGAGGCCGGCCACGGCCAGGCGTCCGACATCGAGATCCAGGCCGCCGAGATCCTGCGCATGCGCACGTGGCTCGAGGAGACGCTCGCGCGGCATTCGAACCGCACGCTGGAGCAGGTCAACGCCGACATCGACCGCGACAAGATCCTCTCGGCCGAGGAGGCCCGCGAGTACGGCCTCATCGACCAGGTGCTGACCTCGCGCAAGACTCTGCCGGCGCTGGCCGCCCGGTAGCCACGGTGCCGATCGAGGGGCGGGTGCGGATGACGCATCCGCCCCTCGTTCGTCCCGTTTCCGCCAAACCGTGGCGGATCGGCCCCACCGGGCCCGCATCGGGCTAGGCTCGAAACAGATTTCGTTGCGAGGGAGGACGCGATGGCACGCATCGGGGAGAGTGCTGACCTCTTGAAGTGCTCCTTCTGCGGGAAGAGCCAGAAGCAGGTGCAGCAGCTCATCGCCGGTCCCGGCGTGTACATCTGCGACGAGTGCGTCGAGCTCTGCAACGAGATCATCGAGGAGCGCCTCGCCGAGGCGGGCGAACCCGAGTCGGGCGAGTTCGAGCTGCCCAAGCCGAAGGAGATCTTCGCGTTCCTCGAGGAGTACGTGATCGGCCAGGACGCGGCGAAGCGGGCGCTCGCGGTCGCCGTGTACAACCACTACAAGCGCGTGCGGGCGAAGGCCGCGATCACCGCCGCCGATCGCGCGCACGACGACGTCGAGATCGCGAAGTCGAACATCCTGCTGATCGGGCCCACGGGCTGCGGCAAGACCTACCTCGCGCAGACGCTCGCGAAGCAGCTCAACGTGCCGTTCGCGGTGGCGGATGCCACGGCACTGACCGAGGCGGGTTACGTCGGCGAGGATGTCGAGAACATCCTGCTCAAGCTCATCCAGGCCGCCGACTACGACGTCAAGCGCGCCGAGACCGGCATCATCTACATCGACGAGGTCGACAAGATCGCGCGCAAGGCCGAGAACCCGTCGATCACGCGCGACGTCTCGGGCGAGGGCGTGCAGCAGGCGCTGCTGAAGATCCTCGAGGGCACGGTCGCCTCCGTGCCGCCGCAGGGCGGGCGCAAGCACCCGCACCAGGAGTTCATCCAGATCGACACGACGAACGTGCTGTTCATCGTCGCCGGCGCGTTCGCCGGCCTGGAGGACATCATCTCCTCGCGCGCCGGCAAGCGCGGCATCGGCTTCGGCGCCCCGCTGCACTCGAAGCAGGACGAGGCCGAGCTCTTCAGCGAGGTCCTCCCGGAAGACCTGCACAAGTTCGGGCTCATCCCCGAGTTCATCGGCCGCCTGCCCGTGGTCGCGACGGTCACGCCGCTCGACCGCCAGGCGCTCATGGAGATCCTGACCGAGCCGAAGAACGCGCTGGTCCGCCAGTACCAGCGCATGTTCGAGCTCGACGGGGTGCAGCTCGACTTCGAGCACGCGGCGCTCGAGGCGATCGCCGACCTCGCGGTGCTGCGTCAGACCGGCGCCCGCGGCCTCCGCGCGATCATGGAGGAGGTCCTCGGGCCGATCATGTTCGAGGTGCCCTCGACCACCGGCGTGGCCCGTGTGGTCGTGACCAAGGAGACGGTCATCGACAACGCGGCGCCGACGATCGTCCCGGCCAAGCCGCGGCGCGCGGAGAAGTCCGCCTAGCGCAGCCCCCGGAACGCGCGGCATTGCGCGGCATCATCGTCAGTCGAAGACGCGCAGCACGTGCCAGTGACTGCCGTCGTGCCCGACGTCGAACACGTGCGTCTCGCCGTCGGCGGTGCTCGCCTGGAAGCGCCATCCGGTGATCGCCAGCGGTGGCCGCCCCGGCGCCACGTCGTGGCCGTCGAACGGGAGCCACCAGTCGGCCGGCCCGACGAGCGGGGTGGGCGTGTCGTCGACGCGGTACCGTCGCGCGCGCCACACGAGTCGCTCGGGTGCCCCGGACTCGGTGGTCCAGACCTCTGCGGGTTCGAGGGTGCGCGGCATCCGGACCTCCACGTGATTCGAAATTATGTTCGAATCGTAGCAGGGCGTGCTGACGCGAGCGAGGGGCGGATCGCGCCTCGGAGCGGTGGTCGGACTACGCCAGGTCGTCGTCGGTGCGCGCGCCGAAGACGATCTCGTCCCAGCTGGGCATGGCCGCGCGGCCCTTCTTCGAGCGCTGCGACTGGGACGACTTGCCACCGCCCCAGAGTGCGCGCGCCGCGGCGCCGGCCCGGCTCTCGGGCGAGTCGTCGGCGTCGGAGGCCGGCGCGGTCGCAGCCGTCGGGGTCGGCGACGCGACGATCGGTTCGGCCGGGGCGTCGGCGCGCACCTGCGCGGGGGCGACCGGCGAGGGCGGCGACATCCGCTCGCCCGCACTCGCCTCGCGTTCGCCGCGCCGGCGACGCAGGGCCTCGAGGAGGTCGGCCGTCTCCCCGCTCGGCGGAGCGGGCTCGTCGGCCCGCTTGATCGCGGCGCGCGCGACGGCGGGGCTCGAGGCGGGGGCGGGCGCCCGCGGCCCGATGAGCTCGGGCTGCGGCGCGGTGTCGTCGTCGGCGCCGTCGGGCGAGTCGAATGTGAAGGCCCCGCTGTCGAAGCGCGAGTGCTCCTCCTCGGCCGCGACGGCGCGCAGGCGGGGGATCATGCCCGAGCGGGCCTCGCCATGCTTCGAAAGGGTCACCGCGTCGGAGTTCTGCGGGTGCAGCGCCTGCTTGCGCGGCTCGAAGGACCAGCGGGCGTCATGGTCGATGCCGTCCGCCGTGAACTCGAGCTTGACCATCCAGCCGCGCTCGGCGTCCTTCCAGCTCGCCCACCGCTCACCGTGCGCGCCGAGGTGCGCGAGCCGCTCGCGGATCATCGAGCCGAAGGACGCGGGTTCGTCGCCGTCGCCCGCGTCGCCGGCGTGCACCGGCACCGCGAGCGCCGAGGTGATCACGTGCTCGCGCTCGGCGATGACCGGACCCTCGAAGCGCCGGATGTACTCCACGGAGGCGCCCGTGAGCTCGGCGACCTCTTCAGCGGACAGGCCGGACCTGATGTGCGCCTGCACTTCTCGCGGCGAGAGCTTGGGCCCGGACTCCGCGGCCGGGGCCGCATGCCTGATGCGCGACTGCAGCACCTCGTCGATCTCGATCCGGAATCGCGCGCCGTCATCCGAGGCGGCGACGAGGGCGCCGTTCTCGACACCGATCACCTTCAGTTCCTGCATCGCGACAAGCCCTTCCGTGCCTTCGTCTCCGCCCAAGGATGCCACGGCCCGGCGGCGGCCCCCGGGAATACGGCGGGCGTGCCGGAAGTTGTGCATTCCACCGGATCGGGGCCCTGCAAGTGGTTTGCTTACGCCATTGATTTGATGCAGACTATGGCCGCCGAATCCTCGGCACCGAAAAAAGGATGGGAATGGCAACGGATTACGACGCGCCGCGGAAGACCGAAGACGACTCCGAGTCGATCGAGGCCCTCAAGGAGCGCGTGCCCGACAAGATGTCGGGTGTGGTCGACGTCGAGGACGCCGACAACCCCGGCAGCTTCGACCTCGCGGGTGCCGACCTGTCCGACGTGGAACTCGACGTGGTCGTGCTCCCGCCGCAGGCCGACGAGTTCACCTGCGTGAACTGCTTCCTCGTGAAGCACCGTTCGCAGATCGACCACGAGACCAAGCTCGGGCCGATCTGCCTGGAGTGCGCCGCCTAGGCCTGCTCCCCTTCGACGTCTGGCCGTCGCGATCCGTTGATCGCGGCGGCCAATTCGTCTGCCCGGCGCGTGGAGACGAGCCAGTACGGCGCCGGGTCGGCCGGATCCTCGATGGGCACGCGGACGACGTCGCGGATCCAGCCGCGGATGACGAGGAACGCCCGCGCATCGAGCCCCGTGCCGCGCTCGATCCGCGCCGCGTCGCCGAGTGCGGCGACCGCCGTGCCGGTCACCTCGAGGGGGACCTCGGCGCGGCCCGCCCGGAACCGGCCTCCGGAGACCTCGATCACGGGCGCCGTGAGGGTGAGCGAGCCGACCAGCGCGGCGTAGAGGACGATGCCCGTGACGATCCCGGCCGGCAACGACACCGGCGCGAGCACCAGGATGCTGGCGGGGATCAGCAGCAGGCTCGAGACGTAGATCCAGGGCGTCGGCCACAGCCGTTCGCGGTATTCGGGCATGGGTCTATCAGACCAGACTTCTGCACTACCCTCGAACGGTGACCGATTCCGTCGATGTGCTGATCACGGCCGACCGCCTCCCCGTCTACGCCCATCCGGGCGACGCGGGCGCCGACCTCCACGCCGCCGAGGCGGTCGTGCTGGAGCCGGGAGAGCGTGCCACGGTCGGCACGGGCGTCGCGATCGCGCTGCCCGACGGATACGTCGCGTTCGTCGTCCCGCGCTCCGGGCTCGCCTTCAAGCACGGCATCACGATCGTGAACGCGCCGGGCACCGTCGACGCCGGCTACCGCGGCGAGATCAAGGTCTCGCTGCTGAACACCGATGCACGCGAGGCGTACCGCATCGAGGCGGGCGACCGGATCGCGCAGCTCGTGGTGATGCCGGTGAGCCGCGCGCGGTTCGTCGAGGTCGAGCGGCTGCCCGGCAGCCTGCGCGGCGAGGGGGGATTCGGGTCCACCGGTTTCGGGGCACACCAGTCAGGAGCACACGCGTGAGCGACATCGAGAACATCGACGACCAGCCGGTCGACCACCCCAAGTCGGCACCGGCCGACCGGGCCGCCAACGGCCCGCTGGACGAGTCCGAGGCGAACCCGGTCCGGCCCTACGTCGACCTCGGCGGCGTGAAGGTGCTGCCCCGCGAGGGCCTCCACCTGCGGCTCGAGGTCGAGGAGGGCACGAAGCGGGTCGTGGCCGTCGGGCTCGATTACGCGAACTCCACGCTGCAGGTGCAGCCCTTCGCCGCGCCGCGGTCGAGCGGCCTGTGGCATGAGATCCGCGACCAGATCGCCGACCAGATCGCGCGCCAGGGCGGCACGACGACCGTGCGCGAGGGTTCCTTCGGTCCCGAGCTGCTCGCTCAGATCCCGGTGACGACGGCCGAGGGGCAGACCGGGCAGGTGCGCCTCGCGCGCTTCATCGGGGTCGACGGGCCGCGCTGGTTCCTGCGCGGCGTGATCGCGGGCGAGGCGGCGACCGATCCGGCGGCCGCGGCCAAGGTCGAGGACCTCTTCCGCTCGATCGTCGTCGTCCGTGGCAGCACGCCGATGCCGCCGCGCGACCTCATCCCGCTGCGGATGCCGGCCCCGGCGCCCGGCGCTCCGACCGCGTGAGCGAGGACCGCGTGAGCGACGACCGCCCGGAGGCGCGCGACGAGCCGGTCGATCCCGGCGAGCCGCGCGAGCCCGAGGCCGTCGACGAGGTCGGGCGCTCGCTCGCTGCGGCGGCCGAGCGCTCGGGCCTCGGCCGCATCGCGCGCGACGAGACCCTCACGCCCGCCGACCTCGTGGGCGCACTGGGCGGCATCCGGGGGCTCGCGGAGGCCATCCTGCCCGGCCTCGTGTTCCTCATCGTCTACACCTTCACGCGCGAGCTCGTCTGGGCGCTCGCGGCCTCGGTGGGCCTGGCGATCGTCTTCACGATCGCGCGCCTGGCCACCCGCAGCCAGCCGACGCAGGCGATCGCCGGACTCGTGGGCGTCGCGGCATCCGCGGCCCTCTCGCTCTGGACCGGCCGCGCCGAGGACAACTACGTCATCGGGTTCTACACGAACGCGGCGTACGCGATCGCGCTCCTGGTGTCGCTGCTCGTGCGCTGGCCCCTCGTCGGGCTCGTCGTCGGGTTCCTGATGGGGGATGGCACGGCCTGGCGCGGGCGCAAGCGCACCTATCGGGCGATGCAGTTCCTCACGCTCGTCTGGTTCGGGATGTTCGTCGCCCGGCTCGTGGTGCAGCTGCCCTTCTACTTCGCCGGCAACGTCGAGGCGCTGGGCGCCACGCGCCTGCTCATGGGCGTGCCGCTGTACGCGCTCCTGCTCGTGTTCTCGTGGCTCGTCGTCCGCGCCGTGTACCCGTCGAAGACTCCCGCCGCCGAGTGATACAGTTATCTCGATATCGAGATAAATCACGGGTGCCGGCGCGAGCCTGTCGGCGTGCGACGGGGTTGGGCTAGCCTTGCTGGGGCGGGCCCGGCAGCCACGGCCGCATCCGGCCCACGAACGTCGCGACGGCGGCATCCGCGAAGGAGAGGACATCGTGTCTGCAGTGAACAGTTTCGGGGCGAAGGACACGCTCCAGGTCGGTGACAAGTCCTACGAGATCTTCCGCGTCGACACGGTGCCCGGGTACGACAAGCTCCCCTTCAGCCTGAAGGTGCTGCTCGAGAACCTGCTGCGCACCGAGGACGGCGCGAACGTCACCAAGGAGCAGATCGAGGCGCTCGGCTCGTGGGTGCCCACCGCCGAGCCCGACACCGAGATCCAGTTCACGCCCGCGCGCGTGGTCATGCAGGACTTCACCGGCGTGCCCTGCATCGTCGACCTCGCGACCATGCGCGAGGCGGTGGTCGCGCTCGGCGGCGACCCCGCCAAGATCAACCCGCTCTCGCCGGCCGAGATGGTCATCGACCACTCGGTCATCGCCGACCTGTTCGGCACCGAGAACGCGCTCGAGCGCAACGTCGAGATCGAGTACGAGCGCAACGGCGAGCGCTACCAGTTCCTGCGCTGGGGCCAGACCGCCTTCGACGACTTCAAGGTCGTGCCCCCGGGCACGGGCATCGTGCACCAGGTCAACATCGAGCACCTCGCGAAGGTCATCTACCACCGCGACGTGGACGGCGTCACGCGCGCCTACCCCGACACGTGCGTCGGCACCGACTCGCACACCACGATGGTCAACGGCCTCGGCGTGCTCGGCTGGGGCGTGGGCGGCATCGAGGCCGAGGCCGCGATGCTCGGCCAGCCCGTCTCGATGCTCATCCCCAAGGTCGTCGGCTTCAAGCTCTCGGGCGAGATCCCCACGGGCGTGACCGCGACCGACGTCGTGCTCACCATCACCGACATGCTCCGCAAGCACGGCGTGGTCGGCAAGTTCGTCGAGTTCTACGGCTCGGGCGTGGCCTCCGTGCCGCTCGCCAACCGCGCGACCATCGGCAACATGAGCCCCGAGTTCGGCTCGACCGCCGCGATCTTCCCGATCGATGAGGTCACGCTCGACTACCTGCGTCTCACGGGCCGCAGCGAGGAGCAGATCGCCCTCGTCGAGGCGTACTCGAAGGTCCAGAAGCTCTGGCACGACGCCGACAACGAGCCGGTGTTCTCCGAGTACCTCGAGCTCGACCTCTCCACGGTCGTCCCGTCGATCGCCGGCCCGAAGCGCCCGCAGGACCGCATCGTCCTCTCCGACGCCAAGTCGCAGTTCGAGAAGGACCTGACGAACTACGCCGATGTCGAGCACGACCTCGTCGACCTCGAGGTCGCCGAGTCGTTCCCGGCCTCCGACCCGCCCGGCAACACGCCGGAGGACGAGCACAGCCACCACGTGCACGTCCACCGCTCGCACGCCCCGAAGACGGCCTCCAAGCCGACCCCGGTGCAGACGGCGGATGGCGCGAACTACACGCTCGACCACGGCGCGGTGACCATCGCGGCGATCACCTCGTGCACGAACACCTCCAACCCGTCGGTCATGCTCGCCGCCGGCCTCCTCGCCCGCAACGCGGTCAAGAAGGGCCTCAAGGCCAAGCCGTGGGTGAAGACGACCCTCGCGCCGGGATCGAAGGTCGTCACCGAGTACTACGAGAAGGCCGGCCTCACGAAGGACCTCGAGGACCTCGGCTTCTACACCGTCGGCTACGGCTGCACGACGTGCATCGGCAACTCGGGCCCCCTCATCGAGGAGGTCTCGGCCGCCGTGCAGCAGAACGACCTCGCCGTCACCGCGGTGCTCTCGGGCAACCGCAACTTCGAGGGCCGGATCAACCCCGACGTGAAGATGAACTACCTCGCGAGCCCGCCGCTCGTGATCGCGTACTCGCTCGCCGGATCGATGAACTTCGACTTCGAGACCGACCCGCTCGGCACCGACCGCGACGGCAACGACGTCTACCTCAAGGACATCTGGCCCGACGCCGCCGAGGTGCAGAAGACCATCGACGAGTCGATCAACGAGGAGATGTTCACGCGCCAGTACGCGAGCGTCTTCGAGGGCGACGATCGGTGGCGCAACCTGCCGACCCCCACGGGCGCCACCTTCGAGTGGGACGCCGAGTCGACCTACGTGCGCCGTCCTCCGTACTTCGAGGGCATGACGCTCGAGACCACGCCGGTCTCCGACATCACGGGCGCCCGCGTGCTCGCGAAGCTCGGCGACTCGGTCACGACCGACCACATCTCGCCGGCCGGCTCGATCAAGGCCGACAGCCCCGCGGGCCAGTACCTCACCGAGCACGGCGTCGACCGCAAGGACTTCAACTCCTACGGCTCGCGTCGCGGCAACCACGAGGTCATGATCCGCGGCACGTTCGCGAACATCCGCCTGAAGAACCAGCTGCTCGACGGCGTCGAGGGCGGGTACACGCGCGACTTCACGAAGCCCGAGGGTCCGCAGTCCTTCATCTACGACGCCTCGATGAACTACCAGGCGCAGGGCACCCCGCTCGTGATCTTCGGCGGCAAGGAGTACGGCTCGGGCTCGAGCCGCGACTGGGCGGCCAAGGGCACCAACCTGCTCGGCGTGAAGGCCGTCATCACCGAGAGCTTCGAGCGCATCCACCGCTCGAACCTCATCGGCATGGGCGTCGTGCCGCTGCAGTTCCCGGCGGGCGAGACGGCCGACTCGCTCGGCCTCGACGGCACCGAGATCGTCTCGATCACGGGCCTCGAGCAGCTGAACGACGGCGTCACGCCGAAGACCGTCCACGTGGTCGCCGAGCCGAGCGAGCACTCGCCGGCCGGCAAGCCGACGGTCGAGTTCGACGCCGTCGTCCGCATCGACACGCCCGGTGAGGCCGACTACTACCGCAACGGCGGCATCCTGCAGTACGTGCTGCGCAGCCTCGTCTGACGCGCCGCACCGATCCGGGGGCGGCGGGCTTCGGCCCGCCGCCCCCGATCTCTGCCGGGGCTCCCAGCTGCCCCGGCGTACACTCGAACGAAACCGTGGCACTCCCGCCGCCCACAGCTCCGGAAGGCACGACGCATGAGGCTGCTCGACACGATCCGCGGACCCCGCGACCTCGACGCGCTCACCCAGGACCAGCTCGACGAACTCGCCCGCGAGATCCGCGAGGTGCTCGTCTCCGGCGTGTCCAAGACGGGCGGCCACCTCGGTCCCAACCTCGGCGTCGTCGAGCTCACCATCGCCATCCACCGCGTCTTCGATTCGCCCCGCGACCCGATCATCTTCGATACGGGCCACCAGTCGTACGTGCACAAGCTCTTGACGGGCCGGCAGGACCTCTCCACGCTGCGCCAGACCGGCGGCATGGCCGGCTACCCGCAGCGCTCCGAGTCGGTGCACGACGTCGTCGAGAGCTCGCACGCCTCCAGCTCGCTCTCGTGGGCCGACGGCATCTCCAAGGCGTTCGAGATGACCGGGCAGGGCGACCGCCATGTGGTCGCGGTCGTCGGCGACGGCGCCCTCACGGGCGGCATGACGTGGGAGGCGCTGAACAACATCTCCGACGACAACACGCGCAACCTCGTGGTCGTCGTGAACGACAACGGCCGCTCCTATGCACCGACCATCGGCGGCATGGCGCGGTTCCTCAACTCGGTGCGCACGAAGCAGTCGTACCGCACGCTGCACCTGCGCAGCCGCAGCGCCTTCGACAAGCTCGGCTCGCCGGGCCGCGCGATCTACCGCGGCGTCCGGGGCGGCCTGCACGGCTTCCTCAGCCGGTTCAGCGGCAACGAGGCGCTCTACTCCAACCTCGACATCAAGTACATCGGCCCCATCGACGGCCACGACGAACGCGCCGTCGAGGAGGCGCTGCGCCAGGCCAAGTCGTACGGCGCCCCGGTGATCGTGCACACGATCACCGAGAAGGGCCGCGGCTACGAGCCGGCCCGACGCGACGTGGCCGACCAGTTCCACGCCGTCGGCCAGATCGACCCCGAGACCGGCGAGTCGATGGAGAAGGCCTCCGCGCCGTCCTGGACCGGCGTGTTCGCCGACGAGCTCGTGAGCCTCGCCGAGCGAGACGAGCGACTCGTGGGCATCACGGCGGCCATGCTCCGGCCGACCGGCCTGCACCGGATGGCCGAGCGGTTCCCGGCCCGGGTCTTCGACGTCGGCATCGCCGAGCAGCACGCCGCGACCTCGGCCGCCGGCCTCGCGTTCGGTGGCCTGCACCCCGTCGTGGCGATCTACGCGACGTTCATCAACCGGGCGTTCGACCAGGTGCTGATGGATGTCGCGCTGCACAAGGCCGGCGTGACCTTCGTGCTCGACCGGGCCGGCGTCACCGGCCCCGACGGCCCGAGCCACCACGGCGTGTGGGACCTCTCGATCCTGCAGGTCGTCCCCGGCATCCGCATCGCGGCACCGCGCGACTCGGTGCGCCTGGCCGAGGAGCTCGGCGAGGCGGTCCGGGTCGACGACGGCCCCACCGTGCTGCGCTTCCCGAAGGGGACGGTCGGCACCGAGTACGATTCGGTGCGCCGGACCGACGACGGCGTCGACGTGCTCCTCGAGTCGGAGCGCAAGGACGTGCTCATCGTCACGGTCGGTCCGATGGCCGGCATCGGTCTCGACGTCGCGCAGCGGCTCGAGGCGCAGGGGATCGGGGCGACCGTGGTCGACCCGCGCTGGGTCGTGCCGGTGCCCGAGAGCGTCGTGCGCCTCGCGGCCGAGTACCGCATCGTGGTGAGCATCGAGGACGGCATCCGCGTCGGCGGCATCGGCACGCGCATCCGCCAGGACCTGCGCGAGGCCGGCGTCGACACCGCGGTGACCGAGGTGGGCCTGCCCGACGAGTTCCTCGACCACGGCTCGCGCGGCGACATCCTCGAGCGGGTCGGGCTGACGCCCCAGCACATCGCGCGCGACGTCACCGGGATGGTGCTCGGCAGCAAGCTGCCGCACGCGCGCGGGGCGGGCCTGGAGCCGGTGTCGAGCGACACGGGCTCGCAGCCCCGCGTCTGACGTCGGCGTCAGCCGACGCGGTACACGTGCTCGACCGCGTCGCCGAGCCGCGTGACCTCGACGAGCTCGAGCGGCGGCGTGACCGCGCCCACGGGTAGCAGGGGGCGGCCGCGGCCGAGCGCGACGGGCATGTACGTGACGAGCAGCTCGTCGAGCCGACCGGCCTCGAGGAACTGCGCCGCGACCGGGCCGCCGCCGATGACCCACACGTTGCGCCCGTCGGCTGCAGCCACCGCAGCATCGGCGACCGGCGCGACCGGGCCTGACGCGAACCGCACGTCGGCGCCTTCGGGTACCTCGAGCTCGCGGTGCGTGAGCACCCACGTCGGGATGGCGCCGTAGGGCCACCCGCCCCCCTCGCGGAGCACCCACTCGTAGGTGGTCGCACCCAGCACGAGCGCGCCGACCTGGGCGAAGAACCGCTCGTAGTGCTCGGTGAAGTCGTCCATGCCGAACTGCAGCAGCCAGGCGAGGTCGTCGTGCTCGTCGGCGATGAATCCGTCGAGGGTGGAGGCCACGTAGTACTGGATCTTCGTCACCGCCCGAGCATACGAACGGCCCCCGACATCGTGCGTCGGGGGCCGTCCGGTGGTCGTCGCGTCAGGCGTCAGGCGCCCACGCCGCGGATCGGCGGGTGGTGGAACGTGTCGCCGAAGGCGCGCTCCGAAGCACCGACCCGGTCGAGGTAGGGCGTCGCGCCGCCGGCCGGGAACGGCCATCCGGCACCGAGGATCAGGCAGAGGTCGATGTCCTCGGCCGCGGCGACGACCTGCTCGTCGAGCATCAGCTTGATCTCGCGCGCGAGCTCGTCTTCCACCCGACGGAGGATCGTGGCCGCGTCGACCGGCGACGAGCCGACGGTGATGGTCTTCTTCGCCTCCTTGGTGAGGTCGGTGACCTTGCCGTGCTTGTCCTTCTCGACGACCGGGCCGTCGAGCTGCGCGAGCGCGTGCAGGTTCTCCGACGAGTAGAACCGCTCGGGGAACTCGCGCACCATGGTGTCCTGCACGTGCGCGGCCACTGCCCAGCCGACGAGGTCGATGAGCTCGAACGGTCCCATCGGCAACCCGATCGGCGTGAGCGCCTTCTCGACGACGGGCACCGGCGTGCCCTCGTCGACGGCGCGGGCGGCCTCGCCCATGACCTTGGCGAGCAGGCGGTTCACGACGAAGCCCGGCGCATCAGCCGTGAGCACCGCGCTCTTCTTCAGCTTCGCGGCGACCGCGAAGGCCGTGGCGAGCGTCTCGTCGTCGGTCGCGGGCGCCTTCACGATCTCGAGCAACGGCATGACCGCGACCGGGTTGAAGAAGTGGAAGCCGACGACGCGCTCGGGGTGGGCCAGCTTCGCGCCGATCTGCTCGACCGAGAGCGACGAGGTGTTCGTCGCGAGGATCGCCGTCTCGGCGAGGTGCGGCTCGACCTCGGCGAAGACCTGCTGCTTGACCGCGAGGTCCTCGAAGACCGCCTCGATGACCCAGTCGCAGTCGGCGAAGTCGGCCTTGTCGGTGGTCCCGGAGACGAGCGCCCGAAGGCGGTTCGCCTCGTCGGCGTCGATGCGGCCCTTCTGCTCGAGGGTGCCGATCTCGTCGCGGATGTAGGCCAGGCCCTTGTCGACGCGCGCCTGGTCGAGGTCGGTGATGAGGACCGGCACCTGCAGGCGGCGCACGAACAGGAGGGCGAACTGGCTCGCCATGAGGCCGGCGCCGATGATGCCGACCTTCGTGACCTTGCGGGCGAGCTCCTTCGCGGGAGCGCCCGCGGGCTTCTTCGCGCGCTTCTGCACGAGGTTGAACGCGTAGATCGACGCGACGAACTGGTCGCCCGAGACGAGGTCGGCGAGCGCCTCGTCCTCGCGCGCGAACGCGTCCTCCTTCGTGCCGCCCTTGGCCGCCTTGAGGAGGTCGAGCGCCACGTACGGCGACTTCGCGGTCGTGCCGATCTTGCCCTCGAGGCTCTTGCGCGCGATGCCGATCGCGACATCCCACTTGGCGAGCTTCTCGAGCTTGCCGGGCTGGTTCGGCCGCTTCACCTTGATCGAGCCGCCGAGCACGCCGTCGGCCCACTTCAGCGAATCCTCCAGGAAGTTCACCGGCGCGAACATCGCGTCGGCGATGCCGAGTTCGAGCGCGTCCTTCGCCTTCAGCATGCGGTTCTGCTTGAGCGGGTTCTCGATCACCACGCGCAGCGCGTTCTCGATGCCGATGAGGTTCGGCAGCAGGTAGGCGCCGCCCCACGCCGGCACGATGCCGAGGAACACCTCGGGCAGCGCGATCGCCGGCGCCGAGGCATCCACGGTGCGGTAGTCGCTGTTCAGCGCGATCTCGAGGCCGCCGCCGAGGGCCAGGCCGTTGATGAACGCGAACGAGGGCACGCCGAGCTCGCCGAGCTTGCCGAAGACCATGTGGCCGAGCTGGCCCATCTTCAGCGCGATCTCGCGGCTCGGGATCTCGCCCACCTTCGACAGGTCGGCTCCCGCGGCGAGGAAGTACGGCTTGCCCGTGACGGCGACGGCCTGGATCTCGCCGGCCGCCGCGCGGGCCTGCAGCTCGTCGAGCCGGTCGTTCAGCTCGAGCAGCGTCACCGGACCGAGCGTCGACGGGCGCGTGTGGTCGCGCCCGTTGTCGAGCGTGATGAGCGCGAGCACCTTGCCCGACGGCAGGCGGATGTCGCGCACGTACGAGTGCGTGACGACCTCGTCGTCGGCGAAGGCGGCGGCCAGCTCGGAGAAGTCGATCTTCGAGTAGTCGGTCATCTCGCTCAGCGGCCCTTTCCGTAGCGCTTGTGGTGCGGGTTCTCCCAGATGACGCTGCCGCCCTGTCCGAGGCCGACGCACATGGCCGTGAGGCCGTAGCGCACCTCGGGGTGCAGCTCGAACTGGCGTGCGAGCTGGATCATGAGGCGCACGCCCGACGCGGCGAGCGGGTGGCCGATCGCGATCGCCCCGCCCCACTGGTTGACGCGCGGGTCCTCATCGTCGATGCCGAAGTGGTCGAGGAAGCTGAGCACCTGGACGGCGAAGGCCTCGTTGAGCTCGAAGAGCCCGATGTCCTCGATCTTCAGGCCGGCGCGCGTGAGCGCCTTCTCGGTCGAGGGGATGGGGCCGATGCCCATGACCTCGGGCTGCACGCCGGCGAAGCCGAAGCTCACCATGCGCATCTTCACGGGCAGGCCGAGCTCCTTGGCGGCGTCGGCGCTCGCGAGGATCGACGCGGTCGCGCCGTCGGTCAGCGGGGAGGCGTTGCCGGCCGTGACGCGGCCGTGCGGCCGGAACGGCGTCTTGAGGGTGGCGAGGCCCTCCATGGTGGTCTCGGGGCGGCGCCCCTCGTCCTCGGTCGCGAGGCCCCAGCCCTCGGCGGTGCGGAGGGCGACCGGCACGAGGTCGGGCTGGATGTGCCCGGCGTCGTACGCGGCCTGCACCTTCTGCTGGCTGCGCACGCCGAACCGGTCGCTGCGCTCCTTGGTGAGCTCGGGGAAGCGGTCGTGCAGGCGCTCGGCCGTGTTGCCCATGTTCAGCGCGTCGGCGGCGACGAGCTTCTCCGCGAGGAAGCGGGGGTTCGGGTCGGCGTCCAGGCCCATCGGGTGGCGGCCCATGTGCTCGACGCCGCCCGCGATGACGACGTCGTACTGGCCGAAGCCGATGCCCGACCCCGTCGTCGTCACGGCGGTCATCGCGCCGGCGCACATCCGGTCGATCGCGAAGCCGGGCACGCTCAGCGGCAGCCCGGCGAGGATCGCCGCGGTGCGGCCGAGGGTGAGGCCCTGGTCGCCCTGCTGCGTGGTGGCGGCGATGGCCACATCGTCCACGCGGTCGGTGGGAAGGTTCGGGTTGCGCTCGAGCAGACCGGTGATGGCCTTGACCGCGAGGTCGTCCGCCCTCGTGTTCCAGTACATGCCCTTCTCGCCGGCCCGTCCGAACGGGGTCCGGACCCCGTCGACGAACACGACATCAGCTCGTTCAGCCACGCTGCAGCTCCCTTTCGAGTGAGGAATGACCCGATCCTAGGAACGCCGTCGGCGGGGGAGGAATCGGTTGGTGGTTCCTACGAAGCCTCGTGCGCGGCGTCCGCGAGCGATTGTGCCGCTCGCACAAAGGCATCGGCGATTATCTGTGCAGTTGCCTCAAGCTGCCAGGGCCGCGCGCCGAGTGCGGCGAGGGCGTCGGCGACGTTGCCCGCGGTGGGCTCGATGGGCGGATGCCACGCCACGCGCCGCAGGTGATCGGGCGTGAGTACGTTCTCGACGGGCATCTCCAACCGCTCGGCGACCTCGGCGACCGCCTCCTTCGCGAACCGCAGCCGCGCGTCCGCCTCGGGGTTGCGCGCCGCCCACGCGCGGGGCGGCGGGGGAGCGTCGCTCGGCACGCGCGTCGCGGGCGGCTCGGCGGTGCGCGCCGTCTCGATGGCGGCCCACCACCGGTCGAGCTCGGTGCGGCTCGCGCGGCCGTTGAACGCCTTGAGGTCGGCGAGCGCGCGCTTGGACTCGGGCAGGTTCTTGGCCACCGCGAGGATGGATGCGTCGGGGATCAGCCGGCCGGGTGCCACGTCGGCCTCGACCGCGAGGGCGTCGCGCGCCAGCCAGAGTTCGCGGGCGACCGCGAGGTTGCGGGGCGAGCGCAGCGCGTGGATGCCGCTCAGCCGCCGCCAGGGCTCGGCGGCGGGCGGCTTCGCCTCGCGGCGCACGGTCGCCTCGAACTCCTGCTCGGCGATCCCCGCCTTGCCGGCCTCGGCGAGTCGCTCGGCGAGGCGGTCTCGCACGTCGACGAGCAGTTCGACGTCGAGCGCCGCGTACCGGAGCCACGACTGCGGCAGGGGCCTCGTCGACCAGTCGGCGGCGGAGTGCTCCTTGGCGAGCTTGATGTCCAGGAGCTCCTCGACGACGGATGCGAGGCCCACGCGCGGCATGCCGAGCAGGCGCGCCGCGAGCTCGGTGTCGAAGATGCGGACGGGGTCGAGCCCGACCTCGCGCAGGCAGGCCAGGTCCTGGCTCGCCGCGTGCAGCACCCACTCCTCGTCGCGGATCAGCGCCTGCACCTCGCCGAACCCCCCGAGCATCGTCGGGTCGAACAGGAACGTGCCCGAACCCCGACGGTAGAGCTGGATCAGGTAGGCGCGTTGCGAGTAGCGGAATCCGCTCGCCCGCTCCGCGTCGACGGCCACGGGGCCCGATCCGCCCTCGATGCGCTCGACGGCCTCGTCGTACGCCTCGCGGGAGTCGATCACGTGGAACTCGTCAGCCACGTCTCCTCCTCCGTCGCGGAAGGGCCGTCACCCCCTCGGTCGAAGGAGGTAGCCCCGCCAGCATGCACAGCAACTCACTCCACCCTTCCACATGCGGCGCCGCGTTCTCATCGAGCGGCGTCCAGGAGGCGCGCAGTTCCAGCTCGGCGCCGTCGCCCTGGCGCGCGAGTTCGCCGAATCCGGTCGAGAGGATCTTCGTGACCGTGCCGGACGCCGCGACGTACCCGGCGCCGCGCGCGTCGAGCGCGTCGACGAGCCACGACCACGCGACCTCCGCGAGGAACGGGTCGGTGCCGATGTCGGTCTCGAGAGGGGCCTGCGCGAAGCACACGACGCGGAAGCGTCCGCCCCACGACTCGGGCTCCGACGGGTCGTAGAGCAGCACGAACCTCCCCGTGCCGAGGTCGGAGTCGTCGGCGTGACGGCCGGGAGCGACATCGGCCGCGAGCGCGACCGCCCACGGTGCGAGCGAGGACGGCGCCGCGATCTCCGTCACGCGGAGCTCGGGGCGCGGCGCCGCAGCACGCAGCGACGCGAGCGCCGCGGCGAACTCCGGGGGTGGCAACGCCGAGTCCGACACGTGTGCAGACTAGAGTCTGGATCACGGGGGTGGGCGGCGGCGCGCCGCGACCTCGCGGCGAGGCGGTCGGATGGTTCGAGGAGGCAGCATGGCACGGCTGGAACGCACCGTCGGACCGGTCGCCGCAGTGCTGGGCGGCGTGGCGCTCGTGGGCGTCGCGTTCGCGGCCGCCACCGCGGCGACCGCGGTCGTCTTCGCGCGACGCGTGGTGATCCCGGAGCCCCAGCGCGAGGACGACCTCCGCATCGACCACGTCGACCTCGCCGCCCGGGAGGTGCTCCTGACCTCCAACCCCGAGACCAGGGTGGGCGGTCGCTACGCGCTCTGGTTCGAGCACGACTCCGGTCACGCGCGACTCGGCGAGGTCATCGACGACGACGGCCACCGCGTGCGGCGGCGCATCGAGTCCGTCGACTTCGGCCGGCTCGACCGCGCGACCCGCGGGCGTCTGAGCGGCTGGTACCACCTCGGTCCGTGGGAGGTGGCCGAGCCGTACCGCAACGTCGTCGTCGAGACGCCGCTCGGACCGGCGCCGGCGTGGTTCGTCCCGGCCGCCGACGCGTCCGGCGCCGACTCGGCGGACTGGGTCGTCCAAGTCCACGGCCGTGGCGCCAAGCGGCACGAGGCGCTGCGCGCGATCGCTCCCGCCCACGAGGCGGGATGGTCGAGCCTGCTCGTCTCCTACCGCAACGACGGCGAGGCGCCCGAGAGCGAGGACCGCCGCTACGGCCTCGGCGGCACCGAGTGGGAGGACGTCGTCGCGGCCGTCCGGTTCGCGGTGGCCCACGGCGCCCGGCGGATCGTGCTCATGGGATGGTCGATGGGCGGTTCGATCGTGCTGCAGACCGTGTTCCGCTCGGCCGAGGTGCGCGAGCACCTCGTGGGCGTGATCCTCGAGTCGCCCGCGGTCGACTGGCCCGACATCCTGCGATTCCAGGGCCGGGCGCTCGGCTGGCCCGACGAGCTCGGCGGCGCCGTGGCGCGCGTGCTGAGCGCTCCCGTCGCGGGCACCCTCACCGGGCTCGCGGCGCCGATCGACCTCGAGGCGCTCGACGCCGTCGCGCGGGCTGACGAGCTCGACGTCCCCATCCTGCTCATGCACAGCGAGGACGACGGCTTCGTTCCGATCGACGGCTCGCGACGCCTCGCGACGGTGCGCCCCGACCTCGTGCAGTTCGAGGTGTTCGACGAGGCGCGGCACACGCGGCTGTGGAACTTCGACCCCGAGCGGTGGACGAGACTGATCCGCGACTGGCTCGCGGCGCGCTGAACGGCCGCCGGATCAGCCCGCGAGGCGCTCCGCGAGCTGGCGCTTCGCGCGGGCCAGCATGCCCGACATCCCGCGCACGCGCAGGGGTGAGACCGCCTCGTTGAGCCCGAGCGACTGCGGATAGTCGGCGGGGATCGCCATGACCTCGTCGGGCGTGAGCCCCTCGAGCCCCTGCGCGAGGATCGAGGCGAAGCCACGCGTCGTCGGTGCCTCGGCCGGCGCGGTCGCGTGCATGTGCACGAGCCCCGCGTCATCCAGCTCGACGAAGATGAACACCGGCGACTGGCATTCCTCGACGCGCTCGAGCAGGTCGGGGTGGTCGCGGTAGCGCTCGGGCAGCTCGGGCAGCTCGTTCGAGAAGTCGAGCAGCAGCGTCAGGCGGTCCTTCAGGCCGAGCGCGAGGAAGTCCTCGCGCGTCTCGGCGAGCGCGGCGGGCAGGGTCGTGGCATCCATCGGATCCATTCTCCCACCGAGCGGCCGCGCGCCGGCTCAGCGGCCGGGCACCTCGCCGCGCTCCGGCCCGACGGCGATCGGCACGCGCACCGCGCTGCCCCATTCGGTCCACGAGCCGTCGTAGTTGCGCACGTGCTCGAAGCCGAGCAGGTGGGTGAGCACGAACCAGGTGTGGCTCGAACGCTCGCCGATGCGGCAGTAGGCGATCACCTCGTCGCCGTCGCGCAGGCCGACCTCGTCGCGGTAGATCGCCTCGAGCTCGGCGCGGCGCTTGAACGTGCCGTCCTCGGCGGCGGCGCAGGCCCACGGCACGGATGCCGCGGTCGGGATGTGCCCGCCGCGCAGCGCGCCCTCTTCGGGGTAGGCCGGCATGTGGGTGCGCTCGCCGGTGTACTCCTCGGGCGAGCGCACGTCGATGAGCGGCTTGCCGAGGTGGGCGAGCACGTCCTCCTTGAACGCGCGGACGGTCGTGTCGTCGCGCTCGACGACCGGGTACTCGACCGGCGTGACGCTCGGCGGCTCCGTCGTGAGCGCCCGGCCCTCGGCGATCCACTTGTCGCGGCCGCCATCGAGGAGCCGCACGTCGGGGTGCCCGAAGAGCGTGAAGACCCAGAGCGCGTAGGCGGCCCACCAGTTGTTGCGATCACCGTAGATGACGACGGTCGAGTCGCGGGCGATGCCCTTCGAGCCGACGAGCGCGGCGAATCCCTCGCCGTCGAGGTAGTCGCGCACGACCGGGTCGTTCAGCTCGGTGTGCCAGTCGACCTTCACGGCCCCGGGGATGTGGCCGGTCTCGTAGAGCAGCACGTCCTCGTCGGACTCGACGACCACGAGACCCGGTCGTCCGAGGCGTTCGGCGAGCCACTCGGTCGTGACGAGCCGCTCGGGGTGGGCGTACTCGGCCAGCTTCGCGGCGGGGTCGGACTCGACGGGCATGGGAACCTCCTGGGGGCGTCCGGGGTCGGACGAGGCGGGCGGGGTGGCGGACTAGGCTGGTCACCTGTCCACCTCGAATCTACGCGGCGCGCCGGTCGGCGTCACCGGGCCCGTCACCACGCGCAACACGGGAGCCCCTCGCCGATGACCACTGCAGCGACATCCGCCCTCGAGCGCCTCGTCGACCGGAACCCCTCGATCACGGGCGCCGAGATCGCCTCGGAGCTGGTGCCGCCGCCGCAGTTCGAGCACGCCTCGTTCGAGTCGTACCGACCCGACCCCGACTTTCCGTCGCAGCAGGCCGCGCTCGACCGGCTGAACGAGTTCGCGGGCGCCTGGCGTGCGGCGCAGCGCCCGGGCGGGTTCTTCTCGCGCAAGCGCCCGGCGCGCATCGAGCTGCCGGGCGTCTACCTCGACGGCGGATTCGGCGTCGGCAAGACGCACCTGCTCGCGGCGCTCTGGCACGTCGCGCACGGGCCGAAGTACTTCGGCACCTTCATCGAGTACACGGCGCTCGTCGGCGCGCTCGGCTACGCGCCCGCGGTCGAGCTGCTGCGCGGGGCCCGGCTGATCTGCATCGACGAGTTCGAGCTCGACGACCCGGGCGACACGATGCTCATGACGCGGTTCCTCGGCGAGCTGATGGCGAGCGGCACGCGCGTGGCGGCCACCTCGAACACGCCCCCGAACGCGCTCGGCGAGGGCCGGTTCGCGGCCGCCGACTTCCTCCGCGAGATCCACGGGTTGGCGTCGAACTTCGAGACCCTCCGCATCGACGGCCTCGACTACCGCCGCCGCGACACCGAGGGGCATGCCGAGGCGCTGCCCGACGACGCGGCCGTCGAGCACGCGGCATCCGCCCTCGCCGGCCGCGGTCACCGGGTCTCGCTCGACACGTTCGACGCGCTGATCGCGCATCTCGCGACCGTGCACCCGTCGAAGTTCATCAAGCTCATCGCCCGCCTCGAGATCATCGCCCTCACGGGCGTGCACGAGCTGACCGACCAGAACGCCGCGCTCCGGCTCGTCGCGTTCATCGACCGCGTGTACGACGCCGAGGTGCCCATCGTCGCGAGCGGCGTGCCGCTCGACGAGGTGTTCGGCGGCGACATGCTCTCGGGCGGCTACCGCAAGAAGTACCTGCGCTCGATGTCGCGCATGATCGCCCTCACGACGGGCGAGCTGCCGCCGCACGACTGATCTCGGGCCGCCGCCGGCGGCCCGATCCGCGCGACGTCACAGGCGATCCTCCGTTCCCCGAAACATGCTGTTTACGCCCCGGCGCGGGCCGTAACGACCCCGAAACATCCGACGCCGCGTTCGGAAACGTCCTCTCAAGAAACTGTTCAGCACCTGCCCCCCAGATTCTTGAGAGAGGTTCGACATGGATCAAGGCAACACCGCGTTCCTGCTGATCGCGGCAGCCCTCGTCCTGCTGATGACCCCCGGACTCGCGTTCTTCTACGGCGGCCTCGTGAAGGCCAAGAGCGTGATCAGCATGATGATGCTCAGCTTCGGCGCGATGGGCCTGATCGGCGTCCTGTGGGTCGTCTACGGCTACGCGATCGCGTTCCCCGGCTCCGAGGGCCTCGTGGCCCCGTGGACGATCGACTGGTCCGCCATCGGCCTGACGAGCCTCCTCGAGGTCCCCGAGGGCGCCGCGTACCCGCCGCTCGCGTTCGTGGCGTTCCAGGCCACGTTCGCGATCATCACGGTCGCACTGGTCTCCGGCGCCATCGCCGACCGCGCGAAGTTCGGGGCGTGGATGATCTTCGCCGCCATCTGGGCGACGGTCGTCTACTTCCCGGTCGCGAGCTGGGTGTTCAACTTCGGCCTCGCCGACGACGGCAGCTTCGCCTACGGCGGCTGGATCACCTACGGCATGCAGGAGGCCTTCGGCGTCGGCGCGATCGACTTCGCGGGCGGCACCGCGGTGCACATCAACGCCGGTGCGGCGGCCCTCGCCCTCGCCCTCGTCCTCGGCAAGCGCGTCGGCTTCTCGAAGGGCGCGCACGTGCCCCACAACCCGCCCTTCGTGCTCCTCGGTGCGGGCCTGCTCTGGTTCGGCTGGTTCGGCTTCAACGCGGGCTCGGAGCTCGCCGCCGACGGCACCGCCGCGGTCGCGTTCGTGAACACGATCGCCGCGCCCGCCGCCGCGCTGCTCGCCTGGCTCGTCGTCGAGAAGATCAAGGACGGCAAGCCCACCTCGGTCGGCGCCGCCTCGGGCGCCGTCGCGGGCCTCGTCGCGATCACCCCCGCCTGCGCGTCGGTCACCCCCATCTGGGCGATCGTGCTCGGCGTCATCGCCGGCGCGGTCTGCGCGCTCGCCATCGAGCTGAAGTTCAAGCTCGGCTTCGACGACTCGCTCGACGTCGTGGGCATCCACCTCGTCGGCGGCCTCATCGGCACGCTGTACCTCGGCTTCTTCGCCAACGGCACCGGCCTCATCTACAGCGGCGACCCGACCCAGCTCATGGTGCAGGCGATCGCGGCCTTCGCGGTCATGATCTACTCGTTCGTCCTCGCGTACGTCATCGGCTTCGCCATCCAGAAGACCATCGGCTTCCGCGTGAAGAACGAGGACGAGGTCGCCGGCATCGACACGGTCGTGCACGGCGAGGAGGGCTACAAGCTCGAGACCGTCTGATCGCTGCGATCACCGCGAGGGCGGTGAGGGTAGTGTGCGGGTGTGCCAGACACCAGCCGCTTCCTCACCGCCCTCGGGCGTGTGCTCCGCTCGCTGACCGGCCCGGGGCGGGGCCAGGGGCGATCGGATGTCGCGGAGCCGCCCCGCTCGGAGGACGGGCAGGCCTGGCCGGGGCGCACGGGCCCGTCCGCCACGGTCGAACTCGACCCCGGCGCCGTCCGGCGCGTGCGGTTCTCGTACACGCCCGAGCGCGACGGCGAGCCCGACCCGGGCGAGGTCGTGTGGACCTGGGTGCCGTACGAGGAGCGCGACGGCCGCGGCAAGGACCGCCCGGTCGTCGTGGTCGCGGCCGGCGCGCCGGGGGAGTTCCTCGCCGTGCAGCTGACCAGCACGCCGCACGACCACGACCGCGACGCGATCGCCCTCGGGGCCGGCGCGTGGGGACCCGCAGGGCCGGCCGAGCTGGGCCCGCCTGGACCGGCTGTTCCGCGTGCACGCCGACGGTGTGCGCCGCGAAGCGGCGTCGCTCGACCGCGAGCGGTATGCGCGCGTCGTCGACGCGCTCACCGCCCGGTACGGGTGGAGATCGGCCGGCTGAGTCTCGGAGACGGCCGAAGCCCCCGGCCATGGACCGGGGGCTTCGTGGTGGTGGGCGATGCCGGGCTCGAACCGACGACCTCTTCCGTGTGAAGGAAGCGCGCTACCAGCTGCGCCAATCGCCCGAGGTGTCTCGCGGACCGACCGGGGCCGTGCCGCGAAGTCGATACTAGCCCACGCGGCGGCCTCGACGCACATCGGCCGGCGGGCCGGGCGCGTCGGCGTCGACGCGCGGGGGCCGCATGCCCGATCACTCCGTGAGCGCAGCCGTGCGGTCTCGTCGAGCACGGCGACACGCCCGGGACGCATGCACGGATTGCGCGCCTGACCGGGCCGAACGTGCCACACGACCCGCTCGGTTTGTCATTCGTTCACGTCATCCGTTAGAGTCTCTACGTCGCCGAAACAGCGACAACGCGGATGTGGCGCAGTTGGTAGCGCATCACCTTGCCAAGGTGAGGGTCGCGAGTTCGAGTCTCGTCATCCGCTCTGATCAAGCCGGCGCAAGCCGGTTTGTTCGTTGGTGGTGAACCCAAAGCAACGGTGGATTGGCCGAGAGGCGAGGCAGCGGCCTGCAAAGCCGTATACACGGGTTCGAATCCCGTATCCACCTCGAGACGAGCCCCTCGCAGCTCACTCAACCCGGGCGATTGGCGCAGCGGTAGCGCGCTTCCCTGACACGGAAGAGGTCACTGGTTCGATCCCAGTATCGCCCACCACATGAGAACGCCCCGGTCCGCCGGGGCGTTCGTCGTTTCCGCTCTCGCGCGTAGAGTGCCCATGGGGGTGCGGATGCGACGGCGACCATCGATCGGCGCGTCCGTCCTCGTGCTCGCGGGGTTCCTCGCGCTGGCCGGATGCACGCCGTCGGGCACGCCCGACCGCGCGGGGATCGGCGGCACGCCCGGCGCGACGCCGTCGGCGCTGACGTTCACGGCGGAGGGCGACATCGGATCGAGCGAGCACGCCGCCGCGACGCTCGACCAGGTGCGCGAACTCGATCCCGCGGTGCACTTCGCACTCGGCGATCTCTCGTACGGGACGACCGGCGAGGAGGGCGACTGGTGCGCGTTCGTCGAGGAGCACGTCGGCCCCGACATCCCTGTTCAGCTCGTGGCGGGCAACCACGAGTCCGACGGGCGGAACGGCGCGATCGAGGCCTTCGCCGACTGTCTGCCGAACCGGCTCCCCGGACTCGAAGGAGACTATCCGCGGCAGTACCTCGTCGACCTGCCCGCGGAGGCGCCGCTCGTGCGGTTCGTGGTGATCTCGCCGGGCATCACGTTCCGCGGTGCGGAGGGCGCCTGGTCGTACGCGGCCGGCACGGAACGCTACGACTGGACGCGTGCGGCGATCGACGGCGCGCGCGACGCGGGGATCCCGTGGGTGGTCGTCGGCATGCACAAGCCGTGCCTGTCGGCCGGGAACTACGCGTGCGATCCCGGCGCCGACCTCGTCGACCTGCTCGTCTCTGGCGGCGTCGACCTCGTGCTGACCGGACACGAGCACCTCTACCAGCGCACCGACCAGCTCCGGTTCTCCGGCGCGTGCGAGTCGATCGCGCCCGACGCGATCACGCCGGCGTGCGTCGCCGACGACGGGGCCGCACTCGCCCGGGGCGACGGGACGGTGTTCGTGACCGTCGGCACCGGCGGGACGACGCTGCGCGACGTCCATCCGGATGACCCCGACGCGGCGTACTTCGCCTCGTGGTCCGGCGCGAACGCGGATCCGTCCTGGGGGAACCTGATAGTGCGGGTCACGCCGTCCGCGCTCGACGTTCGATTCGTCGCGGCCGTCGGCCGCTTCGAGGATCGGTTCCGCATCAGCGCCGACGGGTGACGCGCAGGCCCGCCCGCGGGTCCTCGGCCCGACTACAGTTGAAGGGTTTCGTCTCAACCCTCAGGGAGTGGATCCACTTGGCCGACGGCTTCGAGCTCTTCACCGACCGGACCGTTGTCGCGATGCGCGTCAACGGCGAGCTGAAGGACCTCGCGACGACGGTGACCGACGCCGACGTCGTCGAGCCCGTGACGATCGACTCGCCCGACGGCCTCGCCATCCTGCGGCACTCGACGGCGCACGTGCTCGCGCAGGCCGTGCAGAACGTGAACCCCGAGGCCAAGCTCGGCATCGGCCCGCCCGTCACTGACGGCTTCTACTACGACTTCGACGTGGCCGAGCCGTTCACCCCGGAGGACTTGAAGGCGCTCGACAAGGAGATGGCGCGCATCATCCGGGCCGGCCAGCGCTTCGTGCGTCGCGCCGTGACCGACGACGAGGCGCGCGCCGAGCTGGCGGGGGAGCCGTACAAGCTCGAGCTCATCGGGCTGAAGGGTGCCGCGGCCTCCGGCGACGACAATGAGAGCGTCGAGGTGGGCGGCGGCGAGCTGACGATCTACGACAACGTCGACCCGAAGACCGGCGAGGTCGCCTGGAAGGATCTCTGCCGGGGGCCGCACCTGCCGAACACCCGCATGATCGGCAACGGCTGGGCGCTCATGCGCGTCGCCGCCGCCTACTGGCGCGGGTCCGAGAAGAACCCGCAGCTGCAGCGGATCTACGGCACCGCGTGGCCCACCAAGGACGAGCTGCGCGCGTACCAGCACCGCCTCGAGGAGGCCGCGCGACGCGACCACCGCAAGCTCGGCGTCGAGCTCGACCTGTTCAGCTTCCCCGACGAGATCGGCTCGGGCCTGCCCGTGTTCCACCCCAAGGGCGGCGTGATCAAGCGGGAGATGGAGGACTACGTCCGCCGGCGCCACATCGAGGAGGGGTTCCAGTACGTCTCGACCCCGCACATCACGAAGGCGCACGTCTTCGAGCTGTCGGGCCACCTGCCGTACTACAAGGACACCATGTTCCCGCCGATGGAGCTCGAGAACAGCGAGTACTACCTCAAGGCGATGAACTGCCCGATGCAGAACCTCATCTACCGCTCGCGCGGCCGGTCGTACCGCGACCTGCCCCTGCGGTTCTTCGAATTCGGCACCGTGTACCGCTACGAGAAGTCGGGCGTCGTGCAGGGCCTGACCCGCGTGCGCGGGCTCACCCAGGACGACTCGCACAGCTACGTCACGCCCGAGCAGGCGCCCGCCGAGATCGAGCACCTCCTGAACTTCGTGCTCGGGCTGCTGCGCGACTTCGGCCTCGACGACTTCTACCTCGAGCTCTCGACGCGCGACGAGCACTCCGACAAGTTCAAGGGCTCCGACGAGCAGTGGGAGGTCGCGACGAACGTGCTGCGCGAGGTCGCCGAGCGCTCGGGCCTCGAGCTCGTGCCCGATCCGGGCGGGGCCGCGTTCTACGGCCCGAAGATCTCGGTGCAGGCGCGCGACGCGATCGGCCGCACCTGGCAGATGTCGACCATCCAGTACGACTTCAACCAGCCCGAGGGCTTCGGCCTCCAGTACACCGCGGCCGACGGCACCCACCAGCAGCCCGTCATGATCCACTCGGCGAAGTTCGGCTCCATCGAGCGGTTCTTCGGCGTGCTGACCGAGCACTACGCCGGCGCCTTCCCCGTGTGGCTCTCGCCGGTGCAGGTCGTGGGCATCCCGGTCGCCGACGAGTACGCGCCCTACCTCGGCGCCATCCTGACCCAGCTGCAGGGCGCAGGCGTGCGCACCGAACTCGACACGAGCGACGACCGCATGCAGAAGAAGATCCGCACCCACACGACCCAGAAGGTGCCGATTCAGCTCATCGCCGGCGAGAACGACCGCACGGCCGAGACCGTGAGCTTCCGCTTCCGCGACGGCAGCCAGGAGAACGGCGTGCCGATCGCCGAGGCGGAGCGCCGCATCCTCGAGGCGATCGCCGACCGCCGCCAGGTGACCACGAGGGACGGCCTGTTCGTATGACCTCCTACGAGCATGGCGAGTTCGACGGCATCCCGACGGATGTCTCGAGCGAGCTGGCCGGGGTGCCCGACGCGTTCCAGCGGCTCTGGACCCCCCACCGGCTCGTCTACATCCAGCAGGGCGAGCAGCCCGACGAGCACACGTGCCCGTTCTGCCGGGCGCCGAAGCTCTCCGACGAGCAGTCGCTCATCGTCGCCCGCGGTGAGCACGCGTTCGTGCTGCTGAACCTCTTCCCGTACAACAGCGGTCACCTGCTCGTGTGCCCGTACCGCCACATCGCCACGTACGACCAGGCGAGCGCCGACGAGGTCGCCGAGATCGGGGAGCTGACGCAGATCGCGATGCGCACGCTCAAGCAGGTGTCGCGCTGCGACGGGTTCAACCTCGGCATGAACCAGGGCCGGATCGCGGGCGCGGGCATCGCCGAGCACCTGCACCAGCACATCGTGCCGCGATGGGCCCTCGACGCGAACTTCTTCCCGATCGTCGCGGGCACGAAGGCGATCCCGCGCCTGCTCGGCGAGGTGCGCCAGGAGATCGCGGAGGCCTGGCCGGCTTCCTGACCCGCCCGGCTGGGTCAGCGGACCTGCCGCACCTCGAACTGCATCCGCGGGTGCGCGTACGATTCCTGCGACTCGACGAGCTGCAGCTCGCGCTCACCCGACTCGTGGGTGTTCGAGAGCAGGTCGAACACGCTCGACGCCGTGCGTGCGAGCGCGTCGGCCGCATCGCCCGTGCGACGGTAGTGCGCCGTGAACAGTGCGGCCGTGACATCCCCGGAGCCGTTCGCCTTCATCGGCAGCAGCGGCGTCTGCACGATCCAGGCGCCGCGGTCGTCGACCGCGAGCATCTCGATCGTGCCCTCCTCGCGGTCGGGCCGCTCGACGCTCGTCACCAGCACGGTGCGCGGGCCCGACGCGCGAGCCAGGTCGACCGACTCGAGCGTCGACTCGAGCGAGCCGGGCTCGGTGCCGGTGAGGTACCCGAGCTCGAACTGGTTCGGCGTGATGAGGTCGGCGGCCGGCACCACGCGGTCGCGCAGCAGCACCGGGATCGCCGGCGCCACGAAGCATCCGCTCTTCGCATTGCCCATGACGGGGTCGCACGAGTAGATCGCCTCGGGGTTCGCGGCCTTGATGCGCGCGACCGCGTCGAGGATGACGTCGGCGATGCCCTCGGAGCCCTGGTAGCCGGAGAGGATCACGTCGATCTTCGGGAACGCGCCGCGCTCCTCGATGCCGGTGATGACCTCGCGCACGTCGTCGGGGTCGATGAGCGGCCCGCGCCACGCGCCGTAGCCGGTGTGGTTCGAGAAGTTGACCGTGTAGACCGGCATGACCTCGACGCCGATGCGCTGGAGCGGGAACACGGCCGCGGAGTTGCCGACGTGGCCGTAGGCGACGGCGGACTGGATCGAGAGGACCTTCACCCCTCGATCATTCCATCCCGGCCGGGATGAGCCGTCCGCCCGCCGCGCGGACGGCGGCGGCGATGTCGGCGGCGAGGCGATCGGCGTCGGCGTCGGCGAGGTCGTGCACGGTGAGCCGGAGGCGCCGCGACGGCGCCGCGCCGGCGAGGACGAACTCGTCCCCGGCGCGTGCGAGCCATCCGCGTCGCATGAGCTGCTCGGAGACGGCGCGCGCCGGCACGGGCAGCGGGACCCAGAGGTTCAGCCCGTCACCGGCGGTCGTGGGCAGGCCGAGCGCCGTGAGCCGCTCGGCGAAGGCGTCGTTGCGCTCGGCGTAGTGCAGGCCGGCCGCGGCGACGGCCGCCATCGCCTCGGGGTCGGTGACCAGCGCGAGCGTGAGGCGCTGGAGCAGGTGGCTCACCCAGGTCGTTCCCGGGGTCAGCCGCATCGCGAGGCGCTCGGCGGTCTCGGGATCGGACGCCGTGACGGCCAGGCACATGTCGGGGCCCAGGAACTTCGATACCGACCGCACCAGCGCCCACCGCTTGTGGTCGGGGCCGATCAGCGAGCGGAACGGCCGGCGCGAGAGCATCGAGAAGTGGTCGTCCTCGATGACGAGCACGTACGGGTGGGCTCGGAGGACCTCGCGGAGATCCGCGGCGCGGCGCTCCGAGAGGCTCGCACCCGTGGGGTTCTGCGCGCGCGGCGTGCAGACGACGGCGCGCACGCCCTGCTCCAGCGCCGACCGCAGTCCCGCCACCGTCATGCCCTCGTCGTCGACCGGGACCGGCACGGGACGGTACCCGCCGACGCGCACGGTGTGGATGCTCGTCAGGAAGCAGGGGTCCTCGAGCGCCACGGCGTCGTCGCGGACCAGCGCCTGCGCGAGGAGCCGCTCGACGGCGTCGGCCGCGCCGCTCGTGATCGTCAGCCGGAGGTCCGACGGGGCGAGGTCGGCGCGCATCCACTCGCCGGCCCATCGCTCCAGGCCGGGGTCGATGACCGGTTCGCCGTAGAGCACGGGCCTACCGGCCATGCCGGCGAGCGCGCGGGACGGGTCGGGGATGAGGTCGGGGTCGGGATTGCCGGTCGCGACATCGCGGAGCACATTGTCGGCCGCGAACCCCTCCTGGGCGACCACGGACCGGTCGGCGACGCGCGTGCCCCCGCGCCCTCGGGTGACGACCATGCCCGCGAGCGTGAGCTGCCGGTAGGCCGCGACCGCGGTGTTGCGATTCACGCCGAGGTCGTCGGCGAGGTTGCGCACGGGCGGCAGGGGGTCGCCGGGGAGCAGCTCGCCGCGCTCGATGAGGGCGCGGACGCTCGCCGCGATGTCGGCGGCCGATCGGCCGGTGATCGCGAGGGCGACGTCATGTTCCATGGCTGCTCCGATGGTAGGGCTCGGACCATGCTATCTTTTGGCCTAGGTCAAGCAAGCGTCTTGTCCGAGAGTTTGCGCGACAGCGCACCATCCGTCGAAGGGACCCCGTGATGAGCACTGCCGAGACCGGCTCCAACCGCGTGAAGCGCGGCCTCGCCGAGATGCTGAAGGGCGGCGTCATCATGGACGTCGTCACGCCCGAGCAGGCGCGCATCGCCGAGGATGCCGGCGCCGTCGCCGTGATGGCACTCGAGCGCGTTCCCGCCGACATCCGCGCCCAGGGCGGCGTCGCCCGCATGAGCGACCCCGACCTCATCGAGGCGATCATCGCCGAGGTCTCGATCCCCGTCATGGCGAAGGCCCGCATCGGCCACTTCGTCGAGGCGCAGGTGCTCCAGGCGCTCGAGGTCGACTACATCGACGAGTCCGAGGTGCTCTCGCCGGCCGACTACGTCAACCACATCGACAAGTGGGCGTTCACGACGCCCTTCGTCTGCGGCGCGACCAACCTGGGCGAGGCGCTCCGCCGCATCAACGAGGGTGCCGCGATGATCCGCTCGAAGGGCGAGGCCGGCACGGGCGACGTCTCCGAGGCGACCAAGCACATCCGCAAGATCACCGCCGAGATCAACCAGCTGAAGTCGATGACGCGCGACGAGCTCTACGTCGCCGCCAAGGAGCTGCAGGCTCCCTACGACCTCGTGCTCGAGGTCGCCGAGACCGGCAAGCTGCCGGTCGTGCTCTTCACCGCGGGCGGCGTCGCCACCCCGGCCGACGCGGCCATGATGATGCAGCTCGGCGCCGACGGCGTGTTCGTGGGCTCGGGCATCTTCAAGTCGGGCAACCCCGAGCAGCGCGCCGCCGCGATCGTGAAGGCCACCACCTTCTACGACGACCCCAAGGTCATCGCCGAGGTCTCGCGCGGCCTGGGCGAGGCCATGGTCGGCATCAACGTCGCCGACCTCGCCGCGCCGCACCGCCTCGCCGAGCGCGGATGGTGACTCTCCGCGACGAGTCGATGGGGCCTGCGGATGCCGCGGGCCCCACGGTCGGCGTGCTCGCCCTGCAGGGCGACTTCCGCGAGCACGCGCGCGTGCTGGCGGAGCTCGGCGCGCGCGTCGTGCTCGTCCGGCGCCCCGAGGACGTCGAGGGCATCGACGGCCTCGTGATCCCCGGCGGCGAGTCCACGGTGATGGACAAGCTGTCGCGCGCGTTCGGCGTCGCCGAGCCGCTGAAGCGACGCATCGCCGAGGGCCTTCCGGTGTACGGCACGTGCGCCGGCCTCATCATGATCGCCGACACGCTGCTCGACACGATCGCCGGACAGCAGAACCTCGGCGGGCTCGACGTGGTCGTGCGCCGCAACGCGTTCGGCTCGCAGAACCAGTCGTTCGAGACCGACCTCGACGTGCCCGCGCTCGGCGACGAGCCCGTGCACGCGGTCTTCATCCGCGGACCGGTCGTCGAGTCGGTGGGGGAGAAGGCGACTCCGCTCGCCTCCCTCCCGGACGGGCGCGTGGTCGCGGTCGAGCAGGGCAACCTCGTCGGCACGAGCTTCCACCCCGAGATCCAGGGCGACCGGCGCTTCCACGAGTACTTCCTCGGGAAGGTGCGGGCGGCCGCTGCCGGCGCCGCGTCGGCATCGCCCTCCTCGGCCGCGTAGCGCCGGAGCCGCGCCCCACGCCAGAGTTGGGGCATGAAGCCGTACTCGGATTTCGATGGACGCCGCGCCGGGCAGATCGTCGGCGACGTCATCGCGCTGGCCGTGGTTGTCCTCTCGGTGTGGGCCGCCGTGGCCGTCCACCGATTCGTGACGGGCTTCGGCGACCTCGGCCGGCAGCTCGAGGCGGCGGGCACCGGATTCCGCGGCAGCATGACCGACATCGGGACCGCCCTGGGAGACGTCCCGCTGATCGGGCCGGGGATCGCCCAACCCTTCGACGGGGCCAGCGCCGCGGGGGCGACCCTCGAGTCGGTGGGCCGCGGGCAGCAGGACGCCGTGGGCTGGATCGCGCTCCTCGCCGCGGTCGGCGTCGCGGCACTGCCGGTCGCGGCGGTGCTGCTCGCCTGGGTCGTGCCGCGTCTGGTGCGCGCGCTGCGCGCCGGGCGGACGGCAGCGGCGCTCGAACGCCCCGGCGGCGCGGACCTGCTCGCGCTGCGCGCCCTGACCGTGCGCGATCCGGCCGCCGTGTTCGCCGCCGAACCCGACGCGGTCGGAGCCTGGCGCCGCGGCGAGCCCGACGCGATCCGCGCGCTGGCCGCGCTCGAGGCGCGAGCGGTCGGCGTGCGGTTCCCCGGCGCGCCCGCCGCGTGACGGACCCTCGCCGTAGGCTCGCGGCATGACCGAGTGGATCGCCCTGCTGCGCGGGGTCAACGTGGGCGGCGTCACGATCAGGTCCGCCGAGCTGCGCGAGGTGTTCGAGGGGCTCGGGTTCTCGGCCGTGCGCACGGTGCTCGCGAGCGGCAACGTCGCCTTCGAGACCGGCACGAGCGCCGCCGCGCGGCTGAAGCGCGAGATCGAGCGCGCCCTCTCCGAGCGATTCGGGTACGAGGCGTGGATCGTGCTGCTGACCGCCGAGCGGCTGCGTGCCGTGGTCGAGGCCTTCCCCTTCGACGCCCACGACGGCGGACGTCAGCCCTACGTCGTCTTCGCCTCAGAACCCGCCGCGATCGATGCCCTGCTCAAGGCCATCGGCGAGCCCGACCCGCGGGTCGACCCGATCGAGCGCGGCGACGGCGTCGCCTACTGGAACCCCGTCAAGGGCACCACGGTCGACACGCCGTTCGCCAAGGTGCTCGCCAAGCCCGTCTTCAAGACCACCACCACGAACCGGAACCTCCGCACGCTCGAGAAGCTCCTCGCCTGAGGCGCCGGCCCGCGGCATCCGGCCCGCGGCGGCCCGCCGGGACCGCGCGGCGGCCCGCCGCACGCGCTGGCCTAGAATGTCGGGGTACCGACCACCATCACGGGAGACGCATGTCCGGGCATTCCAAGTGGGCGACGACCAAGCACAAGAAGGCCGTCATCGACGCGCGCCGCGCGAAGTCGTTCGCCAAGCTCATCAAGAACATCGAGGTCGCGGCCAAGCTCGGGGGCGCCGACCTGGGCGGCAACCCGACCCTGTACGACGCCGTGCAGAAGGCCAAGAAGACCTCGGTCCCGAACGACAACATCGACCGCGCGATCAAGCGCGGTGCCGGCATCGGCGGCGAGGCGGTCGAGTACCAGAACATCACGTACGAGGCGTACGGCCCCAACGGCGTCGCCCTCATGATCGAGGTGCTGACCGACAACAAGAACCGCGCCGCCGCAGAGGTCCGCACCGGGCTCAGCCGGAACGGCGGCACGCTCGCCGACCCCGGCTCGGTCGCCTACAACTTCACTCGCAAGGGCGTCATCGTCGTGAGCGGCGAGGGCACGACCGAGGACGACGTCATGATGGCCGCCCTCGAGGCCGGCGCGGAGGAGATCGAGCCGCACGCGCAGGGCTTCGAGGTCGTCACCGACCCCTCCGACATGGTCGAGGTGCGCAAGGCGCTGCAGGAGGCCGGCTTCGACTACGAGTCGGCCGACATCGAGTTCGTGCCGAACCTCAAGGTCGAGATCGACGCCGAGACCGCGAAGAAGGTCTTCCGCCTGATCGACGCGCTCGAGGACAGCGACGACGTGCAGAACGTCTACAGCAACTTCGACCTCACGCCCGAGGTGCAGGCCGAGCTCGAGAACGAGTCGGAGTAGCCGCGGTGCGGGTGCTCGGCATCGACCCCGGGCTGACCCGCTGCGGCGTGGGCGTCGTCGACGTCGCGCCCGACCGGACCGCGACCCTCGTCGACGTGGTCGTGCTGCGCTCGCCCGCGGAGCTCGCGACGCCGGGTCGGCTCGCGCGCATCGCCGACGGCCTCGAGGCGATCGTGGAGGAGCACCGGCCGAACGCGGTCGCGCTCGAGCGCGTCTTCGCGCGCAGCGACGTGTCGACGATCATGGGCACGGCGCAGATCTCGGGCGTCGCGATGCTCATCGCCGAGCGCCGCGCGCTGCCGGTCGCCCTGCACACGCCGAGCGAGGTCAAGGCGGCGATCACCGGCTACGGCCGTGCCGACAAGAAGCAGGTGGGCGCCATGGTCGCCCGCATCCTCGGGCTCGAGGCCGTCCCGAAGCCGGCGGATGCCGCGGACGCCCTCGCCCTCGCGATCTGCCACGCGTGGCGCACCGGCGGGGTCGCGGGCGCGGCGATCGCCGACGCCGCCGCGAGCCCGCGCGAGCGTGCGGCCGCCGCGTCGCTCACCCCGGCGCAGCGCGCGTGGCTCGCCGCGGAGCGTGCCGCAACGGTGTCGGGGGCTGCCCGTAGGGTGAAGGAGTGATCTCCTCCCTCCGTGGCCGGGTGTCCGTGGCATCCGGCGGCTCGCTGGTCGTCGAGGTCGGCGGCGTGGGCTACCTGGTCAACGCGACCCCGGCCCTGGTGCTCGCGAGCCGAGAGGGCCAGGAGGTCTTCGTGCACACCTCGCTCATCGTCCGCGAGGACTCGCTGACGCTGTTCGGCTTCGCCACGCGCGACGAGCTCGACGTGTTCGAACTGCTCATCGGCGTCACCGGGGTGGGCCCGAAATCGGCGCTCGGCGTGCTCTCCGCGATGTCGCCCGCCGACGTCGCGCGCGCGATCGACGCCGACGACGATGCGGCGTTCCGGCGGGTGAGCGGCATCGGTCCCAAGACCGCGAAGCTGATCACCGTCTCGCTCGCCGGCAAGCTCGTGGCGCCGCCCCCCGCCTCCTCCGGGGCGCCGGTCGCCGCCGGGGGCGTCGCCGACGACGTGCTCGCCGCGCTCACGGGCCTCGGGTGGTCCGAGAAGCTCGCGGGCGAGGCGCTCAGCGAGACGCTCGAGTCGGTCGACCCCGCCGCCGCGACCTCGGTGCCCACCCTGCTGCGCCTCACGCTCGCGCGACTCGGTCCCGCCCAGCAGCCCACGAGGGCGCGATGAGCGACGCCGATCTCGACCTCACCGACCCCGTGCTCGCCTCCGAGGCCGAGCTCGCCTTCGAGGGCGCACTGCGACCCCGCAGCCTCGAGGAGTTCGTCGGGCAGACGCGCGTCCGCGGCCAGCTCCAGCTGCTGCTGTCGGCGGCAGCGCTGCAGCAGCGCACGCCCGACCACATCCTGCTCGCCGGCCCGCCCGGCCTCGGCAAGACCACGCTCGCGATGATCGTCGCGCACGAGGGCGGCCGGCCGCTGCGCATGTCGAGCGGGCCGGCCATCCAGCATGCAGGCGACCTCGCCGCGATCCTGTCGTCGCTCGTGCCAGGCGAGGTGCTCTTCATCGACGAGATCCACCGCATGGCCCGCTCCGCGGAGGAGATGCTCTACCTCGCCATGGAGGATTTCCGCATCGACATCATGGTGGGCAAGGGGGCCGGTGCGACCTCGGTCCCGCTCGACCTCGCACCGTTCACGCTCGTGGGCGCCACCACGCGCGCGGGGCTCCTGCCCAATCCGCTCCGCGACCGCTTCGGCTTCACCGCGCACCTGGAGTTCTACGACGAGTCCGAGCTCGAGCAGGTGCTCTCGCGGGCCGCCGCGATGCTCGGCCTCGCGATCGACCGCGAGGCCGTCGCCGAGATCGCCGGGCGCTGCCGGGGCACGCCGCGCATCGCGAACCGACTGCTGCGCCGCGTGCGCGACTACGCCCTCGTGCACGCCTCGGGCTCGGGTCGCGCCGACGTCGAGTCGGTGCGCGCGGCGCTCGAGCTCTACGACGTCGATCCGCTCGGGCTGGATCGGCTCGACCGGGCGGTCATGCTGACCATCCTCACCCGATTCGGCGGCGGACCGGTGGGGCTGAACACGCTGGCCGTCTCGGTCGGCGAGGAGGCCGAGACGATCGAGGCGGTCGTCGAGCCGTTCCTGGTGCGCATCGGGCTCATCACGCGGACGCCGCGCGGCCGTGTGGCGACCCCCGCCGCATGGCGCCACTTCGGGCTCGTCCGCGAGGGTGGGGAGAGCCCGGCGACGCTTCCGATCGATGACCTATAATCCTTGGAGGCCTCGGCCGCCCCGCCCTTGATCGTGCGCAGCGGCGCACCCCGGAAGGTACCCACCCCATGGTCTTCGACCCGTTCACCATCATCATGCTCGCCGTCCTGGCGGTGCTGATCTTCTTCATGTTCCGCAACTCGCGCAAGCGCCAGGCGGACATGCGCGACCTGCAGTCGAAGATCGTCCCGGGCGCGAAGGTCATGACCAACTTCGGGCTGTTCGGCACCATCCTCGCGATCGACGAGGAGGAGAACCGGGTCGAGCTCAAGGCGGGCCCGGGCACGGTGCTGACCGTCCACCGCCAGACCATCGCGCGCGTCGTCGACGCGGCCGACGAGACCGCGGCGTCGACCGCCGTGGTCGAGGGCGAGCCCGAGTTCGGCGAGCGCGTCGACGAGGCGCCCGGCGACGAGACGCCCGACGTCAAGAAGTCGGACGACTAGGCGAACGACCCAACGCTCGGCCCACGCGATGACGCGCGGGCTCCTGCAGAGAAAGCAGAATTCGTGGCTGCACCAACCAAGCGGTCCTCGCGACCCACGCCCGTCCGCAAGGCCGTGCGTTCGCTCACCTGGCTCGGCGTCATCATCGTCGCGCTGTTCGGCATCAACGCCGCCGGCGTGATCTGGGGCGGCGGCTCCTGGACGCCGAAGCTCGCGCTCGACCTCGAGGGCGGCACGCAGATCATCCTCGCGCCGCAGCTCGCCGACAACGAGAGCGTGTCGCAGGAGCAGCTCGACCAGGCCGTGTCGATCATCCGCCAGCGCGTCGACGCCTCGGGCGTCGCCGAGGCCGAGATCAACACCGAGGGTTCCAACGTCGTCGTCCGCATCCCGGGCGAGCTGGACGAGCAGACCCGCGACCGCATCGAGTCGTCGGCCAAGCTCGAGCTCCGCCCGGTGCTCCTCGCCGACGCGGCGACCAACCAGTCGATCGACCCGAGCGCGAGCCCCGAGCCGACCGACGGGGCCCAGGAGGAGCTCCAGGCCACGCCCTCGATCGAACCGACCGACGCGAGCGACCCCAACTGGGTGACCCCCGCCCTGCAGGACCAGTTCGACAACTTCGACTGCGCGAGCCTCGACGCGGGCCAGACGAACGTCGCCCCCTCCGACCAGCCGCTCGTGACCTGCGACACGAATCGCCAGATCAAGTACCTGCTCGGCCCGGTCGAGGTGAGCGGCGAGGACATCGTCGACGCCACGAACGGCCAGGTCCAGACGCAGTCCGGCGCATCGACCGGCCAGTGGGCCGTCAACATCGTGTTCAACGAGCGCGGCACCGAGGAGTTCGCGAAGGTCAGCCAGCGCCTCTTCGCGTTGAACGGCCAGACGCCCCGCGACCAATTCGCGTTCGTGCTCGACGGTGCGGTGCTCTCGGCACCGCAGATGAACGGCGTGATCACCGACGGGCGCCCGCAGGTGACCGGAAGCTTCACGCAGGAGAGCTCGAAGGCCCTCGCCGACCAGCTCAAGTTCGGCGCGCTCCCGATCAGCTTCGAAGTGCAGTCCTCCGACACGATCTCGGCCACGCTCGGAACCTCGCAGCTGCAGTCCGGCCTGATCGCCGGCCTCATCGGCCTCATCCTGGTCGTCATCTACACGCTGTTCCAGTACCGGGCGCTCGGCAGCGTCACGATCGCCTCGCTCGTGATCGCCGCGCTCATCACCTACCTGATGATCACGATCCTGTCGTGGCGCGAGGGCTACCGCCTCTCGCTCGCGGGCATCGCGGGCCTCATCGTCGCGATCGGCTTCACGGCCGACTCGTTCATCGTCTACTTCGAGCGCGTCCGCGACGAACTGCGCGACGGCCGTCCGCTCGTCGGCGCCGTCGAGGCCGGATGGAAGCGCGCCTTCCGGACGATCCTCGCCTCGAAGGGCGTCAACCTGCTCGCGGCGATCGTGCTGTTCATCCTCGCGGTCGGCAGCGTCAAGGGCTTCGCCTACACGCTCGGCCTCACGACGATCATCGACGTCATCGTCGTGATCCTGTTCACGCATCCGATGCTGCAGCTGCTCGCGCAGACGCGGTTCTTCTCGAGCGGGCACCCCTGGTCGGGCCTCGACCCGCAGGCACTGGGTGCGGTCTACCGCGGTCGCGCCGAGTTCCGCAAGCCCGTCGCCGTCCCGGCGAAGAAGGCCGCATCGAGCTCGCGCGAGGCGCAGAAGCGCCAGACCATCGCGGAGCGCAAGGCAGCGCAGGTCGACGCCACCGTCGGCGCCGGCGAAGGCAAGGAGTCCTGATGGCCAACCGGCTGACCCAGTTCGGCAACGACCTCTACACGGGCAAGCGCTCGTTCAACTTCGTCGGCGGACGCAAGAAGTGGTACGCCATCGCCGGCGTGCTCATCATCCTCGCCATCGCGATCCCGATCGCACGCGGCGTGAACTTCAGCATCGAGTTCCGCGGCGGGTCTCAGTTCCAGATCGCGGGCGTCGAGAACGCGACCACCCAGCCGGCCAGCGACGCGGTCGCCTCGGTCGTGCCGGGCGCGGTCTCGCACGTCACGATCGTGGGCGGCGACGGCGTCCGGGTGCAGACCGAGCAGCTCGAGCAGTCCGAGTCGCGGGCCATCACGACGGCCCTCGCGGAGGCGTACGACGTGCCCGAGTCCGAGGTCACGTCCTCGTTCATCGGACCGAGCTGGGGCGCTGACGTCACCAGGCAGGCCGTCATCGGCCTCGTCGCCTTCGTGCTGCTCGCGGGCATCATCATGGCGCTCTACTTCCGCACGTGGAAGATGTCGCTCGCGGCCATCCTCGCGCTCATGGGCGATCTCATCGCGACCGTCGGCATCTACGCCGCCGTGGGCTTCGAGATCAGCCCCGCAGCGACCATCGGCGTCCTGACGATCCTCAGCTACTCGCTGTACGACACCGTCGTGGTCTTCGACAAGATCCGCGAGAACACCGCCGAGGACGGCAAGGAGTCGCGGCGCACCTTCGCGGAGTCCGTGAACCTCGCGGTGAACCAGACCCTCGTGCGATCGATCAACACGAGCGTGGTGGCCGCGCTGCCCGTCGCCGCGATCCTGTTCATCGGTGCGGGCGTGCTCGGCGCCGACACGCTGCGCGACATCTCGCTCGCGCTGCTCATCGGCATCATCGTCGGCACCTGGTCGACGGTGTTCATCGCCGCGCCGCTCTACTCGCAGCTGCGCGAGGGCGAGCCCGACATCAAGCGCCACGACCAGAAGGTGCTGAAGGAGCGTGCACGCGCCGGTGGCGCCGCAGGCTCCGACGTCGAGGCCGTTCCGGTCGCCTGAGCCCGCTCGCCTCCGCCTCGGTGGCGCGCGCCCGTCTCGGGAGCGGTGATAATTGAGGTCTGGAGGTGCGGCGATGACGGAGACCGGAGTCAACTCGACGGCGTCGCTGCGCCGTCTGGTGCCCCGGATCTTCTCGAAGGCGCTGCCGACCGGCGCGGTCGACACGGTCATGCGCACGGTGCGCATGCACCATCCCAAGGCCGACCTCTCCGTCATCGAGCGCGCGTACACCGTCGCCGAACGGGCGCATGAGGGCCAGAAGCGCCGCAGCGGCGAGCCGTACATCACCCACCCGATCGCGGTCGCGCAGATCCTCGCCGACCTCGGCATCGGCTCCAAGGCCGTCGCGGCGGCGCTGCTGCACGACACCGTCGAGGACACCGCCTACACGCTCGACCAGCTCCGGGCCGACTTCGGCGACGAGATCGCGATGCTCGTCGACGGCGTCACCAAGCTCGACAAGGTCAAGTACGGCGACTCCACGCAGGCCGAGACCGTCCGCAAGATGATCGTCGCGATGTCCAAGGACATCCGCGTGCTGATCATCAAGCTCGCCGATCGGCTGCACAACGCGCGCACGTGGGGCTTCGTGCCCGCCGAGTCCGCCGCCCGCAAGGCGACCGAGACGCTCGAGATCTACGCCCCGCTGGCGCATCGACTGGGCATCCAGACCATCAAGTGGGAGCTCGAGGACCTCTCGTTCGCCGTGCTCTACCCCAAGCTCTACGCCGAGATCGAGAGCCTCGTGAAGCAGCGCACGCCGCAGCGCGAGGAGTACGTGCAGTCGGTCATCGACATGGTCTCCGACGACCTCAAGGCGGCGCGCATCCGCGGCAAAGTGGTCGGGCGGCCGAAGCAGTACTACTCGATCTACCAGAAGATGATCGTGCGCGGCCGCGACTTCGACGACATCTACGACCTGGTCGGCATCCGCGTGCTCGTCAACTCCGTCCGCGACTGCTACGCGGTGCTGGGGTCGATCCACGCGCGCTGGACGCCCCTTCCCGGCCGGTTCAAGGACTACATCGCGACGCCGAAGTTCAACCTCTACCAGTCGTTGCACACGACCGTGATCGGCCCGAAGGGCCGACCCGTCGAGATCCAGATCCGCACGCACGACATGCACCAGCGCGCCGAGTACGGCGTCGCGGCCCACTGGAAGTACAAGGAGCGGATGGCGGGCGGGCGTGCCGAGGCGACGCCTCCGCGCGACGAGGCCGACATGGCGTGGCTCGCGCACATCTCCGACTGGCAGGCCGAGACCGCCGATCCGGGCGAGTTCCTCGACTCGCTGCGCTTCGAGATCGGCGCGAAGGAGGTCTACGTCTTCACCCCGAAGGGCCGCGTGATCGGGCTGCCCGCCGGTGCGACGCCGGTCGACTTCGCCTACGCGGTGCACACCGAGGTCGGTCACCGCACGATGGGCGCGAAGGTCAACGGCCGGCTCGTGCCGCTCGAGAGCACCCTGAACAGCGGCGACGTCGTCGAGGTCTTCACGTCGAAGAACCCCGACTCCGGCCCGAGCAAGGACTGGCTGAACTTCGTCAAGAGCCCGCGGGCGCGCAGCAAGATCCGGCAGTGGTTCACGAAGGAGCGCCGCGACGAGGCCATCGAGCACGGCCGCGACGCGATCGCGCGGGCGATGCGAAAGCAGAACCTCCCACTCCAGAAGCTGATGAGCCAGGAGTCCTTCGCCGAGGTCGCGGCGCAGTTGCGCTACGACGACGTGTCGTCGCTGTATGCCGCCGTCGGCGAGGGGCACGTCTCGACGCAGTCGGTCATCGAGAAGGTCGTCGCGCTCGTCCGCGACGTCGACGATGTCGATGAGCCCGACCTGCCGATCCCGGTTCGGACCCGTCCGCTCCCGCGCCACAGCGACTCGGGGGTGCTGGTGCGTGGGGCGCCCGACATCCTGGTCAAGCTCGCACGCTGCTGCACGCCGGTGCCCGGCGACGAGATCGTGGGCTTCATCACGCGCGGCTCCGGCGTGTCGGTGCACCAGTCCTCGTGCCACAACGTGCAGTCGCTCCTGCGCGAGCCCGAGCGCATGATCGACGTCGAGTGGGCGCCGAGCTCGAAGAGCGTGTTCCTCGTCCAGATCCAGATCGAAGCGCTGGACCGCGCCGGCCTGCTCTCGGATGTCACGCGCGTGCTCTCCGAGCACCACGTGAACATCCTCTCGGCCAACGTCTCGACCGGAACCGACCGGTTGGCACTCAGCCGGTTCGTCTTCGAGATGGGCGACACCACGCACCTGGACCGGGTCCTGAACGCCGTGCGGCGCATCGACGCCGTCTACGACGTCTACCGCGTCAGCGACGGCTGATCGACCGGCCCGGCGGCGGTGTCGAGGCGCCGCTGCGCCACCGCCCGGTGCGGCAACCGTCGCGCCGATCCGATCCGCGCGCGGACGCGACCTGCCGATGTCGGGTCGACGGCCAGCAGCGCCCGCACGACGGCGATGGCGCCCGCGTCGTCCTCGGACGTGTCGCGCGCGAGGTCGAAGACGGTGCGGTCGAGGCTCGTGCACCGGATCCGGCCGAGCTCGACCACCTCGGCCGCAGTGATCGTCACCTCGCGCACCGTGCTCGACGGATCGTTGCGCGCGGCGACCCGCGACTCGTGCGGCACGCAGAACTGCGCGACGGCGGGCGGGGCGGGCAGGCCCCCGTGCACCCACGCCGCCGATCGACGCTCGACGATCAGCGGCGGCGGCAGGCGCGAGGCCACCGCTGCGGCGCGCAGCGCGGGCAGGTCGGGCTCGTCGACCGGGCACCATCCGGTGCCGATGCGCACGAGTTCGCCGTCGAGGCGTGCCGCGCAGAGCTCGGCGAGGGGGAGGTCGTCGGTGCCGAGCACCGCGGGAAGCCTGGCCATGCGCCCATGCTCCGCCATCCGGCGCAGGAGGGACCCGCGGCCGCCGGAACCTGTGGAGAACCTCCGCAGCCGGCGTGCGACGCGGGGGAGTGGGACTCGCCGGTCGTCAGCCGCCCACGGCCTTCAGCCACGCACGCCGCGCGTCGAGCGCCTCGCGCGCCGAGGCCGCCGCCTTCGCATCGCCCGCCGCCTCGGCGTCCGCGAGCTCGGACTCGAGCTTCGCGATCGCCTCCTGCAGCTGGCCGAGCATGCCCTCGGACCGCGCCTTCTTCTCGGGGTCCTCGCGCTCCCAGCGCTCGTCCTCGAGGGCACGCACGTGGTTCTCCACCTTGCGCAGCCGGTCCTCGACCGGACGGACCTGGTCGCGCGGCACGCGGCCGACCTCGTCCCAGCGGCGCTGGATGCCGTTCAGTGCGCTGCGCGCGGCTCGGGCGTCCTTCGAGGCCAGCAGCTTCTCGGCCTCGTCGAGGAGCGCGAGCTTCTCGGTGAGGTTCGCGCGGTACTCCTCGTCGTCCTTCGCGTCGACCTCGGCCTTCGCTTGGAAGAGCACGTCGCCGGCGGCCTTGAACTTCGCCCACAGCGCGTCGTCGACCTTCTTGCCGGCGCGGCCCGCCAGCTTCCACTCGTCGAGGAGCGACCGGTACTCCGCGACGCCGTCGGCGCCCCGGGGTGCGAGCGCCTCGGCGCGTTCGATGAGCCGCTGCTTGCGCTGACGCACGTCGCGGTGGGCGGCGTCGAGCTCGGCGAAGAAGGCCTTGCGGTGCGCCTCGATGGTCGACCGGGCGGTGCGGAACCGCTTCCAGAGCTCGTTGCCCTCGCCCTTCGGCAGGCGCGGACCGTTCTGCTGGTGCTGCTGCCACTGCGCGAAGAGCGCATCGAGCTCGGCGCTGGTCTGCTTCCACTGCGTCTTGGCCGGGTCCTGCGCGGCGAGGGCTTCGGCCTGCTCGACGATGCGCGTGCGCTCGGCGATCGCCTCCTGCAGCGCGGCCTTCGCCTCGGCCTGCTGCTGCGCCGTGAGCTCCTGGGTGGTGCCCGACAGGGCGTCGAGGCGGCGCGTGAGCGACTCGAGGTCGCCGACCGCGTGGGCGTTGGCGACGCTCTCCTGGAGCGTGGCCACGGCCTTCGCGACATCCGCCGCCGGAGCACCGCGACGCACCCGCTGCTCGAGCAGCCCGACCGCGCCGGCGAGGTCGGCGTACTTGCGCTCGAAGTACGCCAGCGCCTCCTCGGGCGTGGCATCGGGGTACTGCCCGACCTCGCGCTCGCCCTCGCTGGTCCGCACGAAGACGGTGCCCGTCTCGTCGACGCGGCCCCACGGTTGCTGTGCTGAATCGGTCACTGATTCACCCTGTCGTTCGTCGGATGCCGCGTGCGCGGCGGATGACGGCATCAAGCCTATTGCACCCTCGGAAGCGCGTCCGCCCCGTGAGGGGACCGCGTGCCGGCGGTGGCGGGACCCGTTCGCGGCCGCTACTCGACCGCGAAGTCCGTGATGCTCACCGGGCGCACGGGGGCGCCGTCGGTGGAGCCGTCGGCGGTGCCGTAGTCGGTGATGTCCGCACGGAGCTCGTCGAGGCCGGAGGTCACGCGGCCGATGACGGTGTACCCGCCGGCCGCGTCGGCGGGCAGCGTGGTGTCCTCGTAGACGATGAAGAACTGGCTGCCCTGGCTCTCGGCGTTGCCGGACTGGCGGGCCATCGCGATGGTGCCGGCGGGGTAGACGCCGTCCTCGGGGGCGTTCTCGATCGGGCCGTAGCTGTAGCCCGGGCCGCCCGACCCGTCGCCGTTCGGGTCGCCGCACTGGAGCACGAAGATGCCCTCGGTCGTGAGGCGATGGCAGGTGAGGCCGTCGTAGAAGCCCGACTGCACGAGGCTGATGGTGCTCGAGACGGCCTGCGGCGCAGCGGCACCGTCGAGCTCGATCGAGAGGGCGGTGTCGTTCAGGGTCAGCGCGCCGACCCACGTGCGGTCCTCGGCGAGGTCGGCCGACGGCACCGGCACGGGCGTGGCGGTCGGCGTCGGGGTGGGCGTGGCGGCCTCGGGGGCCCCCGGTCCGGCGCTGAAGTAGAGCAGTTGCGCTCCCGTCGCGAGCGCCAGCACGACGACGAGGGCGATGCCCGCGATCACGTCGTCGCGCTTCCGACGGCGCACCGAGCGGCGGTGCACCTCCTGGCGGGCCTGGTAGGTGCGGAGGCGCGCACGCTCCTCGCGCGCCTGACGGTCGTTCGCTGCCACGCTGCTCCTTCGGGGGGATCCTGCCGAGGACTCTACGGCCCGGCGTGCCCGGCGTGCCAATCCCGGTCCCGGTCGGGACGGCGGTGTCGGATGCCGCGGCTACGCTGGTTCGCATGGTGGATTCGGCTCCGGGGCTGCGTTCCGGCGCGACCCCCCTCGCGGTGCGCATGCGCCCGCGGAGCCTCGACGAGGTCGCCGGGCAGTCGCACCTCCTCACGCCCGGCTCGCCGCTCGTCGCCCTCGCGGCCGACCGCACGGGCGAGTCCGGCGCGGTCTCCGTCATCCTCTGGGGGCCGCCGGGCACCGGCAAGACCACGCTGGCGCAGGCCATCGCCCGGTCGTCGGGCCGCAAGTTCGTCGAGCTCTCCGCCGTCACCGCGGGCGTCCGCGACGTCCGGCAGGTGATGGAGGAGGCGCGCGCCAATCGCGACCTCTACGGGGTGTCGACGGTGCTCTTCCTCGACGAGATCCACCGCTTCACCAAGGCGCAGCAGGATGCGCTCCTGCCCGGCGTCGAGAACGGCTGGGTGATCCTCGTGGCCGCGACCACCGAGAACCCGTCGTTCTCGGTCATCTCGCCACTGCTCTCGCGCTCGCTGCTGCTCACGCTCGAGACGCTCGACGACGACGACCTCGCCATGCTCGTCGACCGCGCGGTGGAGGACCCGCGCGGGCTCGGCGGCAGGGTCGAGCTCGCGCCCGAGGCCCGGGCCGCGATCGTCCGGCTCGCCTCGGGCGACGCGCGACGGGCGCTGACCGCGCTCGAGGCGGCATCCGTCTCGGCGCTCAGTGAAGCCGCCCAGGGGGCCGGTTCCGCCGAGGAGGCGGAGGGCGGCGACGGTGCAGAGGGCGGGGAGGCGACTCCCGGAGACGTCCGACCGCTCATCACGGTCGAGGTCGTGGCACGTGCGGTCGATCGCGCGCTGCTGCGCTACGACCGCGACGGCGACGAGCACTACGACGTCATCTCGGCGTTCATCAAGTCGGTCCGGGGCAGCGACGTCGATGCGGCGCTGCACTACCTCGCGCGCATGATCGAGGCGGGGGAGGATCCGCGCTTCATCGCGCGCCGCATCATCGTGCTCGCGTCGGAGGACATCGGCATGGCCGATCCGACCGCGCTCGGCGTCGCGGTCGCCGCCGCTGACGCGGTCCAGTACATCGGCATGCCCGAAGGGCGCATCCCGCTCGCGCAGGCGGTCGTGCACCTCGCGACGGCACCCAAGTCCAACGCGGCCTACCTCGGCATCGACCGGGCGATCGCCGACGTGCGGGCGGGCAAGGCGGGTCGCGTGCCCAAGCACCTCCGCGACGCGCACTACCCCGGGGCCAAGCGGCTCGGGCACGGCAAGGGGTACGCCTACCCGCACGACGACCCCATCGGCGTCGTGCCGCAGCAGTACCTGCCCGACCCGCTGCGCGGTGCCGTCTACTACTCGCCCACCGAGCACGGCAACGAGCGCGACGTCTCGGCGCGGCTCGCCAAGCTGCGACGCATCGTGCGCGGCGAGCGCTGACCGACCCGCCGTGATAGGATCGTCGCTGGCCTGAAGCCAGGTTCTCGCGTGCGGCTGCGCGGATTCCACGGCGAAGGGGTGCGACCTGTAGCCGGTCCTCCCGTGGCGAACCCCTCTGACAAGTCTTTCCGGCGCCTCGCGCGCCCGGAACCACACCGTTCGAGAATCCTCCGAAAGGACATCGTGACCAGCCAGTCCCGAAGCAAGACCCGCCTCTCGCGTGCGCTCGGCGTCGCCCTCACCCCGAAGGCCGCCAAGTACATGGAGAAGCGCCCGTACGCCCCCGGCGAGCACGGCCGCACCAAGCGCAAGCAGGACTCCGACTACGCCGTCCGCCTCCGCGAGAAGCAGCGCCTCCGCGCGCAGTACGGCATCCGCGAGAAGCAGCTGCGCATCGCATTCAACGAGGCCCGCCGCACCGACGGCCTGACCGGTGAGAACCTGGTCGAGCTGCTCGAGATGCGCCTCGACGCGCTCGTGCTCCGCGCCGGCTTCGCCCGCACGATCTCGCAGGCCCGCCAGTTCGTCGTGCACCGCCACATCACCGTCGACGGCAAGATCGTCGACCGCCCCTCGTTCCGCGTGAAGCCGGGCCAGGTCATCGGCGTCAAGCAGCGCTCCGAGGGCACCGAGCCCTTCCAGGTCGCCGCGGCCGGCGGTCACGTCGACGTGCTCCCGAAGACCCCGGGCTACCTCGAGGTCGAGCTCGACAAGCTGCAGGCCACGCTCGTGCGTCGCCCGAAGCGCGCCGAGGTGCCCGTCACCTGTGACGTGCAGCTCGTCGTCGAGTACTACGCCGCGCGCTAGTCGCACGGCTGCACGAACGGGGTCGCGGTTCGCCGCGGCCCCGTTCGTCGTCCCGGCGCGCGGTGCGCTCCACGCCCTAGACTGGGAGGACGCGTGCGCATCCGCACGCCGCCGGGCCCCGACCCCATCGAGGAGTGACACGTGAAGAGCATCCTGTGGTTCGCCGTCGGCGTCGCGACGGGCTTCGCCGTCGCGCACCAGGTCAACCGCACCGCGCAGGGCCGCGAGTTCTTCGCCGGCCTCGACGCGAAGGCGCGCGCCTTCGGCCGTGCCGTCGCCGAGGGGTACAGCGCCCGCGAGGCCGAGCTCCGTGCCGCCGAGGCGCAGCCCGTCGAAGGCCGCTAGCCCGCACCCCCGTCGACGCCCGCATCCGCGGGGCGCTCCACCTTCCCCAGGAACCAGAACGGAACCATGCAGACTGCCGAGATCCGCCAGCGCTGGCTGGACTTCTTCGCCGCGCGCGGCCACACGGTCGTGCCGTCGGCCTCGCTCGTGTCCGACGACCCGTCGCTGCTGTTCACGGTGGCCGGCATGGTGCCGTTCGTGCCCTACCTGACCGGGGTGGTGCCGGCGCCGTACGACCGCGCCACGAGCGTGCAGAAGTGCATCCGCACGAACGACATCGAAGAGGTCGGGAAGACCCCCCGCCACGGCACGTTCTTCCAGATGAACGGCAACTTCTCCTTCGGCGACTACTTCAAGGAGGGCGCCATCTCGTTCGCGTGGGACCTGCTCACCACGCCCGAGGCGGATGGCGGGTACGGCTTCGACCCGAAGGACCTCTGGGTCACCGTCTACGAGGACGACGACGAGGCGCGCGAGATCTGGCGGCGCGTCGCGGGCCTGCCCGACGAGCGCATCCAGGGCCTCGGCAAGGACACGAATTACTGGCACACTGGCCAGCCCGGGCCTGCGGGCCCCTGCTCCGAGATCTTCTTCGACCGCGGGCCTGCGTATGGCATCGACGGCGGGCCGGCGACCGACGACGACCGCTACGTCGAGATCTGGAACCTCGTGTTCATGCAGTACCTCATCGCCGACGTGAAGTCGAAGACCGACTTCACGATCGTGCGCGAACTTCCGAAGAAGAACATCGACACCGGCATGGGACTCGAGCGCGTCGCCTTCATCAAGCAGGGCGTCGACAACATGTACGAGATCGACCAGGTGCGCCCGGTGCTCGACCGGGCCGCCGAGCTCTCCGGCCGCCGGTACGGCGCCGACCACGAGGACGACGTGCGCATGCGCGTCATCGCCGACCACATCCGCTCGTCGCTCATGCTCATGAGCGACGGCGTAACGCCGTCGAACGAGGGCCGCGGCTACATCCTGCGTCGCCTGCTGCGCCGCAGCATCCGGGCCATGCGCCTGCTCGGCGTCGAGGGCCCCACGTTCCACGAGCTCTTCGCCGCCTCGCGCGACGCGATGAAGGCCGCCTACCCCGAGGTCGCGACGAACTACGCGCAGATCGAGCGCCTCGCGGTCGGCGAGGAGGCGACGTTCCTGCGCACGCTCACCGCGGGTACGTCGATCCTCGACACCGCGGTGGCCAAGACCAAGGAGTCCGGCTCCGACCGGCTCGCGGGCGACACGGCCTTCCTGCTGCACGACACGTACGGATTCCCGATCGAGCTCACGCTCGAGATGGCCGAGGAGGCCGGGCTCGCGGTCGACCGTCCCGCCTTCGACACCCTCATGGCCGACCAGCGCTCGCGCGCGAAGGCCGACGCGAAGTCGAAGAAGAAGGTGCTGGCCGACCTGTCGGTGTACAGCGAGTTCCGCGCGAAGGGCGAGACCGTCTTCACGGGCTACACCGACCTGACGACCGATTCCACCGTCCTGGGCATCCTCGTGGACGGCCGGCCGGCGCTCGCGGCCACGGCGGGCCAGACCGCCGAGGTGATCCTCGCGGAGACCTCGCTGTACGCCGAGTCCGGTGGGCAGGCGCCCGACCAGGGTCGCATCGTCGGCGACGGCTTCGAGCTCGAGGTGCTCGACGTGCAGAAGCCGGTGAAGGGCCTGATCAGCCACACCGTCCGCGTCACCGCGGGCGAGGTGGGCGTCGGCGTGCCCGCGACCACGCTCGTCGACGAGGACTACCGGCGCGGCGCGACCCAGGCCCACTCGGGCACGCACCTCGTCCACGCGGCCCTGCGACAAGTGCTGGGCCCGCAGGCGCACCAGTCCGGCTCGTTCAACAAGGCGGGCTACCTCCGCCTCGACTACGGATGGAACCAGGCGCTCTCGGCCGAGACGCGGAGCGAGATCGAGGAGATCGCGAACGGCGCCGTGCGCGAGAACCTCGAGGTCGTCACGCGAGAGATGCCCATCGACGAGGCCAAGGCGCTCGGGGCGATGGCGCTGTTCGGCGAGAAGTACGGCGATGTCGTGCGAGTCGTCGACATCGGCGGCCCGTGGTCGCGCGAGCTCTGCGCGGGAACGCACGTGACCCGCAGCGCCGAGGTCGGCATGATCAACATCATCGGCGAGTCCTCGGTCGGCGCCTCCAACCGCCGTGTCGAGTCCCTCGTCGGACAGGACGCGTTCCGGCGCTTCGCCGCCGAGCGCGCGCTCGTCCAGGAGCTCACCTCGACGCTGAAGACCCGGCCGGAGTCGCTCGTCGATCGCGTCGGCGAGCTCGTCGCGAGCCTCAAGGCGGCCGAGAAGAAGATCCAGGCCTACGAGGCCAAGGCGCTCACCGATCGCGTGCCCGATCTCGCTGCGAAGGCGGAACGCGTCGGCGACCTGCTCGTGGTGCTCGAGTCGGTCGGCCGCCTCGGTTCCGGCGACGAGCTGCGCTCGCTCGCGACGGCGGTGCGCGGCCGGCTCGGCGATGCGGCGTCGGTCGTCGCGCTCGTCGGAGAGGTCGGCGGAAAGCCCCTCGCGATCGCGGCGACCTCGCCGGCGGCGCGCGACGCCGGTGCGAACGCCGGCGCGGTCGCGAAGGCGATGGCGGCGGCCCTCGGCGGTGGGGGCGGAGGCAAGCCCGACCTCGCGCAGGGCGGCGGGAACGACCTGTCCGCGATCCCGGCGGCGCTCACGGCCGCGCGCGCGTCGATCGGGCGCTGACCGTGCGCCCCGGTGCGCGGCTGGGCATCGACGTCGGTCGCGCGCGGATCGGCGTCGCGCGCTGCGACCCGTCCGCGATCCTCGCCGTGCCGGTCGAGACCGTGCCGCGCAGCCCCGAGGGCGAGGATGCCGACGTTCGACGGATCCTCGAGCTGGCGGGCGAGCACGCGGCGATCGAGCTCGTCGTGGGTCATCCGCTGTCGCTGTCGGGCCAGCCGACGGCGTCGACCGCCGACGCCGTCGACGTGGCGGCGCGACTGGCCGCCCGCGGGCTGCCGGTCCGGCTGGTCGACGAGCGGATGTCGACGGTCAGCGCCCAGCAGGCGCTCCGAGCGGCGGGGAAGTCGAGTCGGAAGCAGCGTCCCATCATCGACCAAGCCGCAGCCGTTATCATTCTGCAACATGCCATCGACGCCGAACGGGCGTCGGGCTCCGCTCCCGGACGCACCATCCTCCCCGACGAAGGGCTCTGACCCCGTGACCCAGCTCCCCCCAGGGCGACACGGCGGCACCGATCAGCCGTATCCCTCCGCGACCCAGCCGGGCGCCGCTCAGGCGGGCGCGCGAGGCGGCTCGGCACCGCCGAGCCGGAGGGAGCTGCGCGAGCTGGAGCAGCAACGCGCCGCCGCCGCCGAGGCCGAGCGCCGTCGGATCGCCGAGCTCGAGGAACGGCGTGCCGAGGCCGAGTGGCGGGCGGAGCAGGAGCGTCAGGCGGAGGCCGAGTGGCGGGCCGAGCAGGAGCGTCAGGCGGAGGCCGAGTGGCGGGCCGAGCAGGAGCGTCAGGCGGAGGCCGAGTGGCGGGCCGAGCAGGAGCGTCAGGCGGAGGCCGAGTGGCGGGCCGAGCAGGAGCGTCAGGCGGAGGCCGAGTGGCGGGCCGAGCAGGAGCGTCAGGCCCAGGCCGAGTGGCGGGCCGAGCAGGAGCGTCAGGCGGAGGCCGAGTGGCGGGCTGAGCAGGAGCGTCAGGCCCAGGCCGAGTGGCGGGCCGAGCAGGAGCGCCTCGCCCACGAGCAGCGCGCCGCCCGCGGCGCCGTACCCGACGAGCGTGCCCCGTGGGAGGAGCCCGTCGTCGAGGGCGAGGAGCGCGTCCGCGCCGCGGACGGCCGGAGACCCGCCGCCCGCCAGGGCGACCCGGCGACCGACGCGTCCGACCTGTTCGCGCCGTGGGACGACGACCCCGCGCCGCGGCCCTCGCGCGCCGACCGCCGCGCCGCCGCGGCCGACGAGGTCGACGAGCACGGCCGGCCGCGCCGCCGTCGGGGCCGCCGCGCGATGGGCTGTCTCGTGGCCCTCCTCGTCCTCGTCGCGATCGGCGCCGGCGCCTGGTTCTTCTTCCTCCAGGCGCCCGTCGCCGCGTTCCTCGAGCGCTTCGAGCCCCCGGCCGACTACTCCGGCTCGGGCTCCGGCGAGGTCGTGTTCATGATCAACGAGGGCGATGGCGGAGTGACGATCGCGTCGAACCTCGAGGACGAGGGCGTGGTGGCCTCGGCGGAGGCGTTCATCGACGAGGTGACGAGCCGTTCGCCGCACCCCACGTTCTATCCGGGCGCCTACCGGCTCGCGAGCGAGATGAGCGCGAAGTCCGCGCTCGACGCCCTGCTCGACCCCGCGAACAAGCTCGAGAACACGTTCGTGATCCAGGAGGGCCTCTGGGCGCGCGACGCGCTGGCGGCGGCCTCGGCGGCCACGGGCATCCCGCTCGAGGAGCTGCAGGCCGCGGCGGCCGACCCGCAGGCGCTCGGTCTGCCGGCGCAGGCGACCTCGGTGGAGGGCTTCCTGTTCCCCGCGACGTACACCTTCCCGCCCGATGTCACCGCCCAGCAGGTCGTGAAGACGCTCGTGGACCGCACGTTCCAGGCGCTCGACGAGGCGGGCGTGCCCGCGGAGCAGCGCTGGGAGACCATCGTGGTCGCCTCGCTCATCGAGCGCGAGTCCGGATCGGAGGAGGACTCGTACAAGGTGTCGCGCGTCATCAAGAACCGCCTCGACCCGGCGCTGTTCGAGAGCGGCCTGCTGCAGTTCGACTCCACCGTGCACTACGGCCTGGGCGACGACTCGACCGTCGAGACCTCCGATGCCGAGCGAGCCGACGCGTCGAACCCCTACAACACCTACGTGCACCCCGGGCTGCCGCCGGGCCCGATCGGCAACCCCGGCGACGTCGCGATCGACGCGGCGCTGCATCCGGCCGACGGACCGTGGCTCTACTTCGTCACGGTGAACCTCGAGACCGGCGAGACGGTCTTCTCCGCCACGCTCGAGGAGCACGAGGCCGCGGTGCAGCGGTTCCTGCAGTACCTGGAGGACAACGGGTGACGGGCGAGGCACCGGATGCCGCGGGGCGCGCCGTTCCGGACGCCCCGGCCGGACCGCGCCGGCTCGCCGTGCTCGGGTCGCCCATCGCGCACTCGAAGAGCCCGGGCCTGCATCGTGCCGCCTACGACCTGCTCGGCCTGACGGACTGGACCTACGAGCGCGTCGAGGTGGGGGAGGGCGGCCTCGCGGCCTTCCTCGACGGCCTCGGACCCGAATGGCGCGGCCTGTCGCTCACGATGCCGCTGAAGCCCGAGGCGCTCGCGATCGCCGACGAGGTCGAACGGCTCGCCGAGCGCGCCGGGGCGGTGAACACGTTGCTGCTCGCCGACGACGGCCGGCGTCTCGGGTTCAACACCGATATCGGCGGGATCGTCCGGGCACTCGCGGACTCCGGCGTCCACGCCATCCGGCACGGCGTCCTCGTGGGCGGCGGCGCGACGGCCGCGTCGGCGCTCATCGCGATGGCCGAACTCGGCGCGGTCGGCGTCGAGGTGTGCGTGCGGGACGCCGGGCGCGCGGCATCCGTGGTCGACCTCGGTCACGCGCTCGGGCTCGTCATGGAGGTACGGCCGATCTCGCGGCTCGCCGAGCCGGTGCCCGCCGACCTCGTCGTCAGCACGGTGCCCGGCGGGACCGACCTCGGCGTGGTCCCGTCCGCCGAGCTCGCGCAGGGCCCGCTGCTCGATGTCGCCTACGCGCCATGGCCGACCGCGCTCGCGGCCTCCTGGCTCGAGCACGGCGGTCGCGTCGCCCACGGACTCGACATGCTCCTGCACCAGGCGCTGCTGCAGGTGCGCATCTTCGTGAACGACGACCCCCTCGCCCGACTGCCCGACGAGGCGGCCGTGCTCGACGTCATGCGTCGGAGCCTCTGACCCCGCTGTGGGAGGATGGTGGGCATGCTCCGTTGGCTCACCGCCGGTGAATCGCACGGCCCCGAGCTGGTCGCGATCCTCGAGGGACTCCCCGCCGGCATCCCCGTCACGCTCGACGACATCCGCGCCGACCTCGCGCGACGCAAGCTCGGCTACGGCCGTGGCGCGCGCATGAAGTTCGAGCAGGACGAGCTGGCGATCTCGGGCGGCGTCCGGCACGGCCTGACGCTCGGCAGCCCGGTCGCGCTGCGCGTCGGCAACACCGAGTGGCCCAAGTGGGAGCAGGTCATGAGCCCCGAGCCGGTCGACCCCGCGACGCTCGGCAAGGGGCGTGGGGCGCCGCTCACGCGCCCGCGTCCCGGTCACGCCGACCTGGTCGGCATGCAGAAGTACGGCTTCGACGAGGCCCGTCCGGTGCTCGAGCGCGCGAGCGCGCGCGAGACCGCCGCGCGCGTCGCCCTCGGCGCCGTGGCGCGCGCATTCCTTGCGGAGCTCGGCGTGCGGCTCGTCTCGCACACGGTGGCCATCGGCCCGGTGCGCGTGCCCGAGGGCAGCGCGCTGCCGCTTCCCGCCGACGTCGACGCCCTCGACGCCGACCCGCTGCGCTGCTTCGACCCCGAGACGAGTGCGCGCATGGTCGCCGAGGTCGATGCGGCGCACAAGGACGGCGACACGCTCGGCGGCGTGGTCGAGGTGCTCGCCTACGGGCTTCCGCCCGGGCTCGGCTCGCACGTGCACTGGGATCGCCGACTCGACGCGCAGCTCGCGGCCGCGCTCATGGGCATCCAGGCCATCAAGGGCGTCGAGGTCGGCGACGGCTTCCTCACGACGACTCGGCGGGGCTCGGCCGCGCACGACGAGCTGCACCTGGCCGACGGGCGCATCGTGCGCGCGAGCGACCGCGCGGGTGGCACCGAGGGCGGCATGTCCACCGGCACCGTGCTGCGCGTGCGCGCCGGCATGAAGCCCATCGCGACCGTGCCGCACGCGTTGCCCACCGTCGACGTGGCGACCGGCGAACCGGCGCCCGCGCACCACCAGCGCTCCGACGTGTGCGCCGTGCCCGCGGCCGGCGTCGTCGCCGAGGCCATGGTCGCCCTCACGCTCGCCAACGCCGTGCTCGAGAAGTTCGGCGGCGACTCGGTCGCCGAGACCCGCCGCAACCTCGAGGCCTACCTGGCGGCGATCCCCGACGCGCTCACGAGCGAGGTCGCGACGCCCGACGCCGTCCGTGCCTGACACGGGCGTCCCGGGTGAGCCGGCGGCCGCGCGCGCGACGCGCGCGGTGCCGCTGCCGATCGTGCTCGTCGGGCCCATGGGGGCCGGCAAGTCGCGCGTGGGCGCCCGGCTCGCGTCCTCCGTCGGCGCGCCGTTCGTCGACACCGACCAGCGCATCGCCGAGCGCTACGGGCCGATCGAGGAGATCTTCGCCCGCGAGGGCGAGGCCTACTTCCGCGTGATCGAGCGCGAGGTGGTCGCCGAGGCGCTCCGCGAGGAGGCGGTCGTCTCGCTCGGCGGCGGCGCCGTGCTCGACGCCGACACGAGGGCAGACCTCGCGCATCTCGCGGTCGTGTGGCTGCAGGTGTCCGCCGAGGCGGTCGCCCCGCGACTCACCGGCGGCACGCGACCGCTCCTCGCCGAGGGCGGCGTCGAGCGCTGGATCCGCATCCGCGACGAGCGGCGGCCGCTGTACGAGCAGGTCGCCGGGCTCGCCATCGACACCTCGCGTCGCTCGGTCGCGCGGATCGTCGACGAGATCACCGAGTGGGCAGGAGCGAGGGCATGACCGACGAGGCCACCACCATCCGCGTCGGGGGCGAGGCCGGCTACGAGGTCGTGATCGGGCGCGGCGTGCTCGACGGCCTCGCCGACGCCATCGGCACGGCCGCCGCGAAGGTGCTCATCGTGCACCCGCCGACGCTCGGCGCGCGCGCCGCGGCGGTGCGCGAGTCGCTCCTCGGCCGGTACGAGGTGCTCCTCGCCGAGGTGCCCGACGCCGAGCAGGCCAAGCGCGTCGAGGTCGCCGCGTTCTGCTGGCAGATCCTCGGCCAGGCCGACTTCACGCGCACCGACGTGATCGTCGGCCTCGGCGGGGGAGCCGTCACCGACCTCGCCGGGTTCGTCGCGGCCACGTGGCTGCGCGGCGTGCGCATCGTGCAGGTACCGACGACCGTGCTCGGCATGGTCGACGCCGCGGTCGGCGGCAAGACCGGCATCAACACCAACGAGGGCAAGAACCTCGTGGGCGTGTTCCACGCGCCCGCCGCCGTGCTCTGCGACCTCGAGCTGCTCGACACGCTGCCGCGCAACGAGATCCTCGCGGGGTTCGCCGAGATCGTGAAGGCGGGGTTCATCCGCTACCCCGAGATCCTCGACGTCATCGAGGCCGACCCGGATGTCGCGACCGACCCGTCAACGCCCGAGTTCCGGCGCGTGGTCGAGCTCGCCATCCGCATGAAGGCCGAGGTGGTGAGCGAGGACTTCACCGAGCAGGGCCTCCGCGAGATCCTGAACTACGGTCACACGCTCGGGCACGCGGTCGAGCACGCCGAGCGCTACCAGTGGCGTCACGGCGCCGCCGTCGCGGTCGGCCTGGCGTTCGCCGCCGAGCTCGGGCGCCTCTCCGGCCGGCTCTCCGACGACGTCGCCGACCGGCACAAGCGCGTGCTCGAGCTGCTGAGCCTGCCGACGAGCTACCCCGCCGGGCGGTGGAACACGCTGCTCGCGACCATGCAGCGCGACAAGAAGGCCCGCGCGGGCCAATTGCGCTTCATCGTGCTCGACGACCTCGCGAAGCCCACCGTGATGCTCGCGCCCGACCAGTCGCTGCTCTTCGCCGCCTACCAGGAGATCGCGTCGTGACCGCCATCCTCGTCCTCAACGGGCCCAACCTCGGCCGGCTCGGCTCGCGCGAGCCGGAGGTCTACGGATCGCAGTCGCTCGCCGACATCGGCGCCGGCCTCGCGGCATCCGTGCCCGAGGGCGTCGAGATCGACCTGCGCCAGACCGACGACGAGGCCGAGCTCATCGGCTGGATCCACGAGGCCGTCGACCGGCGCCTGCCCGTCGTGCTGAACCCGGCGGCCTTCACGCACTACAGCTACGCGCTGCGGGATGCCGCGGCGCAGCTGAGGACCGCGGGCGTGCCGCTCGTCGAGGTGCACCTGTCGAACCCGCACACGCGCGAGACGTTCCGGCACACGAGCGTCATCTCGGGGGTCGCGACGGGCGTGATCGCGGGATTCGGCGCGGACTCCTACCGCCTCGCGGTCGACTGGATCCTGCGTCATCAATAGGTCTCGACTAGACTCGATCGGTCGCACGCCCGCTCGTGCGCCTTCGACTTCCCGTCCTCCATCGAACGGAAACACCCATGGCATCCACCGCTGACATCAAGAACGGCGTCGTCCTCAACATCGACGGCCAGCTCTGGAGCGTCGTCGAGTTCCAGCACGTCAAGCCCGGCAAGGGCGGCGCGTTCGTGCGCACCAAGCTGAAGAACGTCGTCACCGGCAAGGTCGTCGACAAGACCTACAACGCCGGCGCGAAGGTCGACATCGAGAACGTCGACCGTCGCGACTTCACCTACCTCTACAACGACGGCGACGGCTTCGTGTTCATGGACACGACCGACTACGACCAGGTCACGGTCCCCGCCGCGATCGTCGGCGACGCCGCGAACTTCATGCTCGAGAACCAGGCCGTCACGATCGCGCTGAACAACGGCAACCCGCTCTACATCGACCTGCCCGCGTCGGTCGTGCTCGAGATCACCTACACCGAGCCCGGCCTGCAGGGCGACCGCTCGACCGGCGGCACGAAGCCCGCCACGGTCGAGACCGGCTACGAGATCCAGGTGCCGCTGTTCCTCGAGACCGGCACGAAGGTCAAGGTCGACACCCGCTCGGGCGAGTACCTCGGCCGCGTGAACGACTAGTGAGCGCCCGCACGAAGGCGCGCAAGCGCGCCCTCGACCTGCTCTACGCGGCCGACATGCGCCAGGTGCCGGTCGAGCAGCTGCTCGCCGCCGAGGCCGAGCGCGCGGTGAACGAGCCCGAGCGCCAGGCCTCCTGGCTGTACGCCCGCGAGATCGTCGACGGCGTGGTCGACCACCGCGAGGAGATCGACGAGCTCATCACCACGCACTCGCGCGGCTGGACCCTCGAGCGGATGCCGGCGGTCGACCGTGCGCTGCTGCGCATCGGCGTGTGGGAGATCGTCTACAACGACGAGGTCCCCGACCCGGTCGCCATCAGCGAGGCGGTCGAGGCCGCGACGGTGCTCTCGACCGACGACTCCGCGGGCTTCGTCAACGGGCTGCTCGCGGCCATCTCGCACGCGAAGGGCTGACGCTCGGGCGTCATCGTCGCCCCTCCGCGCGTCGCCGATCCAGGAGGTCCACGGTGCGGCTGACGACCTCTCGCGGCCCGTCGTGCTGCCGCAGTGCGCGGCCGAGCGCCTCGGCCCGTTCGCGATAGCGCGGGTCGGCCGACACCCGTCGCCAGGCCGCGAGCACGGCGCCCGCCCTCGGCGTCCCGGTCCGGAGGTCGACTCCGGCTCCGCTCCACGCGACCCGGCCCGCGATCTCGGGCTTGTCCAGGTCGCCGCCGGCCACGATCAGGGGCACGCCGTGCGAGAGCGCGGCGAGCACTCCGCCCCATCCGCCGTTCGTGACCATCGCGTCGATGCGGGGGAGCAGCGCTGCGTAGTCGACCAGGCCGGCGACGTACGCGTTCGGCGGGGCCGGGAAGGGCAGGCCGGGCGCGTCGGCGCGACCCGTGGTCGCCACGATCGACACCGGCTGCCGGCCGAGTGCGGCGAGCGTCGGCCGGATGAGGTCGTCGGGGTCGACGTTGAGCGTGCCCTGGGTCACCAGGACGATGGGGCGGTCTTCGGGGAGGTCCGCCCACCACTCGGGCGGCGCCGTGTCGCCGTGGCCGGTCGGCGCCAGTGCGCCCACGTACTCGACGGGCACGGGCCAGGAGCGCCTGGGCCAGTCCAGTTCCGGGATCCCGGAAGCGCAGACGAGGTCGGGTGAGGAGAACACCACCTCGAACGGGATCGACGACGGGGCCAGTCCGGCGGCCGCGCGCTGCTCGTCGTAGGCGCGGCGAAGTCCGCGCGTGCCCAGGCGGAGAGCCGCGTGGAGGAGCCGGTCGCGGGCGTGCCCCAGCGGTCTCCGTGCCGGGGGCAGGCCGAATCCGGGCGGCGGCAGTTCCGGGGTGGGGATGGTGAGCGGCACGATGCTCACGGTCACCCACGGCGTCGTCGTGTGTTCGGATGCGATGCGCGCGCCGAGGCTCAGGCCGTCGGCGACGATGACGTCCCACGCCCGCGCGCGGTACGCAGCCGAAAGGTCATCGCCCTGTGCGGCGGCCGTCCGGATGAACACGTGCTCGACGTTGGCGAGCGCCTGGCGAGCGCCCTTGCGCCCGCGCAGCGCCGGGAAGGTGGCGGGCAGGTCGTGCTCGTCGAAATCCGGGGCGCGGCTCCAGCGCACGACCTCGGCGCCGGTGGCGGCGAACCGCTCCGCATAGGCGCGGCCCGTGTAGACCCGCACGCCGTGGCCGGCGTCGATGAACGCCGACGCGACCGCGGCGAGCGGTGCGACATGGCCTGCGAACGGCATCACGGCCAGCATGATCTCGGCCATGCACGATCGCATCACGCCCTGCCGCCCGGGCGCGGCCCCCGAAGAGGGGCGGATGACGTGCGGGATCAGCGCGCGGCCACCGCCTTCGGCTCGTCCGCCCGGGCGACCGTGGGCGCATCGGCGCGCGCGCCCCAGGCCGCGAGGGCGGCCGCCTCGAGGCCGAGCCCCACCAGCGTGCCGTGCGGCCAGTAGGAGAGCAGCAGGGTCGCGGCGACGAGGATCGGGAGCGTGAGTCCCAGGAGGATCCGTTCCCACCGCGGGATCGACGCGTCGCGAGGCGCGACGAACGCGACCACCAGCGCCCAGACGCCGACGGCCATGAGCACGAACGCCTCGCCGCCCCAGATCCAGCGCAGCGGCGCATCGGCCGGATGGTTCAGGTAGCTGAGCACCGTGACGACGCCGCCGAAGAGCACGAGCCCGCCGAGCACGCGTCCCGACCAGCCCAGCGCGGCGAACGCGGGCCCGGTCGCGAACCAGATGAGCAGGAACGAGAGTGCGGCGGCGGCGCCGAACACGAGGTAGAAGTCGCTCCAGCCGAGTGCGGCGAGCGCTTCGCGCACGCCGTCGTAGCCTGCAAGGCGGTCGAGCTCGAACAGCCAGCGTGGCATCGCGTACGCACCGGAGAACGCGAGCTGCTGCGGGGGGAGCAGGAGGAACGCCCACGCCGAGGCGATCAGCGCCAGGGTCACGGCAACGGGTCGGCCCGGGAGCGATCGCATTCCCGAACCGTATCGGAATGCGGGGTCGTCGCGACCGCACCCGTCCGGGGGGCGTCCGTCATGCGGAGGTCGCCGCTGGTAGGATCGATCGACCGACAACCTTGAAGCCCGTCCCGTGAGGCGGAGAAGGGAGTCCGCATCGCTGTGCGCACCGTGTTGCAGCAGGCTGACCTCGAGCGGGCGCTGACCCGCATCGCCCACGAGATCCTCGAAGCCAATCGCGGCGCCGACGATCTCGTCCTCCTCGGCATCCCCACGCGCGGCGTGGTGCTGGCCGAGCGACTCGCCCGGATCGTGTCCCGGATCGCCGGCGTCGACGTGCCCGCCGGTGCGCTCGACGTGACGATGTACCGCGACGACCTCGGCCGCAATCCCGTGCGCGCGCCGCACCCCACCCAGGTGCCCGGCGACGGCGTCGACGGCCGGGTGGTGGTGCTCGTCGACGACGTGCTCTACTCCGGCCGCACCATCCGCGCCGCGTTCGACGCCCTCGCCGACCTCGGCCGCGCCCGCGCGGTGCGCCTGGCCGTGCTCGTCGACCGCGGCCACCGCGAGTTCCCGATCCGCGCCGACTACGTGGGCAAGAACCTGCCGAGCTCCGCGCGCGAGCGCATCAACGTGCGGCTCGCCGAGGTCGACGGGGAGGACGCCGTCACCATCGAGGGGGGCGACGCATGAGGCACCTGCTGAGCACGCGCGACCTCGAGCGTGACGACGCGATCGCACTGCTCGACGTCGCCGAGGACATGGCGGCGGTGCAGGAGCGCGAGGTCAAGAAGCTGCCGACGCTGCGCGGCCGCACGGTCGTGAACCTCTTCTTCGAGGACTCGACGCGCACGCGCATCTCGTTCGAGGCCGCGGCGAAGCGCCTGTCGGCCGACGTCATCAACTTCAGCGCCAAGGGCTCGAGCGTCTCGAAGGGTGAGAGCCTGAAGGACACGGCGCAGACCCTGCAGGCGATGGGCGCCGACGGCGTCGTGATCCGGCATCCGTCATCGGGCGCTCCGTTCACCCTGGCGACGAGCGGATGGATCGACGCGGGCGTCGTCAACGCCGGCGACGGCACGCACGAGCACCCCACCCAGGCGCTGCTCGACGCGTTCACCATGCGCCGGCGCCTGCACGGCACGGCGTCGCGCGGTCGCGACCTCGACGGCGTGCGCGTCGTGATCGTCGGCGACATCCTGCACTCGCGCGTCGCGCGCTCGAACGTGTGGCTGCTCGAGACGCTCGGCGCCGAGGTGACCCTCGTCGCGCCGCCCACGCTCGTCCCGGTCGACGTGACCGGGTGGCCCGCCGCGATCGAGTACGACCTCGACCGCGCGCTCGCGGCCGCGCCCGACGTCGTCATGATGCTCCGCATCCAGGCGGAGCGCATGCACGGCGCGTTCTTCCCGAACAGCCGGGAGTACGCGCGCACCTGGGGGCTGGACGACCACCGATTCGCCCAGCTGCCGACGACTACCATGGTGATGCATCCCGGCCCGATGAACCGCGGGCTCGAGATCGCCGCCCGCGCCGCCGACTCGTCGCAGTCCACGGTGCGCGAGCAGGTTGCGAACGGAGTATCAGTGAGAATGGCCGCCCTCTATCTGCTGCTGTCCGGCGAGCGGGGTGAGGCGTGATGGGCGAGTCCTTCCTCCTCCGCGGCGCCGCCCTGCCCACGGGCGAGCGCGCCGACATCCTGCTCGACGGCGGGCGCATCGCCGAGGTCGGCTCGGTGGCGGATGCCGCGGGCGCGACGGTGATCGACGCCGACGGGCTCGTCGCCCTCCCCGGCCTCGTCGACCTGCACACGCACCTGCGCGAGCCGGGCTACGAGCAGAGCGAGACGGTGCTGACCGGCACGCAGGCGGCCGCCGCGGGCGGGTTCACCGCCGTCTTCGCGATGGCGAACACCTTCCCCGTCGCCGACACCGCGGGCGTCGTCGAGCAGGAGCTCTCGCTCGGCGAGGCCGCGGGGTACGCGACCGTGCAGCCGATCGGCGCGGTCACCGTCGGCCTGAAGGGCGAGCAGCTCGCCGAGCTCGGCGCGATGGCCGCCTCGCGGGCCCGTGTCCGGGTCTTCAGCGACGACGGCTTCTGCGTGTTCGACCCCCTGCTCATGCGCCGCGCGCTCGAGTACGTCAAGGCGTTCGACGGCGTGATCGCGCAGCACGCCCAGGAGCCGCGCCTCACGCAGGGCGCGCAGATGAACGAGGGCGCGCTCTCGGGCGAGCTCGGCCTCGCCGGCTGGCCCGCGGTCGCCGAGGAGTCGATCATCGCGCGCGACGTGCTCCTCGCCGAGCACGTCGGCTCGCGCCTGCACGTGTGCCACGTCTCGACCGCCGGATCGGTCGAGGTGATCCGCTGGGCGAAGGCCCGCGGCATCGACGTCACGGCCGAGGTCACGCCGCATCACCTCCTCCTCACCGAGGAGCTCGTCGCGGGCTACGACCCCCGCTACAAGGTCAACCCGCCGCTGCGCCGGCAGGAGGACGTCGAGGCGCTGCGCGCCGCGCTCGCCGACGGCACGATCGACATCGTCGCGACCGACCACGCGCCGCACCCGGTCGAGGCGAAGGAGTGCGAGTGGGATGCCGCGGCCAACGGCATGGTCGGGCTCGAGTCGGCGCTCTCGGTCGTGCAGCAGACGATGGTCGACCCCGGCCTCCTCGGCTGGGCGGACGTCGCGCGCGTGCTCTCCACGACGCCCGCACGCATCGGGCGGTTGAGCGGGCACGGCGAGCCGATCGCGGCGGGATCGAGCGCGGAGCTCACGCTCGTCGACCCCGCCGCCTCGGCCGAGTTCGCCGTCGACCGGCTCGCCGGCCGCAGCGCGAACTCGCCCTACCTCGGTCGCACGCTCCCCGGCCGCGTCGTCGCGACGTTCCACCGCGGCGTGCCGACCGTGCTCGACGGCACGGTCCGCCCCGCCGACGAGATCGCCGCGGCGGCCGCCCGCCTCGCGGGGACCGCGGAGGTCGCACGTGGATAGCGGCTGGATCGTCGGCACGGTCATCGCGGTGGCGCTCGTGGGCGTCGCCGGCTGGCTCATGCTGCGCTCGTGGCGCCGACGGACCGTCCGCGACGAGACCCTCGCGGCGTACCCGACGCCCGCCGGGCTCGGCACGCCGACCCTCGAGGTCGAGGCGCTCTACGTCGCGACCACCCCCGAGGCCCAGCCGCTCGAGCGGCTCGCGGTCGAGGGGCTGGCGTTCCGCGGCTCGGCGCGCGTGGAGCTGCACCCCCAGGGCGTGCTGCTGCGCGTCGCGGGCGAGCTGCCGAGCTTCATCCCGGCCGAGCGCCTCGCGGCGGCCGGGACCGCGACCTACGCGATCGATCGCGGGGTCGAGCCCGAGGGCCTGGTCGCCCTCACCTGGATCGTCGACGACCGGTCGGAGCCCGAGGCGCCGACCAGGGTCGACAGCTACCTGCGGTGCCGTTACCCGGGCGACTCGTCCCGGCTCGTCGCCGCCCTGAACGACATCGCCGCCGCGCCCGAGGCGCCGCGGCCCGACGCATCGAACGCAGAGAGCGAGGCCTCGGATGCCTGAGACCCCGAACCCCCTTCCCGACGACGCCACCACCACCGACGCCGGGTCCGTTCCGGTCCCGATCGACCTCGACCGGGCCGTGCTCGTGCTCGAGGACGGCACGCGCTACGAGGGCCGTGCGTACGGCGCGCGCGGCCGCACCTTCGGCGAGGCCGTCTTCGCGACCGGCATGACCGGCTACCAGGAGACCCTCACCGACCCGTCGTACGCCGGGCAGATCGTGCTCATGACCGCGCCGCACATCGGCAACACGGGCATGAACGACGAGGACATGGAGTCCGCGAGGATCTGGGTGGCGGGCTTCGTCGTGCGCGACCCCTCGCGCGTCGTGTCGAACTTCCGATCCCAGCGCAGCCTCGACGACGACCTGGCCGAGGCCGGCATCGTCGGCATCAGCCGCATCGACACGCGCGCCGTCACGCGGCACATCCGCTCGCTCGGCGCCATGCGCGCCGGGATCTTCTCGGGCGAGGACGCGTTCCTCTCGCCCGGCGAGCAGCTCGAGCTCGTGCAGGGCGGCGAGCAGATGGCCGGCCGCAACCTCTCGGGCGCGGTGTCGACCGCCGAGCTCTACTCGCTCGACGCGGTCGGCGAGCGCGTCGGCTCGGTCGCCGTGCTCGACCTCGGCGTCAAGACGTCCACCCTGAAGTACCTCGCCGAACGCGGCTTCGACGTCCACGTGCTGCCGCAGACCGTGACCGCTGACGACGTCCTGGCGCTGCACCCCGACGCGCTGTTCTTCTCCAACGGCCCCGGGGACCCCGGCGCATCCGATCGCCACGTCGAGCTGCTGCGCAGCGCGCTGCGAGCGGGCCTGCCGTACTTCGGCATCTGCTTCGGCAACCAGCTGCTGGGGCGTGCGCTGGGCTTCGAGACCTACAAGCTGCCCTTCGGGCACCGCGGCATCAACCAGCCCGTGCTCGACCGCGAGACCGGCCGGGTCGAGATCACCGCACACAACCACGGCTTCGCCGTCGCCGCGCCGACCGACCGCGTCAGCGACTCGGCGGAGGGCTTCGGCCGCGTCGAGGTCAGCCACGTCGGCCTCAACGACAACGTCGTCGAGGGACTGAACTGCCTCGACATCCCCGCGTTCTCCGTGCAGTACCACCCGGAGTCGGCCGCCGGCCCGCACGACGCGAACTACCTCTTCGACCGGTTCCGCGAGATGGTCATCGCGAGCAAGAACCAGCAGACCAGCCAGGAGGACGCGCAGTAATGCCCAAGCGCGACGACATCAATTCCGTCCTCGTGATCGGGTCGGGCCCGATCGTCATCGGCCAGGCGGCCGAGTTCGACTACTCGGGCACCCAGGCGTGCCGGGTGCTGCGCGCCGAGGGGGTGCGCGTCATCCTCGTCAACCCGAACCCGGCGACGATCATGACCGACCCCGACTTCGCCGACGCCACCTACGTCGAGCCCATCACCCCCGAGGTGATCGAGTCGATCATCGTCAAGGAGCGGCCCGACGCCGTGCTCCCCACGCTCGGCGGGCAGACCGCGCTGAACGCGGCGATCGCGCTGCACGACGCGGGGATCCTCGACAAGCACGGCGTCGAGCTGATCGGCGCGAAGGTGGACGCCATCCGCAAGGGCGAGGACCGCCAGCTCTTCAAGGACCTCGTGATCGAGGCCGGCGCGGATGTCGCCCGCTCGCACGTCGCCACGACGCTCGAGCAGGCCAAGGAGTTCGCGCAGGACCTCGGCTACCCGCTCGTGGTCCGCCCCTCGTTCACCATGGGCGGCCTCGGGTCGGGCTTCGCATACACCGAGGAGGACCTCGTCCGCATCGTGACGCAGGGCCTGCACGACTCGCCGACCACCGAGGTGCTCCTCGAGGAGTCCATCCTCGGCTGGAAGGAGTACGAGCTCGAGCTCATGCGCGACACCGCCGACAACACGGTCGTGGTCTGCTCGATCGAGAACGTCGACCCGGTCGGCGTGCACACGGGCGACTCGATCACGGTCGCGCCGGCGCTCACCCTGACCGACCGCGAGTACCAGAAGCTCCGCGACATCGGCATCGACATCATCCGCGCCGTCGGCGTCGACACCGGCGGCTGCAACATCCAGTTCGCCGTCGACCCGGTCGACGGCCGCATCATCGTCATCGAGATGAACCCGCGCGTGTCGCGCTCGTCCGCGCTCGCGTCCAAGGCGACGGGCTTCCCGATCGCGAAGATCGCCGCGAAGCTCGCGATCGGCTACCGGCTCGACGAGATCCCCAACGACATCACGAAGGTGACCCCGGCGAGCTTCGAGCCGACGCTGGACTACATCGTCGTCAAGGTGCCGCGGTTCGCGTTCGAGAAGTTCCCGGCCGCCGACCCGACGCTCACGACGACCATGAAGTCGGTCGGCGAGGCGATGGCCATCGGGCGCAACTTCACGACGGCGCTGCAGAAGTCGCTGCGCTCGCTCGAGAAGCGCGGCTCGAGCTTCCACTGGGAGGACGAGCCCCGTTCGGCCGACGAGCTGCTCGAGGCCGCGCAGGTGCCCACCGACGGCCGGATCGTGCTCGTGCAGCAGGCGCTGCGCAAGGGCGCCACGATCGAGCAGGCCTTCGAGGCCACCAAGATCGACCCGTGGTTCCTCGACCAGATCGCGCTGATCAACGAGGTCGCCGAGCACGTCGCGGCCGCTCCGGCGCTCGACACCGAGACCATGCTGCTCGCGAAGGAGCACGGGTTCTCCGACGCGCAGATCGGCCAGCTCCGCGGCTTCGGCGAGGCCGACGTGCGCGAGGTGCGGCACATCCTCGGCATCCGACCGGTGTTCAAGACCGTCGACACGTGCGCGGGCGAGTTCCCGGCGCTCACGCCGTACCACTACTCGAGCTACGACCTCGAGACCGAGGTCGCGCCGAGCGAGCGCCGCAAGGTCGTCATCCTCGGCTCGGGCCCGAACCGCATCGGCCAGGGCGTCGAGTTCGACTACTCGTGCGTGCACGCGTCGTTCGCGCTCTCCGACGCGGGGTTCGAGACGATCATGATCAACTGCAACCCCGAGACCGTCTCGACCGACTACGACACGAGCGACCGCCTCTACTTCGAGCCGCTCACGCTCGAGGACGTGCTCGAGGTCATCCACGCCGAGGCGCAGTCGGGCGAGCTCGTCGGCGTCGTCGTGCAGCTCGGCGGCCAGACGGCGCTCGGCCTCGCGAAGGGCCTCGAGGCCGCGGGCGTTCCGATCCTCGGCACGAGCCCCGAGGCGATCGACCTGGCCGAGGAGCGCGGCCAGTTCGCGGGCATCCTCGAGACCGCAGGCCTCCTGGCCCCGCGCAACGGCACCGCGACCGACCTGGCGGGCGCCGTGCAGGTCGCCGAGCAGATCGGCTACCCGGTGCTCGTCCGCCCGAGCTACGTGCTCGGCGGTCGCGGCATGGAGATCGTGTACGACACGGCCTCCCTGCACGACTACTTCGCGCGCATCGAGGGCCAGGGCATCGTCGGCCCGACGCATCCGCTGCTCGTCGACCGGTTCCTCGACGACGCGATCGAGATCGACGTCGACGCGCTCTACGACGGCACCGAGCTCTACGTCGGCGGCGTGATGGAGCACATCGAGGAGGCCGGCATCCACTCCGGCGACTCGAGCTGCACGCTGCCGCCCGTGACGCTCGGCCGTGCCGAGATCGACCGCGTGCGCGAGGCGACCCGCGCGATCGCCGAGGGCATCGGCGTGCAGGGCCTGCTGAACGTGCAGTTCGCGATCGGCGCCGGCGTGCTCTACGTGCTCGAGGCGAACCCCCGAGCGAGCCGCACCGTGCCGTTCGTCTCCAAGGCGCTCGGCATCCCGCTCGCGAAGGCCGCCTCGCGCATCATGGTCGGCGCGACGATCCGCGAGCTCGTCGCCGAGGGCCTGCTGCCCGAGGTCGACGGCTCGCGCGTGCCGCTGGACGCGCCGGTCGCCGTGAAGGAGGCCGTGCTGCCGTTCCACCGGTTCCGGACCCGCGAGGGCATCATGGTCGACTCGGTGCTCGGCCCCGAGATGCGCTCGACGGGCGAGGTCATGGGCATCGACAAGGACTTCCCGACCGCGTTCGCCAAGAGCCAGCTGGCCGCCTACGGCGGCATGCCGCTCTCGGGCCGCGTGTTCGTGTCGGTCTCCGACCGCGACAAGCGCGCGATCGTCCTGCCGGCCCTGCGGCTGCTGCAGCTCGGCTACGAGCTCGTCGCGACCGAGGGCACCGCCGAGGTGCTGCGTCGCAACGGCATCCAGGCCGGCACGGTGCTGAAGTTCAGCGAGAAGCACGACGAGTCCGCGCCCTCGGTGGTCGAGCTGATCCACCGCGGCGAGATCGACGTCGTCGTGAACACCCCGAGCGGACGATCCGCGCGGGCCGACGGCTACGAGATCCGCGCCGCAGCCGTCGCCGCCGACATCCCGCTCTTCACCACGATCGCCGAGCTCTCGGCCGCCGTCGCCTCGCTCGACGCCGTCAAGGGCGGGTTCGAGGTGACGAGCCTGCAGGAGTACACGGCGCGTCGCGCCGCCGCCGAGGTGGTCGCGTGAACGGAACCGTCTCGTTCGGCGAGCGCCTGCACGGCGCGTTCGCCGCGTGGGGCCGCCTGTGCGTCGGCATCGACCCGCATGCGTCGCTGCTCGACCGGTGGGGCCTCGACGACTCGGCGGGCGGCGTGCGCGAGTTCGGCCTGCGGGTGATCGACGCCGCGGCCGGGCGAGCCGGGATCGTCAAGCCGCAGGTGGCGTTCTTCGAGCGCCACGGTGCGGCCGGCTACCTTGCGCTCGAGCGCGTGCTGGCCGAGGCGCGCGACGCCGGCCTCATCGTGATCGCCGACGTCAAGCGCGGCGACATCGGCACGAGCGTCGACGCCTACGGCGAGGCCTGGCTGCGGCCCGGCTCGAGCCTCGAGTCCGACGCCATGACGATCAGCGCCTTCCAGGGCCTCGGCTCGATCGAGTCGGTCATGCGCCGGGCGGATGGCGCGGGCAAGGGCCTGTTCGTCCTCGCGGCGACCTCCAACCCCGAAGCGGCCGCGATCCAGCGCGCGGTGCTGCAGCAGTCCAGCCGCGAGGGCGACACGGTCGCCGGCGCGATCTGCGCGGGCGTCGCGGCGTGGAACGCCGCCCGCGAGGATGCGACCGACCGGCCCATGGGCTCGATCGGCGTCGTGCTCGGCGCGACCGTCGACCTCGGCTCGACCGGCATCGACACCTCGGCCGATCCGGCCGTGCCGACGCTGCCCGTGCTCGCGCCGGGCTTCGGCCACCAGGGGGCCGACGTGCGCGACCTCGACGCGATCTACGGCTCGCTGGCGGCGGGCGTGATCGTCAGCGAGTCGCGTTCGCTGCTCGGCGAGGGCCCCGACGGCCTGGCCGAGGCGATCGTGCGCCGCGTCGACGAGATCGGAGCCGCCCGTGTCTGATCGCCCCGTGGCATCCGCTCCGCCCGAGGTCGACCGCGTCGCCGCGTCGCGCGCGGCCGTCGCCGCCCGGCGCGCGCGAGCCGCCGTGAAGCACGAGGTCGCGTCCGGTGCGCGGAGCCCGCTCGACGTGCTGCGGGCCGCGTTCGAGGAGCCCGAGGGCGTGGAGGGACGCCTGCGCGTCACCGAGTTCCTCACCTCGATCCCCGCGATCGGGCAGACCAAGTGCACGCGGATCATGGACGACCTGCAGATCGCGAACTCGAAGCGCCTCGGCGGCCTCGGGCGGCTCCAGCGCCGGCGCCTGCGCGAGTTCACGGCCGAGTGGGTCGCCGAGCACGGCGGCACGGGCGACCGCCTCGTCGTGCTGGCGGGCCCCACCGCCGTGGGCAAGGGCACGGTCGCGGGGTACATCCGCGAGCACCACCCCGACGTGAAGCTCTCGGTCTCGGCGACGACCCGGCCGCCCCGCCCCGGCGAGGTCGAGGGCGAGCACTACTACTTCGTCACCGACGACGAGTTCGACCGCATGATCGCCGACGGCGAGCTCCTCGAGTGGGCGACGGTGCACAACGCGTCGCGGTACGGCACTCCGCGCCGGCCCGTCGAGCAGGCCATCGCCGCGGGCCACAGCGTGCTGCTCGAGATCGACATCCAGGGTGCGCGCTCGGTGCGCCGGGCGATGCCCGAGGCGACGTTGGTCTTCCTGCTGCCGCCGACCTGGGACGAACTCGTTCGCCGGCTCGTCGGTCGCGGCACCGAGAGCCCAGCCGAACAGCAGCGCCGGCTCGAGACCGCGAAGGTCGAACTCGCGGCCGTCGAGGAGTTCGACCACCAGGTCGTCAACCACGAGGTCCGCGAGGCCGCCCAGAAGGTCGTAGACTTGATGCGGCCTCGACGGGGCCGGCGTCAGCCTGCCTCGCGCCACGATCTTCCGCGCACCGACGGTGCGCCTCACCCAGAAGGAGCCCTCCATGGCTGAGAAGCTGTCCGGCATCATCGACCCGCCGATCGACGACCTGCTGTCGAAGGTCGACTCGAAGTACCAGCTGGTCATCTTCGCCTCCAAGCGGGCCCGCCAGATCAACGACTACTACGCCGACCTCCACGAGGGCAGCCTGTTCGACAACGTCGGCCCGCTCGTCGACTCGTCGATCGACGACAAGCCGCTCACGGTCGCCCTCCACGAGATCAACGAGGACAAGCTGCGCCTCCGCCCGATCGGCGAGTAGCCGGCAGGCGCGCATGGCGCTGAACATCGTCGTCGGCATCACCGGCGGCATCGCGGCGTACAAGGCCGTGTCGGTCGTGCGCTCGCTCGTGCTCGCCGGCCACGACGTGCACGTCGTGCCGACCGAGTCGGCGCTGCGGTTCGTCGGGCGGCCGACGCTCGAGGCGATCTCGCGCAACCCGGTGCACACCGATCTCTACGAGGGCGTCGCCGAGGTGCGCCACGTGGCCATCGGGCAGGCGGCCGATCTCATCGTGATCGCCCCGGCGACCGCGAACAGCATCGCGAAGCTCGCCGCGGGCCTGGCCGACGACCTGCTCGGCAACACGGTGCTCGCGAGCGAGGCGCCCGTCGTCATCGCCCCGGCGATGCACACCGAGATGTGGAACCATCCGGCGACGCGCGCCAACGTGGCGACGCTCCGCGCGCGCGGCGTGACGATCGTCGGACCCGCAGTCGGCCAGCTGACGGGCAGCGACAGCGGCCCCGGCCGGCTGGAGGAGCCCGATGTGATCGTCGCGGCCGCACTCGAGGTCGCCGACCGGCACGCGTCGCCCTCGTCCGGTTCGGCGTCCGAGCCGCGCCCGCACGGACGCGACCTCGCCGGTCGCCGCATCGTCGTCTCGGCGGGCGGCACGCGCGAGCCGCTCGATCCCGTGCGTTTCCTCGGCAACCGCTCGAGCGGCAAGCAGGGCGTCGCGATCGCCGAAGCGGCGGCGGCGCGCGGCGCCGACGTCACGCTCGTGGCCGCGAACCTCGAGGTCGGCGAGCCCGGCGGATGCCGCGTGCGCGCGGTGTCGACGGCGCTCGAGCTGCGCGAGGCCATGGTCGAGGCGGCCGCCGCCGCCGACGTGGTCGTGATGGCCGCCGCAGTCGCCGACTTCCGGCCCGCGAGCGTCAGCGAGGCGAAGATCAAGAAGGTCGACGGCGAAGAGCGGATGACGCTCGAACTGGTGCGCAACCCCGACATCCTCGCCGAGCTCGGCGCCGCGCCGCACGACGGCACCCTGCTGGTGGGGTTCGCGGCCGAGACCGAGCCCGACTCCGAACGCCTGCTCGAGCTCGGCCGCGGCAAGCGGCGCGCGAAGGGCGCCGACCTCCTCGTGGTCAACCACGTCGGCTGGTCGAAGGGGTTCGCCGCCGACGAGAACGCGGTCTCGATCATCGGCCCGTCCGACGAGGTCCTCGCCGAGGCCTCCGGGAGCAAGATGTCGGTGGCGCACGGCATCCTCGACGTCGTCGCCGCCCGGCTCGCCCGGGGAGACGACGCCCGCGCCGCATCCACGACGAAGGAATCCCACCCCGCATGAGCGCACTGCGCCAGTTCACCTCCGAATCCGTCACCGAGGGCCACCCCGACAAGATCTGCGACCAGGTCTCCGACGCGATCCTCGACGCGCTGCTCGCGGTCGACCCGCATGCCCGGGTCGCCGTCGAGACCCTCGTGACCACGGGGCTCGTGCACGTGGCCGGCGAGGTCTCGACGTCGGGGTACGTCGAGATCCCCGCGATCGTGCGCGACCGGATCACCTCGATCGGCTACGACTCGTCCGACGTCTGGTTCGACGGCCGGTCATGCGGCGTGTCGGTGTCGATCGGCGGCCAGTCGCCCGACATCGCGCAGGGCGTCGACCACGCCTACGAGTCGCGCGAGGGCGCGAGCATCGACGAGCTCGACCGCCAGGGCGCGGGCGACCAGGGCATCATGTTCGGCTACGCCGTGCGCGAGACGCCCGAGCTCATGCCCGTGCCGATCTGGCTCGCCCACCGGCTCGCCGAGCGGCTCGCTCGCGTCCGCAAGGACGGCGAGCTCGACTACCTGCGCCCCGACGGCAAGACGCAGGTCACCGTCGGGTACGAGGGGCAGACCGCGCGCACCATCGAGACGGTCGTGCTCTCGACCCAGCACGCGCCGAGCGTGTCGACCGAGCAGCTGCGCGCCGAGGTCGAAGAGCTGGTGATCCGGCCGGTGCTCGACCGCGTCGAGCTGTCGCGCCCCGACCTGAAGGTGCTGATCAACCCGACCGGCCGCTTCGAGATCGGCGGCCCGCAGGGCGATGCCGGGCTCACGGGCCGCAAGATCATCATCGACACCTACGGCGGCGCGAGCCGGCACGGCGGCGGCGCGTTCAGCGGCAAGGACCCGTCGAAGGTCGACCGGTCGGCCGCGTACGCGATGCGCTGGGTCGCCAAGAACGCCGTCGCCGCGGGCCTCGCCGACCGGCTCGAGCTGCAGGTCGCGTACGCGATCGGCGCGGCGGCGCCCGTGGGCCTCTACGTCGAGACGTTCGGCACCGGGCACGTGCCCGAGGAGCGCATCATCGGGGCGATCCGCGAGGTGTTCGACCTGCGTCCCGCCGCGATCATCCGCGACCTCGACCTGCTGCGGCCGATCTACGCCGACACGGCCACCTACGGCCACTTCGGCCGCGAGCTGCCCGCGTTCACGTGGGAGCGGCTCGACCGCGTCGACGACCTCCGCGCCGCCGCCGGGCTCTGACGTGGCCGGCGGGCCGGTGGCGAGGGTGCTCGTCGACTCGCCGCTGCCGCAGCTCGACACGCTGCTCGACTACCGCGTGCCCGAGCGGCTCGCGAGCGCGGTCGCGCCAGGGGTGCGGGTCCGCGTGCCGCTGCGCTCCGGCGGGCGGATCGCGCACGCGTGGGTCGTCGAACTCGCCGAGCGCTCCGAGTACCGGGGCGAGCTGAGCGAGGTCGACGACGTCGTGACCGACGTGCCGCTGCTGATGCCCGACGTGTGGCGGCTCGCCCGCGCGGCCGCCGACCGGGCGGCCGGCAACGCGAGCGACATCCTGCGCATCGCCATCCCCGCCCGCTACGTGCGCGCCGAGAAGGCGTGGCGCGCCGATCCGGTCGATCCCGGGCCGCTGCCCGGGTCGGCACCGGCGATCGACGGGTACGAGCCGGGCCGCGTCGAGCGCGGCCTCGCGGCGGGCGAGCGGATGGCGCTGGCCGCCGATGCACGCCCCGTCCGGCTGCCCTCGGGCACGTGGGTCGGCGCCTGGGCGGTGACGCTCGCCGAGTCCGCGGCGCACGTGCTCGCCCACGACCGGTCCTCGCTGCTCGCGGTGCCCGACTACCGCGACCAGGAGCAGCTCGAGGCGGCGCTCGCCGCGCTCGTCGATCGCCGGCGCGTGCTGCGCACCGACGCCCGGCAGTCCGGTCCCGATCGGTACCGGGCGTTCCTCGACGCGACCGGCGAGGCCGCGCGCGTGGTGATCGGCAACCGGTCGACGGTGTACGCCCCGGCGGCCCGGCTCGGCCTGATCGCGCTGTTCGACGACGGCGACCCGCTGCAGTCCGAGCCGCTCGCGCCGGGCGTGCACGCGCGCGATGCCGCGCTGATCCGGCAGGAGCAGTCGGGCGCCGCGCTGGTGCTGCTCGGTCACACGCGCAGCGTCGACGTGCAGCGCCTCGTGGAGGTGGGCTGGGTGCACGACGTGCCCCTCCGGCGCGGCGCCCGGCCGCGCGTGGTGCTCACCGAGCAGCAGGCGGCGCCCGAGAGCGGCGGTGCGCGCATCCCGTCCGCCGCATGGCGCGAGGCGCAGGAGGCGATCGCGCACGGACCCGTGCTCGTCCAGGTCGCCCGTCCGGGGCACGCGCCCCTGCTGGTGTGCGACCGCTGCCGCGAGCCCGCGCGCTGCACGGCGTGCGGCGGGGCCCTGGCGGTCCCGCGGGCGGGCGGCCCCGCGCAGTGCACGTTGTGCGGCACGTCGGCGAGCGGATGGCGCTGCCGCGTGTGCGAGGGCACGCGGCTGCGCGCGGCCGTCGTCGGCGCGAGTCGCACGGCCGAGGAGCTCGGCCGGGCGTTCCCGCGCTCGCGCGTGGTGGTCTCCGACGGGGAGCGCCCGCTCCTGCGCGTCACGGCCGAGCCGCAGCTCGTCGTGGCCACGCGCGGCGCCGAGCCGATCGCCGACGGCGGCTACCGTGCGGTCCTGCTGCTCGACGGCGAGCGGATGCTGCTGCGCGAGTCGTTGCGCGTCGCCGAGGACTGCCTGCGCTGGTGGTCCGACGCGGCCGCCCTCGCGGCGCCGGGCGCCCCGGTGTTCCTCGTGGGCGTGGGCGGTGCGATCGGCACGGCGCTCGCGACCTGGACCCAGCCCGCGTGGGCGGCCGAGGAGCTCGAGACCCGCCGGGCGCTGCGGTTCCCCCCGGCTGTCCGGATGGCGTCGGTGGTCTCGAGTCCGGAGCGCCTCGCCGAGGGACTCGAGCGCCTTCACGGCATCGACGGCGTCGACGTGCTCGGCCCCGCGCCCGCCGAGGAGGGCCTCGAGCGGGCGATCGTGCGGTTCGGGTACGCGCAGGGCGCCGAGGTCGCGGCGGGCCTGAAGGCCGAGGCGATCCGTGCGGCGACCGAGCGCAGGCGCCCCGTCGCCGGCCGGCGTCCGGGCCGTCCGCCGACCCTGCGGGTGCGCATGGACGACCCCGACCTGCCCTGACCCCGCCCGGTCACCGCGGGCCTGCGGCGCGCGCCGTCCGCCCGACTGGGATGATGGACGGATGCGTCACCTCCGGATCGTGTTCGCGGGAACGCCCGCCGCCGCCGTGCCGACCCTCGACCGGCTCGCCGAGTCGCCGCACGAGGTCGTCGGGGTGGTCACGAGGCCTCCCGCCCCGCTCGGCCGCAAGCGCGTGCTCACGCCGTCGCCGGTCGCGCAGGCGGCCGAGCGGCTCGGCATCCCGGTGATCGACGCGCGGCGGCTCGACGCCGAGGCGACCGAGCGGATCGCCGCGCTCGGGCCCGACCTCGGCGTGATCGTGGCGTACGGCGGGCTCGTCCGCGAACCGCTGCTGTCCACGCCGGCGCACGGCTGGATCAACCTGCACTTCTCCGCGCTCCCGGCCTGGCGCGGCGCGGCGCCGGTGCAGCACGCGCTCATCGCGGGCGACGCCGAGCTCGGCGCGAGCGTCTTCCGGCTGGTGCCCGAGCTCGACGCGGGCGACGTCTACGCCGTGCGCACGCGTCCGGTCGCCCCGGGGGAGACGGCGGGACTCGCGCTCGAGTCGCTCGCCGCGTCGGGTGCCGACCTGGTGGCCGAGGTCGTCGACGCGATCGCCGCCGGCCGCGCCGTGGCGGTGCCGCAGCAGGGCGAGGCGACGTTCGCGCCGAAGCTGGCCATCGACGACGCCCGACTGGACTGGGCCCGGCCGACCGCGGAGGTCGACGCGCGCTACCGCGGCGTGACGCCGGAGCCCGGCGCGCACACCGAGGTCGAGGGCGTGCGACTGAAGGTCCTCGACGCCGTGCCGGTGGCGACGCACGGCGACACGCCGGTGCTGGCACCCGGCGAGCTGCGTCTCGTCGCCCGCCGACTGCTCGTCGGCACCGGCGACGGCGCGCTCGAGCTGCGGCGCGTGCAGCCGGCGGGCCGCACCGCGATGGCCGCGTCGGACTGGTGGCGGGGCCTCGGCGTCGAGCGGGCGGTGGCGCGGTGAGCGAAGCGGGGCGGCGGGCGGGCGGCGACCGACGCCGACCCGGTGATCGCGGCGGACGCCGCGGCGACGCCGTGTCGCCGGCACGCCTCGTGGCGTACGACGTGATCGCCGCGGTGCGCGACTCCGACGCGTACGCCAACCTCCTGCTCCCGGCGCGGATCGAGCGCGCGCGGCTCTCCGAGGCCGACGCGGCCCTTGCGACCGAGCTGACCTACGGGACGCTCCGGCGCCAGGGCTTCTACGACGCCGTGATCGCGATCGCCGCTGGACGACCCGTCGATGCCGTCGACGCGCCGGTGCTCGACGTGCTCCGCCTCGGCGCCCACCAGCTGCTCTCGACGCGCGTGGCCACGCACGCCGCGGTGAACGAGTCGGTCGCCCTCGCGCGCCGCGTCGCCCCGGCCGCCGCCGGCTTCGTCAACGCCGTGCTGCGGACCGTGTCGCGCCGCGAGTCCGACGGGTGGCGGGAGCTCGTCGCCGAGGAGGCCGGCTCGCCCGACCAGGCGCTCGCCGCCGTGCACTCCCACCCGCGTTGGGTCGTCCGCGCGCTCCGTGCCGGCCTCGAGCGCGAGGGCCGCGGCGACGAGCTCGTCGCGCTGCTCGAGGCCGACAACGCGTCGCCGCGCGTGAACCTCGCGGCGCTGCCCGGCCTCGCCGGGGACCCCGAGGCGCTGGGGGAGCCCGATCGGTACTCGCCGGTCGGCCTGACCGCCGACCGTCCGCTCGCGCTCGTCGCCGAGCACCACGGTCGCGTGCGCGTGCAGGACGAGGGCTCGCAGCTCGCGGCACTCGCGCTCAGCCGGGTCGCGCCCGTGCGCGACGGGGAACGCTGGCTCGACGTGTGCGCCGGCCCCGGCGGCAAGACCGCGCTCCTGGCCGCCGAGGCGCTCGCGGGCGGTGCGAGCCTCGTCGCCAACGAGGTCGTGCCCGCGCGCGCCGAGCTCGTGCGCCGAGCCGTTGCGCCCGTGCCCCTCGAGGTGCCCGTGCACGAGGGCGACGGACGCGAACTCGACCCGGCCGCGCTCGGCGCACCCGGCGGCTTCGACCGGATCCTGCTCGACGCGCCCTGCACCGGGCTCGGCGCGCTGCGGCGCCGGCCCGAGGCGCGCTGGCGCAAGACGCCGGCCGACGTCGCCGAGCTCACGGCGTTGCAGGGCGACCTGGCGGATGCCGCGTTCCGCGCGCTCGCGCCCGGCGGCGTGCTCGCCTACGTCACGTGCTCGCCGCACACCGCCGAGACCCACGGCACGCTCGGTCGCGCGTTGGAGCGCTGGGGTGCCGCGGCCGAGCAGCTCGACACGGCAGGAATCGTGCAGGCGCTGTCGCGACCTCCGCTCGACCTCGCCGGCGACGGCCGCACGGTGCAGCTGTGGCCGCACCGGCACGGCACCGACGCGATGTTCATCGCGCTCGTGCGCAAGCGCTGATCTCCGCATCCGGCCCTGCCGCGCCGGTAGGCTCGGTGCCATGTCGACGCGCATCAACCCGAGCATCCTCGCCGCCGATTTCGCCAACCTCGAACGCGAGCTCGGCCGGATCTCGAGCGCCGACCTCGTGCACGTCGACATCATGGACAACCACTTCGTGCCCAACCTCACGTTCGGGCTGCCCATGGTCGAGCGGCTGGTGCAGGTGACCCCCATCCCGCTCGACGTGCACCTCATGATCGAGGACCCCGACCGCTGGGCCCCCGGCTACGCCGAGGTCGGCGCCGCGTCGGTCACCTTCCACGCCGAGGCCGCGCGCGACCCGATCGCGCTCGCCCGCCGGCTGCGCGAGATCGGCGCGCGCGCGGGCATCGCCCTGAAGCCCGGCACGCCCGTCGACCCCTTCCTCGAGGTGCTGCACGAGTTCGACCAGGTGCTCGTGATGACGGTCGAGCCCGGCTTCGGCGGGCAGTCGTTCATGCCCGAGACCATGCCGAAGCTCCGGCGCGTCGCCGACGCGGTCGCCGACGCCGGCCTCGACGTCTGGCTGCAGGTCGACGGCGGCATCGCGGCCGAGACCATCGGGATCGCGGCCGAAGCGGGCGCGAACACGTTCGTCGCGGGTTCGGCGGTGTTCCGGGGCGTGCCCGAGGAGCAGATCACGCTCCTGCGCGACGCCGTGGCGTCGCACCCGCACGCGCATCGGTAGGCTGGACGGGTGAAATCCTTCGACGACCTCTTCGTCGAGCTCGAGGACAAAGCCCGCACCCGCCCCGAGGGCAGTGGCACCGTCCGCCAGCTCGACGCCGGCGTGCACGCCATCGGCAAGAAGATCGTCGAGGAGGCCGCCGAGGTCTGGATGGCCGCCGAGTACCAGAGCGACGCCGAGACGGCCGAGGAGATCTCGCAGCTGATCTACCACCTCCAGGTGCTCATGCTCGCGAAGGGACTCACCCCGGCCGACGTGTACCGACATCTGTGATCACGCACATGACCGCAGATCCGTTCCGTCGACACGAAAGCCAGGGAATGCTCCGAATCGCCGTGCCCAACAAGGGCTCGCTCTCCGAGACCGCCGCGCAGATGCTCTACGAGGCCGGGTACACCGGCCGTCGCGACCCGAAGGAGCTCATCGTCGCCGACCCCCGCAACGGGGTCGAGTTCTTCTACCTCCGTCCGCGCGACATCGCGACCTACGTCGGCTCGGGCGCACTCGACGTCGGCATCACGGGCCGCGACCTGCTGCTCGACTCGGGGTCCGAGGCCACCGAGATCGCCCCGCTCGGGTTCGGCGACTCCACGTTCCGCTTCGCGGGTGCGCCGGGTGCGTTCGCCGAGCTCGCCGACCTCGAGGGCGTGCGGGTGGCCACGAGCTATCCCGGGCTCGTCGGCGACTTCCTCGCCCGGCACGGCGTGACCTCCAAGCTCGTCAAGCTCGACGGCGCGGTCGAGTCCGCGGTGCGGCTCGGCGTGGCCGACGCGGTCGCCGACGTGGTCTCGACCGGGTCGACGCTGCGCAAGGCCGGCCTCGAGATCTTCGGGCCCGTCATCCTCGAGTCCGAGGCGGTGCTGATCGGCTCCGGCGTCGAGCGGCCCGGCACGCAGACGCTCGTGCGTCGCCTGCAGGGTGTACTCGTCGCCCGGCAGTACGTGCTGCTCGACTACGACGTGCCCGTGGCGCAGCTCGAGGCGGCGACCGAGGTCGCGCCCGGCTTCGAGTCGCCGACGGTCTCCCCGCTGCACGATCCCGAGTGGGTCGCGGTGCGCGTCATGATCCCGCGCACCGAGATGAACCACGTCATGGACGAGCTCTACGCCCTCGGCGCGCGCGCGATCCTGGTCAGCGCGATCCACGCGGCACGACTGTAGGGAGCCGCGCATGAGCCTCGCCGTCCGTGTCATCCCGTGCCTCGACGTCGCCGGCGGCCGCGTCGTCAAGGGCGTCAACTTCCTGAACCTCCGCGATGCCGGCGACCCCGTCGAGCTCGCGGCCCGCTACGCCGAGCAGGGCGCCGACGAACTCACCTTCCTCGACGTCACCGCCACGGTCGACGACCGCGCGACCACCTACGACATGGTGCGCCAGGTCGCCGAGCAGGTCTTCATCCCGCTCACCGTGGGCGGCGGGGTGCGATCGAACGAGGATGTCGCGCGGCTGCTCGGCCACGGGGCCGACAAGATCGGCGTGAACAGCGCCGCCATCGCGCGCCCCGCGCTCATCGGCGAGATCGCCGACCGCTTCGGCGCGCAGGTGTGCGTGCTCTCGCTCGACGTCAAGCGCTCCGACCGCACCGAGTCGGGCTTCGTGGTCACCACGCACGGCGGCCGCACCGAGATCGACCTCGACGCGCTCGCGTGGGCGCGCCGGGCGATCGAGCTCGGCGCGGGCGAGCTGCTGGTCAACTCGATCGATGCCGACGGCACCAAGCAGGGCTTCGACCTCGAGCTCGTGCGCCTCATGCACGAGCTCTCGTCGGTGCCGGTGATCGCCTCGGGCGGCGCCGGCGCGGTCGAGCACTTCGCCCCCGCGATCGCCGCCGGCGCCGACGCCGTGCTCGCGGCCTCGGTGTTCCACAACGGCGAGCTGACGATCGGCGACGTCAAGCACGCACTCGCGGCCGACGGGAGGATCGTCCGATGACCGGGACCGGCGACGAGGAGCTCGAGTTCGACACCGAGACGTGGGCGCCCGACGCGACCGCGGTCGACCGCGCCGCGTTCAACTCCGACGGGCTGCTGCCCGCCGTCATCCAGCAGTGGGACACCGGCGAGGTGCTCATGCTCGGCTGGATGGACCGCGAGGCCATGCGCCGCACCCTCACCGAGGGGCGCGTGACGTTCTGGTCGCGCTCGCGCCAGGAGTACTGGCGCAAGGGCGACACCTCCGGCCACGCCCAGTACGTGAAGGCCGCCGCGCTGGACTGCGACGCCGACACGCTGCTCGTGAAGGTCGAGCAGGTCGGGGTCGCCTGCCACACGGGCACGCGCACGTGCTTCGACGGCGATCCGCTCCCGGTGGTCGAGGGCATGGCCGGCGCGACCGACGCCCCCGATCCCGCCCCGCCCGGAGGAGCCCGATGACGGCCGCACGCACCGCCAGCACCCGCTTCGACGACTTCGCCGCGCTGCTGCCCGGCCGCCGCGTGGTCCCGGTCGTCCGCGAGCTCTTCGCCGACGGCGAGACGCCCGTCGGCATCTACCGCAAGCTCGCGCGCGACCGTCCCGGCACGTTCCTGCTCGAGTCCGCCGAACAGGGCGGCATCTGGTCGCGCTACTCGTTCGTCGGCGCCGCCTCGTACGGCGTGCTCACCGAGCGCGACGGCACGGTGGACTGGATCGACACGGGCCTGCCGCGCGAGCGCGCACTCGGCGACGCATCCGAGGGGCTCGCACCGCTGGCCGCGCTCGAGGCGCTCTACGAGCGGTGGGCCACCGCGGACGTGCCGGGCGCGCCGCCGCTCACGGGCGGACTCGTCGGCTTCATCGGGTGGGAGGCGATCCGCCAGATCGAGCACCTGCCGAATCGCCCGCCCGCCGACTTCGCCGTGCCCGGGCAGGCGTTCGCCTTCGTGTCCGAGCTCGTGGTGATCGACCACCGCACGGGCACCGTGCAACTCGTCGCGGCGGTGCTCAACGACCTCGGCGAGGCGGCCGAGGCGCTGTGGGCCGACGCGCAGGCTCGGCTCGACCGGCTTCAGGCCGCGCTCGCGCAGCCCGCCGAGGCGTACCTCGCCGAGATCGACCTGTCGCGCGCCGCCGAGCCGCGCCACCGCACCGAGAAGGCCGACTTCCTCGCCGCGGTCGAGCGCTCGAAGGAGTACATCCGCGAGGGCGACATCTTCCAGGTCGTCATCTCGCAGCGGTTCGAGCAGGAGGCAACGGCCCACCCCATCGACGTCTACCGCGTGCTGCGCAGCCTCAACCCGAGCCCGTACATGTACCTGCTGCACCTCGAGGACTCGGCGGGGGAGCCCTACTGGATCGTCGGCTCGTCGCCCGAGGCGCTCGTCAAGGTCGAGGACGGCCGGGTGTACACGCACCCGATCGCCGGGTCGAAGCCGCGCGGCGCCACCCCGGAGGACGATGCCGACCTCGAGGCCGAGCTCGTCGCGGACCCCAAGGAGCAGGCCGAGCACCTCATGCTCGTCGACCTCGCGCGCAACGACCTCGCGAAGGTGTGCGACGCGGGCTCGGTCGAGGTCACGGAGTTCATGCGCGTCGAGCGGTTCAGCCACATCATGCACCTCGTGTCGTCGGTCGAGGGCGACCTCAGCGCCGACGCGAACGCGATCGACGTGTTCCGCGCGACGTTCCCCGCCGGCACGCTCTCGGGTGCACCCAAGCCTCGCGCGCTCGAGATCATCGACGAGCTCGAGCCCGCCCAGCGCGGCGTGTACGGGGGAGTGGTCGGCTACTTCGGCTTCGGCGGCGACGCCGACCTGGCGATCGCCATCCGCACCGCGACGATCTCCGGTGGCGTGGCGCGCGTGCAGGCGGGCGGCGGCCTGGTGGCCGACTCGAACCCCGAGTCCGAGTACCAGGAGTCGGTCAACAAGGCCGCGGCCCCGCTGCGCGCGGTCGCCGTCGCCAACGCCATGCGGCGCGTCGGCTCGGAGCCCGCGTGAGACCGGAACGCATGAAGCTGCCCGCGATCCTCGGCATTCTCGCCGGCTCCGGGCTCGCGCTGCTCTCGTGGAGCCAGACCTGGTTCGAGGTCGTCCTCGTCGCGGGCGCCGCCGCCGGCGGAGCCACGACGCTCGAGGTCGGCGGCGCGGTCGCCTCACCGGCGATCGCGGCCCTCGCGCTCGCCGGCCTCGCACTCGCGGGGGCCCTCGCCATCGCCGGGCCCCTGATCAGGCTCGTCCTCGGCCTGCTCGCCGTGGTGCTGGGCGGATGCCTCGTGCTGGCCGCCTCGCTCTCGATGGCCGATCCCGTGGGCGCCGCGTCCGGCGCGATCGCGGAGGCGACCGGCGTCGCCGGCGCCGAGCCGACCGCCGCGCTCGTCGACCGTCTCACGCAGACGGCGTGGCCGGTCGTCGCCGTCGTCGGCGGTGCGCTGGTCGCGCTCGCGGGCCTCGCGGTGGTCGTCACCGGCCGGGCGTGGCCGACCTCCCGCCGGTACGGCGGCGGCACCCGGCTCGCGGCCGACGGCGCGCAGCCCGCCCCCGCCTCCGACCGCGCCGTCGACGACTGGGACGGCCTCAGTCGCGGCGACGACCCGACCGACGCCGCGGACGAGCCGCACGACGGCACCCGCTAGACTTTCCCACGATCCGAAGCACGAGAAGGAGCACCATGAGCACTGAGCACGCCGACCCCGGCCACGGACACTCGCCCGCGGCGTGGACCGCCGTGACGATCATGCTCGTGGCCTTCGCCATCGGCACGCTGGCGTTCTTCCTCGACCTGCAGTGGCTCGTGTGGGCGTCCGCGGGCCTGCTCGTCGTCGGCGCGCTGACCGGGTGGGCGCTCGCCCGCGCGGGCTACGGCGTCGACGGCGCGAAGACCGCGCCCAAGGCGCACTGACGCGTGCTCTCCGAGCTCACGGCGAACGCCGTCGCCGACGCTGAGTCGCGCCGCGCCGAGCGGTCGCTGGCCGACGTCGAGGCGGCCGCGCTCGCCCGCCCGGCCGCGATCGACGCGCTCGACGCGCTCGCGCCCGGAGCGCGCGTGAAGGTCATCGCCGAGATCAAGCGCTCGAGCCCCTCGCGCGGCTCGCTCGCGTCGATCGACGATCCGGCCGCGCTCGCGCGCACGTACGAGCTCGGCGGCGCGAGCGCGATCAGCGTGCTCACCGAGGGCCGCAAGTTCGGCGGCTCGCTCGCCGACCTCGAGTCGGTGCGGGCCGCGGTCTCGCTGCCCGTGCTGCGCAAGGACTTCATCGCGACGCCGTACCAGGTGTTCGAGGCGCGCGCCGCGGGCGCCGACCTCGTGCTCCTCATCGTCGCCGCGCTCGACGACGCGACCCTGGCCGAGTTGCACGGGCTCATCACCGAGCTCGGCATGACGGCCCTCGTCGAGACCCACTCCGCCGACGAGCTCGACCGCGCCGCCCAGCTCGGCGCCCGGCTCATCGGCGTGAACGCCCGGGACCTCTCCACGTTCGAGCTCGACCGCGACCTGTTCGGACGCCTCGTCGATCGCTTCCCCGACGGGGCGATCCGCGTGGCCGAGTCGGCCGTGCTGTCGGCGGCGGATGTCGCGCACTACCGTGCCGCGGGCGCCGACGCCGTGCTCGTGGGCGAGGCCCTCGTCACGGGCGACCCCATCGCGAACCTCTCAGCATTCCTGGCGGTATGACATGGCCCTCCGTGCCCAGACCGGTCCCTACTTCGGCGAGTTCGGCGGGCGGTTCGTCCCCGAATCCCTGATCGCCGCACTCGACGAGCTCTCCGAGGCGTACACGCTCGCCAAGCTCGATCCCGAGTTCCAGCGCGAGCTCGACGAGCTGGGCCGCAGCTACACGGGCCGGCCCTCGATCATCACCGAGGTGCCGCGGTTCGCCGAGCACGCGGGCGGTGCGCGGGTCGTCCTCAAGCGCGAGGACCTCAACCACACGGGCTCGCACAAGATCAACAACGTGCTCGGCCAGGCGCTCCTGACCACGCGCATCGGCAAGAAGCGCGTGATCGCCGAGACCGGCGCCGGCCAGCACGGCGTCGCGACCGCGACGGCGGCGGCCCTGTTCGGGCTGGACTGCACGATCTACATGGGCGAGGTCGACACCGAGCGCCAGGCGCTGAACGTCGCGCGCATGCGGCTGCTCGGCGCCGAGGTGGTCGCGGTCAAGACCGGGTCGCGCACGCTCAAGGACGCGATCAACGACGCCATGCGCGACTGGGTCACGAACGTCGAGACCACCAACTACATCTTCGGCACGGTCGCAGGTCCCCACCCGTTCCCCGAGATGGTGCGCGACTTCCAGAAGATCATCGGCGAGGAGGCGCGCCAGCAGGTCATCGACCTCACCGGCGCACTGCCCACCGCGGTCGCCGCGTGCGTCGGCGGCGGCTCCAACGCGATCGGCATCTTCCACGCGTTCCTCGACGACGCCGACGTCGCGCTCTACGGGTTCGAGGCGGGCGGCGAGGGCGTCGAGACGCCGCGGCACGCCGCGACGATCTCGAAGGGGCGCCCGGGCGTGCTCCACGGCGCGCGCAGCTACCTCCTGCAGGACGAGGACGGCCAGACCATCGAGTCGCACTCGATCTCGGCGGGCCTCGACTACCCCGGGGTGGGGCCCGAGCACTCGTGGCTGGCCGCGCTCGGCCGCGCGCAGTACCGTCCGGTCACCGACGACGCCGCGATGCAGGCGCTCCGGCTGCTCTCGCGGACCGAGGGCATCATCCCCGCGATCGAGTCCGCGCACGCGCTCGCGGGCGCCATCGACCTCGGCCGCGAGCTCGGGCGCGACGCGACCATCCTCGTGAACCTCTCGGGGCGCGGCGACAAGGACATGGACACCGCGGCGAAGTACTTCAGCCTGTACGACGGAGGCGAGCAGTGAGGAACGTCGGCGAGGTCATCCGCCGCCGCAACGAGGAGGCCGCGGGCGCCCTGATCGGGTACCTCCCGGTGGGCTTCCCGACGCTCGACGAGAGCGTCGAGGCCGCCGTGGCGCTCGTCGAGAACGGCGTCGACGCCCTCGAGATGGGGCTGCCCTACTCCGATCCCGTCATGGACGGCACCGTCATCCAGGCGGCGACCCAGCAGGCGCTCGCGAACGGGTTCCGACTCGCCGACGGGTTCGAGGCCGTGCGACGCATCACCGAGCGCGTGGACGCGCCCGTGCTGATCATGACCTACTGGAACCCCGTCGTGCAGTACGGCGTCGATCGCTTCGCCGACGATCTCGCGGCCGCCGGCGGAGCGGGCCTGATCACCCCCGACCTCATCCCCGACGAGGCGGGCGACTGGCTCGCGGCATCCGAGCGGACCGGGCTCGACCGCGTGTTCCTCGCCGCACCGACCTCGACCGACGAGCGCCTGCGACGCGCCGTCGCCGCCAGCCGCGGCTTCACGTACGCCGTCTCGACCATGGGCATCACGGGCGCGCGCGCCGATGTCGACCGAGCGGCTCGCACGCTCGTCGCGCGGCTCCACGAGGCCGGATCCGACGCGGCCTGCGTGGGCGTCGGCATCTCGACCGCGGCCCAGGTCGCCGAGGTGCTCGAGTACGCCGAGGGCGCGATCGTCGGCTCGGCGCTCGTGAAGGCCCTCGCCGACGGCGGGGTCGCCGGGGCCGGGCGGCTCGCGGCCGAGCTCGCGCGCGGCACCGCACGCAAGTGAAGTAGTCTCGACGGGGCCGCCGCCCACGGCGCCCCCGCACCATCGACGAAAGGCAGACGCCGGCGTGATCGCACCGATCAGCATCCCGAGCCCCGACCCGGAGTGGCGAACCCTCGAGATCCCCGTCCCGTGGGGCACGCTCAACATCCAGATGTACGCGCTCTGCATCCTCGCGGGCATCATCATCGCCACGATCTGGACTTCGCGACGCCTGACCAAGCGCGGGGCCGAGCCGGGCATCGTGCTCGACGTCGTGCTGTGGGCCGTGCCGCTCGGCATCGTCTTCGCCCGGCTCTACCACGTCGTCACCCACCCCGACGACTACTTCGCCGGTCAGGAGTGGTGGAGGGTCTTCGCGATCTGGGAGGGCGGCAACGCCATCTACGGCTCGCTCATCGGCGGCGCGATCGGCGTCATCATCGCCTGCCGTCTCACGGGCCTGCGCTTCTGGTCGTTCGCCGACGCCGTCGCGCCGGGCCTCCTGCTCGCCCAGGCCATCGGGCGCCTGGGCAACTGGTTCAACCACGAGCTCTTCGGCTGGCCCACCGACCTGCCGTGGGGCCTCGAGATCGAATCGAGCAACCCCGCGTTCCCGGCCGGCCTCGAGGACGGCACGCTGTTCCACCCGACCTTCCTCTACGAGATCATCTGGAACGTCGTCGGGGTCGTCGTGCTGCTCGGCCTCGAGCGGTTCTTCCGCCTGCGCTGGGGCATGATGTTCGGCGCCTACCTGATCTGGTACGGCGCGGGCCGCGCGGTCTTCGAGACGATCCGCGTCGACCCGAGCGAGATGTTCCTCGGCATCCGGTCGAACGTCTGGGCGTCCTTCGCCGCGATCGTGATCGGCCTCGTCATCATCCTCGTCCAGCGCCGCCGGCACCCCGGCGTCGAGCCGAGCGTGTACCGGCCGGGCCGTGAATGGAAGCCCGCCGATGCTGAGGTAGACTCGGACGACAACACCGAGTCCGACTCAGACTCTCTCGACGACGGCGTCGAGGGTGAGAACGAACCCGGCGAGACGGCTGCCACAAGCTCGAGCCGCTCGGCCTCCGTCTAGGGGCCACGCCACCACCCCGTTCTCCGCCGCTGGCGCCGCACCTCGCGCCGCGAATCCTCCTTCGTGGGCCGACGACGTCCCCGTTGCTACCGAGATACCGAGGACGGTCCAACGTGTCGCTTCCCCCTCCCCACTCACGGTTCGGAACCGTACCGCCCGCGCAGGGCATGTACGACCCGGCCGACGAGAAGGACGCCTGCGGGCTCGCCATGGTCGCGACGCTGCGCGGCACGGCCGGCCACGACATCATCACGGCGGCGCTCGACGCCCTGCGCAACCTCGAGCACCGCGGCGCGGTCGGCTCCGACGCGGGCACGGGCGACGGAGCGGGCATCATCACGCAGGTGCCCGACGCGTTCCTGCGCGAGGTCGTCGGCTTCCCCCTGCCGCCCGCCGGCAGCTACGCGGTGGGCAACGCCTTCCTGCCGGTCGACCCGACCGCGCGCAGCGCCGTCAAGCAGCAGCTGCAGCGCATCGCCGCCTCCGAGGGCCTCGAGGTGCTCGGATGGCGCGAGGTGCCCGTGCGCCCCGACGAGCTCGGCACGCTCGCGCGCGCCGCGATGCCCGTGGTCCAGCAGCTGTACGTGCGCAGCTCGGCGAGCACGTCCGAGGGCGAGCACGTGTCGGGCATCGCGCTCGACCGGCTCACCTTCCGGCTCCGCAAGCGCGCCGAGCGCGAGCTCGAGCTCTACTTCGCGTCGCTCTCGTGCCGCACCCTCGTCTACAAGGGCATGGTCACGACGCTCCAGCTCGAGCCGTTCTACCCCGACCTCTCCGACGAGCGCTTCGCCTCCAAGCTCGCGCTCGTGCACTCCCGCTACTCCACCAACACGTTCCCGTCGTGGCCGCTCGCGCAGCCGTTCCGCATGATCGCGCACAACGGCGAGATCAACACCATCCAGGGCAACCGCAACTGGATGCGCGCGCGCCAGTCGCAGCTGCACTCCGAGCTGCTCGGCGAGCTCGACCCGCTCATGCCGATCGTCACGCCGGGCGCGAGCGACTCGGCCTCCTTCGACGAGGTCGTCGAGCTGCTCACGCTCGCGGGCCGCAGCCTGCCGCACGCCGTCATGATGATGGTGCCCGAGGCGTGGGAGAAGCAGGCCGAGATCGACCCCGCCCGACGGGCGTTCTACGACTACCACTCGATGCTCATGGAGCCGTGGGACGGTCCCGCCGCGATCGTGTTCACCGACGGCACCCTCGTCGGCGCGACGCTCGACCGCAACGGGCTCCGTCCGGGCCGCTACCTCGTCACCGACGACGGCCTCGTGGTGCTCGCGAGCGAGATCGGCGTGCTCGACCTGCCGCAGCGCAAGGTGGTCCGCAAGGGCCGGCTGCAGCCGGGCCGCATGTTCCTCGTCGACACCGAGGCCGGCCGGCTCATCGAGGACGACGAGATCAAGTCCGAGCTCGCGGCATCCGCCCCATGGGGCCAGTGGCTCGACGAGGGGCGCATCCGCCTCGCCGACCTGCCCGAGCGCGAGCACATCGTGCACCCGCCGGCGTCGGTCAACCGCCGCCAGCGCACGTTCGGCTACACCGAGGAAGAGGTCAAGATCCTCCTCGCGCCCATGGCGGCCACCGGCCAGGAGCCGATCGGCGCGATGGGCTCCGACACGCCGATCGCCGTGCTGTCCGAGCGCCCGCGCCTGCTCTTCGACTACTTCACCCAGCAGTTCGCGCAGGTGACCAACCCGCCGCTCGACTCGATCCGCGAGCAGGTCGTCACCTCGCTCGCGACCTCGCTCGGCCCCGAGCGCAACCTGCTCTCGGCCGGCCCCGAGCACGCGCGCCAGGTCTCGCTCGACTTCCCCGTGATCGACAACGACCAGCTCGCGAAGATCGTGCACATGACCGCGGCGTCCGGCGCGCGAGCGACGCGCACGCTGCGCGGCCTCTACCGCGTCGACGAGGGCCCCGACGGGCTGCGCGAGCGGCTCGTCGAGCTGTGCCGCGAGGTCGACGAGGCGATCGACGAGGGCGCGTCCTTCATCGTGCTGAGCGACCGCGACTCGACCAAGGACCTCGCGCCGATCCCGTCGCTGCTCATGCTGTCGGCCGTGCACCACCACCTCATCCGCTCCGAGACCCGCATGAAGGTGGGCCTCGTGGTCGAGGCGGGCGACGTGCGCGAGGTGCACCACGTGGCGCTCCTGGTCGGCTACGGCGCGTCGGCCGTGAACCCGTACCTCGCGATGGAGACCTGCGAGGACCTCGTCCGATCGGGCGTGCTCGCGGCCGTGACGCCCGAGCAGGCCGTGCGCAACGTCATCACCGCGCTCGGCAAGGGCGTGCTGAAGATCATGTCGAAGATGGGCATCTCGACGATCTCGTCGTACGCGGGCGCCCAGGCCTTCGAGGCCGTCGGGCTCTCGCAGGAGTTCATCGACGAGTTCTTCACGGGCACCACCTCCAAGCTCGGCGGTGTCGGCATCGACGTGATCGCGTCCGAGAACCTCGCGCGGCACGCGGTCGCCTACCCTGCGGATGCCGCAGTGCGCGCGCACGAGCGCCTGCAGACCGGCGGCGAGTACCAGTGGCGCCGCGACGGCTCGCCGCACCTGTTCAACCCCGAGACGGTCTTCCGGCTCCAGCACTCGACGCGGAACCGGCGGTACGACGTCTTCCGCGAGTACACCGGCCTGGTCGACTCGCAGGCCGAGCAGCTGATGACCCTGCGCGGCATGTTCGCGCTGAAGACCGGCGTGCGCCCGCCCGTCCCGATCGACGAGGTCGAGCCGGTCGAGTCGATCGTCAAGCGCTTCTCCACGGGCGCGATGAGCTACGGCTCGATCTCGAAGGAGGCGCACGAGACCCTCGCGATCGCCATGAACCGCCTCGGCGCCAAGTCGAACACGGGTGAGGGCGGCGAGGACCTCGATCGGCTGCTCGACCCCGAGCGGCGCAGCGCGATCAAGCAGGTCGCCTCCGGACGGTTCGGTGTGACGAGCATGTACCTCACGCACGCGGAGGACATCCAGATCAAGCTCGCCCAGGGCGCCAAGCCGGGCGAGGGCGGGCAGCTGCCGCCGACGAAGGTGTACCCGTGGGTCGCCCGCACGCGTCACGCGACTGCGGGCGTCGGGCTCATCTCGCCGCCGCCGCACCACGACATCTACTCGATCGAAGACCTCAAGCAGCTGATCTTCGACCTCAAGCGCGCGAACCCGAACGCCCGCATCCACGTCAAGCTGGTCAGCCAGTCGGGCATCGGCGCGGTCGCGGCCGGCACCGCCAAGGCGCTCGCCGACGTCATCCTGGTCTCGGGCCACGACGGCGGCACCGGTGCGAGCCCGCTGAACTCGCTCAAGCACGCCGGCACGCCGTGGGAGCTCGGCCTCGCCGAGACGCAGCAGACGCTCATGCTCAACGGCATGCGCGACCGCGTGGTCGTGCAGGTCGACGGGCAGCTCAAGACCGGCCGCGACGTCGTGATCGGCGCGCTGCTCGGCGCCGAGGAATTCGGCTTCGCGACCGCCCCGCTCATCGTCGAGGGCTGCGTCATGATGCGCGTCTGCCACCTCGACACGTGCCCGGTCGGCGTCGCGACGCAGAACCCCGAGCTGCGCAAGCGCTTCACCGGCAAGCCCGAGTTCGTCGTGAACTTCTTCGAGTTCATCGCCCAGGAGGTGCGCGAGTACCTCGCCGAGCTCGGCTACCGCTCGCTCGACGAGATCATCGGGCGCCGAGAGCTGCTCGACGTCGACCGCGCGGTCGCGCACTGGAAGGCGTCGGGCCTCGACCTCACGCCCGTGCTCGTCGGCCCCGACTTCTCCGAGTCCGACCCGCGCCGCAACGGCCGCGCGCAGGACCACGAGCTCGACGAGCACTTCGACAACGAGCTCATCCGCCGCAGCCAGCTCGTGCTCGAGCAGGGCGGCCGCGTCGAGATCGAGCTGCCGATCCGCAACACCGAGCGCGCGGTCGGCACGATGCTCGGCCACGAGGTCACCGTGCGCCACGGCGCGCAGGGACTGCCGACCGGCTCGATCGACGTGACGCTGACCGGCTCGGCCGGGCAGTCGTTCGGCGCGTTCCTGCCGAGCGGCATCACGCTGCGGCTCGAGGGCGACTCCAACGACTACGTCGGCAAGGGGCTCTCGGGCGGCCAGATCATCGTCCGCCCGTCGCGCGAGGCCGGCTTCGTCGCCGAGCGCAACGTGATCGCCGGCAACGTGATCGGCTACGGCGCGACGCAGGGCAGCATGTTCATCCGCGGCATCGTGGGCGAGCGGTTCCTGGTGCGCAACTCGGGCGCCACGGCCGTCGTCGAGGGCGTGGGCGACCACGCGCTCGAGTACATGACGGGCGGCCTCGCGTTGATCCTCGGCGCGACCGGACGCAACCTCGGCGCGGGCATGTCGGGCGGCACCGCCTACGTGCTCGACCTCGCCGAGTCGCGCGTGAACCGCGAGGCGCTCGCCAGCGGCGAGCTGCAGCTGCATCCGCTCGGCAGCGCCGACCACGAGATCGTGCGCGACCTGCTCGAGCAGCACCTCGAGCACACCGATTCCGCGGTCGCCGCGGCCCTCCTCGCCGAGGGGGACGCCGCGTTCGACCGCTTCACGAAGGTGCTGCCGCGCGACTACGCCGCAGTGCTCCGCACGCGTCAGAGCGCCGTCGACGAGGGACTCGACCCCGACGGCGACGTGGTGTGGACTCGGATCTTGGAGGTGACGGGTGGCTGACCCGAAGGGCTTTCTGAAGGTCACCGAGCGCGAGCTGCCCAAGCGGCGCCCCGTGCCGGTGCGCATCATGGACTGGAAAGAGGTCTACGAGGCGGGCGACTCGGCGCAGCTGCGCCGACAGGCCGGCCGCTGCATGGACTGCGGCATCCCGTTCTGCCACCAGGGCTGCCCGCTCGGCAACCTGATCCCCGAGTGGAACGACCTCATGTGGCGGGGCGAGGGCCGCGCGGCGATCGAGCGGCTGCACGCGACGAACAACTTCCCGGAGTTCACCGGACGGCTGTGCCCCGCGCCGTGCGAGTCGGCGTGCGTGCTCGGCATCAACCAGCCCGCTGTCACGATCAAGCAGGTCGAGGTCTCGATCATCGACCAGGCGTTCGGCAACGGCTGGGTCCAGCCGCAGCCCCCGGGCCGCCTGACGGGCAAGACCGTCGCGGTCGTCGGCTCCGGCCCGGCCGGGCTCGCCGCCGCGCAGCAGCTCACCCGTGCCGGCCACACCGTCGCGGTGTACGAGCGCGACGACCGCATCGGCGGCCTGCTGCGCTACGGCATCCCCGACTTCAAGATGGAGAAGAAGCACCTCGACGCGCGCCTGGCGCAGATGACCGCCGAGGGCACCCGCTTCCGCGCCGGCGTCGAGATCGGCGTCGACCTCTCGTGGGACGAGCTCCGTCGGCGCTACGACGCGGTCGTGGTCGCCACCGGCGCGATCGAGCCGCGCGACCTCCCCATCCCCGGCCGCGACCTGCCCGGCGTGCACTTCGCCATGGAGTACCTCGTGCAGGCGAACCGCCGGGTCGCGGGCGAGGACGTCTTCGACCAGATCTCGGCCGAGGGCAAGCACGTCGTGGTCCTCGGCGGCGGTGACACCGGCGCCGACTGCATCGGCACCGCGCACCGCCAGGGCGCCCTGTCGGTCACGAACCTCGCGATCGGCAAGCAGCCGAGCACGACGCGTCCGAGCGAGCAGCCCTGGCCGATGCATCCGACCCTGTTCGAGATGCAGAGCGCGCACGAGGAGGGCGGCGTGCGCCAGTACCTCGCGTCGACGGTCGAGTTCCTCGCGAACGACGCGGGCGAGGTGCGCGCCATCCGCGTCGCCGAGACCGAGTACCTCGACGGGCGCCGCGTGCCCAAGGCGGGCACCGAGCGCGAGATCCCGGCCGACCTCGTGCTCCTCGCGCTCGGGTTCACCGGACCCGAGACCGAGGCGGCCGCCGAGCAGCTCGGCTTGCAGGCCACCGACCGCGGCAACTTCGCGCGCGGTGCCGACTACGCCACGGCCGAGCCCGGCGTGTTCGTCGCCGGCGACGCCGGCCGCGGCCAGTCGCTCATCGTGTGGGCGATCGCCGAGGGCCGTGCTGCGGCCGCAGCCGTCGACCGCTACCTTGAGGGTGAGACGCAGCTGCCGAGCCCGATTCCCGCGACGGCGCGAGCCTTCGCCGTCTGACCCGCGTCATCCGGCGCCTCACGTAGTCCGTACCAGCGCTTCGGCGCGCAACCCCTGGAGCAGACACCACCATGAGAAGAGCGAAGATCGTCGCCACGCTCGGACCGGCAACATCGAGTTACGAGCAGATCCGCGCGATCATCGACGCGGGGGTGGACGTCGCCCGCATGAACCTGAGCCACGGCAGCTACGACGTCCACGAGGGCGTCTACCAGAACGTGCGCAAGGCGGCGAACGACTCCGGCCGCGCCGTCGCCGTGCTCGTCGACCTGCAGGGCCCCAAGATCCGCCTCGGCAAGTTCGCCGACGGGCCGCACGAGCTCGCCGAGGGCGACATCTTCAAGATCACCACCGAGGACATCCTCGGCACCAAGGAGATCGTCGGCACGACGTTCAAGGGCCTGCCCCACGACGTCGAGCCGGGCGACCACCTGCTCATCGACGACGGCAAGGTCCGCGTCGAGGTGCTGGAGACCGACGGCACCGTGGTCACGACCAAGGTGATCGTCGCGGGTCCCGTCTCGAACAACAAGGGCATCAACCTGCCGGGCGTGGCCGTGAACGTGCCGGCGCTCTCCGAGAAGGACGAGGCCGACCTGCGCTGGGCGCTCAAGCTCGGCGCCGACCTCATCGCGCTGTCCTTCGTGCGCAACGCCGCCGACATCCACCGCGTGCACGAGATCATGCACGAGGAGGAGCGGCGACTGCCCGTCATCGCGAAGATCGAGAAGCCGCAGGCCGTCGAGGCGCTCGAGGAGATCATCGAGGCGTTCGACGCGATCATGGTCGCCCGCGGCGACCTCGGCGTCGAGCTTCCGCTCGAGGCCGTGCCCATCGTGCAGAAGCGCGCGATCGAGATCGCCCGCCGCCTGGCCAAGCCGGTGATCGTCGCGACGCAGATGCTCGAGTCGATGACGCACGCGCCGGTCCCGACGCGCGCCGAGACGTCCGATGTCGCGAACGCGATCCTCGACGGCGCCGACGCGGTCATGCTCTCCGGCGAGACGAGCGTCGGCGAGTACCCGGTCCAGACCGTGAAGACGATGGCCCGGATCATCGAGTCGACCGAGCAGCACGGGCTGCACCGCATCCCGCCGCTGGGCACGAAGCCGCGCACGCAGGCCGGCGCCATCACGCTCGCCGCGGTCGAGGTCGCCGACTTCGTCGAGGCGAAGTACCTGTGCGTGTTCACCGAGACGGGCGAGTCGGTACGCCGGATGTCGCGCCTGCGCAGCATCATCCCCATCCTCGCCTTCACGCCGTATCCCGACATCCGGCGCCGCATGGCCCTGAACTGGGGCGTCGAGTCCTTCGTCGTCGACCGCGTCACGCACACCGACCAGATGGTCGGCCAGGTCGACGAGCTCCTCGCGAAGACCGGCAAGGCCGAGGCGGGCGAGAAGGTCGTCATCATCTCGGGTTCGCCTCCCGGAATCCCCGGCACCACGAACGACGTGCGCGTGCACGTCGTCGGCGAGGTGCTCTAGCGGATCGCGCCCCGGTGGGCCCGGTCGTTCGTGCGGACGCCGGGCCCACCGGCGTCCGCGGGCGCTAGCGTCCGGGCACGCCGCTGGGCATGATGGCCGTGAGGGCGGCCGTCGACCCGGCGGCCGCGTGCGGCCATGGAGATCGCCTTCGTCGGTGACGTGATGCTCGGCCGGCTCGTCGCGGACGAGCTGCGCCGGCATCCGCCCGAGCACCCGTGGGGCGACGCGTTGCGGCTGCTGCGGCGGGCCGACGTGCTCGTGGGCAACCTCGAGTTCGTGCTCTCCTCCGACGGGCGTCCATGGCCGGGGAAGACGTTCCACTTCCGGGCCGACCCCGCGGCGGTCGCGAGCCTCGAGGCGGCGGGGTTCGACCTCGTGTCGGTCGCGAACAACCACGTGCTGGACTTCGGATGGGATGCCGCAGCGGAGTCGCTCGCGACGCTCGCGAGCCACGGCATCCGCTTCGCCGGTGCGGGGGAGGACCTCGAGGCGGCGCAGCGCCCGGCCGTCCTCGAACGCGCGGGACTGCGCGTGGGGATGCTCGCCTTCACCGACAACGAGCCGGGCTGGGCGGCCGGTCCCGGCGCGCCCGGCGTGCATCATGTGCCGCCGGATCCCCGCGATCCCCGCGCGGCGGCGCTGTTCGAGTCGGTCGCCCGGGCGCGCGACCACGCCGACCTGCTGGTCGTCTCCGCGCACTGGGGCGGCAACTGGGGCGTCGACGTGCCCCCGACCCATCGCGCGTTCGCACGTGCCCTCGTCGATGCGGGGGCCGACGTGGTGTTCGGCCACTCGCCGCACATCCCGCGGGGCGTCGAGGTGATCCGTGGTCGCCCGGTCCTGTACTCCGCGGGCGACTTCGTCGACGACTACGCGGTCGATCCGGTGGAGCGGAACGACCGCTCGTTCGTCTTCGTGCTGCGAGCGGATGGCGGGGTCCCGGTCGAGTTGCGCCTGCATCCGACCGAGATCGGCGACTGCCGGGTGCGGCTCGCCGGTGCGTCCGCCGAGCGGATCGCGTCGGAGATGTCGCGGCGCTGCGCGGTGCTCGGCACGCGCGCGACGTGGGATGGTGCGAGGCGCTGCCTGGTCGTCGGGTTGGAGCCCGGAACGCACTGAGCGCCGCGCGCAGCACGTGGCGCGGCGCGCATCGCCGCGGCGGTGCCGGTGGTGGGGGTCGAACCCACACGCCCTCTCGGGCAAAGCATTTTGAGTGCTCCGCGTCTGCCATTCCGCCACACCGGCCCGAAGGCCCCGGCCAGAATACCGTAGGCTCTTCTGCGTGACAGACACCGAAGACACCCAGCCGGCTCCGCGACGCGTCGTCGTCGCGGAGGACGAGTCGCTCATCCGCCTCGACATCGTCGAGATCCTGCGCGACAACGGCTACGAGGTGGTCGGCGAGGCCGGCGACGGCGAGACCGCGGTCCAGCTCGCGACCGAACTGCGCCCCGACCTGGTCATCATGGACGTGAAGATGCCGCAGCTCGACGGCATCTCGGCCGCGGAGCGGCTCTCGAAGGGCCACATCGCCCCGGTCGTGCTCCTCACGGCGTTCAGCCAGAAGGAGCTCGTCGAGCGGGCCAGCGAGGCGGGCGCGCTCGCCTACGTGGTCAAGCCGTTCACGCCCAACGACCTCCTGCCCGCGATCGAGATCGCGCTCGCCCGCCACGCCCAGATCATCGCGCTCGAGGCCGAGGTCGGCGACCTCGTCGAGCGCTTCGAGACGCGCAAGCTCGTCGACCGCGCCAAGGGCCTGCTCAACGAGAAGATGGGCCTGACCGAGCCCGAGGCGTTCCGCTGGATCCAGAAGGCCTCGATGGACCGCCGCCTCACGATGCGCGACGTCTCGCAGGCGATCATCGAGCAGCTCGCGCCGAAGAAGTAGGCCCTCCGGCCCTAGGCGTCGGCGCCCGCGCCCGCGATCGTGGGGGTGTCCGGGTCGCGAGGGCCCGGTTCCGTCCGGAACGGGGGCCCACATGCTGCACGACGCGACGACCACGCTCGTCACCCGGTTCGAGGAGGTGCGCCTCGGCGACGCCGGCACGGTCGGCGGCAAGGGCGCGAACCTCGGCGAGATGACCGCGGCGGGCCTGCCGATCCCACCGGGTTTCGTGGTGACGGCCGACGCCTACCTGCGCGCGATCGACGGGGCGGGCGTGCGGCAGCGGCTGCTCGACGGATTCCGGTCCGCCGCGCGGGACGCCGACGATCCCGACCGGCTCACGACCGAGGCGGCCGCGCTGCGCGCGACCGTCGTGGGCCTCGAGGTCCCCGACGACGTGCGGCGCGCCATCCTCGACGAGTACCACCGCCTCGGCGACGCGGTGGCCGTCGCCGTGCGATCCTCCGCCACGTCCGAGGACGCGGAGGGCACGTCGTTCGCGGGCATGCACGAGACCTACAACAACGTCGTCGGCGACGACGCCGTGATCGCGAGGATCCGCGACTGCTGGGCGTCGCTGTACGGCGACCGGGTGATCTCGTACCGGTCGAGCCAGGACATGGACGAGGAGCCCGAGCTCGCGGTCGTGGTGCAGACGCAGGTCGTGTCGGACCGCTCCGGCGTGATGTTCACGGTCGACCCGTCGACGGGGGCGCGCGATCACCTCGTGATCGAGGCCGCCCTCGGGCTCGGCGAGGTGGTCGTGTCCGGAGCGGTGGAGCCGGACACCTACATCGTGGCCAAGGAGGGTCCGCGGCTCGTGTCGGTGCGCGTCGGCCGCCAGTCGCACCGCCTGGTCGCCACGGCCGGCGGCGACGTGCGCCGCGAGGAGCTGGATCCGTCGCTGGCCGACGCGCGAGTGCTCACCGACGACGAGGTGCTCGAGGTCGCGGCCCTCGGCCTGCGGGTCGAGGCGCACTACGGGCAGCCGCAGGACACCGAGTGGGCGTACTCCGGCGGCACGCTCTGGATGCTCCAGTCGCGCCCGGTGACGACGCTCGGCGACGAGCACGCCGGCGCCGAGGCGGGTGCGGGGGAGCCGGGGTCGGCCCCCGCGGGCACCGTCCTCATCCGCGGGCTGGCCGCGTCGCCCGGCCGGGTGAGCGGCCGGGTGCGCATCCTGCAGGCGCCCGACGAAGGTGCGGCGCTGCAGGCCGGCGAGATCCTCGTCGCGCCGATGACCAACCCCGACTGGGTGCCGACGATGCGCCGGGCGGCCGCGGTCGTCACCGACGGCGGTGGCATGACCTGCCACGCCGCCATCGTCGCGCGCGAGCTGGGCGTGCCCGCCGTGGTGGGTGCGCGGGTCGCGACGAGCCTGCTCCGCGACGGCGAGCTCGTGACGGTGGACGGCGCCAAGGGCGAGATCGTCGAGGGCGCGGACGCCGCGGCATCCGCCCCCGCGGCGCCCGCCGCCGTCGTCTCGGCGGTCGCAGCCCCGCCGGCCGCGCCCGAACCGCTCGCGACCCGGCTCTACGTCAACCTGGCGATCGCCGAACGCGCCGAGGAGGTCGCGGCGCTCGACGTCGACGGCGTGGGCCTGCTGCGCGCCGAGTTCATGATCACGGACGCGCTCGGCGGCCTGCATCCGCGCGAGATGCTCGCCCGCGGCCAGCGCGATGAGTTCGTCCGCCGCATGAGCGCGTCGCTGCTGACGGTCACGCGCGCGTTCGGCCGCCGGCCCGTCGTGTACCGCTCGATCGACTTCCGCACCAACGAGTTCCGCGGGCTCGAGGGCGGCGAACGCTTCGAGCCGCAGGAGAGCAATCCGATGATCGGCTACCGCGGCGCGTACCGGTACGTGAAGGAGCCCGAGCTGTTCTCGCTCGAGCTCGAGGTGCTCGCGCGCGTGCGCGATGAGACGCCCAACCTGCACGTGATGCTGCCGTTCGTACGCACTCGGTGGGAGCTCGAGGCGTGCCTGGAGCTCATCGACGCGAGCCCGCTCGGCCGGCAGCGCGGCCTCAAGCGCTGGGTCATGGCCGAGGTGCCCTCGGTCGTGTACCGCATTCCGGAGTATGCCGCCATGGGCATCGACGGCGTCTCGATCGGCTCGAACGACCTGACGCAGCTCATGCTCGGGGTCGACCGCGACTCCGAGATCTGCGCCGAGCTCTTCGACGAGTCCGACGCGGCGGTGCTCGACGCGATCGAACGCATCATCACGGCCTGCCACGCAGCCGGGATCACGTCGTCGCTGTGCGGCCAGGCGCCCTCGAACACGCCGTCGTTCGCCGAGCACCTGGTCCGTTTCGGCATCGACTCGATCTCGGTCAACCCGGATGTGGCGGACCGCACGCGCGGCGTGGTCGCGGCCGCCGAGCGGCGGATCCTGCTCGACGCGGCGAGGAACGGCGCGGCCGGCTGACGCGCTCCGTGCGGCCCGTCCGGGCGGACGGCGGCGTCGGTGGTCGCTTGTAGTCTTGGGGGGTGTCGGACCCCACCCCCACGAAGCCCACCCTCCTCGTCGTCGACGGCCACTCGCTCGCCTACCGCGCCTTCTACGCGCTGCCCGTCGACAGCTTCAGCACGCGCGACGGCCAGCACACGAACGCCATCCACGGGTTCCTGTCGATGCTGCTCATGCTGCTGCGCAACGAGAAGCCGACGCACCTCGCGGTGGCCTTCGACACGTCGCGCCAGTCGTTCCGCACCCGCGAGTACACCGAGTACAAGGCCAATCGCAGCCAGACGCCGCCCGAGTTCAAGGGGCAGATCGGCCTCCTGAAAGACGCACTGCGCGCCATGCGCATCACCGTGCTCGAGAAAGAGGACTACGAGGCCGACGACATCCTCGCCACCCTCGCGACGCGCGGCAAGGCGGCCGGATACGACGTGCTGGTCGTGTCCGGCGATCGCGACACGATCCAGCTCGTCGACGACGACGTCACGCTGCTCTACCCGAACGTGCAGGGCGTCTCGCAGCTCAAGCGCTACGACGCCGAAGCGGTGATCGAGCGCTACGGCGTGCGCCCCGAGCAGTACCCGGATGTCGCGGCGCTGGTCGGCGAGACGAGCGACAACCTGCCCGGCATCACCAAGGTCGGCGAGAAGACGGCCGTGAAGTGGCTCGGCCTGTACGGCAGCCTCGACGGCATCCTCGAGCACATCGACGAGATCAAGGGCGTCGTGGGCGACAACCTGCGACGCGAGCGCGAGCACGCGATCCGCAACCGCCGGCTCAACCGGCTCGTGCGCGACCTCGAGCTCGACGTCGAGATCGCCGACCTCGCGGCCAAGCCCATGGACGAGGCCGCGGTGCGCGAGCTCTTCGATCGGCTCGAGTTCAAGACCCTGCTCGAGCGCGTGACCAAGATGGCGGCCGAGTCGAACGGGCTCACGGCCGACGGCACCGAGGCGCTGGCCGCCGAGGCGACCCCGGCCGTCACGGCTCCCGCGCCGCGCGAGCCGCGCGGCGCCGAGCTCGCCGCGTGGTTCGAGCGGGCGACCGCGGCCGAGCCGGCCGGCCTCGGGCTCAGCATCGAGGTCCTCGACGGCCGGGTCATCGGCGCGGGCGTGGCCTCGACGACCGAGTCGATCCAGCTCGCGTGGCGTGCCGGCAGTCCCGACCTCGAGCCGTTCGAGCGCTGGCTCGCCGGCGACGCGCCGAAGGTCATGACCGATGCCAAGCCCCAGATCAAGGCCATGCGCCGGTCGGGTCTCGCGTTCGACGGGCTCGTCGTCGACACCCTCGTCGCCGGGTGGCTGATGCGGCCGAGCCTCGCCGAGAAGGACCTCGCCGACCTGGTCTCGCGCTACCTCGGCGAGACCGTGCCCATGGCCGACCCGTCGCAGCTCGTCCCCGACGCCGACTCGACCGCCGGCCCGCCCGAGTTCGCCTGGTACTCGCTGCGCGTGGCGCCCGTGGTGCTCGCGGCGCTCTCCGAGGGCTCGCGCCGGGTGCTCGCCGACATCGAGATCCCGATCGTCCGCATCCTCGCCGAGATGGAGCTGCGCGGCGTCACGGTCGAGCACGGCAAGCTCGCCGAGCTGTCCGCACAGCTGGGGGAGCGGGCCGCGTCGCTCGCCGAGTCGGCCTACGCCGAGATCGGCCGCGAGGTCAACCTCGGCTCTCCGAAGCAGCTCCAGGAGGTGCTCTTCGACCAGCTCGGCATGCCGAAGACGCGAGCGACGAAGACGGGGTACTCGACCGACGCCGGTGCGTTGGCCGACCTGCAGGAGTCGCACCCGCACCCATTCCTCGGCCTGCTGCTCGAGCACCGCGACGCGACCAAGCTCCGCCAGATCGTCGACGCGCTCGACAAGTCCATCCAGTCCGACGGCCGCGTGCACACGAGCTACGTCCAGGTCGGCACGACCACCGGCCGCATCTCGTCGACCGACCCGAACCTGCAGAACATCCCCGTCCGCACCGAGGAGGGCCGGCGCATCCGCGCCGCCTTCACCTACGGCGAGGGCTTCGGCGAGCTGCTGACGGCCGACTACTCGCAGATCGAGATGCGCATCATGGCGCACCTCTCGCAGGATCCGGGCCTCATCGAGGCGTTCCACTCCGGCGAGGACCTGCACCGCTTCGTCGGTGCGCGCATCTTCGACGTCGATCCCGCCGACGTCACGCCGCTCATGCGCACGAAGGTCAAGGCGATGTCGTACGGCCTCGCCTACGGGCTCAGCGCGTTCGGCCTCTCCAAGCAGCTGCGCATCGACCGTGCCGAGGCGACCCAGCTCATGAAGGACTACTTCGAGCGGTTCGGCGCGGTGCGCGACTACCTGCGCGGCGTGGTCGCCCAGGCCAAGCTCGACGGCTACACCGAGACGATCTTCGGCCGCCGTCGTCCGTTCCCCGACCTCAACAGCCCCAACCGGGTCCTGCGCGAGAACGCCGAGCGTGCCGCGCTGAACGCCCCGATCCAGGGCTCGGCCGCCGACATCATGAAGTTCGCGATGATCGGCGTCGAGCGCGAGCTGCACGCCCGCGAGCTGCGGTCGCGGATGCTCATGCAGGTGCACGACGAGCTCATCTTCGAGGTCGCCGAGGGCGAGGGCGACGAGGTCGAGGCGCTCGTCCACGAACGGATGTCGCACGCCGCCGACCTCCTCGTGCCGCTCGACGTGCAGGTCGGCCGCGGTCGCGACTGGGAGGACGCCGCGCACTGAGCCGCTTGCGCCGCCCGCGGCGGGGCAACGCGAGGACGCGAGGAGTGCTCGGAGGTTCGCGCGCGCGACATCTGCTCGTCTAGGCTCGCCCGCATGGCCACCGAAGACCGCATCCCTACCGAGGTCGACCGCGTCGCCGAGGAGTGGGTCGACACCCTCGTCGAACTGGATCCCACGACCGCGACCTACATCGGCCGCGTCGAGCACGGCCACCGGCTGCCCGACTACTCGCCCGACGGTCACGCGGCCCGCGTCGACGCCGTGCGCACGGCGCTCGCCGCGCTGCGCGCCGCGACACCCTCCGACGCCGTCGACCGCATCACCGTCGCCGACCTCGGCAGCGAACTCGAGCTCGCACTCGAGCGCGACGCCGCGCGCCTGCACCTGCGCGACCTCAACGTGATCGCGAGCCCGGCGCAGGAGGTCCGCGACGTGTTCGACCTCATGCCGACGGCCGGCACGGAGGACTGGGAGCGCATCGCCGCGCGCCTGGCCGCCGTGCCGGATGCGATCGACGGCTATGTCGCGACGCTGCGCGAGGGCATCGCCCGCGGCGTCGTGCCCGCCGTGCGGCAGGTCCACGAGGTCGCCGAGCAGGCGCGCCGGACCGCACGGCCCGACGGCTTCTTCCCCTCCCTGGTGCGGCACGCGGGCGACATCGCCGGCGACTCGCTGCGGCGCGAGCTCGACGCGAACGCCGAGCTCGCGGCATCCGCCTACTCGCATCTCGCCGAGTTCCTCGACGCCGAGCTCGCGCCGGAGGCGGGAACCGTGGACGCGGTCGGCCGTGAGACCTACGCGCTCCAGTCCCGACACTTCCTCGGCGCCGTCGTCGACCTCGACGAGACCTACGAATGGGGCATCGAGGAGCTCGCGCGCATGGTCGCCGAGCAGGAGTCGGTCGCGCGCGAGATCCTTCCGGGCGCCTCCGTCGCCGAAGCGGTCGCGCACCTCGAGGCCGACCCCGCGCGCAAGCTCGTCGGCACCGACGCGCTGCAGCGCTGGATGCAGGAGACGAGCGACCGCGCGGTCGAGGAGCTTGGTGCGACCCAGTTCGACATCCCCGCCGAGATCCGCCGGCTCGAGTGCCTCATCGCGCCCACGCAGGAGGGTGGCATCTACTACACGGGGCCGAGCGACGACTTCACCCGGCCCGGCCGCATGTGGTGGTCGGTGCCCGAGGGCGTGACCGAGTTCGACACCTGGCGCGAGAAGACCACGGTGTACCACGAGGGCGTTCCCGGCCACCACCTCCAGATCGGCCAGGCCGTCGTGAACCGCCGCCAGCTGAACACCTGGCGGCGGCAGCTCGCGGGCACGTCGGGGCACGCCGAGGGCTGGGCGCTCTACGCCGAGCGGCTCATGGACGAGCTCGGCTACCTCGACGACCCGGCCGATCGGCTCGGGATGCTCGACGGGCAGCGCATGCGCGCCGCGCGCGTGGTGCTCGACATCGGCGTGCACCTCGGCAAGCCGCGCCCGGACGGCCAGGGCACGTGGACGGGGGAGTACGCGTTCGACTTCCTCGGCGCCAATGTCAACATGCCGCCGGAGTTCATCCGGTTCGAGGTGCTCCGCTACCTCGGCTGGGCCGGACAGGCGCCCTCGTACAAGGTCGGCCAGCGGATCTGGGAGCAGCTGCGCGACGACGTGCGCCGGCGCGAGGGCGACGCGTTCGACATCCGGGCGTTCCACTCGCGTGCGCTCGCGCTCGGCGGCGTCGGGCTCGACACGCTCAGGCAGGCGCTCGCGGCCTGAGGCGCGCCGGCGGCCCGGTCACGACCAGCCGCCGCGCCGATCCGGCCCGGCCCGCCCGTCGCTAGACTGCGGCTGTGCAGCGGGTCGGGCAGGCGGATCGCGGCGCGACGGCGCCCGCGGACCCGTTCTGGGCAGGGCCGACGGCCGAGCTGCTGGAACGCCTCGGCACGTCCGCGACCGGCCTGACGCAGGCCGAGGCCGAGGCCGCGCTCGCGCGTCGGCGGCTGCGACGCCACCACGGGCACGGCACGGCGACGCGTGCGCGCCTGCTGCTCGCACAGTTCAGCAGCCCGATCGTGCTGATCCTCATCGTCGCCACGGTCATCTCGATGCTGGTCGGCGACCTCACCGACGGGCTCATCATCCTCGCGATCATCCTCGCGAGCGGGCTGCTCGGCTTCGCGCAGGAGGACCGGGCGAACAGCGTCGTCGCCGAACTGCTGCGCAGCGTCCAGGTGCGCGTGCCGGTGCTCCGAGACGAGCGGGAGCGCGCCGTCCCGGTCGCGGAGGTCGTGCCCGGCGACATCGTGCTGCTGCGCGCCGGCGCCGTGGTGCCCGCCGACTGCCGGCTGCTCGCGGGCGAGAACCTGCTGGTCGACGAGTCCACCCTCACGGGCGAGTCGTTCCCCGTCGAGAAGGATGCCGCGGCGAGCGTCGAGCCGGGCGCCGAGCTCGTCGAGCGGCGCGACAGCGTGTTCCTGGGCACGCACGTCGTCAGCGGAACCGGTCGTGCGGTCGCGGTGCGGACCGGCCGCGACACCCAGTTCGGCGCCGTCTCCTCCGAGCTCGAGCAGCGTCGGGTGACGACGGCCTTCACGCGCGGCACCACGCGCTTCGGCGTCCTCCTCATCTGGATCATGGTGATCCTGACGGGCTTCATCTTCCTCGTGAACACGCTGTTCGGCCGGCCGCTGATCGAGTCGCTGCTGTTCGCGCTCGCGCTCGCGGTGGGCCTCAGCCCCCAGATGCTCCCGGCGATCGTGTCGGTGAGCCTCTCGGCGGGGGCGCGACGGATGGCGCGCCAGCGCGTCGTCATCAAGCGGCTCGACGCCATCGAGGACCTCGGCGCGCTCACCGCGATCTGCACGGACAAGACCGGCACCCTCACGCGGGGCACCGTGCAGCTCGACCGGGCCGCCGACCTCGACGGGCACGAGAGCGAGGGCGTGCTGCGGCTCGCGAGCCTGAACGCGGGACTCCAGGAGGGCTTCCCGAACCCGCTCGACCTGGCGATCCTCGCCCGGCGGCGCCCCGACCCTGCGGAGCGCGCGCTCGACGAGGTGCCCTACGACTTCGCGCGGCGGCGGCTCTCGGTCGCGGCCGAGATCGACGGCATCCCGACGCTGATCACCAAGGGGGCCTTCGAGTCGGTGCTCGACGCGTGCGCGTCGGCTCGCGTCGGCGGCCGCGACGCGCCGATCGACGAGGTACGTACCGCGCTCATGCAGCGATACGCCGAGCTGAGCGGCCGCGGCGTGCGCGTGCTCGGTATCGCGGTCCGCACGCTGCCCGCCCCGCTGCCGGTCCTGACGCCGGCCGACGAGACCGGGATGGTGCTCGTCGGCCTGCTCGGCTTCGACGACCCGCCTCGCGATGACGCGGGCGCGGCCGTCGCCGAGCTCGCGCGGCTCGGCGTCTCGGTGCGGCTGATCACGGGCGACAACCGCTTCGCGGCGGCGGCCGTCGCGGCATCCGTCGGGCTGCCGACCGAGCACGTGCTGACCGGGCGCGAACTCGCCGCGATGGACGACGCGGCACTCGCCTCCGCGGTGCGGAGCACCGCGGTGTTCGCCGAGGTCGAGCCGCTGCAGAAGCGTCGCGTCGTGGGTGCGCTCCGGGCCGACGGCGAGACCGTGGGCTTCCTCGGCGACGGGATCAACGACGCACCGGCGCTGCACGCCGCCGACGTGGGCATCTCCGTCGACACGGCGGTCGACGTCGCGAAGCAGGCGGCCGGCGTCGTGCTGCTCGACAAGAGCCTCGACGTGATCGTCGACGGCGTGACGCTCGGCCGTGCGACGTTCGCCAACACGCTGAAGTACGTGCGCGTGACGACGAGCGCGAATTTCGGCAACATGCTCTCGATGGCGGCGGCGAGCCTGTTCCTGCCGTTCCTCCCGCTCCTGCCGCGGCAGATCCTGCTGCTGAACTTCCTCAGCGACATCCCCGCGACGACGATCGCCGCCGACGCGGTCGACCCGGAGGCGATCGAGGCGCCGGGCCGGTGGGACCTGCGCGGCATCCGCAACTTCATGATCGTCTTCGGCCTGCTGTCGACGGTGTTCGACCTGGCGACCTTCGCCGTCCTCCTGCTGGTCTTCCAGGCGGGTCCCACCGAGTTCCGCAGCGCGTGGTTCATCGAGTCGACGCTGACGGAGGTCGTGGTGCTGCTCTCCCTCCGGACCGCGCGGCCGGTGCTGCGGTCGCGCCCCGGGGCCGCCCTGGTCTGGGCGAGCGTCGCGATCGCGGTGACGACCGTGGCGCTGCCGTACGTGCCCTTCCTCGCCGAACCGCTCGGACTCGCGCCCGTGCCGGGTGCGCTCGTCCTGGTGCTGCTGGCGCTCACCACGCTCTACCTCGGGGCGAACGAACTGCTCAAGCGCCGCTTCCTCGCCCCGCACCGCGCTCGGTTGCCGCGCAGAGCGTGATACCGCTAGGATGGATCGTCACTCGTGTGACATCCATGTCCGCCTGCCCGCCGCGGATCTTACACACAACGCTCATTCCGCGACGGGCCTGATTCTGTCCATAACGGAGCATCCACTACATGACAACCGCAACGACCAAGGCGCCCAAGCAGGTCGCGATCAACGACATCGGATCTGCTGACGATTTCCTCGCCGCGGTCGAGAAGACGCTCAAGTTCTTCAACGACGGCGACCTGATCGAAGGCACCGTCGTGAAGATCGACCGCGACGAGGTCCTCCTCGACGTCGGATACAAGACCGAGGGTGTGATCCCCTCCCGCGAACTTTCCATCAAGCACGACGTCGACCCCAGCGAGGTCGTCGAGGTCGGCGACACCGTCGAGGCCCTCGTTCTCCAGAAGGAGGACAAGGAAGGCCGTCTGATCCTGTCGAAGAAGCGCGCGCAGTACGAGCGCGCGTGGGGCGACGTGGAGAAGATCAAGGAGAACGACGGCGTCGTCACCGGCTCGGTCATCGAGGTCGTCAAGGGCGGCCTCATCGTCGACATCGGCCTCCGCGGCTTCCTGCCCGCGTCGCTCATCGAGCTCCGCCGGGTTCGCGACCTCACGCCGTACCTCGGCCAGGAGATCGAGGCGAAGATCCTCGAGCTCGACAAGAACCGCAACAACGTCGTGCTCTCGCGCCGTGCGCTGCTCGAGCAGACCCAGTCGGAGTCGCGCTCGACCTTCCTGCAGAACCTCCACCCGGGCCAGATCCGCAAGGGCGTCATCTCGTCGATCGTCAACTTCGGTGCGTTCGTCGACCTCGGTGGCGTCGACGGTCTCGTCCACGTGTCGGAGCTCTCGTGGAAGCACATCGAGCACGCGTCCGAGGTCGTCGAGGTCGGCCAGGAGGTCACCGTCGAGGTGCTCTCCGTCGAGCTCGACCGCGAGCGCGTCTCGCTCTCGCTCAAGGCGACCCAGGAGGACCCGTGGCAGGTCTTCGCGCGCACGCACGCGATCGGCCAGGTCACCCCGGGCAAGGTCACGAAGCTCGTGCCGTTCGGTGCGTTCGTCCGCGTGGCCGACGGCATCGAGGGCCTCGTGCACATCTCCGAGCTGTCGGGCCGTCACGTCGAGCTCGCCGAGCAGGTCGTGTCGGTGGGCGAGGAGGTCTTCGTCAAGGTCATCGACATCGACCTCGAGCGTCGCCGCATCTCGCTCTCGCTCAAGCAGGCCAACGAGGGCGTCGACCCCGAGGGCACCGAGTTCGACCCGGCGCTCTACGGCATGCTCACCGAGTACGACGAGCAGGGCAACTACAAGTACCCCGAGGGCTTCGATCCCGAGACCAACGAGTGGCGCGAGGGCTTCGAGGCCCAGCGCGAGAAGTGGGAGCAGGAGTACGCTGCCGCCCAGGCTCGCTGGGAGGCGCACAAGAAGCAGGTCGCCGCGTCGCTCGCGGCCCAGGCTTCGGACGACTCGTTCTCGTCGGGCACCTCGTCGTACACGAGCGAGTCCTCGTCGGGCGGCACCCTCGCCGACGACGCGTCGCTCGCGGCGCTGCGCGAGAAGCTCTCGAGCAACTAGTCGCCGCTCGCAACGGCACACGGAAGGCCGGTCCCGTACGGGGCCGGCCTTCCGGCGTTCCGGGGGCGACGGGTGCGCGCGGCGACGTCGAGGCGACGGGTCGTGACTTGCGCGCGTCGCGTGCGTCCGTCAGGGAGCGGATGCCGCGCGGTCCGGGCGCCGTCGCGCGCGGCGACGTCGCACGACCACGATCACGAGCCCGATCATGACGCCGAGCGCGATGACGACGAGCACCGGCACGAGGATCGCGAGGAACGACAGCGCGGCGCTGCCGAGGTCCTCGACGGTGCTCACGACGGGCGCGCCGACTCCGGCCGTCGACGCGTTGACGACGGGTCGCGCGGCCGCCTTCGCGAGGTGCACGCCGAGCGCGAGCACGACCCCGATGGCGACGGGGATCCAGTCGGGCGACGAGAAGAACGCCGCGGGGTCGGTCACCGCGACCGTCGACGCGCCGACGCCCGATCCGAACGCCAGGCCGCCCGCCGTCGGTCGCACGACGGTCTGCACGATGTCGTTGAGGGAGTCCAGTCCGGGCACCTTGTCGGCGACGATCTCGACGACGAGCAGCACGAGCAGGACCAGCAGCACCCACTCGTTCGCGAGCCAGTCCCACCCTTCGGGCAGGTCGACCAGGCCGGTGAAGCGGTCGAGCGCGCCGAGCACGAGCAGGGGGATCCACGCGTTCAGGCCGGCCGCCAGCGCCAGGCCCGACGCGGTCAGCACTTCGAGCACGCGCACCTCCTCACGTTCGGGTCGAGTGTGGCACACCGATATGGTGGGGGTGTGTATCTGATCGGCCTCACCGGCGGGATCGCCTCCGGAAAGTCCACCGTCGCCCGCCGGCTCGTCGAGCACGGCGCCATCCACATCGACGCCGACCAGCTGGCGCGCCGCGTCGTCGAGCCGGGGTCGGCCTGCCTCGACGAGATCGTGCGCGAGTTCGGCGAGGGTGTGCTCACGAACGACGGCATGCTCGATCGCCAGAAGCTCGGCGAGATCGTCTTCCGCGACGACGAGGCCCGGGCGCGGCTCAACGCGATCGTGCACCCGGCCGTCCGCGAGCTCTCGGGCCGGCTGATCGCGAAGGCCGAGCAGGCGGATCCCGACGCGGTCGTCGTCTACGACGTGCCGCTGCTCGTCGAGGCGCAGGTCGACCATCCGTTCGACCTCGTCGTGGTCACGAGCGCTCCGAAGCGCACGCAGGTCGACCGCCTCGTGCAGGAGCGCGGGTTCGACCCGATCCAGGCCGAGGCACGGGTCGATGCGCAGGTCGGCGACGCCGAACGGCGCGCGGTCGCCGACGTGGTCATCGACACGGGCGGCTCGATCGCGCACACCATGAGCCAGGCCGACGACCTGTGGGTGCGCATCGACCGCGAGCGGCGCGCGTCCAAGCCGGCGTAGGCCGACGGATGGCGCGGGGCCGCGCCATCCGCTTCGCTGTCGGCGTACCCGGGCTCCGTGTCGGTGGCCCGACCTAGACTCGGATCCATGCAGTCGACCCGTTCCGTGCGCCCGTTCCAGGTCGTGAGCGAGTATGCGCCGAGCGGAGACCAGCCGCAGGCGATCGCCGAGCTCGCGGCCCGGATCAACGCCGGCGAGACCGACGTGGTGCTGCTCGGCGCCACCGGCACGGGCAAGTCGGCCACCACGGCCTGGCTGATCGAGCAGGTGCAGCGGCCCACGCTCGTGCTCGCGCACAACAAGACCCTCGCGGCCCAGCTCGCCAACGAGTTCCGCGAGCTCATGCCGAACAACGCGGTCGAGTACTTCGTGTCGTACTACGACTACTACCAACCCGAGGCGTACGTGCCGCAGACCGACACGTTCATCGAGAAGGACTCCTCGATCAACTCCGAGGTCGAGCGGCTCCGGCACTCGACCACCAACTCGCTGCTCAGCCGGCGCGATGTCGTGGTGGTGTCCACCGTGTCGTGCATCTACGGCCTCGGCACGCCCGAGGAGTACCTCAGCGCGATGATGCCCCTGCAGGTGGGCCAGCGCGTCGATCGCGACTGGCTGATCCGCAAGTTCGTGTCGATGCAGTACCAGCGCAACGACATCGCGTTCTCGCGGGGCACGTTCCGCGTGCGCGGCGACACGATCGAGATCATCCCGGTCTACGAGGAGCACGCGATCCGCATCGAGATGTTCGGCGATGAGATCGAGGCGCTGCACAGCCTGCATCCGCTCACCGGGTCGGTCATCGCCAAGCTCGACGCCGTGCCCGTCTTCCCCGCGTCGCACTACGTCGCGAGCGTCGACGTGATGCAGCGGGCGATCGGCACCATTCGCGACGAGCTCGACGAGCGCCTGCAGGAGCTCGAGCGCGAGGGCAAGCTGCTCGAGGCGCAGCGGCTGCGCATGCGCACGACCTTCGACCTCGAGATGATGGAGCAGATCGGGTTCTGCTCTGGCATCGAGAACTACTCGCGCCACATCGACGGCCGCGCGCCGGGCGAGGCGCCGCACTGCCTGCTCGACTACTTCCCCGACGACTACCTCGTGGTGATCGACGAGTCGCACGTGACCGTGCCCCAGATCGGCGCGATGTACGAGGGCGACGCCTCCCGCAAGCGCACGCTCGTCGAGCACGGCTTCCGGCTCCCGAGCGCGCTCGACAACCGCCCGCTGAAGTGGGACGAGTTCAAGTCGCGGGTCGGGCAGACGGTGTACCTCTCGGCGACGCCCGGCTCGTACGAGCTCGGGGTGGCCGACGGCGTGGTCGAGCAGATCATCCGGCCAACGGGCCTCGTCGACCCGCAGATCGTGGTCAAGCCCTCGAAGGGCCAGATCGACGACCTGCTCGAGGAGATCCGGGTCCGTGCCGAGCGCGACGAGCGCGTGCTCGTGACGACGCTCACCAAGCGGATGGCGGAGGAGCTCACCGACTTCCTCACCGAGGCCGGGGTGCGCGTGCGCTACCTGCACTCCGACGTCGACACGCTCCGGCGCGTCGAGCTCCTCACCGAGCTGCGCGCCGGCGTCTACGACGTGCTCGTCGGCATCAACCTGCTCCGAGAGGGCCTCGACCTGCCCGAGGTGTCGCTCGTGGCCATCCTCGACGCCGACAAGGAGGGCTTCCTGCGGTCCTCGACGTCGCTCATCCAGACGATCGGCCGCGCGGCGCGGAACGTGTCGGGCGAGGTCCACATGTACGCCGACGTGATGACCGACTCGATGGCCGCGGCGATCGACGAGACCACGCGCCGGCGCGAGAAGCAGCTCGAGTACAACCGCGTCAACGGCATCGACCCGACGCCGTTGCGCAAGCGCATCGCCGACATCACCCAGGTCCTCGCACGTGAGGAGGCCGACACCGCGGCGCTGCTCGCGGGCCGCGACGCGCGGAAGACGTCGCCCGTGCCCATGCGGCGCGACGGCATCGCGTCGGCGGGCGCGAACGACCTCGAGGAGCTCATCCGCGACCTCAACGACCAGATGCTCGAGGCCGCCGGCGAGCTGAAGTTCGAGCTCGCCGCCCGGCTGCGCGACGAGGTCTCCGAACTCAAGCGCGAGCTGCGCCAGATGGAGAAGGCGGGGCACCTGGGCTGATCAGCTACGCCGGAGCGCGGCGTGATCCCCGGCGATCGAACGTGTGTTCGCTCTCAGCACGCGCGATCCGGGGAGGAGTGTCGGAGGGCGTTCGTACACTCGTAGGGTGCCAGTTTCACGTCTCGATGCCCATTCGCGCCTGAGCGTCCGCGGCGCTCGCGTGCACAACCTGCGCGACGTCGATGTCGAGATCCCGCGCGACGCGATGGTCGTGTTCACGGGCCTGTCGGGTTCGGGCAAGTCCTCGCTCGCGTTCGACACGATCTTCGCCGAGGGGCAGCGCCGGTACGTCGAGTCGCTCTCCGCGTATGCGCGGCAGTTCCTCGGCCAGGTCGACCGGCCCGACGTCGACTTCATCGAGGGCCTGAGCCCGGCCGTGTCGATCGACCAGAAGTCGACCAACCGCAACCCCCGCTCGACGGTCGGCACGATCACCGAGATCTACGACTACATGCGCCTGCTGTGGGCGCGCATCGGCGTGCCGCACTGTCCGGTGTGCGGTGAGCGCATCCAGCGGCAGACCGTGCAGCAGATCGCCGACCAGCTGATGGAGCTCCCGGCCGGCACCCGGTTCCAGGTGCTGAGCCCGGTGGTGTCCCAGAAGAAGGGGGAGTTCGTCGACCTCTTCCGCGACCTGTCCTCGCAGGGGTACTCGCGCGCGGTCGTCGACGGCGAGGTCATCCGGCTCGACGAGCCGCCGCAGCTGAAGAAGCAGGTCAAGCACGACATCTCCGTCGTGATCGACCGGCTCGTGGCCTCCGACGAGATCCTGGGCCGACTCACCGACTCCCTCGAGACGGCCCTGCGCCTGACCGACGGACTCGTGCAGATCAACTACGTCGACCTCGAGGGCGACGACGCCTGGCAGACGTTCTCCGAGAAGCTCAGCTGCCCGAACCAGCACCCGATCGCGCTGACCGAGATCGAGCCGCGCACCTTCTCGTTCAACGCGCCGTTCGGCGCATGCCCCGAGTGCTCCGGCCTCGGCACGCGCATGTCGGTCGACGAGGAGCTCCTCCTCGGCGACCCGTCGATGAGCATCGCCGAGGGCGTCATCCTGCCGTGGACCTCGCAGGGCAAGAGCCTCTACAACTACTACGAGAAGCTGCTCGACGGCCTCTCGCGCGACTTCGGCTTCTCGCTCGACACCCCCTGGGAGGAACTGCCGGGCGCGGCCCGCAACGCGGTGCTGCGCGGCGACAACTTCGAGGTCAAGGTGCGCTGGCGCAACCGCTACGGCCGCGAGATGAGCTACACCTCGGGCTTCGAGGGCGTCGTCCCGTACATCGAGCGGCAGTACCTGCAGGCCGAGACCGACGTGCAGCGAGCCCGCTGGGCCGAGTACCTCCGCGAGATCCCGTGCCCGGTGTGCGAGGGCAACCGGCTGAAGCCCGAGGTGCTCTCGGTGCTCATCCACGACGCGTCCATCGCCGACGTGTGCCGGTTGAGCCTCCACGACGCGCGCGCGTTCATGGACCGGCTCGAGCTGACCGACCGCGAGCAGGCGATCGCCGCCCAGGTGCTCCGCGAGATCAAGCTGCGCCTCGACTTCCTGATCCGGGTGGGCCTCAGCTACCTCGACCTGGCCCGAGCCGCGGGCACGCTGTCCGGCGGCGAGGCCCAGCGCATCCGCCTCGCGACACAGATCGGGTCGGGCCTCACGGGCGTGCTCTACGTGCTCGACGAGCCGAGCATCGGCCTGCACCAGCGCGACAACCGGCGGCTCATCGACACGCTCGTCGCCCTCCGCGACCTCGGCAACACGCTCATCGTGGTCGAGCACGACGAGGACACCATCCGCACCGCCGACTGGATCGTCGACATCGGCCCGGGCGCGGGCGTGCACGGCGGCACCGTGGTGCACAGCGGCAGCTACGCCGACCTCGTGAAGAACCGCGAGTCGCTCACCGGCGACTACCTCTCGGGCCGCAAGGAGATCGCGATCCCCGCGAAGCGCCGCGAGGTCGACCCCGATCGGATGATCACGGTCGAGGGTGCGCAGGCGAACAACCTGCGGGGCGTCGACGTGTCGTTCCCACTCGGCACCTTCACGGCCGTGACCGGCGTGAGCGGATCGGGCAAGTCGTCGCTGGTCAACGACATCCTGTACCGGGTGCTCGCGAACCGCCTGAACGGCGCCCGCAAGGTCCCCGGCAAGCACCGCCGTGTGACCGGACTCGACCAGCTCGACAAGGTCGTGCATGTCGACCAGGCGCCGATCGGCCGCACGCCGCGGTCGAACCCGGCGACCTACACGGGCGTGTTCGACCGCATCCGCACGCTGTTCTCCGAGACCACCGAGGCGAAGGCCCGCGGGTATCTGCCCGGCCGGTTCAGCTTCAACGTCAAGGGCGGCCGGTGCGAGGCGTGCTCGGGCGACGGCACCATCAAGATCGAGATGAACTTCCTCCCCGACGTCTACGTCGCGTGCGAGGTCTGCGGCGGCCAGCGCTACAACCGCGAGACGCTCCAGGTGCACTACAAGGGCAAGAACATCGCCGAGGTGCTCGAGATGCCGATCAGCGAGGCGGCCGAGTTCTTCGAGCCGATCTCGGCGATCCACCGCTACCTGAAGACCCTCGTCGACGTCGGCCTCGGGTACGTGCAGCTCGGCCAGAGCGCCACCACGCTCTCCGGCGGCGAGGCGCAGCGCGTGAAGCTCGCGACCGAACTGCAGCGCCGTTCCAACGGGCGCAGCGTCTACGTGCTCGACGAGCCGACGACCGGCCTCCACTTCGAGGATGTGCGCAAGCTCCTGAAGGTGCTCGGCAAACTCGTCGACAAGGGCAACACCGTCATCGTCATCGAGCACAGCCTCGACGTGATCAAGTCGGCCGACTGGATCATCGACCTCGGCCCCGAGGGCGGCTCGGGCGGCGGCCAGGTCGTCGCGGTCGGCACGCCCGAGCAGGTCGCCGAGGTGCACGAGAGCCACACCGGGTACTTCCTGCGCGAGATCTTCGATGCGGCCTCCGCTCGCATCGAGGTCGCCAGTTGACGAGGATGACCACGGCACGATCGAGGAACGAGGGCGTCCCGTACCGCCCGCGACCGGGAGAGATCCCGACCCGCCCGGGCGTCTACCGGTTCCGCGATGCCGATGGGCGCGTGCTCTACGTCGGCAAGGCGAAGAACCTGCGCGCGAGGCTCTCGAACTACTTCGCGCCGCTGTACAGCCTGCACGAGCGCACGCGTCGGATGGTGCTGAGCGCGGCCTCGGTCGAGTGGACCGTCGTCGCGAGCGATGTCGAAGCCCTCAACCTCGAGATCACGTGGATCAACGAGTTGAAGCCGCCGTTCAACGTGCGGTTCAAGGACGACAAGTCCTACCCCTACCTGGTCGTCACGCTCGGTGACGAGGCGCCGCGCGCGATGGTCTCGCGCAAGCGCGGCATCCCGGGCGCCCGGTACTTCGGCCCGTATCCGAAGATGTGGGCCGTGACCGAGATGCTCGAGATCCTCATCAAGCTGTTCCCGATCCGCACCTGCAAGGACAGCGACTACCGGCGTGCGATGGCCTCCGGCAAGCCCTGCTTCGCCGGCCAGATTGGCCGATGCTTCGGACCGTGCTCCGGGAAGGTCACGATCGAGGAGCACCGGGCCAACGTCGATCGGTTCGTGGCGTTCATGCAGAACCAGGATCCACGCATCCTGCGCGACCTCGAGCGCGATATGCGTGCCGCGGCGACCGCACTCGACTACGAGACCGCCGCCCGCAAGCGCGACCAGTTGCAGGCGGCCACGGCGTTCTTCGAGAAGAGCGCGGTCGTCCTTGGCGACCGCGTCGACCTCGACGTGTTCGGCATCGAGCACGACGAGCTCGCGGCCGCGGTGCACCTCTTCATGGTGCGAGGCGGCCGCATCCGGGGCGAGCGGTCGTGGACCGTCGACAAGGAGCTCGACGTGCCGTTCGGCGAGCTCGTCGGATTCGTGGTCGAGAACGCGTACGGCGAGGAGGTCACGCCCGCGCGCGAGGTGATCGTGCCCGAGCTGCCCGACGATGCCGAGGCGCTCGAGGCCTGGCTCACCGGACTCGCCGGCCGCAACGTGCAGCTGCGCGTCGCGCAGCGCGGGGCCAAGGCCCAACTGCTCGCCACGGCGACGCAGAACGCCAAGCAGTCCCTCATGCTCTACAAGACCCGCCGCAGCGCCGACTTCACGACGAGATCCCAGGCGCTCGAGGACATCCAGCAGGCGCTCGGCATGGCCGAGGCGCCGTTGCGGATCGAGTGCTTCGACGTCTCGCACCTCAGCGGCACCAACATCGTCGCCTCGATGGTCGTCTTCGAGGACGGCCTGCCGCGGAAGGACGAGTACCGCCGCTTCACCATCCCGCAGTCGACCGACGACACCGACTCGATCCACCAGGTGCTCACGCGGCGCCTGGCCTACCTGGCCGCGCCGTCCACGGACGGCGACGGAGGTGCAGGCGGCGACGGCGACGGCGGCCGGCAGCGGCGGGCGAAGTTCGCCTACCGGCCCAACCTCCTGGTCGTCGACGGCGGTCAGCCGCAGGTCGCCGCCGCCGAGCGGGCGCTGCGCGAGTCCGGCGTCGAGGGCGTCTCCCTGTGCGGCATCGCGAAGCGGCTCGAGGAGATCTGGACCCCGGGTTCCGACTTCCCGGTGATCCTCCCGCGCAACAGCGACGCCCTGTTCCTGTTCCAGCGCGTGCGCGACGAGGCGCACCGGTTCGCGATCACGCACCAGCGGCAACGACGCAAGCGCGACATCGGCACCGTGCTCTCCGAGATCCCGGGGCTCGGCCCGGCGCGCGTGAAGGCCCTCCTCAAGCACTTCGGCTCCGTCGCCCGCCTGCGCGGCGCCGACGAGGCCGCGATCGCCGAGGTCCCGGGCATCGGCCCGGCGCTCGCGGCGAGCATCCGCGCCCGGCTGGAGGGAGAGGCCGCCCCGGCCGCCGACTAGGCTGGAGGTCCGGGGGATGCAGGAAGGGGCGTCGAGACATGGGCGACGGCGACCGGCAGGAGATGCTCATCGTGACCGGGATGTCCGGAGCCGGTCGGTCGACGGTGGCCGATGCGCTCGAGGACCTCGGTTGGTACGTCGTCGACAACCTGCCGCCGCAGATGCTCCGACCGCTCGTCGAACTGGTCGAACGTGCGGGCGCGTCGCTGCCGCGCATCGCCGCCGTCGTCGACATCCGCGGCGGCGGCTTCTTCTCGGAGCTCCGCGACATCGTCCAGGCGCTCCGCGCGGGCGTGAACGTGCGCGTCGTGTTCCTCGACGCCAACGACGCCGTCCTGGTCCGCCGATTCGAGTCGGTTCGACGTCCGCACCCCCTGCAGGGCGACGGCACGCTGCTCGACGGCATCACCGCCGAGCGGGCCCGGCTCGCCGAGGTCCGCGAGGCCAGCGACATCATCGTCGACACCTCCGACCTCAACATCCACCAGCTCGCGAATCTCGTCACCGACACGTTCGCCGAGGCCGACCGGGCGGGGCTGCGCGTGGCCGTGCAGAGCTTCGGCTTCAAGTACGGACTGCCCGCCGACGCCGACCTCGTCGCCGACGCGCGCTTCCTGCCCAATCCGTTCTGGGAAGATGAGTTGCGCCCCCTCACGGGCGAGGACCAGAAGGTCAGCGACTACGTGCTCGACCAGCCCGGTGCCCGCGAGTTCCTCGACGCCTACGTCGAGGCGCTGCGGCCCGTGCTCGCGGGCTACCAACGTGAGAACAAGCGCCACGCGATGATCGCGATCGGATGCACCGGCGGCAAGCACCGCTCGGTGGCCCTGGTCCGCGAGCTCGCGGGGCGCCTGCGGTCCATCCCCGGGCTCGCGGTCAGCGTCAAGCACCGCGACCTCGGGCGCGAGTGACCGCGGCGCGCATCGCGCCGACATCCGACTGAACAGAGAGGACGACCACGTGGCCCTGACGGCTGAGGTGAAAGAGGAGCTCGCGAGGGTCGAGGTGACCAAGACCTCGGTGCGTGCCGCGGAGCTGGCCTCGGTGCTCCGGTTCGCCGGAGGACTCCACATCATCTCGGGGCGCATCGCGATCGAGGCCGAGCTCGACTCGCCGACCATCGCCCGTCGGGTCACGCGCGACCTCGGCGAGCTCTACGGCGTGCGTCCCGACGTGTCGGTGATCTCCGCGTCGGGCCTACGGCGCACGAACCAGTACCTCGTGCGCGTCCTCGACGGCGGCGAGACCCTCGCGCGGCAGACCGGCCTGCTCGACGCGCGCCGGCGGCCGGTGCGCGGTCTGCCGAACAAGCTCACGACCGGCTCGCGCGACGACGTCGCGGCCGTGTGGCGCGGCGCGTTCCTCGCGCGCGGGAGCCTGACCGACCCGGGCCGCTCGGCCGCCCTCGAGATCACCTGCCCGGGCGGCGAGACCGCGATGGCGCTCGTCGGCGCCGCCGGACGTCTCGGCGTCTCGGCCAAGGCGCGCGAGGTGCGCGGCGTGCACCGCGTCGTGATCCGCGACGGCGAGGCCATCAGCGCGATGCTCGCCGTGATGGGCGCGACCGACACCGTGCGCAACTGGGAGGAGCTGCGCCAGCGCCGCGAGGTGCGGGCCACGGCGAACCGGCTCGTGAACTTCGACGACGCCAACCTGCGCCGATCGGCGCAGGCGGCCGTCGCGGCATGCGCGCGCGTCGAGCGCGCCATGGAGATCCTCGGCGAGGAGATCCCCGACCACCTCAAGTACGCCGGCGAGCTGCGCCTCGCGCACCGTGACGCGAGCCTCGACGAGCTCGGCCACCACGCCGACCCGCCGCTGACGAAGGACGCGGTCGCCGGTCGCATCCGCCGCCTGCTCGCGATGGCCGACAAGCGCGCCGCCGAGCTCGGCGTCCCGGGCACCGAGGCGAACCTGCCGCCCGACCTCGACGACGTCTGAACGCTCACTGAACGAGCGCCGAACCCGGTCAACCCCCGTCATCCGGCGCGCGGCCGGGCATAGGATCGAGGAAGCCGCGGTCCGCCGGGCAGAAGTCCGGTCACCCGGCTGCTGACAAGGAGAAGCAATGGCTGACTACACCCTCCCTGAACTCGCCTACGACTATTCGGCCCTCGAGCCGTCGATCAGCGGCACGATCATGGAGCTGCACCACTCGAAGCACCACCAGGCCTACGTGACCGGCGCGAACACCGCACTCGAGCAGCTCGCCGAGGCGCGCGACTCCGGGAACCTGGCGAACGTGAACAAGCTCGAGAAGGACCTCGCGTTCAACCTCGGCGGTCACGTGAACCACTCGATCTTCTGGACCAACCTGTCGCCGAACGGCGGCGACAAGCCGACCGGCGAGCTCGCGTCGGCGATCGACGACCACTTCGGCTCGTTCGACAAGTTCCAGGCCCACTTCACTGCGACCGCGCTCGGCGTGCAGGGTTCGGGCTGGGCTGTGCTCGCGTGGGATTCCATCGGGCAGCGCCTGATCATCGTGCAGTTCTTCGACCAGCAGTCGAACTTCCCGGCGGGGGTCGTACCGCTGCTGATGCTCGACGTCTGGGAGCACGCGTACTACCTCGACTACAAGAACGTGCGCGCCGATTACGTGAAGGCGTTCTGGAACATCGCGAACTGGGAGAACGTCCAGCAGCGCTTCGCCGCCGCCACTGAGAAGACCTCAGGGCTGCTGCTACTGTCATAGCGGATGGTGTCCCCGGACGCCGTCCGGGGACACCGCCGTCCGAGTGCTCGTAGAGATCCATACCGACAGCGCGATCGCGCCATCATGACAGGGGAGACACCTGTGTCCGTAAAGATCGGCATCAACGGCTTCGGCCGAATCGGCCGCAACTACTTCCGCGCCGCCCTCGCGCAGGGCGCCGACCTCGAGATCGTCGCGGTCAACGACCTGACCGACAACAAGACGCTCGCGCACCTGCTGAAGTACGACTCGATCACGGGCCGCCTCGACGCCTCGGTCGAGTACGACGACGAGCACCTGATCGTCGACGGCAAGTCCATCAAGGCCTTCGCCGAGCGCGACCCCGCGAACCTGCCCTGGGGCGAGCTGGGCGTCGACATCGTCATCGAGTCGACCGGCTTCTTCACGAAGGCCGCCGACGCGCGCAAGCACCTCGACGCCGGCGCGAAGAAGGTGCTGATCTCGGCGCCCGCGACCGACGAGGATGCCACGTTCGTCATCGGCGTCAACGAGGACAGCTACGACCCCGAGAAGCACCACATCATCTCGAACGCGTCCTGCACGACGAACTGCCTCGCGCCGCTCGCGAAGGTCTTCAACGACGAGTTCGGCATCGAGCGCGGCCTCATGACGACCGTCCACGCGTACACCGCCGACCAGAACCTGCAGGACGGCCCGCACAAGGACCTCCGCCGCGCGCGCGCCGCCGCGCTGAACATCGTGCCCACCTCGACGGGTGCAGCCAAGGCCATCGGCCTCGTGCTGCCCGAGCTCGTCGGCAAGCTCGACGGCTTCGCGCTGCGCGTGCCGGTCCCGACCGGCTCGATCACCGACCTCACCGTCACCTCGTCGCGACCCGGGACGGTCGACGAGGTCAAGGCCGCGTACAAGAAGGCCGCGGAGGGATCGCTCAAGGGCATCCTCAAGTACACCGAGGACGACATCGTCTCGAGCGACATCGTCACGGACCCGCACTCCTGCATCTTCGATGCCGGCCTCGTGCGCGTCATCGGCGACCAGGTCAAGCTGTCGGCCTGGTACGACAACGAGTGGGGCTACTCGAACCGACTGGTCGACCTGACCGAGTACGTGGCCGAGCGACTCTGAGGCGAGTGACGTGACCCTTCGAACCATCGATTCCCTGGGTCCGCTCGCCGGCACTCGCGTCGTCGTCCGTTGCGACCTCAACGTCCCTCTCAAGGACGGGGTCATCACGGACGACGGCCGCGTGCGCGCGTCGGTCCCCACCCTCACCGCGCTCGTCGAACAGGGCGCCAAGGTGATCGTGATCTCGCACCTCGGCCGCCCCGAGGGCGCACCCGACCCGAAGTACAGCCTCGAGCCCGTGGCCACCCGCCTCGGCGAGCTGCTCGACGCACCCGTCTCGTTCGCCGCCGACACGGTCGGCGAGGACGCCGCGGCCAAGGTCGCGGCGCTCGGCGACGGCGAGGTGCTCGTACTCGAGAACCTGCGCTTCAACCCCGGCGAGACGAGCAAGAACGAGGCCGAGCGCACCGCGTTCGCGGGGCAGCTCGCCGAGTTCGCCGACGCGGTCGTCTCCGACGGCTTCGGCGTCGTGCACCGCAAGCAGGCGAGCGTCTACGAGCTCGAGCAGCTGCGCCCGAGCGCGGCCGGCCTGCTCATCGCAGCCGAGCTCGACGTGCTCGACCGGCTCACCGAGAAGCCCGAGCGACCCTACGTCGTCGTGCTCGGCGGCTCCAAGGTCTCCGACAAGCTGGGCGTGATCGAGCACCTGCTGCCGCGCGTCGACGCGCTGCTCATCGGCGGCGGCATGCTGTTCACGTTCCTCGCGGCGCAGGGGCACGAGGTGGGTTCGAGCCTGCTCGAGGCCGACCAGATCGACACCGTGAAGGGCTACCTCGCGGATGCCGCGGAGCGCGGCGTCGACATCGTGCTGCCCACCGACGTCGTGGTCGCCGCATCCTTCTCGGCCGACGCCGAGCACCAGGTCACCGCGGCCGACGCGATCGAGCAGACGCCGTTCGGCGCCTCGGGACTCGGCCTCGACATCGGGCCCGACACCGCGGCCGCGTTCGCCGAGCGCATCCGCGCGGCGAAGACGGTGTTCTGGAACGGCCCGATGGGCGTGTTCGAGCTCGCGCCCTTCGCCGAGGGCACGCGCACCGTCGCATCCGCGCTCACCGAGGTCGACGGACTCAGCGTCGTCGGCGGTGGCGATTCCGCCGCCGCGGTGCGCCAGCTCGGCTTCGACGAGGGCGCCTTCGGGCACATCTCGACGGGCGGCGGCGCGAGCCTGGAATTCCTCGAAGGAAAGAAGCTCCCCGGACTGGAGGTCCTCGGATGGCAGTAGGCCGCACCCCGTTCATCGCGGGCAACTGGAAGATGAACCTCGATCACCTGCAGGCGATCGCGTTCGTGCAGAAGCTCGCGTGGAGCCTCGCCGACGCGAAGCACGACTTCGCCGACGCCGAGGTCGCGGTCTTCCCGCCGTTCACCGACCTCCGTTCGGTGCAGACGCTCGTGTCGGCCGACGACCTGCCGATCGGCTACGGCGCGCAGGACCTGTCCCAGCACGACTCGGGCGCGTACACGGGCGAGGTCTCCGGGGCGTTCCTCGCGAAGCTCGACTGCCGGTACGTCATCATCGGGCACTCCGAGCGACGCCAGTACCACGGGGAGACCGACCAGGTCGTGAACGCCAAGGTCGTCGCCGCCCATCGCCACGGGCTCGTGCCCGTGTTGTGCGTGGGCGAGACCGCGGAGGACCTCGAGCAGCACGGCGCGAGCGCCGTGCCCGTGGCGCAGCTGCGCGCGGCGCTCGAGGGGGTCGACGTCGCGAAGGGCCTCGTCGTCGCGTACGAGCCCGTCTGGGCGATCGGCTCCGGACAGGCGGCCACGCCCGACCAGGCGCAGCAGGTCGCCGCAGCGCTGCGCGCCGTGCTCGCCGAGGTCGCGGGCGACGAGCTCGCCGCCTCGACGCGCATCCTCTACGGCGGCTCGGTCAAGGCCGCGAACATCGCGTCGTTCCTGCGCGAGCCCGACGTCGACGGCGCGCTCGTCGGCGGGGCGAGCCTCGATCTCGACGAGTTCTCGAGCATCGTGCGATTCAAGAAGCACGTCGGCGCCTGACGCGTCATTCCGCGCCGCCCGGCCCCGCCGAGACGGGCTCGGGCGGCGCGGACGGCTATACTCGACTGGCGGCATCGACACTTCGTCATGCCCGGAAAGGTTTCACCGTGGAGATTCTCCAGGTCGTCCTGCAGGTGCTGCTCGGCCTCACGAGCATCCTGCTCACGCTCCTGATCCTGCTGCACAAGGGTCGCGGCGGCGGGCTGTCCGACATGTTCGGCGGCGGCGTCACGTCGAACCTCGGCGCGTCCGGGGTCGCGGAGCGCAACCTGAACCGCATCACGATCATCCTCGGCCTCGTGTGGGTGACGTGCATCGTGGTCCTCGGGCTGATCACCAAGTTCGACGCCGGAATCTGACGGAGGTCACCGTGGCATCAGGCAACAGTGCGATCCGGGGCTCGCGAGTCGGTTCCGGCCCCATGGGCGAGCAGGACCGCGGCTTCCACGCCGACCGGGTCGCCGTGAGCTACTGGGACGCCCAGGGCAACGAGACGGTCCGCTACTTCGCGGCGAACCTCCCCGAGGAGGAGATCCCCGACGTCATCGACAGCCCCTCGACGGGGCTGCCGGCCGGTCGCGACAAGGACAACCCGCCAGCGGTCGCGAAGCTCGAGCCCTACAAGACGCATCTCGCGTATGTGAAGGAGCGGCGCACCGAGGAGGAGGCCGCCGCGCTCCTCGAGGAGGCGCTGCAGCAGCTGCGCGCACGCCGCGGCACGGCGCAGAAGGACTGAACGCGCGCATCGCCGCGCAACGACGAACGGGCCGCCCCCTCGGGGGCGGCCCGTTCGCCGTCAGCGTGCGGTTCAGTAGTCGCGCGCGATGAGCGCCTCGGGCACCTCTGCGGCGGCATCGCGGTCGACGAAGAACACCGTGCGGCGGCGTCCCTTGATGCCGGCCACCGGGACCTCGTCGCGGCTGGCGCCGGCGAGCGCGAGCCCCAGCGCCGACGCCTTGTCGGCGCCCGCGAGCACGAGCCACACCCGCTGCGACCCGTTGATCACGGGGCGGGTGAGGCTGAGCCGCTCGGGCGGCGGCTTGGGCGACTCGCGCACGGCGATCACCGGGCGGTCGACCACTTGGATGCCCGAGCGGTGCGGGAACAGCGAGGCGATGTGCCCGTCGGGACCGACGCCGAGGAACACGATGTCGAACACCGGATGCGGCAGGCCCTCCGCGCCGAAGCGCGCCAGCTCGGCCGCGTACGCGTCGGCCGCCTCATCGAGCGTGAGGCCCTGGTCGGACGCGGGGAACGGGTGGACGTTCCCGGCCGGCAGGTCGAGCGCGTCCAGGAGCGCCTCGCGCGACTGGCGGTCGTTGCGATCGGCGTCGCCCTCGGGCACCCACCGCTCGTCGCCCCACCAGAAGTGCACGCGCGACCAGTCGATCGACTGCCGCGCGGGCGACTCGCGCACCGCCTCGAGCACCGCACCGCCCATCGACCCGCCGGTCAGCACCACGTGCACGACCTCCTGGACGTCCAGCAGGTCGAGCACCTTGGTGATGAACCGGGCGGCGACCGCCCCGGCCAGGGTGTCCTTGTCGGGATGGACGAGCACGCGGCGCTCGTTCGTCATACGGTCACTCCTTCGTCCGCCGCTCGCTGCGAGACCAGCGCGAGCCCCCTGGTGATCACCTCACCGTACAGCTCATCGGGATCGAGGCGGCGCAGCTCGTCGGCAAGGCAGTCGCGCAGGCTCCGGCGGGGGAGTGCGACGTCATGCACGGGCTGTCCCGGCTGGCGCAGCGTCGCAACGCCCGGCTGGTCGCGCACCAGCTCGATCCGGCCGGTCGAGCGCACGAGGTGCACGCCGTGGATGCCGTGCGAGCCGTGCTCGAGGCCGGTCAGCGCGCAGTCGGCAGGTGCGCCGAGCTGCATCGACAGCCACGCGGCGAGCAGCGTCGTCGACGGCGAGTCGACCGCGCCCGTGACGCTCACGGCCGTGACCGGCACGTACGGCGGCTGGTCGAGCACCGCCGCGAGCTGAGCGCGCCAGAGCGTCAGGCGCGTCCACGCGAAGTCCGCATCGCCCGGGCGGTAGCTCTCGGCGAGATGCACGAGTGCCGCCTGCGGGTCGGGCTGCGTCGACGCGTCGGTGATGCGCCGCTGGGCGATGCGTCCGAGCGGCGAGTCGCCGGGCACGGCCGGGGCGGCGCCGGGCCACCATGCGACCACGGGGGCGTCGGGCAGCAGCAGGCCCATGACGAGGCTCTGCTCGTCCTGGGCGGCGTCGCCGCGGGCGCGCAGGATGATGACCTCGCTGGCGCCGGCGTCGCCGCCGACCCGGATCTCGGCGTCGAGGCGGCTCTCCTCGGCATCCGCTCCCGCGTCGTCCTCATCGTCCTTCGAGACGACGATGACGCGCATCGGGTGCTCGCGCGACGCGTCGTTCGCGGCCTCGATGGCCTCCTCCTCGCCCTCGGGCACCGTGGCGATCACGAGCGTGAGCACCCGACCGAGGGCGACGACGCCGCCCTCCTCGCGGATCTTGACGAGGGTCTTCGACACCTGGCTGGTCGTGGTGTCGGGCAGTTCGACGATCATGGGCGCCTCCAGGTGCGTCCGTCGCGGGCGAGGAGTTCATCGGCCGAGTCGGGTCCCCACGAGCCGGGTCGGTACTGCTCGGGCTGACCCTGCGTGGCCCAGAACTCCTCGATGGGGTCGAGGATCTTCCACGAGAGCTCGACCTCCTCCTGACGGGGGAAGAGCGGCGGCTCGCCGAGCAGCACGTCGAGGATCAGCCGCTCGTACGCCTCGGGGCTGGCCTCGGTGAAGGCGTGCCCGTAGCCGAAGTCCATCGTGACGTCGCGGACCTGCATGCCGGCGCCCGGCACCTTGGAGCCGAAGCGGATCGTCACGCCCTCGTCGGGCTGGACCCGGATGACGAGCGCGTTCTGGCCGAGCTGCGAGGTCTGGCTGTCGGCGAACACCTGCTGCGGCGCGCGCTTGAACACGACCGCGATCTCGGTCACTCGACGGCCCAGACGCTTTCCGGCTCGCAGGTAGAACGGCACGCCCGCCCACCGGCGCGTGCCGATGAGCAGCTTCATGGCCGCGTAGGTCTCGGTCGTGGACTGCGGGTTCATGCCGTCCTCGTCGAGGAAGCCGATGACCTTCTCGCCGCCCTGCCAACCGCCCGAGTACTGGCCGCGGGCGGTCGCCGTGGACAGGTCGTCGGGCAGGCGCACGGCCCGCAGGATCTTCTCCTTCTCGGCGCGCAGGTCGGCGGCGTCGAACGAGATCGGCTCCTCCATGGCGGTGAGCGCGAGCAACTGCAGCAGGTGGTTCTGGATGACATCACGAGCCGCGCCGATGCCGTCGTAGTAGCCGGCCCGGCCACCCACTCCGATGTCCTCGGCCATCGTGATCTGCACGTGGTCGACGAAGTTCGCGTTCCAGATCGGCTCGTACAGCTGGTTCGCGAACCGCAGCGCGAGGATGTTCTGGACCGTCTCCTTGCCGAGGTAGTGGTCGATGCGGAACACCGAGTCGGGCGGGAAGACCGAGGCGACGACGTCGTTCAGCTCAATGGCCGTCTTCAGGTCGGACCCGAACGGCTTCTCGATGACGACGCGGCGCCACTGTCCCTCGCGCTGCTCGGTCAGCCCCGACCGCTTGAGCTGTTCCGTGACGATCGGGAACGACTTCGGCGGAATCGACAGGTAGAACGCGTGGTTGCCCATCGTGCCGCGTTCGCGGTCCAGCTCCTCGACGGTGTGGCGCAGGCGGTCGAAGGCCGCGTCGTCGTCGAAGGCGCCGGGCACGAACCGGATCCCGCGTGCGAGCTGCTGCCAGACGTCCTCGCGGAACTCGGTGCGCGCGTACTGCTTCACCGAGTCGTGGACGACCTGCTCGAAGTCCTCGTCCTCCCAGTCGCGGCGCGCGAAGCCGACCAGCGCGAACCCCGGGGGCAGGAGCCCCCGGTTCGCGAGGTCGTACACCGCGGGCATGAGCTTCTTGCGCGACAGGTCGCCGGTGACGCCGAAGATGATGAGGCTCGACGGGCCGGCGATCCGGTTCAGGCGATAGTCCTTGGGCGACCGCAGCGGATTGTGCGTCGCCGTGATCTCGACCGGATGCATGTTCGCTCCCGGGGATCAGCCGATCGCGGAGCGCAGCGACGCGAGGTCGGCGCTCGGATCGGGCAGCGTGAGCGTGAGCACCGGGCGCCCGTGCTCGGCGAGCACCGACGCGTCGCCCGAGGCCTGCGCGGCGATGAGCTCGCCGAACGTGAACGGCCGCTCGGGGATCGCGAGGTCGTCGCCGGAGCGCTGCACGAGCTGGAGGAACACGCCGTGCGCGGGACCGCCCTTGTGGTACTGGCCGGTCGAGTGCAGGAAGCGGGGGCCCCAGCCGAACGTCACCGGGCGACCGCTGCGGGCTGCGAGCAGGTCGCGGAGCTCCTCGATCTCGGGGTGCGCGACGCGGTCGACGTAGGCCTGCACCGAGATGTACCCGTCGGCGGGCACCTCCTCGAGCAGCACCTCGATCGCCGAGGCGAGGTCGCTGGCCGCACCGATCACGTCGGGCGTGCCGCGGACCTCGATGCCGTCGGTCACGAACGCGGCCGGGGCCGGCTCGGGACGCGCGTCGAGCAGGCCCCGCGCGGCGATCTTCGCCGACTCGACGTCGGGCTGGTCGAACGGGTTGATGCCGAGGATGCGACCGGCGACGGCCGTCGCGTATTCCCAGACGAGCAGCTGCGCGCCGAGCGTGCCCGACACGCGGATCTCGCCGTCGGTGTCGTCGACGAAGAGGTGGCTGCCGGCGTCGTCGACGAGGCGGACGACCTGGACATCGGACGCGACATCCGACAGCTCGGGCGCGTCGGGGCCGAGGACGACGGGCAGGATGCCGGTGCCCTCCTTGCCGGTCGACTCGGCGATGAGCTGCTCGGCCCAGTCGGCGAAGCCGACGATGTGGGTGCCGTCGGCCACGATCGCGAGCTTGTCCCGGCGCGGCTCGGCCGCCGCGATCGCGGCGCCGAGCACGAGGCCCGGGTTCTCCTCGGAGTCGATCGCGAGCGAGAGCTCGATCGCCTCGGCCTCGGCGAGGAGCTCCTCGAGGTCGACCCCGGCGAGGCCCGACGGCACGAGGCCGAACGCCGTGAGCGCCGAGTAGCGGCCGCCCACGGTGGGGTCGGCGTTGAAGACGCGGTAGCCCGCCGCGCGCGCCGACTCGTCCAGCGGCGAGCCCGGGTCGGTCACGACGATGATGCGCGAGGCCGGGTCGATGCCGGCGTCGCGGAACGCCTGCTCGTACGCGCGCCGCTGCGAGTCGGTCTCGACGGTCGAGCCCGACTTCGACGACACGACCAGTGCGCTGCGCTCGAGCCGGTCGGCGAGGGCGGCGCGCACCTGGCCGGGCTCGGTCGAGTCGAGCACCGTCAGGCCCGCGCGCGCGGTGCGCGTGATGACCTCGGGTGCGAGCGAGGAGCCGCCCATGCCGCCGAGCACGATGTGGTCGACGCCGGCGGCGCGGAGCTCGTCGCGCAGCGCGGCGATCTCGGGCAGCAGCGGACGCGAGACCGCGACGGCCTCGGTCCAGCCGAGGCGCTTTGACGCCTCGGCCTCGGCCTCGGGGCCCCAGAGGCTGGAGTCGAGCGCGGTGATGCGCGAGGCGACCTCGTCGGCCACGAGCTGCGGGACGACGCGGCGGACCGCATCGGCGGCGGGGCCGCTCACGGAGATGCGGAAGCTCATCGTGCGGCCTCCAGTGCGCCGCGGACCGTCTCGAGCAGTTCCCTCCACGAGACGATGAACTTCTCGACGCCCTCGCGCTCGAGCAGCTCGGTCACCTCGTCGTAGTCGACGCCGACGCCCGCGAGGGCGTCGAGCACGCGACCGGCCTCGGCGTAGTTGCCGGTGACCGTGTCGCCCTCGATCACGCCGTGGTCGTACGTGGCCTCGAGGGTCTTCTCGGGCATCGTGTTCACGATGCCGCGGGCCACGAGCTCGGTCACGTAGAGGGTGTCGGGCAGCGAGGGGTCCTTGACGCCGGTCGAGGCCCACAGCGGGCGCTGGCGGTTCGCGCCGGCATCCAGCAGCGCGATCGCCCGCGGGCTCGCGAACTGCTGCTCGTACAGCTCGTAGGCCAGGCGCGCGTTGGCGACGCCCGCGCGGCCCTTGAGCGCGGCGGCCTCGGGGGTGCCGATCGCGTCGAGGCGCTTGTCGATCTCGGTGTCGACGCGCGACACGAAGAACGAGGCGACCGAGTGGATGGTCGAGAGGTCGATGCCCGCGGCCTTGGCCTGCTCGAGGCCCGCGAGGTACGCGTCGATGACCTCGCGGTAGCGGTCGAGGCTGAAGATCAGCGTGACGTTGACGCTGATGCCGGCGCCGATCACGGCGGTGATCGCGGGGAGGCCCTCGCGCGTGGCGGGGATCTTGATCATGACGTTGGGCCGGTCGACCTTCTCCCAGAGGCGGTGCGCCTCGGCGATCGTCGCGTCGGTGTCGTTCGCGAGGTCGGGGGAGACCTCGATCGAGACGCGGCCGTCGTAGCCGTCGGTGCGCTCGTACGTCGGCAGGAAGTGGTCGGCGGCATCGCGCACGTCGTCGGTCGTGATCTCGAAGACCGCACGGTCGACGTCGGCGCCGTCGGCCGCGAGGGCGTGCAGCTGCTCGCGGTAGGACTCGCCGTCGGTCAGGGCCGCGGCGAAGATCGTCGGGTTCGTCGTGACGCCGACGACGTCGCGCTCGGCGATCAGGCGCTCGAGGCCGCCCGAGGCGATCCGCTGGCGCGACAGGTCGTCGAGCCAGATGCTGACGCCGGCCTGCGACAGCGCGGCGGTGGGGGTGTTGGTGCTCATGAGGTTGGTCTCCTTCATGCTCGCGCTCACGCGGAGGCGAGCGATTCCTTCGCGGCGGCGACGACGGCCTCGGCCGTGATCCCGAACTCGCGGAACAGCGTCTTGTAGTCGGCCGAGGCGCCGAAGTGCTCGATCGAGACTGCGCGGCCGCGCGTGCCGAGGTAGCGGTACCAGCTGAGCGCGAGGCCGGCCTCGACGCTCACGCGCGCGGTGACCGAGGCCGGCAGCACCGACTCGCGGTACGCGGCATCCTGCTCCTCGAACCACTCGAGGCTCGGCGCGGAGACGACGCGCGCGGCGACGCCGTCGGCGGCGAGCTGCTCGCGGGCCGCGAGCGCGACCTGCACCTCGGAGCCGGTGGCGAGGATGATCACGTCGGGCGTGCCCGACGCGGCGTCGGCCAGCACGTACGCGCCCTTGCCGACGTTCGCGGCCGAGGCGAGCGTGTCACCGGATGCCGCGCCCTCGCCCCGCTCGAACACCGGGATGTTCTGGCGGGTCAGCGCGATGCCGGCAGGGCCGCCGCGGCGCGTGAGGATCTCGAGCCACGCGTACGCGGTCTCGTTCGCGTCGGCCGGGCGCACCACCGAGAGGTTCGGGATGGCGCGCAGCGACGAGAGCTGCTCGATCGGCTGGTGCGTCGGGCCGTCCTCGCCGAGCGCGACCGAGTCGTGGGTCCAGACGAAGATCGACGGGATGCCCATGAGCGCGGCCAGGCGCACGGCGGGGCGCATGTAGTCGCTGAAGATCAGGAACGTGCCGCCGAACGCGCGGGTCGGGCCGTGCAGCACGATGCCGTTGAGGATCGAGCCCATGGCGTGCTCGCGAATGCCGAAGTGCAGCACGCGGCCGTACGGGTTGCCGGCGAACTCGTGCGTCGACCACTGCTTCGGGATGAACGACGCGGCGCCGTTGATCGTGGTGAGGTTCGACTCGGCGAGGTCGGCCGACCCGCCCCACAGCTCGGGCAGCTGCGCGGCGAGTGCGTTGATGACCTTGCCCGATGCGGCGCGCGTCGAGACATCCGTACCCGGTTCGAAGACCGGCAGCGCGGACTCGAGGCCCTCGGGCAGCTCGCCGGCCTCGAGGCGGTCGAGCAGCGCCTTGCGCTCGGGGTTGGCCGCGGCCCACGCGTCGAACGCCTGCTGCCAGGCGGCCTTGGCCTCGGCGGCGCGGTCGCGCGCGTTGCCGCGCGTGTGCTCGATGACCTCGTCGGCGACCACGAAGTGCTGGTCGGGGTCGAAGCCGAGCACCTCCTTGGTGGCGGCGAGCTCGTCGGCGCCGAGCGCCGAGCCGTGGATCTTGCCGGTGTTCTGCTTGTTGGGCGCGGGCCATCCGATGATCGTCTTCAGGACGATGATCGAGGGCTTGCCGGTCTCGGCCTTCGCGGCCTCGATCGCGTCGTTCAGCTCGGCGACGTCTTCGATGTACTGACCGGTCTTCTTCCAGTCGACCGTCTGGACGTGCCAGCCGTACGCCTCGTAGCGCTTGGCGACATCCTCGGTGAAGGCGATGTCGGTGTCGTCCTCGATGGAGATCTGGTTCGAGTCGTAGATCACGACGAGGTTGCCCAGCTGCTGGTGGCCGGCGAGCGAGGAGGCCTCGCTCGTCACGCCCTCCTCGAGGTCGCCGTCGCTCGCGATCACGTAGACGTGGTGGTCGAACGGGCTCTCGCCCGCGGGCGCCTCGGGGTCGAACAGGCCGCGCTCGTAGCGCGCCGCGTAGGCGAAGCCCACCGCGGAGGCGAGGCCCTGCCCGAGCGGGCCGGTCGTGATCTCCACGCCGTCGGTGTGTCCGTACTCGGGGTGGCCGGGCGTCTTCGATCCCCACGTGCGCAGGGCCTCGAGGTCGGAGAGCTCGAGGCCGTCGCCCGCGAGGTAGAGCTGGACGTACTGGGTCAGCGAGCTGTGGCCCGCCGACAGGATGAAGCGGTCGCGCCCGAGCCAGCGGTGGTCCGCCGGGTCGCGGCGCATGACCTTCTGGTAGAGCAGGTAGGCGACGGGGGCGAGGCTCATCGCCGTGCCGGGGTGGCCGTTGCCGACCTTCTCCACGGCGTCGGCGGCGAGCACACGCGCCGTGTCGACCGCGCGGTCGTCGATGGGGTCCCAGTGCAGAGGTGCCACGGGTAGCTGTTCCTTCCGGTTGTGACGGGCGTCGGGGAGCTCGGTGACGCTCCCGACCCGCCGGGAAACGCGACGGCGCGGTGGAGCCCGGCGACCGATCCGGTCATGCGTGAGGTGGAGTTGCACGTCGAATCCGCGCCACCGGGCGCGCTGGCTTCAGTATATGGAGTCGCCCTCACTGTATGACGGGGGTTGACGGGTCCCGCCGGCGGCGGAGGGATGTCCTAGAATCGAACGGGATGCGCGCGCCCGCCGTTCGCGCGCGCCCCGGAAGAGGAATCCATGCAGGCCGCTCCCATCACCCGTGAAGCTCGTCCGACGACGAGCGTGCGACGCAAGGTCGCCGCCTACGTCGCCCTCACCAAGCCCCGGGTGATCGAGTTGCTCCTCGTCGTGACCGCACCGACGATGATCCTCGCCTCGAACGGGCTGCCCGACCTGTGGCTGCTGATCGCCACGCTCATCGGCGGCGCGATGAGCGCCGGATCCGCGGGTGCGTTCAACTGCTACATCGACCGCGACATCGATCGCGTCATGCGGCGCACGCGGGGTCGACCGCTCGTGACGGGCGAGCTCACCGACCGCGAGGCGCTCGTGTTCGCGTGGGCCCTCGGAATCGCCTCGATCGTGTGGCTGGGCGTCTTCACCAATTGGGTGGCGGCGGGGCTGTCGTTCCTCGCGATCCTGCTCTACGTCGTCTTCTACAGCCTGATCCTCAAGCGCCGCACGGCGCAGAACATCGTCTGGGGCGGCGTCGCCGGCTGCATGCCCGTGCTGATCGGCTGGGCGGCCGTGACCGGCAGCCTCGACTGGGCGCCGTTCATCCTGTTCCTGATCATCTTCCTCTGGACGCCGCCGCACTACTGGCCGCTGTCGATGAAGTACCGCGAGGACTACGCCGCCGCCGGCGTGCCCATGCTCGCGGTCGTGCGCGGCCGCGCGCAGGTCGGCCTCCAGGTCATCCTCTACGCGTACGCGACGGTCGCGGCCTCGCTGCTGCTCATCCCGATCGCGGGCATGGGCCTGCTCTACTCGAGCGTCGCGCTGGTCACCGGAGTCTGGTTCATCGCCGAGTGTCACCGGCTCTACAACCTCGCCATCCGGGGGGTCGAGGTCTCGCCGATGCGCGTCTTCCACGGCTCGATCGTGTACCTGTCGCTGCTGTTCCTCGCCGTCGGGATCGACCCGCTGCTGCCCTTCTAGGCCTGGCCTCGCGCGCCGCAGTGCCGGAGATCGCCACATCTCCGGGCGAGATCCGCGCCGGCCGACCGGCCGCGTGGTGATCACCGGTGCTGCGGTGCGGCCGACCCGTCCTCCAGACCGCGGCCGTGCTCGAAGGTTCCACGGATCGCCCGGTTCCGTCGTGCGCGGGCGCCCGACGCGGTCAGGCTCGGGCCATGGCAGATCTGGAGCACAGCGTGCGGCGCGTGGGCGGCGTGGCACGGATGACGACCCTGCAGTCCGCCGGGCACAGCCGGCACCACCTGCGGCGGGCGCTCGACGCCGCGACCCCGTACTCGGATTCGGGCCTCGAGACGCTCCTCCGCACGCGGTTGCGCTGGCTCGACGTGCGGATCCTCGCGCAGGCCTGGATCGAAGGCCACCGTGTCGACTTCCTGATCGGCGAGCGACTCGTCGTGCAGATCGACGGCGGGCATCACGTGGGCGGGCAGCGGGTCGCCGACAATGCGCACGACGCCGCGCTGCTCGTGCGCGGCTATCAGGTGATCCGGGTGGGGTACCGTCAGGTCGTCGAGGACTGGCCGGCGGTGCAGGAGGTCATCACGCGCGCGGTCGCGCAGGGGCTCCACCGGCGGTGAGCCCCACCACGGCTCCGGAGATCACCGCGGCACCGGGGCCGATCAGGGTGTTCGACCCGGAGACACGGAGATCTCCGAAGCTGCGGCGACCCAGGTCAGCGGGCGGATGCCGCGACGGCCGCGTCGGCCGCCTCGGCGGGCGCCGACGCCGGCCGCTTGAGCTTCAGCACGAGCACCGTCATGCTCGCGGCCGTGAGCGCGGCGAGCACCATGTGCACGCCGACCGCGAGCGGCGGCAGGCCGTTGCGGGCCTGGTAGAGCCCGATCGCGATCTGGACGAGCTCGATCGCGAGGAGCCCGGCCGCCCAGCGCAGGGTCGGCAGCCGCAGTCGCCACGCGCCCACCACGAGCACGAGCGTGAGGACGAACAGCGCGTAGCCGGGCCACGCGTGCACGTGCTCGAGCACCTCGGCGTTGAAGCCCGTGCGGCCCGCGTCGGGGTCGCCCGAGTGCGGGCCCGAGGCGGTCGTGAGCACGCCGAACACGATGGAGACGGCGAGCACCGCGGTGGTCGCGTGCGTGAGCGTCGCGTACCAGCGGGGCACGGCGAGCTCACGCGGACCGGGCACGGCGCCGAGGCGCACCAGGTACGCGGCGGTGACGCACACGAGGAGGAGCGAGGCGACGTAGTGGAAGCCCACGATGAAGGGGTTCAGGCCGGTCCACACCGTGATACCGCCGACGACGGCCTGCGCGACGATGCCGAGCACGACGATGACCGCGAGGGTCCAGAGGTCGCGCCGCTCGCGCCGCAGCCGCCAGATCGAGAGCACCACGAGCAGCGCGACGATGCCGACCACGCCCGTCATCAGGCGGTTGCCGAACTCGATCATGCCGTGGATGCCCATCTCGGGCGTCGTGACGAGCGAGTCGGCCGTGCAGAGCGGCCAGGTCGGGCAGCCGAGGCCCGAACCGGTCAGACGCACGGCGCCGCCCGTGCCGATGATGATGGTCTGCGCGAGGAAGGACAGCCACGCGACCACGCGCACGCGGCGGTCGATGCGGTCGGGCAGCCAGGCGGTGACGCGGTTCACGGCTCGTCGATTCCTGATCCGGGTCGGAGTGGGAGGGTTCTGGGAGTCGGGACTCCGGGACCTTCGACCCTATAGACTTGAATGGTCGGCAGCGCCCGATGCGCGCGCCTCGGCGGGCCCATGGGTGCACTGCCATTGTAGGTTCGCGACGAAGCCACCCGCACATCACCCCACGACCGCAGCGGCACCTCGACCGTCGGTCGGGGATGGGCCGGACTGATAGCCGGTGCGCGGGAGGAGAAGAGGGAGAGCATGACGGACGTACTCATCGACCGCCCCGAGTTGGAGGGGCTCGGCACGTACGAGTTCGGCTGGGCCGACTCCGACGTCGCCGGGGCATCCGCTCGACGCGGCCTGTCGCCTGAGGTGGTGGCCGACATCTCTCGGCTGAAGGACGAGCCCGAGTGGATGCTGCAGCGTCGCCTGCGCGCACTCCAGCTGTTCGACCGCAAGCCCATGCCGAGCTGGGGCGCCGACCTGTCGGAGATCGACTTCGACAACATCAAGTACTTCGTCCGCTCGACCGAGAAGCAGGCCCAGACCTGGGAGGACCTGCCCGAGGACATCCGCAACACCTACGAGCGCCTCGGCATCCCCGAGGCCGAGCGCCAGCGCCTCGTCGCGGGCGTCGCCGCGCAGTACGAGTCCGAGGTCGTCTACCACCAGATCCGAGAGGATCTCGAGGAGCAGGGCGTCATCTTCCTCGACACCGACACGGCGCTCAAGGAGCACCCCGAGTTCTTCGAGGAGTACTTCGGCACGGTGATCCCCGCCGGCGACAACAAGTTCGCGGCGCTGAACACCGCGGTGTGGTCGGGCGGCTCGTTCGTCTACGTGCCGAAGGGCGTGCACGTCGAGATCCCGCTGCAGGCCTACTTCCGGATCAACACCGAGAACATGGGCCAGTTCGAGCGCACGCTGATCATCGCCGACGAGGACAGCTACGTGCACTACATCGAGGGCTGCACGGCGCCGATCTACAAGTCCGACTCGCTGCACTCGGCGGTCGTCGAGATCATCGTGAAGAAGAACGCGCGCGTGCGCTACACGACCATCCAGAACTGGTCGAACAACGTGTACAACCTGGTCACCAAGCGCGCGGTCGCGCACGAGGGCGCGACCATGGAATGGGTCGACGGCAACATCGGCTCGAAGGTCACGATGAAGTACCCCTCGATCTTCCTCATGGGCGAGCACGCCAAGGGCGAGACGCTCTCCGTCGCGTTCGCGGGCCCGGGCCAGCACCAGGATGCCGGCGCCAAGATGATCCACATGGCGCCGTACACGCAGTCGTCGATCGTGTCGAAGTCGATCGCGCGCGGCGGCGGCCGAGCGGGCTACCGCGGCGAGGTCCGGGTGGATGCCAACGCGCACCACTCCGCGAACACGGTGCGCTGCGACGCGCTCCTGGTCGACACCATCTCGCGCTCCGACACGTACCCGGCGATCGACATCCGCGTCGACGACGTCCAGCTCGGCCACGAGGCCACGGTCTCCAAGGTCAGCGAGGAGCAGCTGTTCTACCTCATGTCGCGGGGCCTGCCCGAGGACGAGGCGATGGCGATGATCGTGCGCGGCTTCATCGAGCCGATCGCGCGCGAGCTGCCCATGGAGTACGCGATGGAACTCAACAAGCTCATCGAGATGGGCATGGAAGGATCGGTCGGCTGACCCATGAGCACGACGATGCAGAGCACCGCCATGCCCACCGCGGAGCAGCACGGCCTCCGAGCCCATTCCGACGGCGGGTTCGCGCCCGTCCAGACCCGTTCCGAGCGCTTCCGCTCGACGCAGGTCGCCGACTTCGCCCCGGTCACCGGCCGCGAGCACGAGTGGAAGTACGCGCCCGTCGCGGCGTTCGCCGACCTCACCTCGGGTGAGCTCGACGGTGCGCGGCTCGAGGTCGAGTCGACGGATGCCGCGGGGGTCGCCCTCTCGTGGGTCCCGCGCGACGACGAGCGCATCGGCCGCGCCGGCACGCCCGAGGACCGCGCTTCGGCGAACGCGTGGTCGAGCTTCGTCGAGGCGCTGCTCGTCTCGGTCTCGGGCGAGGAGGCGAAGGCCGTCACGGTCACGCGCTCCGGCCTCGGCACCGCGCCGCGCGCGGCGCACACCGTGATCGAGGCCGCGCCCAACAGCCGCGCGCTCGTGGTGCTGCGCGGCACGGGCGATGCCCGGCTCGCCGAGAACGTCGAGATCCTCGTCGGCGAGGGTGCGAACCTCACCGTCGTGTCGCTGCAGGAGTGGACCGACGACTCGGTGCACCTCGCGAGCCACTTCGCGCGCATCGGCCGCGACGCCAAGCTCAAGCACATCGTCGTCTCGCTCGGCGGCAAGGTCGTCCGGGTGAACCCGTCGACGCACCTCGCCGAGCAGGGCGGGGACGTCGAGGCGCTCGGCCTCTACTTCTCCGACGCCGGCCAGCACCTCGAGCAGCAGGTCTTCGTGCACCATGACGCGCCGCACACGCGGTCGCGCGTGACGTACAAGGGCGCGCTGCAGGGCGAGGGCGCGCGCAGCGTGTGGATCGGCGACGTGCTGATCGGCAACGCCGCGACCGGCACCGACAGCTACGAGCAGAACCGCAACCTCGTGCTCACCGACGGCACGCGTGCCGACTCGGTCCCGAACCTCGAGATCGAGACGGGCGACATCGAGGGCGCCGGCCACGCGTCGGCGACGGGCCGGTTCGACGACGAGCAGCTGTTCTACCTGCAGGCCCGAGGCATCCCGGAGGACGAGGCGCGTCGCCTCGTCGTGCGCGGCTTCCTCGCCGAGGTGGTCCAGCAGATCGGCGACGCCGAACTCGAAGAGCGCCTGATGGCGGCGCTCGAAGCCGAACTCCAGGGGAGCTGACATGGCATCCACTCGCGTGTGCGGGGTCGATGACCTCGCCGTCAATGAGGCCCAGCGGTTCGTCGTCGACGGCGTGCCGATCGCGGTCGTGAAGGATGCCGCGGGCGACATCTTCGCCATCGGCGACACCTGCACCCACGGCGACATCTCCCTCTCCGAGGGGTTCGTCGAGGACGACACGCTCGAGTGCTGGGCGCACGGCTCGAAGTTCTCGCTCGTCACCGGCAAGCCGCTGACGCTGCCGGCCTACGAGCCCGTGCCCGTCTACCAGGTCGAGATCACCGACGGGGGCGTCTTCATCGACCCCCAGGTGAAGCTCGCCGTCTGACGCCCGACTCCCACCGACCTCCGGCCCGCGCGGCCGACACCAACGAAAGAGACCACCGAAGCATCATGTCCGTGCTCGAGATCAAGAACCTGCACGTCAACGTCGAGACCGACCAGGGCACCCGCGAGATCCTCCGCGGCGTCGACCTGACCATCAACGAGGGCGAGATCCACGCCATCATGGGGCCGAACGGCTCCGGCAAGTCCACGCTCGCGTACACGATCGCCGGCCACCCGAAGTACACCGTCGTCGAGGGCGAGATCCTCCTCGACGGCGAGAACGTGCTCGAGATGTCGGTCGACGAGCGTGCCCGCGCGGGACTGTTCCTCGCGATGCAGTACCCCGTCGAGATCCCCGGCGTCACCGTCACCAACTTCCTGCGCACCGCGAAGACCGCGATCGACGGCCAGGCGCCGTCGATCCGCGGGTGGGTGAAGGATGTCCGCACCTCGATGGACAACCTCAAGATGGACACCGCCTTCGCCGAGCGCAACGTCAACGAGGGCTTCTCGGGCGGCGAGAAGAAGCGCAACGAGATCCTGCAGCTCGAGCTGCTGAAGCCGAAGTTCGCGGTGCTCGACGAGACCGACTCGGGCCTCGACGTCGACGCGCTGAAGGTGGTCTCCGAGGGCGTCAATCGGGCGCACGCCAACACGGGCCTCGGCATCCTGCTGATCACGCACTACACGCGGATCCTTCGGTACATCAAGCCGGACTTCGTGCACGTCTTCGTCGCGGGCCGGATCGCGGAGCAGGGCGGCCCCGAGCTGGCCGACCGCCTCGAGGACGAGGGCTACGACCGGTACCACGTGGCCGAGTCGGCCTCCCAGTAGGCGCGGGTAGGATTCCCTCCATGGTCACCTCACTCGCTCCCGAGCGGTACGACGAGATCAGCGAAGCGCTGAAGGATGTCGTCGACCCCGAGCTGGGCGTGAACATCGTCGACCTCGGGCTCATCTACGACCTCAACTGGGATGACGAGAACGACGCGCTCGTGATCAACATGACCCTGACCAGCGCCGGCTGCCCGCTCACCGACGTGATCGAGGAGCAGACGGCCGAGGCGCTCGACGGCACCGTCGAGCGGTTCCGCATCAACTGGGTGTGGATGCCGCCGTGGGGCCCCGAGCGCATCACCGACGACGGTCGCGACATGATGCGCGCGCTCGGCTTCGCGATCTGATCCGATCGCCGCGCGCGATCGACGAGGGAGGCACCCGCGGGTGCCTCCCTCGTCGTCTGTCCGGCCGCTCGCCGGGGGAATAGGCTCGTGCCATGCAGGCGACTCCCGAACCGCACGCCCGCGAGGGATACACGCACGGCCACCATGAGAGCGTCCTCCGGGTGCACGAGTGGCGGACGGTCGACAACTCCGCCGCGTACCTCGCGCCGCACCTGACGGCCGGCCTTCGGGTCCTCGATGTGGGGAGCGGCCCCGGAACGATCTCGATCGACCTCGCGCGACGCGTGCAGCCGGGGTCCGTCATCGGCATCGACGCCTCCGCCGAGGTCGTCGCGCGGGCGAACGGGCTCGCGGCGAGCGACGGCGTCGACAACGTCGAGTTCCGGGTCGGCGATGCGTACGCGCTGGAGTTCGAGGACGACAGCTTCGACGTCGTGCACGCCCACCAGGTGATGCAGCACCTCGCGAGACCCGTCGACGCGATGCGCGAGATCCGGCGGGTCCTCAGGCCGGGCGGTCTGCTCGCCGCGCGCGACGCCGACTACGGGGGCGTGATCTGGAGTCCCGAATCCGAGGGTCTCGCCCGCTGGCTCGAGCTCAACGACCGGATCTACGCGTGGAACGGGGGAGAAGCCCGGGCCGGGCGGATGCTGAAGGGGTGGGCACGCGCCGCCGGCTACGACCACGTCGAGGCGACCGGATCGGTGTGGGTGTTCTCGTCGGACCGCGACCGCGAGTGGTGGGGCGGCGCATGGGCGGACCGCGCGACGAAGTCGCAGTTCGCGGCGCACGCCATCGAATCGGGCCACGCGACGCACGCGGACCTCGAGGAGGTCTCGGCCGCCTGGCGTGCCTGGGCCGCCGACCCCGAGGGGTGGCTGCTCATGCCGCACGGCGAGATCCTCGCCCGCGCCTGAGCCTCGGCCCCGTCGGTCGACCGCCGCGGACCGGTCGCTCAGCTCACCAGTCGTCGTCGCCCGCGGGCGAGGCGCCGGTGTCGACCGGCCCGGTGGTCACCACGGTGCCGTCGTCGAGCTCGGCGATGGGCCGGCCCTCGGGCCAGGTGAGGGTCCAGTGCCGGCCCGACCCGTCGGCCGTGCTCGCCTCGGCCGCCGCGATGCGCGGTCGGAGGTCGGACGGCACGGAGGGCGGCGGCTCGTCGCCGAACGCCCAGCGGGTGCCGAGTCGCATCAGAGCTCCAGCTCGAACGGGATGGCGGGGCTGCGGCGGGCCACCTCGTCGGACATCCGCAGGCCGTCGGCGTCGGACGGGTCCGTCGACCAGTTGATGCGGGTCGCGTGCAGCTCGACCGCGAGCTCGCGGAGTCGTTCGAGCAGCTGGCGCGCGACGCCGTTGCGGCGGTGCGCGTCGACGACGTAGAGGTCGTCGACGACGAGCCCGATGCTGGCGTCGAGCGTGCGCGGCTCAGGGTGGAAGTGCACGAGGCCCACGGGCTCGCCCGCGTCGTCGATCGCGAGGACGGCGCGCAGGGCGCTGCGCGGGTCCTGGATCCAGCTCCAGACGATGAGCGCCTTGGTGTCGTCGAGGCGCCCGCCGCGCGCGGCGCAGTAGGCGTCGAACAGCGGCAGCCAGCCGAAGAAGTCGTTCTCGGCGACGTCGCGAACGGTCACGCTCATGCGCGGACCTCCTCTGCGGGCATCTCCAGTTCGACGTCGCGAACTTGCAGCTCGTCGGCGTCCGCGAAGTCGAGCACGGCGATGCGCCCCACGGCGCGCAGGTCGGCCTCCGCATGCTCGAGGAGCGCGGTGGCCGCCGCCGGTGCGGCGATCACGGCACGCGCCACGGGCACCTTCTGCGAGGCCTTCGCGTCGGTCTTGGCGCGGCGGATGCCGGTGAGCGCGAGGCTCGCGAGCTCGAGCAGCTCGACCCCGGCGTCGCCGCGTGCGGCGAGCTCGTCGAGCGTGGGCCAGGCGGCCAGGTGCACCGAGCCCTCGTTGGACCAGCGCCAGGCCTCCTCGGCGGCGAACGGGATCACGGGCGCGAAGAGCCGCAGCAGCACGCTGAGCGCCGTCTTCAGCGCGGCGACCGCCGACGCCTGCTCGTCGCTCGCCTCGCCGTAGGCGCGCTCCTTGACGAGCTCGAGGTAGTCGTCGCAAAAGGTCCAGAAGAACGACTCGGCGACCTCGAGCGCGCGGGCGTGGTCGTAGGCCTCGTAGGCGCGCGTGGCCTGGTCGACGACCGTGGCGAGCCCGGCGAGCATGCTGCGGTCGATGGGCACCGACACCGCGGCATCCGCCCGGCCCTCGAAGCCGAGGATGAACTTCGCCGCGTTCAGCACCTTGATCGCGAGCCGTCGGCCGATCTTGACCTGGGTCGGGTTCTGCGGGTCGAAGGCCGCGTCGGTGCCGAGGCGCGACGAGGCGGCCCAGTAGCGCACCGCGTCGGAGCCGTGCTGCTCGAGCAGGCCGGCGGGCGTCACGACGTTGCCCTTCGACTTCGACATCTTCTTGCGGTCGGGGTCGACGATGAAGCCCGAGATGGCGGCGTTGCCCCACGGCGAGACGCCGTGCTCGAGCTCGGCGCGCAGCGTGGTCGAGAACAGCCAGGTGCGGATGATGTCCTGGCCCTGCGGGCGCAGCGAGTAGGGGAACACGAGGTCGAACAGCTCGGGGTCGCGCTCCCACCCGGCCGCGAGCTGCGGCGTCAGCGACGAGGTCGCCCACGTGTCCATGACGTCGTGCTCGCCGATGAACCCGTTCGGCTGGTCGCGCTGCGACTCGTCGTAGCCGGGGGCCGGCATGGACGAGGGGTCGACGGGCAGCATCTCCTGCGTCGCCACGATGGGCGAGTCGAAGACCGGGTTGCCCTCGGCGTCGAGCGGGTACCACACGGGGATCGGCACGCCGAAGAAGCGCTGGCGCGAGATGAGCCAGTCGCCCGCGAGACCGCCGACCCAGTTCTCGTACCGCACGCGCATGAAGTCGGGGTGCCAGTCGATCTCGCGGCCGCGCTCGAGCAGCCGCTGCTTGAGGTCGGCGTCGCGCGCGCCGTTGACGATGTACCACTGGCGCGTCGAGACGATCTCGAGCGGGCGGTCGCCCTTCTCGAAGAACTTCACGGGGTGCGTGATGGCCTTGGGGTCGGCGAGCAGGTCGCCCGACTCGCGCAGCAGCTCGACGACGGCCTGCTTGGCCGAGAAGGCGGTCTTGCCCGCGAGCTTGGCGTAGGCCTCGCGACCCGCCTCGGAGGTGATCGCGTCGGGCGCCTCGGCGATGATGCGGCCGTCGAAGCCGATGATCGCGCGGTTCGGCAGGTCGAGCTCGCGCCACCAGACGACGTCGGTGACGTCGCCGAACGTGCAGATCATGGCGATGCCGGTGCCCTTGTCCTTCTGGGCGAGGTGGTGGGCCACGACCGGCACCTCGACGCCGAACACCGGCGTCGTCACGGTCGTGCCGAACAGCGGCTGGTAGCGCTCGTCGTCGGGGTGCGCGACGAGCGCCACGCACGCGGGGATCAGCTCGGGGCGGCTCGTCTCGATCTCGACGTGGCCGCCGTCGGGCTTCGCGAATGCGACCCGGTGGTAGTGGCCGGGCTGCTCGCGGTCCTCGAGCTCGGCCTGGGCGACGGCCGTGCGGAACGTGACGTCCCAGAGCGTGGGCGCGAGCGCCTGGTAGGCCTCGCCGCGCTCGACGTTGCGGATGAACGCGAGCTGCGAGGTGAACAGGGCCTCGTCGGCGATCGTGCGGTAGGTCTGCGTCCAGTCCACGGACAGGCCCAGCGCGCGCCAGAGCGCCTCGAACTGCTGCTCGTCCTCGACGGTGAGCCGCTCGCAGAGCTCGATGAAGTTGCGCCGGCTGATCGGCACCTGGTCGGCCGGCTTGACCGTCTTGCCCTCGGTGCCCTCGAACGGCGGCGTGAAGCCGGGCTGGTACGGCAGCGTCGGGTCGCACCGGACGCCGTAGTAGTTCTGCACGCGTCGCTCGGTCGGCAGGCCGTTGTCGTCCCAGCCCATCGGGTAGAACACGCACTTGCCGCGCATGCGCTGGAAGCGCGCCATCACGTCGGTGTGGGTGTAGGAGAAGACGTGCCCGATGTGCAGCGAACCCGAGGCGGTGGGCGGGGGCGTGTCGATCGAGTAGATCGACTCGCGCGTGGCGCCCTCACGCCGGAACCGGTACGTGCCGTCGGACTCCCAGACCCCGCCCCACTTGGATTCGAGGCCCTCGAGTGCGGGCTTGTCGGGGATGCGCGCGGTGTCGGTCATGATGCTCCGGTTCGGTATGTGCGGCACCGAGTCCATGGGGGTGCCTGAATGTGGACGCTCAAGCCTACCGGAGTCGTCCGATCCGTGCCGTGACCGGCCCGGACCGCCGGGCCGGGACAGGGCTGGCGGATGCCGCGGCCGCGCGCCGCGACATCCGCCCGATGCCTACGCGGCGACCGGCTCGACGACCTCGCGCCCGTCCTCGGAGATCGGGGCGTGGCGCATGCGCGCCGCGGCCCACGCCGAGACCAGCGTGATCGCCGAGAGGAGCGCGAGCACCACGCCGGGGTGCCACCACACGTAGCCGGTGGACTCGCCGAGCAGCGTCGTCACGAGCGGCACGAATCCCGACACCGCGGCGGCGACCGCGTACGCGACCGACAGGGCCGAGTAGCGGTAGTGGTCGGCGAACAGGTCGTTCATGAGTCCGCCGAGCGCGGCCCACGACATGGTCGGCAGGATGCCGCCGACGATCATGGTGCCCACGAGCACCGGGAAGCTCGCGAACTGCAGCAGCCAGTACATCGGGAAGGTGATCAGCAGCGTGCCGAGCGCGCCGTAGGCGACGACCTTCGCCGAGCCGATGCGGGTCGCCCACCAGCCGAACAGCGGGATGGTGACCAGCTGGAGCAGACCGCCGATCGTCGTCGCGACGAGGAGGTCCTGGAAGGTGAACCCGAGCGTGGTCACGCCGTAGTTGATCGTGTAGGTGTTCATCAGCGAGTACGAGCCGATGCCGAGCAGGGCCGCGCCGAACGCGACGAGCAGGGCCACGGGCTGCGCGCGGAACATCGCCGCGAACGGCACGCGGTCGCGCCGGTGCTCGGCGAGCACGGACTTGAACACGGGCGTCTCGTCGATCGAGATGCGCAGCCAGAGCGAGACCAGCAGCAGCGGGAACGCGAGCAGGAACGGGATGCGCCAGCCCCACGCCGCGAGCTCCTCGGCGGGCAGCGCGAGCGTCATGACGATGAAGACCACGGCCGAGAGGATCGAGCCCACGGGGGAGCCGAGCTGCGGCACGGCCGCGTAGAACGCGCGCTTGACCGGGTTGGCGTGCTCGGTCGCGAGGAGGATCGAGCCGCCCCACTCGCCGCCGAGCGAGAGTCCCTGCGCGACGCGCAGGAGGACGAGCAGCACGGCGCCGAGCCATCCGGCCTGCGCGTACGTCGGCAGGAGGCCGATGAGCCCGGTCGCGACGCCCATCACGCCGACCGTCCAGAGCAGCGTCGCGCGCCGGCCGATGCGGTCGCCCAGGTGGCCGAAGATCGCGGCGCCGATGGGACGCACCACGAACGCGACGCCGATCGTGGCGAACGCGGCGAGCGTGCCGCCGAACTGCCCGAGCGGATCGAAGAACAGCGGGCCGATGAAGTAGGCGCTGAAGTAGGCGAAGACGTAGAAGTCGAACGACTCCAGCGACGTGCCGATCATCGACGCCCACGCGACGCGTCGCGTCGTGGACGTGCTGGCGGGCAGGGGAGCCGGGGCCGGGGAGGGGGCTGCAGTGGTCACGGCTGACCATCCTGACAGCGACCGGCTGCCGCGACAAGGAACTTGTGCTATTCGCGCTAGCACATTCGATTGAATCCTGGCGCGGAACGGCGTAGCGTCGCCGCGTGCGCATCCACCTCGACGCGAGCGACGGCGGTCCGCTGTACGAGCGACTCGCCTCCTCGCTCCGCGCCGCGATCGTCGACGGCCGCGTCGGCTACGGCGAACGCCTCCCGGCCGCCCGCACGCTCGCCGAGCACCTCGAGCTCAACGTCCACACCGTGCTGCGCGCCTACCGGATGCTGCGCGACGAGGGGATGATCGAGCTCCACCCCGGGCGCGGCGCCGTCGTCGCCAAGCGGCTCGGCCACCGCACGGCGCTCGCCGGCGCCATCCACGACCTCGTCGACGAGGCGCGCCTGAACGGCGTGGACGCGCCCGCGCTCATCTCGCTGATCCGCGAGGCGTACCGCTGAGGCGTCCGGTACGCTGGAGGCCAACGACTGCGATCCGGCCATCACCGGGGAGTCTCCGGAAGAACGCGAGAGGGATGCCCCGGCATCCGGATCGTCACTAGAACCGGACGGGACCAGCCCGTCACAGCTGAGGAACGAGAGGCTCCGGCGTCGCCGGGGCAAGCGGGGTGGTACCGCGGTGGCGTTCGACGAGCGCACCGTCCTCGTGGAACCGGCGAATCCAGCAGGAGCGAGCGTTGTACCCCAAGGGCCAGGACCCCGAGCAGTCGTCCGTCACGCCGTCGCCCTCCTTCCCGGCGATCGAGCAGGACGTGCTCGCGCACTGGAAGGCCGACGGCACCTTCCAGGCGTCCATCGACCAGCGCGAGGGCGCCGAGGAATGGGTCTTCTACGACGGCCCGCCGTTCGCGAACGGCCTGCCGCACTACGGGCACCTGCTCACCGGCTACGCCAAGGACCTCTTCCCCCGCTTCCAGACCATGCGCGGCAAGCAGGTGCACCGCCGATTCGGCTGGGACACCCACGGCCTGCCCGCCGAGCTCGAGGCCGAGCGCCAGCTCGGCATCACCGACAAGAGCGAGATCGAGCGCATGGGCATCGCGGCCTTCAACCAGGCCGCGCGCGACGCCGTGCTCCGCTACACGAAGGAGTGGGAGGAGTACGTCACGCGCCAGGCGCGCTGGGTCGACTTCGAGCACGACTACAAGACCCTCGACGTCACCTTCATGGAGTCCGTGATCTGGGCGTTCAAGCAGCTGCACGAGAAGGGCCTCGCGTACGAGGGCCACCGCGTGCTGCCGTACTGCTGGCGCGACCAGACACCGCTCTCGAACCACGAGCTGCGCATGGACGACGACGTCTACAAGAACGTCCAGGACCAGACCGTCACGGTCACCTTCCCGCTCACGGGCGCGAAGGCCGAGTCGCTCGGCCTGACCGCGGTGCGCGCGCTCGCGTGGACCACCACGCCCTGGACCCTGCCGACGAACTTCGCGCTCGCCGTGGGGCCCGACATCGAGTACGCGGTCGTGCCCGCCGGCCCGAACGGCACCCCGGATGCGACGGTGCTCCGCGAGCGAGCGGGCGCCGCGGCATCCGACACCGAGGTCCTCGGCGCCGAGTACCTCATCGCGGTCGACCTCGTCGGCAACTACGCGAAGGACCTCGGCTACGACTCGGCCGAGGAGGCCCGGGCGGCCGTCGCGCGCACGGTGCGCGGCGCCGAGCTCGAGGGGGTCACCTACGACCGCCTCTTCGACTACTACGCCGACGTCGAGCGCTGGGGCCTCGAGCGCGCGTGGACCATCCTCGTCGCCGACTACGTCACGACCGAGGACGGCACGGGCATCGTGCACCAGGCTCCCGCCTACGGCGAGGAGGACCAGAAGGCGTGCGAGGCCGCCGGGATCCCGGTCGTCGTCTCGCTCGACGAGGGCGGCAAGTTCCTCCCAGAGGTGACGGATGTCGCGGGGCTGCTCTGGAGCGACGCGAACAAGCCGCTCACGCAGCTGCTGAAGGCCGAGGGCCGCCTGCTGCGCCAGGCGAGCTACGAGCACTCGTACCCGCACTGCTGGCGGTGCCGCAACCCGCTGATCTACCGCGCGGTGTCGAGCTGGTTCGTGCGCGTTCCGGACTTCCGCGACCGCATGGAGGAGCTCAACCAGCAGATCGAGTGGGTGCCGGCCAACGTCAAGGACGGCCAGTTCGGCAAGTGGCTCTCGGGTGCGCGCGACTGGTCGATCAGCCGCAACCGCTACTGGGGCTCGCCGATCCCGGTGTGGAAGAGCGACGACCCCGCCTATCCCCGCATCGACGTGTACGGCTCGCTCGAGGAGCTCGAGCGCGACTTCGGCCGCCTGCCGCGCAACCAGCACGGCGAGCCCGACCTGCACCGCCCGTTCATCGACGAGCTCACGCGCCCGAACCCCGACGACCCCACCGGCAGGTCGACGATGCGCCGCATCCCCGACGTGCTCGACGTCTGGTTCGACTCCGGCTCGATGCCCTTCGCGCAGGTGCACTACCCCTTCGAGCACCGCGAGTGGTTCGACACGCACAGCCCGGCCGACTTCATCGTCGAGTACATCGGGCAGACCCGCGGATGGTTCTACACCCTCCACGTGCTCTCGACGGCGCTGTTCGACCGGCCCGCGTTCAAGAACGTGGTCAGCCACGGCATCGTCCTCGGCAACGACGGGCAGAAGATGTCCAAGTCGCTGCGCAACTACCCCGATGTCAACGAGGTGTTCGACCGCGACGGCTCCGACGCGATGCGCTGGTTCCTCATGTCGAGCTCGGTGCTGCGCGGCGGCAACCTCATCGTGACCGAGGAGGGCATCCGCGAGGGCGTGCGCCAGCTCATGCTGCCGCTGTGGAGCACCTGGTACTTCTTCTCGCTCTACGCCAACACGGCGCGCGAGGGCGGCTACGAGGCATCCCGCCGCACCGACTCGACCGACGTGCTCGACCGCTACCTGCTCGCGAAGCTGCGCGACCTCGTCGAGGCGGTCACGGCCGACCTCGAGGAGTTCGACTCGCCGCTCGCGGCGCAGAAGCTGCGCGACTTCGCCGACGTGCTCACCAACTGGTACGTGCGCCGGTCGCGCGATCGGTTCTGGCAGGGCGTCGACGCGGATGGCACGGGCGCCGAGGCGTTCGACACCCTGTACACGGTGCTCGAGACGCTCACGCGCCTGGCCGCGCCGCTGCTCCCGCTCGTGACCGAGCAGGTGTGGCGCGGGCTCACGGGCGGCCGGAGCGTGCACCTGGCCGACTGGCCCGACGCCGCCGAGTTCCCCGCCGACCCCGAGCTGGTCGCGGCGATGGACGCCGTGCGCGAGGTCACGGGTTCGGTGCTCGCGCTGCGCAAGCAGGCGGGCCGCCGGGTGCGGCTGCCGCTCGCCTCGCTCACGGTCGTGACGGCGGATGCCGCGGCGCTCGCGCCGTTCGAGGCGATCCTCCGCGACGAGCTCAACGTCAAGCGCGTCGAGCTCGTGCAGCTCGACGAGTCGAGCGCCGCCGCCTACGGTGTGACCAAGCGACTCACGGTCAACGCCCGCGCCGCCGGCCCGCGCCTCGGCAAGCAGGTGCAGCAGGCGATCCAGGCCGCGCGTTCGGGCGACTGGTCGGTCGAGGGCGACGCGGTCGTCGCGGGCGGCATCGCGCTCGAGCCGGGCGAGTACGACCTCGTGCTCGAGGCGGGCGGCGCCGGCGGCGACGGCAGCGCGCTGGGCCTGCTGGCCGACGGCGGGTTCGCGATCCTCGACATCGCGACCACGCCCGAGCTGGAGGACGAGGGCCGGGCGCGCGACATCGTGCGGGCCGTCCAGGAGTCCCGGAAGGCCGCCGGGCTCGACGTCGGCGATCGCATCCGCCTGACGCTCGCGCTCGACGCGCCGAGCCTCGCCGCGGCGGTCGCGCACCGCGACCTGATCACGGGCGAGACCCTCGCGGTCGACCTCGACGTGCGCGAGCTCGACGACGCGACCGCCGACGCCACCAAGCCGCTCGCGGGCGGAACGCGCGTGCACATCAGGGTGGAGAAGGCATGAGCATCGAATCCACCCCCGACGAGCGCGACGCGGCCGACGCCGTGTACGCGGCCCTGCTCGCGCGGGTCGGCGAGTCGGCGCCGCAGCCCCGCCTCGACGCCACGCGGCGCGCGGTGGAACTGCTCGGCGACCCGCACCGCGCGGCGCCCGTCATCCACCTCACCGGCACCAACGGCAAGACCTCGACGAGCCGGATGATCGAGAGCATCCTCCGCGCCCAGGGCCTGCGCACGGGGCTGCTCACGAGCCCGCACCTCGTTCGGTTCACCGAGCGTATCCGCATCGACGGCGAGCCCATCGGCGACGAGGCCGTCGCACGGATCTGGGCCGAGGTCGAGCCGTTCATCGAGCTCGTCGACACCGAGCTCGCCGAGCGCGTCGAGGAGCCGCTGACCTTCTTCGAGGCCCTCACGGTGCTCGCGTTCGCGGCGTTCGCCGACGCACCCGTCGATGTGGTCGTCCTCGAGGTCGGCATGGGCGGCGAATGGGACTCCACGAACGTGGCCGACGGCCAGGTCGCGGTGTTCACGCCCATCGCGCTCGACCACCAGGCGCGCCTCGGGAACACGGTCGCCGAGATCGCGCGGACGAAGGCCGGCATCATCAAGCCGGATGCCGCGGTCGTGACCGCGTTCCAGGCGCCCGAGGCGCTCGAGGTCCTGCACGAGGTCGTGGCCGCCAAGGGCGCGAGCGTCGCGGTCGAGGGCGGCGCGTTCGCGGTGCTCGACTCGCGCGTCGCGGTCGGCGGCCAGCTCGTGTCGGTCCGCGGCCTCGCGGGGGAGTACCGCGACCTCGCGCTACCGCTCTACGGCCGCCACCAGGCCGAGAACGCCGCGCTCGCCATCGCGGCCGTCGAGGCGTTCCTCGGCGGGTCGGTGCGCCTGGCCGACGACGTGCTCGAGGAGGGGCTGGGCTCGGTGAGCTCGCCCGGCCGGCTGCACCCGATCTCGACCGAGCCGACCGTCCTGGTCGACGCGGCGCACAACCCGCACGGGGCCGCCGCGCTCGTCGACGCGCTCGGCGAGTACTTCGACTTCGACGAGCTCCTGATCGTCCTCGGCGTGCTCGGCGACAAGGATGCCTCGGGCATCGTGCGCGCGCTCGAGCCCACCGGCGCGCGGTTCCTCGTCACGCAGTCCGAGTCCGACCGGGCCGTGCCGGCCGGCGAGCTCGCGGCATCCGTCGCCGCCATCGTCGGCGCCGACCGCGTGGACGCGGCCGAGCGGCTCGACGACGCCCTCGACGAGGCCCGCGACTGGGCGTCGCGTGCCGAGAAGCGCGGCGTCGTCGTGACGGGCTCGATCACGCTCGTGGGTGACGCCCTCGCGATCGCCGAGAACCGCGAGTGGGTCGGGCGATGAGCGGCACGACCGCGGACGCCGCCGGCCCCGACGACGCGGGCGCGCCCCGGCGGCGCGCGCGGGCCGCGCGATCGGTCCGCCAGAGCCTCGCCTCGATCGTGCTCACGTTCGAGCTCGTGATCGTCTTCCTCGCCGCGCTGGTGATCTGGGGCCTCTCGCGCGACGGCGGCGGACCGTTCGGGTTGCCCGCGTGGGCCGTGCTGGTAGGCGGCGGCGTGGTCATCCTGCTGATGGCCGTCACGATCGCGCTCCTGCGATACGAGTGGGCCTACGCGCTCGGGTGGGCCCTGCAGGTGCTGATCCTCGCGTCGGGTCTGCTCAACCCGGCGATGTACCTCGTCGGCGTGATCTTCGGCGGCATGTGGGCCTACTGCATGATCGTCGGCGCACGCATCGACCGCGCCCGGGCGGCGGAGGCCGCCGCGGGTGAAGAACCAGGAAAGGAACCGGCATGACCACCGCGATCGAAGAGACCCTCGTCCTCATCAAGCCCGACGGCGTGGCCCGCAACCTCACGGGCGAGATCCTGCGGCGCATCGAGGCGAAGGGCTACTCGCTCGTCGACCTCCGCATGCTGCAGGCCGACCGCGACCTGCTCGCGGCGCACTACGCCGAGCACGAGGGCAAGCCGTTCTACGAGCCGCTCGTCGAGTTCATGCAGTCCGGCCCCGTCGTCGCCGTGCGCGTCGCCGGCAACCGCGTGATCGAGGGCTTCCGCGTGCTCGCGGGCACGACCGACCCCACGACCGCCGCGCCCGGCACGATCCGCGGCGACTTCGGTCGCGACTGGGGCTTGAAGGTGCAGCAGAACCTCGTCCACGGCTCCGACTCGGTCGAGTCGGCCGAGCGCGAGCTCGCGCTCTGGTTCGCCTGAGCCGCTGATGACGGCCGCGCGGGGCGGCGGGATCCGGTCGACGGATGCCGCCGCCCCGCGGCGTGCCCGGCCCCGAGCCGCGTGCCCGGTCCCGAGTGGCGTGCCCGGCTCCGGGCGGCGTGCCCGGTCTAGAACAGCGTCTGCAGGTCGCTGATCACGCGCGGGATGGCGTTCATCTGCAGCTGGGCGAGCAGGACCACCAGGACGTAGCACGCGATCGTGATCACCACGATCCAGTTCATGCCGACCGAGCCGACGCGTCGCACCGCGTCGTTGCCGCCGTAGACGCCCTCGCGGAGGTTGCGGAAGGTCACCGCCCAGAAGGTCGGGATCGTCACGGCCCACGTGAGCATGCACCACGGGCAGAGCACGTCGAGCACGTAGATGCTCTGCGCGATCAGCCAGATCACGAGGGCGAGGGCGCCCGTCATGCCGGCGTTCAGGCCGATCCAGAACCAGCGCGAGAAGCTCGCGTGCGCGAGCATCGCCATGCCGATCGTGATGACGACGGGCCAGGCCATGAGCCCGATGAACGGGTTCGGGAAGCCGAACAGCGATCCCTGCTGCGACGCGAGGTTGGTGCTGCAGCCTACGAGCACGCCCACGTTGCAGCCCGGCACGTAGCTGGGATCGGATAGCGTGAGGATCTTCTCGACCGACAGCTCGAAGGCCGCGAGGAGCCCGAGCGCCCCGGCGATGACGAGGAACACGGCGAACGCGACCGGTCGCGCCGGGCGGGGGGTGTCGGGCATGACCCGTATTCTGGCACGCCGATTCAACGCTCCGCTGGGAGAGCATGCGATAATCGGATGAGTCGTCCGGGCCGCGCCCGGTTCGACGCCAACGAGGGCTTTGAGGATGCACCGCATCCCATCCGCGGAAGAACCGCGAGATTTGGCGTCACCGGCACCCGCCGGGCGCAGCAGTGAAGGATTGGCGGTCCGGCGCACGGCGCAGGATCGCTCTGAGGAGCACGGGAGAGATGGCGCGGCCATCGCACCCGGCGTAGGAGTGCACCAGAGATGGTGGAAGACAACGGAACACCGCCGACCGGATCAGACCACGAGGCGCCCAGGCGCAGGTCGGGCCTCTTCGGCGCCCGCCGCAGCGGGCGGCGCGCGCAGATCGTGCCCCGCGCGGCCGACGAGACAAACACCCCTACCGTGACGGATGGCGCGGAGCCCGCCCCGCACGGGGACGCCGCTGCGATCGCCGAGCCGGTCCCGGTGACCACGCCGGCGGCCGAGGCCGTCGCGCCCCAGGGCGAGGCGCCCGCGGCCGACGGCGCGGTCCGCTCCGGCGAGGAGCCGAGCGTGGTCGAGGCCGCCGAGCAGACCCAGCGTGCCGGTCAGCCCAACGGTGCCGACCAGACCGACGGGGCCGAGGCCCCGGCGCCCCCCGCGGGCGAGGCGCAGCCCGACGCCGCCGAGCCGTCCCGGCCCGAGGCCGACGCGGATGCCGAGCCCACGGCACCCGAGTCGCCCATCCCCGCCATCCTCACGACGACCTCGCTGATCTTCCACGCGCCGCCCGTCTTCGCCCCGCCGGCCGAGGAGCGCGAGGAGCGCGAGCCCGCCGCCGAGGCGTCGAGCGTGCGCCGTCGCGCCCGCCGCCGCAGCGGCGAGGAGTCGCGCGGCACGACCGACGAGCCCGCGAACACCGTCGTCAAGGTCCGCAAGCCCCGCGAACCCGAGCTCATCACCGAGCCGCAGAAGGTCAAGGGCTCGACGCGCCTCGAGGCCAAGAAGCAGCGCCGCCGCGACGGCCGCGACGCCGGTCGCCGCCGCGCGGTCATCACCGAGGCTGAGTTCCTCGCCCGTCGCGAGTCGGTCGACCGCCAGATGGTCGTCCGCCAGAAGGGCGGACGCATCCAGATCGGCGTCCTCGAGGACGGGGTGCTCGTCGAGCACTACGTCGCCCGGAACCAGGACGCCTCGCTGATCGGCAACGTCTACCTCGGGCGCGTCCAGAACGTGCTGCCGAGCATGGAGGCCGCGTTCGTCGACATCGGCCGGGGCCGCAACGCGGTGCTGTACTCGGGCGAGGTCGACTGGGAGGCCGCGGCCGAGAACGGCGAGAAGAACCAGCCGCGCCGCATCGAGCTCGCCCTCAAGCCCGGCGATCGCGTGCTCGTGCAGGTCACCAAGGACCCGGTCGGGCACAAGGGCGCGCGCCTGACGAGCCAGATCTCGCTCCCGGGCCGCTACCTCGTGTACGTGCCCAACGGCTCGATGAACGGCATCAGCCGCAAGCTCCCCGACACCGAGCGCGCGCGCCTGAAGAAGATCCTCAAGGAGGTGCTCCCCGAGAACCAGGGCGTCATCGTGCGCACTGCGGCCGAGGGCGCCACCGAGGAGCAGCTCACGCGCGACGTGAACCGCCTCATCAGCCAGTGGGCCGACATCTCGCAGACCCTCGAGAAGGTGCAGGCGCCGGCGCTGCTGCACTCCGAGCCCGACCTGCTCATCAAGATCGTCCGCGACGTCTTCAACGAGGACTTCCAGAAGATGATCATCGCGGGCGACGAGGCGCGCCGCACGATCGAGAAGTACCTCGGCCAGGTCGCGCCCGACCTGCTCGAGCGCGTCGAGGCGTACGAGGGCGAGCGCGACGCGTTCGACGAGTTCCGCATCACCGAGCAGATCGAGAAGGCCCTCGAGCGCAAGGTGTGGCTGCCCTCGGGCGGTTCGCTCATCATCGACCGCACCGAGGCCATGACCGTCATCGACGTCAACACCGGCAAGTTCGTCGGCTCGGGCGGCAACCTCGAGGAGACCGTCACCAAGAACAACCTCGAGGCGGCCGAGGAGATCGTGCGCCAGCTGCGGCTGCGCGACATCGGCGGCATCATCGTCGTCGACTTCATCGACATGGTGCTCGAGTCCAACCGCGACCTCGTGCTGCGTCGCCTCGTGGAATGCCTCTCGCGCGACCGCACGAAGCACCAGGTCGCCGAGGTCACCTCGCTCGGCCTCGTGCAGATGACCCGCAAGAAGCTCGGCCTCGGGCTGCTCGAGTCGTTCAGCGAGCCGTGCGAGGTCTGCGCCGGCCGCGGCATCATCGTGCACCACGAGCCGATCGCCAAGCATCGCGCGCCCCAGCAGCAGGCCGAGCGGCGCCGCAACCGCGGCGGCGGCAACGGCGGCCAGACGGCGCCGGCGGTCGACAAGGCCCACCAGGGCACGCACGCGATCACGGAAGACGTCAAGCACGCGCTCGCGCAGATCGCGGCCTCGACCGTCGCGCACGGCGAGCACAAGGCTCCCTCGACGCCGGCCGCCGAGGCGGAGAGCGCGGCGGGCACGCTGGCGACTCCCGCCGAGGCGGAAGCGCCCGCCGGCGCGGCGCCCGTTGCGGGCGAGCCGTCCGAGCCGACCGGCGGCCGCCGTCGCGGCCGACGCCGGGCCTCGCGCGGCTCGGGAGGGTCCGCCGCGCCCGAGCTCGATCGCGCGCCGTCGGCCCAGGCCGAGCCGGCGAACTCCGCGGAGCCCGTGGTCGAGACCCGGCCCGCTGCCGAGCGCACGCCCGAGCCCTCGTCGGCCGAGCGTCCTGCGCCGCTCATCGAGCTTCCCGAGGCGCCGGTGCGGCGCGAGCGGCCGGCTCCGGCCGCCGCCGAGGCGGCGTCGCTGCTGGACTCGGTGCTCGACTCGCTCCCGGCTCCGAAGCCCGCCGGCGAGGGGCGCTCGCGTTCGCGCAGCCGTCGGGTGACGACCGCGGCCCTGAGCCCGGCGGGTGCGCCGCCCGTGATCACGCGCCCCGACGGCGGGTCGGAGTCAGGCGCCGAGTGATCGGCGCTCGCGCGGCGTGACGCGCAGCCCGCTGGCCGCGAGGCGACGCACCAGGTCGCGCGGCGGCACGGGTTCCGCGCCCGCCGCGACGAGGTCGTCGTAGCGTTCGGCGGGCACGTCGTAGTGGTCGAGGTCGAAGCCGCGGCGGGGGATCCCGTTGCGATCGGCGAAGGCCACGAGCTCCTCGATGGACGTGTCGCTGACCAGGTGAGACCAGACCGTGCCGTGCTTGGGCCAGAGCGGCGGATCGATGAGCACGGCCATGGGGCCGAGTGTACGCCGCGCGTCCCGCGACATCCGATCGCGGGGGTGCGACACGCTCGGCGAGGCTCGTTTGACCGCCCTCCCGGCATCCGGTAAACTCGACCGTTGGTGCCACCGGCTTATCCCGGCGGGCACGCACAGTTTTCTGGCAGTGACGACCCTCATTCCCGCTGGGGTCATCCGCGCAGTGACATCCCATCAGATTGACGGAGTCGCAAGGCTCCCCGGAGATAGGTACGAGAAGTGGTTTACGCAGTAGTGCGCGCCGGTGGCCGGCAGGAGAAGGTCGAGGTCGGCACCATCGTCACGATGGACCGGATCAAGGCCGACAAGGACGGCAACGTCCAGCTCACGCCCGTCCTCCTCGTCGACGGCGACAAGATCACCTCCGACGCGAAGTCGCTCGCCAAGGTCACGGTCACGGCCGAGGTCCTGAACGACCTCCGCGGTCCGAAGATCGTGATCCAGAAGTTCAAGAACAAGACCGGCTACAAGAAGCGCCAGGGCCACCGCCAGGAGCTCACGCGCGTCAAGATCACCGGCATCAAGTAACGGCCAGAGGAGACAGGGACAATGGCACACAAGAAGGGTGCGAGCTCCACTCGCAACGGTCGTGACTCGAACGCGCAGCGCCTCGGCGTGAAGCGCTTCGGCGGCCAGGTCGTCTCCGCGGGCGAGATCCTCGTCCGCCAGCGCGGCACCCACTTCCACCCCGGTGCGGGTGTGGGTCGCGGCGGCGACGACACGCTGTTCGCCCTCGAGGCCGGCGCGGTCCAGTTCGGCAACAAGGGCGGCCGCAAGGTCGTGAACATCGTCGCGGTCGACGCGTAGTCGTCGGTCGTAGTCGTGAGGGCGGGCTTCGGCTCGCCCTCACGTGTTTTCCAGAGAGGAAGTGACGCGGCCATGGTGAGCTTCGTCGACCAGGTGCGGCTGTTCGTGCGCGCCGGCCACGGCGGCAACGGCTGCGTGTCGGTGCGGCGCGAGAAGTTCAAGCCGCTCGCCGGCCCCGACGGCGGCAACGGCGGCGATGGCGGCGACATCGTGCTCGTGGCCGACCCGCAGGTCACCACGCTGCTCGCGTACCACGGCCGCCCGCACCGCTCGTCCGAGAACGGCCAGCCCGGCATGGGCGACAACCGGTCGGGCGCGACCGGCGCCGACCTCGAGCTGCCCGTGCCCGTCGGCACGGTCGTGAAGGACCCCGACGGCGTCGAGCTCGCCGACCTCACCGAGCCGGGCATGCGATTCGTGGTCGCGCCGGGCGGGCAGGGCGGCCTCGGCAACGCCGCGCTCGCGTCGCCCAAGCGCAAGGCGCCGGGCTTCGCGCTGCTCGGCACGCCCGGCTTCGAGGGCGAGGTCTCCCTCGAGCTGAAGACCATCGCGGATGTCGCGCTCGTCGGCTTCCCGTCGGCCGGCAAGTCGAGCCTTATCGCCGCGATGTCCGCGGCCCGGCCGAAGATCGCCGACTACCCGTTCACGACCCTCCACCCGAACCTCGGCGTCGTGCAGGCCGGCGACCACCGCTTCACGGTGGCCGACGTGCCCGGCCTCATCGAGGGCGCGAGCGAGGGCAAGGGCCTCGGGCTCGAGTTCCTCCGCCACGTCGAGCGCTGCTCGGCGCTCCTGCACGTGCTCGACTGCGCGACGCTCGAGCCAGGTCGCGACCCGCTCAGCGACCTCGACGTGATCCTCGCCGAGCTCGCGGCCTACGAGGTGCCCGAGGGCCAGCTGCCGCTGCTCGAGCGTCCCCAGCTCGTCGCGCTGAACAAGGTCGACGTGCCCGAGGCGCGCGAGCTCGCCGAGTTCGTGCGGCCCGAGCTCGAGTCGCGCGGCTACCGCGTGTTCGAGATCTCGACCGTCAGCCACGAGGGCCTGCGGCAGCTCGGGTTCGCGCTCGGCGAGGTCGTCGACCGCGCCCGGAAGGACGCCGCGCAGGCGCCCGCGGCGCCGCGCATCGTGCTGCGCCCGAAGCCGGTGCACGAGGCCGACTTCGTCGTGCGCCCCGAGGGTGGCAGCTACGGCACCCTCTACCGCATCCTCGGCGCCAAGCCCGAGCGCTGGGTCGCGCAGACCGACTTCCAGAACGACGAGGCCGTCGGCTACCTCGCCGACCGCCTCGCGCGCCTCGGCGTCGAGGACGAGCTCGTCCGCGCCGGCGCGGTCGCCGGATCGACCGTGGTGATCGGGCCGGGTGCAGGCGTCGTGTTCGACTGGGAGCCCACGCTCACCTCGACGGCCGAGCTCATGACCGCACCCCGCGGCACCGACTTCCGACTCGACGACCACCGTCGCGCGACGCGCGTGCAGCGGCGCGACGAGTACCACGACCGGATGGACGCGAAGGCCGAGGCCAGAGCCGAGCTCGAGCGCGAGCGCGAGGCGGGCATCTGGACCGACGCCGATGCCGGCACTGAGGCCGGCGCCGAGACCGCCGGCGACGAGGGCGATCGATGACGCGTCGCCCGCTGACGCGCGAGGGCGTCGCGTCGGCGAAGCGCATCGTCGTCAAGGTCGGCTCGTCGTCGATCTCGGGCGAGAACGCCGGCCAGATCGAGCCCTTGGTCGATGCCCTCGCCGCGGCGCACGCCCGGGGCGCCGAAGTGGTCCTCGTCTCGTCGGGCGCGATCGCGACGGGCATGCCGTTCCTCAGGCTCGACGCCCGGCCCGACGACCTCGCGACCCAGCAGGCGGCGGCCTCGGTCGGGCAGAACGTGCTCATCTACCGCTACCAGGACTCGCTGCGCCGCTACGGCATCGTCGCGGGGCAAGTGCTGCTCACGGCGGGCGACCTCGAGAACGAGACGCACCGGCTGAACGCGCAGCGCGCCATGGAGCGACTGCTCGGCCTGCGGATCCTGCCCATCGTCAACGAGAACGACACGGTCGCGACCCACGAGATCCGCTTCGGCGACAACGACCGGCTCGCGGCCATGGTCGCCGAGCTCGTCGATGCCGAGTTGCTCGTGCTGCTCTCCGACGTCGACGCGCTCTACACGCGGCCGCCGCACCTCGAGGGTGCCGAGCGCATCGTGCACGTGCCGTTCGGCGACGAGCTGGCCGGCGTCGAGATCGGCTCGATCGGCCGGGCCGGGGTCGGCACGGGCGGCGCCGAGACGAAGGTCTCTGCCGCGCGCATCGCCGCGGCATCCGGTGCGGGCGTGCTCATCACGGCGACCTCGCTCGTCGCCGAGGCACTGGCCGGCGAACCCATCGGCACGTGGTTCGAGCCCGCCGCGAGCTGACGTCACAGAGGCCGGGCATCCGCCCCGGCGAACTAGGCTTGGCAGTATGACCGACGTGCGCACCGATCCTGCCGCCGATCTCGCGAGCGACCTCGCGACCGTCCTCGACGAGCGCCTCGCCGCCGCGAAGGAGGCCTCGCGCCGCCTCGCGCGCGCGACGACCGCCGAGAAGGATGCCGCGCTGCAGGCGATCAGCGACCGCCTCAGGGCGCGCGTCGACGACATCGTGGCCGCCAACCGGCTCGACCTCGAGGCCGGCCGCGAGTCGGGCCTCGGCACGGGCCTGCTCGACCGGCTCACGCTCGACGAGCGGCGCATCGGCGCGATCGCCGACGCCGTGCTCGACGTCGTCGCGCTCACCGACCCCGTCGGCGAGACCGTCAGTGGGCGCACGCTGCCCAACGGCGTGCGCATCGAGCAGGTGCGCGTGCCGCTCGGCGTGGTCGGCGCCATCTACGAGGCCCGCCCGAACGTGACGGTCGACATCGCCGCGCTCGCCCTGAAGAGCGGCAACGCGGTCGCGCTGCGCGGCGGTTCGGCCGCCGAGCGCACCAATGCCGTGCTCGTGGACGTGCTCCGCGAGGCCATCGCCGCTGCCGGGCTTCCCGGCGAGGCCGTGCAGACCGTCGACGACTTCGGCCGCGAGGGCGCCCGCCACCTCATGCGGGCGCGCGACCACGTCGACGTGCTCATCCCGCGGGGGAGCGCGGCGCTCATCCGGGCCGTCGTCGACGAGGCCACCGTCCCGGTGATCGAGACCGGTGCGGGAGTCGTGCACATGTTCCTCGATGCGAGCGCCCGCGAGGACTGGTCGGTCGACCTCGTTCACAACGCGAAGGTGCAGCGTCCGAGCGTGTGCAACGCGCTCGAGACGCTGCTCGTGCACGCCGACGCCGCGGAGCGGCTGCTGCCGCCGGTGCTCGCGCGCCTCGAGGCATCCGGGGTCACGGTCCACGGCGACGAGCGCGTGCGCGCGCTCCATCCGGCGGCCGTGCCGACGACCGACGAGGACTGGGCGACCGAGCACATGAGCCTCGACCTGTCGGTCGGCATCGTCGACTCGCTCGACGACGCGCTCGCCCACATCCGCCGCTACTCGACCAAGCACACCGAGTCGATCGTGACGAACGACCTCGGCAACGCCGACCGCTTCCTCGAGGAGGTCGACGCGGCCGCGGTCATGGTCAACGCGTCCACGCGCTTCACCGACGGCGCCGAGTTCGGCTTCGGCGCCGAGGTCGGCATCTCGACGCAGAAGCTGCACGCACGTGGGCCCATGGGCCTGCCCGAGCTCACCAGCACGAAGTGGATCGTGCGCGGCGCGGGGCACGTGCGAGCCTGACGCGACCCGACATCCGCGTCCCGCTAGACTGTCGTGAGCGTTACCCCCCGCGAGACCTGAAGGAGCGGCGAATGAGCCTGGCGACCGCAGTGCTGACGAGCACGGTGATGACCGAGACCGTGCACGCGAGGGAGCTCCCGATGGAGCCGATCATGTACGGCGTCATCGCGATCGTCATCTTCTTCGTGCTCGGCGCCGTCGCCTTCTCGTACCGTGATGTCGCGAACCGCCACCGCGCCAAGGCCGAGGCCTACGCGGCCCGCCACGCCGGAGCGGAGCCCGGCGGTCACTGAGGCGGCCGAGGCGGTCGTGACCACCGAGACGCGCCGGCCACGCATCGGCGTGATGGGCGGCACGTTCGACCCCATCCACCACGGGCACCTCGTCGCGGCCAGCGAGGTGGCGCAGTCGTTCGCGCTCGACGAGGTCGTCTTCGTGCCGACCGGCCGGCCGTACTACAAAGAGGTCGTGACGCCGGCCGAGCACCGGTACCTGATGACCGTCATCGCGACGGCGTCGAATCCGCGCTTCACGGTCAGCCGCGTCGACATCGACCGCGAGAAGCCCACGTACACGATCGACACCCTGCGCGACATCCGGGCCGAGCGCCCCGACGCAGACCTGTTCTTCATCTCGGGTGCCGATGCGATCGCGCAGATCCTCTCCTGGAAGGACGTCGAGGAGCTCTGGTCGCTCGCGCACTTCGTGGCTGTGAGTCGACCGGGACACGTGCTGTCCGTTTCGGGTCTGCCTGAGCAGGACGTAAGCTTGCTGGAGGTTCCGGCGCTGGCGATCTCGTCGACGGACTGCCGGAGCCGAGTGCACCGGGGCTTCCCGGTGTGGTACCTGGTGCCTGACGGGGTCGTCCAGTACATCTCCAAGCACCACCTCTACCGGAGTGTCGAATGACGTCGTCGCAGGAACCGCAGCTCACGCGCCGCGAGATTCGCGAGCTCGAGCGGCTGCGCGAGCAGCAGCAGGCTGCCGCGGCGGCCCAGCATCCGGATGCCGCGGCGCCCGCCCCGGCCCAGCAGCCCGCCGCGCCGCCGTCCTATCCGGCGCAGCAGCCGTATCCGCAGCAGCAGCGCGTCCCGCAGCCCGCCGGTCCGCAGGGCGGCGGGTACGGCGCGCCCGCGCGCGGTGTGCCCTCGGGCGCGCCGGCCGGAGTTCCGCCGCAGCGGCCGGCCGAGTCGCGGCCCGCACCCCAGGCGCCCGGCCGCCCGCCCCAGGCGTGGTCCGACGCGCCGTCGCGCGGGCCGCAGGGTGCACCGCCGCCGCAGTACCCGCAGTCCACGCCGCCCCGGCCGCGCGACGCGACCACCTCGGGTGCCATGCCCGTTCCGCAGGCCGATCCGCGCGCCACGGGCCCGCAGCGGCCGCAGGGCGGAGCGCCCCGTCCGCCGCAGGGGCGGCCTCGCAGCGCGCCGCCGCAGCAGACCACGCCCGAGCGGACGCTCACGCGCCGCGAGCTCCGCGCGATGCTCGAGTCGCACTCCGGCGACGGGTTCGCCGACGTCGACGAGGTCGACGAGATCGCGCCCCAGCGACCGGCCCCCGCCCCGCAGCGCGGGCCCGGTCCGCCGCAGCCGCAGCGACCGCCGCAGGCGGGCCAGGGCGGTCGCGGCCCGGCACCCCAGGCGCCGACGCGCCATCCGCACCAGCCGGCGCCCGGTCGTGCCGCCGCGCCGCACACGACCGTCGACGCCGGACTCGACGAGCCGGTCGCCGCGCCGAAGCCGGTCGGCCACTGGACGTCGCAGCTCAACCTGCCCGACGAGCGGGTCGAGCCCTACGACCAACTGCTCTCGCGGGGCGGGTCGCCGCGCGGCGTGCCGACGACCACGAACGCGCTGATCCTGCCGACGCTGCCCGACCAGGGCGCGCTGGGCACGCCGCTGGCGCCCAGCGGCGAGATCATCGTCACGGGGTCGATCGACCTGCCGCGCAGCTACGGCTCCACGGGGGTGCACCCGAGCCAGATCGACTCGAGCGAGGTCGACCGCCTCTTCGACAGCAATGTCGAGGATGTCGCCGGCCCCGGGGTCGCGCCCATCGCGGCGACCCGCGCGATCAGCACCCAGGGTCCGAGCAAGGCCATGATGGCGCCGCCCTCGAAGGAGGGCATGAACGTGCCGCTCGTCCTGGCCGTGACCGCGGGCGTGCTCGCGCTCGGCGTCGTCGCCACACTCGTCGTCGGCGCGGTCGCGGGCCTGTTCTGATCGTCGTGACCGTATCCAGGAAGTCGAGGACATGACCGCATCCGACCACGCACACCGCCTGCTCGCCGTCGCCGCACGCGCCGCCGATGCCAAGGGGGGCGAGGACCTGGTCGCGCTGGACGTGTCGGAACCGCTGCCGTTCACCGACGTCTTTCTGCTGGTCAGCGGCAACAGCGAGCGCAACGTCGTCGCGATCGCCGATGCGGTCGTCGAGTCGGTCCGCGACGCCGGCCAGGAGGTCATGCGCCGCGAGGGTCGCGACGCGGGCCGCTGGGCCCTGCTCGACTTCGGCGACCTCGTCGTGCACGTCTTCCACCGCGAAGAGCGCATGTACTACGGCCTCGAGCGGCTCTGGCGGGACTGCCCGTCGATCCCCGTTGCGCCGCTCATCGAGCGCGACGGGTCGTCCACCGCGCCCGCCGGCGGGGCCTCCGCGTGAGGCCGCCTCGATTTCATTTCGAGCCGGGGGCTGGTGTAGGCTGAATCCGTTGCCCCGAGCGGGGCGGCATCCCGAAACGGGTCTGTGGCGCAGCTGGTAGCGCACCTGCATGGCATGCAGGGGGTCAGGGGTTCGAGTCCCCTCAGATCCACCATTTCACGAGAGAACGCGATGCTCATCGAGCATCGCGTTCGGTCGTTTCCGGAGCGGTCCGGCCGAGCGGCGGTCGAGACGGGCTCGGCGCTACGCCGCGTGCAGCGAGCCGGCGGGTCGCACGCGCGTGACGGCATCGGGCGCCGCGGTGAACCGGCCCGAACGGCCTTCGGGCGTCGTGTACTGCACGCGAATGCCACGGCCGATGCGGGTCAGCTTCGTGATCTCGTAGACGCCGCCGGTCGCGCTGACCAGCGTGTCGCCGACGGCGAGCTCCCGGGTCTGCTTGAGTTCGACGGGTTCCATACTGAGAGCATCTCAGGACCCACCGACATCGTCGTCGCGGGGCTCGGCCGGCGCCGCGGGGGCCCGGACGGAGACAGGCCTGCGCGGCGCACGCCGACGGCGCGCTTCCTTGACCGCCCCCCGAACGCGGCACAGAATGAGGGGACGTTCCGAACGCAAGGGATCCGCGACATGAGCGATACGACCTCCCGAACCTCCGATCCGACGCTCGGCTCCGCCGCGTACGGCGACACGGCCGTGTTCGCCGCCCCGCCCGAGCCCGCCTCAACCGAACCGGCGGCCGAGTCGTCGGCCCGCCGCTCGACCGCCTGGAGCCGCGACCTCCGCTTCATGCTCGTGGTCATCGTCGCGATCGCGGCGCTGTTCCTCGCCTTCGCACTCGTCGTCGCCTTCACCCCCAACGGCGCCGGCGTGAGTGCCCTCGCGGTCGTCGCGGCGCCCATCGCGACGATGGTCGCGGCCTACTACGGCATCTCGCTCGCGCTGCGCCAGGTGGCCGACGCGCGTCGCGCCGCCGACGCCGCCGAAGCCCGCGCCCGCGCCGCGGAGACGACCGCGCGCGAGTCCGACGCCTGGGCCGCGCAGATGGAATCCGGCCTCCGCGTGGCGGTGGCCAAGCTCGCCGCCGCACGCATCGAGACGCGCGATGTCGAGCGCGCCGCGGGCACGCCCGACGACTTCTTCTGATCCGGCTGGAGCCCGGACACGGCCGAGGCGCACCCCGTCGTGGGGTGCGCCTCGGTCGTTCCGAGGGCCGGAGCCCAGCGGCCCGCGAGCCGTCAGAGGTCCGCGAGCAGCGAGATCGGATGCTCGATGCAGCGCGCGACGTCGGTCAGGAACGCCGCAGCCTCGGCGCCGTCGCAGACTCGGTGGTCGAACGAGAGGGTCAGCTCGGTGACCGTGCGCACCGCGAGCTGCCCGTCGACGACCCACGGTCGCTCGAGCAGCCGCCCGATGCCGAGCATCGCGGCCTCGGGGTGGTTGATGATGGCGGCCGATCCGTCCACGCCCAGGGTGCCGTAGTTGTTGAACGTGAACGTGCCGCCCGCGAGCGCGTCCGGCGGGAACGCGCCGGAGCCGGCCTGCTCGGTGCGCGCCTGCACCGCGTCGCGCAGCTCGCGCAGCGACATCCGCTCGGCGCCGTGCACGACCGGCACGAGCAGCCCGCGCGGGGTCTGCGCGGCGAGCCCGAGGTTGATCGCCGAGTGCATGACGAGCTCGTCGCGCTCGGCGTCGAAGCTCGCATTGAGCGACGGGTGGCGCGTGAGGGCGGCGACGACGAATCGCGCGACGAGCGCGGTCAGGCCGAAGCGCTCGCCCGTGGCCTCCTGCAGCTGACGGCGCGCGGCCAGCAGCCCGGTCGCGTCGACGTCCATCCACACGGTCGCCTCGGGGATCTCCCGGCGCGACCGCGTGAAGTGCGCGGCGGCCGCGCGGCCGGTGCGGTCGAGGGGGACGCGGTGCTCGCCCTTGGCGACCGGTGATGCCGCGGGCCGTGCGGCGGCGGGCGGGCTGACGGATGGCGCGGCGCCCGCGTGCGCGGCGGTGACGCCGGTGTGCGTGCCGGCGCGTGCCGCGTCGAGCTCGCTGATGAACGCCTCGACGTCCGCGCGCGTGACGAGTCCGTCGGCACCCGAGCCGAGCAACTCGGATGCGTCGAAGCCGTGCTCGCGCGCAAGCCTGCGGACGATCGGGGAGACGACGGGGGAGTGCCGGTCGTGGTCGAGCGCGTCGCGCGGATCCTCGGTCGCGGCCGCGGCAGGTTCGGGTCGCGCAGCCGGCGGTTCGGCGGGCGCAGCGGGGGAGGCGGCGCGTTCGGTCGCCGCGCCCGCACCGGCACGCCGGGCGCCGAATCGCGACGGCGCCGTCGACGACCGCGCGGTCGCGGCGCTGGTCCGGGTGCCGTAGCCGATGAGCACGGCGCCCGACTCCTCGGAGGCGGCCTCGGTCGGCACGGCGACGCCGGGCTCGGCGGCGACCGGCGCGGACGCGGACGCGGGCGCGCCAGCGCGGTCTGCGCGCACCTCCGCGTCGGCCGCGGACGGTGCTTCGGCGGGCGATCCCGCGGCCGCGCCGACCGGAGTGAGCCGCATGAGCACGTCGCCGGCGTGGAGCACCTGGCCGACGTCGCCGCCAAGCGACTCCACGACGCCGGCGAACGGCGTCGGCAGTTGCACGACCGACTTGGCCGACTCGAGCTCGACGACGGGCTGGTCGATCGCGACCTCGTCGCCGGGCTGGACGAGCCACGCGACGACCTCGGCCTCGGTCAGGCCCTCGCCGAGGTCGGGCAGGATGAACTCGCGCGCGCTCATGCCAGGTCCCATTCCCACGAGGCGAGCGCGTCGAGCACGCGATCGGGCGTCGGCAGGTGGTGCTCCTCGAGCTTGGGCGAGGGGTACGGGATGTCCCATCCGGTGATGCGCAGGATCGGCGCGGCGAGGTGGAAGAAGTTCCGCTCGGTCAGTCGTGCCGCGACCTCGGCGCCGTAGCCGCCGAACTGGGCGGCCTCGTGGATGACGGCGGCGCGCGACGTCTTGCGCACCGACGCGCCGACCGTCTCGTCGTCGAACGGCGAGAGGCTCCGCAGGTCGACCACCTCGATCGAGAGCCCCTCGGCCTCGGCCGCGGCAGCCGCGTCGAGCGCGGTGCGCACGGTCGGGCCGTAGCCGATGAGCGTGACATCCGACCCCTCGCGGACGACCTGCGCCCGGTCCATCGGCTCCGTCCGCACGGGCAGCTCGAGGGTCGCCTTCGACCAGTAGCGGCTCTTGGGCTCCATGAACACGACCGGGTCGTCGCTCTCGATCGCCTCGCGCAGCATCGAGTACGCGTCGGCCGGGTTGGACGGCATGACCACGGTGAGGCCGGGTGTCGCGGCCCAGTACGCCTCCGAGGAGTCGGAGTGGTGCTCGACGCCCCCGATGGCGCCCGCGCACGGGATGCGGATCACCATCGGAAGGCTGACGTGGCCCTTCGTGCGGTTCCGCATCTTGGCGACGTGCGAGACGATCTGCTCGAAGGCCGGGTAGCTGAACGCGTCGAACTGCATCTCGACGACGGGCCGGAGGCCGTACATGGCCATGCCGACGGCCGTGCCGACGATGCCGGACTCGGCGAGCGGCGAGTCCCAGACGCGCTCGTCGCCGAACCGGGCCTGCAGGCCGTCGGTGACGCGGAAGACGCCGCCGAGCGGCCCGACGTCCTCGCCGTAGACGACGACGCGGTCGTCGGCCTCCATCGCGTCGCGGAGCGCGGCGTTGAGCGCGCCGGCCATGGTCAGGGGCTGCGGGGCGGATGCCGCGGCATCCGCTGCGCGTTCGGTCGCGGCGGTGCTCATCGGGCGGGCACCCCCGCGGCGCCGGCGTGCGCGACGTGCGCGGCGTGCGCGGCCAGCTCGGCCTCGAGCGCGGCGCGCTGCTCGGCGAGCGCGGCCCGCGGCGTCGCGTAGACGTGGTCGAAGAGCTCGAGCGGGTCGAGCTGCGGCTCCTCCGACATGGCGTCGCGGGTGCGCGCCGCGAGCTCCTCGGCCGCCTCGCCGATTTCGGCCCGGACGACGTCGGTGAGCGCGCCCTCCGACACCAGGTACTTCTCGAGCCGCTCGATCGGGTCGCGCCGCTTCCAGTGCTCGACGTCGCGCTGCTGGCGATACCGCGTGGGGTCGTCGGAGTTCGTGTGCGACTCGATGCGGTAGGTCAGGCCCTCGATGAGCGTGGGGCCGCCGCCCGAACGGGCGCGCTCGACGGCGGCCGACGCGACCGCGTACATCGCGGCGATGTCGTTGCCGTCGACGTGGTACCCGGGCATGCCATAACCGACCGCCTTGTCGGCGAGGGTCGTCGCGTGCGTCTGCCTGGCGAGCGGCGTGCTGATGGCGAACTGGTTGTTCTGCACGAGGAACACGGTCGGCGTCTGCCAGACGGCGGCGAAGTTGAACGCCTCGTGCGCGTCGCCCTCGCTCGTGGCGCCGTCACCGAGGTAGGTGAGGGTCACGATGGGGTCGCGGCGCAGCCGGGCGGCGTGCGCGAGGCCGACGGCGTGCAGCGCCTGCGTGGCGAGCGGGGTGGCCATGGAGGCGGTGCGGTGGGCGTGCTGGTCCCAGCCGTTGTGCCAGTCGCCGCGGAACGACTGGAGGATCTCGGCGGGCGCGAGCCCGCGCGTGAGCAGGGCGATGCTGTCGCGGTAGGTGGGGAAGAACCAGTCGTCGGCGGTGATCGCCGAGATCACGCCGATCTCGCAGGCCTCCTGGCCGTACGCCGACGGGTAGGTCGCGAGCCGGCCCTGCTTGGTCAGCGCCGTGACCTGCACGTCGAAGCGGCGGGCGATGACCATGCGCCGGTAGAGCTCGAGCAGGGTCTCGACGGGCGGCAGCTCGAAGCCGCCGGTCTCGCGGCCGTGCAGCGCATGGCCGGCGTTGTCCAGCAGTCGCAGGGGCTTCTCGGAGGGCAGGACGCGGGTCTCGTGATGCTCGACGTTGAGGCTCATACGGCCATGGTGCGACAGTCTCCGGCCCCCCGCTCGGGGTACGGCGCAACCGTGAACGAACGGCACGCCGCGTGCGCAACGGATGCCGCGCGTCCGTGAAACGCGGCTCAGGAGCGCCAGATGTCCAGCGACTGCGCGGGCGGGCGACCGTCGATCTCGGCGAGGATCAGGTGCGACCGCGTCGAGACGACGCCCGGCATGTCGTGGATGTCGCGCAGGATCGCCTGGCTCAGCTGCTCGTGGTCGGGCGCGCTGACGGTGAGGATGATGTCGATGTCGCCCGAGACGGCCTGCACCTTCTCGACGAAGGGCAGCGTCGCGAGCTTGGCTGCGATCTCCTCCCACGAGACGTCGCCGATGCGGACCACCACGAGCGCGGAGATGTTCAGGCCGATCGCCTTGCGGTCGATCTGCGCGCCGAACCCCGTGATCACCCCGCGCTGCTGCAGCGCGAGCACGCGGTTGTGCGCCGCCGTGCGGGAGATGTGCACGCGCTCGGCGAGGGTGCGCACCGAGAGCCGGCCGTCGCGGCTCAGTTCCGCGACGATGCGTCGGTCGATCGCGTCGAGCGGCTCGCCGCGGTGCGATGCGTGCTGGGTCATCCTCGTCCTCGCAGGTCACCCTCAGCGTAGCGGCTGCGCTGCCGCACGCGCCGGAGCGATATCCGCATGGGAATGGTGCGCACCGGCATCGGCACGATGCGCCGGGCGGCACCGAGCACCGCGATCCAGGCGCCCGCGACCCGCTGGATGCGCGGCGTCCACCCGAAGCCGTAGCCCGCTCGGACCTCGGGCGGCAGCAGCGCGACCGTCACCAGGCGCACGGGCGCCATGAGCGGGCGCAGCGGCGCGGGCAGGCCAGTGCCGGCGAGCAGGTCGCGCGCGACCGCGCGCGCCTCGGGGCCGACCTCGAGGTGCGACAGCCGCTCGGACCACCAGGCGTCGAACTCCGCGCGGGTCGACGGCCATCCGGCCGAGGCGCCCTGCAGGCGTCCGGCGAGCGGGGCGTAGGCGCGGACGAGTGCGTCGGCCGTCGCCGGGTCGAGCGGCCTGCGCGACATCCGCCGTTCGAGGTCGGTGCCGACGTGCAGGATCGTCGCGGCCACCCAGCGCTGTGCGTCGGGCTCACGCGCGTCGTACCGGGGCGCGTCGTCGCCGCGCACGTGCGCGTGTCGGGCGTTCACGGCACGGACCACGGCCCGGATGTCGCGCTCGTCGCCGAACCACAGCGCCATCAGGTACTGGTGGGTCGCCGCGAGCCGGTCGAGCGGGCGCTCGCGGAACCCGCTGTGCCGGGCCACCCCGGCGGCGATGCGCGGATCGGCGAGCTGCAGCAGGATCGCCGCCGCACCGCCCGCCATGAAGGTGGCGTCGGCCGCGTACCGGCGCAGGATCTCGCGGTCGTGCTCGTCGAGGTTCATCACCATCCGTTCTACCCTGCCTCGGAGCCGCCTCCGATCCGCGGCGTCGTAGACTCGCCCGGTGCGTCGCGCCGTCCCCTCCCTCCTGACCGCCGCGGTCGCGCTGTCGATGCTCGCCGGATGCGCCGGGCCCGCGGCCGCGCCCTCGGCAACGCCGACGGCCGCCCACACCCCATCGCCGACGCCCACCCCGACCCCGCCGACGGCCGCCGAGTGGGCCGCCGAACGCGTGGCCGGGATGTCCGTCGAGCAGAAGGCCGCCTCCCTGCTCATGCTCCACGCGCCGGGCACCGACCCCGCCCCGCTGCGGGCGCTCGTGGACCAGGGCATCGCGGGCGTGATCCTCATGGGCGACAACATCCCGCCCGACCAGGCCGCCACCGCCGCGCTCGCGGGGGCGCTCCAGACCGACCCCGAGGCCGCGACGCTCGTCGGCATCGACCAGGAGGGCGGGATCGTGAGCCGGATCCCGTGGGACCCCGCACCCGCGCCCGGCGACCTGCGCGGTCAGCCCGCCGACGCGGTCCGCGACGCGTTCGCCGCCAGGGCCGCGGCGCTCGCGGCGTCGGGCGTGAACGTCAACTTCGGCGTCGTGGCGGATGTCACGGCCGACCCGGGCTCGTTCATCTTCGAGCGCGTCCTGGGCACCGATCCCGCCACTGCGGCCGAGCGCGTCGCCGCCGCCGTCGACGGCGAGCACGGCGTGGTGGCGACCACGCTCAAGCACTTTCCGGGCCACGGCGCCGCGCCCGGCGACTCCCACACGTCGATCCCGAGCGCGCCGCTCACGCTCGACGACTGGCGTGGGGGCGCCTCGGTGCCGTTCCGCGCAGGGATCGATGCCGGTGCGGAACTGGTGATGACCGGCCACCTCGCGTACCCCGCGGTCGATGCCGCGCCGGCGTCGCTGTCGCCCGAATGGCACCGGATCCTGCGCGACGAGCTCGGGTTCGACGGGGTCGTGGTCACCGACGACATGCTCATGCTGCAGCACAACGAGCTGCCGGAGTACGCCGACCCGGGCGAGAACGCGGTCCGCGCGATCGCCGCGGGCGGCGACCTGCTGCTCTACGTGCTGCCGGCCGACCCGTCGGAGTTCGGGATCAGCGTCGACGGGCTCGTCGGCTCGGTCGCCGCGGCCGTCGCGGCCGGACGGATCCCGATGGAGCGCCTCGACGACGCGGCCGAGCGCGTGCTGGAACTGCGTCGGGAGATCACGCTCGCCGGTCGGGAATAGATCGCGAACCTTCATGCGTTTGCATTGACTGTGGCCGATCGGCCGCAGAGCAACCACTGGGAGCAACCGCATGACGACGACCGAGACGACGATCGAGATCCCCGGCTACCGCGCCGGCACCTGGAAGATCGACCCGACGCACAGCGAGGTGGCCTTCAGCGTCCGACACCTCATGATCAGCAAGGTCAAGGGCAAGTTCGAGCGCTTCGACGCCACGTTCGAGACCGGGGCCGACCCGCTGGACTCGCGCGTGACCGCGACGGCGGAGGTCGCCTCGATCAACACGAACGAGCCGAACCGCGATGCGCACCTGCGCACGAACGACTTCTTCCAGGCCGAGCAGTACCCGACGATCGAGTTCGTCTCGACCGGTGTCCGCGTCGAGGGCGGTGACTTCAAGGTGGACGGCGACCTCACGATCAAGGGCGTCACGAAGCCCGTCACCTTCGACTTCGACTTCGGCGGGTTCGGCACCGACCCGTACGGCAACTACAAGGGCGGCGCGACCGCGAAGACCGTGATCAACCGCGAGGACTTCGGCCTCACATGGAACGCGACCCTCGAGACCGGCGGCGTGCTCGTCGGCGAGCAGGTCACGATCACGATCGAGCTGCAGGCGGCGCTCGTCCAGGAGTAGGACGCACGACGCACCCGATGGGCGGTCCGGCATCAGCCGGGCCGCCCATCGTCATGTGCAGGCGAGGCGACGGATGGCGCGTCGGCGCGCTCACGCCCCGTGGACGCGCTCGTCGATCTCCGCGAGCGCGATCCCCGCGAACCGCGCCCAGGCGTGGACCGGACGTCGGAACCGCGCCGACGCGGCCGAGGGCACCGACCGGAACCAGCGGAGCTCGACCCGGGGCCGGGCCGCGGTGCCGGTGCGCGCCCAGGTTCCGACGACCCGTCCGTCGAGCACGAGCAATGGCTGGAACACGCCGTTCCGGCCGGGCACGACCAGCTCGGCGAACTCGGGCTCGCACACGGCCGACCGGTCGGCGTAGCCGAGGAAGTACTCGTCGAATCCGGCGAGCGCGAGCGCGCCGCTGGGGCGCGCGGCGGTGCCATCCGTCGACCCCGCGCGCACGTACCGTTCGTCGCGGCCCGGGAACGGTTCGACGAGCTCGCCGGCGGCGGCACGCGCCGTGCGCGCATCGGCGAGCGTGAGCCCCGCCCACCACGCGAAGTCGGCGATCGTCGCCGGACCGTGTCCGCCGACGTACGCGGCGAACAGCTCGCCGAGCACCTCGTCGCGCTCGGTCGGGGCATCGGACGGGGCGGGCGCCCACTCGTCGAGCAGGGCGAAGTGCTGCACGCGCCCGTCGACCGGCCCGCCGCACAGCACGGCGTCCTGTGCGAGCCACCAGATCAGATGGTACAGGCGCTGGCCAGGAGTCTCGAGACCGGCGGCAGCCCACATCGCGGCGAGCTGCTCGCGCGTCGCGCTGGCCCCGCCCGCGAGCTCGCGCTCGACCGTCGCGCGCGCGGTGCGGTACTCGGCGGGGCCCAACTCGAGCTGCCGGTGCCGGAGCCCCGCCTGCGCGATCACCCGCGGCCCGGTGATCGAGAGGACCGGCCGCAGCATCCGCGTCGGGATGAGGTGGAGCGTGCCGCGCATGGGCCACGAGCGCACGATCCGGCGCGACTCGATCGCGTCGTCGACCGCCTCGACGGTGGGGTGCGACATCCGGCTGCCGACCGCCCACTTGGCGGCGGCGAGGTCCTGCGCCTGGATGGCCCCGAGCCGTTCCACGACCGCGACCACGTCGTCGGTGCGGTCGCGGAAGCCGTGCGCCGCGAGCCGGGCCGCGCGCAGCGCGGGGGAGGAGTCGGTCGCCATCACGCCAGTCTGCCGGGCCCCGGCGACACTCGGCATCCCCGCCCCCGCTAGACTGGAGGGCTGTGCCGTTCGGCACGTCCACCCCCATCACCGCCCCCACCGGAGGTCACCGTGCTCGCCGTCCAGGACCTGGAGATCCGCGTGGGCGCGCGCGTGCTCATGGAGGGCGTGAACTTCCGCGTCTCCGACGGCGACAAGATCGGGCTCGTCGGGCGCAACGGCGCCGGGAAGACGACGCTCACGAAGACGCTCGCCGGCGAGACGCTGCCCACCGCAGGCCGCATCGACCGGTCCGGCGAGATCGGCTACCTGCCCCAGGATCCGCGGTCGGGCGACCCCGAGATGCTGGCCCGCACCCGCATCCTCGACGCGCGCGGCCTCGGCTCCCTCGTGCTCGGCATGCACGAGGCATCCGAGCTCATGGGCTCCGACGATGCGGAGATCGCGGCGAAGGCGATGAAGCGCTACGGCACCCTCACCGACCGCTTCCAGGCGCTCGGCGGGTACGCGGCCGAGGCCGAGGCCGCGTCGATCGCCTCGAACCTCAACCTGCCCGACCGCATCCTCGACCAGCCGCTGAAGACGCTCTCGGGCGGCCAGCGCCGCCGCATCGAGCTCGCCCGGATCCTCTTCTCCGACGCCGACACGATGATCCTCGACGAGCCGACCAACCACCTCGACGCCGACTCCGTCGTGTGGCTCCGCGAATTCCTCAAGGGCTACAAGGGCGGCGTCATCGTCATCAGCCACGACGTCGAGCTCGTCGGCGAGGTCGTGAACCGCGTGTTCTACCTCGACGCGAACCGCTCGGTCATCGACATCTACAACATGGGCTGGAAGCACTACCTGCGCCAGCGCGCCGCCGACGAGGAGCGCCGCAAGAAGGAACGCGTCAACGCCGAGAAGAAGGCCGACGCGCTGCGCCAGCAGGCCGCGAAGTTCGGTGCGAAGGCCACCAAGGCCGCCGCCGCCCACCAGATGGTCGCGCGCGCCGAGAAGCTGCTCGCCGGCCTCGAGGAGGTGCGCGCCGTCGATCGCGTCGCGAAGCTCCGGTTCCCGACCCCCGCACCCTGCGGTCGCACGCCGCTCACCGCGGCCGACTTGTCGAAGAGCTACGGCTCGCTCGAGATCTTCACCGCCGTCGACCTCGCGATCGACCGCGGGTCGAAGGTCGTCATCATCGGCCTGAACGGCGCGGGCAAGACCACGCTCCTGCGGATCCTCGCGGGCGTCGACCGACCCGACACGGGCGTCGTCGAACCGGGCCATGGACTGCGCGTCGGCTACTACGCGCAGGAGCACGAGACCCTCGACGTGAAGCGCACCGTGCTGCAGAACATGGTCAGCGCCTCGCCGAACCTGACCGAGACCGAGGCTCGCAAGGTGCTCGGCTCGTTCCTCTTCACCGGCGACGACGTGCACAAGCCCGCCGGCGTGCTCTCCGGCGGTGAGAAGACCAGGCTCGCGCTCGCGATGATCGTCGTCTCGGGGGCGAACGTGCTCCTCCTCGACGAGCCGACGAACAACCTCGACCCCGCGAGCCGCGCCGAGATCCTCGACGCGCTCGCGCACTACGAGGGCGCCGTCGTGCTCGTCTCGCACGACCCGGGCGCCGTCGAGGCCCTGAATCCCGAGCGGGTGCTCATCATGCCCGACGGCGTCGAGGACCACTGGAGCCGCGAGTACCAGGAGCTCATCGAGCTCGCCTGAGATCAGCCGGGCCCGGCCAGCCGGTACACGGACACGTGGCTCCGGGAATCCGCGGTGAACTGCTCGCCGTCCCAGTCCGCCCAGCGTGCTTCGAGGTCGAAGCCCGCGAGGCGCGCCATGAGGTCCAGTTCGCCCGGCCAGACGTATCGCTGCGGTGTCCGCGACATCCGCGCGTCGCTCCCGTCGGCGAGGTCGGGGCCGAAACGCACGTGGTGCGAGATGACCAACTGACGGATGGTGTCGTACGTGTCCACCAGCAGGTACCCCGGCCGGCTGACCTCGACCGTGCCGGGATGGCCGGGTGCGAGGGATCGCAGCTGGGGGACCCAGAGCTCGACGACGAATCGACCGCCGGGCCTCAGGTGACGAGCAGCGTTGCGGAAGCACTCGACCTGCTCGTCCTGCGTGAGCAGGTTGGCGATCGTGTTGAACACGAGGAACGCCAACGAGAAGTCGCGGCCCGCGAACGTCGTCGTCATGTCGCCTTGCACCACTGGGATCTCCGCTTCGCCGACCTTCTCGCGCAGCCGGGCGATCATCGCGTGGGACAGCTCGATCCCGCTCACGTCGACGCCGGCCGCGGACAGCGGGATGGCGACCCGACCGGTGCCGATCGCGAACTCCAGCGCCCTCCCGCCGTCGGCGAGCCGAGCCAGTCGCTCGACCGTCCGGTCGAGCACATCAGGCGCGAACATGCCTTCGCCCGGCGTGTCGTAGTCGCGCGCGGCCCGTTCGTCCCAGAGCCGCTGTTGATCGATCATCGCGCCATCGTCGCAGCCGGGCGACCTGCGAGGCAATGCAGGATCTCGGCCCAAGGCGTCCGGCACTCGAACTCGACGGCCACGCGACCGAGTTCCCCACCGCGGGCATCGGCAGGCATCGGTGACGATCGTCCGCTCAGGGTCCACCCGTGGCTCGGAACCGAGGGGGGACGCTGTGTTCCCGTACGTTGGTGGCAGTCGGCCGCGACGCGGCCACGTCGAACTTCGGAGACACCGTGAATGCCATCATCGTTCTGCCCTTCCTGATGGCCTGCGCGGTTGGCTACCTGGTTCTCATCATCGCCACGATCCTCGTCGTCCGAACCTCCATCGCGCGTCGACGCGACCATGAAGGAGGCGCCTCGCGGGCGCAGACGTCTCGGTGGCTCGATGGCGTCTTCGTGACGTTGCTGACGTGTTCCGTCGCAGCAACTTCAGTCATCGTCTTGGCGTTCGGATATGCGCCGCAGCCGATCGGCGACACCGCAGACGCAGCGCTGGTCGGGACCTGGGTGAGCGCGTCAGGCGATGCTCCCGGCGAATTGCACTTGACAGAGGCGGGAAAGGCGACGGCTCGCGACCTGACCGTCCCCGATCAGTCGGCGTACTGGGGCACCGGTGTCGTGGAGATGGCCGCGGAGCACCTCGATGCGGAGGGAACCTGGCGGCTGAATCATGACAACCTGCACGTTTCGATGAGCAACGACGACCATGAGATCGAATGGACGCTCCTCGTCAGCCGATCCGCGTTCGGCGGACTCAAGCTCGAGGCCATCGTCGGGGATCCGGACGGCCCCGCGTTCACGCAGGCATTCGAGATGCGAAGCGCGGAGGAGCCAAGCAGCTCGCATTGAGGGATCGGGCAACGCGAGGACGTCCACGCCCGGATGTCGGTGCGCGGGACTGCAGGGGAAGGTACGGTCGAGAGCAGGAGACCAGGGGAGGGGCCATGGACCTGTTCGACATCGAGGACGCCCAGCGCATGAGCCGCGAGGAGGCGGCCGCCAAGCTCCACGCACTCGCCGACGAGTTGGCGAGGAACAATTCAGTCGAGTTCTCGCGCGCCGGACGGCTCGTCACCGTGCGCATCCCCGACGAGGTCCACCTCAAGGTGGAAGTGGAGCTCGGCGGCGAGGGCGAGAACGAGCTGGAGGTCGAGCTCTCCTGGTGACCGCTGGCGCGCTGGGGGCCGGCGCCGGGGTCAGCCGCGGCGCCGCCACCACCGCTTCGGCGGCGTCCGCTGCGCCTGCTCGCGCTCGTACTGCGCGCGCTCCTCGGCCGCTCGGAGCCGCCGAGCCTCGCGACGCGCTCGCCACGCACGGATCTCGTGATCGACATCGCGAGTCGGGGTCACGACGGGCGGCCCGCCGAGCAGCTGGCGCCGCGCCTCGATGGCGCCGGTTGAAGTCGTCGAGCGCCTCGCGCACGTCCGACTCGCGGTGGATCCCGTCCAGGCGGGACTCGAGCTGCGCGTCCTCGACCCGCAGGGTGAGCGCGGGCGGGCCCAGGCCGGTCAACCGCTCGCGCTCGATCTTGCGACGGATCCACCAGTCGGGATCATGCCGTCCGGTGAGGCCTTCGAGCGGCTTCCCCGCGCCGGGGAGGTCGTCGAACTCGCCGCGGCGGATCGCCTGCTGGATCGCGTTCTCGACGTACGCCGACCGCTCCGCCTGGGTGGACGGTCGAGCGGGTTCCGACGACGCGTCGGAGACGTCCTGCACGTCGCCACGGGTGGTCGCCTCGTCGCGCGCGAGGCGATCGAGCCGGTACTGCCACGCGGCGCGCTGCGGATCGTCGCTCATCGTCGACCTCCCAGGTGTGGCGCGTCTCCGCCTCCCACGATACGTCGCCCCCGAATACGCGACCCCCGCCGCGTGACGCGTTCAGCGGCGGTCGAGGATCTCGTCTTCGACATCGGCGTCGCTGCGGCTGCGCGGCGGTCTGGTCGGCCGCTTCGGCTCCGCAGGAGCCGGGCGCTGCGGCGTGCGCGTGCCCGTTCCCGGGCGCTCCGCGGCATCCATCGCCAGCGTCTTGCGCTCCTGGTTCGCGAACCAGCCCAGCGCCACGAACGCGAGCAGGGCGAACACGAACCACTGCAGCGCGTACGAGAGATGCGGACCCTCGTCGCGCACGGGCCGCGCGAGCGCGAGGGGCGGCTCGCCGGCGTCGGCGCCCGTCTGGACGAGGATGCCGTAGGCCCCCGTGTAGGCCGGTTCGCCGACGCGGTCGGCGAGCTCGTCGAGGTCGATCGTCGCCAGCTCCGACCCCGACGAGGTGCGACCGGCGATGCGCTGCTCACCGGCCTTGAGTCGCGCGGTCACGGAGACCTCGCCGTCGGGCGCGGCCGGCACCTCGGCGGGTCGTCCGTCGGAGCCCTGGGCGACCCACCCGCGGTCGACCATGAACACCGTGCCGTCCTCGAGCCGCAGGGGAGTGAGGACCTCGAAGCCCGTGCTGCCCTCGTAGGGCCGGTTGCGTACGACGACCTCCTCGTCGTGCAGGTACTCGCCCTCCAGGGCGACGACCTGCCAGCGCTGGTCGATGTCGAAACCGTCGAGCTCGGGCAGCGCCTCGGCCACCGGCACGGGGTCGGCGTCGTAGTTCGCGTCGATGCGCGCGACCTCGGCGAGCGCCTCGGCCCGACGATTGAGCTGCCAGGTGCCGAGCGCCGAGCACGCGATCGCGAAGACGATCACGAGCGCGAGGTAGCCCGCCCAGCGC